>DASCPX010000101.1:0-1040 GCA_036012755.1 Myxococcota bacterium | reverse complement strand
TTTCCTACTATTTTTGTAAAGGAAATTTGAGTTTCCAAAAAATCCTCGAATTTGTCAGTGAAAGGCACGTAGATCGAACGTTTATGGCTTGGGTGAAAACAAGTATATCATATATGAACGTTAAATTTTGTTGAAGGACTTTAGGCGACCAGGCGTACATAATCAAAGATTTAAAAAAAAGTATCGGTCCGATTTAAAAATGGTATATATGTTTTCTGATCAGTTTCATGAACTTTTTCCGAAAAAAATATTTTCGGCCGAAATTCGGCCGGAAATCGATGGCATTGGTAAAAAACACCCCTAAAAATGGGTAAAATCCATGATATGGCCAAATGTATGGGGGGGGTTTGACTTTTGGGGTTCTGGGGTCCCATATTTGGGCGAGATGAAGCTCAAAGTGTCCTTTCAACTCCCCCCAAACCGTTTTGTCATATATTACCTGGTTGATTTTCAACGATTTTATGAATTTTGAGGAAATCTCGATTTTTACAGTATTTTCCTTACCATTTTCTGTATAAAAATAGCATAAAATGGTATAAAAATAGCATTTTGAGATGTCAGACTTCATCGAAGTGTAGAGAATTAACCAGACGTCGGAAAAATAGTGTCCACACGGCGTTTGAAAGCTGAGATGCCATACTTTTGAAATATGAAAACCATTAAGTGATTCACTTAAGTTAACTAAGTGATATTAAGTGATTTCCTTAAAAATCCATTAAAATCGCTGTTTTGGAGGTGTTTTGGGCCTTTTTGATATATGACATTGTAAAAAATGAACCAGGAACCCCAGAAACATGGTCGACACGGTTTTGGAAAGCCCTAGGTCCATACTTTCACTTAAACAAATCACTTAAGTGATCACTTAAGTACTTAAGTGAAATTTTTGTCAAAACGTGTTTTTTAGTTTGACGAAAATTGACATGCGCTTTTTGTAAACAACGAAAATCGCGTTTTGACAAAAATTTCACTTAAAGGAGGAACTTTTTTTTTCCCGGATCTTGAGCAAAATACCACTTTTGCTCAAGATTTCGATCTCAGCT
>DASCPX010000100.1:0-14671 GCA_036012755.1 Myxococcota bacterium | reverse complement strand
TCGCGCGCTGGCGCCGCGAACCATCAAGCGCCTCGAGGCCGACGTCGGGACTGTCCTCCGAGAGATCACAGCGAAGAACTGTGAGGCCTGGTTCAGGCACTGCGGCTATGTCCCTCAAGCATCATGATCGGCGCGATATGCCATCCGGTGAGTACCAGGGGTCCCCGGCGAACGAGGCGGCGTCGGTGACTCTCGACAGCCCGGTCCCGTCGATGTTCATCGTGTAGATGGCCCGCTCGCCGTCCAGTTCGCTGGAGGAGGCCAGCGACGTGCCGTCGGGAGACCAGGCCGGGCGGAACCAGTGCACGCCACTGTCGAGGATGATCGTGTCGTTTCCGCCGTCGATGTCCACGACGTTCAGGGTCAGCGCCGTGTAGTTGCTGTAGGCGATCTGGCTGCAGTCCGGAGAGATCGAGGGGTAGTTCTTCTGGTCATCGGAGGCGGTGACCTGGGTCTGGTTGCTCCCGTCCTCGTCCATGGTCCAGATGTCGCCGTAGGCCCGCCGGAAGGCCACGACGCCGCACTCGACATCGGTGTCCGTGTCGGCGTCCGCCTCTTCGTCGGGGATACAGACGCCGTCTTCTTCGTGGGTCCCAGGCCCGCAGGTGAAGCAGTCGTCGCAATCAGGAGTGCAGGAGAGCTTCAGCGTGAGCATGGGTCGCCGATACCGCTCACCGGCCAGATGGAGGTGAATCGGGGAAGCTCAGCGCCTCCTCCTCGAGAGCGCCAGGCCCAGGAGCCAGAGGCCGAGGGGACCGGGAAGGGTGTTGCAGCCCGTGGACTCGTCTTCTTCGGGGATCTCCCTGGGTCGTCGGTCGGGGTGCTCGTCGCCTTGTTCCCCGCTGTCTCCATCGGACGCGGTGTCGTCGGTGTCGTCGGTGTCGTGGGGTTCCTCTTCGGGCTCGTCCTCCTGGATCTCGCCGCGCGTGAGATGGACGGTGCTCCCGTCGCTCCAGGCCAGGAAGACAGCGCCCTCGGTGGCCACGATGGCGGGGGCGTTGCGGCCCTCTGCGTCGCCTCCCTGGCCCGCGATCTGGACGGGGTCCAGCCAGGATCCGCCTCCGTCTTCGGAGTGGGAGACATACAGCGCGCCGGAGTCGTGGGTGAGCCACGCGATGACGACGTGGTCCCCGCGAGTGGCCACCCGGGCGATGCCGAGGGACAGGTGCCACTCGGTCAGGTCGCTGGTCAGGACCGAGTCCGAGATGACCGTGTGCCCCGAGATGATGGCGTGTCGGACGGATGGACCCCCGACGTCGCTGTCTTCCGAGCAGCCGTAGACGAGGTGGACGCGCCCTTCTGCGTCGAGCGCCGCGTCTGGTTGGCCGTTGCGCCCGCCTCCGCAGCTGCCGGACTCGATCGCCCCTCCGCCCGACCAGCTCAGCCCTCCGTCACCGGACCAGGCGTAGTAGATGTGGCCCCCCGGGTTGGGGTAGCCGGCGAAGGCGTGCCGATCCCCCGCCTGGGCCCCGGCGATGACGTCGACGCGGTCGTCCACCCGGGCCTCGGTGAGGTCTCCGCTGGCGACCAGCGAGCCTCCCTGGACCGTCCAGTGGCTCATGGCGCCGTAGGGGACCTCGTCGGCGCGCTCGACGACGACGGTGGCCCCGAGCTCGTCGGCGGCGACCTGGCTTCCGTAGCCGCGCTCGGCCGACTGCTGCAGCGCGATGGGGCTGCTCCAGGAGCCAGAGGAGCGCACGGTCAGCCACGTGGAGTAGACCCAGCCCCCCTCGCCGGTCTTGAAGGAGAGGTAGACATCGCTTTCGGGCCCCACGGCGACCCCGGGGCCGAAGGTCCAGCCGTTGCCCTCTCCGGACCACGCGGACTCGCGGTTGGTCTCGAGCAGCTCGCCGTCGGCTCGGAAGACGGCGTGGTTGGCATAGCCGCCGTCGAGCCAGGCGAGGTGGACGTCCCCGGTCTCGGAGTCTCGGGCGAGATCCGGGGCTTCGCCGGACGAGGACCAGCCGACTTCGCTCCACGTGGCGGCGTCCGCAGCGCTGACGAGCATCATCGAGATGGAGAGCATCTGAGGATCCGAGGTGCCGCGAGCACAGGCTATAGGCTCCCGGTGAACTGGACCAGGCTGATTCAGACCGGCGGACTGCGGGAGATCCGAGCGGCCCTGCGCGAGGGCAGCCCCCGACTGGGTCGGGACTCCGCTGGCTACCCCCTGCTGCACCACGCCGCGATGCGCGAGGACAGCAGCTTTCGCATCTGCGCCTGGCTGCTCGACGCGGGCGCGGACCCCAATGAACGAGACGGCGCGCGCTTCGAGCAGACGGCGCTACACCTCGCCGCGGAGCGAGGCAACATCGAGCTCGCCGAGCGCCTGCTCGAGGCCGGTGCCGAGCCGGACCCGCCGGACAAATGGGGAAACGGGCCGGTCTGGAAGGCCCTGCACTTCGGTGGGCTGGAGATCAACACCCCCCGGCGAGCTCGCTTCGGCCGGCTCGTGCGGCTCCTGGTCGAAGCCGGGGCGGACCTCGACCGAGTGAACGACTCGGGCCGGACTCCACGCGCCTCGCACCTGGCGCAGAGCTTGTGGGCGGAGCTCGCCGACCTCTGAAGGTGAGAACATCGGCTCATGGGCCTCGACGCCGACGATGTCCCTCTCGCCCGCGCGCTGCTGTGTGCTCTCGTGAGCAGCGAGGGCACCCGTCGCCGCCAGGCGGTGGACGAGCTGCTGGAGCGTGTCGGGCCAGGAGCGGACAGCGTGTTGGACACCCTGGTCGCGGGTCGCCTGCTGACCGCCTCGCGCGAGGACGGCCAGCGCCAGGCCAACCTCGCCCACGACCTGCTCGTCCAGCGCTGGAGTCGCCTGCGGGCCTGGCTCGGCGAGCAGCAGGAGCAGCACCGCTTCCTGGACCGACTGGACGAGGCGGCGCGAGCCTGGGACGAGCGTGGTCGCAAGCCGGGCCTGTTGTGGTCCTCGGAGAGCCTGGAGCAGGCCCTGTTGTGGCGGGAGCACCTTCCCCTGAGCGCGCGACAGCGGCTCTTCCTCGAGACGGCCGAGGCCTGGGCTGCCCGCCGGCGCCGGCGGCTGAGGGGGCTGCAGCTGGGTCTGGCCACCTTCCTGGTCACGACCGCCGTGGCGTCGGTGCTGGGGCTCGTCCAGGTGCGGCAGGAGCAGGAGCAGACGGCCTTCGAGGCCAGGCGGTCGCTGGTCCGGAGCCTCATCTCGGAGGCGGATCTGCAGGCCTCGCAGGAGCGGCCGCTGCGCTCGATGGCGCTCTGGCGAGCGGCGCTGGAGCAGTCCGAGTTCCTGCCGGCGGAGCGACGGCTCGCGGACAACGCGTTGTCGGCTGGGGAGCTGGTGCCCGAGCTGATCGACGCTCGCACTGGCGAGCCGAGGTGCCGGCTCGACGAACAGGACAGCTCGACCTGGGGCATCGCGCACGGACCAGGGAGCTTCGCCGAAGAAGATGTCGGCGGAGCTGGACGGCTCGGCGCTGAAGGCGATGCGGGGGGAGCAGGGGGAGCAGGTCGACGGCGTCACGCGCTGGAGCCTCGACGGCGAACGGCAGGAGGTCCTGCTCGACTCGGGGGGCGGAAGGCTGCGCACCATGCTGATGGGCCCCGACTACATCGTGAGCATGGTGATGGGAGGGCACGAGTTCCTCCGCGTGCTCGACGGCGAGCGCTCGGACCTGGCTGTCGGCGCTCCGATGTGGCGCCTCACGTCTGCTGGCACGCGCTGGATCGCGCTGGGCGCGTCGGATGGCCAGATCGGCGTCGTGGACACCAGCGACTGGAAGGTCCACCTGAAGCCTGCACATCGCGGCGTGGTGGACGCGCTCGCTTCCTCATCCGACGGGCGAGTCCTGGCGACGGCCTCTGGCACGGACCTGCGACTGTGGGACCTCCCCGGGCTCGAGCCTCGCTGGCAGACCGACACGGGTTTCACCGTCACCAACCTGGAGATCCTCTCCGATGGACGGGTCTTTGGGCAGGGGGGTGACGGCCACGTCGCCTTCTGGTCCGCCACCGGTGAGCTGGAGCAGAGCATGGTCCACGGGGACTCCACCGCTGTCGAGGTCAACTTCTCCAGCGACGAGTCCGTCTTCTTCGTTGCGTCGGCCCACGGCTTCGTGGCGCTCTACGACACCGAACACAGTCCGCCGGGTCCTCTGGGAGAGCGCACCAACCTGCGAGTCTGCCGAGACACCCTGGAGGTGGTGCCGGTCCTTCCCTTCCCTGCGGGGGAGACGGTGTGGGCGCCTCCAGAAGACTGTGTGCGATGAGGTGACTCAGTCCACCAGCGCGAGCACCAGTTCGGTGAGGTGTTCGCCGTCCAGCGGTCCGTAGTCCGAGGTGTCGTGCCAGTTGTCGCCCGTCCTCACGCGCTCGTCCCCCACTCGCTCGTAGAGGCCGAAGCGAACGACGACGAGGTCCTCTTCGGGCATCACGTAGATGTACTGACCGTGGTAGCCGATGGCCGTGTAGATCTCGCCGAAGGTCCACCAGTGGAGGCCGTAGTAGCCGCCGTAGCTGATGCCGGTGGTGCTCTCGGAGACGAAGTCCTCTGGCACCAATCGGGTCTCTTCCCAGGTGCCACCGCGAGAATACAGCAGTCCGAAGCGTGCGAGGTCGCGGGCGGTCGAGTCGATGCAGCAGTAGGTCAGCGCGTGGCCTTCTCCGTCAGTCCACCAGGCCCCCTCCAAGCCGATGGGGCCGAAGATCTCGGCCTCGGCGAGATCGCGAAAGTCTGTATCGAATGCTTGGGCGAGGACCTCGCCGAGCACCATGGAGTCCTCGTTGACGTAGCTGAACTGGAGTCCGGGTTCGCGTACGGGGACCCGGTCGAGGCTGTAGGCCAGCTGGTCGGGCTCCTCGCCGTAGACGCCGTATTCGTTGGTGGTGTTCGGATCGAGTCCGGAGCGCATCTCGAGCATGTGGCGGATCGTGATGGCCTCGTTTGGCCCCTCTGACCAGTCGGAGACGTAGGTCCCGACAGGGTCGTCGAGGTGGAGCACCTCTTCGCGAATGCCCACACCGACCAGCGCCGAGACCACGCTCTTGGCCACTGACCAGCTCGTGACCTCGCTGTCGGCGTCGTAGCCCTCTTCGTAGAACTCGCCGACGAGCACGCCGTCCTTGATGACGAGCAGCGCCTGGGTGTTGTGGCGGCTGTCGAAGGTGTAGGTGCGCAGGGTCTCGAGGGCGTCCGTGTCCACGCCATGGTCCTCTGGCGGGCCCTCCTCCCAGGCGCCCTGAGGCCACGCGGGTCCCGTGGGTGCCTCGCCGGTGTCGACGACGGGATCAGGGGTCGGCTCCTCGGGGTTGGAGGTGCAGGCGAGCAGGACGAACAACGGCATGAGCTCTCCGGGCCAGCTCATCTAATAGCCGCGAGGGTGGGGGCTCGGCCAGGGGCATCAGTCCGCGGACCGGTGGCGCTCCAGGTTGAAGAGCAACAGCTCCCCGCTCCCGGACACCGCCATCAACCAGCGGCCGTCGGGAGAGAACTCCAGGTCGAGCCCTGACTCGCTGAAGGCCTCGAGCTCCAGCAGGGGGTGCCCTGTCTCGATGTCCCACAGGTTGAGGGAGAGGTCGTAGCCGGTGGTCGCGAGCAGGTCCCCGTGCATCGCCACCGCCATCGCCGGTCCCTGGTGTGCTTGGAAGTCCAGCAGCACCTGGCCCTCGTGGTCGGCGACGACCACCCGGCCGACGTGTCCCCCAGCGGCCATGCGCTCTGGCGTGATGGCAGCGCGGTAGACCGCCGTGTCCAGGTCGAGCACGGCCAGAGATTGGCCGTCCGCAGCCCACAGGCGGAGGCGCCCGTCGTCGTGGTGACGGCCAGTGGTGACGAAGCGGCCGGTCGTCGGGTCCCGCTCGAGCTCCCAGATCACCCCGTCGTGAGCATCGATGGTGGTCTCGCCCAGGAAGATCTGGCCGGAGCTGCCGGTGGCCAGGAGGCCTGCCTCGGTCTCCACCACCGTGGAGAGCAGATCGTCGAGGGGGTGCTTGTCGAGGACCTCGCCAGAGGCCAGGTCGAGGACCCAGGCGGACCCATCCCGACCGGCGAGCAGGGCCCGCTGGCCGTCGAGGGAGAACTGGGCGTCGCGGGCGCCGTCTGGGGGCCCCTCGAGGCGGGCCACGACCTCTCCGGTGCGCACCTCGACCAGCCACACGTCGCCGGCCCAACCCGACAGCAACAGGCGCTCGCCGGAGGAGTCGAAGGAGCCCCCGATGGGGCGGTCGCCCTCCAGCTTCGAGGTGCCCATCGCGTGTTCGGGCAGCTCCCAGATCCGGACGGCGCCGTCATAGGCCAGGGTGGCGACGTGCCGCGGCGACAGCCAGCGAGCGTCCGCCGTGGGCCCAGAGGCCACCAGGGAGACGACCTCGCCGGTCTGCAGGTCGATGATCGGGACCTCTGGCTCGAAGCCAACCAGGATCGCGCGGTCGCCGTCGGGTGAGAGCCAGGCCGACTCCACGGGCTTGCTGCTTCGATGCCAGAGGGTGCGCTCCGCGCCCCCGAAGAGGAGCTCGTCCGCGCTCGAGAACAGCCAGTCGTCCCCGGCCAGGGCCAGACCGAGCGCCGCCTCGCGCCCGTCCGCGCCGAGCTGCTTCGCCAGGGCGGCTGCAGTGGTCCAGCGGGTCCGCGCCTCCAGCCAGGCGTCACTGGCGAGCGCCGCGCGCGCGCTGGCCAGCTCTGCGTCCAGCACGCGGTGCAGGGCCTCTGTCTCGGCCTGGACCGCGCGGTCTCGTTCGGCCATGGCCTCGTCCCGGGCCGCTGCCATGTCCTTTGCGTACTGGAAGACACCTCCGAGCAGGAGCGCGAAGGCGACGCCCGCGGTCACCGTCGCGGGCACGACCTGCTTCCTGTGACGGCCCAGCCACAGCCTCGCTCGGGACAGGGCCGAGTACCGCAGGCTCTGGATCGGCAGGCCCATATCCCAGGCGACGATCTCTGCTCGGAGCGCGGGCACGCCGTCGAAGCGGTAGACGCGGATCGCGTCCAGGACCTCTTCGATGGAGCCATCGAAGGGCCGCTTGTCGCAGAGCAGCTCGTAGAGCAGCCCCCCCAGGGCCCAGATGTCGGAGCGTCGGTCGGCGGCTCGACCCAGGGCCTGCTCTGGTGCCATCGAGCGTGGAGTGCCGATGATGGTGCCGATTCGGGTCGCCGCCGAGCTCTGGCTGCCGCGGACCTGGGGGAGCGGGCCCTCCTCCGCGTCCACCAGCTTGGCGAGGCCCCAGTCCATGACCTGCACCTCGCCGAAGGCGCCGACCATGACGTTGTCGGCCTTGAGGTCCCGGTGCACGACCCCGCGGCTGTGGGCGTAGGCCAGGGCGTCGCAGACCTTCTTGAAGACCTCGAGGCGGGCCTGCAGGTCGCCACCCTCTCCCCGGGTCAGCAGCTATCTCAGGCTCACTCCGCGGACCTCGCGCATGGCCAGCACGGGGGTGCCGTCCTCGACGCGAAGGTCGTAGATCGGAACGATATTGGGGTGTTCCAGCTGTGCGGTGATGCGGGCTTCCTGGACGAAGCGGTCGATCGACTCGACGAGGGAGCGAGCAGCCGCTTGATGGCGACCGTGCGTCCGAGGCGGCGGTCGTGCACGGCGCGGACCTCGCCCATGCCACCCATGCCCAGCAGGTCCCCGGTCTCGTAGCGATCCTCTGGGAGAGAGAAGTCCTGGACCGCGGGGCGTTCCTCGAGCAGGGCCTGCAGGAGCGCGGCGCCCTCGTCCGGCTGGATGCGCTGGCCCTCCAGGAGCTCGCACACACCTCGGATCGTGAGCTTCAACTGGCTGAGATCGTTCGTGAACGACTCGCCTGGTGCCCAGGTCGCCCCCGGCAGCGCGGCCTGCAGGGCTTCGAGCGCCGCGAGCCAGTCTTCGCCAGCGGTCAGGGTATCTACCAGCTCGTCCACGAGCGGTCTGGCGTCGCTGTGGATCTGGGCTTCCCGAGAGGTTGCCACCATAGATCGAGTCAAGGCGCGGGATGTGAGATGGCGGAGGGGTTTCAGCGGCCTCTGGATGGGTTGGGTTGATGGTCGGAGAGGAACTCCTCATGACCATCCTGTCCGTCTTGTCCGCCTGCACCGAGCCCGCCCCGGCGTCTGCTCCACGCGAGCAGGCCGAGGACCCAGACCAGCCCTGCTGACCCCGAGACCTGGGCGCAGCGGCAGCCGCTGACGGCTGTGTCTTCGGTCCCGGTGTCGTCATCGCCGTCACCGCCGTCTCCGCTGTCGTCGGTGTCCGCGGGCTCTGTGCCGATGCCGTAGGCCCCGATGTCCGGGGCCCCGTCGTCCCAGCGGGGCTCTGTGTCGGTGGGGTGGAGGTACTGCAGGGTCGGGACGAGCTCTTCGATGTCGATCTCGACGCCGGCGTCCTGGGGGCCGCTGCCCTCGACGAGGTGGTAGTCGTAGCCGGCGCGATCGGCGAGGACCTCGTCACTCTGTTCGTGCCAGGAGCCCTCGTCGTCGACTGAGCCGTTCTGGACATCGACCGGGGTCCCCGTGCCGACGAAGAGGTTGTTGCGGAGCACGACGCTCTCGGCGGTCCTCACATGGATGAAGGACGTATTCTGTGTGTCCTTGTCGTTCACGATCGTGTTGTGGCTGGCGTAGAGCAGCATCTCGTCGTTGTCGCCCTCTGCGCCGTAGCTGATGATGGCGCTGGAGTTCTCTGCGTAGGGGCCTTGCTGCACGAGGTTGCCGACGAGCACGGAGCGCCCGCCCTCGGGCAGGTCGATGACATAGGAGCTGTCGCCGTCGTCCTCGTCCCCGAGGCGATTGTAGAGGATGTGGTTTTCCTGGCAGCGACTCTTCAGGTTGTGACCCGAGTGGGCGTGGTGGCTGTAGTTGCCGATGAAGGTGAACAGCGCGCACTGGTCCGTTCCGATGTAGATGTTGTGCTCGTAGCCGCTGCCTTCCTGGGCGTTGGCGTCGAACTCGGAGTCCTCGACCCAGACCGTGAAGTCGTCGGTCCCGCCTGCGAGCAGACCCATCTGGTTGTCGGTGAACACACAGTCTCGGACGGTCAGAGCCTGTCCCTGCATGCGGATTCCGGCGCCGTTGGCCCCATCACTGTCGCTGATGCGTGCGCCCTCGAAGTGGAGGAACTCGACCGTGACCGGCCCTGCGTCGACGCCGATGGCGAAGATGCCCTTTCTGTTCGGGATGTTCTGTGTGACCCGCAGCACAGGGCGGGTGTCGCCGACACCGCGGATGGTCAGATCGCCGTGGGGGAAGCTGACCGTGTCGTCGAGGTACTCGCCGGAGGTCACCAGGATCTCGTCTCCCGGAGATGAGCTCTCGATCGCATCGGCGACGGTGGAGAAGTCCCCATCGGGGCCGACGGTCAGGGTTGCCGCGAGGGCGGTGGAGAGGATGAGCATGAAGGAGCCTATCGCCGCCGGGCCTGGGGGTGGTCAAGCGGCTCGCCCTCCTTGTGCCCTCACCCGGGCATCCACCCCACCCAGGCGGTCCACTCCAGCTCGTCGATCTCGACGTCTTCTGCGCCTTCTTCGCTCAGGACCACGTCTGTGAGCTTCAGCGTCGCGCCGCCTGGGTATTCGCCCCACGCCGTCGAGCTCCCGTCCGAGACGACCTCGACCTCTGCGACTCCGCTGGTGACGGTCCAGGTGGAGACGACCAGCTCGTTGCCGTAGAGGGCGTCGTTGCAAGGGATGTTCGTCACGGCCACTCCCTGCCAGAGCTCCAGCGAGCCCTCGGTGGCCAGATCCAGGGTCGCCTGGGCCGTGCCCTCGCCCTCGAAGGCCTGCTGTGCCAGGCCGGCGCCGTGATTGAAGATCAACACCAGCTCGCCGGAGGGGTCGCCCATGGTCATCACCAGGTCCACGCACCCCCCTGCCTGGCTCAGATCGCTGAGATCGGGCGCCGGGAGGACGTCGATCCCCGTGTCGTCGGTGTCCGCCGTGTCGTCGGGTCCCCCGGTGCAGCCGGCCATCAGGGTCCACGCGAGTGTCTGCAATGTCATGTCTTCCGCCGTCGCGCCCTGCGTCGTGGAGTATAGCCGGGGTCAGGGGGGCTCGGCGGTCCGCTGTCCCACACCGAAGCGCCAGCCCAGGGCGACGCCCAGGCTGGGTGGGTGGACGTAGGTCTGGAGGATGTCCTCGTCGAGGTAGTCCTCGCCCCAGCCGGTCAGCTCGTCGACAGCGGTCTCGGCCACGCGGGGGACCTCGAAGTCGGGCTCGATCGTCGTCGAGCTCGAGACGGTGTAGGACCACCCCACACAGCGGCGAAGATCGAGGTTGCGCCACAAGGTGCGCTCCCAGCCGAGCTCCAGCTGCAGCCAGTGGAGCTGGGCCGTCGCGTCGAAGTTCCAACGATCTCCGGTAGTTCCGGGGAGATCGACTCCATAGATGCCTTCGAGGAGCTCTGCGGCGGTGGTCTCTCCGCCCAGCGCCGATCCGGGCGCGGAGGCGAGCGGGCCCCTCCGCGGAGAGGGCGACGCCCACCTGGACTGGGAAGTCGGTGCTCAGCTCGGGCTTGAGGAGGAGCCAGTACACGGGGTGAAGACTACCGCGTCGAGCACGTCCGTGACCGGGCTTGTCCCGCGCCACACTTTGTGGCACCAGAGGTAGCCTCGGTCTGTGAAGCTGGTCTCCACTGGTGAATTCGAGTTGGGCTTCTTCGCTTTCGGGGGGAGACCCGTCGGGGTGATCGCCATCGGCGTGAACCCCATCGGGGTCATCTCCATCGGCTTCGCACCCGTGGGGGTGGTCGCCATCGGCTGTGGGGCGGCCTTCGGCGTGGTGTCCATCTGCTGCGGAGTGGCCGGCGGGATCTGGACTCGAGTCTGTGGGGTGGGCCTGGGTGCCGAGTCGTCTGGGGTGGGGCTGGCGGTCTCGCTGGCCGGACCTGGGGGGCCTTTCTACTGGCCCAGGTTCGCGCTGGTGGTCGCGGCGGTCGGAGGGGGACTGTTCGCCATCGGCCAGGAGGGCTGGGGCCGGATCCTGATGAACCGCGTGGTGGACACCACCTGGTCCGCGACCGTGCGCAAGAGCGAGGGGCTCTACCTCGAGGAGGGCTCGCCCTGCCTGGTGAGCGCCCGGCTGCGCAGCGACGGCGTCGACCGCGTGGTCGTGGACGCGCGGGTCGAGTGCGGATCACTGACCCTGGTCGAGCGGGACCGTCTGTGGGACTGCACGGTCACCCAGCACGTCGAGGACGGCGGGCAGCGCTACGGGCTGTCGTGCATGGCGGATCGCCAGGTGATCAGCGACGACGACGGTCCGGACGAGGAGATCGCGGGGATGTCGATCGAGACGCGCAGCGAGCCCGAGACCGTGAGGGTCTGGGCCAGTGGGCCACCGCCGATGGCGACAGAGCTCGACGTAGCGGCCTGGAGTGCGCTCTTCGAGGGGGAGTCGCTGATTCCGGAGTAGGGGCCGACACAGGAGCTCGCACAGGCACCTCAGGTGCACCAGCGGGGCTTCACCGACCTGCTGAGTGTCCTGTGGGGAGGGCCTCATCCAGCAGGCGACGCAGCGGCGGGCGCATCCAGGTCGCCGCGCGGTCGACTGTCGGACGTCGCTTCTTGCGCAGGGCCTTCTTGATCGAGCTCGTCGAGAGGCCGCGCGCCAGAGAGACGCCCAGGGGGTCCCAGCCGCAGCGCTTGGCGAGCTGTGCGAAGGCGATGGAGTTGGCGCGGGCAGAGCTCGAGGTCCCGGTGGTCATGAGGATGGCGCGGCTGAGCACGCCCAGACCGTGCAGGTTCAGATCGCCCGGGTAGGGCTGGGGTGTCCACGTCAGGCCGGCGCGCCTGGCGTGACGTTCGTGTGGAATACCGAGGTCAGCGGGAAGGACTCCCCAGTCTCGCAGACCGAGGGTCTCCCACACCGAACTCCAAGGAGACCTGCCTGCGTAGAGCACACCCAGAGCGAAGTCGATGTCGTCGATCGGGACCTGGGTCGCCGGCCTCCAGTAGACCGGGGGGCGATGCCAGTAGTAGTTGTTCACCCCGTAGGCGCTCTGGACCAGCCGTCTCCACTGGGCGAGCCTCGCGACGTCCCCGTGGACCAGCGTCACCAGGCGGCGATCCGAGACGCGCCAGCCGTGGAGCCGAAGCTCCATTCGCTTGGAGAGGCGGTCGAGGACCATGAGGATGCGCTTCCGGTCCTCGACCCCCCTGAAGAAGGGGTCGTCGTCGCATCGGTTGAACTCGATCAGGTGCATGTGACCTCCTTGGATTCTCGGCTTCGCGGAGCAAGGTTCGTGCCTGGAAGCCAAGCACCTGATCTCAGGAGGTTGAAGGCCTCGACTGGTGTGGATCGAGCCAGGGGGTGTCGGTCCTTGGACGCCATCCGACAGATCGGGCCGGGGTTGTCATGCCTCGTAGCCGAGCCCGCAGAGCGTCGGTCGCGAGGTAGCGGGTTCGGCGGCCTCGGCGCGGTATGCCGCGCCCTCGGTGCCGCCGAAGAGGCTCTGCTCGAGCGCGATCACGAGCCGATCTGGCCAACCCCTCGTCTCCACGAGCGCCTCGAGCGGTGGCGGTGCGGGCTTCACGGCGCAGCCGGCCGCTCTGTCAGCGGTAGATGTGGTCCATGTCGGGTCGCTCGGTTCCGAAGTAGTGGACCCAGATGTAGATCGACTGGAAGCAGGCGGCGACCATCGCGAGCTTCGAGGCGGCCAGGATGCCGAAGAGCCAGAAGCCCTGGACGGCGAAGACGTACATGGCGTTGTTCGTCCACCTGAACAGGCCTTGCGTCACGCGGGGCTCGTCTCGATAGGAGGGATCGAAGTGGTCGATGCCGGCCGCGCGCTGGAAGCCGAAGTACCGCGCGACCGAGTACATCGCGTAGCCGGTCAGCAGTATCAGCGGCGTCGCCACGGCCCAGCGAAGGGGCACGGACATGGCCAGGCTGTCGTGGTCCGCGAGTGCCAGCAGCAGCAAGGTCGCGGGGCGGCTGCCGAGGAGCAGGAAGAAGCCGACGGCGTAGACCCGAAAGCCCCACCTCTCGCTGATGAACCTGCTCCGGAGCTCCAGCCGCCAACACAGCCAGACGTAGACCTGGTGGGCGATCGGGACCGCCAGCGCGAGGGCGAACCAGGTGGAGACCTCGAGGCCGAGCCACATCGTCGAGGGTGGGTCGGTGAGGAGGTTGAGGGCGGGCAGCGCGACGATGAGGAAGGCGAGGTGGAGGAGCTGGCCCTTGAAGAGGGGTGGAGGGGAGGACGGCATGAGAGGCATGTAGCCGGGGCTGCGTTGGGGGGGACGGGCCACCGGTGCGCGCTGCCTCCGGGAGGTAGGCTCCAGCGTCACAGACCACCCAGTCCACAGTGCCCATGATGGATCTCCGCGCGCTCCGAGACAGCCTCCTCGCCACCGGCCCCGAGCACATCGCGAGCGTCCCTACGACGTGCTGCTGTGGCGGATGGAGCAGACCGACGGCATCTGGCGCCCGCTGGTTCGATGGGAGCTGCCGCCGCCGGTGCAGGCGCATGTGAGTCAGCACCGGATCACGGTGACTTGGGCGATGAGGGTCGGGGTGGACTGAGGGGAGCCCCTACAACCCCAGCACGATGGGCCTGGTGGACACCACCTTCACTGGCGGCAGCCTCGCGAGGATTGCGCAGACCGCGGATGAGCGGTGGACCCTCAGGTCGTTGAGCAGGGTCATGTTGCTCAGCTTTCGGCGGGCGCAGAGCTCGTCCCACGCGAGGAGGAACATCCAGGCGGGAACGAACTGAGGTCCGGTGCCGGCGCCGCTCTCGACGTAGAGGCCGCGGGCCGTGACGTTGCTGACGATGTTCGCGACTGGTCTCGGTCCGAGGGTCATGAAGACCGGGTCGTCCTGGACCGCCTTCTGAAGCATGCCCAGCAGGGGGTACTCGAAGCTCGTGCCGTCGTCTTGTTCGGCGGCCTGGAGCGTTTGCCAGCTCGCCGAGCGCTTCCAGATTCCCGAGGCCCACTCCCAGGCACGGGCGAGCGGCGGGTCGTCCGCGGTCCCGTCGAGCAGCACGCCGGCCTCGACGTTCGTGTAGAGGCCACCAGTCAGATTGGCGGATCCGAGCACGGCGCGCATGCGCCCGTCGGACCAGCGTCCCAGGTAGACCTTGGGGTGGTAGGTGCTGGAGCCGGGGTTCAGGACGCCGACCTCGACCCCCAGATTCCGAGCCTTGCGCAGGCCGCTCGCTGTCGTCGTGCCGAAGACGGTGGTCACAGCGAGGCGGGAGGAGCCTGCCTTCTTGAGAGCTGGCTCGATCAGGTGCACGCCTTGCTCGTTGGCGAAGGCGACGCACAAGAGCGCCTGGTCGGCGCCCCCGATGGCGTGGCGGACGGCCGGGAGGAGGGTCTTGTCGTCGGTTGTGACGGTGTCGACGTGCACTTGGTGAGCGTACTCGCGGGCTCGGCGTCACCGGCGCCGGAATCGGACCCAGCGCCCTTGTCGATTGACCTCGTCGACTTCGCAGCCGGCGCTTGCTGTCGAGGACTATCCTCAGGGGCTCGTTGCGAGTCGTGCCGGGGACTTGAACACCTCGCGTTGGTGCCAGCTGATGTGGTCCTCGTGCGGGCGAGCGCCGCCAGGGACCGGCGTGCGCAGCGGGCGCCCAGCGTAGCGATGCAGCCAGTCCGGCAGACCGACGGATCCGATGGCGTGCTGGGACACCATGAGCGTGTGGTCCTGGTCGATCCCGAGGGCACCTCGGTCCAGCGCGCGGTGGTGGAAGAGGCACAGCGCCAGGCCGTTGTCCTCGGTGTCG
>DASCPX010000099.1:0-2068 GCA_036012755.1 Myxococcota bacterium | reverse complement strand
CCTCGACCTTGCGCTCCTCGATGCCGCGGGTCGTGTCCGACTTCAGCCAGTCTCGCCGCTCGTGCCCCGGGCGCGTGAGCCTGCAGTACTGGTTGAAGAGCCAGCCCACGAGCCGGTGCAGCTGAGGCTGAGTCAGCACGAGCTTGAACCCTGCGCGGTCCGCTAGGAAGAAGACCTTCCGAGCGAGGGAGCCGCCGAACTCGAACGCGTCGATGCCCAGGACGGCCAGGTCGTTCTCGATCCAAGTCAGGATCGGCAGGGCGGGCAGGACCAGGCTCAGCCGCCGGAGCTGGGCGGTGGGGCTGTACCGGCGCCACTTCGACATCGGGAACTCGGCGAAGTAGCTCATGGGCAGGGCGGTGTGCCTCGACTCGTCCAGATGGAAGAGCCGCAGGAGCTCCAGCCCCGGGAGGTGGGACATCATCCCGAACAGGCTGAGCGCGAAGCCCTCCACGACGACGTTCATGCCGAAGAACTTCTCCATGCCCTTCGACTTGAAGGTGCGCTCAAGCAGGACGTACTCGTACGCGCACATGCGGGGAACCGGCATGTCGAAGGCCTGGATGAGCTGGCGCAGAACCACGAAGTGCTTCGCCTCCTCCAAGACCTGCATCGTCAGCGCGGAGCGAGCGCCGGTGCTCTTGACCTCGTTGAGCAGCTCGGCCGAGACCAGCCACGCATACGCCTCGCCGTGGCCGATGAGCGACAGGATGTTCACGATGGCTTGCTTCTGCTCGGGGGTGTACTCCCGGTTGAGCAGCTCCTTGAACTCGGCGCTCCGCATGCGCTCGACGTGCTCCCGCTCCGCCGAGTCGAGGGCGCCCTCCGCCAGCTCGATCAGCGCGAGCTCCTCCTTGTTGCAGTCCTTGAAGTCGCTCCACGGGGCGTGCGTCTCGGCCTTCCAGAGCAGCCGGAGGCTCTTGTCGTAGTGGCGCGTGCGCATCTTGTCGCTCGGGCCGCCGATGAACTCGTAGCCGTGGTCGTCATACGCGGCCTTGCGGCCGAACCCGATCAGACCCGTGGCTCGGTCCACGAACCGAACCACCCGGTTCAACGCCGACTCGATTCGATGGTTGCGGCGGGTGACTTGGGGGCTGATGGTGAGTGCGTCGAAGTTCATGATTCGTCCTCCCGAGGGTCGGGTTCGTTGTTCCAGATGGATTCCGCGAGGGGCAGGGCTTGGTGTCCTCCCCCCCCCCAAAGTGGGTCTTGGAGTTCGTCGGCGGCGCTGAACATCAGCAGGTTGCAGACGGTCTGCATGAGCGCGGCGCGTACCGGATAGTCGGGGGCGATCCGGTCGCCCGCCTCGGCGCGGATGAACGACTCGACAAGCGCCAGGATGGGGGGCCCCTGCAGCGCGATGGTCCGGCGGCCCGGCCCCCGACCGTCCAGCAGCTCCCGGAGCAGCAGGCGACCCGCCGCGGGGCGAGCCTCGAGGAAGGATGCGAAGCGTTCGATGGGCGCCGTGAGGCGCTCGCGGTATCCCCGCGCTCCCTCCATGGCATCGACCATGGCCCCCCCGAGATCGGCGAACGTTCGCTCGACGACCGCCGTGTAGAGCTCTTCCTTGGTGGAGAAGTGGTACAGCAGCGACGGCCTGCGGATGCCCAATCGACCGGCGATGTCGGCCAATCGGGTCCCGGAGAAGCCGCCCAAGGCGAACTCCTGCTCTGCGGCGTCGAGCAGCCGCTCCCGGGTCTCACCTCTGGTTCTTCGTTCAACCACTTGTCTACTCGCGAGTAGGTAAGCACGAGTTCGCCGAATGGTCAAGAGAATGGCCACGCACAGGGCACATAGCGGGTGCACATGTGCGCCGCCCTACTCATGAGTAGAGAGTCGCGTTCGGCTGGTAGTCCCTGGTGGCCGGGAGCGGGCGGTCCCACATGCTCCGAGGCGTTGTTGCACGGCGGTTAGGTCCGATAAGACGGATTCTGTCAACTCACGGCAGGAGGGGGAGCCAGCGGGGGCACGTCGTGGACTGGTCGTCGGATCTGGACGGCGTGCTGTTCACCGGCAGCTCCGATGCGACGGGGATGACCGAGTTCGACATGTTGCTCTCCGAGGGTGA
>DASCPX010000098.1:0-5147 GCA_036012755.1 Myxococcota bacterium | reverse complement strand
TGCTCGAGCGCTTCAAGTCGGGGTCGTACCGGGCGCCGCCCGTGCGACGAGTACACATCCCCAAGGGCGACGGTCGAAAGACCCGACCGATTGGGATACCGACCTTCGAGGACAAGATCCTCCAGCGGGCGGTGACGATGGTGCTCAACGCCGTCTACGAGCAGGACTTCCTGGACTGCTCGTACGGCTTCCGGCCGAACCGATCGGCGCATCAGGCGCTGGAGACGCTTTGGAAGGGTCTGATGGACGTTGGGGGCGGGTGGATCATCGACGCCGACATCAAGTCGTTCTTCGACGAGTTGGATCATGGCCATCTGCGAAGTTTCCTCGACCAGAGGGTGCGAGACGGCGTGCTGCGCCGGATGATCGGTAAGTGGCTGAAAGCGGGAGTTCTGGAAGGCGGGGTGACCCGGCGACCGGATGGAGGCACACCCCAGGGAGGGGTGGTATCGCCGCTGCTGGCGAACATCTATCTACACGAGGTGCTCGACAGTTGGTTCGACGAGGTCGTTCTACCCAGGCTCACGGGAAGGGCGTTCCTCATCCGCTATGCGGACGACTTCGTGATCGTCTGCGAACGTGAGAGTGACGCAAGGCGCGTGCTCGAAGCGTTGCAGGGGCGAATGGAGCGGTACGGTCTGACGCTACATCCTGAGAAAACCCGACTTGTGAGGTTCGATCGACCGCGGTACCGGCCGGGGTCCCGGGGCGAGGATGACGATCCAAAGCCCGAGACCTTCGACCTGCTGGGATTCACCCACTACTGGGGTCGCTCACGGAAGGGGGGATGGACGGTCAAGCGACAGACTGCAAAAGCCCGTTTCAGCAAGGCGCTCAGGACGATCTCCCTGTGGTGCCGGTTCAACCGGCACCTGCCGATAGCGGAGCAGCACAAAGCCCTGACGCGCAAGCTGAGGGGTCACGACGCGTACTACGGCATCACCGGCAACGGCGCAGCCTTGGAAAGGCTACGCCACCAAGTTCGCCAGATCTGGCACAAGTGGCTGGACCGTCGGTCCTCCCGAGGTCAGATGCCGTGGGAACGGTTCATGCGGCTTCTGGAGCGGTTCCCGCTGCCCCCCGCTCGAGTCGTTCACTCTGTCTTCGGCCGTCACGCGGCGAATCCGCGTTCCTGAGGAGCCGGATGCCTGAATTGGGCACGTCCGGATCTGTGGGAGCCCCGGGAGAGCAATCTCCCGGGGCCACCCGACACTTGACACTTAGCGGTGGTCCCCGCACGACAGTCGTCGTGCGGGGACCACCGCTAAGTGTCAAGTGGCTAGGCCTGACCCCTCTGCTGACCCCTCTGCTTGGCTGTGCGCTAAGTGTCAAGTGGCTAGGCCTGACCCCTCTGCTTGGCTGTGTGACCCCTCTGCTTGGCTGTGACCCGGGCGTGCCGTCGACCCGGTCGGGCCGCAGCCAGCCGAAGAGCGGCGTCCAGCAGTCGTTGATGAGCGTCCCGACCAGGTGCTCGTCCGAGCAGCGCAGATTGAGGTCGTCGTCGCTGTTGCCACAGCAGCCCCACTCGCCCACCGAGCGCGTGTTGACGAGGTCGTCTGAGTGCACGATGTGGTCCCCGAGCGCCACCGTCGGCCAGAACTCGGGCTCCGGGATGTCGACGGTCCAGAACATCCCGCGCGACACGATGGGCTGCTCCATCCGGTCCACCAGCGGAGGGGCAATCGGCAGCGGACGCAGCGCCTCGGTGACGGGTTGCCCGCAATGGATGCAGTGGAAGCGCCGCGCGTGGCTCACGTGGTTCATACTGTCGGCGAAACCAAGGGGGAGCCATGAGAACAGCCTGGGTACTCATCGGATTGCTGGCGCTCTTCGGGTGCGACGACGACGGCGGCTCGAGCACGCCCAATGACGGCGGGAGCGCCGCCGGGAACGACGCGGGCGGCGGCGGCGGAGGTGGAGCCGGCGGCGGCGGCGGGAGCGGTGGCTTCTGTGTGCGCCCGCCATCGGCTGCCCAATCGTCGACGGTCACCGTGAGCGCGGCGGGCACGCAATACGACCAGCTCGACGGCTGGGTCTTCACGAGCTCCGGGCAGACCGATCTCGGCATCGCGATGGGCATCAGCGCGGCCGACGATCGCTGCAACGTCCTCTACGTGCTCGAGCTCTACATCCCCGCGGCGGCCGTGGGTGAGCACGCGGTCGGTGTGCCCGACGACCCGGCGACCTCGCTCGTCATCACGGGCAGCGGCGACGTGGCCCTGGCGCGCGTGGTTCACCTCGCTGAGCCCGACCAGCTCTATGCAGGCGGCGGCACTGCGGCGCTGGCGAGCGCGAGCGGCACGATCACCCTCAGCCGACTGGACCTGAGCCCCGACGACGATGGTTTCGTGCAGTTCGACTACGCGGGCGAGTACCAGATCGTCTTCACCGACCTGGCGGGCGGCGACGACGTGACGCTGAGCGGGACCTTCACGGAGACCCCGGACGAATGATCGAGCTGCTCAGCGACCCGCAAGCGTGGGTGTCGCTGCTGGTGCTGACCTCGCTCGAGATCGTGCTGGGCATCGACAACATCGTGTTCATCACGATCCTCTGCGGGCGGCTGCCCGAGGAGAAGCAGCTCAGCGCACGCAGGATCGGTCTGGCCGCCGCGCTGATCAGCCGCATCTTGCTGCTGCTCTCACTGTCGTGGGTGATGGGGCTGACCAGGCCGCTGTTCACCCTCGTCTGGGTGTGGAGCGGGAAGGACCTGATCCTCTTCGGCGGCGGCCTGTTCCTGATCTGGAAGGCCACCTCCGAGATCCACGTCGCGATCAACATCCCCGACGAAGGCGGCGTCAACGAAGAGGACCCACCGCCGGCGGCCACGCTCGGGAAGATCCTGGTTCAGATCATGCTGCTCGACATCGTGTTCTCGCTCGACTCGGTCATCACGGCCGTCGGCATGGCCGACGAGATCGCGGTGATGATCGCGGCCGTGCTCATCGCCGTCGGCGCGATGATGGTCTTCGCGGGACCCATCGGGGACTTCGTGCAGAAGCACGCGACGGTGCGCGTGCTCGCCTTGGCCTTCCTGGTGCTGATCGGGGTGATGCTGATGCTCGAGGGCACCGGCCGCCACGTCCCGAAGGGCTACATCTACAGCGCGATGGGCTTCTCGCTCGTGGTCGAGCTGCTGAACATGCGGATGCGGAAGAGGGTGCGCCCTAGATGACCTCGGCGGGAGTGATGAGCCGGACGCGGCGAGGCGCTGGCGTCGAGGAGGAGCAACGCAGGCATCGGCGTCAGCGACCGTCGCGACCGGTGCAGCACTTCTGCCGAGGGCATCTACGGCGTAGTCAGCAGCTTGCGGTGCACCTTCGCGGGTTGGCGCTCGACGAATGACTCGACCACCGACGCCAGCCGCAGCAGCAGCCCCTCGCTCCACGCGCGACCCATGAATTGCACGCCGACCGGCAGTCCATCGTTGTCGTACCCGGCCGGGCACGAGATGGCCGGCAGCCCCGTCAGATTGCCGGCGGGGGCGAAGCGCATGATGCGGTCGGTGGTCTCGAGGTTCGACTCGCCCGTCTGCAGGGCGTCGAGCGGCAGGACCGGCGCGGTGCAGGCGGTCGAAGGCGTGACGATCGCGTCGACCGTGCGCAGCACCTTCTCGAAGTGGTGGTCGAAGCGGGCGCGCAGCCGCTGGGCGTGCACGTAGTCGGTCGCCAGCATGTGTCCGGCGAGGGCGAGGTTCAGGCGCGTGTCGTAGTTGTACGCCTTCCGGTTGCGCAGGATGTGCAGCCGATGGGAGGCGCGCATCTCGCTGACGATCGTCACCAGGTGCGCGGTGCGCAGCAGGCCCAGGTCGGGGATCGTGATGTCGACCACCGTGGCCCCACGCGAGGCGAGCTCGGTGAGGACGCGGTCGCAGGCCGCCACCACGTCGCGGTCCGCGTGCTCGAACCAGGCCCGAAACACGCCGAGGCGCATGCCCTCCAGGTTCTCGTCGCCGAAGCGCCCGAGGGTCAGCGGTGGTTGGGCCGTGCTGTTCAGGTCGTTCCGGTCGGGTCCGGCCATCGTGAGGTAGGCCAACGCCGCGTCGCGCGCAGTCGCTGCGATGGGGCCGACGTGGGCGACGCTCCAGCACAGCGGCGCCGCCCCGTGCTCGCTGATGCGCCCGAAGGTGGCCTTCAATCCGACCTGGCCGCAGAGGCTCGCGGGGATGCGGATGGAGCCGCCGCCGTCCGCGCCGACCGCGATTGGACACAGGCCCGCGCCGACGGCCGAGGCCGATCCGCTGGAGGAGCCGCCGGTCGCACGCAGCGGGTCGTATGGGTTTCTGGCGGCGCCGAAGTGCGGGTTGAGGCCGGTGACCCCCATCCCGATCTCCTGCATGTTCAGCTTGCCCAGGAGCATCGCCCCCGACTCGCGCAGCTTCGAGACGACGAACCCGTCCTCCGACGCCGGGCGCGTGCCGAGGAAGCTGGTGCCGACCTTCGTGGGGTAGCCGGCGACGTCGACCTCGTCCTTCACCCCGACGGGTACGCCGTCGAGCGGGCCGAGCGGCGCGCCTTTGCGGTAACGCTCGGCCGACTGCTTCGCCAGCGACATCACCTTGTCTGCGTCCTGGGCGATGACCGCGCGCAGCGGCGGAGCGAGGCCGTTCGAGTCGTTCGACCACGCGAGCACCCGCTCGGCCACGTCCTCCGGGGTCAGCGCGCCGTCTCGATACGCCGCCACGAAGTCCGCTGCCGTCTCGTACGGGCGCTCGCTCGCCGGCGGCGGCTCTGGGGCACAGGCGGGCTCGCCGCCCTCGACGTGCGTCTGGCGCGCGACCCGCAACAGGCGGTGTTCCAGCGGCAGGGCCTCGGCGGCGCCTTCGAGGCGCATCGCGTCGATGCCGATGTCGGCAAAGAACTTCTTGGCGAGCAGCCCGCCGAACGGGCCCTCCGCGAGCCACACCAGGAAGCGGAGCAGACCACCGGCCGAGCGCGGCGCCTTCAACTGCGTCAGGTCGTATCCCATGCCGAACGTCTTACCGCGGCTCGAGGTCCACCGAATACAGCTGCTTTCCGTCGATGTCGTGGAGCGAGACCGTCAGGCGCTTCGAGCGATGGTCGACGCGGCCCTTGCCGTAGAACTGGAACCCGTCAAAAGGCGATCGCCCCGGCTTGAGGTTGGCGGGGATCGAGACGAAGACCTCG
>DASCPX010000097.1:0-1907 GCA_036012755.1 Myxococcota bacterium | reverse complement strand
GTGCGTTCTTGTATCTCGGCTCTCCGGCTGGATTGTCCACGTCGCCGGACTGGACCGCTGAGTCTGCTCAGGCGGGGGCAGAGTTCGGTGACTCCGTCTCCTCGGCGGGTGACGTGAACGGAGATGGCTACGCTGATGTGGCGGTTGGGGCGCACTGGTACGACGGCGGCCAGACCGACGAGGGGGCCGTGTTCGTGTACCTGGGATGGGTGTGGATCTCGCATTGAGCACGGCGCTCACGCGACCTCCTCGACGGGTGTGCACCAGGTCGGCAGCAGGATGGCCATGGCGTTGTCCCAGCGTGACGACTTCGCCAGCGAGCGCAGGCTGAGGACGGCTTGACCGCCGGAGTTCTTCCACCGGGCACCACAGCGCTTCATTCGGGTGGAGACCAGGCTCTTGCAGGTAGCCTCGACGTGGCCGCTGCCGATGGGCAGCCCCTGGTCACGGAGTCGCTTGTAGCGCATCCGGTCGGCGTTCCGGTCGAGGTAGGTGATGGCGTCGGAGAGGCCCTCCGGCGTCGGTTCGGTCTGCTCCGCTTCCCAGGTCCTCAGCACCAACAGGACGTGCTCGGCTCCCTTGTCCTTGTGGCGCAGCCACTCTCGAAAGCGAGGGACCCACTCCACCGG
Organism: Myxococcota bacterium; assembly: GCA_036012755.1. GTDB lineage: Bacteria > Myxococcota_A > UBA796 > UBA796 > CAJQPC01 > JAAESX01. The sequence goes on along the minus strand of DASCPX010000097.1, from coordinate 1,278 downwards.
ATCACGCCCCGTCGCCTTGACCGCGTCGGAGACCTTCTCCACGACGTGCCAGAAGTCGATCGCGATCTCCACGTCCGCGAACGCGCCGACCGTCCGGTCGAGCATGAACTGCATCTCCGGGGCTCCGTCGGCCAACCCCACCAGCTTCAGGGTCGGCCTCGCGACGGTCAGGGCTTCGATGTCGCCCCAGAGCGTCTCTTCGATCGGGTCGTGCCCCTCAGCGGGCATCCGGCCGTAGCGGACCGAGTGCAACGGGTCGCCATCGGCATCGTGCAGGGTCCAGACACCGCAGTAAGCCATCCGGTACGCGACGCTCACGCTTGGCTTGCCGTTGGCGTCGACGACCACCGCGCCGCGGTCGTCCAACAGCGGCTCCTCCATCGGCAGAGACACCCGGTCCACTGAGACCGAGAGCGTCGTGGCCTCCTCGGGGACCTCGAACACAGCGGCGAGTTGGTCCTCAGCATCGCCGCGGATCGCCTCCCATCGCTGCCCCAGGCCATCACCAGCGCGCTCGAGTGAGGAGCGCGAGTACGGCATGACGTGCAGCGCCTTGCAGGTCTGGACGGCGTCACGGGATGGTTCCGCCTGCACGAGGCGCCCGGCAGCCGCCGCCGCGAGCGGAGTCCAGAGGCCCTCGACCAGCCCGGCGTCGAGCTCCAGCGGCACGATCGTCGGCCCGTTGCGGACCCCCACCTCACGGTAGAGATGACGGCGTACGACGATCGGGCCACGGAGGCCGAAGTACCTACCCGGAGTGGCGTCGCGAAGGCGGCGGTAGCGACGACCGCCCAGTTCCACAGTCGCCGCAGATGGGGCGTGAGCGCGGAGGACCTCGGCAAGTCCGGCGCTGGCGACCCCGTCGGCCATGGCGAGGATCTGCTCCTCGGCAAGTGCCAGATCGCCACGTTCATCGACGACTTGGTCGATGGTCCGGGCGAGCTCGACCAGGGGAGCGGCCAATGACGGGAAGCGGGTGACCAGCGAGGCGATGAGTTCTACGATCTTCAGCACGGCGGCGGCCTTCGGTGCAGGTTTTGGTGTCAGCACCCGAAGCCTATCCGGAGACGCCGCCGTTCTCGATCACGCCGCCGTGATCAATGTCGGAACCACACCCCCCCGAGTGGACTGGGAGCTTAGCAAGGGCTGCTCGGCGCAAATTGGTGGGTATCCGCCAGTAACGAGTTTGAGAGTGCCCGAAGGCACCGGTCCCCCTACCCGGGACGGTTCTTGTCCCGGCCTTGTGTGATGGTGATGCCTGGGAGAACTCGTTTCGAA
>DASCPX010000096.1:0-1161 GCA_036012755.1 Myxococcota bacterium | reverse complement strand
TATTATTTCTAAAATTTTTTTTTTAAGAAATTAGGAAAAGATTAGCTCCGTACAAAAGTATCTCCTCGGAAGAAAAAAGTACGGAGGAGGGAGATGGAGGAGATTAAAAAATATAATTATTATTATTTCTAAAATTTTTTTTTTAGAAATTAGGAAAAAGATTAGCTCCGTACAAAAGTATCTCCTCGGAAGAAAAAAGTACGGAGGAGGGAGATGGAGGAGATACTTTCCGGAGGTATTTACAAAATGGGCGAGATGCCATATGTATTCTCTACACACACAATTTTTGTGTGTTGAACCAAAAGTAAAATTTTTAAGGTGTGCGCCTTAAATATTTATGAATATTTATGAATATTTATGAATATTTATGAATATTTATGAATATTTATGAAATATTCATAAACATAGCTAAAGGAGAGCATAATAATACTAAAATGGAATGCAAATATTGTAAAAACAATTTCTCTAGTAAATATTCTTTAAGATACCATCAAAAGACTGCCAAATATTGTATCAAAATACAAGGTAAAAGAACTAATGCCTTTAGGTGTGATTTTTGCAAGAAGACTTTGTCTACAAAGCAAAATTTAATGATACACCAAAGTATTTGCTCTCACTATAATAAGTACCTTAATAACCAAAAATGGGAAGAAGAAAAGAAAATGTTAATGAAAGAGTATGAATTACGATTACAGACAACCAATAGTAAAATAAGAGATCTGCAAGACCAATTGATCAACAAAGATGAGACTATCAAAGAGTTACAAGACAAGTTAGAGAATATAGCCTTGAAAGCTGTAAGTCGACCTACTAATATGACTAAAAATACTCAGATAAACTATATTAATCAACTCAAGCCAGTTACAGACGAGATATTACTAGATAATGCTCAATATCTTAGTATAGACCATATTATGAAAGGCCCTAAAGGATATGCTCAGTATGCACTGGAGTATCCCTTAAAAGATAGGTTACTATGTGTTGATTACTCAAGAAGGAAGGTTAAGTTCAAAGATAAAGACGGTAATGTCATAACAGATCCTGAGATGACAGGGCTAGCTACCAAGTTCTTCAACTCCATTAAGGACAAGAACCAAGATCTTATCTTAGAATGTAGTGAGAAACTCAAAGAAAACTTCGGTGATGAGATAGATACTATCG
>DASCPX010000095.1:0-2100 GCA_036012755.1 Myxococcota bacterium | reverse complement strand
ATAAAAAATGTATTGATAAATGGTTAATGGGTAATAAAAAAATGTCTTGTGCATTATGTCGTGCTTCATTTACAAAAAAAAATGAAGAGCAAAATATTATTATTAATGAAGAAACACGAAGTCGTATAATAAGAAATGAAGTTCATAATATCTAAAAATCTAATCAGATAGTTTTAAATTATTTACACCGATGAAGATTTAAAACGCCGTTATTAACGACAAAAAAAAATCTTTAAAGTTTATCCTTTTCTGGATTATGTAAATTGTGGTTGTGCGGGTTCTCTTTCCTTTATAGAAGAAGAATGACATTGTAATTTGCCTACCGAAGTAGTACCGCTGATAACTTTTGAACGACTTAAATATGTCGGTCGTTCGTTTTGATGAATAGCATTGTATGCTATTTTGTAGATATTCCTTGAAGAATTCTCATCTCTGTTCCACAACGCCGAACATGTTTTACACATGAGGACACCATGAGAGAGTATTGAATTATTTTTCATTGGTTTAGGATTTCTACATTTTCTAAATTTAGAACATTCGCCACCTTCGCAATTGGAGCATCTACAACTTGTTCTAAACTCATCTACTAAATATACTTTATAACCATTTCTACGAAAAAGAGTTCTAAACCCTTTCCCCTTAATTGGTTCTTTGAATTTTCGATGTTTTCTCTGCTCAAAATCACCTATACAAATAATAGAATCTGTTGGTTTTCCAAATATTTTAGAAAATCTATTCATCATTCTTTGTTCGCTTCGTAATCTATTCCAATAACTATTTAGTTTTAATTTTCTAAATAGTTGTTTTTCATAAAACCGAAATAATTTAGAATTCACTTCGTTTTTCTTTTTGAGATATTTTTTATATTCTTCAATATCAAGTGTTTTTCTGTTATAAAATGATGTTTCGGTTTCTAATTCTATAATAGTTTTTCCATCTATTTTTTCTTCCTTGTATTCTAAAATGATATTTTGATATTTTTTTTGCTTTGTTTCTTTTCGTCTTTGATTTTGAGTATAACGAAAATGGTTTCGTTCTCTTGTATCATCATCAACACAATAAACCAAATCAGACATATTTGGGTCAATTGCTATAATATTTTTATCTTGTAAATTAGAGTAATCTTTTACTTCATCTATGTATTGTTCTTGGTTAGGTATTTTATTTGTTCGTATTCTTTTACCTACTTTATCTTTTCGTAATAACAAAATAGAACAACTTACTCCATCTGTTTCTATCATATGATGAAATGAATACCATTTTTTACTAAAACATTGTCTTTCTGTCCTAAAAAAGAAATTCCAAATTTTATCTTCAAATCGTTTTAGGTTTCCCTTGAATAGATAATCACTTTTTTTTCCTTGTTTTTTAGTCATTAAAAGATGTACCAGAGTTGTTGTATCCAGTCGTATATGTTTTGGTATAATATCATTTCTTAAAGGAAATACATTATTAATAGAACACTCATTTTTTTCTACTTGTTTCATCATAAATATCATACAACTAAAATAATCTTGTGGATTACATTGTAAATCGTAATATAGATTATTTTTTCTAAACTTTTCTTTATCTGGAATAACTAATTTATGTTGCTGGTTAATCCATTTATGATAAATAGAGTTTGATTTATAATTAGTATTTTCTATATTTAATAAATCATTTTTAATTCTTCGTAATTGATTACATAATTGTTTTACTGCTGTTTCTTGTTCTTTCTTTGATTTTTTAACTTTTCTAATAAAATGTATCATTTCTTTTTTTCTCCATACAATATTTACATATCTCTCAATGTATTCTATGTAATGCTGTTTAATATTGTTTTCATACATCGTTAAAATATCAATCGTTAGATAATCTAAAATTGTATTTATATGTGTATAATCTAATTCTTCATCTTGACATAATGATTTATAATGAATATTATAAAAAGTTGTTAGTTTTTCTTTTAACTCTTTGATTTTTTTTTTAGGTGGTCTTCCTACAGATTTTTTTTTACATATAATTTTCATACATGAATTTACGAATTTCTTATCTATTTTTGGTAGTTTATTATTTATATCATAATAATCCAATAAATAAAGTTTCATAAATTGTAAAGTA
>DASCPX010000094.1:0-3304 GCA_036012755.1 Myxococcota bacterium | reverse complement strand
AGCCTCGAGCTGGGTCGCCTGCACGCGCAGCTGGGCAACACCGGGGCCGCGGAGGATGCGTGGCAGCGTGCGCTGCTCCACGAGCCGGAGGATCTCGAAGCGCTGGCAGGGCTCCAGGCCGCGCTCGAAGCCCTCGGTCAGGACGAGGCGCTGCCCCCCGTGCTGGCCCGCCGCGCCCAGCTCGAGCAGGACCCCGCGCTCTACCTTCGCCTCGGAGAGATGCTCGAGGCGGCGGAGGACGACCGGGGGGCCGCGGAGGCATTCGGCCAGGCCGGCGCAGACGGCGTCGTCCGCCTCGTGGCGTTGCATGAGCGCACCGGGCAGGCGGCCGCGCTCTACGATGCGCTCGGCCTCCTGCCCTCAGACCCCGATGTGGCGACCCAGCGCGCTCGCATCGCGCACGGCCTCGACCGTGAGGTCGACGCTGTCGACCGGTGGCGGGAGGTGCTCGAGGCCCGACCGGACGACGCGGAGGCCGCCACGGGGCTCGAGATTGCGTTGGCGGTCACCGAGGCGTGGGCGCCGCTGCAGACGGTGCTGCGAGAGCGGCTGGAGCGGACCGAGGACCCGGTCGATCGTGAGCGTATCTACCTGCGGCTGGCGGGCGCGTACCAGGACCCGGCCGAGGCGTTGGCCGTGGTCTTGGAGGCCTTCAGCGAGTCACCCGGGCTCGCGCTGGGTTGGGAGATGGGGCACCTCGCCGGTGTCAGCGGCGCGTGGGATCGCGTGGAGGCCGCCTACGACGAGGTGTTGAGCGAGGCGAAGGCGGACGACGCCGCGCCGCTCCAGGTGCAGCTCGCCGAGTGGGCGGTCGCGCGCGAGGACCTCGAGACCGCGGAGAGCCGCTTCCAGGCGGCGCTCACCCGGTCGCCGACCTATCCCGCTGCGTTGGACGGCCTCGAGCGACTCATCGAAGGCAGCCGAGACCCGTCGCGGATCGCGGATTGGTTGGAGCGGCGTGCCGAGCTCGACGACTCGGCGCAGGCCCGCAAGGCTCGCCGCGTACGGCTGGCGTACCTCTCAATCGGGCCGCTCGAGGATCCGGCGCGGGCGCTGCTCGCGTGGGTCGCCGTGCTCGACGACGACCCAGAGGACGTCGAGGCGTGGCGCGCGTTGCCGCCACTGTACGAGCGGCTCGGGTCGTGGCCTGAGGTGGTCGACGCGTTGGAGCGACTCGCCGGCGTCGAGGAGCCCGTTCGCCATCTGCGCAAGGCGGCGGATGTCTGCCTCGCCGAGCTCGATGACCCCCGCCGGGCCGGGCGCTGCCTCGACAGCGCGTTGGAAGCCGGCGCCGAGCCGGACATCGCGCTATCGATGCGCCTGAAGCTCGCCGAGATCCGCGCCGCGAATCCCACCGCAGCGGCCGCGGCCTTGCGCCCGGCGCTCGACGCTCACCCGGCCAACCTGGTCGTGCTCGAGACCCTCGTGCGCTTGTACGAAGCGGCCGAGTCCTCCGCCGACGTCGACGACGTCCTGTCCCGGTTGTGTGGATTGGAGCCGACGGTCGAACGGTGGAAGCGGCTGGGCCAGGTGCGCGAGTCCGTTGGCGACGAGGCCGGCGCGCTCGACGCGCTGTTGGCCGCGATGGATGACGCGCCCGGCGACGGGAGGCTCGCGGCCGAGGCGCGGCGACTCGCCGAGGCGACCGACCGCATTGCGATGTACGCGGAGGCCCTCTTCGAGGCACGCGACGAAGCCGACGACCCCGACCTCGAGCTCGCCTGGAGCCTGGAACTCGGGGCGACGTATGCCGACCTCGGGCGACATGACCATGCCGAAGAGTCGTGGCGACGGGCGCTCGTGGCTGCGCCGGAGAACGCCGGGGCGCTCGCCGGCTTGCAGACCGCGCTCGAGGCCCAGGGGAAGCACGACGAGGTGCCGGCGGTGCTGGCAGTCCGGGCCTCGCTCGCCGATGATCCGGCGCTCCATCTCCAACTCGGCGAGCTGCTCGAGGCGGCGGGCGACGACCCCGGCGCGGCCGCGGCGTATGTGCGCGCGGGCGACCTCGGCGCGGCGCCGCGGGTGGCGTTGTGCGAGCGACTCGAGGACTGGCCGGGGCTGTACGAGGCGCTGGGCGAGCTGCCGACAGAGCCGGAGATCTCCGCGCGCCGGGCCCGCATCGCCGCTGCCCGCCTCGGGCGACACGAGGAGGCCGCCGACCGCTGGCGAGAGGTGCTGGAAGCGAACGCGGGCGACGACGAGGCCGTCCGCGGCCTGGAGCACGCGCTGGAGGTGCTCGAGCGTTGGGACGATCTCGTCGTGGCACTGCGTGGTCGCCTGGAGCGCACCACCGGGGTGGAAGCCAGACGGCGCGTATACGAGCGCATCGCCGGAGCGGTTCACGACCCCAGCGGGGCGCTCGACGTCCTGCTCGAAGCGTTCGCCGAGCACCCCGACCCGGCGCTGGCGCCTGACCTGGGCACGCTGGCGGCCCAAGCGGATGGCTGGTCGCGTCTGTGGAGCGCGTTCGACGACGCCATCGAGCAGAGCGAAGACGAAGCGGCGCTGCCGTATCACATGCAGCTCGCGACCTGGTCCGTCGAACGGGGATTGTTCGAGGCCGCCGCGCGCCGCTACGAGGCGGTGCTGGCCGTCGCGCCGGCCAACGCCGAGGCGCTCGCGGGTCTCGAAGCCATCGTCGAGGCCGGCGACGATCCCGAGCGGCTGGCGGATTGGCTCGAGCGCCGCGCGTTGCTCGAAGACGACCCCGCCCAGCGGCGCCCGCGATGGGCGCGCCTGGCAGGTCTGGCCGCGGGCCCGCTCCACGATCCCGACCGCGCTGTGAAGGCGTGGCGCGCCGTGTTGGCGGATGACGCCGCCGACGCCGAGGCCCTGCGGGCCGTGCCGCCGCTCTACGAGCAGCTCGAACGCTGGGATGACCTCGCCGACGGGCTCGAGGCGCAAGCGCGGATCGATTCGCCCGTTCCGCTCCTCAAGCGGGCCGCGGAGGTGGCGCTCGAACGCCTCGAGGACTCCGAGCGTGCAGCGTCCTGCTACGAGCAGGCGTTGGCCGCCGACCCGCCGGTGGGCGAGGCGATCGCGATTCGGCTGCGTCTGGCGGCGGTTCGCAGAGACGCTTCGCCCGCGGTCGCGGCGGAGACGCTGCGGCCCGCACTCGAACTCGAGCCGACCGACGTCTCGGTGCTCTCGACGCTGGCAGACCTCTACGAGGCCGCCGAGGAACCGACGCATGCCGTCGAGATGCTCGAGCGCTTGATGGTCGTGTCGCCGGACGAGGCGGGGTGGCGCAGGCTCGCGCAGTTGGCCGAGGACGCCGGGACTCGCGAGCGCGCGTGGGGCGCTG
>DASCPX010000093.1:0-1713 GCA_036012755.1 Myxococcota bacterium | reverse complement strand
CACGTCCAGCTCCAGCGCGCGGGCGCAGGCCTCGTCGACGAGGTCGGCGCCGTACCGCTTCGGCAAGCCGAGCAGGCGGTAGACATGGCGCATCCGCGTCCAGGGCAGCGGCCCGTCGAGCAGCCGGCGGGCGTACTCGCCGACGTGCGGTCCGAAGCTCTCGGCACGGCGCTGCAGCGACTCGCCGTCCCGCGTCGCCAGCTCCGCCTTGCCCGGCGGCAGGTCCTGCGGGTCGATGTGGGAGCCGCCCTCGGGCTGGCGCGGGTGGACCTTCACGAGCTTCGCGCCGCGGTAGAGCTTGACCGTCGCCCGATCCCAGCGAGCCCGCAACTGGACCTCGCCCAGCGTGTACGGCACCGAGTACAGCGCGTAGCCGACAACGACCGCGTGATCCCGGCCGACCTTCACCGTCGTCCAGCGAGGTGCGTCGTAGGGCTCGGTCGGAGCCGGCTTCAGCAGCGGCTGCTCCTGCTGCTCGAAGACCTCGCGCGGATGCTTGCGCGTCCGCCCGTGAGTCCTCATCCCGGCGTCCTCACGGCACCACCGCTCGGCCTCGACCCGTGCCTCTTCGACGCTACCGAAGTGCTCGCCACCGAAGTAGTCGTCGCGGGCGTACCTCACCTGGCGCTCGACGCGCGCCTTGTCCTTCGGCTTGTACTTGCGGGCCGGGTCGATCTCGAAGTCCCGGCCCTGCGCGTACTCCACAAACGACGGATTGAGCTTCGGTGAGACCGGGTCCGGGACGAGGACGACCGCCTTGAGATTGTCGAAGACGAGAGTGTGGAAGACGCCGCCGAAGAAGCTCCAGGCTGCCTCCAAGCCGGCGATCACCTCGTCCTGCGTCTGGCGCAGGCAGGGCCACAGGAACTGGTGGCGGCTGAAGCCGGCGGTGCAGAGCAGCGCGTGCATCTTGCGGCGCTTGCCGGTGCCCCGCTCGACGAAGAAGCCGAGCTCACAGAAGTCCACCTGCAGCTCCTGGCCGGGGACCGGGTCGGCCACCGGCACCGTGTCGCCTCGCCGCGGGCCCTCGACCTCCTGCGCGATGAAACGCTGCAGCGTCCGCAGCGGCACGACGACACCGGTGTGGCGGCCGACCAGCTTGACGATCTTGGGGCCCCTGCACCCGTCGTCCAGCCAGCCCTCGATGAGGGCCTTGTGCTTGCGGCAGTGCTGCCGCATCGCGCCCGGAGCCGCCGGCGCTCCCGGACGCACCGCCGCTACGACCTCGGCGATCAAGCCGTCGTCGAGCGGCCGACTGTCCCCGTCTCGAGACAGGCCCAGAGCCTCGCCGGCCTCGGCGTACCGCCGCACCGTCTTGCGGTCCACGGCGGTCATCCGCGCCACCGTCCGGTAGCCATGACCGCGTGCCCAGAGCCGCAGAACCTCTCGAATCTCAACCACGAACAGCTCCCGGTACGCCATCGATCCCTCCGACTTCAGTGCCGGAAGGGGCCGTCGCAGACCGGGAGCCGAAGCGCCAGGGGTGGTCCCTGGATTGTGGCGCGCAGGCGGTCCCTAGATCGTGGCGCGACGGGCGTCAGGGGGGAGCATGTATGTGGCGCCCTACACCTGTTGCGTGCCACTGCGTTCCGCGCCGTGCGCCAGCCCCACCGCACCCTCGACCACCTGCGACGGCTGACGGGGGCGCTCCGGGGGAGGCGTCCACTCCAGCGTCGGGTGGACGCCGGGGCGCACGTTCTCCAACGACTCCAC
>DASCPX010000092.1:0-1303 GCA_036012755.1 Myxococcota bacterium | reverse complement strand
GGTGATCGAGGGTCTCCAGGCGGCGAGTCGCGCGCCTCCTGGGGAGCGGGTGGCTGGCTGACGCCGCAGGACCGCCTGTTGGTGGGCACACCTGCGTCCCGCTCTCAGGGACGGGGGCGGTTTCGCGTCAGGTGAGGGGCAAGGCGCTCACGGGCGGCGGGGCAGGGGGGAACAAACTGCATCGCGCCCCGAAGTTTGCCAGGGGCATAGGTTGAAAAGTGGTCTAATGCTGCCTATCCCCACATCTGGGGAAGAGACGCTCATGCTAGCAGGATAGGTGAGAGCAGTACGGTGCAGCAAGAACAGGTCAGAGGCACAGGGCCCGTACATTCATCTCGAGACGATACAATCACCAGCGGATTCAACCCGTTGCCCGATATCCCGAGGACAGCTCCATGAAAGTCTCACCCCTGGTCCTGGCTTCCCTGGCCCTTGCCTGTACAGGGCAGGCCGACGACACCAGTGACACCGACGATGAGCAGCTCCAGCCCTTCGACCCCGCCCTGGCTGCAGATCTGGAAGAAGAGCTGCAGTCCGAGCTGGACGAGAGGGGCGTCGTGGGCATGACCCTGGCCGTGCAGCTACCCGAGACCGAGACCCTGTTGATCTCGGTGGGCACCGCCGATCTGGAGACCGATCGTGCGCTGGAGCCCACCGATCGCTTTCGCATCGCCAGCGTATCCAAGACCTTCACAGCCGCACTGATCCTGCAGCTGGTGGACGAGGGGCTTCTCTCGGTCGATGACCTGCTCGCCGACCACCTGGACCTGCTCGAACACGACACGGGCATCACCATCGCGCACCTGCTCAATCACTCCGCGGGCGTTCCGGAGTACAACTCCACGATGGCCTTCCAGTTGAGAAAGAACAAAGCATGGACCGACGAGGAGCTGATTGCCGTCGTCGCCGACGAAGCACTGCTGCATACGCCGGGCGGGGCCTGGTCCTACTCCAATTCCCACTATGTACTGCTGGGCATGGTGGCCGAGAGCCTCACGGGCGAGGAACTGCCATCTCTCTTCCAAGACCGCTTCTTCGACCCCCTGGGACTGAACGACACGGCACTTCCCCTGGACGACTGGGGCGATATCGTCCCCTGCTATGTCGGAGAAGTGGACACCACCGATAGCATTCATCCCACCGGAGGCAGTTCCGCAGGTGGAGTCACCTCGAGCCCAGCCGACTTGTTGCGCTGGGGGACGGCATTCGGCAGCGGTGAGCTCGTCCGCAGCGAGACCTATGCCCTGCAGCAGAGCGACCCCCTCGTGGTGGTAGAAGACTTCATGTGGTACAGCCTGGGCAT
>DASCPX010000091.1:0-103506 GCA_036012755.1 Myxococcota bacterium | reverse complement strand
GCCACGGCCACCGACGATGCTGCCACGGCCACCGACGATGCTGCCACGGCCACCGACGATGCTGCCACGGCCACCGACGATGATGAAGGGAGCCCGGAATGAAGGTCATCCTGCAGGCCGATGTGTCCAACCTGGGCAGCGTCGGCGACGTCGTGACCGTGGCGGATGGCTACGGTCGGAACTTCCTCATTCCCCGTGGGCTCGCGCTGCACGCCGACGAGCGGAACGTGAAGCGGCTCGAACACCAGAAGCGGGTCACTTCCCACCGCCGCAACCGGCTGGAGGAGGAGGCGCAGGCCGTCGCGACCCGGCTGGCCGAGACCGCCGTCAGCCTCAAGCGCTCCGCTGGAGACGAGGACAAGCTCTTCGGCTCCGTCACCAACCGCGACATCGCTGAGGCTTTGGCCGCGGAGAACTTCGAGATCGATCGCCGCAACATCGTTCTCGACGAGCCCATTCGCAACATCGGTGTCTTCACGGTGCCGGTGAAGCTGGGCATGGGCATCGAGGCCAGCGTCAAGGTCTACGTCATCCGGGAGTAGCCGGACAGTTTCTGGGGCCCGGCGGAGCGAGACTCCCTCGGGCCCTTCTCGCGTTGGAGAAAGCGTGGATACTCGCCAGCACCCGCAGTCGCTCGAGGCCGAGCGCGCCTTGCTCGGCGGCTTGCTGTTGGATCACGGCCAGGTCGCCGCGATCTCAGAGGTCCTTGCTCCGATGGACTTCCACAGCGCGGCGCATCGCAAGATCTTCGAGCTGATGCTGAGCCGGTACGCCCAGAGCGAGGCGCTCGACGTGCTCGGCCTCACCGATCACATCCTCTCCACCGGGCAAGCGGAGGAGTTCGGCGGGCTCTCCTACGCGACCTCGCTCCCGGAGCTGGTTCCGTCCACGGAGAACCTCGAGTACTACGCTCGCATCATCAAGGACAAGGCCGTTCGGCGCCGCCTGATGGAGGTGACGGCCGACATCAACGCCAGGGTCCTGGCAGGCGCGGACGAGCTCCCGGAGCTGCTCGACCACGCCGAGTCCAGCGTCTTCCAGGTCGCCCAGCAGCGGGCGAAGAAGGACTGGCAGGTGCTGGGCCAGGTCATCGACGTCGAGTGGCAGAAGCTCGAGACCCGCACGGAGAATCGCGGCGCGGTCACCGGCGTGCGAACGGGCTTCCTGGAGCTGGACGAGAAGCTCGCCGGGCTGCAGCCCTCCGACCTGATCGTGCTCGCTGCGCGGCCAGCCATGGGCAAGACGGCCCTCGCCCTGAACATCGCCCAGAGGGCCGCCGTCGACGCTGGCGTGGCCGTCGGGATCTTCTCCCTCGAGATGGCCGCAGGCCAGCTCGCCCTGCGCATCCTCAGCTCGGAGGCCCGGGTGGACGCGGGCAAGATCCGCACGGGCATGCTCTCGAGGAACGACGACTGGGTGCGCCTCGAGGACGCCCACGAGGTCCTCTACCAGCAGCCCGTCTGGATCGACGACACGGCAGGCTTGACGATCACGCAGCTGCGCTCGAAGGCTCGGCGGCTGGCAAGCATGTGCCCCACCCTCGGCCTCATCGTCATCGACTACCTGCAGCTGATGGGCTCTGGGGGGGCTGGCTCCAAGAACGAGTCGCGCGAGCAGCAGATCGGGCGCATCTCCCGCGGGCTCAAGGCGCTCGCCAAGGAGCTGGAGTTGCCTGTCTTGGCCCTCTCTCAACTCAACCGCGGCGTCGAGTCGCGCGCCGACAAGCGCCCGCTGATCTCCGACCTGAGGGAATCCGGCGCCATCGAGCAGGACGCTGACGTGATCCTGTTCATCTACCGGGACGACTACTACCTCAAGGAGAAGTCGACCAAGCCCGGAGTGGCCGAGGTGATCATCGCCAAGCAGCGAAACGGACCCACCGGCACGGTCGACCTCGCCTTCGAGGGTCGCTTCACGCGCTTCGACAACCTGGCTCCAGACTACGCGAGCTACGGATGATCCTAGCGCTTGTCGCGCTCGCTGCCGCCCTGGAGAGCGGCGACGAGGTTCGCTTCGAGCTGCGCGGCGGAACACAGGTCGAGGGCTACGCCCTGAGCGCCTCGGACGATGTGCTCGTCGTCTCGAGCGCCGCGGGACGGTACGAGGTCCCGACCCCGCTCGTGTCCCGAGTGTGGGTGGACGGTGTCGAACTGGACGTCGCCGCCTACGCCCTCGATCTCGAGGCCTTCCGGCTCACCCAGCTCGAGAGCAGGGGGCTCGGCCCGGGCAGCCGCCGAGTGCCGCCTCCGCTGGTCGTGGGCACCGCCAGCGCCTTGTGGCCCGGAGCGGGACACCTGATCCTGGGAGACCTCGGCGGGTTCGTCGGCTACTCGACCGTGGAGCTCGCGCTCCTCGGCGCCGCTGCCTGGTGGGTCTTTGGCGCCGAGCTCGTCGGCCCCCTCATCCCGCTGGCGCTCCTGGACATCAGCTTTCGCTCCTATGCCGTCGCGGACACGGTCAGGGAGACGAGGAGGCGCCGTCCGGGTGTGGTCGTGGCCCCTCGCAAGGATGGTGGCGCCGTCGTCCAGATCGTGTGGGGGAGCCCGCTGACGCAGGCCGACTTGACTGCGTGGGGCCCCATCCACTAAACAGCAGTGACCCCTGCGCCAGCAGCCAGCAGTCGGTACGAGTTCCCACCGGGAACATGACCTGCCCCGGCTCTCACACCCGCATCTCTCGGAGTTCGCGACAGATGGAAAACGCGGATCTTCTCAAGACCTTCAACGAGCACCTCACCGCCTACACCGAGCTCCGTGGTTTCATCGGAAAAGCCAAGGCTCAGGGGGGCAAGTTCTCGGCTGCGACCATCGAAAAGGTCGTGATGAAGAACGAGATCAAGTCGGTCGACGTCGGCGACCTGATCCGCCCACTTGTCGGCGACGTCGCCGGCGTCATCGACGGTCTCGCCAAGGAGGTCGCTGACGTCAACGAGAGAAAGTCGTCGGCCGCCGAGGAGATGGAGGAGCTGGAGCTCCGCAAGGAGATCGGCGAGCTCACGGCGAAGCAGTTCGACAAGGAGGCCAAGGCCTTCAAGAAAGAGCTGTCCGAGGCGGACGGCAAGGTCGGGGAGCTGCAGAAGGACCTCGACGAGTTCAGGGCCACCCTGGACGCGTGGGTCGACCTGGCAGCCAAGGCCGCTCACGACTCGGGCGTCGCGGACGCCCCTCAAGAGATCGAGATCGAGATCGAGAACGGCGACGCGGACGACGTGCACGCCCACAGCGGTGGCATGAAGGAAGACGTCTCAGCGGTCTTTGACGATGGCGGATCGGCGGCAGCGGTCGCGGTCTCTTCCACCGACGAGGACGCCGAGATCAGCATCGAGGCTAGCGAGTCCGATGCGGACGACGAAGAAGCCGTCGATGTCGACTTCGGCTTCGAGGCGGACGACGAGGACGTCGACATCCTCGCGGATGACGGCGCGGACGAAGTCGAGATCGACCTGGTCGGCGCGGACGACCTGGAACCGGACGACGAGATCGGGCTCGAGGATGTCGAGGAGATCATCGTCGAAGGTGACACCGGGGGCGCCGAGGAAGGCGAGGTTGGCACCCGCCGCGCGCTCCTGATCTACCAGGAGGGCACCGCCGAGGAGCAGATCTACCCCTTCACGGGGGACGTGCTCACCATCGGTCGTGGTCGCGACAACGACATCCAGATCAAGAACGACTCGAAGGTCAGTCGCTACCACTGCAAGGTCTTCCGCCGCGGCGACAACTTCTACATCGAGGACAACAAGTCCTCCAACGGCTCGCTCGTCAACGGCGAGCTCATCACCGAGCGGCGGCTCTTCGGTGGCGAAGAGGTCATCATCGGTGAGACCTTCTTCCGCTTCCGGATCATGGACTGAGTTGCCTGCAGGAGCCCGCGCTCCCGGTAGAGTCGGCGCATGGCAAGGATGATCCTCCTCCAGCCCAGCGCCTCGGATGACTCGGCTGTAGCCCTGTTGAGGGATCGGGGGTACGACGTCGAGCGGGTCGACGGGGGAGAGGTCCGCCGGGTCCTTGCCCACGATCTGCGCAACCCCCTCGGAGTGATCCTCGGCAACGCCGAGCTCGTCAAGGAAGGGGTGTACGGGGAACTCACGCCTAAGCAGGAGGCGGCGTTGGCCACGATCGAGCGGCAGGCCGAGCGGCTCGCAGACATGCTTGAAGTGCTCGTCGATAGGCTGCGAATCGAGGGCGGTTCGGGTTAAGCTCAGTCGAGACCGAGGATGGGGGGCCACGTCGGGATTTCTGAGAATTTGGAGTGTTGACATCTCCGTGTCCAGCCGCTTAGCTGTCGCGTAGAGGAACTGGATGGCTAGAAAGACGCCCGGCGGACCCACCTACTACACGACCTATCAGGTCTCGAAGGTCCTCGGCGTGAGCCTGCCGACGGTGGTCAACTGGGTGAACTCGAACAAGATGCGGGCTCACCGAACGCCGGGCGGCCACCGCCGCATCGCGCGGAACGACCTGATCGGCTTCGCCCGGGAGTTCAACTACCCGCTGTCCGAGGAGTTCCTCGCGGAGTCCACGGGACGTCGCAGGGTCCTCGTCGTCGACGACGAGCGCGACTTCTCCGACATGGTCCGGGAGTACTTGACGATCAAGGGCAAGTTCGACCTCGAGGTCGCCGACTCCGGCTTCGCCGCCGGCTACACCGTGGCGCGCTTCAAGCCGGAGCTGATCCTCATGGACATCATGATGCCGGACATGGACGGCTTCGAGGTCCTTCGCGTGCTCCGGGCCGGGCGCGACACGCGCCACATCCCGATCCTCGCCTGCACGGCCTATCGCGACGTCGAGGTCGAACGGCGGATCCATGAAGAGGACTTCGATGGCTTCATCCAGAAGCCGCTGAAGCTCGACGAGCTGTTGTCCCTGGTCGAAGCCACGATCACGAACACCCAGCAGCACGGCCGCCAGGCCCGGGGGTAGTACCCCGATCGGAAGTCGCGACGCGACTCCCGATGGCGCCAGGCGCCCGCCGCTTCGCGGCGCAGGGGCACTCGCTTCCTCCTCTGGGGGGCCCTGCCCCCCCGCGCCTTCGGCGCCCCCCCCGGCGGCCCGCCTTGCGTGCCGTAGTTCCCGCAACGAGACGGTGGACGAGGTTCGGGACGTCGGATTGCGGGAACCAGGTTCAGTCCCTGAGGGCAGGGGGAATCGCGACTCCGTCTCCGCCACGGGCGGGGAGGGGGTGCTCGCTCATCGCTCGGGGCATCGAGCGCTGGCCGCGGCGGACACGGACGAGCTCAGCGGCGATCGCGACCGCGATCTCCTCGGGCGTCTCCGCGCCGATGTCCAGCCCGATGGGAGCGCACACCCTGGAGAAGAGCGCCTCTTCGACCCCAGCGGCGCGGAGGCGCACGAAGAACCTGGCGACCTTGTTGCGGCTCCCGATCATGCCCAGGTAGGCAAAGGGCTGCCCGATGAGCCCTTCCAGCAGATCCTGGTCGAGCTGGTGGCTGTGGGTGAGGACCACGGCGTAGTCCCGAGGTCCGAGCTGAGGCAGCTGTAGTCTGGGATCCCGAAGCATCAGCGTGGCGCCGGGAAAGCGCTGCTGATTCAGCCACTCGTCCCGCTCGTCGTAGACGTGGAGCTCGAATCCGAGGGGTCTCGCCGCGTCGGCCAGGGCCCGGCCGACGTGTCCCGCCCCGAAGACGTGGAGGCGGTCGGTGGTCGATAGTGGCTCGATGTAGACGTCCATGGCTCCTCCACAGCACATACCGAGGTCACGGGTCAGGTGTGCCGCGTAGCGCCGGGGGACCCCGGCGTCGATGACTTCGAGCGCGGTAAGGACACAGCGACGCTCCCACTCGCCACCGCCGATCGTGCCGACGATGGACTCGTCGTCGAACACCAGCATGCGGGCCCCGGCAGCGCGGGGAGCGGAGCCATCGACACCGATCACGGTGCACAGGGCGCAGCGCCGTCCCTCCCTCATGGCCTCCAACCCCGCCGCGAGTACCTTCAAAGCCCGACCCGCAGGCGCACCCTCTCCGCCGCTGCCAGCACACCTCGGCGGGTCTCTTCGGGATCCCAGGGCCCGACACGGCCGTCACGGACCACGGGCTCACCGTCGATCCACACGGACTCGACGCTGGCCGAGGACATGGCGTACACGATGGCGCTGGCGGGCTCCAAGGCGGGGAGCACGCCGGCCCGGTTCGGGTCGAGCACGACGAGATCAGCAGGACGGCCGACCTCCAGCATGCCCCCTTTCAGCCCGAGCGCCTCTGCCCCGTTGCGTGTCGCGAGGGCCAGCGCGGTGGAGGCGGGCATCGCCGTGGCTCCGAGACGCGGCTTCTGTATCAGCGCCGCCAGCCGCATCTCCGTGAAGATCTCCATGCGGTTGTTGCAAGGCGCACCGTCCGCACCGAGCGAGACATGGATCCCTCGCGCCATGAGTTCGGGGATCCGAGCGACTCCACTGCCGAGCTTCAAGTTGGAGGAGGGGCAGTGCAGCACACGGGTGCGCGTCCCGGCGAGGATCGCCTCTTCGTGGTCTGTGAGGTGGATGCAGTGTGCGAGGCACACGTCGGGACCCGTGAGCCCGTGCTCGTGCAGGTGGACGATGTTGTCGCAGCCTGTCAGCTCACGAACGAGCTGGACCTCGGCCTCGTTCTCCGAAGCGTGCGTGTGGATCAGGCAGCCCCGTCGCCGGGCCTCGGCGGCGCACTCGCGGAGGAGTCCGTCGGTGCAGGAGGGAACGAAGCGCGGGGCGAAGGCGTAGCGCAGGCGGCCCTTGCCGTGCCAGGTGTCAGCCTCGTCGCATGCACCGCGCAGACCCGCCTCGCGCGACTCGGAGAGGCCTGCCTCGTTGGGACGGTCCATCAGGGCCCGACCCACAGCAGCCCGGATGCCGGCCTCCTGGCATGCTCGGAAGACCGCGTCGGTGTGTCGAACGCTCGCCATGTCCAGGATGGCTGTGGTCCCACCCAGCAGGAGCTCACTCACGCCGAGACGGGCGGCCCAGTAGGTCGACTCCTCGTCGTGTGCCCCCTCGAGGGGCCAGATGCGGGTACGAAGCCAGTCCATGAGCGACAGGTCGTCGCACAGACCGCGGAACAGGCTCTGGACGAGGTGGACGTGGGTCTGGACGAAACCTGGGGCGAGCCACCGCCCGGAGAGGTCCACGATCTCTGCGTCGCCGGGCTCGAGTTGGCCGATCTCGGCGATCAACCCGTTCCGGACGCGCAGGTCCGCGACGGCTGTGTCCATGCTCTCGTCGCAGGTGACGAGCAGCGCTCCACGGAACAGTCGGTGCATGGCCCCCTGCCTAACCGGGCGCGGGCGGCCCCCGGCGGGTTTTGAGCATCAGCCCGGCCATCCAATTAGTCACGCAATGGTGACTCCCTGCCCAGGCGGCTGCTGCTAGATCGGCCCATGCACGAGCTGATCCTGATCCTGGATTTCGGATCCCAGTACACCCAGCTCATCGCGCGTCGTATCCGCGAGCAGGGTGTCTACTGCGAGATCCGCCCCTGCACTGATGCCCCCGACCTCCCGCCAGGCCTGAAGGGGCTCGTGCTCTCCGGTGGGCCCGACTCCGTGCTGTCAGACACGCGCCCGCCCTTCGACGAGGGCTGGCTCTCTGCGGGGACGCCGGTGCTGGGAATCTGCTACGGAATGCAGCTGTTGACGGTGCTCGGCGACGGCGTCGTGGCCCGGTCGACCCACCGGGAGTACGGCAAGGCGACGCTCCAGCTCGAACCAGAGGCCGGCGGCCTCTTCGAGGGGGTGGAGCCCCGGAGCCAGGTGTGGATGAGCCACGGGGACCACGTGGAGACGCCGCCGACCGGCTATCGGGTGCGCGCGACTGCCAGCTGCCCGGTTGCGGCCTTCGAGAACCCCGCGCTGAAGCGCTATGGCCTCCAGTTCCACCCCGAGGTGCACCACACCCACGCGGGTGTGATCATCCTGAAGAACTTCCTCTTTGGCATCTGCGGGTGCGCCGGTGACTGGACGATGGGGTCCTTCATCGAGGAGCAGGTCCAGAAGATCAGAGACGAGGTCGGACAGGGTCGTGTCATCTGTGGTCTCTCTGGCGGCGTCGACTCGAGCGTCGTCGCGGCGCTACTGCACAGGGCGATCGGCGATCAGCTGACCTGCATCTTCGTCGACCACGGCTTGCTCCGGCAGGACGAGAGGGAGTCCGTCGCCGCCGAGTTCGACGAGTACGACCTCCGGGTCTGCGTGGTCGAGGACCTCTTCCTCGACCGCCTCGCCGGGGTGTCGGACCCGGAGGCCAAGCGCAAGATCATCGGTGAGACCTTCATCGATGTCTTCGAGGCAGCGGCCCGCGACATCGGCGACACCGACTGGCTCGCTCAGGGCACGCTCTACCCGGACGTCATCGAGTCCGTGAGCTTCAAGGGGCCCTCCGCCACCATCAAGTCCCACCACAACGTCGGGGGGCTACCCGAGGAAATGGAGCTGCGGCTGATCGAGCCGCTCAGAGAGCTGTTCAAGGACGAGGTCCGGGAGCTCGGGAGGCGCCTCGGACTGTCCGAGTCGCGAATCGGGCGTCACCCCTTCCCGGGGCCTGGACTCGCCATCCGCATCCTGGGCGAGGTCAACAAGGAGCGCTGTGACCTGCTCCGGCTCGCGGATCACATCGCCATGGAGGAGATCCGCGCCGCGGGTCACTACGACCGCATCTGGCAGGCACTGGTCGTACTCCTTCCCGTCAAGAGCGTCGGCGTCATGGGCGACGAGCGGACCTACGAAAACACGGCCGCGCTGCGCTGCGTGACCTCCACCGACGGCATGACCGCCGACTGGTACCCGATGCCCTACGAACTCCTGGGGCGGATCTCGAACCGCATCATCAACGAGGTCAGCGGCATCAACCGGGTCGTCTACGACATCTCGAGCAAGCCACCCGCCACCATCGAGTGGGAATAGCGCTCAGATCTCGACGCACTGCCCGTCGTAGGCCCGTTCGACGGCCAACCCCGAGCGCTCGATCTCGGCCAGGGCCGCCTTGGGGTCGACGTGCGGGTAGAGGTGCGTGAGCAGGGTCCGCTTGGGCCGGGCCCGCTCGAGCAGGTCGCGGATGTCCGCCGGACAGAGGTGCCCACCGTAGTCGTCCGGCTCGGGCACGGCGCACTCGCAGATCAACAGATCCGCTCCCCGCGCCAACTCGACGAGGTTGTCGCTCGTCGCGGTGTCCCCGGAGAGCACGACGCGCTTGTCCCCCGCCGAGAACCGCAGGTGCAGGGCCCCCGCGCTGTGATTCGCCGGAAGCGTCTCGAGGCGCAGGCCACCTGGCAGCTCTGCGCTCCCGGCGCCATCGAGGGGCAGCTCGGTGACCGGAGTGGTCCAGCCCTCGCCATCCAGCCACCCTCCATACACTCCCTGCAGGTCCTGGAGGAAGGCGGCGAAGCCCTCTCCAGCCCAGATCGGGTAGTTGCGTTGTCGCGGGCGGTCGATGCCGACCTTCATCGTGAAGACCAGGGGAACAAGGTCGCCGGTGTGGTCGACGTGACGGTGGGTGTAGATGCCGCCGTCGAGTTCGCGCGCGTCCACCCCGGCCCGCGCCAGGCGGGCGATCGTCCCGGTGCCGCCGTCGACGAGCAGCGCGGCGCCGCCGGCTTGCAGGAGAAACCCCGCCGCGCCCCGCTCCGGATCCGGCAGCGTGGTCCCCGACCCCAAGATGGTGAGGCGCAGCCTCAAGCCCTCGGGGAACCGGCGAAGACCAGCGGCAGCCCGTCGTCGGGCAGCCCTAGCCAGTCGAGGGCCTCGTTTCGCAGCGACGCCGCCAGGAGTTGAGCCGGGTTCGCGCCCAGAGCAGCAGCGCGCTCGAGGTTGCCGACGTAGACATCGACGCGATCGGGCAGCGTCTGCCAGGGATCCTGCCGCTCGGGCGACGGAGTGCCGTGGTACAGCGCCGGCGACGACGGCGACAGCGGCATGTCCGAGTCCCTGAGCTGGCGAAGGTCGGGGTAACGGTGGACCTCGAAGCGCACCCGGCGGTACCACTCGGCGAGCTCTGGCGGCATGCACGAGAGCGCCTCCCCGAGCAGGGCCTCGATGTCCTCTGTGGACATCGCCGTCGGCATGGGGAAGCCCTGTGGGTCGTGGAACATCGCCTGTCGGAGCGCTTGCGTAGCCTCGTCGGCCAGTCCGAGCTGGTCCAGCGCGATGCCCTTGTAGTACCAGGCCTCGGCGAGATCGGGCTCGACCTCCAAGGCGCGGTTGCTGGCCTCGATGCAGCCCTCGAGGTCCGTGAGCTCGTAGCAGGTCACGGCGAGGCCGCTGAAGACGAGGGCTGCCGTGGCGCCGAGGTCGATGGCCTGCAAGAAGGCCGCTCGGGACACCACCGGGTCGCCGAGATCCAAGGCCGCGTCAGCCACGATCATCAAGGCGTCGAGGTTGTCGGGCTCCTCTTCGAGCAGCTCCTCGGCCTCTACCAAGGCGAGCACGGGATCACGGTCGTTGAAGGCCCGGCGGGCGTGCTGTAGGCGCAACGCACCGATCTCCGCCAGGTCCAGCTGCCAGTTGCTGGAGAAGCTCATCGAGTGAATCTATCCCGAAGGCCCGGGTCTCGCCGCGCACGTCGAGGCCAGGACGGGGGTCGAGGCTAGAACAAGAAGGCCGCAGCGAGGGCCGCAGCGACCAGCACGACGAGCCCGACGACCACGAAGAGCACGGTGTTGTCCTTGGTGGGGATGTCGGCCCGGAGCTCGCGCCTGGGTGGGCGAGGCGGGCGCTCGACGACTGGCGGGCCCTTTCTCGCGGCGCCGACGCTGTCGCTCCATGCTCCACCACGCAGCGCGAGGGCGAAGGCGGCGAACTCCGCGATGTCCTTGCACAGGGTCAAGTCGGAGAGCATCCAGGTCTCGAAGGCGTTCTCCTCGTTGCTCTCTGTCATGCGGCCGCCCTCGTACAGGGGGAGGGGACCCCAGTCGAGGTTGGGCTTGTCGGGAATCTCGGAAAACGGGACGTTGTCATTTGCGCGAAGGGCGCGCTTGAGCGCGTACCGGGCCTCCAGCACGGCGAGGGGGTAGCCACCCGCGGCCTCTGCTTCCTTCCTCACGGAGTCGATGTTCGAGTTCATGTCGTAGGCGAGGCCAAGCAAACGGACCTGCTGGGGAGTGAGCTTGTTCCGGTTGTTGCGAAGGAGCTCAGAGGGACTGCGGTGATTGGTCAGCGCGTTGGGATGGTCGCCGCCTTGAACGCGGCCCCCCGCCATCTGGATCTCCTCGGCGATGATGCCGTGGGCCCAATCGGCCAGCTTCCCGGCCTCTGTGACCGACGCGACGCCCTGGGCGAAGCGCTTGCATGCACGCTCGAGAGCGGGGCGGCAGTTGCTGTCTCCGAGGCGGGACGCGGAGATGGCGTAGTACCAGTCCGAAAAACGCTGGGCCATGGCCTGCCCGGCGCTAGCGTCACCGGTGCGCCAGCGGGAGAACAGCTGCTGCGTAGTCTGTCCCGCGAGGTCGGACATTCTCGTTCCTCCACACCCATCGCTGCGAGAGCGGAGAATATGTCTGATGCCCTCTCGGAGCAACCCGAGGTCGTGCCTGGGCAGACGCGCGGTCCGTCATCGCATGTGGCTGTCCAGTCCCGTGTAGACCACGACGACGCGGTCGCCCTCGAAACCGAGGACTGCCCACTGCTTGCGCTTGTAGCCGAGCCGCACCGCGCGGGCGCGGTCGATGCCCTGGACGAGCACCGCCGCCTGGCTCCGGTCGGGCAACTCCAGGACGACCTCGCGATGGACCAGCTTGGACTGGGAGAGCGACGTCAGCAGAGCGCGGTGCCGCGCATCGTCATCGTCACCAGGTTGGCCATGGGGCGCGCACGCGCTCAGTACCCACGCGCTGGGCTTCAGCGACAAGGGGAGGGGAGGGAGGACCGCTCTCTCCAGCCGGACTCGAGCCTCCAGCCATCGAGCGAGCTCCGGCACCGGGATCGGCATCAGCGTTGCCCGCTCACGCGTGACGGCCCCAGCTGGGCAGCTCGACGACGACGTCTACGGAGCCGTTCGGCACGCACTGACAGGCAAGGCGAGAGGTGTCGCGCAGCGCCGGCGCGTTGTCGAGCATGTCCTCCTCCTCCTCGATCGGCTCGGGAGCGCTGTCGAAACCGGCCTCGACATAGACGTGGCAGGTGGAACAGGCGACGACGCCCCCACAAGCGTGGTCGATGTCGACGCCTGCATCCAGGCAGAGCTGCAGGAGCGAGCCCACCTGTCCGTCGTCCAGGTCCGGGAGGTTGTCCGGGTCGACCTCGATCACCTGACCGGTGTTGGCCACGGTGAGCCGATAGCGATGCCGGGGTGGCGGCGGCGCGGCTGCCTCGATGTACGGATTCCGGCCCAGGGTCTTGTCTCCTCGCGGGCCCGCTAACCGGTTAGCAATCGAGGCCTGTGCACACACGGAGACGGCGTGGCCGACGACATCAAGCCCGGAGTCCCGCTCCCTGGGGAAGAAGAGGACGTCGACTACCTCTTCAAGGCCCAGATGGGGGCCTACAAGATGGTGATGGGCAACTGGAAGGAGGGGCTCGCCCTCATCGGTGTCATCCTCTTCGTAGCGCTGGTCTACGGCCTGTATACGAGCTGGCACACGGGACGGCTCAAGGAGACGGCGCAGGCGATCGACGAGGTTGATCGCCGCATGCCGGAGCCGAGCCAGGCCGCCTTGATGGGGCTTGCCCCGATCGACGACCTCGACGACAGTCAGCACGTCGCAAACCTGAGCGAAGGTGCCAGCCGCTACGAGGCCGCCGCTGAGGTTGGAATCAGCGGTATCGGTGCCAGCGGCTGGGTCAAGGCCGGCGACACCTGGACCAGGCTGGGTGAGACAGAGAAGGCCGCCGCTGCCTACGAGAACGCGGCTGACACCACGGGGATCGTTGGCTTCGCGGCGCGCAACTCCCTCGCCAAGCAGGCGGAGGCGGCGGGCGACATCGAAGGCGCCGCGGCGCAGTGGGCGGCGGTGGCGAAGACCGACCAGGGCTACCTCGCGCAGGTAGCGCTCGTCTCCACCACGAAGGCCTGGGAACGCGCCGGAGAGACAGACAAGGCAACGGCAGCTGCACAGGAGTTCCTCGTGCGCTTCCCGAACAGCCAGATGGCCGGCGAGCTGTCGGACTACGCCCCGGCGCCGACGACCGTAGAGACCCCCGAGGGTGAAGGCACCTGATGCTGCCCTTCCTCGTGAGCCTCTTCGCGCAAGACGAGCCGGTCTTCCGCGAGCCGCACTACGACGGTGCCTTCCTGCAAGCACCGGTTCCGCACTGGCAACGCCACCTGCCTGGACCTCGGCTCATGGCCTTCACGCACACCGAGCGCGGCAGGCCGGCGACCGACGGGACCGACCTGTTCCTGGGCTCCGCTTCCGTGGACGCACTCGTGCAGGTCGCCCGCGTAGACGGCGAGGAGCTCCACCGCTACCCGGCTGGAGCCCCGGTCCAGTCAGAGGCCGTGCTGCTGGACGACGAGGTGCTCTTCTCCGACAGCGCTGGCTACACCTGGCGCTACGGCATCGGTGCCGAGACCGCGACCTGGAGTCACTACGGCGGCGCGCCGGTGGCCGGGTCTCCGGCACTCTCCGGCGGCCTCGTCTTCGTCGCCAACGTGGACGATGTCGTCTACGCCCTCGACGCGGACGACGGCGAGCTCAGCTGGCGCTACGCGAGGCCACCCGACGCTACGCGGGCTACCGAGCTGACGCTCTTTGGCGCTCCATCTCCGGTCCGAGTCGGTGATTTGCTCATCGTGGGTTTCTCGGACGGCGCGGTCGTGGGCCTCTCGGCGCGCACCGGCGAGGTCGAGTGGGAGCGCAGGGTAGGAGAGGGGCGCTACCCGGACGTCATCGCTACCCCTCTCGTCGAAGGCAGTCTGGCCTACGTCGGCGGGTACAGCGAGCCCCTGGTTGCCCTGGATCTGGAGCAGCGGGCGGTGCGCTGGCGCCTGGAGGTGGGAACGGCCTCGACGCCGACGCTGGTGGACGGGGTCCTCTACCACGGGGCGACCGACGGCAAGCTCCGCGCCATTGATGCCCAAGGTGGAGAGGTCCTCTGGACCTGGGACTCCCTGACGACGGGCGCCCTGACGCGCCCACTGGTCGTCGACGCCGGTGTGTTCGTGGGCTGTAGCGATGGCTCGCTCTACCTCGTCGCGCAAGAGGACGGCACGCTGCTGTGGGAGCACGATCCCGGCCACTTCATGGACGGCATCACCGTCGCCCCGCTCATCGTCGGCCGTCAGCTCGTCGCGGTCACCAACGCCGGGCGCCTGATGTCGATGCTCAGCCCAGGTGCCGACCTGGACTTCGATACGGGTCGCTTGGGCGTCGACGCTCCGCTCTAGCGCTAGCGCTAGCGCCTATTCACAAGGCCCGATCCAGGCCTTCGTGTCATCGCAGTCTTCGTCGACCGGGTAGCCGTCGGCGTCCTGGTCGTAGTCGTCGTCGTCTCGGCAGTCCTGGTCGATGCCGTCGTACCAGACCTCCTCCGCGCTCGGGTTGACGTCCCCGCGCTCGTCGTCGCAGTCGAGGCCTTCGGGTCGGCGTGCGTAGCCGTCGGCGTCCTGGTCGAAGTCGTCGCCGCCCGCGCAGTCCTGGTCGACCTCGTCGTACCAGACCTCGTCAGCCCCCGGGTGGATGGCCGCGTCCGTGTCGTCGCAGTCCGTGCCGTCGAGCTCCTCGTGTTCGTAGCCGTCATCGTCACCGTCTGGGTTCGTGGTACCCGACAACGTCACGCGATGGACCTCGTCCGCGGTCTCGACAACGAGCTCGCCCAGGGCAGCGTCCCGGCCATAGGGCGAGAACCACACGCTCAGAGTCGCGCTCTGGGCTCCGAGGAGCTCGACACGGTCCTGAGAGGCGGTGAAGCCTCGGCCCAGCGGGGTGAGGTCGACCGAGAGGAGGTCATGCCCGCCGTTTGCGATGGTGAACTCCCGGGTGAGCACCTCGTCCATTGCGACCGCGTCGAAGTCCAGGGCTTCGGTGTCGACCGCGAGGGAGCCGGACGCGACGAGGTAGGCCTCGTCCATGGGGGAGCACGAAAGCAGCCACGACATCACCTGGATCATATCCAGCTCGGTGCCGGCTCTACCGTCCGATAATGTACATTATGTTCAATACCGCCAATGGCACGAACAACGCTCAAGGTGGGCTCAGCGGAATCCCTGTCGTGTCTGCTGTCACCGAGCCGTTCACGGTGTACACCGTTCCATCGGTGGTCACGACCTTGAAGGCGTGGGTCCCCAGGACGAGCTCCGTCTGGACTGGCAGGAAGCCGATGCTCCTCCCTTGGAGGAAGACCTGGGCGCCCGGTGGTCCGAAGAGCGTCACCACGTTCGGTGCTGGGGCGACCTTCGTGAGCGTGATGATCGCGTTGCTCGAGCGCCCGCTCGCGTCGCTGGCGATGGTCGCCGGCTCGTAACCGGCGAGCTCTGCCCGAAGCTGGTGCGTTCCCGGAGTGACATCCACGGTGGTCGGAGAGGTCCCCGCGGGGTTGCCGTCGACGGTCAGCGAGGCTCCGACGGGCTCTGTGGAGATGCGCAGAGCGACCTTCGCGGCCGGCGCCGGAGTCTCGCCCCACGGGTTGTCGTCGGTGACGGGGTCGGCCGGAGTCACGACGGCCTTGGTGCGACCGCCGGTGTTCCTTCCGGTGTTCCTTCCGGTGTTGCGGCCGGTGTTCCGTACCCGATCCGGCGGGGTCGGCTCCACAACCGGGTCCGGCTCGTCCACGTCCACCTCTGCCGGCTCGTCCACGTCGGCCACCGCCAGCTCCTCCAGATCGACGGGGTCGGGAACGACCGGGTCGGGCTCGGGCGGTGCCACCGGCGCGGCGTCGAGCTCAGCGACTGGCTCGGACCCTCCGTTTTCGTTGGTGAGCAACACGAAGCCGCCCCCGACCAGCAACACGACGAGTATCAGTCCGCCGAAGACGACCCCGGTCCTGGACTTCGGAGGCTCCTCGTCCGTGTAGTCCGGGTAGTCGGAGAAGACCTCGTCGGAGTCATCGAGGCCCGCTGGAGGATCGTCCTCGCCGAGGTCCCCTTCGGCGCCACCGAAGGGGCTGGGCTCGGGCGGCTCGATCCGAAGTGGCGCCTGTTCGACCGCGGGTGGCTCGAGGAAGGGCTTCGCCTGGTCCATGGGCACGGGGATCGTCGGGGACTCGCTGATCGCGCTGCGCTTCGGCACAGCTGGGCTGGGCTCCAGGTGCCCTGGTTTCGGGACCTCGGCGCCCACGTCCGGGAGCACGCCTCGGAGGGCCATCGGTTCGGGGACGTCGTCGAAGCGGAGCGAGGCCGGATCCGGTGCGTCGAGATCCGAGCTCGGCGGCAGGACATCGGGCAGCGCCTCGCGGAGAGGCGAATCGGGCACGTCCGTGTCCGCTGCGACCGGCTGCAGAGGCGTGCCATCGCGGAAGCAGAAATCTACGCGATTGTCATAGGTTGTGCCGCAGAGGCTACAGATCTTCATCAAGTCTCTCGTCGACATGCCGCCTCAACGAGGCGTCATCATACCCTCGCCGGGGCAGGCTCACTGTTCGTAGACCTTCTTCAGGTGGCGGGCGATGACCAGACGCTGGACCTGGTTCGTGCCCTCGACGATCTGCATCACCTTCGCGTCCCGCATGTAGCGCTCCACCGGGTACTCGCGGGTGTAGCCGTAGCCGCCGAGCACCTGGACAGCGTCCGCGGCGATCGCGAGGGAGGAGTCGGTGGCGGAGCACTTGGCCATCGCCGCGATGTCGGTGTAGGGCCGCCCGTTGTCCCGCAGCCAGGCGGCCTTGCGGACCAGCAGGCGGCTGGACTCGAGCCTCGTCGCCATGTCAGCGAGCATGAAACCGACCGCCTGGAAGTTGATGATCGCCGTCCTGAACTGGCGGCGCTGGCAGGCGTAGGCACCGGCCACGTCCAGGGCGGCGGAGCTGATGCCGTTCGCGATCGCCCCGATCGTGATTCGTCCGGAGTCGAGCGCGGACAGCGCGATGCGGAATCCGGCCCCCTCGCGTCGGATGAGGTTCTGGGCCGGGATGCGGCAGTCCTCCAGGATCAGCTCCACGGTGGGGCTGGCCCTGAGGCCCATCTTCCGCTCCTTCTTGCCGAAGGAGAGCCCAGGCGCGTCGCCGGGGACGATGAAGGCGCTGATACCCCGCGCACCGGTGCCGCTGGTGCGCGCCATGACGATGTAGATGTCCGCGTACCCGCCGTGGGTGATCCAGAACTTCGTGCCGTTGAGCACGTAGTCCTCGCCGTCGAGCACCGCAGTCGTCCGGAGGCTCGCCGCGTCGCTCCCGGACTCGGGCTCTGAGAGCGCGAAGGCGCCGAGCTTCTCGCCCGCAGCCAGTCCCGGCAACCACTCGTCGCGCTGGGCGGCGTTGCCGAAAGTCGAGAGGATGACCTGGGCCAGGCCGCTGACGGCGACGCAGACTCCCCACGAGGCGCTGACTTTCGCGACCTCCTCCAACACCACGGCGTACTCGCTGTAGCCCAGGCCGAGGCCGCCGTGGACCTCTGCCGTCTGCACACCGCAGAGGCCAGCCTCGCCCAGGGCATGAAAGAGCTCCTTGTTGAAGATCTCCTCCTCGTCATCCTTCTCCAGCGAGGGCGTGAGGATGGCTCGAGCGGCTTCTCGGGCCGCTCCGCGAAGGTCCTGCTGAATGTCGGTGTCGACGAACACGGCGCCTCCCTGAGCCACCCTCTAACGCGCTTGACCCCTCGCGAGCACTGCCATAGGCTCCCCTCCCCCATTCCAACATGCCCGCAGGAAAGCCCAGATGAAGCGCCTCGTTCTCGCCCTCTCCGCCGTCGCCATGATGACCGGCTGCGCCCTCAAGGGCTCGACCGTCCCCGGTGCCCCGATTCCCTTCGCCAAGGCCGACTATACGGTCCTCGGCAGCACCAACCACGAGGAGTGCGGCACCTACATCTTCACCATCGACTTCGGTCACCTCTTCAAGAACGAGGGCGCCTCGATCACGCCGGGCACCTTCGCCTTCGACGGCACCATCGGCACGGGCGCCGCGGTCATGCACAGCGCGATGCTCGGAGCGGAGGGCAGCCGCGCGATGTACTACGCGCTCGAGAAGATGCCCGAGGCGACCCACCTGCTCGCACCCCGCGTCCACACCGAGCTCAAGGGTGTGCCCCTGTACCCGAGCGCCGGCGCGCCGGTGCTCTTCGGCACGCGCTGCACGACCGTCGAGGCTCGGGGCGTCAAGATCGGTGACCGCCCGACGGTCAACCAGTAGGTCTCAGAAGAGGTGGCGGTCGAGGTCCTTCTTCACCAGGGCCTCGACCTCGATCAGCGCGTCTTCCAGCTGAGCTGAGCTCGGCGAGAAGAGGTGCTCCTCGAAGTACCGCACGTCGATGTCGCGCCACGCCAGGGCGACGCCGCTGGTGTTGTCGTAGGCGACCCAGAACAACCGCATGCGTGCCCCGGCCTCGCAGCCGAGGTGCTGGCCGATGAACCAGCCACCGTTGTGGCTGTAGTAGCGCACGACGTAGGGAACGATGACGACGTCGACCCCCTCCACGCTGCCTGGCTCCAGCGCCGTCGGGGAGAGAGTGAAGCGTGGCAGGTTCACGTTGTCCTTGCCGTCCTCGGGGTGCGTGCCCCGGTAGGCCCGACGCTCTGGTAGCGGGGCCTCCAGTTCCACCGAGCGCCAGGAGACGCCTTGATCGTCGAGCGCTGCGCCCAGGCTGGAGTCGACGAAGCCAGCGGCGAGTGAGCGGTAGCTGTCCTCTGAGGACAGGACGAAGTCCTTGGACCTCGTCTGCATGCCGTGCTCGTCGTCCTCGTCGACCACGAAGCCGCCAGACATCGTGATGCTGCCTACGAAGACGCCCTCGGCGAAGGCATCGCCGGAGGCGCCGTCGAGGAAGATCGGATCGACCAGCGCCACCACGCCTGGCGAGCGCGAGAGCTCCCCGTGGTCCTCGACGAAGACACGCGGAGGGGCCTTGTACAGGCAGGACATGGTGAGGATCAGCACTCGGTGCCCCCTTCGAGCCCCTTGTTTCCGCCGGCGAGCACCGTGTCCCGCTTGAGGATCCGCGTCGCCAGCGGATCGAGCCCGAGGAGCTGGACGAGCTCCTTCGGCTTGGCGAAGCGGCCCTCGTGCTGCACGGTCACGAGCTCGATGACCACACCGCCCTCCCCTGCCCTGGCGGCCAAGCGCTGGATCATGGGCTTCAGGTCGACCTCGCGCAGCTCTCGGACACGCCGACGCCCTCTGCGTTGCCGCTTGTCCCGCGTCTTCACGCTTCGCATGATCGGGATCTCGGTGGCGGCGTTGAGCTCCTGGATCTTCGAGGCCACGCGCCCATCATCGGCTGGGGTGATCAGCGAGTAGACGAGCGCTTCGACAGAGGCCATCAGGCTCTTCGCCTTCAGCGGCACATCGGCGGCCGCAAGGACCAGGAAGCCTCGAGGCAGCACAGACGCCAGGCGCGCCATGGCCTGCGCCACATCGACCGGCTCTCGCAGGAAGATGTCCATGTACTCGCCGGTCGACTCCTCTCCGGTGGGCAGGGCGGCTGCGAAGTTGACGCGGGGGTGAGCGTGAAAGCCCTGGCTGTAGCAGAGGGGCATCCCTGCCCGGCGCAGAGCGCGAATCCAGGCGTTCATCGCCTCGAGGTGACCCAGGAAACGCGCGTCTTCGACCCGGCCCACTCGGAAGCGAAGCCGCTGGACGGCGGGTTTCGCCTCTGCAGCCTTCTTCTCGGTGCGCTCGTGGAGCGCCTCGCTCTTTCGACCCTCGATGTTGTCCCGCAGCATCGATGCGCAGAGCTCCCGCTCGACGTCGATCACACCGCAGCGGTGGCACTTGTGGTGGCGGCAGTCCTGGGCGTGCTTCAGCTCCAGCGCCCGCTGCCAGTCCTCCTGGAACCACCGCTTGGGGATGTGGACGTCGATGTGGTCCCAAGGCAGGCGCTCGTCCAGCTCGCGCTCCCGCAGCGCCTCCGCCACGTCGAAGTCGAGCTGCTCGATGGCCAGCTCCCACGCCGCGAAGTCGAGGTGCTCGCGCCAGGCGTCCAGCCGGGCGCCGTTTCGAAAGGCGGCCTCGATGAGGTCAGCCGTGCGGCGGTCCCCGCGGGTCAGCAGTCCCTCCAGGAAGGTCTCCCTGGCGCCGTGGCGTCCGAACTTGATCCCGGGGTTGCGTCCGAAGCGCTGCTCGAGGATCCCTTGCCGGCGGTGGGTCTCGGCGATCGTGATCTGCGGCGCCCACTGGAAGGGCGTAAAGGGCTTCGGCACGAAGGTCGAGATCCCCAGGTTCACGCGAGCGCGGCGGTTGACGGACCTGCCGACGCGCAGGGTGCGGAGGGTGAGCTCCGCGATCGCTTCGATGTCGTCGTCGCGCTCGGTCGGCAGACCGATCATGAAGTAGAGCTTCACGTGGTTCCACCCCAGGCCATAGGCCTGCTCGGCCATTCCGAGGAGCTCGGCGTCGGGGATCCACTTGTTGATGAGGGCGCGCAGGCGCGGGCTCGCAGCCTCTGGAGCGAAGGTCAGGCCCGAGCGACGCACGTCGGCGACACGATCAGCGAGGCCGACGCTGAAGCTGTCCAGTCGCAGGGATGGCAGCGAGACGCTCACCCGGGTTCCGGCGGCGCGGTCCGCGATCCGGTCGACGAGTTGCTGCACCCGGCTGTGGTCGCAGGTCGAGAGCGAGACCAGGCTCACCTCCTCGTAGCCGGTGGCCTGCAACGAGCGGTCCATCAGCTCCTCGACCATGGCGATGCTGCGCTCGCGAACCGGCCGCGTGGTCATTCCGGCCTGGCAGAAGCGGCAGCCCCGCGTGCAGCCTCGAAGGACCTCGAGCGATACGCGGTCGTGCACCTGCTGGGTGAAGGGCACGATGTAGTCGACCGGGAAGGTGGCGGCGTCGAGGTCCGCGCTCGTGCGCTTGGAGATCCTCGGACCCTCCACCGGCGGCAGGATGCGCCCGTCTGCGAGCTGCTCCATCTCGTAGAGCGCTGGCACGTAGACGCCCTCGAGCGCAGCGAGCGCGAGGAGGCGCTCTGCTCGGGTGGAGGTGCTCCGGAAGACCTCTACGATCTCGACGACGACGTCCTCACCGTCACCGATCACGAAGAAGTCCATGAAGGGGGCCAGCGGCTCCGGGTTGAAGGCCGACGGACCGCCGGCGAACAACAGCGGCGCGTCCTCGGCCCGGTCCTCGCTGCGAAGGGGCAGACCGGCGAGGTCGATGAGGTTCAGGATGTTCGTGTACGTCAGCTCCGACTGCAGCGTGAAGCCCACACCGTCGAAGACGGACAGGGGCTCCTGGGACTCGTTGGCGAAGGCGGGCAGCCCTCGGGCGCGAAGCTCTCGCTCGAGGTCCGGCGCGGGGCTGTAGGCCCGCTCGCACCAGACACCCTCGATGCCGTTGAGGATGGCGTAGAGGATGTGCAGGCCCAGGTTCCCGAGCCCGAGGTCGTAGAGATCGGGGAAGCAGAGCGCCAGCCGCAGGTCGACCTCGCCGAGCTCCTTGTGCACCGCGTTGAGCTCCGTGCCCAGGTAGCGCGAGGGCTTCTCGACCCGCGGGAACACGTCGCTACGCAGGATGTCGCGGAGGGTGCTCATCGCGGTGCGATATAGGTCCGTGCTGCGCCAACCACAAGGCACAACGCGACTCGATGTCCCGAAAGAAGCGTTCCGCACCCCGATTCGGAGTGTACCGGCCCTCTGCAGAGGACGCCTTCCTCTTCCGCGGACACGACCGTCCCGAAGCCGTGGGTGGCCTGCGTCTGGTCAGCTGGAACATCCACTGGGGGGCCGGGCCCGAGCTGGAGGACAGCCGGCGCTTCGACCGGCAGACCGTCAGCACGAACCTCCAGCGCATGGCGGAGGTCCTTCGACGCGAGGAGGCGGACATCGTCGCGCTCCAGGAGGTCGACCGCGACTCGATGCGGTCGGCCCACATCGACCAGCTGGAGATCCTGCGGGACTCCACGGGGCTGCGGCACGCCAGCTTCGCCACCACCTGGGACGCGGCCTGGGTCCCCCACCCCGTTGCGGCGCCGCCTCGCCAGCAGTTCGGCCGCATGTGGTCGGGACAGGCCGTGCTCTCGCGCTTTCCGGTCGTCGAGCAGCGCCGTCACGCCCTGGCGCAGCCCTCACGCTTCGGTCGCGTCTACAACCGCTTCTACCTGCATCGCTGCGTCCAGGAGGTCGTCCTGGACCTTGGTCGCGGGCGTCGCCTGACGATCCTCAACGTCCACCTGGAGGCCTTCGACCAGGCCAACCGGCGCCAGCAGGCCCGGACCCTCGCTGCGTTGATGGGGCGCGTCCGGGGTCCGGGAGTCGTCATGGGAGACCTCAACACGGTCCCGCCCGAGAGCGGTCGCTTCACCGGCTTCGACGACGAGCCCGACACGGACTTCCAGGGCGACGACACCCTGCAGACCCTCGAAGACTGCGGCTGGACGCGGGTCGGCGGGGTCGAGGACACCTTCCCTGCCGGGGCGCCCAATCGCCGCCTCGATCACCTCCTCGTCAACGCGGAGGTCGAGGTCGTCGAGGTCGACGTCGTCGCAGACCCCGGGCCGAGCTCGGACCACCTCCCCCTGGGGCTCACGATCCGTTGAGGGTCCACGATGTCTAGGCTCGAAGATGCCCTCGGGAAGTGGGGGATCCTGGCGCTCATCGTGTTGACGGGGATCGCCTATCTGCCCCTGCTGAGCTCGGGCTTCGTCTGGGACGACTCCGCGCTGGTGGCGGACAACCGGCTCACTGGCGATCTGTTCGGAAACCTCCGAGAGATCCTCACCGCAGACCTCTGGCACACGCTCCGGCTCGGGTCGGCGGACAGCGGCTACTACCGGCCCCTGATGCTGCTGTCGCTGGCGGTGGACCGCAGCCTCTTCGGCCTCGACCCCGCGGCCCACCACGCCCACAGTGTCCTTTGGCACCTCGCCTGCGTGCTCGCCCTGTGGGGGCTCTTGCGCAAGCTGGTGCCGGCGATTCCGGCGCTGATCGGCGCGGCCCTCTTCGCGCTGCACCCTGTCCAGATCGAGGCAGTCGCGCTGATCGCCGCCCGGAACGACGCCATGGCTGCGGCCTTCTGCATGGCCGCCCTGTTGCTCCTGGCCGAGCTGGATGTCCGCCCCTGGCGCCTCGGACTCGCTGCGCTGCTGACCTTCCTCGGGCTCTTGTCCAAGGAGTCCGCGTTGCTCGCCCCGGTCCTGCTCGGCTGCATCGACCTCGCGCGGTACGGGCGGCCCAGGAACTGGAAGCGCTACGTCGCCCTGGCCATCGGTGTGATCGCCTTCTTGGGAGTTCGCCACGCGGCGGGGGTGGGTAGCGCCGCCTTGCCGGAGTGGTCGAGCTTCGGGCTCGTGCTGGGCAAGGCGCACCTGGTGCTGGGCACCTACGGCACACTCCTGGTCTGGCCCTGGCCCCTGACACCCGCGCGCCACGTGCTGTGGCTTCCGGAGACGAGCTGGCCCTTCCTCGTGGGCGGCGCTGTCGCCACCGGCCTCATCGGCTACGCGCTCTATGCCGGACGGCAGCGGCGGCTTGGCCTGGCAGGGCTCGCATGGGCGGTGGCGGCCTGGGTCCCGACCCTGATGGCCACGGTGGACAAGGGGCTGCTCGGAGAGCGCTACCTCTACTTCCCGATGGCCGGCGTCGCGCTCCTGGTCGCCGGCACGATCCCCCTGGTCCCCCGGCTGCTCCACGTGCTCTTCGCCGGCTGCGCCCTGGCGGTCGTCGCCATCGAGCTGCGCCTCCCCGACTGGAGGACCTCACGCACCCTGTGGAACGAGGCGCACGAAGCCTTCCCCACGGCCTTCACCGCCGGCGGGCTGGCCTTCTACGTCTACCAGGACGGTGACTACGCCGAGGCCAAGCAGCTCTTCGTCGAGGCCGTCGGCGGCGACCCGCCGTACCGCGACGCCTGCACCCACCTGGTCATGGTCGGCATGGCCATGGACGACCCGGAGGAGGCCGTGCGAATGGGCTCCTGGGGCCTGCGCGAGCGGGGTTGTCCCCCCATCGCCGAGACGATGACCCACTACGGTCTCGCGCTGGCCTCGCTTGGTCGCTGGTCAGAGGCGGTCGCCATCGAGAAGCAGATCGACCGAGACCCCTTCGGCCACGCCCTGCTCGTGCTCTCCGCCGAGTCCGTGCGCCGCGGCGACTTCGAGACCTACAAGAAGATGCGCCTCCAGTGGCAGGGTGGCGTGCCACTCGACGAGCAGGTCGAGCGCTTGCTTCGCCTCTCTGGCGACGCGCGCTCGCACGCGATCTTCGTGGCCTGGCTGGAAGGGCGCCTGGTCATCGTGACGGACCCCTCGGAGCTCCCGCCGGGGGTCGTGATGCCCTCAGCCCCCTGAGACCCACTCCCGACCCTCGAAGTCGATCCGGTAGACCTCGCTGAAGTCGCCGGCCTGGTACATCCGGTAGCTGGCGACGAGATCGTCACCGGTGATCGTGACCAGCCAGTAGCCATAGAGCGGGAAGTACTTGGGGTCGTAGGCGGCGGTGAAGCCCTCCCACGAGCCGCTGGCCTTGGCCTTGTCGATGACCTGCTCCGGGAACTCGCTGTCCCGCGCCTGGGAGTCGAAGTCCCCCTGGAGCTTGAGGTCGAAGAAAGGCTCGAGCTGCACATCGCCGTAGCCCTGGGCGTGGGCGTTGCCCCAGCGCTCGAGCTCCTCGGCCGGTGCGCCGCCGCCGCCAGCCGTGAAGAAGGCCGTCCCCAGCTTTCCGTCGGGCAGCAGCACCTCCGTGGTCTTGGGCTCGCCGGAGAAGACCGCCTTCACCTTCATCAGACCGGAGTTGTCCTCGATGGCCTCCAGCAGCTCGAGCGGCGCCCCCCCCGCGTTGCTCGCCGTGTCCGAGCCGAGCGTCAATGGGGGATGGTGCATGAACACGAGGATCTTGTCGTAGCGCCCCTCTGTGGCCCTGGGGATCCAGTAGAGCTGCTCGTTCCACCGGCTTCCGAGCTTGTCCTTGTTCGTGTCGACGATGAGGAAGCGCCAGATGGCGTCATCGACCCGCACGTCGAAGTGGTACCAGCTCGCGATGCGGTTGTAGCCGATGTCCGTGCCGTAGCCGGGGAAGCTGCCCTCCATGCCGAGGAGCTTCTTGTCGCCGACGTATTCCCGGTCCCCCGTCACCGCGACGACCGGCACGCGGTAGCCCTCCGTCGTGGGGATCGAGTCACCGTCGAGGACCTCGCGCCAGAGCTGATCGAAGGCCTGCCAGGTCTTCGTGGACGACATGGGCACCGAGTCGCCGGTGAGCAGGACGAAGTCGAGCTGCTTCTTGTCGACCCGCCGGCGCAGCTCGCCCACCAGGTCTTTGGTGACCTGCTCCTCGCTCTGGAGGTTCCCGACGACCGCGAACTGCAGCTCGCCGTCGCCGTGGGTGAGCTGGTCGTCTTCGTCCGCGTAGATGGAGTGACCCGGGATCTTGGACTGCGAGACCCCGCAGCCGACGAGGAGGAGACACGCAGCGACAGCACATGAGGGCGCTTTCATGCGTGGGAGCATAGCCATGTACCGATGATGTGGCTCCTGGCCTGCGTGCCGTCGACGGCACACCACCGCGAAGTGCAGCCGATGGGGCCGCAGGCGACGCCGGAGGCTCTTCCGACCGCGGAGCCGTTGCCCGCCGACTGGGGTCTCGACATCTGGCCCGGTCCCGGTCCTGCCGGGGCCCCCGAGGTGGCGTGGGAGTACCACCTCGGCGTCCCTGTCGTCTGGGCTGGGGCGACGGACGGGCGAGCGCTCTACCTTCCGGCGGGGGACCGGGTGCTGCGAGTGGAGCCCGATGGGAGCATCGCCTGGTCGGTGGACGCCGAGGTCCGTGGACAGCTGCGCGTCGACGTGGTCGGGATCTGGGTGGGCGATGGCCAGCGGCTCGTGAAGCTCAAGAACGTCGACGGGTACCGGATGACGAACCTCGACGCGATGGGGGAGCTCTCCGGCAGTCCGGTCCTCCACGAGGACGAGCTCGCCTGGGTCGTCGAGGGTGGCCTGGTGTCGTCCTCGGCGGGCTGGACGGTCGACAGCGCCATCAGCTCGGCCGGCGGTCTCAGCACGGACGGCGAGCGCCTCTGGCTGGCCACGGAAGAGGGCGAGCTGATCGCGATCGAAGGCCGGGAGCAAGCCTGGCTCGCAGTGCTCGGAGGACCGGCCCAGGAGCGAGTGGCCTTCGACGGCCAGCGCTTGCTCGTCATCACCGCTCCCTACGAGGACGTCCCCGGCGCCGCGGTGTGCTTCTCGGCGGACAGCGGACAGCGCCTGTGGCGAACGGAGCTCGGGCTGAAGGCATCCGGCCCCCCGAGCTTCCACCCGCGCGCAGGCTGGCTCGTCGCGGAGGCCGGCGGTCTGCTCCACGCCTTCGACCCCGAGACCGGAGCAGAGCGCTGGGCAGCCGAGACCGGGGTCGCGCTCTCGACGGGCGCGGTGTTGGCCGGCGATCGCGTCTACCTCGGAAGCCCCTCTGGCCAGGTCGTCGTCATCGACGTGGACGACGGCGTGCGCTGGGGCGGGATCGAGCTGGACGCGCCGGTCGTCGGCGGGCTCTCGATCTTCCAGGGTGTGCTGACGGCGGGCCTCGCGGACGGGCGCCTCGTCGGCATTCGCTAGCCGGACTACTCGACCGTGACGGACTTCGCGAGGTTCCTCGGCATGTCGATGTCACGGCCCATCGCGAGGGCCGCGCGGTAGCTGAGCAGCTGCAGCGGGAGCACGGTGACGAGGGGGGAGAGCATGGGCGCGGTCGCGGGGACCGGGAGGGAGACATCCGCGAGACCCTCGGCCTGCCTGTCGCCGCGGCTATGGACGACGACCAGGGTCGCCCCACGGGCACGGACCTCCTGCATGTTGCTGAGCATCTTCTCCCGGTGGGCGTCCTCGGGCACGACGGCTACGACAGGAGTTCCCGCCTCCATCATGGCGATCGGGCCGTGCTTCATCTCCCCACCCGGGTAGGCCTCGCACGGGATGTAGGCGATCTCCTTGAGCTTCAGGGCGCCCTCCAGCGCCACCGGGTAGGACAGGCCGCGGCCCATGAACAGGGCGTACCTCGCGCCGACGAGGAGGCGGACGGCGCCCTCGATGTCCCCCGGGTCCTCCAGGTAGGCCCGGACGAGCTCCGGCATCTCGACCAGGGACCGGGCCAGCTCCTGGCTCTCGTGCGGCGGCAGCGTGAGGGTGCGCGCGAGCATCAGCGTGAAGACGTACAGCGCCGAGATCTGGGAGGTGAAGGCCTTCGTCGAGGCCACGGCGACCTCGGGGCCGCTGTGGATGTAGACCCCAGCCCCGCAGAGCCGGGCGATAGAGGAGCCGACGACGTTGACGACCCCCTTCACGTCCCCACCCTTGATCTGGACCTCGCGGATGGCGCCGAGGCTGTCGGCGGTCTCGCCGGACTGGGACACGACCAGGAAGAGGCCCCTCGGGTCTATGACCGGGTTGCGGTAGCGGAACTCGCTCGCGATCTGGGCCGAGGCTGGCACGCGCGCCAGGCTCTCGATGGCGTAGGCCCCGACCAGGGCCGCGTGGTAGCTCGTCCCGCAGCCCAGGATCGTCACGCGGTGGATCTCTGTGAGCTGCCGTGGTGTGAGGTCGAAGCCCCCCAGACGCGCCGTGCCGAGCTCGGGCTGGACACGTCCGCGCAGGCACCGGCCGATGGACTCGGGCTGCTCGTGGATCTCCTTGAGCATGTAGTGGGGGTAGTCACCCTTGTCGTCGTCGCCGTAGACGGCCTCGAGCTCCTCGACGGTGTGGATGGCCTCTGTCCCGTCGAGCTGGACGCTGTGCACATCGCCCGCAGTGACGACCGCGAGCTCGCGGTCCTCGAGGTAGATGACGCGCCGCGTGTAGCGCGTCAGCGCGTGGGGATCAGAGGCGACGAAGTTCTCCCCCTCCCCCAGCCCGACGACCAGCGGAGAGCCGTTTCGCGCCGCGACCAGCGTGCCCGGGTGGTCCGCGAAGACGACGACGAGGCCGTAGGTCCCCCGGACCTCGCGCAGGGCCGCCAGCACTGCCGCCTCGGGGTCCCCGTCGTAGTGGGAGGCGACCAGGTGAGCGAGGACCTCTGTGTCCGTCTCGCTGGCGAAGCGGATTCCCTCGGCGACGAGGCGGCCCCGGAGCGCCTCGTCGTTGTCGATGATGCCGTTGTGCACCACGGCGATGCGCCCGCTCACGTCGGTGTGAGGGTGAGCGTTGGGTCGTGTCACCCCGCCGTGAGTTGCCCACCGCGTGTGGGCGATCCCCAGCTTGGCGACACCATCTTCATCGATGGCTGCCGCGAGGTTGGCGACCCGCCCGACGCGCTTGGTGACCTCCAGCTTGCCCGAGTCGATCAGAGCGACGCCAGCTGAGTCGTAGCCACGGTACTCCAGCCTCTTGAGGCCATCGAGAAGGACTGGCGTGGCCCGGCGAGGTCCGACGTAGCCGACGATTCCGCACATGCTCTGCCTCCTTGAGGGAGCGACCACACCTGGCGGGTCGTGTTCCCTCCTATCCGAGGTCCGACACCGGCGTGATATCAGGGTGCCTACGTCAGCGTGTGCCCGGAGGACCGATGCCAACGTTCCGAATCCTCAGCGGAAGCGACGAGCACCGCGTCGAAGCCGCAAACTGGATGGCTGCCCTGGGCAGCGGCCTCGGCCACTTCGGCCTGTCGGAGGGCGACCTCTCCCGGGTCATCTGCGACCTCGACCCGACCGGAATCATCACGGTGTGTGACCCCGCCAGCGGGGCGAGCTTCCTCGTCGAAGAGGTCAAGGAGGCCGCGGAGGCGGTCTCGCTCCAGGTCGGCGCAGGCACGCCAGCGGAGCCGGAGCCCGAGCCCAGCGTGCGTCCCCGCCTCGCAGAGGCCATCTCCGTCGCCGAGCCGGTGGAGGCGGACGACTTCGACGCTCCGGATCCCCGCACCTCTCCGGCCTTCGAGACCGTCGCCGAGCGCAGCGCCGACAGCATAGAAGCCCTGGTCGACGCCGCCGCGGTCCTCGAGACCGCCGAGACCACAGAGGACGCCTGTCGTGCGGCCCTCGACCTCGCCGGCCAGTTCATCCCTGCCGAGTCGGGGGCGGTCCTCCTGCTGACCCCGGGCGGAGACGAGCTCGTCTTCGTTGCGGCGACCGGGCCCCGCTCCGGCAACGTGCGAGGGCTGAAGATCCCAGCCGACAAGGGCCTCGCCGGTGTGGCCGTGAGCTCGCGGACCGCGCTCCTGCTTCGCGAGGTCTGGCACGATGCGAGACACTTCGACGAGGTGGACAAGCGCTCCGGCTACGCCACCCAGGCCATCCTGGTAGTGCCGCTGCGCGGTCCGAGGCGGGTGCACGGCTGCCTCGAGCTGCTCAACCCCTTCGGAGTCGCCGAGTTCGAGGACTGGCACCTCGAGGCCGCCCAGATGCTCGGAGCACGCCTCGCGAGTCGCCTCGGATGACGACGCGAGCGGTGGTTGCCGGGTCCTTCGACCCGATCACGAACGGCCACCTCGACATCATCGCCCGAGGCACTGTGATCTTCGACGAGGTCCTCGTAGCGTGCGGGCACAACGTGGAGAAGACGTCGCTCTTCGACATCGATGAGCGCATCGAGCTCCTCTACGCCTGCACCGGTCACCTCCCAGACGTGAAGGTCGAGGCCTTCAGCGGGCTCCTGGTGGACTACTGCGTCGAGGTCGGCGCCGACGTCATCCTGCGCGGGCTGCGCGCGACCTCGGACTTCGACTTCGAGTTCCAGATCGGCCTGGCCAACATGGACATGGCGCCCGCGGTCCAGACGGTCTTCCTGCTCGCCCCGCCCTGCAACATCTTCGTGAGCTCCTCGCTGGTGAAGGAGATCGCGATGAACCACGGCGACGTCAGTCGCTACGTGCCTGCAGCCGTGAACCAGGCCCTGCGCGGGAAGTACCCGCTCTAGCGTGGCAGGTGCAGCCGCTGGATGCAGGCGACCTGGTCGAGCCGGCGCTGAGCCAGCTCCTCTGCGGCCTGGTTGGTCGTCGTGCCCTGTGCTTTTGCGCGGTTGATGATGTCCTTCACCGTGTCGAAGACCCTGGCCGCGTCGTCCATGGCCTTGTCGCGAGGCCAGCCCCGCAGCTCGCTGTAGACGTTGATCAGGCCGCCGGCGTTGATGACGAAGTCGGGGGCATAGGTGATGCCGCGCTCCAGGACGGCCTTGCCGTCACTGGTCTCGTCGTTGAGCACGTTGTTGGCACCGCCAGCGATGATTGGAGCCTTGATCTGCGGAATCGTGTGCTCGTTCAGGATTCCGCCGATGGCGCAGGGCGCCAGGACGTCGACGTCCATCGCGTAGAAGGCCTCGCCGTCGATCACCTCTCCGCCGTGGTCGTCGAGGCACTTCTGCAGCCTGGTCGGGTTGATGTCGGTGAAGTAGAGCTCCGCGCCCGCCTCCGCGAGATACCCGGCGAGGTAGTAGCCGACGTGGCCGACACCCTGGACGGCGACCTTTCGACCGCGAACCTCGGGACTCCCGAAGACGACCTCCAAGGTGGCGCGGATGCCGTGGAAGACGCCCCAGGCGGTCACCGGGGAGGGATCGCCCGAGCCGCCGCTGGCCTTGCCGGTGCCCATGACCCACTTGGACTCCCGGGCGATGTGGCCCATGTCGTCGACGTTCGTGTTCATGTCCTCGGCCGTGATGTAGCGGCCACCGAGG
This sequence comes from Myxococcota bacterium, assembly GCA_036012755.1. Lineage (GTDB taxonomy): Bacteria > Myxococcota_A > UBA796 > UBA796 > CAJQPC01 > JAAESX01. The sequence continues at coordinate 72,909 of DASCPX010000091.1, read as the reverse complement.
GACTCGACCGCTCGGCCGAAGGCCCGGAACAGGGCCTCTGACTTGATGCCGGGATCGCCGATGATGACGGCCTTTCCGCCGCCAAGGTCCAAGCCTGCGATCGCGGCCTTGTAGGTCATTCCGCGCGACAGGCGAAGGACGTCTCGCAGGGCGTCTCCCTCGCTGGTGTATGGGTAGAGGCGGCACCCACCCAGCGACGGACCGAGGGTCGTGTCGTGGATCGCGATGATCGCCCGAAGCCCGACCTCCGGGTTGCTCACGAAGACGACCTGCTCGTGACCCATTCGGCTCATCTGGGCGAACGCGTCCATGCATGGCCTCCGTTGTGGGACTGATATCCCGAACGCCTCAGCCGTCGAGATCCTGGTCGAGGTCCTCTGGCTTCTCTACGCCGTACCGGCGCATGAGCTTGCGGAAGTTGGGCCGCTGCATGCCGCTGGTCTCGGCCGCACGCGTGATGTTCCAGCCCGTCGCGCGAAGACGCATGGTCAGGTAGCTCACCTCGAACCAGTCGACGAACCGGGCCTTCGCCTGCTTGTGGTCCTCCTCGAACCACTCGGGATCGTAGCCCTCTGGGGCGCTCTTGGCCGGGGCCGCCGTGGACGCGCGCTGCCCCGCGGCGGGCAGCTCCAGCAGATCGAGGGTGAGGACGTCGCCGCGCATCCGGACCATCGCCCGGGTGAGCTCGTGTTCGAGCTCGCGCACGTTGTTGTTCCGCCAGTCGTGCTCGACCAGCGCGTTGAGCGCGTCCCGATCGATGGACTTGACGGTCTTGCCGTACTTCTCCGCGAACTTGCGGGCGAAGTGGTAGGCCAACATCGGGATGTCCTCCTTGCGCTCCCTCAACGGCGGGATCGCGATGGGGAGGACCCTCAGGCGGTAGTAGAGGTCCTCGCGAAAGGAGCCCACCCCGACCATCGAGTCGATGTCACGGTGCGTAGCCGCCAGGACCCGCGCGTTGACCTTGATGGGTCGGCTCCCGCCGACGCGGGTGATCTCCCGCTCCTGCAGCACGCGCAGGAGCTTGGCCTGCATCTCCGGCGGCATGTCACCGATCTCGTCCAGGAAGATCGTGCCGTTGGTCGCTTCCTCGAACATGCCGAGCTTGCGGGCCTTGGCGTCCGTGAAGGCGCCCCGCTCGTACCCGAAGAGCTTGCTCTCCAACAACCCCTCGGTGACGGCAGAGCAGTTCAGCGGGAGAAAGGGCCCGCCAGCCACACGCGAGGCCCCGTGCACCGCTCGGGCGACGCGCTCCTTTCCGGTGCCGCTCTCGCCCGTGATGAGGACCGGCATGTCGAAGGGGGCATACTCGCGGATCTCGGCGATGAGGTTCCTCCAGCCCGGCGAGCGGCCGATGAGATCGTCCGTCTCTCTCGCGAGCGCCGCCAGGAGCCGCGTGTTCTTGTCCTTGAGCTCCCGCACCTCGATGCTCTTGCGCAGCAGGTGCGTGAAGCGCTGCATGTCATCGACAGGCTTGGTGAAGTAGTCCGTGGCGCCGGCGCTGAGGGCCTCGAAGGCGACCTTCGCGTCGCCGTGGGCGGTCAGCATCACGCACTCGGTCAAGGGCTTGATCTCCTTGATGGCACGGATGACCTCTACCCCAGACATCTTGGGCATGGAGAGGTCGACGACCGCGACGTCGATGTGCTCCATCCGGACGATGGCGAGCGCCTCCTCACCGCCGGGGGCGCCACGCACCTCGAAGCCCTGCCGGCGCAGCAGCCGTGTCATCGACGATATGATGCTCGGCTCGTCGTCGACGAGTAGGACGACGGGGGGGCGCTGCTCCGACATTCCGACCCCACCTCCGGTGAGTCGGTATCATAACGACGCCTCGCGCCGAGGCGCCGAGGGTGGCCATGGACCAGGAGCTGATCTCCCGCTTCCGCTCTGGGGATCCCAACGCACGCACCGCGATGCGCAACCATCTCCGGGCGGTGGCCGCTCGGGTGCTCGCGTCGCCGCGGTGGCGCTTCGACGCTCCGACCAGGACCGAGCTCGAGAAGGAGGCGGCCGCCATCGCGCTGGGCAGCCTCGCACCAGACGCAGTGGGCTATGCGGTCGCCGCCATGGACGCTGCGGCGCTGAAAGGCCTGGAGCGACTGCGCAAGGACGACGGCGTCGTCGGCCGCCACCCGGAGGCCCAGCTGATCGTCTCGGTGGCGCTGGAGACCGCCTCGGAGAACCAGGCCAGGCAGCTCGAGCAGCACGCCTCCCAGTGCACGCGATGCAGCACCCACATCGAGCTGGTGCGCCTCGCCCTGCGGACCGCCGCGAGCGCAAACCGCGCAGCAGAGGTGCCTGCACCCAAGCCGGCCCCGCCGGCGGCCCCCCCGGCAAACCGACCGCGCCCCAAGCGAGGACTACGCAGACGCCAGGAACAGAAGAAGCCCATCGCGGTGCCATGGACCCCGGTTGTGATCGCGGGGCTCATCATCGCGGCGGGGAGCTGGTGGGCGGGGCGTTTGAGCCCGGAGCAGGAGAGTTGGAAGGCTGCGGCGCTCCTCCCGGACGAGCTCCCTCCCGACGCGATGGCGTCTCTCTACGCTGGCAGCACCGCTGCCGCGATCGAGGGCCTGGGGCAAGGAGATTGCAGAGCGGCATCAACGAAGCTCCACATGGCGTGGCGCGGCGACCCAGAGGACTGGAACCTCCGCTACCTCGAAGGCCTCGCATACGTCTGCTCCCACGATGGGCCCAACGCCTTCGAGGCACTACGGGACGTCAACGACAACGTCCAGTACGACGAGCTCCCCTGGGGCTTCGACTGGTGGTACGCCCAGGCGCTGGTGCTCGATCTCCAGATCGGCGATGCGCTCTGGGAGCTCGAGCGCATCTCGGAGTCGGACCACCCACGGGGCAAGGACGCCGCAAACCTGGCCAGCCGGGTCCGAGCAGCCTACTGAGCCACCGGGGACAGCGCCGGGAAACCCGGACGACGCAGGTAGGTCGCGAAGAAGCCATCGCACGCCGAGTCCAGCGAGCAGAACCGGCACGCCTCGCCCTTGTGGAAGCGAACCACGCCGGGGAAGAACAGGATGGCGTCCTCTCTCTGGTGGTCTGCGTCGACGTACCAGCGGTTCGCCGAGCGCGTGCACAGGCGGCTCATCTCGCCGAGGTAGCAGGCGGGGAGCCCCTTGATGGTGACACTGACGCCGCCCCGCTCGAGTTCGCCGACGGCAGGGCCGAGAGCCGCGATGACCGCAGCGATGCGAGGAACCTCCGACGAGGTGTTGCCCGAGATCGGGAAGGGGTACGTGAAGGTCGCCGAGCGGGGTCCAGCCCTGGCTATCGCCCGAGCAGCGGGCTGAAGCGAGGGCAAGGCGTTCTCCGACAGCACCGTGTTGGCGACCACGTCGATGCCCGCGTCCCGACAGGCGCGCAGGGCCATGGCGCCAAGGCGAACCGCCCCTGTCGGGCCCGGCTGCACGGGCACGACCAGCGTGTCCACGACCCCGGCCAGTCGCCCGACGTCCAGCCCCTCGAGATCCTCGACCCCGACGTGGAGGGTCACGTGCCGAAGGCCGAGGCCCCGCGCCGCTTCGAGCACCTCCGGGGTGTCCGGTCGCGCCGCGACCCCGACCCCGGACAGCACGAGCACCCTGCAGGGCTTCGACCGCGGACCGCTGAGTCCTTCCGTGAAGAAGCGCAGGTTGTCCCGGATCTCGGCCTCTGTCATCGAGCGGGTCGGGACCGGCGCTCCCGCGCGCACACGCCCCGGGTACGCGCGCTGCACACGTATCTGGACGCGCGTTGGCCGCTCGACAGCCCCAGCCGTGGTCCACGTCAGCACCGCACCTCCGATGGGTGGAACAAAGCCGGCTACACTCCTCCGGCGAGGTCCCAGATGGCTCATATTCCGCGCGCGCTGCCCCTGTCTCTCCTCCTCTTCGGAGCGGGCTGTGATGCCGCGTGGGAGCCAGCACCCGGCGGCTTCCCGAACCTCGGGGCACCGCCCGAGCTCGAGCTCAGCTCTCCGAGCGACGGCCTGGTCCTCGGCATCGGCCAGTCGCTCGACATAGCGGGCACGGTCCAGGACGGCGACCACGCCCTCGATCAGCAGGTCATCACCCTCACCTCCGACATCGCAGGTGGGATTCCACTGGATCTCACGCTGGTCGACGACACGCACTTCGTCGCCACCGTGGACCTCGAGCTGGGCAGCCACACGTTGACCTTCGACGTCATGGATCCGCGCGAGAACACCGACCAGGCCGTGCTCACCGTGGTCCAGCTCGACGACCAGCCGCCGAGCACGCCCCAGGTCATCGTCTACCCGCAGGAGCCGGTCAGCGGGCAGGCGCTGTTCGTGGGGCTCCTCGCGGAGTCGGTCGATCCCGAGGGGAGCACCGTCACCTATGACTACGCCTGGTCCGTGGATGGCGAGAGCCGCCAGGAGTACAGCGGGCTCGACGAGATCCCGCAAGGCGAGGTCGCGCTGGGCGAAGTCTGGACCGTCCAGGTCCGGGCCAGCGATGGGCAGCTCTACTCCGACATCGCCGAGGACAGCGTCAGCGTCGACGGGAGCGGGCCGGCCATCACGGTCTGGATCACCCCGGAGAGCCCTTCGGCCACCGACGAGCTGAGCTGCGGGTGGGAGGCCTTCGATCCGGACGGCGAGGAGATCGTCGAGGAGTCGGCGCTCTGGTACGTCTCCGGTGTCGAGGCTGGGGACGGCTCCGCGCCGCTGCCCAGCACAGCGTTCGTCGTCGGCGATGTCGTCGCTTGCGAGGTCACCGCCACCTCCTCACAGACCAACACCGCCAACGCCCAGGTGACGATCACGAACCACCCGCCGCAGATCGACTCGGCGAACCTCGAGCCTGGCGACGTCTACGAGGACACCACGGTGAGCTGCGAGGCCGAAGCGTCCGATGTCGACGGTGACGAGGTGACGATCGCCTACGCCTGGGTCGTCAACGGGGACACGGTGCTGGAGGGCGAAACGGAGCTCGACGGCGCCTCTTTCGACAAGGGTGACGAGCTCTACTGCAGCCTGACCGCCAGCGACGGGACCCAGGACAGCCCTGCCGTACAGACCGGCACGACCGTCGTCCACAACAGCGCGCCGGTGCTCCCGGGCCTGTCCATCACCCCAGAACCGGCGGTCCCTGGCGACACGCTGAGTTGCGTCCAGGATGGCTCCGCCACTGACATCGACCCGGGCGACACGGTGACGACCTCGCTGAGCTGGACCGTCAACGGCGTACTCGACGGCACCGCGACCACCGACACCTACGACACGACCGGAGTCGCGGACGGCTCGACGGTCGCCTGCACGCTCACCGCCGACGACGGCGAGGACACCTCGGAGGTGAGCGCGAGCGTCTTCGTCGGCGAGCGCCTCGACGGCAGCTACGGGCCCTCCTCGGCCGACGTCTACATCAAGGGCAAGGTGGCGCAGGGATACTTCGGTCACTCCGTCATCGCCCCCGGTGACGTCGACGGTGACGGAACGGACGACCTCGTCGTCAGCGGCATCGGCTACGAGAGCGAGGCCGGCGCTGTCTTCCTCTACAGCGGCGCCGATCTCGGCGCGGGCGGCACCTTCCAGGACAACGAGGCCGAGTACTACTGGTATGGCGGCGCGGCCGGTGACCACCTGGGAGACGGTCAGGGCGTCGCCGCCGCCGGGGATGTCGACGGGGACGGCTACCCGGACCTGCTCGCGGGGGCCTCCTTCGCCGCGGGCGACGGCGGCGCCGAGCGCGGCGAGGTCTACCTGCTCGGGACCGACGGGGCCTCCTGGACCACGGCCGCGGACATCACGGACGAGGCTTCGGTCGTCATTCGCGGGGAGACGGACAAGGACCGCCTGGGCGAGAGCATGCTCGGAAGCGACCTCGACGGCGACGGCCTTGGTGATGTCCTGGTCGGCGCGCCCTACGAGGACACGAGCGGGAGCGCAGCGGGCCTCGTCGCGGTCTTCTACGGCGCCTCGCTGAGCGCTGGGACCTACGACGCAAGCGATGCGGACGTGCTGCTCTACGGCTCCGGGAGCGCCGACCGCCTCGGCCTCAACTGCATACGCGCCCTCGGCGATGTCGACGGCGACGGCACCGACGATGTCCTGCTCGGCGCCTACAACGCGGACACCTCCTCGGTCTCCAACGCCGGCGTGGCCTACGTCATCTCCTCGGGTGCGCTGACGGACGGCCTGGCAGAGGACATCGCGACCCTGACCATCGAAGGCGAGGCCTCCGACGACAACTTCGGCCTCTCCGCCCTTGGGCTGGGCGACCTCGACAGCGACGGGGCAGAGGACTTCCTCGTCGGGGCTCGCTTCGCCGACGTAGACACCGCCGACGGTGGAGGCGTCTACTTCTTCTTCGGTGACGCGGCGTCCACCGGGACCGTCGACGCCGGCAGCGCTGACGCCTCCTTCGGCACGAGCGAGGCCGACGCCCGCCTGGGCTGGGACATGGCCTCTGGCGACATGGACGGTGACGGCAACCTCGAGTGGACCACCGGCGCCTACTCGACGACCAACAGCAGCAAGAGCAACGCCGGCACCGCCTACCTCCTGCTCGCAGCGGACTACTCCGACTGGACGACCGGCTCGACGATCTGGGACGACTCCCAGGCGACCTTCAAGGGCAACCAGTCGAACCACTTCGTCGGGCGCAAGCCGGCGATCACTGGCGACATGGACGGTGATGGCCTCGGTGAGTGGGTCATCGGTGGCGAGGGCATCGCGCGGGGCTCCGACAACCGGGTCGGCTACGTCTACATCTTCTGGGGGCCCTAGTTCTCTCCGGTTAGAGCCGCGCCATGCTTGCGCTGATGCTGGCCTGCAGCGCGCCGGAGCTTCCGGACGCCGCAGCCGAGATGCCGACCACGCGCTTTCACACCGGCGGCGCCGGGGCACCAATGCGTCTGCGCGAGATGCTCGGCGGGGCCGTCATCACCCTGCCGGAGACGAACCTCCCGGCGAGCACACTGCCTGGCCAGTTCCAGCTGGACCACTGGAGCGCTGACGGCGAACACCAGGTCCACGACTACCCGCTGCCGACGAGGACCAAGAAGAAGCACAGCCGCGCGCCAGCTGGCGTGTCGCTCCTGCTGGCCGGTCGGGCGGTGCCATATGGCCCCCGCGGCTGGCGACTCGTCGACGGCGAGATCCGGCTCAAGCGCGAGGGCGAACCTGTGTCCGCAGTGCTGTCGTCGAGCACGCTGTCGGCGCGCGCGAAGCGACTCGACGTCGCCGAAGCGGGCCTGGAGCATGGGGCCTACGTCGACCACGAGATCACACTCCAGACGGACGATGGCCAGGTCACGCGCCCTGGGCTCCTGATCCCGGCGCCGGGCTCGATCAGTTGGACCATCGACGTGCCGGAGGGGGCCGAGCTCTCCATGTCCACGGTGATCGCTCCGCTCGGGCTGGAAGACGAGCCCTGCGACGGGGCTCTGCTGCTGGTCGAGGTCGACGGCGAGACCGTCGCGCGCTTCTCGGTCGACGAGGACTCGGACGACCACGTCGTCGATCTGTCGCCGTGGGCCGGGACCACCGTCGGGCTGGTGCTCCGCAGCGATCCGGACGGCGCGAGCGACTGGGACTACGTCTTCGTCGGCGAGCCCCTGCTCTACGGTGAGCGAGCGGGTCCGCCTCGGCGCGTGGTCGTCATCGGCATCGACACGCTGCGCACCGACGAGCTCACCCAGCAGGGCTATGCCAAGGACGTCACGGCTGCCCTCGACGACTTCGCCTCCTCGGCTGTGCTCTTCGACAACGCCTGGGCGCCGGCCCCCCGCACCCGACCCAGCTTCCGCACCTCGACCACCGGCCACTACCCCCTGGCGGCGATCCCCGCGCCGACCCTCGGCGAGCTCTTCCAGGAGGCAGGCTTCACGACGGCTGGCATCACCGCGAACGTCCACCTCGTGCCGAAGCACGGCTTCAACGACGGCTTCGACTTCTGGCAGTTCGACAACAGCGTCGACGCCAATGTGCAGGTCGACCGCGCGAAGGCCTGGCTCGAGCCCAACAAGGACCGGGACAGCCTGCTGTTCCTCCACCTGATGGACCCCCACAACTTCTACAAGGCGCCCGGCTTGTGGGCGAACAAGTACGTCGAACACAAAAAGGGGCCGCTGTCCTTCGACCTCAACCGCTGGCAGATCCTGCGCATGGGGGGCCTCACCGCCGACAACAAGGCCTGGCTCCGGGAGCGCTACGACGGCGAGGTGGCCTGGATGGCCGACCAGCTGTCGGGCTTCCTGGCGTACGTGCTCGCCCTCCCCGGCGACACGGTGGTCGCCATCCACTCCGACCACGGAGAGGAGTTCTGGGACCACGGCTCCTACGAGCACAACCACACCCTCTACGACGAGGTGACGAGGGCGGCCCTCTGGGTCCGCACCCCCGAGGGCTGGGGCGGCGGGCCACACCACGTCGAGGCGCCCGTCGGGCTGCACGACCTCGCGCCGACCCTGTACGACCTCGCGGGGCTCCAGGCGGACACCGACGGCGTGTCGCTGCGGCCCTATCTCGACGCTGGCGCCGCCGCGGAGCTGTCCGACCTCGACGCCCACCTCCACGACCGGCCGCTGCAGCTCGGGCACCTCATGTACGACCAGGAGCTCTGGGGCGCGGTGGCGGACGGACACAAGTGCACCCTGCGCACCTCTGACGGCCAGCTGGAGGTCTACGATCTCGGCTCGGACCCGGGCGAGACGGTGAACCTGGCCTCGAACGAGGAGCTGGCGCGGCGCTGCGTGGCTCGCATCGGCGAGGCCGCCGGCTTCCCCTCTGGCGATGGTCTGCGCGTCCGGATCCGCAAGCCAGCCCCCTTCACCCTGGTCTTCGAGAGCCCTGTCAGCGCCGTCGTCATGGATCCCGAGGCGGCGCGGACGCAGCGGGCGAACATCGAGTGGGGAGACTTCCCGGACATCTGGCCAGAGGACATCGGGCAGGTGAAGCTCAGCGAGGACGGGCTGCGGCTGTCCTTCGAGCCCGGCTCCCATGGCAAGGGCACGCTGCTGGTGCTGTCCCCCGCCGAGCCCGTCGCCATCGAGGGGGACCACTCCGCGATCAGCGTCATCGAGCCCGGCCCGGTCCTGCTCATCCAGGACTCCGTGCGCGACCGCCTCGCAGAGGACGCGCGCGGCGACCTCGGCGCCGCCCACGACCCGGCGGCCATCGAGACGCTTCAGATCCTGGGGTACCTCGAAGGCGACTAAACTGCCCTCGTGACCTTCCTCCTGCTCCTCGCGTGTCGCACCGACCAACAGGTGTTGCCGGTGGACTCGGGGGTGGTGGTGGACTCCGGCGACAGCGCGGACTCTGACGACGACAGCGGTGACACCGGCGACACCGGTCCGGTCGACACTGGGGACTTCGTGCCGACGACCTCCTGGTGCCTCGACTGGGAGGACGGGACCCTCGAGGGTGCCGGCTACGACGGCCAGGAGGTCCAGCTGGCGGACGGCGCCCTGCTCTGGAACGTGCGAGAGGGCACCGACTTCTCCGGGCTGGTCGGCGAAGAGCTCATCGACGTCCGCGAGAGCCGAGCGCTCGTGATGCGGTCCTCGCACGCCGGAGATGTCGACAGCGTCGCCATCGCCACCACAGAGCCCTTCGTCATCGAGGACGATCACCTCTGGTGGTACCAGCTCTCCGAGGTCGGCGCAGAGGGCATCGACTTCTACGCCGACCTGTTGGTTGGGGGAGCCGTGCTCGCCAGCCTCGATGACCTCGCTGTCACCGGAGGCTACGTGCCCGCGCTCTCGAGCGAACACGTGCCCATCGCCGGCTTCCCCGACATCGGCTACGGCGAACCGACCGAGGGGGAGCTCGTGTGGCAGGTCACCGACGTCCAGCCCTGGCTGGGTCAAGAGGTGCGGCTGCGGCTCTACCAGCACACCAAGGTCGAGGCTCAGGGCTTCTTCACGATCGTCGACGACATCTGCCTCGGCGCGGCGTTTTCCTCTGACATCGAGTGGGCCGAGCCCAACCCGGACCACTGAGGCGCCGCCTCACCCGCATCGCCGCCGCGGCGCTCCTCGGCTACGGAGCCCTCGTCGTGCTGATGTCGATGTTCGAGACCGCGCTCGTCTACCCTCGCCCGCAGGTGGAGGTGTCGCGCCTGACCGAGCTCGCCACGAAGGTGGGGGCGGAGGAGGTCCGCGTGACCGCCGAGGACGGAGTCATGCTCTACGGCTGGCGCCTTGGGGACCACGAGCGGCTCGTGCTCTGCTTCTCCGGCAACGGGGGGACGGTGGGGGCCTGGCTCGATCGCTACCGCCGCTTCGACGAGGCCGGCCTGTCCGTGCTGCACGTGAACTACCGCGGCTACCCGGGCAGCGAGGGCTCGCCCTCGGAGGACGGACTCGTCCTCGATGCGAAGGCTGCGTGGAGCCTGGCAACCCGAAGCCACGCGAGCGAGGACATCATCGTGCTCGGCAAGTCCCTCGGCGGCGGCGTCGCGGTTGCCCTTGCCTCGGAGGTCCGGCCTCGCGCCGTGGTGTTGGAGAGCACCTTCCTCAGCGCCGTCGCAGTTGGCGCTGAGGCCTACCCCTTCCTGCCCGTGCGCTGGGTGATGAGGAACACCTGGCGCTCTGACGAGCGCGCCGCTCTCGTGCGCTCTCCGGTCCTGGTGCTGCATGGCTCCCAGGACGCGATGATCGGATCCCACCACGGCCGCCAGCTGGCCGAGGTGCTGCCGGACGCCAGCTTCCAACTCGTCGAAGGGGTCGGGCACAACGACGACCTGCTGGATGACCCGGATGCCTGGCGCGCCTTCCTCGATCTGGCGCTGTAGGATCGGCCTCCGGTGCCACGTCGTCTTTGCACCGAGGAGGTAGCCATGGCCGACATCAAGGGCATCGAGGGACTCTCCGACCAGGAGATCCACGCCCTGGTCCAGCAGGGCGGGAAGTTCGTCTACTTCGAGTACGCCATCAGCGTCGTCATCATGTCCTTCAAGCGCAGCTCGGACGTCTTCTTCATCCGCCCTGGGGAGAGCGCCTTCGTGAAGGGGCTCCCCTACAGCATCATCACGATGCTCTTCGGCTGGTGGGGCTTTCCCTGGGGCCCCATCTACAGCGTCATGGTGCTGTTCTCGAACCTCTCCGGCGGCAAGGACGTCACCGGCGACATCGTGCGCAGCGCGTAACCTCAGGTCCTCCGCGGCATCGCGTGGTCGAGGCGGAGCTCCCGAGCAGCTACCCCTGACGCTTCATCCGGTGTAGCGCCCGGATGACCTTGAGGTAGGTCCAGGGCTCCTCGACCACGAGCGCGTCGGCAGCGTCTCTCGGAACGCCGAGCTCCTCGGCAAGGCGCCGAGCGAAGCGGAGCCGACCATTGCGCTGCGGGAAACGGAGGTTCACGGTGGCCCGCAGGTGGGGTTCCACGGCGTCGGCCAAGAGCAGCGCGCTGTCGTCCGCCCCCTGGACCACGGCCGAGCGCTTGCCCTGGGCGGCCCGCTCGTCGAGGAGCTGGTCCAGCAGGCGCCGGACGCCGACCCGTCGTGACAGGAAGCTCGGTCCGTCGATGATGAGCTCGCTGGCCTCGCACAGCTCCTCGGGCCATCTTCGCCGTCTCACGGCGCGTGCGGCCTCGGCGTCGAGCTTGTCGCCGCGAAGGATGGTGGCGCTCGGGAGGATCTGGCGCGCGACGGCCGACTTGCCCGAGCCGCGGGGACCCAGCACCAGGACGAGCGCACGCTGCCGGAGCACCTTCGGAAGCGCGCGGCCGCCGAGGTACTGACTGCTGGTTCCGGCCAGCAACGCAGGGGGAACCCCGCGTCTCTTGTTCGAGCGACGTGCCAGCGCCCACTCCTTGGTATGAGGAGATAGCAAGCGCCGTAGCAGATGGTCAATCAGCCAGTGAGGAAGCTCTTCGCGATGACGAGGCGCTGGATCTCGGAGGTGCCCTCGTACAGCGTCGTGATGCGGGCGTCGCGGTAGAGCCGCTCGACCTCGTACTCCTTGGAGTAGCCGTAGCCCCCGTGGATCTGAAGGGCCCGATCGGCGCAGAAGTTGGCGGTCTCGCTGGCAAAAAGCTTCGCCATCGAACACTCACGGCTGCCGCGGGAGCCCGCGTCCTTGAGCGCCGCGGCCTTCCAGGTCAGCAACCTGGCCGCCTCGATCCGGGTGCCCATGTCGGCGATCATCCACTGGATGGCCTGCTTGGTAGCGATGGGCTTGCCGAACTGACAGCGCGCCTGGCTGTAGCTGACGGCCAGATCAAAGGCGCGCTGGGCGATCCCGAGGGACTGGGCCGCGATGCCGATCCGGCCACCGTCGAGGGTCCCCATCGCCACCTTGAAGCCATCCCCTTCCGCGCCGAGCAGGTTCTCGGCGGGGACGTGGAGATCCTCGAAGATGAGCTCGGAGGTGTGACTCGAGGCGATGCCGAGCTTCGGCTCGACCTTGCCCACCCCGTAGCCCTCCCAGGTGTTCTCGAGGATGAAGGCGCACACGGTCTTGTGGCGCATCGCGGGATCGCGGTTGGCGTAGGCGACGCAGATGTCGGCCTGGGGCCCGTTCGTGATCCACATCTTCGTGCCGTTGAGCACGAAGTCCCCGCTCTCGGTCTTGTCAGCGCGCGTCTTCTGCGCCCCGGCGTCGCTTCCAGCCTCTGGCTCCGTGAGCGCATAGCACCCGAGCTTCTCACCGGACGCCAACGGCGGCAGGTACTTCCGCTTCTGGGCCTCTGTGCCGAACTTCAGGATCGGGTAGATGGCCAGGCTGTTGTTGACCGACATGACGACACCGACCGAGGCATCGCCGTAGCAGATCTCCTCCAGCGCGACGACGTAGTCGAGGACTGACAGATCGGAGCCGCCGTACTCCTCTGGTACGAACATGCCCATGAAGCCCATCTCGCCGAGCTGGGCGACGATCTCGGCCGGGAACTCCTTGGTGCGATCGCGCCCCATCGAGGTGGGGACGAGGACCTCTCGGGCGTAGTCCCGCGCGAGGTCACGGATCTGCTGCGTGTCTTCGGAGAGTTCGAACATGCTCAGCGCCCCTTGAAGTCGGCTTTGCGCTTTTCGAGGAAGGCGCTCATGCCCTCCACCTGGTCGTCTGTGGCAAAGCAGGCACCAAAGAGCTGGGCCTCGTGGGCCAGCGCGGGTCCCATGGGCAGGTCGACGCCGTCGTTGATGGCGCGCTTGCAGAGGGAGACCGCTCGGGGCCCGTTGCCCGCGAGCATACGCGCGAGGTCACGGGCGGCGGAGAGCACGTCTCCGTCCACCACGCGGAGCGCGAGACCGATGCGCTCGGCCTCCTCCGCGCGCACGCTGCGACCGGTCAGGCAGATCTCCCGGGCGCGCTGGCGACCGACCAGCCGAGCCAGGCGCTGGCTGCCACCGAAGCCAGGGATGACCCCCAGCTTCACCTCGGGCTGCCCGAAGACGGCCGATTGACTGGCCAGGATGAGGTCGCAGGCCATGGCCAGCTCGCAGCCGCCGCCGAGGGCGAAGCCGTTGACGGCGGCGATGACCGGCAGCGGGAAGCTCTCCAGTCGGCTGAAGATGCGCTGACCCTTCTCCGCGAACCAGGTCGCCATCGCGGGCGTGAAGTCACGCATCTGGCTGATGTCGGCGCCGGCGGCGAAGGCCCGGTTTCCTGCGCCGGTGAGGATCAGGGCCCGGAGCCCCGTGCGGGCGCCGACCTCGTCCAGGGCTTCGCCCAGCTCCTCGACCATGGCGGTGTTCAGCGCGTTGAGCGCCTTGGGGCGGTTCAGCGTGATCAGCGCTATGCCCTCGTCCTCGAAGGCGAGCTTCAAGCAGCCATAGAGGTGGACGGTCTGTTCGGACATTCGGAGACCCCTAGTAGGTGTAGAAACCGCGACCGCTCTTGCGGCCGAGCCAGCCAGCCTCGACGTACTTCCGAAGGAGCGGACAAGGGCGGTACTTGCTGTCGCCGCCGCCGTGGAGGACCTCCATGATGGCCAGGCAGGTGTCCAGACCGATGAAGTCCGCCAGCGTCAGTGGGCCCATGGGCACGTTGGTGCCGAGCTTCATGGCGGTGTCGATGTCCTCTACGCTGGCGATGCCCTCGTACAGGGCGTACGCGGCCTCGTTGATGTAGGGCATGAGCACGCGGTTCACGATGAAGCCGGGCATGTCCCGACCCTCGACGGTGGTCTTGCCCATCCTCTGCGCGACAGCGTCGACGGCGGCGTAGGTCTCGTCGCTGGTCGCGAGGCCCCGGATGAGCTCGACGAGTTTCATGACCGGAACCGGGTTCATGAAGTGCATGCCCATGCACTTCTCCGGGCGGTCCGTGTTCGCCGCGATCAGCGTGATGCTGATCGAGCTCGTGTTCGACACCAGCAGCGTCGAGGCCGGCGTCAGGGTCGAGAGCTTCTGGAAGATGTCCAGCTTGAGGTCCACTCGCTCCGTCGCGGCTTCGACGACGAGGTCGGCGCCTTCGTGCGCAGCGAGATCGGTGTAGGTGCGGATCCGTGCGACCGCGGCGGTCGCATCTGCCTCGGTGATCCGCTCCTTTCGGACGAGCCGACCCATGTTCCTGTCGATGGTGCCCCGTGCTCGCTCCAGGGCCGCGTCGTTCACGTCGGAGAGGATGACGTCCAGCCCCGAGAGTGCGGCCACGTGGGCGATGCCGTTGCCCATCTGGCCAGCGCCGACGACGCCGAGGGTGTTGATGTTCGACATGCTGCCAATCCGCTAACTTGGGGGCGGACGGACTAACCCGATGCTGCCTGCCGCGCGCCCCGAAGACCTGGACGGAGCCCACCTCGAGCACGCCGCAGAGCTGGCCCTCGCGCTGCAGGCTTCTGGGGCCGTCGTAGAGCTCGTGGCGGACTCGGGCGTGGTCGCATCTCAGCTCGCGGCCGCAGCCGCCAGCCACATCGACGCGCCTCCGGTCCGGGCCAGCCTCGCGGGTTGCCAGGACGAGCACGACGTGCTCCGTGCGATCGGCTTCGCCCTGGACCTTCCGCTCCCTGGAGACGCCACGGCCGTCGGAGAGACGCTGCGCCGCCTCGGGGCACCGCTCGTCGTGCTCGAGGACACGGTGCCCGAGGCCACCGTAGCCTTCCACACCCTGCGGGCGATGGCCCTCGGGGTCCGCTGGTTGTTCACGACGGCCCAACCACTTGGTCTGGGCAGCGCCCACCCGGTCGAGGTCGTCGGCCGTCGTGGCCGCTCTGCCGATCCGGTGGTCCGCGGGCTCCTGTCAGCGGAGCCCGGCGAGGAGTACCTGGTCGCCCGTAGCCTGTGTCCGCACGCCGACGGCTGGCTCCAGCTGGCGTGGGGCGCCACGCCGCGTGCTCTCGTCGAGCACAAGGACATCCTCCTGGTGCGCTTCCTCGCGCGCCACCTCCCCTCCCCGGCCGAGCGCGCGGTAGCGGCCGCCGCGGCCGTGCGGATGGTCGCGGTTAGCGGGCAGCTGCCGCTGGCTCGTAGCCTGCTCGACGGTGCGCGGGATCCGGTCCTCGGCTCCCGCGAGCAGGCGCTGTTGGACTGGGCGGGCGGGGATGTGCTCAGCGCCTTCGGTCTGCATGCGGACGCGACCGGCTGGCATCGGGACGCGATCGACCGCTTCGAGCGGCTCGGCGAGCATGAGCTCGCGGCCGCTCTGTTGCAAGGAAGCGGAGCCTCCCTGGCGACGCGGGGACTGCGGGATGAGGCGGCGGAGCGCCTGCGGCGGGCGCGGGTGCACCATCGGAGGGCGGGCACCCTCATGGGCCTCGCGGCCGGACTGCGGGGTTCGGCGGAGATCGCCCTTGCCCGGAACGAGGCGCTTGCCGCCGACGCCATTTTCGAGCAGTCCACGGAGATCCTGGAGGACTTCCAATCGATCGAGGGGGACCTGGAGCGGGCTGCCCTGCGGGTTGGCCAGGCCTCGCTCGCGCTGGCGCGCGGTGACCTCCGCAGCGCGACTACCCGCCTGGACGAGGCCCGAGACCTCGCCCCCGGCGTCCCGGTCCTCCAGGCCGCGGTAGCCCGCCGAAAAGCCGACGTCGCCCTCCGCCGTGGCCACCACGACAGCGCGATGGACCTGCTGGCCCGCGCCATCCCTCTCCTCCAGCGCTGCGGTCACCGAGCCAGCGCCGCTGGGGCCATCCGACTCCGCGGCGACATCGCCGCCGCACGTGGCAGGCGCCTGGAGGCCGCCGAACACTACGAACTCGCCGTCGTCGAGGCGGTCCGAGTCGGTGACCTCTCCGGAGCGCGGCGGACCCTCTCCCACCTGTTGACGCTGGAGCGCTCCGGAACCGACACGGCCCACGTCGAGGACCTCCTCAGCCTGATCGACGACATCGACACGGAGCTGGGCGACAACCGCCGACGCGACGCGATCAGGCTCTAGCTCTATCGCTGGCCGAGCCCCGGCCGACCAACCAGGCGCCGCCGAGCAGCACCACCCAGAAGCGGCCTCCGGGAGCGTGGGCGCACCCATTGCGGGGCTCGGGATCCACGACGGGATCCGGAGGTGCCGCCGACACGCTCACGGGGACCTCGAGGTCCACCGCGTCGATGCCGTCGTCGACCTCGATCAGCAAGGACTCCTCTCCCTCCTCACGGGCTTCGTAGGTCAGGGTCGCCTCCTCCAGGGTGGCCGTGCCCAGGGTCGCCGGGGCGGCCAGGGACCATGTGATGACCTGGCCCGGGTCGGGGTCCTCTGCGCTGAGCAACTCGGTCGCTGTCTCACCGACCCGCAACGACATCCGCAGAGGCGCTGGCTGAGGCGGTGTGTTCTCGAACTCTCCGCAGTCGGGGGTCTCGAGACTCAGCCCCGAGACCTCCTCGATCCACTCGGCGAGTCCATCGACGCGGACGTAGATGCCGCCGTCTCCGCAGGTGCGGGTCGAAGGGAGCGCGGCCCGAGAGGTCGTCGCCGCGAGGTAGGGCTGCCCATTGGGCCCCCAGAGAAAGAGCGGTCCCCCCGAGTCACCGACGCAGGTGTCGACACCCTCGCCCCCGGCGATGAGGTCGTTGAAGCCGACGTTGCAGCCGCGCGAGGCGTCCTGGCAGTCGGCCGCGACGATCTCGACGTCGGCCTCGTGGAGCAGGGAGGTCGCCCCGCCACCGTCGGTCTCGGTGTTGCCGAAGCCCACGATCCTGGCCGCCGCGCCGTCGACGACGAAGGCCGCGGCGCACCCCAACGCGAGCCTCGCCGGCGACGTCGTGGCAGGCTCGGATAGCACCAACACACTGACATCGTTCGTGTTCCAGTGGTCGTCGTGGGTGTGGACCTCCTCGACGTCCAGCCACTCGAAGCCCGCCGGATCATCGAGGTCCACCCCGCCGAGTGCGACGGCGTCCAGGGTCTCGGAGGCACAGTGGCCAGCGGTCAGGACCAGCTCTGGATGCACCAGCACCCCGCTGCAACCAGGCAGGTCGTCGTAGTGGATCGAGGCCGCGGAGGGCCAGCGACTTTCGGGCACTTCGCTGCCGCCGACGATGGGCGGGGGCGTGGCCGCGAGCAGGGAGATCAGTCCCAGATGACCTCGATCTTGTTGGCCTCGAGGTTGACCCGAAGCACCATGTCCGCGTTCTGCTGGGGCCAGAGCACGCCGACCTTGCGGTTGACCTCTCCCCATGACTCCGCGTCGGGACCCGCGAGGTAGCTGAAGGGCACTGGTCGGGTCGGGATCTCGAGGCGCGGCTCGTCTCCGGCGACGACGCCGTCACCGCTGATGTCGCCGTCGACCTCTGCGACGCCGCTGTCGACGTGGAACATGAAGCGGTCCCCGCTGGTCGAAGGCAGGGTGCCGGAGCGCACCAGGAGCGAGATCTCCCCGCTGTCGCTCACGTACCGCTCGTCCTCGTAGACGAGGTTGTCCTGCACGCCGCTGCGAGCCCCCTCGGCCACCCAGGCGCCCAGGGAGCCGTCGTAGGTCAGGACCCAGGTCTGGGTCCTGGCGATACCGCCGCACGAGTTGACCTGCACAGCGCGGCCAGTCGCTCCGCTGGCCTCGAGAGAAGGGGTGCTGGTCTCGCCCTCGTCGTCGAATGGCAGGTCCGTGTCCATGGTGGCGAAGGGACCGCTCTCGTCCACCATCAGGCAGCCAGTGCCGGCCTCTATGGTGGTCAGGACGCCCTCGAAGGTGCTGGCCACGACGACGCGATCGGATGCCCGGGTGCCGTTGGGACCGAACTGCTGGAGCAGGATGCGATCGAGGCCGGTCGCGAGGCCGGTGATGGGGGTCTGGAGCTCGATGGCGTCGACCTCTGGCGTCGCCGTGTTGATGTCCTTCCAGGCGTCCGCGACGAGATCGTAGAGGTGGAGCTGGGTGTCGCCGGCGAGCGCGACGAAGAGGTGCTCGTAGTGTTCGTCCGCCTGGTAGGCGACGTCGATCACCGGCCCGGGCATCTCCAGGGTGCGCACAGCGGAGCTGGTGGGGTCGATCGGGTCGACGATGACCTCGTAGACCGCGCCGCTGCGGGCGTCGCTGACGTAGATCAGGTCGCCCGAGAGGTCACCGCTGAAGCGATGGGGCCTGGCATCCTCAGGCAGATCCAGGCTGCCTCTTTCGAGCCCTGTGGTCGGGTCGATGACCGCGACGCGCCCCGTGCCGTCCTCGAGCGAGGTCACCGCCGCGTAGAGCCAGTCCTGGACGGGGGACATGTAGAGGCCCCCGACCACACCGGCGAGGTCGATCTCCCCTACCCCGCTGTCCACCGAGAATTCGAAGCGGTCTCCCTTGGTCGCTGCCCCGGAGATCAGGAAGTGGAGGGCGCCGTCGTCGGTGCTGTAGGGCTCGAGGGTGCGAGCGTCGAAGGCCTGGTCCCCCGAGCGGCTGCCGGTGACTTCCCACGAGGTGCCGTCGAACTGAAGGACCCAGTCCTCGGTGGTCGCATACCCGCTCCGGAGCTCCAGGCCGTCGAGGGTCGCAGCATCGCCGCTGCCGTCGGCGTCGACGAAGTCCACCTCGCCGACCAGGCGCGGTCGGGAGTGGATGAAGGCACCGTCGCCACCGATCCCCTGGATGTAGTCGACCGTCAGCAAGGTGGCGGTCTTGTTGTCGGCGACGAAGAGCGAGATGTGCTCCGTGTCCGGAGCGAACACGGCGATCTCCCCGAGGATGCGGTCGGCGCCGGTCGGTATTGGCTGAGCCTCCAGGAAGGGCGAGGCGCGGTCGTCGGCCAGGAGCCAGCCGTGCTTGACGTCCAGGGGCACGATGAGGCCGGAGCGGCTGTTGGAGACGAAGGCAACGGGCTCGTAGAAGGGGCCGCCCGTCTCGGCGTGCAGCACCGCCACAGAGGTCGGGCCGTCGAAGTGACCCTCGATGAAGGTCGTCTCGTTGAGGCAGGCGGCGAGCAGCAGAAGGCTCATTGGTTCGCCACCCGAGCGAGGACCTCGAGGTAGGTCGGGCTGGTCTCGTCGACGTCGAGGATGACGACCGTGGAGCTGACCCGACCGTCGATGATCTCGCCTACGTAGTTCCCGACCGCCAGCATCGTGCCGTCCGGGGACAAGGCGAGCGCGTGGGGGTTCTCGCCGAGCAGGTCG
Source organism: Myxococcota bacterium (assembly GCA_036012755.1). Lineage (GTDB taxonomy): Bacteria > Myxococcota_A > UBA796 > UBA796 > CAJQPC01 > JAAESX01. The sequence continues at coordinate 53,478 of DASCPX010000091.1, read as the reverse complement.
ACCTCGTCGACGAGTTCGCCGAAGAGCCCCAGGCGGAGGTCGTAGACACCCACGCTGTTGGCGTTGAAGTTCGACACCAGCATCCGGTCGCCCAGCATGACGAGCTGGGCAGGCCCCAGCGCGGTCATGGACTCTAGGCCCGCGTCGCGCTCGATGGCACGGGGAGCGGGGATGTAACCAGCGACAGCGTCCGGAAAGAGGGTCGCCCGGTCGTCGTCCTCGACCTCGTCGAGGTCGAAGAGCATGATGCTCTCCGGCTGGGTGTTCAGCGCGTAGAGCCAGCGCTCGCCCTCGGGCGCGAGGAGCCCGCGGAAGGAGCGCGCGCCGACGTCCGTGTTGGCGACCAGGAGCGCCTCGATGTCGAGGTAGTTCGCGTCGACCCACATCTCGGTGGAGTCGTCTCGGATGTCGATGATGTAGATGTAGTTGTGCAGCTTGCTCGCGACGTAGAGGAAGCCCCGCGCGTCGTCGATGTGGAGGAAGCTCGCCGCCAGCCCCTCCGCGAGCTGGCCCTCCACCTCTCGCACCAGCGAGATGTCGCCGTCACCCTGGTCGTCACCCGCCATCGTGGTGAACTGTGCGAAGTCACCGAGGGTCGGGCGAGCCGGGTCTCGGTAGAGCCGGTCCGGACGAGTCCCGGAAGCGCGCCCGACGCGCTCGATGCCACCGTCGCGACCGGTATAGAGCATCTCCAGCGTGCTGCCGTCCCAGCTCACCACCGGCCGGTAGGCGTCGATGGCGTCGAAGTTGCCGGCGATACCGTCGATGACCGGGCGGGCGTCTCCGTCCAGGCCCTCCGTGGGCTCGAAGTCGTCTCCGCTGTCGGCCTCTCGAGAGACGTGACCGATACGCCAGAAGTCGCCGTCGAAGCCGGCGTACCAGATGTGCTGGACGCCGTCGATCTCGAGCGCGAAGGGATGGCGCACCGCCGAGTCGTCGAAGGAGCCGGGGGCGCCGGTCGAGATGAGCCAGTCCTCGCTCGGTCCCGCCGCGCGTGTCCAGGTCTGTCCATCCGAGGAGGTGGCGTGGCCGATGCGAGACCGGCTCCCGTCGGAGCCCGTGTAGTAGAGCGAGAAGCTGCCATCGTCCTCGACGGTCACGCTGCCGGGGGCGACGAGCAGCGACTCCCAGTCCTCTACGTTGTCGAGGACGAGCGCATCGCCGACCGTGAAGTCGAGGCCGTCCGTCGAGGTCGCCGACCCAATGGCGGTCCGGCCGTCGATCTGGCCCGCGAAGAGCATCGTGTAGCCGGCGGCGGAGGGGAAGACGACAGGGTGGCTCACCGAGCCATCGAAGGGCCCCGACTCGGGGGTGATGAGGACGGAGGGCTCGCCGACGGGGCCCCCGTCCCAGCCGATGACCCCAACGGAGGTGGTGCCGTCGGCGTCCGTGAGGGTGAGGTAGACGAGGCCTTCGTCGACCAACCAGCTCTCGGCCGTGACGCCGTTGTCGCCGACTCCGGCCACGTGCTGCGTGCCCAGGATGGCCCCGGCGCTGAGCTGAAGCAGGAAGCCGAAGCCCGAAGCGTTCAGGATGTCGCCGCCATGGACCGCGAGCTGGGTCGTGCCGTACTCGTCGCCGCTGAGGATGAAGCTGCGCAGGATCTGGGACTGGAGTCCGACCCCTGGCGGAGTCCCGTCGGCGGGCTCCGCGGCGTCGAGCTCCGAGACGACCCCGAGGTCCGTCCAGCTCAGGCCGTCGACGCTGCGGGCTGCGCCGAGGCGCCAGATGCCGTCGTCGCCGAGCCGCGATGTCCACATGCGGAACTCGAAGTTGCCGTAGGTCACGACCGGCGCGGCTGCCTCCCCCGCCTCCGGCACGAAGACCGCGTCCTCGTCGATGGTCCAAGCCGACAGATCGGTGGACTCAGCGTGTCCGATGACCCAGCCAGAGCCGTCGTCCATGCTGAAGAACATGCGGTAGATGTCGGCCTGCCGGTCGTAGAGCACGTGCGGGTCCGCGAGCTGGACACCGTCCAGGCTCAGGACGGGTGTCCCGGAGTTGTCCCGCCTGAAGACGGTCCCGTCGGTCCCGGAGGCGAGCCCGATGGACTGCACGCCCTCCGCAGAGGTGCCGTCGTAGAAGAGATAGTGGCGCTCGTCCTCGACCAGCGCCATCGGTCCGCCGAGGATCTCGTCCCAGTCGCCTTCTCTCTCGCTGAGCAAGGCCGAGCTCCGGAGGTCCCACTCGCCGGAGATGATGGCTGCGTCGGCGGCGAGGATGCGGCCGTCGTCGACGAAGGTCATCGTGAGCATGCCCGCGTCAGCATCTGACTCGTAGGGCTGGGGGTCCGAGACCTCTACGAGGCCGAGCTCATCGACGTCGATCTCGGCGCCCCGGGCAGACTCGGACCAGTCCTCGTCGCCGATGCTGGTGAGCCGCACGGCGCCCTCTGCTCGAGGACTCCAGACGCGGTAGCTGCCCTCTGCGTAGGACAGCGTCCACTCCTGGTCGAAGACTGCCTCCGCGATGAGGACCTCTGGCTGGGCGGCCTCGACATGGGAGCCGCTGCCGTCCGAGTCGAAGAAGCGCGGCCGTGAGACCCTCGCCGTGTCGACGGCGTCGATGATCTCGACCGGGTCCGCGAGCACGTCCACCACCGAGAGGCTGTGGGTCGTGAGGTTCGCCACGAAGGCGTACCCGCTGGTCGTGTCGTAGGCGACCAGCGCCGGGTCGTCCTTCAGCTCGAGGTGGTGGGCTCCGCCCTCGACGACCTCCGCGAACGCGAGCTCGGCCGGATCGGAGACATCGACGAAGTAGAGATCGTCGTAGCCGACACGGGTCCTTGCGCTCTCTGTGAGGCGGTTCGGGACCAGCAGCAGGTCGCGCACAGCGACGAGCTCCCCGTAGGAAGGGAAGCTGGGCATGTCCAGAGCGCTCGGGCTCACGTCGCTGACGAGGACCCGGGCGTCGTCCTGGTCCGCGGCCCCCGCGAGCGCGGCCTCGACGTCGATGGCGCTGACGCTCCCGCCGGTGAAGTCGAGGAAGGGATTCGCGTTGGTGACGAGGAGGTGCGAGCCGTCCGAGGTCCAGGACAGCGACACCGGTCCGGCCAGGCAGCTGCCGATGCCGATCTCGCCGTAGTCGTAGATCCCCTCGGGGTGCTCGGCGCACTCTCCGACCCACGGCGGAGGCGCGTCCACGATGCAGCCAGTCAGCGCGAGCAGTGTGGTGAGCAAGGCCCCCATCCCTATCGCAGTGCAGAGGCGGCGGCACCATGTGAAGGGGCCATCCGATCAGCTCAGATCAGCCCGAGCGCAGCGTGCGCGGCGGCGAGCCGAGCCACGGGGACACGGAAGGGTGAACAGCTGACGTAGTCGAGCCCGGCGTTGTGGAAGAAGGCGACGCCGGTGGGGTCGCCGCCGTGCTCGCCGCAGATGCCGATCTTCAGGCGAGGCTTCGCGGCGCGGCCCTTCTCCACCGCGGTCTTGACGAGCTGGCCGACGCCGTCGACGTCGAAGCGAGCCAGCGGGCTGTCCTCGAGCAGGCCCTCGAGCATGTAGGCAGAGAAGAACTTGCTCATGTCGTCGCGAGAGAAGCCCCAGGTCATCTGGGTGAGGTCGTTCGTGCCGAAGCTGAAGAAGTCGGCGTGCTCCGCGACCTGGTCGGCGAGGAGGCAGGCCCGTGGGAGCTCGATCATCGTGCCGACCTTGTAGTCGACCGCCGCGCCGAGCTCAGCCAGCACCGCCTCGGCCTGCTGCTCGACGCGCTCGCGAAGCCGCTGGAGCTCCTCGGGCATGCCGACGAGCGGGATCATGATCTCCGGGAGCACCTCCAGGCCCTCTCGGGAGACCTGCACAGAGGCCTCCAGGATCGCGCGGACCTGGGTGTCGTAGATCTCTGGCGAGGTCAGCCCGAGGCGGCAGCCCCTGTGGCCCATCATCGGGTTGCTCTCGTGGAGCTGATCGAGGCGTTCCTGGAGCTTCTCGGGGCGCACGCCCAGGTCTTCGGCGACCTGGCTGATGTCCTCTGGCGAGGCCGGGAGGAACTCGTGCAGCGGTGGGTCGAGGAGCCGCACGGTGACCGGGAGTCCGTCCATGGCGCGGAAGATCTCGACGAAGTCCGCTCGCTGGATCGGCAGCACGTTGGCCAGGGCTCGGACCCGCGCCCGCTGGTCCTCTGCGAGGATGAGCTGACGCATCGATCGCAGCGCCGTCTGCTGGAAGAACATGTGCTCGGTGCGGCACAGGCCGATGCCCACGGCCCCCAGCTCCCGAGCGCGCGTCGCGTCCGGTCCGTTGTCCGCGTTGGCCCGCACCGTCAGCCTCGCGCGGGCGTCCGCCCAGGACAGCAGCCGGGACATCGCGCCGGAGTCCGTGGCCGCCGGGAGGGTCGGGACGTTCCCCTCCATGATCTCGCCCGTGGAGCCGTCGAGAGTGATCCAGTCACCGCGACGCACGACCGTGTCGCCGGCGTAGAAGAGCTGGCGCCCGTAGTCCACGGCGATCTCCGTGGCGCCGACGACGCAGGGCTTGCCCATGCCCCTGGCGACGACGGCCGCGTGCGAGGTCTGGCCGCCGCGGCTCGTCAGGATGCCTTCGCTGACGGTCATGCCCTGGATGTCCTCTGGCGAGGTCTCCATGCGGACGAGGACGACCGCCTCGCCGCGCTCGACGAGCTCCTGGGCCTCCTCGCTGTGGAAGACGACGACTCCGCTGGCCGCCCCGGGAGAGGCCGGCAAGCCGCGGCCGATCACCCGCCGCGGGGCGCCCGGGTCGAGCACCGGCCGGAGGACCTCCTCGAGCTTCTCGGGGCGGATGCGCCTCAGCGCCTCCTCCTCGTCGATGACGCCCTCCTCCACGAGGTCCACGGCGATCTGGACCGCGGCTGCCGTCGTCCGCTTCCCCGTCCGGGTCTGGAGCAGGTAGAGCCTGCTGTCCTCGACGGTGAACTCGATGTCCTGCATGTCCTCGTAGTGGACCTCGAGGCGACGCTGGACCTCGTAGAGGCGCTCGTAGACGGTGGGCATCAGCGCCTCCAGCGTGTCGGTGGCGGCCGGGTCCTTTTCGTTGTTCAACGCTCGGGGCGTATGGGTGCCGGCCACGACGTCCTCGCCCTGGGCATCAGGCAGCCACTCGCCGAAGAAGATGCGTCGACCGGTCGAAGGGTCGCGCGTGAAGGCGACACCGGTCGCACACCCGGCGCCCATGTTGCCGAAGACCATGGCCTGTACGTTCACGCCCGTGCCGCAGTCCTCTGCGATGCCGTTGGTCTTGCGGTAGTAGCGGGCGCGCTTGGTGTTGAAGCTCGAGAAGACGGCGTTGATCGCGGCGTGTAGCTGCTCCCGGGGATCGCTCGGAAAGGCCCCGGTCGCGGACTCGATCACGCCCCTGTAGGCAGCACAGAGTCGCTGGAGCTCGTCCAGGCTCAGCTCTGCTGCGTCGCGCTGTCCGGCGAGATCGGAGAGCACCCGGTTGAAGCGGCTCATGTGGATGCGCAGGACCACGTCGCCGAACATCTGCAGGAAGCGGCGGTAGCTGTCCCAGGCGAAGCGCTCGTTTCCGGATCTCTCGGCGAGGGCGGCCACCGTCAGGTCGTTCAGACCGAGGTTGAGCACCGTATCCATCATCCCCGGCATCGACACCGGGGCGCCGGAGCGGACCGAGAACAGCAGGGGGTTCGCCGAGCCGCCGAAGGTCTTGCCGGTGATCTCCTCCAGCCTCGCGACGCCCGTACGGACCTGGGCGTCCATACCCTCGGGCCACTGCTCGCCGTTGGCGAAGTAGTGGTTGCAGGCGGCGGTCGTGATCGTGAAGCCCGGCGGAACTGGCAACCCCAGGCGAGTCATCTCGGCGAGGTTGGCGCCCTTGCCGCCGAGGAGATCGTTGTCCGCGGCGGAACCATCTGCGGAACCCCCGCCGAAGAAGTAGACGTGCATTCCCTACTCGGTGTGGATGAGCCGGAAGTCCGCGACGGATCGGAACAGCCCCGAGATCGCTCGGAGCAGCCCGAGGCGCGCAGTACGCAGCTCGTGGTCCTCGGCCATGACGAGGACGTTGTCGAAGTAGCCGTCGATGGCCGGCTTCATTGCGATCATCGCGTCGATGGCCCCCTCGATGTCGAGGGAGTCCAGCTGCGCGGGTATGCCCTCTGCGGCGGCCTCGAAGGCGTCGGCGAGGGCGTGCTCCGCGGGCTGGATGAAGGCGCCGCGGTGGTAGCTCGAGTCGGTGTGGTCCTTCGAGATGTTCAGCACCCGCTTGAAGGCGGTCATCAGGGACCCGAACTGGCCAGAGGCCGACAGCGCCGTCAGCGCCTGGACCCGCGCCTCCACCTGCACGACGTCTTCTCCGCCAGCTTCGAGCACGGCGTCGACGAGATCCGTGGCGTGGTCGGCGACGAGCTGGGCCCGAAGTCGCCCGCGCACGAACTGGACCAGCTTCGCGGCGTCGAGCTCCGGATACTGGACACAGAAGGGCTCGAGCAGGTCACCGAGCTCCACCCGCAGACCTCGATCCAGGAGGATCGCGAGGACGCCGTTGGCAGCCCGCCGCAGCCCCTGGGGGTCGGCCGAGCTCTTGGGCAACAGCCCGATGCTGAAGCAGCCCGCGAGGGTGTCCAGGCGATCGGCGAGGGCCACGACGGCGCCCTCCGCCGTGCTCGGGAGCACGTCCCCGGCGAAGCGAGGAAGGTAGTGCTCCTCGATGGCCAGGGCGACGACATCGTCCTCTGATTCGTGCTGGGCGTAGAGGCGCCCCATGTGGCCCTGGAGCTTGGGGAACTCCGCCACCATCTGCGAGACGAGGTCGTTCTTGGCGAGGTGCGCGGCCCGCTGGGCCTGCGCGGGATTGGCGCCGAGACGCGGTGCCAGCTCTCCAGCGAAGTGGCGCAGCCGCGCCTGCTTGTCCAGCATCGTGCCGAGGCCACGGACCCAGCGCATCTTGGAGAGCCCCTGCCCCAGCTCGGACAGCCCCCGCTTCTTGTCCTCGGCGAAGAAGAACTTCGCGTCGTAGAAGCGGGCGCGAAGGACCTTTGCGTTGCCGTGGGCGATGAGCTTCGCGTCACCGGTGGGGTTGTTCGAGACGCAGAGGACGAGGTTGTGGAGGCGCCCGTCCTTCATCGTGGGGAAGGTCCGCTGGTGGACCTTCATGGACTCGACGAGCAGGCGCCCCGGCAGGTCCAGGAGCTCCGCGTCGAAGCTGCCGACGACGACCACAGGCCACTCGACGAGGTCCGTGACCTCTTCGAGCAGGACCTCGTCGATTGGGACCTCGACCTGGTGCTCCGCGGCAGCGGCCAGGAGCAGCTCGCGGATGAGCTCCGTCCGCCGTCCCCGGTCTGCGATGACCCACCGGGCCTCCAGCGACTCCGGGTAGCTGGCCAGGTCCCTGACCGGCCCCGGACTCAGCGTGCAGCGCCTGTGCCCGACGACCACGTCGCTGGTGGCGATCCCCGCCACCGTCGCGGGGACTCGGTTTCCATCGAACACGGCGACGACCTGGTGTAGCGGGCGGCCCCAGCGCGTAGGGCCATCGCCCCAGCGCATGCTCTTCTTGAACGGGAGCCCGACGATCAGCTTCTCGAGGCCAGCAGCGACGAGGTCGAGGGTCCGCTCGCCTCCCACGCGGATCGTGGCGCCCACGACGGGCCCCTTCGGACCTTCGACGATGACGAGGTCGTCGACATCCACGCCGCGCCCTCTGGCGAAGCCGAGCGCAGCCCTGGTCCACTCGCCGTCCCGCTTGGCGGCAGCGACAGGAGGTCCGGTGACGAGCTTGTCCTCGACCGGGCGCCCGGTGGCGACATCCTCGATGCCGACGGCGATGCGGCGGGGCGTCGACCAGGTCCGGACCGCGCCGTGCTCGATACCGGACAGCAGCGCGACGAGACCATCCGCGAGGGCATCTCGCGCAGGCGAGACCATCTCGTGGGGGAGCTCCTCGCAGCGAACCTCTACGAGCAGATCAGGCATGGTGTGCCTCTCCGAGCCAGCAGTCCGCGCAGGCGCAGGCGAGATCCCGGATGCGCTTGATGTACTGAGCCCGCTCCGCGACCGAGATCGCTCCGCGGGCGTCGAGCATGTTGAACAGGTGGGAGCACTTGCAGCACTGGTCGTAGGCAGGCAGCGCCAGACCCACCTCGACGAGGCGCTTGCACTCGGCGAAGGCGGTGTTGAAGCTCGCGAAGAGCGCCTCGATGTCGGCGTGCTCGAAGTTGTAGGCGCTCTGCTCGACCTCGTTCCGGTGGAAGACGTCCCGGTACGAGATGCCCTCGACCCAGGTCAGGTCGTAGACGTCGTCCACGTCCTGGAGGTACATGGCCAGGCGCTCGAGCCCGTAGGTGAGCTCCACGGAGACCGGCGAGAGCTCGTGCCCGCCGCACTGCTGGAAGTAGGTGTACTGGGTGACCTCCATGCCATCGAGCCAGACCTCCCAGCCGAGGCCCCAGGCGCCGAGGGTCGGTGACTCCCAGTCGTCGTGCACGAAGCGGATGTCGTGGCGCGACAGGTCGACGCCGATAGCCTCGAGGCTGCTCAGGTAGAGGTCCTGGATGTTCTGGGGCGAGGGCTTGATGAGCACCTGCAGCTGGTAGTAGTGGCCGAGCCGGTTGGGGTTCTCGCCGTAGCGGGCGTCCGCCGGGCGGCGACAAGGCTGCACGTAGACGGCACGCCAGGGCTCGGGCCCGAGGCAACGCAGGAAGGTCGCCGGATGAAAGGTCCCGGCTCCGACCTCCGTGTCGAGGGGCTGCAGCACGGCGCAGCCCTGATCACCCCAGTAGCGCTGGAGTCGGAGAATGAGTTCCTGGAAGGTCATTGCGACTAGGCCCCGGCGGCACTAACTGCGCACCCACCCCATGTCGACCACCTCTGAGCCCCGAAGAAAGCGACCTGTCCTGGCGGCGATCCTCCAGCTGACCTGCCTCTTCGGAGGTCTCGGCTACGCCTACCTGGGTCGCTGGCGTAGCTTCGGCATCGCCTTCGGGATCGTGCTCGCGCTCCAGCTCGTGAACCTCGTCGCCACGAGCATGGAGATGAAGCAGGTGGCGATGGTCGTCTCGCCGGTGATCTTCGTCTTCCAGGTCCTCAGCGCCCTCGACGCCTGGCAACTCGCCCGGGGCGAGGACAGGGTCGCGATGCTCCGCTGGCTCTGAGGCCGGCCCCCTCCGGCCTCAAGGAGCCAAAACGTATCCTTGGCAACAGAGAACCCCGGGGTTCTCGACGCTCAAGGAGACGCTTTGGATCCTTGGGCCCTGAGATACCCCCGGAATCGGCGTGCTTGCACGCCCGTGAGGAGAAAGGTCGGGCGCGCTGCTGCCGGAGGGGGGTGCGGCGTAGGCGCAGGGGGGCACCTGCAGAGGTCAGTGGAACTGCGCGCGGACCATGTCGTCACGCAGTACCTGCAGACACCAGATCCCCACCGGGATCGTGACGAGGCAGCAGGAGCAGCCCGAGAGGCACGGCACGGCTGCGAGGATCGCCCCGGCCATGCACAGGGTGTGACTCTCCAAGTGGCGCATCCGCCAGCCCGCGGCGGCGATCACGCAGGAGAACACGAGGTTGAACGCGCCGACGAGGACGGCTGTCGTGCCGCTCATCGCCGCGCCGAACTCCTCGTCCGGCGTGTAGCTGGCCATCACCCCGTCGGCGAAGCCGAACAGGCCGTTGAGCATGTTCAGCGCCGCCATCCCGATGGACAAGAAGCCCACGAGCAAGAGCAGGGTCCCCGGAGTGGAGGCCCTGCCCTCTGCCCACGCCGCTTCTGGATTGGCGTGGGTGGTCAATCCGCCTGACCTACTTGAAGATCGCGTTCAGGAAATCGAGGCCGTTCTCCATCTCGCCGATGCTGGCGCCGCTCTGGAGCTTCTGGCCCAGGAGGTAGGCGTCGTATGCGGTGATGAACGGGATGATGAAGCCGATGCCGACGCAGGCGAGGATCAGCGTCGCGACGATGCTGATGATGCCCTTCTTCTGCTGACCCATCATCAGGTAGCCGACGCCGCCGAACAGCAGGAAGTTCAGGAGGGCGGGAACGATGGGGTTCGTGTCGGGCTTGGTGATCTGACCCATGGTCGAAGTGTCCTTGTGTGGAATGGGAAGCGTACGCTACCGACTTGGAGAGATCCGCGCAACAAAGCTCACCCAGGAAGCGGTACGTACGCGGGGTAGATCGGAGCTATTCCGCCCTCTGGAACGTGGACCATATACTCCGTCGCGTAGTAGGGCTCGCCTTCGATCTCGTAGCCCACGGTGAGCGTCGCGGGGCCACTGAAGGCGCCGAAGATGGCGATCCGACCTGTGTCTCCCGTGACCTCGGCGTCAGGATCGTAGAGGCCGGTCTCGCCGTCGAGGTAGCAGGCATCCCAGGTCGTGCCTCCCTCGTCGGTGAGCCAGGCGTAGGCATTGCCGGCCAGCGGCCACTCGCCGTCGTCGACCTCGTAGCCGGGCAGGTGGTAGCGGACCTCGCCCTCGACGAGGCCGACCCCTTCCTCCTCGACGTACGGACAGCCGGCGTACTGCGCGTCGAGCGCCGCGACCTCGTCGTCGGTCTTCATGAAGAGGATCCCGTCGTCGACGGCATAGTCCTCTGCCCCGACCACGCCGGTGAAGCCGGTCGCGGCGAAGTCGTCGCCAGAGAAGGTCACGTACATCAGCGTGCTGCCGATCACCTGGACCTCGAAGTAGCCCCGGCCATCGGTGGCCGCGTCGTCGACCGCTTCATAGGTGGGCCCCAGGGTCTCGACGAGGATCTCGCTCGCCCCGACGTCGTCGTCTTCGCGACTCCCTGCGACGACTCCGGAGAGCGTCACGAGATCGGGCTCCTGGCTGCAGGCCAACAGCAGGATCATCGGGTGCCCTCGAAGTACCAGGGGGCGACGATGTCGCCGCCGACGGTGGCGTAGGCCTCCTCCGTGACCACGCCGTCCTGATCGAAGGCGACGACGATCTCTCCGGGCTCCAGGTTGAAGGCGAAGAAGTAGTGGACCGGCGAATCGACCGTCTGTTCCAGCACTCCCTCGTCGTTCACGGCGAAAGCCAGCACGCCCCCGGCGCCGCCGTTGGCGTAGACCCCGATCTCGTCGCCGGAGACGGACTCCGGATCGTTGGGGCTGCCCCAGACGTGCACGAGATCCTCGGTCCCGACGTGGACGTCGACGCCGGTCACGGCCTCGAGGTCCTCGAAGAAGGTGTCGACCTGCTCCGATCGGAAGCCGAACACCGGGAAGCTCTGGGCATCGCCCGTCGGCGCCCGCCCGCGCCAGATCGCCGGGTGGTATCCCTCGCCGCCGTCGATCACGAGGTTGTACTCCTCGTCCGCGGGGATGGTTGCGCGCCAGTAGCCCGGGTAGCTCGGAAAAGGCTGCTCGGCCTCGGTCAGCTCGACGAGGTTGTTGTCGAGGTAGGTGACCGAGCCGGTCGAGATGACCTCGCCCTCGCCCGCCAGCGGCGAGTCGTAGACCCAGCCCTGGACGGTGACCTCGGAGCTGGGCTCCGGTGTGACGACATAGCAGGCGAGGAGCAGCACGGGCTGAACCTTAGCGCTGGATGTCGCCGCCTGCGAACACGGTGCCAGGCTCGATGGGCCATGCCCGCGCCCAGACGTCCTCGACCGGGAGCTCGAGGTGCTCGGCGACGCAGCGCGCGGCGGCCTCGATCAGGGCCTCGACGACGAAGGGGGTGCGGGGCTGGACGTGAGCGTCGACGTAGGCGATGGGGCCATCGGCGGGGCTCTCTACCAGGCGACCAGCGACACTGGATGCGCCAGGTCTCAGCGGGGTGAAGGTGGCCCAGATGCGCTCGGTCCGGATGCCAGTCGCATGGGCGACCGCCAGCGGGAGCGCCTGCATCAGGGCGCGCACGCTCTCGTCAGAGGGGCTCAGCGCGCGAACGTGGATGACCGGCATGGCGCTGTCATATCCCCTCGAGGAGGGAACGGGACTTGAGCCCACGGCCCGTGTGCCAGACGAGCAGCTCGTTCAAACACCAGGCGTCGCCCTCCGGGAGGTCGGTGTCCACCAGCTCGGACAGGGGGGTTCGCCGCGCGGACTCCAGCGCCCTGGCGAAGCCGACGCTCATCGGGGCCCCTCCCCCACAGACCGCGTGGCGGACCCCGCCGTTGCTCGCGGAGAACACGATGTCGTCGTCGGCCACGAGCCCGCAGACGTCACAGCGCTCCAGCCGGGGGGCGAAGCCCGCGAAGGTGAGCGCCTTGGCCTCCAGCGCTGGCCTCCAGCTCGTCTTGGGGGGCTCGCTGCACGCGTCGAGGACCAACAGCGCGGTGTCCAGCAAGCCAAAGAAGACCGGCGCGGGCTGCTCCCTGGGGCAGAGCAGACCGACGAGCTCGCAGGCATAGGCCAACAGGGCGATGCGCTCCAGGTCCCGGCGCACGTGAGGCCGTCCGTGATCCAGCGTGGCCCCGGCGAGGCGCCAGAGCTCGCCCTTGCCGCGGGAGATGTGGGTCCGGATCCGGTTGCCGAGATCCAGCGCTCCGCCGAAGCGCTTCCTGCTCTTTCGGGCCCCGCGGGCCATCGCCGCGACCCGGCCCTGCTCGGGGGTGAGGAGGTGCACGATGCGATCGGCCTCGCCGTAGTCGACGTGACCGACGACGATGCCGAGGACCTCGCTGCCGCCTCGCATGTCCTCAGAGCATCAGGAGAGTCGCCAGCGTCATGTAGAGCACGATGGCGATGGCGTCGATGAGGATGGTCACGAAGGGGCCCGTCGCGACGGCCGGATCAGCTCCCGCCTTTTCGAGCGCCAGCGGGATCATCGTCCCGACGGTGGCTGCCAGGAGCACCGTGCTCAGGATGGACGAGCCCACGACCAGGGCGAAGGCCGGCTCGCCGTACCGGAACCAGCCGTAGGCGGACAGCGCCGCACCGAGCACAGTGCCCATGAGGATCCCGACCCGGGCCTCTCTCCAGATCAGGGAGAGGCTGCCTGCGCCCACGGCGACATGGCCGGTGGCGAGGTTGCGCACGGTGATGGTCGCGGCCTGGATGCCGACGCCGCCGCCCAGCGCCATGATGACCGGCACGAAGAAGGCCAGCATGACGTGCTCGGACAGGGTGGTGCGGAAGCCACCGATGACCTCTGACAAGAGCACACCCCCGACGAGCGTGACCACGAGCCAGGTGAGGCGCTGCATGGACGCCCTGAGGGTGCTCGCGCCCGTGGGGTCGTACTCCTCGCCCACACCCGCCATCTTCAGGAGGTCCTCTGCGGCCTCCTCCTGGAGGACATCGAGGACGTCGTCGATCGTGACGATGCCGAGGAAGTGGTTGGTGTCGTCGCAGACCGGAACTGCGAGCAGGTCGTAGCGGCTGGCGATGCGCGCGACCTCTTCCTGGTCCTCTTCCGGGAGCACCGAAATGACGTCCGGCGTCATGATGTCCGAGAGCGGAGTCGACGGGGAGTTCAGCAGGAGCTGGCGCAGGGAGGTGACGCCGACGAGCTGGCCCTGCTCGCTCACGACGTAGAGGTAGAACACCATCTCCACGTCGCCCTGCTCCTGGATCGCCAGGATCGCGTCACGGCAGGTGGTGTCGTCCTGCATCAGGAAGGCGACCGGCGACATGATCCCGCCAGCCGAGTCCTCCGGCCAGGCCATCAGCCCCTCGGCCTGCTCCCGCTCTTCTGGGGCGAGGCGCTCGAGGACCTTCTCTCGCAGATCCTCTGGCAGCCGGGCGATGAAGTCGGCCTCGTCGTCCGGATCGAGCTCGGCGACCCAGGCCAGGACGCGGTCGATCGGCGCCGCCTCGATGAGCTGGTTGAAGTCGACCTCGCCGACCGTGAGCAGGACCTCTCCAGCCTGGTCGTCTCCGATGTGGACCATCAAGAAGCGGGTCTCGGAGCGCGTCAGGTGGGTGATGGCCTCTGCGATGTCGTCGGCAGAGGACTTCTGGAGCGCGCGCTCGAGCGGACGGGTGGCCTTGCGGCGAGTGAGCCGCCGGATGGCTTCGACCCGAGCGTGGACGAGGTTCTCGGCCATCTCGTCGCCTCCTCAGTCGGCGTCGTCCACGAACACCAGTCGGCGCGCCGTGCTGAGGTTTCCGAGGGGCGCGACGCGGCTGCCGTTGTATATCACCGTGGCCCGGGACAGGTCGCCGAGCTCTACGACGATCTCGCCAGCGGCCTCTACGTCGAGTCGACACTCCAGCTCGCGGCAGAGGGTGCCATCCACCGTCTCCACGCCGTCGAGGACGACGCGCACGTGCACCGGCGCGGTGGCACGAACGCTGAGCGGCTTGCCTGCTCCTGCCGTGACCGTCGGCACGAGCTCCGCCTCCGCCTGCTCGGAGTGCTCCAGCTGGCGGCCGACCTGAACCAGCAACACCGCCATGACGAGCAGCGCCACGGCGCCGCCTACGATCCGTCCCCCGCCGGAGGCGTCCACAGCTAGAGCGACTCCTTCTCGAGACGCTCCTTCGCCGAGGTCGCCTCCGGCGTGCCCGGCCAGCGGGCGACGACCTCGTTCAGGTAGGCGACCCCTCGCTCGATCCGGCCCATGTCGCAGTAGAGTCCACCGGCGTGGAGCAACGCCTCCGGGAACTCGTCAGGGCAGGTCTGCACCACGACCTCGAAGGCCTCGGCCGCCTTGGCCGTCTCGCCGGACGCTGCGTAGGCCACGCCCAGGTTGTAGCGGGCGCCGCACCAGTTCGGTTGTCTGCGCACCGCCTCCTCGAGGTGAGCGACCGCCTCGGCCGTCCGCCCGACCTGCAGGTAACTCCACCCGAGGTTGTTCAGGACCTTCGATGGCTCCCCGTAGGTGAGGTCCTCGCGCGCCACCTCCAGGCGCTCGATGGCCTCTTCGTCACGGCCGAGGTTCGTCAGGAGGTAGGCGTAGTTGAGGTTGAGGCCGGCGTTGTCCCGGTCCTTGCGGAGCCCCTTCTTGAAGGTCTTCTCCGCCTCGTCGTGGGCGCCGCGCTGAATGTAGGCCATGGCCAGGGCGTTGTAGAGCTCCGGGTCGCGGCGGTTGAGCTTCACGGCCTCGCGCAGCGTCGTGATGGCCATCTGCGGGTTGTCCTCTGACATGAACACCGCCGCGAGATCGTACTTGGCTTCGGCGAGCACGACCTTCTTCGGGGTCACGCAGCTGGTCAGGGCGAGGATGAGCAGAAGCATCAGGGACTCCTCAGAGGTACTTGCCGACGAGGATCTCGACGGCGGCGCGAGTCTCGGGTGGGATCCGAGCCCGGTCGGTCATGATGGCGTTCGCCATGCAGCCGCTCGCGGGGGGCGGACCGTCGAAGGCAGCGATCTTCGGCGCGACGGCCTCGATCACGGCCTTGGCGGTGGCCACGTTGGCCATCAGCACGCGGATGATGTCCTCGACGGTGACGTCGTCGTGGTGCGGGTGCCAGCAGTCGTAGTCGGTGCTCATCGCCAGGGTCGCGTAGGAGATCTCCGCCTCGCGCGCCAGTTTGGCCTCCGTGAGGTTGGTCATGCCGATGACCCGCGCACCCCAGCTCCGGTAGAGCTCGGACTCCGCGCGGGTGGAGAACTGCGGACCCTCCATGCAGACATAGGTCCCGCCGTCGTGAGTGGTGGCGCCGACCTCCTCGCAGGCCGAGAGGATCATGCTCCGGAGGGCGCCGCAGACGGGATCCGCGAAGCCGACGTGGCCGACGATGCCCTTCTCGAAGAAGGTCACGGGGCGGCTCGACTTCGTGCGATCGATGAACTGGTCGATGACGACCATGTCGCCTGGCGCGACCTCGTGCTGCAGGCTGCCGACAGCGCTGACGCTGACGATCCAGCCCACGCCCAGCTTCTTCATGCCCCAGACGTTCGCCCGGTATGGGACCTCGCTCGGGTTGTGCACATGGCCACGTCCGTGGCGGGGGAGGAAGGCCATCTCGACGCCGCAGAGCTCGCCGAGGATGAAGGCGTCAGAGGGGCTCCCGAAGGGGGTCTCGAGCCGCTGTTCGCGAATGTTGGTGAGACCGTCGATCTCGTAGAGGCCGCTTCCGCCGATGACTCCGATGCGCATGCAGGTCTTGCTCCGTCAAGAGTTCCATTGAATCACGTGTCGCTACAAAAAGGAGGGTCGAGCGAGATCGTCGGCCCGGCGACGCCGGCCTCCTCGATCCGCATGCCATCGGTGGCCCTGCCGAGCTGGCCGCAGGCTGCTGAGATGTCGACTCCGCGCGTCGAGCGGATCGAGCACTGGATTCCGCGGCTGACCAGGTAGTGCTGGAATGCCTTCACGTGGTCCTCTGGCGGCCGCAGGATCTGGCGCTCGGGGTTCTCGTTGTAGGCGATGAGGTTCACCTTGGACTTCACCCCCCGCATCAGCTGCACGAGCCGAGCGGCGTCGTCCCAGCTGTCGTTGAAGCCGTGCATCATCACGTACTCGAAGGTGATTCGCTTGGCGTGGGGCAGCGGGAAGTCACGGCAGCCCTCCATGAGCGTCTCGAGGCCATAGCGCCGCGTGATGGGCATGACCTCCAGCCGTCGCTGGTCCGTGGTGGCGTTGAGGCTGACCGCGAGGTTGACCGGAGTCTCCGCGGCGAGCTTCTGCATCTGGGGCACGAGCCCGACCGTCGAGACGGTGATCTTGCGGTGGCTGAAGTTCAGCGCCTCGTCGTCGAGCAGCACGCGCAGGCTCTTCAAGAGGTTCGTGAGGTTGTGGAGGGGCTCGCCCATGCCCATGAACACGAGGTTCGTGAGGCGCTGACCCTCTGGGAGCGCCTGCTGGACCTGGAGCGCCTGGTTGAGGATCTCGCTCGGCCGCAGGTTCCGCACCAGGCCCAGGTCCCCGGTCAGGCAGAACGAGCAGGCCATCGCGCAGCCCACCTGAGAGGACATGCAGAGCGTCATCCGAGGCTTGCTGTGACCCTCGATGCCGGGGTCCGGGATCAGGACCGACTCGATGTGGTGACCGTCCCGCAGCTTCCAGACGAACTTCCTGGTGCCGTCCTCGCTCTCCAGTTGCAGCTCGCTGTCGAGGAAGTCGATGTGGAAGACCTCGGCGAGCTGGGCGCGGGCCGCCTTGGAGACGTTCGACATCTCCATGAAGTCGCGGATGCCCTTCTGCCAGACCCACTTGTAGACCTGCTTGCCCCGGAACCTCGGGTGGCCCTGTTGCAGGAGCAGCTCGGTCAGCTCGTCGAGGCTGAGCGACTTGATGTCGATCAAGCCCGCGAGCTCCCCGTCGAAGGTGTGGATTCGCGCCATCAGCGCGCTGATAACGCGAGCCGGTCTGCCAGCCCCGTGAAGCGACGGTCACCGCCGGAGCGCCGCACGGCCGTGCCGATGGCGCGCGGGCTGCCCACGATGCTGCAGAACTCCCGCGCGCGCGTGACGGCTGTGTAGATGAGGTTCCGCCGCAACATCACGTGGTGGCCGGTGGAGAGCACCACGACCACCGCGCGGTACTCGCTGCCCTGGCTCTTGTGGATGCTGATGGCGTAGGCGAGCTCGATCTGGTCCAGCTGCTCGCCGACGAGCACGACCTCGCGTCCGTCGAAGTCGATGGTCAGGGCCTCGCCCTCGACCCCGGTCACTCGGCCCACGTCGCCGTTGAAGATGTCGTTGTCGTAGTCGTTTCGGACCTGGAGGACGCGGTCGCCCTCTCGGATGCGCTTGTCTCCACGCCTGAGCTCCTTGCCGTGGGGGTTCAGGCGGGCCTGTAGGAGCTCGTTGAGGGCCCGAGAGCCCAGGGGCCCCTTGTGCATCGGCGTCAGCACCTGGACATCGCAGACGGGGTCGAAGCCAATGGCCGGGAGCCGCTCGGCCACGACCCGCTCCAGCGTCACCTGCGTCTGGATCGCGTCCTCGCGCTTGACGACGAAGAAGTCCTGGCGAAGCGCCGTCTCCGGGTTCTTCTCGGCGCTCACGGGTGGGAGTCCACGCAGGATCCGCCAGGCGTTTCGCACGATGGCGCTGTCCTCGGCCTGGCGGTAGACCTGGCTCAGGCTCGCGACCGGTACGACGCCGCTGGCGATGAGGTCTCCGAGCACCCGCCCGGCTCCTACGCTCGGCAGCTGATCCGCGTCGCCCACGAGCACCAACCGCGCCCCGGAAGGCAGGGCTGACAGCAGGGACTCGGTCAGGCCGAGGTCCATCATGCTCGCCTCATCGACGAGGACGCCGTCCACCTCCAGCGGGTTGCCCGCGTTGCGCAGGAAGGCCTGCTTTCTCATCGAGTACTCCAGCAAGCGATGGAGGGTCTTTCCCTCGCGGCCGCAGGACTCTGCCAGTCGACGCGCGGCGCGGCCGGTCGGAGCCGCGAGCGCCCACCTCTCCTTCGCCAGCGACGCCGCCTCCAGCAGCACTCGCACGATGGTGGTCTTGCCCGTGCCGGGACCTCCTGTGATGACCGCGACGCCTCGAGTCAGCCCCAGGGCGACGGCGCGCCGCTGCTCGTCGTCGAGCTCCAGTCCGACGCGGCTCTCTGCGAGGGCCACCCGGACATCGCCCTGCCCCCGGTGCTCCTCCAACAGGCGAGCCAAGGCCTCGGCCACCTTCCGCTCGCGAGCGTCGAGCTCGGATCGGTAGATCGCGGACAGAGAGGGATCGGCGGAGACCTTCTGGACGACTCTGCCCTCCAGCACCAGCCGGCCCAGCGCACCGTCGACACCCGCCCTGTCGATCTCGAGCTGCCGGGCTCGCCCGATGAGGTCTCCACGAGGGAGGAAACAGTGCCCCTCGCCCTCCGCCTCCAGGAGCAGGAAGCGCACAGCTGCGTCGGCGCGCCGGGGGTCGTCGACGGCGATTCCGACCGCGCGCGCTATTGCATCGGCGGTGCGGAAGCCGACGCCAGCGACCTCCTCCGCGAGACGGTAGGGCTGCCCGCTGACCACCTTCATCGCGCGCTCGCCGTAGCGATCGAGGATCCGCTGCGCGACGCCGGCCCCGAGCCCGTGACCCTGGAGCAGCACCGCGAGCTCCCGGCCGGCCTTGTCGCGCTCCCAGGACTCGACGATGCGCTCCAGCGTCTTGGGGCCGATACCGGGCACCTTCAGGAGCTCCTCGGGCTCCTCGTCGAGGATGCGCAGCGTGTCCAGGCCGAAGCGAGCGACCACGCGCGCGGCGAGCGTCTTCTTGATCCCGCGGACCGCCCCACCGGCCAGGTACCGCCTCAGCCCACGCAGGGTCCTGGGTTCCTGGACGAGCACGCCGAAGACACGGAAGCGCTTGCCGTACTTCCTGTGCTCCGACCAGCGGCCGTCGAGACGCAGCTGGGCTCCTGGGGTCAGGTGGGCGAGCGGACCGATCGCGACCACCTCGCCGCCCTCCGTCTGCAGCCTCGCGACGGCAAAGGTCCCGTCGTCGCTGGTGAAGTCGATGCGGAGAAGCTCGCCGTCGAGCGAGGAGCCGTAGGCCACCTACTTGGCGGCCTCGTCGTCGTCGGTGTCCAGGGTGGGCTCCTCGTCCGCGGGCTGAATGACCTCGACCGTCTCCAGCTCGTGCAGCTCGTCGGGCTGAACGATGCCCGCGGACATGATGAGCTTGAAGGCCTCTTCGACGGAGATGTCCAGGCGCCTGACGTCGCGGCGAGGCAGCACCAGGTAGAAGCCGCTGGTCGGGTTCGGCGTGGTCGGCAGGAAGACACTGACGGGCTGGTCCTGTCCGAAGTCCCGCGCGGCGTCGAGGTACCCGGCCTCGCCGGTGAGGAAGGCGATCGCCCAGGCGCCGCGCCGTGGGTACTCGATCATCACCACCTGGCGAAAGCGCATCGACTCGCCGGTGAAGGTGTCTACCAGCTTCTTGAGCCCCTGGTAGACGCCGCTGAGCAGCGGCACGCGGAAGACGATCGCCTCCAGGAACTCGACCAGCTTGCGCCCGGCGTAGAAGCGCGTGGCCGTGCCGACGCTGAGCACGATGATCAGCGCGACGGAGATGCCCAGCCCCGGCAGTGGGAACACGCCGTCCGGCATGTCGAGGTAGCGCCCGAGGACGACCTCTGGATGCACGGCGGGAGGCAGCACGTCGAGCACCGAGTCCACGACGCTCGTGACCGTGACCAGGGCCCACAGCGTGACCCCAGCCGGGATCAGGACGGCCAGCCCCGCGAGGAAGGCATTCCGCAAGCTCTGGAAGAAGTTGGACACCACCCCCCAATCCTACGCGCCAGAGCTCAACGGGAGTAGACCTCGTAGCGTTCGAGGTGGAAGTGGCCCATCGCGCGGACCACGATCCGCTTCTCGATCCGACGCTCGAACGCGTCGAGGCTCTCGAACTCCTCGCCGTAGAGCATGTCGGCGACCAGCGGGTGCGTGTTCACGAAGATGGTCTCGCGCTGACCGGACCGAGCCGCCTCGCGCAGGGCCTCGCGGAAGATGTCGAAGCAGAGGGTCTCCCGGGCTCGGAGGTGACCGTTGCCCTCGCAATAGAAGCAGTCCTCTGTCAGGAAGCGGATGAGGTCCTCTTGCACGCGCTTTCGGGTCATCTCCACCAAGCCGAGCTCGCTGATCTTCAGGACGTTCGTGCGCGCCTTGTCCCGCCTCGCTTCCTCCTCGAGCGCGTTGAAGACCTTGTCGCGGTTGGCCTCCTTCTCCATGTCGATGAAGTCGATGACGACGATGCCGCCGATGTTCCGCAGGCGCAGCTGGTGGACGATCTCCTTGATCGCCTCCATGTTGATCTTGGTCGTCGTCTCTTCGAGCGAGGACTTGCCGACGTACTTGCCGGAGTTGATGTCGATGGCGGTGAGCGCCTCCGTCTGGTCGATGACGAGGTAGCCACCGCTCTTGAGCCAGACCTTGCGGCCGAGGCTGCGGTTGACCTCGGTCTCGACGCCGTAGACGTCGAAGACGGGCTCCTTTCCGCGGTAGACGTGCACCCGCTCGTTGAAGTCGGGCATGAAGTTCGACATGAACCCGGCCAGCTCGTCGTAGATGTCCCGGCTGTCGACGACGATGCGCTGCACGTCGTCGCGCAGGTTGTCGCGGAGGAAGCGGACGGCGAGGCCGTAGTCGATGTGCAGCGGCGCCGGCGCCTTCTTCTCCGTGGCGGCCTTCTGGACCTTCTCCCAGGTCCGGAGCAGGTAGTCCATGTCCTGCTTGAGGACATGGTTGGGCTGGTTGGCGCAGACCGTACGCACGATGAAGCCCGCGCCCTTCGGGCGATGCTTGTTGACGAAGTCCCGGAGGCGGCGCCGCTCCTTGTCCTTCTCGATGCGGCGGCTGATGCCGACGTGCTCGACGGTCGGCATGTAGACGATGTAGCGACCCGGCAGCGTGACGTGTGTCGTGAGGCGGGCGCCCTTGGTCCCGATGGGGTCCTTTGCGACCTGGACCACGATCTCCTGGCCTTCCTTGAGGAGATCCTGGATGGCCGGCTGCCCCGAGCGGGGATGGGCCCGCGGCGTCTCCTCGACGACGGTCTGGTCGGCGCTCTTCGGCTCCCGGTTCGGGAGATCGAGGGACTCCTTGTAGATGTCACCTACGTAGAGGAAGGCGGCCCGCTCCAAGCCGACGTCGACGAAGGCCGCCTGCATTCCGGGCAGGACGCGGACCACCCTTCCCTTGTAGACGTTCCCGACGTAGCCGCGGGAGCGCCCGCGATCGATGTGGAACTCAGTGAGCTGGCCGTTCTCCAAGAGCGCGACCCGGACTTCCCGGCCCGTCTTGTTGACGATGATCTCGGATGACACGAAAGACTCCAGTCGAGCGCCACGACGACAGGGGCTTCGCGATGCGCGTGCTCATCCTGGGTCCGGGGCCTCGGGGTGTAGGGGCCCTCGTTGTATCACGGGCTGCTACTCCCAGCGGATGAGCAGCTTCTCTGACAGCCCGGCCTCGATCTCGACGGTGTAGGGCCGGCTGGTCCCGGTGACAGGGTCTCGCACGACGACCTTGCGTCTCCCGCTGCTGACCCGCTGATGGGCCATCGGGGTCGTTCCGACGACGATGCCGTTGATGAGCACCTCCAGGCCCTCGACGTCCGCTTCTACGTAGAGGAATCCTGGCTCTCCGATGGGCTCGGCGGGGGTGACGGGATCCGGGATGACCGGGTCCTCGACGGGCTCCTCGACAGGCTCCACCGGGGCGCGGGTCTCGACCGTGCGCGGGTGCCGCTGCACGGGCGCGGCCGGCTCCGGCACCACGATGGCCGGGGCCTCCTCCTCCTCTTCCTCGAGAGCCCGCTCGAGCGCGCTGGGTTCGGGGGGGGCGAGCTCCTCGACCTCTGCAGCCACCGGCGCCGGTTTCGTGGCCGGATCCCAGATGACCCAGGCGCCAGCTGCCACCGCGAAGAGGGCAACGATGAAGCCCAGGGCGATGAAGAGGCCTATGCCGACACCCGTCGCCGCAGCCACCGTGACCTGCCGTCGCGTTGGCACCGGACCGGACCCGGACCGCGCCAGGGTCCCGTCCGTGAGCTCCGGCTCGGTGGGCAGCGGCGCAGGGGGTGGCTCGAGTCCGAGCTCGCCGCTCTTGTAGCGCGACAGGCGCGCGGCGATGCCCCGTACGCCGTCCGCGTCGACCCGCTCCAGGAACTCCCTCATCTGCTCGCGGGTGCACAGCCCACCCAGCGGCCGGGCCAGCTCCTCGAGATCGCGGCGGAAGTCGTCGGCTTCCGAGTAGCGATGGTTCCGGTCACGGGCCAGCGCTCGTTTGTGGACGACAGCGAGGCGGTGGGGGTCGATGCGGGCCGGGCTTCGCGCGATCGGGGGGATCTGAGCCGCGAGGAGCTTGTGCATGATCTGCACCTCCTGCAGCCCGGCGAAGGGGTGGACGCCCTCTGCGAGCTCGTGCAGCATCAGCCCGCAGGCGAAGAGGTCTGCCCGCTTGTCGACGCGGTGGACACCCTCGATCTGCTCCGGCGCCATGTAGGCGAACTTGCCCTTGAGGCTGTGGCCCTGCGTGCTCTCGAGGCGCCCCTCCGCCATCGCGACGCCGAAGTCGATGAGCTTCACCTCGCCGCTGGTCGAGACCATCACGTTGCGCGGGTTCACGTCCCGGTGGACGACCCGGAGGGACCGGCCCTCCTCGTCCCGGGCTTCGTGGGCGTAGTGGAGTGCGCTGAGGACCTGGCAGATGATGGTCAACGAGACCTTGAAGGGGATCATCTTGCCGCGACGCGCCAGGGCCTTCTGGACGTCGCGCAGGTCCATGCCGGGCACGTACTCCATCGCCAGGAAGAACTCGCCCTCGTTGAGCCCGAAGTCGTAGACCTGAGCGATGTTCTGGTGGTGCAGGCGCGAGTTGATGCGCGCCTCGTCCTTGAACATGCGCAGGAAGCTGGCGTCCTTGGCGTTCTTCGTCGCCACGCGCTTGATGACGACGAAGCGCACGTAGGACCCCTCGGCGACACTTCGCCGGGCGAGGTCGACCTCACTCATGCCCCCGGCGCCGATGCGCTCCAGCAGCAGGTAGGGCCCGAAGTTCCGCGGGTAGCTCACGCCACCCAGCTTACCGCCGATCAGTAGGTCGCTGGGTACACCGTGTACACGTCGACCGCGTCATGGACGTCGTAGGCGACGAAGTCGACCTCGTAGCCGCCGTAGTAGCAGTCGAGGTAGGTCGACCACTGGAGCCAGTCGGAGAACCACTCGTCGGGGTTGGGGGTCTCGTTGTAGAGCTCGAAGGAGTCGATGACGTTGCCCTGGGGGCCGTAGACGTCGGCGTAGACGGCCACGATGTCGTTGCGACCGTTGTCGTCGAAGACCTCTGTGTCGAACCACCACACGAAGTCGTGGTTGTAGTCGTCCCAGTAGCAGCCGCTCTCCGCCCAGACGATCTCCGGCTCGTAGTTGACGTAGGGCTGGGGCTCGGGGTCGTGGTTGTCATCCGTGTAGACGACACAGCCGGTGGTCAGGGAGATGAAGCCGATGGCGAGGGGAAGAAGTGAACGCATGTTGTCCTCCGTCGATGCACCCCTTGACGAAGCCTCCGACGAAACATTCAGCAGGTGGATCAAGTTAGTCGCCAGTCGTGGCCGTCGTCACCCTCCTCGACCTGAACGCCGGGCGACCCAACAGCGGGGTGGCTGCGATCGTCGCCGCCATCGCGCAGGCTGGCCACCGCGCGGCCGTCGTCGACGTCCGACGGGGCGATCCGATCCCGGGGAACATCGAGGCCCTCGTCTCCACCGGAGGCCCCGGGAGCCCTCATGAGTCCGGAGCCTGGCAAGCGCCCTTCCGTCGCGCGTTGCGGAGCGCCATCCTGGGGGAGCTTCCGCTGTTGGCGATCTGCTACAGCTTCCAGGTCCTCTCCTCGGAGCTCGGGGCCCGGGTCGAGCGGCTGCGGACCAAGCGCATGGGCGTCTTCCCGCTGAGACCAACCAGCGACGGACTGCTCGATCCCTGGCTGGGTCCCGCGGCGAGCAGCGAGGTCTTCGAGATGCGCGGCTACGGCGTCTGGGGGGGTGACATGCGCGTCCTCGCCAGAGGCAAGGAGGGCGACACGACCGCGGCCCGCTTCGGGGACGCCGCGCTCGGCTGCGTCTTCCACCCCGAGGCGGAACCCGTCAGCGTCGCCGCCTGGCTCGACGTGCCCGACAACCGGGCCATGCTCGCCCGGATCGAGGGCACTCCGGGCCCCGAGGCGATGAAGCAGGCGGCGCCTCGGCTGCGCGAGGCCAACGAGGTCTTGCTCGCGCAGTTCCTGAGGGGCCTGTGAAGCGCCTCCGGCTCACCCGCAGCGCGCTGGAGCCGATCGCCGCGGGACACCCCTGGGTCTACCGCGACGGGGTCGTCGGGAGCGCCGAGCCGGGTGAGCTGGTCGCCCTCGTCGATCACCAGGACCGCGAGGTAGCCGCCGGGCTCTTCGACACGGGTGCCATCGCCGTCCGCGTGCTCGGCAAGGTCGACACGCTGGCGCGCACGGTGGTCGATCGCGTCAGGCGCGCCGACGGCCTGCGCTTCGCCGTCGTCGGGGGCCAGACCAACTGCTGGCGGGTGGTGAACGGGGCCGGTGACGGCCTCCCTGGCGTGGTCGTCGACCGCTACGACGAGCTCGCCGTCCTTCGCCTCTACAGCGCTGCCTGGGAGCCCCACGTCGAGCTCCTCGTCGACGCCCTCGGCAAGCTCGGCTGGGTCGGTTCGATCGCCCGCCGCCTGGGGGTCGCGCGGGTCGACGGACGCGAGGGGCTCGAGGTGCTACGCGGCTCCGTCGCCGATGAGATCGTCGTCGAGGAGCACGGCGTGCGCCTGCTCGTGCGTCCGCACAGCGGCCAGAAGACCGGGCTGTTCCTCGACCAGCGCGAGAACCGCCGGCGGCTCGCGGAGCTGGCGCCGGGCCGCCGGGTCTTGAACCTCTTCGGCTACAACGGCGGCTTCAGCGTGTACTGCGCCCTGGCCGGCGCGGCCCGCGTCCACACGGTGGACATCTCGGCTCCCGCCCTGCTCGACGCCGAGGCAGTCTTCGCGCTCAACGGCCTGGACTCGGGGCTCCACACCTTCGAGAGAGCCGACGTCTTCTCCTGGACGCCGCCCCACCCCTTCGACCTCGTGATCTGTGATCCACCCAGCCTGACCCACGGCAAGAGCTCGGACAGGGCTGCCGGTCGCGCCTACCGGGACCTCAACCGGCGGGTGGGGGGCTGGGTGACCCGAGACGGGCTGCTCATGACCGCGTCCTGCACTGCCCGCCTCGACTTCGCGGCCTGGGAGCGCGCGGTTCGGGAGGGCCTGAGGGGGGTCGGTCGCTTCGCCGTGCTCTCGCGCCACGAGGCGCCCGCCGACCACCCGGTCGCGATCGAGCACGCCGAGGGGCGTTACCTCAAGGCCTTGCTGTTGAGGAGGCTCCAGTGACTCCGGTCCGCATCTACACCTCGGTCCCCTGCGGCTACTGCAACGCCGCGAAACGCTTCTTCGACGAGCGCACCATCGCCTTCGAGGAGATCGATCTCAGCGATGACGCCGACGCCCGCGACGCCTTGCGACGACAGACGGGCCAGCGCACCGTCCCCCAGATCTTCGTCGGGGAGGTGCACGTCGGCGGCTACACGGATCTCATCGCCCTGGCGCGGGACGGGAGGCTCGACGAGCTCCTTAACTCTTGACGCGGCAAGATTTGAGTTGCGCCGGTTTCTAGGGTCGTGGTAGGTCAAGGACAGTCCTTCCGGAAGAGTGCCTCTCCCCTGCTCTTCCAACCTCCCCCCATCCCCCGGACCCATGGTCAACGCAACTCCCTCGGCCAGCACCGATCCCGGTGTCCTGGAAGTCTCCGCGGTCGACGGCGTCCTGCTCTTGACCCTCGACGGAAAGGCAAGCTTCGAGGCCCTCCGCGAGGCGGTCCGCGACACCTTCTCGGCGACACCGGATCGCTTCAGGGGCAAGGACGCACGCCTGGACTTCGGCACCCGCGCCATCGATCTCTTCGATCTGCGGCGCCTCGTACACGTGCTCAAGGACGAGTTCGGCGTTTCGGTCACCGGGCTCTACTGCAGCCAGGAGAGCCTCGTCCGCTACACGGAGCGCGAGCTCAAGCTCCGCGTCTGGGCCCGCATGCCCGAGGTCGAAGAGGAGCTCGTCGAGGACACCCTGGAGTCCACGATCGAGGCCCCATTGACAGAGGCCATGGTCGAGCTCGAGGACGACGAGCCGAGCTCGACGCAAGCGAGCATCCCGCTGGTCCGCTGCCCCCTCGTCATCGAGCGCGGTCTCCGCGGCGGGCAGACCGTCCGCCATGGCGGCGACGTGCTCGTCTACGGTGACGTCAACCCCGGCGCCGAGATCATCTCGGAGGGCAACGTGCTGATCTTCGGACGGTGCGAGGGCCTGGTCCACGCCGGCAGCGAGGGCGACGAGGGTGTACACATCCTCGCCTTCGACCTCCGCCCCAAGCAGCTGCGCATCGCAGCCCGAATCGCATTCCCCGACGGAGCCACGCCACGGCGCGGCCCGCGACCGACGTACCTGCCCGAGGTGGCATGGATCGACGACGGTTGCATCGTCATGGAGCCCTACCTGGGTCGGCTTCCGACCACCAGCTGAAGCAGAAACGCAGCAGGAGCTGAGCATGAGCGAGTGCATCGTCATCACCTCGGGGAAGGGAGGGGTCGGAAAGACGACGACCTCCGCCAACCTCGGCGTGTCCCTGGCCCGCATGGGTCACAAGGTCGCCGTGGTGGACGCGGACATCGGTCTCCGCAACCTCGACGTGATCCTCGGTCTCGAGAACCGCATCGTGTACGACCTCGTGCACGTCATCGAGGGGGAGTGCCGCCTGAAGCAGGCGCTGATCCGCGACAAGAAGCTGGACACCCTGTTCCTGCTCCCCGCTGCGCAGACCCGCGACAAGAGCTCGGTCACGCCGGAGCAGATGAAGGGACTCATCGAGCAGCTCAAGGAAGAGTTCGACTATGTCCTCGTCGACTGCCCCGCCGGCATCGAGCAGGGCTTCCGGAACTCGATCGCCGGCGCCGACAAGGCCATCATCGTGACCACCCCAGAGATCAGCGCCATCCGCGACGCTGACCGCATCATCGGGCTGGTCGAGGCCGCTGAGCTCCCGGAGCCCAGGCTGGTGATCAACCGCTTCCGTCAGAAGATGGTCGACCGGGGCGACATGCTCGACAAGGACGACATCCTCGAGATCCTCGCGATCCCGCTGGTCGGCATCATCCCTGACCACGAGGACGTGATCATCAGCGCCAACCGGGGTCAGCCCGTGGCCTACGTCGAAGAGAGCGTGGTCGGCGAGGCCTACCGTCGGGTGGCCCGCCGCCTCACAGGCGAGCCCGAGGTCCCCTTCATCGCCATGGAGCCCGGTGGCTTCTGGCAGAGCGTCAAGCGATGGATGGGCCTGTCCGCCGCGACAGGAGGTGCGTGATGGTGTCCTTCGTCTCCAAGCTGTTCGGAACAAGGGGCAGCAAGGACGACGCCAAGGCACGCCTGAAGCTCTTGCTCGTCCACGACGCCGTCGATCTCACCCCCGCCCAGCTCGAGGCCATGAAGGCAGAGGTGGTCGAGGTGATCGGCCGCTACCTCGAGATCGATCGCGACTCGGTCGACTTCAAGCTCGAGCGGGCCGACGGCGCCGTCGCGCTGGTGTCGAACGTGCCGGTTCGCCGGGTGACCGCCCGGGCTGTCTGACGGCGAGCGGGACAACGGCATACTGGGCCTGCCATGGCAAGCTCACGCACAGTGATGAGGGTGGCAGCGGTCCTCGCTGTGGTCGTGATCTTCACGGGTGCCTACGTGATGGACCAGCGCCGCACGCGGGCGAAGACCGAGGCCGACCTCGTCGCACAGCTCGACGAGGAGCTGGCCGCGCCGGAGGCCCTGCTGGCCCTGGGGATCCTGCCGACGCGCGAGACCGACATGCACCTGTCCGCCAGGGTGCTGGAGATCGGGCGGCAGCAACAGGGGCGCATCGATCCCTGCCTCGAGATGTGGCCCGATGCCCCGGACGAGGTCCGGATCTACGTCAGGGCCGACCCCGCTGGCCGGCTCGAGGAGCTCATCGTCGAGGACTGCCCGGTGCTGGCCCAGGCCTGCTTCCTCTCCGCCCTCTCGGAAGGACGCTACACGCGCGACGCGGACGGCATCGCGACCCTGCCGCTCAGGTTCCGCTGAGGGCGCGGGCGAGGAAGGGCAGCGAGGAGTCGAAGCGGGAGTTCAGCTTGAAGTGCCCGCCGTCGTGCTCGTCGTAGTGGTGGGCGACGCCCGCCTCCTCGAAGGCGCGCCTCAGCATGCGCGCACCGACCTGCAGGCGGAACTCGTCGCGGCGGCCGACGTCGAGCCAGATGGCGACTCCCGAGAGGTTCCCGGCGCACCTGGGCACGAGCTCGACGGGGTCGAAGGCCCTCCAGCGCTCGAAGACCTCTGGCCGGAGCTCACCGGTCTCGAGGTCGACTGGTAGCTCGGCCGGAACTGGTCGGGCCTTCAGGTCGGGCGAGTAGCACATCGACATGGCGACGAGGTTGATCACGGCGTGGTCGGAGCCCGCGAGCTCACCACCCTCGAGGAAGCGGCTCCACCAGGCCTCGAGGCCGCCGGCAGCCCTGATCGACTCGACGGCGCCTGGAAAGTCGGGGGCATAGCCATAGGCGAAGCCGGCGTCGGGGGCGTGCGCCGCCAGGGCCTGGAAGCGACCCGGACGCGTCAGCGCGAGGTGCAGCGCGCCGTAGCCGCCAGAGGACTTGCCGAAGACCCCCCACCTCCCCGTTGTCGGGAACTCGGCCTCGATCAGCGGGAGGAGCTCTTCGCAGAGCCAGGTCGCGTAGGCACCGACGGTGGGCGTGTCGAGATACTGCGAGCCGCCGACGGTGGTCATGACGTCGGGCATGACCACGACACAGGGCGGCATGCCCTCGGACTGGAGTCGCTCCAGGCGCTCGATGAGGCTCTCGCTGCGCCAGCGCCGGTTGAGGAAGCCGTGGTGGGAGCCGGTGAAGCCAGGCAGCGCCAACAGCGCGGGGTGGGGGCCACCGGGCGGGACCCAGACCGCGACCTCGCGCTCGTAGGGGTCACCGAGGGGGTTGTCGTAGAGCGCCGCGCTGCTGTGGCGCCGGATCTTGAGGGTCAAGCCAGGCGATCCTCCGCCGTGGCCCGGAGCGGGTTGCGCTTCGTGGCCTTTTCGGCACACTTCGCCCAGGCCTCGCGAGCTCCCTCCGCGTCACCGAGGGCAGCGCGCGCCTCGCCCAGGTAGAACCAGGCATCCGCCGGCGCGCCCTTCTTCTTGCACACGGCCTCGAGCCGGGCGTTGGCCGCATCGACCCGGCCAGCTGCCAGCTCGACGCGAGCGATCAGGCGGGTGCCGTTGGCCGTCTCGGGGATCCGCGGCACGAAGATCTCGGCGACCGCAGCGCGCCAGGCCGGCGCCAGCGCCTCCGAGCGCTCGAGCAGGTACTCGGCGGCGGTCATCAGCTCCTTGTCGTCCGTACGGAACCAGGTGTTCGCTTCGACCTGGATTGCCGGGACGAAGTCGCGGCTGCGGGGCTCGTCGAGCACCATGCGCCGGAGCGCCCAGGGCTTCTCCCCGTCGATGTCGAGCCGATCGGGATCGCCGCAGGTCCATCGGAAGGCGCGGATCCGGTCCACCCCGACGATGAGCCCTACGCCGTCGTAGAGGACGAGCCAGGTCCACGGTCCGTCCGTCGCGGGGATCTCGCCTCCGTCCGTGCCGTAGGAGACCCAGACGCCGACGACGGACTCGCAGGACGCGCTGAACTCCAGCCTGTCCAGAGACTGCTGCGCGGCCACCGCCGCCTGGTCCCCGCGGGTGAGCTGGGCCCGGAGCAGTTCGCGGGACTCCTGCCAGCCGCACTGGGCGCAGAGGCGCACGAGCGCGGCCTGCGCGTCAGGGCGCAGCCGCCCCGAAGCGATGAGCTCCTGGACCCTGGCGCGCATCTCGTCGTCACCTGCCGCGGAGCTGGAGACGAAGTAGCGGTAGATGCCGACCAGGGCGCCGGTGCGGACATCGAGGCGAGGGTCCTGGACGCCGACGAGGATGCGCTTTGCCACCCGAGGCACGCCCAGGTTCGCCATCACCGAGAACATGCCCGCGTTGTCGCCAGGATCGATGCTCCTGAAGCTGTGGAAGATGCGCATGCGCGAGATCTCGTCCAGCTCGGCGGCGCTCGGCCCGACCCGGTAGCGGGACAGGATGTCGGCCGCCGCCCCGACCGCGTAGAGCCGGACCCCCGGGCTGCTGTCGTCGAAGGCGGCCTCGAGCAGGCGCGGGATGTCCTGTGGTACGCCGCACTTGGAGAGCTGTCGACCGGCATCCGCCCGGTCATGGATGTTCTTGCTCTCGAGTTGCTCGATGAGCGTTCTCTCGGCCATGTGATTCCTCCAACGAGAGGCTAACTGGCGCCGAGACGGCGTGAGGGCTAGGCTCCACGCCATGCTGGTCCTGGTCCTGATCGGCTGCGCAGCGAAGATCCACGAGCTCTACGACGCCAGCCGCACCTACGCTCTCGAAGACGCCAACCCCCCGAGCGAGCAGTGGAGGCCCGACGGCGCCCTCCACATCTCCGGTTCGCTCGTGTCGGACCTGCTGGGCGGGAGCCTGGACGCTGCCTTCTCCGAGGTCGAGCCCATCGACGTCGGGATCGGCACCGTCACGCCGGCCTTGACCGTGAAGCAGCTCGAGATCATCGAGCGGGACTGCGACGACTGCTTCGGTGTCAGGGGCAAGCTCAGGGGCAACGCCGCGATCGATGTCGGCCCGATCGAGACCGAGGTCCCCTTGTCGCTGAAGCTCGAGGCGACCCTGCGGCTGCGCTCGATCGCCGAAGGAGACGCCGAGCGCGTCGAGTTCCGCGTCGCCAAGGTGACCAAGGCCAGGGTGCGTCTCGGGGACGAACTGGCCCTGGACGCCACCCCAGCGCTCGAGGAGTGGGGCGAGGACCTCGTGTCGAAGATCCCGCCGATCGTCCTGGGCAACCTCGGCGGGGGAGACCTCCCGCTCCGGGGGCTGAAGCTGGTCCAGGTCGATGGAGGTGTGCGCGCCGAGTTCCTCACCGAGGCCGCCCACGGGGAGCCGCTGGTCGAGCTCGGGGCGATGCCCGCGGAGGGCATAGAGGTCGTCATCTCGGAGGAGACCCTGCTGGACTTCGCCAGGAAGGGGGCCTTCGAGAAGGGCGAGATCCAGCTCGACGTGCACGCGGAGCCGACCTCGCTGGATGTAGACGGAGACCGCTTCGAGCTGGGCTTGCGCCTGTGGCGCCTGACGGACCGCCGGCCCTGGTGGCGGGACTACGTCGTCACCGGCGCGCTCACCCTCGAGGGCGGACGCCTGAAGCTCGTCGCAGAGGACGTCGAACAGGTCGCCAGCTCGCCGATGGCTGGCGTCGTCGATCCGCTGGCGCTCGTGCTCCAGGGCGCCATCTTGAACTCCATCGAGGACGCCGCGACCCAGGCCTTCCCGGTCGACCAGTCCATGGAGATCGCCGGCGGACTGCTCATCGAGGCCAGCATGGACCAGGCGGAGGGCGTGGGGGACGCGCTGGTCGTCCGGGGCGCGACGTCCGTCTCGAAGGTCAAGAAGAAGAAGAGCAAGAAGAAGCAGTGAGGCGGGCCGGGCTCCGACAGCGGCTGACCTTTGCCGTGGTGGCCACCGTGCTCGCCCTCGTGGCGCTCGAGGTCACCGCGCGGGTCCTGTTCCAGGGGGTGCTCGCGGCAGTCGAAGCCCCGCCGAAGTCGCCCCAGTACGGCGCGCCGACGATGCGAGGCAACCCCTATCTCCTTTGGGAGCACGCCCCGGGGGTACGCCTCGAGCGTGGAGTCCCGGCGACCATCAACTCCATGGGCCTGCGCGGCGCGGAGCCCGTGATCCCGACGCCAGATGGTGTTCGACGCATCCTGGTGACCGGTGACTCCAGCGTCTACGGCTTCGGCGTGGGAGACGACGAGACCTTCGTCCAGGTCACGGCGCAGGAACTCGGCGTCGAGGGCTGGAACGCGGCGATCCCGGGCTACTCGACCTTCCAGACCCTGAACCTCCTCGAGATGCGGGCCTGGGCGCTGGAGCCGGACGTGCTCGTCATCGGCAACCTGTGGTCGGACAACAACTTCGACGCCTTCGTCGACCGCGACCTGCTGAGCGCCTACTCCAGCTTCGAGGGGAGCGGAGCGCAGGGCCTCCACCGCTTGCTGCGCCCCCTCGCCTTCTACCGGGTGCTCCACTACCGGCTGCGGGTGATGGACGGTGAGCAGGCCGAGGCCCGCAACGTGGGCTGGCAGCTCGGCAGCAAGGAGCAGGTCGGCGTGCGCCGGGTCGAGATCAACGACTACGCCACCAACCTCGACAGGCTGGCGGAGATGGCGCTCTCGGAGGGCCGGCAGGTCGTCTTCGTGATGCTCGCCAACCGCGAGGACGTGGAGGGACGCACCGAGGGCGCCTGGTCGGTGTACCGGGGCGCGATGCAGGACATCGCCACCCGGCACGGGGCGCCGGTGGTGGACGTCCCGTCGCTGTTTCGGGACTCGGCGCGGCCAAGCCAGGAGCTCTTCCTCGACGAGATGCACCCGACGACCCAGGGGCACGCCTTGATCGGCCACGCCCTGGCCGAGGTCCTCGAGCCCTGGCGCGACGGAGACACGGTGATGACGGAGGGCACCGGCGCCCCCATCGCCCTCTACGACGACCCCTTCATCCGAGCCCCGGAGCCCGGCGGCTGACGAGCACTCCCACGCCGATCGTGCCGCCGGCCGCGATCAGCGCGATCCACCAGGGGCTGTCGGGGACGGTCTCGAAGGCGAAGCTCTCGACGACCCAGAAGGCGTTGTTCAACAGGTGGGCTGCGATGCAGGTCTTGATCGAGCCCGTCACGTGCCGCAACCAGCCCAACCACACGCCGATGACCACCACGCCCAGGGCGTGCAGCGGATCGGCGTGGAAGACCGCGAACAGGAGCGTGGAGACAGCCACGGCTGCGACGGTGCCCCAGCTGTTGGAGACCCCCCTGAAGACATAGCCGCGGAAGAGGACCTCCTCTGCGATGGGTGCGAGCACGATGGCCCCCAGGCCGGTGAGCACCATGCCGAGGGGACCCGACCCGAGCAAGGCGTCATCGAGCAGATCGAGGCCGCCGAGATCGAGCCAGGGGGCGATCTCGTAGGCGGTGTGCACGACGAAGTCCGAGACGAAGCCGACCGGAAAGACGAGCAGGACGAGCCACCAGCGGCGGGCTGGCTTCCAGGCGAGGAGCTCGGCCGCGCCCCCGAAGCGGCTGGCCAGCCACAGGGTCACGGACAGCAGCGCGAGGTGCTGGAAAGGGAGCCCGTACATCGCGTACCGCTCCAGGCCCGCGGGGTCGCCAACGTCGCCCTTCCCAAGCAGCAACGCGGCCACGACCGCCAGCACCCCCGTGATGCCCCCGACGAGGAGCAGCACCGCGCAGCCCGCTCCGGCCCCGATGAAGGCGTGTTTGGCTCTTGGCTCGCTCATGCGCCGGTCAGGATAGGACGCGCCGGTGAAGCCGCTGAGCACCCGGGAGCTGTTGGCGCTGGCCATTCCCAGCATGCTCTCGGTCATCCTGACCAACGCCTACCGCTCGGTAGACCAGTACTTCATCCAGTTCGTGTCGACCGACGCGCAGGCGGCGATCGGGAGTTCTGTCTTCGTCCTGATCGCCCTGGCCTCGCCTTTCTACCTGGCGGCCCTCGGGGCGGGGCCCCTGATCGCCCGGGCGACCGGGGCGCGGGACCCGGCGCTGCGCCGGCGGATCCTGGGCACGGCGCTGTCACTGGCCGCGCTCACCGGCGTCGCGATGAGCGTGGTCCTGGTCCTCCTCTCGGCGCAGATCACAGTGGCGGTCGGCCTGGAGGGCGGCGCGGCGACGGAGTGCACGCGCTACCTCACGGCTCTCGGCTGGACACTGATGCCCCTGGCGCTCACGCCGCTGGTGGACCAGGCCTTCATCGCGATGGGGGACACCCGCACCCCGATGTGGCTCCAGGGCGTGAGTCTCCTGATCAACGTTGCCTTGACGCCGCTGTTCGTCCTGGTGTTCGACTGGGGCGTGGTGGGCGCCGCCCTGGCGAGCAACCTCTCGCGGCTGTTGACGACCGGGGTCGGCGTCGCCCTGCTCGCTCGCCGCCTGGAGCTGTCCTTCGCCGACCTGCGCCTCGATCCCGGACAGCTGCCTAGGGTGGTGCGCGTCGGCTTCCCGATGGCGCTCGGGACCTTCCTCTACGCGGCGGTCTATTGGGCGATGCTCAAGACCTCGATCTCCCCCCAGGGACCGCACGTCAACGCCGCGCTGGGCATCGGCTTCTCTGCCCTGGAGGGCTTCACCTGGCCCGCCTTCTGGGGCATCAGCATCGCCGTGGCTTCGGTCGTCGGGCGTGCCCTGGGCGCGAACGAGCCGGAGGTCGCCTGGGCGGCGATCCGCCAGGCCTGGTGGCTGTCGACGGCGGCCGGACTCTTCGCCGCGGGGGCCTTCTACTTCGGCGGAGATGCCCTCACCGGCCTGTTCACAGAGGACGAGGCCGTGCATCACGCGGCCACGGACTACGCCATGGTGCTGGCCTTCTCCCAGGTCTTCGTGGCCTGGGAGGCGCTGTCCGAGGGTGTGCTGGGCGGCGCCGGGGACACGAAGACCCTCTTCTGGCTGTCCGTGCCGCTCAACGTCGTCCGCATCCCGCTGGCCTGGGTCCTCGCCGAGCCCCTCGGCATGGGCGCCGTCGGCATCTGGTGGGCGGTCAACGTGACGACGATCGCCAAGTCGATCCTCAAGGGCCACGCGACCTGGCGCGGGCGGTGGGCGGCCCTGGTCGTCTAGCGCTAGGGCTAGGCCGCCTCGATGTCCCTGGTGACCTCTGAGAGCGCGCCGTGCAACCTCACGCGGTCGCGGCCGGCTTCCTTTGCGGCATAGAGCGCGGTGTCGGCGAGACAGAGCACCTCTTCGAAGCTGCCGCCGTGCTCGCTGCCCGCGACGCCCATCGAGACGGTGAAGGGCGCGGCGGTTCCGGCGACTGCCTGGGCGAGGCGGTCGCGGATTCGCTCGGCGACGCGGATGGCGTTGAGGGCGTTGCTGGCCGGGAGGATGACGGTGAACTCCTCGCCGCCAGGGCGGCAGGGGCGGTCGCTGCTCCGACAGACCTCTTCGAGGACCCTGGAGAAGAGCTTCAGGCAGCGGTCGCCGAGCTCGTGACCCCAGGTGTCGTTCAGGCGCTTGAAGTGGTCGAGATCGCAGGCGATGACGGCGTACTCGCCGTCGCGATCCTCCAACTCCCGGCCGAGCTCGTTCATGCAGCGCCGGTTGGCGAGCCCCGTGAGGGCGTCGGTCGAGGCCTGGACCTCGCGCTCCTGGAGCGTGCGCACCACGCCGAGGCGGGCTCCCAGCTGGGTCGCGAGGGCCTCCAGGCTGGCGATCTGCTGGGGACGCTCGGGGCCGACCCAGCTGGCCTGGGCGACGGCGATCGTCTGGCCGGCCGCTGCGACGGGGGTGCAGACCGCGTGGGCGTCGTCGTCGACGAGCTGGTTGCAGCGCGCCAGGCCGGAGCCCGGGGAGAAGCGCATCGTCCTCCCCTTGCGCATGGCCGGACAGGTGCGGGCGCTCTCGCAGCGACAGGCTGCCTCCTCCGTGCTGACCTCCCAGACCATCCGACCTTCGGAGGCGGCGATGAGCTGGAAGGCGCCCCGGACCGCCAGCTTCGCCGCGCGCTCGGCGGTCTGGAAGACCTCGACCTCTGTGTCGGCGATCTCGAGGGCCTCTGCCAGGTCGCGGACGAAGCTCCCCTGGAGCCGCTCCGCCGAGAGCGTGGCGTGCAGGCAGCGATGCTCATCCTCGAGGCGCGAGATGGCGTCGCGCAGCTCGAGGTTCCAGTCCTCGCTGCGCTCGACCACTGCGTCCATGCGGATGCCGTCGAGCGCCGTGGCCAGGGTCAGCTGGCTGGCCTCGACCTCTGTGTGGAGGCCGTGGACGCTGCGGGAGATGACGAACCAGGCTCCCCAGAACGACAGGCCGCCGAGGATGAACGAGGTGCAGACCAGGGCCCCGCTGATGGTGCGCGTGGCGGTGTCTGGGGAAGCAGCGAACAGCGCCAGGGCCCCGATACCCAGCAGGCCGCTGGCCAGCATCGAGGTGCCTTGCCACGCCAGGACTCGCGCTGGCTTGCGCTCGAGCGCTGGCAGGAGCTCGTTGCGCAGGTATCGGAGGGGCCGCATATCCTCGTGATCGGTCGTGGATCGCTTTTTGGTGAGGCGCACCGCCTCAGGCGGCCTTCGACAACAACCCCTGGACTTCAGAGCGGAGCTTGCCGACCTCCTGCTCGTAGAACTTCTTGTTCCTCGCGTGGCGGACCTGGTGTTTGCGGAAGGCCAGGTTCGTCGCGGCCACGATGTAGGCGTCGTGAGGCACCCCGGGCGGTAGCCAGGACTTCTTGTTGCGCGCCAGGTAGCTGGCCAGGAACGGCAGGTGGGCCGCCGGCACCTCGCCCTCGAGCTCCCGTCGGATCATGCTCTTCTCACTCCAGAGGCATGCCTGGAAGATGATGAACAGCGTGAGGAACTCCAGGGGGAACAGGAGGAAGTTCAGCACCGCGAGTGCGCCGCCGGCGCCGACGATGCCCTCTGCGGTGAGCAGGCCGTTCCACAAGGCGTGGATGCTCATGGCGACGCCCAGGCCGAACAGCGGCACGATGAGCTTGACCCCGATCCCCCGGAACTTCGCGAAACCCAGCGCCGCCCCTATGGTGCTGGAGGCGGCAGCGTGCATCATCGCCGAGTACAGCGTGCGGACCACGACCGTGCCGACATAGGCGTCCATGTCACCGGTGGCTCCGACGCTCCAGAAGTACATGAAGTTCTCTGTCACGCCGAAGCCGAGGCCACAGGCGGCCCCGTAGACGAAGCCATCGGTCGTGTTGTCGAAGTGGCGCGAGAAGACGATGAACAGGAGGATCAGCGCCTTCGCGGGCTCCTCCACCAGGGGCGCGACGAAGGTGGCGCTGATGCTGTCGGCGACCGCCGGTGAGGCGACCAGCTCGATGGGAAACATCACGATCGAGCTGCCGATCAGCGCGAAGATCACGCCCCCGATGCCCCCCCACGAAAACGACAGGCCCACGAGCCAGGGCGGCTCCCGGTCGTAGCGGTCGAGCCACCACACCAACCAGAGGGCGAGGACGAGCGGCACGACCGCGAAGGTCATGCTGAGGATGAAAAGGAAGAAGTCCATCCACGGGAGCCTACCCTCCAGCGCAAGTCTCGGTCCGAGGAGGAGCCCTTCGAGGTGCCGGGGGAAGAAGCTCGGTAGCGCTTCGGGTTAGTCCAGGTGTCACCAGGGCACCGAGGAGACCCCAATGTTCCTGTTTGTCGTCGCTTGTTCCGGCATGAGCCCGCAGGAGGCCAACATGGTCTTCGAGCGCGCCAACCGCGTGGGCTTCGACGCCTACACCACCACCTACGCGGACTCGGAGACCGCGACGGCCCGGGACTCCGGGACCTTCACCTGGACCTCCGAGGAAGACGGCTTCGCCTTCGAGGGCAGCGTCGTCGGCACCACGGAGTGGACGGGCCAGGTCGATCTCGCCGGCTCGGCCAGCTGGACGGACACGACCTGGAGCGGACAGTGGAGCCTGGAGTACATCGAGGTGGTCGACGAGGGCATCACCCTCAACGGCGGGCTCGAGTGGACCCTCGATCTGGAGGGTGACCACACCGGCGGCAGCCTGGTCTACACGGTCTACGGCGAGATCGAGGCCACCGGCGATGCCACCGGCACCGGCCTCGTGGACTACACGGTCACCGGCGAGATCACGAGCAACAGCCTCGCCTTCGAGGTCGAGGGCACCATCGACGGCACGCCCATCGACTCGAGCAAGACGCTCACCCTGTTCTGAGGACCTCGTCGTAGAGCGGCAGGATCCGGCCCTTGGCGTAGGTCTCGCGCACGCGCTCCCAGCCCTCGCGGCCGAGGCGCGCGGCTTGGTCCGGATCCGCCGACAGGCGAGCCAGCGCCTCGCTCATCTGGTCCTCGTCCTCGACGAGGATCACGCCAGCCTGCGCCCACTCGGGGATGCCCCCTCGGGCCATCGCGATGACCGGCGTCCCGACCGCCAGGGCCTCTACGCCGACGATGCCGAAGGGCTCCTGCCAGCGAGCCGGGAACAGCAGCACACGTGAGGCCGCCAGCACGTTGCGCAGCACCTGGCGCGACACCCAGCCAAGCTGCTCGGCTCCGAGCAGCTGGTTCCGCAAGCCGCCGACCCCGCAGACGCGGAGTGTCCCGCCGACACGCTTCCAGGCGCGCCAGGCCATCAGCGGGTCCTTGTGGGCGACCAGCCTCCCGGCGATGACCGTCCCCTCCCCTGGTCCAGCCGGCTCGGGCGCGGCCTCCACCCATGGTGGGATCACCCGCACCGGTCCCAGGCCGGCCGCTGTCACCTCCTCGCGCATGTACTCGCTCAGCACGATGACCGGTGTGCCCTCCAAGGCCGAGCGCCGCGCCTCGGTCGTGGCCACCATGCGCTCGCGGTAGCTCGGGTCAGGAAGGCAGCCGGCGCAGGCCTCTGCCTCGAAGCGCAGCCCGCAGGGGCCCCCGTCGGGCAGGGTGCGCCCTGGCCCCGGACAGAACAGGCGGTGATCCTGGATCGTCACCACGGTCCTGGCCCGCCTGGTCGCCCGACGCAGGACCTCTGGGTTCATCACGTTGTGGAGGTGCACCAGCTCCGCCTCGTCGAGCAGGGCGTCGAGGCCATCGAGGCCGGCCGCCGACTGCACCGTGGCTGCCAGGCCTCGGACCTCGACCACCGAGACCCCGGGTGGATCGGAGGCCCGTCGTCGGCCCACCGCGAGCTTCACCCGGTGGCGTAGCGCCAGCGCCGTGCAGAGGTCACGGAGGTGATTGTCGGCGCCCCCACGCCGGGACAGCCGGTCGGCAAGGTGCAGGATGCGCACCTCAGCGCTTCGTGCGGCGCTTGTCCTCCAAGGGCGTCACGATGATGTTGACCTCCTTGGGACCGGCGGTGACGGTGAAGGTCTGGTCGGCGAAGGTGTAGGTCCCCTCCGGCAGCATGCCGTCGTAGAGGCCGTCTTCCTCGATGCTGCGGCGCGCGGCCTCCACGGCGGCGCGCTGGTCCGGCAGCATCGGCATCTGCTCGATGGACAGGGTCGTCGGGCCAGGCGGATCCGTGCCGAGCTGCACGCGCCCGTAGGCGGTGTCGATGGACCAGAGCCACTCGATGACCTCTCGGGTGCCGTCGAGCTTGGCGGCCGCTGTGAGCCGCTCGTAGGCCAGCAGCACCTCGCCCTCGTGCCGCGCGGCCATCGCCCCTGCGACGAAATCGTCGTAGCCCGGTTCGATGCCTTCGAGCTCGTCGATCTCGGCATACAGGCGCGCCACGCCCGTCCAGACCTGGCGCTTCGCGAGCCGCTGCATCTCGTCGTGGAGCCGCCAGTACTCGGCCTTGACCGTTGGGTCGACCTCTTGGACGACGCCCTCCGCTACGGCCTCGGAGGCGAAGGCAAGGGTCAAGAACAACAGCAGCATGAGCATGA
Organism: Myxococcota bacterium; assembly: GCA_036012755.1. Taxonomy (GTDB): domain Bacteria; phylum Myxococcota_A; class UBA796; order UBA796; family CAJQPC01; genus JAAESX01. The sequence goes on along the minus strand of DASCPX010000091.1, from coordinate 13,695 downwards.
AGTAGATCACGCGTACACAAAAAGTCGAAGCGGATGGGCGCACAAATTGTGCCAACTCTGCAAGTGGCCGAGATCACTCGACGGATCCAACTGGCACAGGGCTTGAAACCTCTCTGGACGACAAACGAGTCACTCACCCAGTGGAGAACACATGATCGTCATCGCCCTTTCCGCCCTGTTCGCCTGCGGCACCGACTCCGAGACCGCAGAGGTCATGGAGACCGCCCCGACCTCAGAGGCCCTCGAGCTCGTCGAGACCACCGAGTCGCCGCCGGTCGAGGAGCTGGCCGCCATCGACCTCGAGCTGGTGCTCGACACCGATGTGGAGCTCGAGGAGTCAATCGAGGCCATCGCGCCCGAAGCCGTCGACACCTACTCGGTCGCCGTCCGCTCCGGCGAGAACCTGGTGCTCATCGCAGACTGGGGCGACGTGACCGTCGAGGAGCTCCTCGCAGTCAACGACGACATGGATCCCTCGGATCCGATCTTCGCCGGACAGAGCATCGCGCTCCCCGGCGGCGAGGAGGAGAGCATCCAGTACACGGCCGAGCGCCAGGCCTTCGTCGACGCCAAGCTCGAGCGCTACATGTCCCGCCGAGGCGGGCTGGTCGGCGTCGACGAGCACCGCGTGCGCACCGGCGACACGGCCTCCCAGCTGGCCGACGAGATCGCAGAGATCCCGATGTGGGTGCTGTCCGAGTTCAACCGGGACAAGGACCTCGACCGGCTCGCGATCGGGGACCGCGTGAACCTCCCCGTCCTCGGTGACACCGTCGAGGTCGCCCTCGAAGAGGACATCGGCTCCATGGAGCCCGGCGAGTACCAGGAGTGAAGCTCTGACATCGGTGTCGCGGTCGCTGACCGCGGCATCGGTCAAGTGCCTGGAATCACGCGGCGTGTCCCTTGTGGCACGCCGCTTGCGTTGGCTGCTATACCCATCCCAGGAGCCCACATGATCCTCTCCGTGCTCATCGCCACTGGCTGCAACGTCAGAGACCCCGGCTACTCACTCTCAGCGTTCAAGGACTGCGACGCCCTCGAGAAGGCGGTGAAGGGACAGGCCGAAGAGGAGATCCGCTGGGCCTACTCCTGGGGCGGCGGTGGCTGGGGCTTCGGCACGAAGTACGACGTCTCGGCCCAGGACAGCGCCTCCATGGCCGCCGAGGTCGATGACATGGACGGAGGAGGCAGCGCCAACCGCAGCTACAGCGACACGAACACGCAGGTCTCCGGCGTCGACGAGGCCGACCTCATCGAGACGGACGGCACCCACATCTACGTGCTCGCGGGTGACTCGCTGGTGATCACGAAGGCCTGGCCGGCAGAGGACATCGACCAGATCGGTCGGGTGGGCATCGAGGGGATCGCCGACGGCATGTTCCTCACCGGTGACCTCCTCGTCGTCGTCTCGCAGCTCGGCTGGGAGACCCCGGATCCGATGTCCGGCGGCACGAGCACTCGCAACGCCGGCAACGGTCCGACCGTGAAGACCACCATCGTCGACGTCTCCGACCCGAACGTCCCCACCGTCCAGCGCGAGGTCTACACCCAGGGCACGAACTACGACTCCCGCCTCGTCGACGGCCGCCTCTACGTCGTCAGCTACAGCGACCTCGGCATCAACCGAACCGAGTGGTACGAGAACAAGAAGGACGCCCTGAAGGCGGTCGAGGTGAGCACGCTGGACGACTGGCTGCCTGGCCGCTTCGACAACCTCCGCACCGGCGAGGCGTGGGCCTCTGTGGACGAGGACGTCAGCCGGTGCTCGAACGTCTACGGGAGCAACCGCGAGAGCGGCAACTACATGGTCAACGTCGAGAGCCTCGACATCGAAGACCCCGACAGCGACTTCGTCGGCACCTCGGTGCTCGGCTCGCTCGACGCCATCTACGCAAACGCCGAGTCGCTCTATGTCGTCGGCAGCGAGGCGGCGGATGGTCCCTGGCAGTCCTTCGACTCCACCATCGAGACCATCATCCACCGCTTCGACATCAGCGGCGGCCCCGAGGAGCCCTCCTACCAGGCCTCCGGCGAGGTCCCCGGTTGGGTCCTGAACCAGTTCGCCATGGACGAATGGGACGGCCACCTGCGCATCGCGACGACCGCAGCGGATCCGGAAGGCTGGGACACCAGCGCAGGGCTCTACGTGCTCGAGGAGCAGTCCAACAGCGACCTCGAGATCGTGGGCGAGGTCGAGGGCCTGGCCGAGGGCGAGCAGATCTTCGCGGTCCGCTTCGAGGAGGAGGTCGGCTACGTCGTCACCTTCGAGCAGATCGACCCGCTCTTCACCTTCGACCTGTCCGACCACGCGGCCCCAGAGGCGGTCGGCGAGCTCGAGATCACCGGCTTCTCCAACTACATCCACCCGATGGGCGACGGCTACCTGCTCGCCGTCGGCATGGAGGCCACGGACGAGGGCTGGGCCGAGAACCTCCAGGTCTCGATGTTCGACGTGAACGACCTCGCCGATCCGCAGCTCTCGTCCCGCCTGCAGCTCTCGGCTGACTGGTCCGAGTCCCAGAGCGACCACCACGCCTTCAACTGGTACGCACCGGAGAGCCGCCTGCTGCTGCCCGCCGGCTGGGGCTACGACAGCGAGATGCTGCTGATCCACGCCGCCGTGGGCGAGGAGCTGGTGGAGATCGCCGGTGTCGACCAGGACGAGGTCCTCTACGACGGGGGCGACGTCGACGAGTACTGCTCGAGCTTCCGCCGCAGCGTGGTCATCGAGGACGCCGCCTACGCCATCAGCAACGCCGGCATCACGGTGGTCGACGTCGAGGACGCAGAGCCCCTCGGCTTCGTCGCCTTCAGCGGCACGGATCCCTGCGCCAGCGAGTACTACTACTGGTAGACGGATCTGGGTCCCTCGCCCCCGCCGAGCCTGGCGCTCCGCGGGGGCGAGCTGCCTCTGGCTACCTGCGCTCGGCGGAGGAGCGGCCCCGGAAGCCGAGGTCCATGCCGATCACCCAGGCGGGCTTGTAGCCGTAGGCGGGCTGCATGTACCAGTCGAAGCCCGCCCCCAGGTAGAAGTGCGGCAAGCGCAGCTCGATGCGTCCGTTGGTGCCCAGGTAGGTGTCGAAGGCACCCAGCTGGCGTCGACCCATCGGGGTCACGCCGGCCGACAGATCCCAGATGTCGCCGAGCTCGCGAGTGGCCCGCACCGGCACCCGGAAGTCCAGGACTCCAGCGGGCAGGGCTGGGATGGGCAGCATCATGCCGCCCATGCCCGGGGCCACGGCGAAGTGCCAGCGGCCCCGCTGGGCGAAGCGGTAGCGCAGGTCGGCGTACAGCCCGCCGATGTAGACGCGCGTGCCGATGTCGACGTCCTCGACCAGCCCCACCCGGAAGGCCAGCTCCCCTTGGGCGATGGGGATGCCGGTAGCGACCGAGGCCGCGTTCTGGCGCCCCTGGACCGAGCCCACCGCACCTACCTGTACCTGGCCGGGCTCCAGCGTCCTCGCGCCGTCCACCGTGTGCAGCGTCGTGCAGGCCAACAGCGCGATCACCAACGCAGCCCCCACCCGATGCCGACATCGACGTCCGCTCCCCTGCCCCGGGTCGTCATGCCCGACTGCCAGACGAACACGGAGCGCTTGCCCACCGGCACGCGCAGGTCACCGCGGAGGCGCACACCAGGCTGGAAGGCCATCACGCCGTTTCCGATGATCGTCGAGCCCGCGACTCCGCCGGCGAGGCTCACGTGCATCGGCCGGCTCCCACCCCGCCACCCGACGAGCACGGCGCTCCGGTAGAGGTTCCGGCGCAGCTTGCCACCCGGGACGAGGTCCGCGTTCGTCGCCATGCCGAGCTCGAGCTCGGCGAAGCCAGACCCGAAGCCCTTGCGCGCCCAGAGCCCGAGGGCCGGGTCGACGCGGTGGTTGCCGGTCGAGGATCTCACCGCGACCAGTCCGAGGCTCGCGCCGAGGTCGGAGCGCCACAGCATGCTGTCATCGGCCAGCGCCACGCTGACGAGCCACATCATCACTGGCAGGCCTCCACCTCGAGGTGATCTGCGAAGCGCCACCCGATGCTCTCGCAAGCAGCGGCGGACTGCTGGGCGTCGCCCAGCTCCACGAGCACACCCAGCCACCGGTAGGCCGTGAGGCGCTGCTCCTCTGGCGTGAGGCCGTCCTGGGCATCCACCTCTCTGGCGGCCCACTCCTCGACCGTCGCGGCGATGAGGACGAGGGTCCCGTCGCGGTCACCGGTGGCCTCGTAGATGTCCCAGGTCACGGCCGCGAAGACCGAGCCCAGGGGGTAGGGGTCGTAGAAGGTGACGTCCTCGCTGTTCTCGGGCAGCGGCACCCCGGCGTCGGGGACCTCGACCGAGGTCTGGTCGCCCGAGAGATCCCGCTCTGGCATGGCCAGGGAAGCGGAGATGAAGGCCGGATCCCCGGTGATCAGGCCGGCGAGCATGTCGGCGAAGCCCTCGTCGAGAGAGGACACCCCGTGGGTCGCTCCGCCGAGCACGTCGAAGGCCTTCGGTGCGTAGGGGTCGCCAGCGGACAGCAGGTGGAACACGCCGTGTCCGAGCTCGTGGGTGACCACCCCGGCGTTGGCTGCCAGGGGGACCTCTCGATCCTCCAGGTCGTCGAGCAGGATGAAGGCGTTGGCGGAGGGAGCGTAGGCGGCGTTCTCGACGGGCATGAGCGCGAGACCGAGCTGTGGCAGGGCCGGCGTGACGCCGATGGACACAGGGAAGATCTCGTTGATGTCGACTCCGGCGTCGCCGAGGGTGTCCCTGGCGTCCTGCATGTGGCCGTAGAAGCTGAAGAGGATGAGACCGTCGCGGTCCAGGGGCTTGGCGACGCCGCCGTCGACGACGTACTGCACCTGCAGCTCACGTCCCTCCTCGTAGGAGATCTCGTAGGTGTTGAAGTCGATGCGCAGCACCCCGCCCGCGTAGGCATCGCCGAGGGCTCCCCGCATGCGCTCCGGGTCGGCCAGGGAGCGGATCTCGCGCGGCCCGAGGCGGTAGCCGCCGCCCTCGTTCAGCAGGTAGCTCTGGTAGCGGTTCGCGTCCCCCCCCGTGCACCCGAGCAGGGCGAGGATCACCAGTTCTTCTCGCCGTAGGTGTTGCCCGTGTAGCTCATCGAGCTGAGCGTCCACTTGGAGCTCGAACACAAGCTCGAGTAGTAGTAGAGCCCGTAGCTGTCGCTGTAGTCCACGGCGACGTTGTCAAGCGTGATGCTGCTGGCCCGGTAGCAGTAGATGGTCCCATTCATGGAGGCCCCACCGTACTCCACGGTGGCGTATTCCATGGACAGCACGGCGCTGCTGGTCTGGGTCCGGAGGCCCTCCCAGTCCCCCGCCGCCGGGGTGCTCTGGGCGCTCGTGAACAGCACCTCGTCGGAGCTGGTGCCGGACACCGTCAGCGTGCCCTCGAGGTTCCAGCGCACGCCGTTGTCGATGTAGAGCGTGACCCCCGACTCGATGTCGACGGTGCCGCTGAGCGTGACGTCGCCCTGCACGAGGTAGTCGACGTCCAGCGCGCGGAAGGTCTCGGCGCTGCTGTCGAGCTCGCCGCCGTCGACGACTACGTAGTCCGTGCCGTTGCCGGTGTAGGTGGAGTCGTCCGAGAGCTCGGAGATCGTGCCGGCCTCCAGCCGGATGGGGTAGTCGCCGTTGTTGGTCAGGGTGTTGCCGGTGAAGCTCGGCGTGCCCGCGTCGGAGAGGGCATAGACGTAGATGCCGTTGTCGGCGTTGTCCTGGAAGGTGCTGTCCTCGATGGAGGGGTAGCTGTCGTCGTTGGCGTAGAGCCCGTGGTTGTCGCAGTCCTGGACCGTGATCTCGTCGAAGTACACCGTGTTGGCGTTGTAGAGGTAGACGCAGCCCTTGCCGTTTGCGCCTGCATACTCGATGGTCAGGCCGGTGACCTGGGAGTTGCCGCTGCGGTGGCCCTGGCCGAAGTAGAGCCCCTTCCAGTCCCCGGCTGCCGGTGAAGACTCCGCAGAGGTGAAGGTGACCCCGGTGGAGCTGCCGTCGATGTCGATGGAGCCGTAGGTGTAGACGCTGTCATAGGGCCCGACGCGGAACTGGCGTTCTCGGCGAAGAGGATCTCCACGCCGTCTTCGATCGTCAGGTGGGGGGAGCCGGTCCCGGTGGTGTTGGTGGAGCCGTCCTGCACGTCGACGTAGTCGCTGACGTAGTAGCTGTCGTCGAGGGCCTGCCAGGTCACGCTCGCGCTCATGTTCCCGCCCCAGACGTAGATCCCGCCCTCGGTGTTTCCGGAGTAGCTGCTCGAGCTGTCGAGGTTGTAGACCTTGTTCGGGCAGATCTTCAGCGCGTAGCCGCCGTTGCCGGTGACCGTGTTCGAGGTGAACTCGCTGTCGCCTCCTAGACTGCCCAGCACGTAGAGGCCGTCCTCTGTGTTGTCCTCGATGGTGCTGCCAGTGATCACGGGGGTCACGTTGGAGCTGATGTAGATGCCGGAGGCCTCGTTGTCGTGGATGTCCGAGTCGGAGATCTCGATGCTGTTGTTCCCGATGCGAATCCCGCCGTAGCCGTCGTAGCCGCCGTACTCCACGGTGATCCCGGTGATCGCGGAGTCCGCGTCGACCAGGGCGTCACCCAGGTAGAGCCCGTCCCAGTCCCCTGCCGCGGGCGAGGACTCGGCCGAGGTGAAGACGATGCCAGAGGTCGAGCCGTCGGCGTGGAGCGCACCGGCGCTGCCGTTGCCGATGCGGATGCCGTAGCCGGCCTCGATCTCGACGGTGACCCCGTCCTCGATGGTCAGGACCGGGCTGCCGCTCCCCTGGACGTAGAGCTCGCAAGTGACCGTGTGGGAGGCGCTCGCCGACCAGGTCTCGTCCGAAGAGATGGTCCCGCAGTGTTCGACCGGACAGCCGTTGTCGTCGCAGTCCTCGCCCCGCGGGACATAGAGGGCCTCGTTCTCGGGGCGAGTGCAGGTGACCACGCCGCTGTCCAGATCCCCGAAGCCGTCCGCGTCCTCGTCGGCGAAGGCGATGGCCGCGGTGTCCGAGCTGTAGGGGTCCGGATCGCAAGCGAGCAGGACGAGGAGCACCGACATGAGCCCTCCAACCCGGCCAATGTAGTCTCGCCCACATGTCGCTGCTGCTCGCCGGAGACATCGGAGGAACCAACTGCCGGCTGGCTTTGTTCGCCGATGGCCGCCTCCTGCGCAGGCAGATCGCGGACACGGAGGGCGCCGGCGTGCTCGGTCCGCTGAGGCGCTTCGTCGGCGATGACGACATCTCCGGCGCCTGCCTCGCCGTGGCAGGACCCGTCGTGGACGGCCACGCCACCCTGACCAATCACCGCTGGAGCTTCCACGCCGACGAGCTGGCCGAGGCCCTGGGTTGCCCTGCTCGCGTCGTCAACGACTTCCACGCCGCGGCGCGCGGAGTGCGTGCCCTGGGCCCCGACGGCTGGAGGTCGCTCAACGGCGTCGACCCGGAACCCGGCGTCGCCGTGGTGCTGGGCCCGGGGACGGGGCTGGGTCAGGCGCTGTTGTTGGCCGATGACAGCGTCGTACCGGGAGAGGGCGGCCACGCGGACTTCGCACCCAACAGCGAGGAGCAGCTGCGGCTCTGGCGTCACCTCTCGGAGCGCCACGGCCACGTCAGCCTCGAGCGTGTCCTCTCGGGACAGGGCCTGCTCGACCTCCACGCCTTCTTCCGAAACGAGGGTCTCGGCGGCCCGGTCCCCTCCTCGCCTACCGAGGTCTCCATCGGCGATGACGATGCCGCCATCGCCGCCCGGCGCTGCTTCGTCGAGGTCCTCGGAGCGCAGGCGGGGAACCTCGCCCTGCAGTTCCTCCCAGCGGGGGGAGTCTGGCTCTGCGGAGGCATCCCCCCCAGGCTCGATCTCCAAGGCGTCGTCGAGGCCTTCACGCACAAGGGGCGCTTCTCGGAGCGCATCGAGCGCGTCCCCCTGTGCCTCGTCACGGACCCCCGCCTCGGCCTGCTCGGAGCAGCCGCGCTGGCCGCCGAGGTGGTGTAGTCTGACGTCCAGTGATTCCATATTCCGCCGCCTTCTCGAAGGCGGTCCATTTCGGCCACCTGGCCGCGATCCACATCCCCGACAGCAAGGAGCCCGTCCCGGAAGACGTCCTGAATCGACTCGATGAGAGCGAGCGCCAGCACGCGCGGAGCCTCAACGGGTACCGGCAGGTCGACTGGGTCGGTGGCCGTCTCGCGATGCGGGGCGCCCTGGACGACATGGACCGTCGCACGCCGCCAATCCTGGTGGACGACTGGGGCGCGCCGGTCCTTCCGCGGGGCCTCAGCGGCTCCTTGAGCCACAAGCGCACGCTGGCGGTGGCGCTGGTCGCCCGGAGCCGCCATGGTCGGCTGGGGCTGGATCTCGAAGACCTCGCCCCTGCGCGCATGGGCATCGCCGAGCGTGTCCTGCTGCCAGAGGAGCTCGACGCCGTGATGGCCCTGCCCGAGCACCGGCGCTGGACAGCCCTGGTGCTGCGCTTCTCGATGAAGGAGGCCGTCTACAAGGCGCTCCACCCCTACGTGCATCGCTACGTGGGCTTCGACGAGGCCCTCGTCCGCCCGGACGTCGACTGCACCGCCGCGGTCGAGCTGCGCTTGAGAGAGGACGAGGGCTCCTTCAGGGTCGAGGCCCGCTACGCCTGGCTACCCGGTCGGATCATCACGATGGTGCGGATCCGTCCGCCGCGTCGCCCGCGCCACCCCAACCATGGAGAGGGCTCCGAGGGCGAACAGAAGCGCACTCCAGCCGAGCAGGGGCGGCCGGTACTGGACCAGGCTCCCGGCCGGGAGGTCGACCTCGACGAGGCCCTCGGGTGACTCACCGGGCCATCCCGGCACGAAGTTCTGGTCGAGCACGCCGGGGCCATCGACGCGAAAGCCCACGCCGACGAGCTCGGCGCCAGGGCCCTCCCACAAGCCGGCGGCCGGCTCCAGCGCGATCGCGGAGCCGTGGTTCAGGCAGCCTTCGTTGCGCAGGACGTGGGCCCAGTTGCTGTCCGGGCACTCGGCGAGCTGGGTGAAGGGACCGTCGCGTTGCTCCGGGTGGGCCTGGCCGCCCATGCGTTGGGTCTGCTTCGCCGCCGGGAGGGCCTCGTAGAGCCAGATGCCTACGAGGATGGATGGCGCGAGGGTGACCAGCGGGTGGACCTTGCGGGTGGCGTCTACGAGCGCCGCGACGCACAGGCCCAAGAGCGGCGTCCACAACAGCGCGAGCCGCTCCGGCGTGCGCAGCTGGTCGAAGCCCGGGAGGGCCTGGAGCGGCTCCCAGAGGTTCATGGGCCCGGCGCCGGCCCAGCCGAAGTTCCAGAACAACAGGGTCACCACAGCCAGCCGCGGTCGCTTCCAGGCGACGAAGAGGACCGCTGCGGCCGCCAGCAGGACCGGTATCGGCGAGTAGAAGCTGTTGGGCAGCTCGTGGTGCGGTCGACTGTCCGCGACGAGGTGTTCGTAGGCGCCAGCGAGGGTCCAGGGATCGGCCACGGCACCGATCTGGCCGTGCTGGAGCCTCTCGATGCTGTCCATGAGTGGGTAGAGCGGCAGCCACCTTGGCGCCGCCAGCAGGGCCGCGATCGACAGCGCGACGGCAGCGAGCAAGAGCGGCCGCAGGTCGACACGGGGCCGCCGACCCTCTGCGAGACACAAGAGCGGCGGGAGCAGGGTCCAGCCGACGGTCGCCGCGAGGACCCACTTCAGCCAGGGCGCGCTGAGGTCGAAGAGCAGTCCGTTGGCCAACAGGACGACGGCAAGCGGTCGCAGCCGCCAGGAGCGAGCGACCCCGACGAGCCCGACCGCAGCGAGCAGCAACGCCCCGTAGAAGACGATGTAGTGGCCGCCGGCGTAGAGGCTCAGCGCGAGGAAGAGGCCGGCGAAGTGGGGCTTTCCGCGCCTGTGGGAGAGCCACACCAGCGGCAGCCAGGCGACCGCGAAGAACATGATGTGCGCGGCCATGAGGAACTCGGCCAGGAAGGCCGAGCCCAGGCAGAACAGAGCTGGGAGCTGGGCCACGACGCCGGAGATGCGCAGGTCGCGGGCCAACAGCGCCCAGCCGAGGCAGAGCACCGCGAGGTGCAGCAGGACCATCGCCTTCATCGCGGGCACCGTGCCGAGCGGGATGGCCAACAGCACAGTGAGCGGGCTCAGCTCCGGGTTGGCCCAAAGGGGCTGACCTCCTTGGGTGAAGGGGTTCCAGCCCGGGAACTGACCGGCGAGGAGCGCGCGCCGGGCGACCTCGATCTGGGTCAGCTGCCAGTCCCAGTCTTCCCCAGCTCCGACCGGCGGGGGTGTGGACCAGCCGTGCTCCAGGAGTCCGCACTGCCAGACGGCGACCGCCAGGACGCAAGCAGAGAGCAGCAGCGTGAGCACGAGATCGCGCTTCAGCATCGACGCTCCAGATCGTCGAGGAAGCGACGAAGGGCCACCACGACGAAGTCCTCGCATTCCTGCAACAGTCGCGAGGTGCCCGTGTGCTCCAGCAGGGCCGCAGCCCGCTCACCGTCGGGTCCTTCCATGGGCGTGGTGGTCCAGCTCGTGTAGCCGACAGCCGCCATGCGCATGGTGTCGCTTGTGTCCCGGAGGTGGGGGAGCACGTGCTCGATGCGGTGCTCCGGCGGCGTGAAGGGATCCCCCGCCAGCCCGACGTCGACCGCGACGTTCCAGGCCCTGGCGCTCTGCCGGCCCCAGCCTTCGATCGGGTGCTCTGCGAGCAGGCGCCCGAGGTGTGCGTACCAGGCCTCGTCCATGGCGAGGTGGGAGAGGTAGCCGGCGAGGAAGCTGCGATGGGCCCGGGCCACTGCGGGTTCCAGGCCCACCGCGTCGATGAAGTCCTCTGGGTCGGGCGCCTCGGCGCTGTAGTGGCTGAGCTCACGCGCGACGCTGGAGACCTTGTCGACATCAGGACAGATCGCTCCCCACTTCAGCTCGGTGAGGTCGAGGTGCGCCAGCTGGGCGTGTGCGCGCTCGGCGACACGGAGATGGGCCCACCACAGGGCCATCAGTCTGGGAACTCGGGGTCTGTGAGCGTCAGCGGTGAGTCGTAGTAGACGGTCTCACCCCCGCTGAGGCGAGCCAGGCGGACCTCGCTGCCGACCAGGAAGGAAGCGACGACGAGCTCCTCGCCCACGTCGAAGCGGACGATGCCCTCGTAAGCCTCGATGAGGTCCGGACCGTGGAGGACCGCCCCCTCGGAGCCATGACGCAGGAGCCACACGTCTCCCGAGGGGCTGCAGCGTGCCTGGACGTCCACGCTGTCCGCGGGCGCTGGCAAGAGGAGCTCGCCGTCCTGGTAGACCCCCTCGGGGCCGGCGCTGAGACCGCAGCCGGGGGGCACCTCTGAGGTGGGTCGCGCCAGCCCCTCGCGGATGCGCCAGCGCTGGCCGCCGTAGCTGACGAGCAGGTCGGGCAGACCGGGCAGGCCGAGCACATCGGGTGCGTCCGAGAAGTGCTCTCGCGGGTCCCCTCCCCCCTCGGCGAGCAAGGCCGCGGCGCGCGCCGGGTCCGTATCGAGCACGGCCAGCCCGAGGCCGCTGGCCACGCGGCGTCGCAGGGGATCGGTCGGGAGCAGGGCTCCGTAGGCCTCCTCGAAGGCGGGCTGTGGATCCCGTCCGAGGCAGCGGGCGGCCATGCCCCGCCAGGCGGCCCCTCGGGCGTCGGGGCTTCGGCCCTTCAACAGCGCCGCGCCCTCGGCACAGCGCCTGGACTCGACCCGCGCGATGGCGAGCCAGAGGGCGACCTCGTCGTCGAGGGGGCGCTCGGCGTGGAGCGCCTCCAGCTCCTCGACGGAGCTCATGTCCCCGGCGAGGTATGCCTCGACGGCCGCAGCGAGCCGGTGCTTGCTGGGAGCAGCCGCGAGCAGGAAGAGCAGCACGAGGGGATTGGAACACGTCTGGAGCACACCAGCGGGTTGGTGCTCCTGACCCTCAGTGCCGGAAGTGCCTCGCGCCCGTGAGCACCATCGCGACCCCGGCTGCGTCGGCGGCGGCGATGACCTCGCCGTCCTTCTTGGAGCCGCCGGGCTGGATGATGGCCGTGACGCCAGCCTCCGCCGCGGCCTGGACTCCGTCCGGGAAGGGGAAGAAGGCATCGCTGGCGAGCACGCTGCCCGGGATCGGCCGGGTGGCCTTCACGATGCTCAGCTTCACGCTGTCGACGCGGCTCATCTGGCCAGCGCCGGTGCCGTTGAGCACGCAGCCGCCGTCTTCTGTCCTGGCGAGCACGATGGCGTTCGACTTCACGTTTCGGACGACCTTCCACGCGAACTGGAGCGCCCGAACCTGCTCGTCGGTGGGCTTGGCCTTCGTGGCCACGTTCCAGGCGATCTCGGCGCCGAGGTCCCAGTCCTGCAGCAGCCAGCCGCCCTGCACCCGGCGGCCGTCCATCCCGCTGGGGCGGGAGCCCGCCCAGTCCTCTGGGAGCCGCATGACGCGCAGGTTCTTGCGGGGTGCGAAGAGCGCGAGGGCCTCGTCCGAGAAGCCGGGCGCCGCGACGATCTCGAACATGGTGCGTGCCTTTCGGATCGTCCGCACGTCGTCCGCGGACAGGGGCCGATTGAAAGCCACGATGCCGCCGAAGGCGCTGATCGGATCGCCTGAGAGCGCTAGCTCGAAAGCCCTGGCGGGTCCGTCGCTGTGAAGACCGACCCCGCAGGGGTTCATGTGCTTCACGATGACGCAGGCGGGGGCCTCGTCGAACTCGAAGGCGCAGCGCAACGTGGCGTCGAGGTCAGCCCAGTTGTTGAAGGACATGTCCTTGCCCTGGAGCTGCTCGACCCTGGCCAGGCTGCGCCCGGTGGCGCCGGGCTGCACGTAGAAGCTCGCCCGCTGGTGCCCGTTCTCGCCCTTCGGCAGGGCCTGGAGGCGCCGCAGTGGGATGCCGCCCTCCGCCATGTCGGCGATGCCAGCCTGCTCGGCGAGCCAGGTCGAGATGAGCCCGTCGTAGGCAGCCGTGTGCCGGAAGGCCTTCACCGCCAGCCGGCGCCGGAGCTCCCCGTCCAGGCTGTCGCTGCGCAGCGCTTCGAGGACCAGCTCGTAGTCGCTCGGATCGACGACGACCGCGACGTCCGCGTGGTTCTTCGCCGCCGAGCGCACCATCGAGGGCCCGCCGATGTCGATGTTCTCTACGGCCTCGGCCAGCCCGACTCCCGCCTTGGAGATCGTCGCCTCGAAGGGGTAGAGGTTGCAGGCGACGAGGTCGATCCACCCGATGTCGTTGGCGGCCGCCTCGGCGTCGTCCGTGCCCCGTCGGCCGAGGATGCCGCCATGGATCTTCGGGTGCAGGCTCTTGACCCGACCGCCGAAGACCTCGCTTGCCCCGGTGTGCTCGGAGACCTTGGTCACCTCGACCCCCGCGGCGAGCAGCGCCTTGGCGGTCCCGCCGGTGGAGAGGATGGTGAAGCCGAGCTCGACGAGCCCCCGACCGAGGACATCGACGCCGGTCTTGTCCGACACACTGACGAGCGCGAAGCGCATGGAGACCTCCATGGGTCCGCATCTAGCTGGTTGTCCCCAGAGGTCCGTCGGTGTGACCGAGTTGTTGCCCGCTGGCGGGGACACGCCCGAGGTTCGCGCGCGTCTGGTGCAGCATCGGTCCCAAGGTGTGGGCTCAGCGGGCGAGCCCGCTGAGCATGGCGCCGATGCGCTGGAGGTCGCCCTGCAGCTCCGTGTCCAGCCGCAGCATCTGAAAGACCGCGAACACCTCGCCGGCGCTGCCCAGGGCGATTCGGAAGTGGTTCCTG
>DASCPX010000090.1:0-2835 GCA_036012755.1 Myxococcota bacterium | reverse complement strand
CCAGCCTCGCTAGCGCCACAAACTCCGGCTTCCGGCGCTGCGGAAGAGCTCGTGGCATGGGAGGAATCAGCGAGCTGTTCACCGTTTCCAGGTACTCGCGAAGGGGCTCGGACGCCCCTGAGGGGATTGGGTACGGGGTGGCGATGGGCTCGTCCGACGTCGGCTCTCGGGGTGCAAGGGCTCGTGGGCGACGTGTGATGAACCCCGACCGATGAAGTACTCGCCGGCACAGGCCGAGTGCATCGCCGAGAGTCTCGAGCGACCACTCGGTGCGTAGGAGGCGTCGATACCACTTGTGATCATCGTCAACTACGCGAAGGGCGATTTCGTGAATCATCGATCTGCCCCGTGTCCCCGCCTCGACTTGCGCCTCGATATTTCGTTGGCCCTGGCCAGCTTCTTCCCTCGGCGACGCTTCGTCGGCTCTTGAAGTGCCTGATCCTGGAGTTCCCGCTCGCGGCGGTCCTTCTCCCCATCAGAAAGGTCGTGAGCCGGATCGTCTCCGCCGAGAGTGGAACCCATGACAAGGCAGTATAACGAGGCAGACCCCGCTGCCATTTCTCGGGCGCACTGGCGAGGCGGTCGCCGGTGCCGGGTTGGGCGTGTACTGCGTGCCCTAGCCCGAGTTTCCGAGATAGGAGGACCAAACCCTCGGAAGCGTAGTGATTTCAGTGGGGTTAGCGGGGGCCGCTGGTATGCCTAACGGACTTCGAGGTAGCGGTCGAGCCGGAGGGTGTCGAACAGCCGCTTTTGCTCGTCGGTGAGCTTCGAGAGGGTCAGCTGCGGCTCGCGGGCGCGGCCCTTGGAGGCGTAGGTGATGGCGACCTCGCGGATGGCGGACAGTGCCTCGACGAGGGCCGGGATGGTGAGGTCGATGCCGGCGTGGTGCAGCTCACGCTGGAGCAGGCTGACGAGCATGAGGGCGACGACGCAGTAGAAGGCGTGGACGCGGATCTTGTCGTCGGTCCAGTGGAACATCGGTGACCAGCTGACGAAGTGGGGGTTCTTCATGGTCTTGAAGCAGCCCTCGATGCCGGCCTGGCCGCGATACGCGAGCACGACCTCCACGTCGCTCCACGAGTCGTTGTCGGTGAAGAGGACGGTCTTGCCGAAGCGCTCGTCGAAGATGCGCTGCAGGGCGTCGTGGTCCACCCGGTAGCGGAGGTCGGGAACGCCGTCGGACTCGACCACCTCGAGCTCGATGACGTCCGCGACGTACTGGCCCTTGAGAAGCGCCTGGGCCCGTTTGCGGACGGACTCGACGGTCGGCTTGCGTCCCTTGGTGACCTCGCCCACCTGCCGTCGACAGAGCTGGCGACCGAACGCGTTGAGGTTCCGGCAACGCTTGCGGACCTCGGCCAGCAGCGACTGGGTCTGGGTGAGGAACAGCTGCTCGTTGTAGGTGATGATGACGGTTCGCTCGCGACCGAGCGCCTCCCGGGTGACGCGGTGGGCTCGGACCCCGTACAGCTTCGGATGGAGGAGCGGCTCGTACTTCTCCAGCGGCACCTCGAGCAGGTCGGGGCATTGGTTGAGCTTCAGCGAGCCGACGAAGTGATACGGACCCTCGTCAAGAGCGGCGATGTTGTCGGCCGAGTTGTTGCCCTTGTCGAAGACGAGGGTGATGTCGTCGACGGACTTGGCCAGCACCTGGTGGCGCTCGATGAGCCGGTCGGTGATCGCCTCGAACTCCTTGGTGTCGTTGCGGTTCCCTGGGTAGGTGTCGTGGAACAGCGGAATGTGGAAGTCGACGGAGACCAGCAGCGCCAAGCCGACGATGCGGAGGTTGTTGCGCTTCTCCTTGCTGTTGCCCCGCTGGGCGAGCGTGGGGGCGTCGTTGAAGGAGTCGATGAACGTGAAGAAGTTCGTGGCGTCGAACAGCAGGCACCGCGTGTCGACGCCGAACTCCGTGACGATCCGCTCCGTGAGGTCCCGCTCGATGTCCCGGATGGCCTGGGCATCGAGGTGCCCCATGTTGTCCCAGAAGCGCTTGCTGGAGAGCTGCGACTTCTTGGCGGGCGCCAGTCGGCGCAGCGGCGTCGACTCGAACCAGTCACCGATCTTCGCCTTGCTCGTCGGGCATACACACCGGTTGATGGCGGCCACCAACATGTAGTGGCCGACGCTCAGTCCCTGCTCGCGCTTTCGAACGTGAGCATCGACCGTCTGGACGAGCCGCAATCGGCTGGCAACGTCGAACAACGCCGCCACCGCTCCGAACTCCGAGACGACGACCTCCGCCGGCGTGGGCGGGCGTGACAGGCCGTCGATGGCCTCGACGATGCGGTCGGCCTTGCCCAGGTACTTCTGCCAGACGATTCGCGGCTTGCCGTCCACGCGCTTGCACTCGCGAGCGTAGTAGTAGAGGCGTCCCTTGATCTTCTTCTTCCCGATGGTGATGGGCATCGTGGTCCGCGCTCCTCAATCGCGAGGTGTTAGGTAATACATCTGCGGACCAAGTTCAACAACTACGCGCAGAACAGCCCAGGATGATCACGAAATTGTTAGGTGATACGTGTCCGCAACGCGCAGAATCGCGCCCTTCCACGCAAGAACTGATCTCATTACAGGAGGTTGCGGGCTAGCTGGCCGGTCGGGTGCTGGGCCCAGAGCGAACTATCTCGGAAACTCGGGCTAGCGCAGGGGACCGTCCGAGAACTGCCCCAGGCGCGCGCGGGCGACGTCGCCGATCTCGACGAACTCAAGGCCCACGCCAGGTCTGAGGAGCCGGCCGGTCTGAACGTCCTGGGGCTCGGCGCGCACGCGGGTCACCTCGCCGCGGGCCCGCACCGGCGTGCCGCCATCGGGGAGGTTGAACAGCAGGTCGAAGGCGTC
>DASCPX010000089.1:0-6843 GCA_036012755.1 Myxococcota bacterium | reverse complement strand
TGTTACCGAGCAGGCTCGCTGATGGTGGAGCGCGCAGCCTGAGTGGTGGCCATCGAGCGTGGGCATGAGCAGACCGGGATGGGCATGGTCTGTGTGATGGGCTTCACCGTCGAGGGATGGGCATCGAGGCTGCGGAGGTGTTCGCCGGTGGGGAGATGGCCATCGAGGTGCCGGCCGGGTCCGCCACGGCAAGATGGGCACAGTGAGAACGGCAGCGGCGGCCGACCGGGATGGGGCTCAGCGTTGGTGGCTGTTTGCGACGTTCACGACGATGCCTCGGTCGACGAGGTTGTGTTGGTCACGGGCCGCGTGCTTGAGGGACGTCGTAGCGAGCCGATCGATGTCGCGAAGGCGGCCTGCGCTTCCCTCGTGGAGCAGCGCGAGGGCGTCCGAGGTGAAGACCTCGCGGTCGACACCCGCGAGCGCAAGGCGGTGGCGTACGTACTCGACCGTGTCACCCGGCTCGGGATCCGGCAGACGCAGACGCGTGTGGATGCGGGTCCACAGGGATCTGTTCCGGCGCAGCAGCATCCGGTCCCAGAGCTCGGGCAAACCAGCCATCACGAGCGTCACCAGCGGCCTGGAGTCCCACTCGTAGTTGGCCAGGATGTGCAGGTGGTCGAGCACGTCCTGGTGGAGCAGGTGGGCCTCGTCGATGACGAAAACCGGGTGCAACTGCTCGCAGCTGAGCTCCTTGATGTAGTCGCCCACGGCGTTGAACACGGCCGCCGCTGTGGCCTTGGGGCTGAGCCCGAGGGCTCGACAGATCTGCCGATAGAAGTCGCGCCGGCCGAGCGTGGCGTTGTGGCAGTAGGTCAGGCGCACCGGCGCGTCCGCGAGTTGATGGCGAAGCGCACGTAGGACGCAGCTCTTACCCAGCCCGCTGTCGCCCACCAGCAGCACGCCTGTCGCGCACTCGGAGATGGCCTCGGCGATCTCTGCGACGGCGTCCGCCTTGGCCGGAGTGAGCCACAGATCGGCATCGGCGATCGCCTTGCCGAACGGCGCCTGCGTCAAGCCGAAGTGGTCGAGCCAGCTCATCGTGCGTCCAGCTTTGGCGTGCGGCCGAAGACCCGGTCGAGCAGGGCCTCGTTGGGGTTGAACTCGACGGCGTCGATGCCCGGCTTGGGGGTGAAGGACTTGCGTCGCTTGCCGTTGGCCACGGGATCGACGAGGCGCAGCGAGTAGCGCCGCTCCTCGTGGACCAGGATCGGCGGGGCGGTGGGCTCGGCGAGGTTGCGCTCGATGCGCACGAGGCGACCGGCGAGGAAGCCCTGGTCGGTCTCCCAATCGACGCCGCCCACGCTGAGCGTGCCGTCCTTTCGGACACGCCGTCGCCCGTGGGCGGTCAACGCTGTGCCGAGCGTTGCCTCGTTGATTTCGACCAGCTCACGGTCGAGCCACACCACCGTCGGCGAGCGGCCCATCAGGCCACCGTGGGGGGCGACGTGGTAATGCGCATCGAGCCAGGCGAGCAGGCGTACCTGGACGTCGTGCAGGCGCGTCACCTGCCCGAGGTGATCGAGGCAGCCCTGCCGCAGCGTGCGCCAGAAACGCTCCATTTTGCCTCTCGCCTGCGGGTCGTAGGGGCGCGCGTGAATCAGCGATATCTTCAACCGCGCGCAGGCGGTGGCGAGCATCTCGCCGGAGTAGGTCGAGCCGTTGTCGAGGTTCTGTGCCGGGTCGCGTTATGTGCCCGCGTGGCCGGAGAACCACGAACCGCGCGACTCTTGATGCCGGAACGGACACATAGCTTTCCGCGCGGTAGGCCGGCTTCGTCTCGCGGCCCTACGGCCTTCGGCCACATATGCGTTCGCCAAGCTGTCCTGCCCCGCATGGTGCGGGAAGGAGACACATATGCTGGAGCGCTACTTTCTCCAACCCACGACTATCGACCGGATCAGGGCCTCGTGGCTCGCCGGCCCGATCGAGCAGTACGTCGCTTGGCTCACGGAGCGAAGCTATCGACCGGGCAGCATCATCGGGCGTGTCCCGCTACTCATGCAGTTCGGCGATTTCGCTCGCTCTCGGGGAGCCAAATCCATCCAGGATCTTCCCGCCCAGGTCGATGCGTTCGTCGAATCGCGTCTCAGTCGCGATGCATGCTCTGATCGTTCAGCCCAGGCGCTGCACGTCCGCGTCCGGAACCTCCGCAGTCCGGTTGAGCAGATGCTGAAGGTCATTCTTCAGGCGGAGGCCGACTCCATCAAACCTGTCCGGATGCCCTTCGCTTGCGAGGCGCCAGGGTTCTTCCCTCATCTCCGTGACGAACGGGGCCTCCAGGAAACGACGATCCGGCTGTACGCCCACCACCTCGGTCGGTTCGAGGATCACGTCGCCAGCACGAAACTCGACGGTCTCTCCGGGCTGAACCCAGCCGTCCTCGAGAGCTTTGTCGTGGCCATCGGCAGGCGGGTTTGCCCGGCCGCACAGTCCGCCGTGTGCAGCGCGCTGCGCCACTTCTGTCGGTACTTGCATCGCGAGGGCGTCGTCGAACGCGACCTGAGCTCGCTGGTGGGACATCCCCAGGTCTACCGGCTCTCGACGATACCGAGATCCATCTCGTCAGAGGACGTGGGGCAGGTCCTAGATTCGGTGGACTGCCGATCCAAGGTCGGCAAGCGCGACTACGCGATGCTCCTCCTGATGGTCCTCTACGGCCTTCGAGCACGCGAGGTCGCCGCGTTGACGCTCGACGACATCGACTGGCGCGCTGAGAAGATCCATATCCGCGAGCGAAAGGCAGGTCACTCGTCCGTGTACCCCCTGTCGGTCCGCGCGGGCGACGCTCTGCTGAGCTACCTCAAGCACGCCCGACCTGAGACCGCCGAGCGGAGCCTGTTCTTCCGAATGGTCGCGCCTCGCGGACCGGTCACGTACACGATCGTCTCCGACCGGGCGACCCACTACCTGAAGAAGGCCGGCATCCAAGTTCATCGGCCTGGCTCCCACACGCTGCGCCACAGCTGCGCGCAGCGCCTTGTCGACGCCGACTTCTCCTTCAAGGTCATCGGTGACTACCTGGGCCACAGCTCACCATCGTCGACCGAGATCTACACCAAGGTCGCCATCGAGGCTCTCCGGGAGGTCGCCCTCGGCGACGGGGAGGCGATCGCATGACACTCGACTTCGATAGCGTCGCCGCCGCGAGCATCACCCGGTACATCGCGCACAAGCGCGCCCTGGGCCGCCGGTTCGAGACCGAGGCGTGGAACCTCCGTCTCCTCGATCGATTCCTCGATGCCCGCGGTGTTCAATCGTTGCCGGAGATCTCGCCTGCGATGGTCGACGCGTTCCTCGCATCCAGGCCGCGAGAAACCCCTCGCAGCTACAACCACCTGCTCGGCGTGGTTCGTGGCCTCTTCTGTTGGATGGTTGCACGGGAAGAGCTCATCTGCTCGCCCGTCCGGGCTCGTCCGCGTCGCGTGACCACGGGCAGGCTTCCGTTCATCTTCAACGCTGAGCAGGCCGCCAGGTTGCTCGAACTCGCCAACGCGTTGCCCGACTCGCGCAGCACCCATCTCCGTGGAGCGACCTACAGATTGGCCTTCGCGCTGTTGTACGGCCTGGGTCTTCGTGTCGGTGAGGTTCGCCATCTCTGCATCGGCGATGTCGATCAGCAGCGCGGGCTGCTGGTGATTCGGGAGACGAAGTTCGCCAAGAGCCGACTCGTCCCTCACGGACCTCGAATGGCCACCCAACTTCGGCTGTACCTGAACGCGCGGGCGGACTTGACCGGCGAGTTGGCCCCAGATGCGCCAGTCCTTTCGATGTTCGTCGAAGGTCCCCTCGGTCGCGGCTCGATCGGGAGAGCGTTTCGCACGTTGCTACCCAAGCTTGGGCTCGACCTCAAGCCGGGTTCCAGCCCTCCCCGCGTTCACGACCTGCGCCACTCGTTCGCGGTCGGGACGCTCCTGCGCTGGTACAGGGCG
Organism: Myxococcota bacterium; assembly: GCA_036012755.1. Classification (GTDB taxonomy): domain Bacteria; phylum Myxococcota_A; class UBA796; order UBA796; family CAJQPC01; genus JAAESX01. Next base: position 2,911 of record DASCPX010000089.1, on the reverse strand, counting down.
GGGATCGACCCTGCCCACCGGCTCATGCAGCTCTCGACGTTCATGGGCCACGTCCAGCCGGAGTCGACCGCGGTCTATCTGACGATCACCGACGAGTTGCTGACGACCGCGAACGAACGCTTCGAGGCATACGCCGGGCTGGGGTGGCCCGTGCCGCCGGAGACGAGGCCATGAGCATCCCAACTCTCGGCCAAATCGTGCACTCGTTCTTCGTCGACCATCTCCGAGTGGCGAGGGGACTGCGGCCTTCATCGATCGCCAGCTACCGTGACGGCGTCCGTCTGTTCCTCTGCTTCGTCGCCGACGACCTCCGCCGCAAGATCACTCGACTGAAGCTGGAGGATCTCACCGCCGACCAGGTGCTGCGATTCCTGAACCACCTCGAGGAGGTGCGGTCGAACCACGTCCGCACTCGCAACCAGCGGCTCGCCATCCTGCGCACGTTCTTCGACTACGTCGGTGGCCGCGTCCCGGAGATGCTCGCCATCGCGGAACAGGTCGCGCGCGTCCCCACCAAGAGAGTCGCGCCGCCAGAGACGCGCTTCCTGGAACGGCGCGAGATCGAGGTGCTGTTCTCCAACCTGCCCGGTCGCGGGCGCCACGCCGCCCGCGACCGCACTCTCCTACTCCTCCTCTACAACACCGGGGCACGGGTCCAGGAGGTCGCGAGCCTGCGGGTTGGCAACATCGAGCTGGTGCCCCAGCCCCGCGTACGCCTGCACGGCAAGGGCGACAAGTGGAGGGTGTGCCCGCTCTGGAAGTCGACCGTCGAGCACATCGAAGCCCTCCTCGAGCGAAGAAGCGACGCTGGCCCCGATGCCCCGGTGTTCGTCTCCCAGAGCGGGGAAGCCCTGACGCGCTTCGGCATCTACAAGATCGTCCGTCGACACGCGGCGTGGCTCGACGTTGCTCGAAGCGGGAGCAGGTCCGGGCGCGTCACGCCGCACGTATTTCGTCACACCGCCGCCGTTCATCTGCTGGAAGCGGGCGTGGAGGTCAACGTGATCCGGGGCTGGCTTGGGCACGTCAGCCTGGAGACGACGAACCGCTACGCGGAGATCAACACCGCTGCGAAGGAGGCGGCGCTCAACGCCTGCTCGCCACCGGACGAGCTAGGCGCTCCCCCCAAGAACCCCGTCTGGCGCAACGACGCAGCACTGCTGGGGTGGCTCGACTCGCTCTGATCCACATGTGTCCGGGGCACGCGACAACGCCGCGCCACGAGGGGCTCTCCGGCCACGCGGGCACATAACGCGACCCGGCACAGAACCTCGATTATGTGGCGCGCCACATAATCGAGGTACAGAGTTGCGGGCGCCCCCCACCGGCGTAGGCCGCGGGTCATCAGCTCCAGCATCTCGACTTCGCGCTCGGTGGCGCACACCCGCAGCGCCACGACGTAGCGCGACGCGTCGTCGAGGATGGCGTGGATGCGCAGCGGTGTGCGCTTGCCGTCGAGCATCAGGGTCGGGCCATGGCAGACGTCCGCATGCCAGAGATGGCCAGCTCGCTCGGCCTGCCACCTCTGGCGCGCTCCGTGGGCGTACTGGTGACGCCGAGATAGTCGGGGCAGCCCCGTTTCTCGGAGCAGGCGCCGAACCGTCGAGGGCGAGACCTGGCCGGCGTCCATGCGCCCGTCGGCCTCCAACGTCCGCACGATGAGATCCGCCGAGGCACTGGGATGCTCCCGGCGGATGTCGATGAGCAGCTTGCGCTGGTCGTCGGTCAGCGCGCGGGCGTGTCCCGAGTCGCAACGTCGGCGCGGCTCCAGAGCGCGGATGCCGCCCTTCTTGTACGCGTACAGCCACCGCTCGAGCGTCGGCACCGCGAAGGTGCGCGCGATGCTCGAGCCGGGCATACGTCGCCGGATCCTGCTCATCCGCCGCAGCTCGGCGCGCAGCTCCCCGTGGTGGAACTCCTGCGTGAGCAGCGGTCCGACGATCTGGGCGCGGAACTGTGCCACCGCCTCCGCGTGGGTCCGCGGGCCAATCTTGTCCTTCATCTCGACCTCCGTCGTGGTGGGCGCCGAAGTAGCGCCCGGGAGGTCTCGCAGGAGCCGGTGTGCACCGGGAGGGGTCCTGTCTGGTGGGCTCCGAATCGTGAGTTGAAACAGGGAGATGGACGTCATGAGTGGTGGAGCGATGCCGCGTAGATGCGGGGCTCGATGGCGTGGGTCTGCGCCGAGAGCGGTGACGTGGCGAGCAACGCCTGGGCGAAGCGCGCAGCACGCTCCCTGAGCGTTCCGTCACCCGTCCCGTACGCCCGCGCCCACCGGCGAAGAGAAGCCCACCCGGTCGCCGACGCCCCGGTGAGCAGGAAGGGGCTGAGACGACGGCGGACCTCGTCCGGTGGCAGCAGGCGCAACGACCACAGCGCCAGCGCCACCCCGATCGCTGGCATCAAATAGCGACGACCAGCGACGACGCCCCTGGGCACGACAAGGCAGACAGCCGTGCACACCAGGCATCGGTAGCGCCTGCACACCAGGTCGATGAACCCCGGCTCGTCCTCGAGCTCGACTGCTCCGAAGAGCACCAGGGAGCGGCGCCCGTGACCGACCAGGTTCAGCCGCCGGCCGACTGGGCGACTTGACGCTTCGCACCTCGGACAGCGAGGCGGCCGGACCGCGTCAACGCTCGGCAGAGCTCGAATCCAAGCGCTGATCAGCGCGGGCGCTTGTACCCTGCGTCCGTCTCGGTGGGCCAACTACCCCCGAGGCACGGCGGGGGCGTGCGGCTAACACGCCCTCGCCACCTATTCGGCCGGCACTACGCCGATGTCTCGCTCCTCGACCGCGCGATCTACCTCGAGGGTCGCGGCGGCGCGAATTCGCTCGCGATGCCGGTCGGCGTTGTTCACATCACGCAGCCTGCGCGAGATCGCACCGCTGACCATCAGGAAGCGTCGGCGC
>DASCPX010000088.1:0-1512 GCA_036012755.1 Myxococcota bacterium | reverse complement strand
GGACAGCACGAAGGTGGTTGCGATGCGATTCAGATTGGATGCCAAGGCGTTCACGACGTTATCCCTCCGTGGGAACCGGGCAAATCCATGCCCGGGCCCCAGCGAGAACCCTCGCCCTGTGGGTGCGGTGTGTCAAGCGCCACCGCCCCATCCTGGACGGTCAAGGCAGCCCGTTCCTGGGCCACCAATCTGGAATTCCCTGCGACCGTCGGATCTGGCTGGATGCCGACGAAATCAGGGCTTTCCCCAACTACGAGGTGAACTCCGGGCTGAATCTCCCCTGAAAACCACGAAACAGTGTATGCGCGCAACCGATTTCTCACAACCACAAAAACGACACGTGATTCCAGGGGTCTACGGCGCGGCCCCTAAAGTTCTCTCACGAATCGTCCGATAACGCTGCTCAGGGGTATCCATCTAACCGGAGTAGACTCCGCGGATGGCCCGTTCGCTCGCCGGTAGGCACTACCCGAAGTCCTTGGGCGAGTTCCAAGCGTGGTTCAGAACGGACGCGGATTGCCTCGACTACCTGGAGTGGTTGCGCTGGCCCGAGGGTTTCATCTGCCCCGAGTGCAGCCACGGGGTGGGCTGGCGGCTGCGCGACGGGCGCTTCCAGTGCGCCCGCTGCGGCGAGCGGAAGTCCGTGACGGCCGGCACGATCTTCGACCGGACTCGTACTCCGCTGACGGTCTGGTTTGCGGCGTGCTGGCTGTTCGCCACGGGCAAGGACGGGATCTCGGCGCTGAGCCTCAAGCGGACACTGGAGATCGGCTCCTACCAGACCGCCTGGGCGATGCTGCATCGGTTCCGGTCGGTCTTGGTACGCCCGGGCCGAGAGCGTCTTGCCGGAGTCGTGGAGGTCGACGAGACCTTCATCGGTGGGCTGGAACGGGGCCTGGCTGGCGGCCGCGCCCGCGGAAAGAAGGTGCTCACCGGCATCGCTGTCGAGATCCACGAGCCGAAGGGGATGGGCCGGTGTCGGATGCTCCGACTGGCTGATGCCTCGGCCGACTCCCTCCACCCCTTCGTGACCGATCACGTCGAGCCGGGCGCCAGGGTCATCACCGACGCCTGGCAGGGGTATCGCGGTCTGGAGAAGCTCGGCTACGTTCATGACCGCCGCAGCCAGCGGGCTGCAAGGGCCCGCGGAGATGATCCGCACGAGCTGTTGCCGGCAGTGCACCGGGTCGCGTCGCTCGCCAAGCGCTGGCTGCTGGGGACCCACCAGGGCTCGGCGAGGGACACTCACCTCGCCAGCTACCTGAACGAGTTCGTCTTCCGGTTCAACCGCCGCCGCTCTCGCAGCCGCGGCATGGTGTTCTTCCGGGTGCTTGAACTCGCCGTCGCGCACGAGCCCGTGCGTTACAGGGATCTCGTCGTCACGAAGCAGCCGCGGGCGGTGCCACCTGCTCCACCGGGTGCCCGCGGGCACCCGCCCAGCCTGGACCGCCCCCCGGCGAATCGCCCGTGGAGGAAGACTGGGCTCGACGACTCCGGTTAGATGGATACCCC
>DASCPX010000087.1:0-96701 GCA_036012755.1 Myxococcota bacterium | reverse complement strand
TTTTGGGGACCCGGCGCGTCAGCCTCGCCCAGATCGCACATCGGTTTGCCGCCGGACGTCACATCGGTCACGGTCGTCGACCGCACTCGCACCGACCCCGAAGGCCGGGATGCCATTCGTCGGTTCGGAGAGGACTTCGCCGCCGGGACCGGCATTCCGGTGGTGGAGCCGGAACTCGGCCAGGCCGCATACGACGAAGCGAACGTCTACATCGGCGGCGACATGGCTCCTCACGTGGTTGCGCGGGTTTGTGACCAGACAACGGGCACGGCGGTGATCTCACTCGAGCGAGTCGACAAGAGCGCCGACGGGCAGTTCACCGGAAGCGGCTGGGGCGGCTACTCATGCAACGGGGACCGGTTCGACTCGGCCTCGTTGGATTCGAACAACCCCCAGAGGGTGGGCACTGCCTATGTGGAGCGTTTCCTGCCACAGATACAGCTGCAGCGCAGGACGATGTACGATGGGATGGCCGGTGGCTTCTACGCAGCGGCCGGTGCCATCGAACAGGGCGACTGGGAATCGGCCGCCGCGGGCTGGAGCGCCCACGTTGATTCGCGACACCGAGGCCTCGCCGCGCGGGCGTCCCACAACCTGGCTGTCGCCGCTGAGACTACGGGAGATCTCGAGGCGGCGCTGGCATATGCCGAAGCAGCCTGTCAGCTCCGGAGCAATGTCCACACATGTGGGTACGCGGAGGATCTCGCTGAGCGCGCTGAAGGCTGGCCCAGATAGGCCCATGCGTAGCGACAGCGTGCAGTGGCGGCTAACGAGAAGGCGCCACCGGGCGCCGTCGCCACCTCGTGGAAACAGCAACCTCGCCGACCAGCTCAAGCGGGCCGCGCCTCCGGCAGTCCCAGAGCAGCGCAAGCGGCCAGCGCGAGCTCCAGTTCGACCTCCCAGGGCCAGATCGTCACGCCGGAGACGAACAGCCCCACAGCGGCGACCACGAGCATGACCCGTGTTCGACGCAGGTAATCGGGCGCTTCGGCCATGCCGCATTCTGCCAGAGTCCCCCCCTCTCGTTCAGTCCACGGCGCTGCAAGTCATCCCGCGGACCAGGCGACGCACGCCCGTTCCCGTCACCGTCTCCTGTCCCCGTTCCCGTCACCATCACCGTCCCCCGTCACCGTCACCGCAACACCCGGATCCCTCCACTCTCATCAACCCCCACGACCTCTTCCGGCGCCTCCACATCCGGAAGCTCTGCGCGCTCCCCGACCCCCAACCAGCGCTCGAACACCTGCAGTGGCCCAGGCCCACTGACCAGCTCCACGTAGGCCACGCCGAGAGCCGTCAGCCCCATGCGCAGGAACCAGCCTCCTCCTCGGTACTCAGCCGGGAGCTCGCGACCACCAGACTTCGCGGCCAGCCGGGCCTCGTCCTGATCTACCAGGGCATCGATCTCGGCCTCGTCCACATACAGACCCTCTTCGTATTCGGTCTCTGCGAGACCTCTGGAGAGCCAGGCACGGTGGGTCTCGGCGGCCTCTGCGAAGGCTTCGACCAGGGGGTCTTCTGCCAGGAGCTTCTTCATGACTCCATCTCCGGGAGCAAGGGGATCAACACAGCTACGATCTGCTCCAGGAGCTCACGTGGTGGGGTGTCGCCAGATGACGTGCCGCCGACGGCCTCTACCACCCGGGCGACGAAGCGGTAGCCGACCCGCTTGATGGCTCGGCTCACCGCGACGCGGTTCTTCAGGCGTGGGCAGCGGGCGATGAGCTCGTCGTAGGAGTCTCCGCGAGCCAGGGCCGCGACCAGGGCGCGCTCGTCTGAGTCGAGGTCGGCCCAGGCCTCCAGGACGGCATTGCGAATGGTCAGGACTTCCTCCAGATCGCCCTTTGGCGACTCCGCCGCTTCTTCCAGGCTCTTGGGCTCGAGCACGCTGCCGAGCAGGTTGGACAGGCGGCTGTGGCTGATCGGGACCGCCAGGGCCTTCAGGGCGTGCACGACAAGGACATCGAGGTCGCACGTCCGCATGCCCCGGAGCTCATCGAGCACGACATCCTCTGACACGGGAATGCGCGGACCGGCCACCACCGTCCAGCGACGATGCCCCCCATGGCCGCCCTCCACAGGCACCCCCGCTTCCTTGAGCACGGCTCCGATGCGCCGGTGAAGGTCGTCGCGGAAGCGCAGGATGGGGTCGCGCCGCACGTTCTTCGCGTAGTCGTCGCGGAGCACCTCGCGCGTGATCGACAGCTTGGCGTAGAAGCTGTGGTAGCGGATGGGCGGGTCGTCGAAGTCCTCTTCCACGTAGGTCACGAAGGGGGTCCGCTTCATGAAGGGGAAGCGCCCCTTCTCGGCCTTCGCGCAGATGGTGAAGACCCGTCCTGCCAGACCCTCGACGGCCTCGTCGTTCTTCTGGCCGAGCTCGAAGTAGGCGTCCGGGTAGCGCCGGGTGGCCTGCCGCACATGTCGCAGCACGCTGGCCCACAGCGCACCCGCGCCACCGCCGGTCTCGACGAAGTGGGCGATCTGTTCCGACAGCGGCGTCATCGAATCTCCTGAAGCGCTATGAAGGGGCGGACCCGGCACTCGATTTCAGACGAGAGCGTGTAACTCCTGAGTTGTCTGGCCCTTGATCCCCGTCGTGCTTCCCCTCCTTCTGCTCACCGAGTCCGCCCAGGCCGCGCCATACGCGCGCATCGACGCGATCTGGGAAGAGCAAGGCAAGGCCTGGGTCCTCGTCGCCACCTCGACAGAGGTCCACATCGACGACAGCGAAGGCGCCAGCCGCGGCGACGAGGTCGACATCGGCGACACCTTCACCACCGGCTCGGCTCGGGCGCGCATCGAGCGCTCCGACGGGCAGCTCATGGTCGTCGCACCCCAGAGCGAGCTCGTCCTCGAAGAGGAGGGAGTGCTCCAGAGCCTCGGCGAGGTGCTCTACGAGGTCGAGGGCTTCTTCCGCGTCGAGCACGAAGGCGTCGAGGCCGCCGTCGAGGGCACCCGCTTCGCCTTCGACGTCGAGGACGACACGGTCCACGTCACCGTGAGGGACGGCCGCGTCCGAGTCGCCAACGAGGCGGGCGAGGTGCTCGTTCGGCGAGGCCAGGCCGCAGAGGTCATCGGGGACGCCGCGCCGGAGCTCGTCGAGCCCTGGTCGGGCGCGGACCTGGAGCTTCGCCTCGGACCACCGCGCCAGTCCCTGGGCCTGATGTTCACCGGGGCCTACGCCGCCGACTCCCCCCAACTGGGCGCCAAGATGGTCGCCCGCCAGCGCCTGATGTCGACGGTGGCCCTGACCATCGACCTCGGCATCCAGGGCGATGGGGGCAGGTTCCACTTTCCGATCTCGGCTGGCTTCGAGACCACCGCCGGGCCCTTCGCCGTGGGCCTCCAGAGCGTGAACCTGCTCGGCCAGGAGCTCTGCCCCGACGGCACGACCGAGACGAAGCTCCACCCCGGCGGCGCGGTCCACGTGCGCTACCCACGACGCCTCGTCGGGCCGCTGGTGCTCGAGCTGCAGGTCCGGGCCGGCTACTCGCGTGACCCCTTCGCGGACATCGGGCTGGGGGTGTCCCTTGCTCGTTAGCCTCGTCGGACTGGCCCTCGCCGGGGACTCCACCCTGCTGTTGACGACCTCCGCCAACAGCGGTCGCGTGGCGCTGGCAGAGGGGGACTTCGACGGTGACGGCCTCCCCGACATCGCGTTGACCAGCGGGGACGGGAGCCTCGAGAGCACGCTCACCGTCTGGCTCTCCAGCACGGGCGGCACCATCGACATCGGGCTCGCCGAGGCCGTCGGACTCGTGCGGCTGCTCGCCTCCGACCGCGACGGGGACGGGGTCGACAAGCTGATCGTCGGTGCCGGCCAGACCGTCGACAGCGCCGGGGTAGTCCACGTCCTCTCGGGCCTCGGCGCCAGCGACGACGGCGCGCGCATCGCCAACATCGCCGTGGCCACGATCGCGCCAGTCTCCGGCCAGAGCATCTTCGGCGCCAGCCTGGCTGGCTCCGACTTCGACGGTGACGGCTTCGAGGAGCTCGTCGTCGGCGCGCCGGGGCTCAGCGGCGCAGGGATCTACGAGGGCTCCGCCACGGGAGAGATCGCGGCATCCGAGTCCGCCGGGACGGTGAGCGGAGCCAGCGGGGCCGGGTACGCGGTCGGGGTGGTCGACGGCTTCATCGTCGCAGGTGGCTGCGTCGGGAAGGAGTTGACCAGCACCACCTGTCCGGACGGAGGCGAGCTGCTCTGGTGGAGCGCGAGCGCCTGGAACACCGATCAGACCGTCGACAATGCCGTCGGCATCGAGGCGATCGACTTCATGGTGCGGTCGATCCACCCCCTCGGCGATGGCTTCGCCGCGGTGGGTCACGACGAGGCGGAGGTCTTCGACCTCTCGGCAGGGACCAGGGTGGAGCTCGACACGGAGACCGAAGCCTCCGCTGGCGCGGTGCTCGTCGACAGCCAGGGAGACGAAGCCCTCTACCTGCGGGCCCAGGACGTGATCGCCCGCCTGGAGCCTCCCTTCGCGGATGGCACGGCGCTGGCCGCCGCGGTGGACACCTGGTCCATCCAGGCAGACCAGCTCGTCGTCGCCTCGGACTGGAGCGGGGACGGCTGCCCCGACCTGCTCGCGAGCGACGCCACCGACGGCAGCGTCCATGTCGTCCACGGTCCCTGCCCGCCACCCGACACTGGTGACTCCGGTGACTCCACCCCGGATTCTGGCGACTCGACTCCAGATTCCGGCGACTCGACTCCAGATTCCGGCGACTCGACTCCAGATTCCGAGGATACCGCTCGAGATTCAGACACGGATGACAGCGATCCTGAGGGCCCGATCGTCTGTGAGCCCGAGTTCGGCTGGTCTTGCGGCGGCTCCGGCGTGGCTGGAGGCCTCTTCCTCCTGCTCGGACTCGGGCTCCTCAGGCGCTCCAGTACTCCCAGCGGCGACGAGCAGCCTCCTCGCTGAGCAGCGGCACCCAGGCCCCGCGCTGGGTCGTGAGGTCCATCCAGACGGCCTGCCAGAGTGGGCCCGCGCCGGCGGAAGCCTGGATGACCACCTCGGCGCCCGTGTCATCCAGCTCACCAGGGTCCCGACGGAGCTGACGCGCCGTCGTCCCGTCGCACCAGGCGTCCAGCGCGCTGGAGGGCAGGCCGGTCGGGAGCACCGCTCGGTGACCGCTGAAGTCCTTCGCGAAGGCCAGGGGGTGCTCGGCCCAGAGCCTGCGCAGGCTCTCCCCGACGATGTCCGCGTAGCACTGGATCGCCCGACGCTGCGCGAGCTGGCGGGTGCCTATGGTGACGAGGTGGCCGGCGACCTCGTCTCCAAACCGGAATGGCAGGCTGAGACAGGGCCGGGCGCCTTTGCCTGTCTTCGCGGCGTGCTCGAGGTCGACGTCGATCGTGCCGGTCTGGTTGTGCAGCACCAGGCGCTTGCACGCCGGCTGGGTGAGCATCAGCGCCGCGCCGTCTACGTGGTCCTCCTGCGCCGAGACCTGGACGAGCTGGTCGAGCAGGGCGTGCGCGTCCTCGAGGCGGCAGGCGCGCGAGGCCTGGAGCAGCTCCTCCACGCCCTGGACCCAGAGGCTGCGCCGCTGGCGCTCCAGCGTCCCGGCAGCCCGCTCTATGGTCGCGTACAGCTCGCGCAGCTTGAAGGGCTTGAGCAGGTAGTCGCTGGCTCCTCCCCGCATCGCCCGGACCGCAGCGTCGATCGTGCCGTAGCCGGTCATCAGCACGACCGCGACGGGCTCCTCGCGTTGGTGGATGCGCTCCAGGAGCTCCGGCCCGCTGAGGCGCGGCATCTTGACGTCCGAGATCACCAGGTCGATGCCGCCCCGCAGGAGCCTCTCCCAGGCCTCCTCGCCGTCCTCTGCGACCTCTACTACGCATCCTCGGGCGCGAAGGTACTCGCTGAGCAGTTCGAGGATTGCGCGCTCGTCGTCGACAACGAGGATTCGGAGGTCCCTCACAGCCAGAGTCTACGCTACGATTCACCAAGCGCTGGCACGCTTGGAAGGAGAGTCCTTGGCCCGACGCATCAAGCTCGACCGCGCGATGAACGCGCGCCTCGATGAGCTCCACCAGTCCATGTTCGTGTTGAAGATCCAGTACGAGAAGTACTTCAACGGGATCGAGCGGTTGGAGCCCATCCGTGAGCGTGACGGCGTGAAGGCGCTGATTCGCGACCTGATGCGGGAGCACATCACCAACACCATCCAGGCCTACCGCTTCCGCCAGCTCCGGGCACGGTTCAACATCCTGGACCTCTACATCCAGCGCAACCTGGTGATGATCGAGCGGGGCACCCACCCCAAGATGCAGTTCCGCGCCAAGCTGAAGGAGCGCCAGGCCAGGGAGATGCAGGATCGGCGCGAGCGGACGTCGAACATCGCTCGCGAGCGCGCAGAGCGCCAGCGCAAGGAAGACGCCGCCTTCAAGCAGATCTACGACAAGTTCATGGACGCTCGGAAGCAGTGCGGCCAGTCCACCGACATGCAGTACGAGAGCGTGCAGAAGACCCTCCGCAACCAGGTTCGCAACATCAAGGGCCGCTACAAGTGCGAGTCCGTGAGCTTCCGCGTCGCGATCGAGGACGGCAAGGCCAGGCTGAAGGCCATACCCAAGAAGTCATGACCGGCTCCATCTTCCTGCTCTCCGCTGTCGCACTCGCCTCCGAGGACGAGCCCGAGTACAAGTCGCCGCCGTCGATCGCGCTGGTCGCCCCGCTCGGCGTTCCTCAGCTCTCGCAGCGCCGCTGGGGCCTCGGGGCCATGTTCTCGCTGTTGCAGGTCAGCGGGTTCACCTTCGGCGGCGTCGCCACCAACCGCATGTACGCCGCTGGCGAGCTCGAAGACTACGAGGGCGAGCGCACCTGGAAGATGCTGTCTTTCGCCGGCATCGCGACCGGCACGGCGACGTGGTTCATCTCGGTGCTGGATGCCTCGCGCTACCACCAGGTGCACTCCCAGGCCTACTACCAGCGCGCCGTCGAGTGGGACCGCGCCCGAGCTGGGATGTAGTCGTGGTCGGGGTCAGCGAGCTCCAGCGACTCGGGATCTTCCGCCGGATGTCGCGCGCTCGCCTCTCAGAGGCCCTGGCGGCCTTCATCCCTTGCGAGATCGGACCTGGCGAGGTCCTCATGCGCGAGGGCGAGTGCGACCGCGCCATGGTGCTGTTGATGGCCGGCGAGGCCAGCGTCCACATCGGCGAGGCGCGCCTCGAGCTCACCCGAGTCGGTCCGGGCGAGATGGTCGGGGACATGGCGCTCTTCGGCCACATCGATCGCCGCGCCGCGACCGTGATCTCCAGCAAGCCCTGCCGCATCCTGCTGCTGGACGAGCAGGGCCTCAAGTTCCTGCGGATGAAGCGCAGTCCGGTCGTGCCGGCGCTGGAGAACTACGCCCTTCGCACCATCGCCCGTCGCCTCCGCGAGACAGCTCGGCTCATCGCCAGCGTCGCCGTCGGCGAGGTCGACATCGAACAACGCAAGGGTCTGTTCGGGCGCCTGGGCGGGATCTTCGGTGGGGGCTCCGCGGTCGCTCGTCCCGATCCACGGAAGACGCTCGAGGAAGCCGCCCCCTTCCGCGATCTGCCCCACGGCGGCATGAAGCAGCTGGCGAGTCGGGGCCACATGACCCAGCGGAAGAAGGGCGAAGTCCTCGTTCGCGAGGGGGAGACACCCGACGGCGCCTGGATCGTCGCCGCCGGCGCCGTCGACCTGCACATCGCCACCCTGCGAGAGTCCCAGGAGCGTCTCGCCCGCCTGCGTGAGGGCACCGGCTTCGGCTTCTGCGGGCTCGTCGACGGCGGCGGAAACGTGGCCACGGCGACGGTCTGCGAGAACAGCTGGCTCATGCACCTTCCGGCATCTCTCTTCGGGGGAGAGGGCGACGGCGCAGACGCGGGCGTGCTCCGGCGCGCGGCCTTCAACGCCCTGTCGAACCAGCTGCGCATGGCCAACTCCCACGTCGAGTACCTCCAGGGGCAGCTCAACGGGCACGCCCTGGATCCCCGCTTCAGGCCCCTCTGAGCCGGCCGAGGAAGCGACCCACTGGCTATTCGGGAGGAGTCTCTTCCGGAGCCTCGGGCAGCTCCAGGTCCTCGCCCCAGAGCCGCACCGTGGCGATGCGCTCGGGAGGGATGGGGACCGTGGCCGAGGCCTTGTCCTTGGCGTTGGCCGGGACCGTGAGCTCCTTCGGGAAGCCGATGGCGTCCACCGTGAAGCCCTCGTCGTCGAGGACCTCGAACTCGGTGTTCGCAATGCGCAGGGGCACGTCCGTCGTGTTCTGCAGCGCCAGCACGATCTTCGAGCCGCCGTCGGCCGGTTCCAGGGCGTAGACCTCGACGCCGCCGACGAGCTTGAGCTCGGCCAGGGTCGTGATCAGGCGAGCGCCGTCGAGGGACTCGCCGGACTTGCGGCCCTCTTCGACCCCCTCCTTGATGCCGCTGCCGACTTCCTTGGTGGTCTCTACGGTCGTTCCCACGACCGTAGAGGTGCAGGACTTCCACATCTCGCCGGAGCAGCCGAGGACGAGGAGCACGCTGGCCCCCAGGAGTAGACGAAGGCGCATCAGACGCTCAGCCTGGCGCGTGCGACCGCCGCGTCCCGCTCGGCGTTCCTGAAGTCGCCGGAGTCCGGATCCGCTGTTCCGAGCACCTTGTTCGCGGCGTCGAGCTCCGCACGGGCCGCGTCCTTGTCGACGTCTTCGGCGCGCTCGAACTCCTCTGTCAGCACGACCAGGCGATCCGGTCCGGCCTCTACGAAGCCGATGCCGACGACGAAGCGGTGGTCGCCCTCGGCCGTGTGGATCGTGACGAGGCCGGGGCGCACGACGCTGAGGAAGGGTGTGTGTCCCGGCAGCACGCCGAACTCGCCCAGGAAGCCCGGGGCCTCGACCGTGCTGGCCTCTCCCCGAAAGGCGACCGCGGTGGGCGTGACGATCTCGACGTGGATGGACATCAGAGCTCCTCGGCCAGCCGGCGCGCCTTGTCGACGGCCTGCTCGATCGTGCCGACGAGGAGGAAGGCGTCCTCTGAGAGATGGTCGTGCTTGCCGGAGAGGATCTCCTGGAAGCCCTGGATGCTCTGCTCCAACGTCACATACTCGCCGGGCAGGCCCGTGAAGACCTCTGCGACGTGGCAGGGCTGGGAGAGGAACTTCTGCATCTTGCGTGCCCGGGCGACCGTGAGCTTGTCGTCCTCTGAGAGCTCGTCCATGCCCAGGATGGCGATGATGTCCTGCAGATCCTTGTAGCGCTGGAGCACCTCCTGCACCTGGCGGGCGGTGTCGTAGTGCTTGTCGCCGAGGATCTGCGGGTCGACGATGCGGCTCGTGGAGTCCAGCGGGTCCACCGCCGGGTAGATGCCCATCTCGGCGATCTTGCGAGAGAGCACCGTGGTCGCGTCGAGGTGGGCGAAGGTCGTCGCCGGGGCTGGATCGGTGAGGTCGTCCGCAGGAACGTAGACGGCCTGGACCGAGGTGATGGAGCCCTTGGACGTGGTCGTGATGCGCTCTTGGAGGATGCCCATCTCCGTGCCCAGCGTCGGCTGGTAGCCGACCGCCGAGGGCATGCGGCCCAGCAGCGCGGAGACCTCCGAGCCGGCCTGGGTGAAGCGGAAGATGTTGTCGATGAAGAGCAGCACGTCCTGGTTCTGCTCGTCCCGGAAGTACTCGGCGACGGTCAGGGCGGAGAGCCCGACGCGGGCGCGGGCGCCGGGGGGCTCGTTCATCTGGCCGTAGATCAGCGCCGCCTTCGACTTCTCCCAGTCGCCGGGGACGATGATGTTGGAGTCGATGAACTCGTGCCAGAGGTCGTTGCCCTCTCGGGTGCGCTCGCCGACGCCGGCGAAGACCGAGTAGCCACCGTGGGCCTTCGCGACGTTGTTGATGAGCTCCATGATGAGGACGGTCTTGCCCACGCCGGCGCCGCCGAAGAGTCCGATCTTGCCGCCCTTGGTGTAGGGGGCGAGCAGGTCGATGACCTTGATGCCCGTCTCGAACATCTCGACCTCGACGCTCTGCTCCGTGAAGGGCGGCGGGTCGCGGTGGATGGGGCGGGTCTCCTTGTGATGGAGCTCGCCGAGCTCGTCGACCGGCTCGCCGATCACGTTCAGGATGCGGCCGAGGACCTCTGTCCCGACCGGCATGCAGATGGGCTGGCCGGTGTCGCGGGCGTTGTCGCCGCGCTTGAGGCCCTCTGTGGAGTCCATCGCGATGCAGCGCACGGTGTTCTCGCCGAGGTGCTGGGCGACCTCGACGACGAGGTTCTCGTCGCTCTCGCTGATCGAGGGGTTGGTCACCCGCAGGGCGTTGTAGATGGCCGGCAGCTGACCCGACGCGAACTCGATGTCGACGACGGGGCCGGTGATCTGCTTGATGGTTCCGACGTTGGCTTCCACTTTCGGACTCCTACTAGATGGCCTCGGCGCCAGACACGATCTCGATGATCTCGGTCGTGATGGCTGCCTGGCGCGCGCGGTTGTATTCGAGGGTGAGGTTGTCGATGAGATCGGAGGCGTTGCGGGTGGCGGCGTCCATCGCGGTCATCCGGCTGGCGTGCTCGCCGGCCTCGCTGTCGAAGAAGGCCTGCAAGAGGACTGTCTGCAGCTGGAGGGGGAGCAGGGTGTCGAGGAGCTTCTGTCCGCCGGGCTCGTAGGCGTACTCCTCGCTGCCGTCATCGCTCGGGGCGTCATCGTCGACCTCGACGACCATCGGGAGCACCTTCTTGAAGGTGGGCACCTGGGTCATCACCGACTTGAAGCGGTTGTAGACGAGGTAGACCTCTTCGAACTCTCCCGACTCGAAGCCTGCGGTCATGTGGTTCGCGAGGTCCTGGGCCAGCTCGACGAAGCGAGTGGGGTGGAGGTCGATCTCGGACCCGGCGACGTCGTACTTCGCGAAGAAGGAGCGGGCCTTCTTGCCGTAGGTCCTGAAGGTCACTTCCTTGTCCGCGAGGTCATCCGCAGCGAAGGACCTGCTCCGGCGGAAGAGCGTGCTGTTGAAGCTGCCGCAGAGGCCCTTGTCCGAGGCCACCACGACCACGAGGACCTTGTTGATCTCGTCGTGCGAGGTCAACAGCGCGTGCTCGATCTCGCTGCCGGTGCTCTGGAGCACGCGCTGGAGCACGCGCTCGATCGAGTCGGCGTACGGCCGCGAGTTCTCAGCGCGCTCCTGGGCTCGCTTCAGCTTGGCGCCCGAGACCATCTTCATGGCCTTCGTGATCTGCCTCGTGTTCTTGACCGAGACGATCCGGCGCTTGATGTCACGCAGGTTGGCAGGCATGAGGGCCTCCTGGAAGGGTCAGGACCAGCTGGCCCGGAAGGACTTGACTGCGGCGATGACGCGGTCCTTGAGGTCGGACTTCTTGAAGGTGCCCTTCTCCGTGATCTCGGAGAGCAGGTCCGCGTGGTTCGCGGTGAAGTGCGTGTCGAGGTCCAGGCAGAAGCGGACGACCTCTGGGATCGCGATGTCGTCGCAAGCGCCGCAGGCACCGGCGATGACCTGGACCACCTGCATCTCGACCGACATGGGCACGTACTGGCCCTGCTTGAGCACCTCGACCAGGCGAGCGCCGCGGGTCAGCTTGCGCTGGGTGATCGCGTCGAGGTCCGAGCCGAACTGGGCGAAGGCCGCGAGCTCGCGGTAGGCGGCGAGGTCGAGGCGGAGGGTTCCGGCGACCTCCTTCATGGCCTTGATCTGGGCGTTTCCACCGACTCGGGAGACCGACAGGCCGACATTGATAGCGGGTCGCACACCCTGGTAGAACAGCGCGCTCTCCAGGTAGATCTGGCCGTCGGTGATCGAGATCACGTTGGTCGGGATGTAGGCGGAGACGTCACCGCCCTGGGTCTCGATGATCGGCAGGGCCGTGAGGCTGCCGCCGCCCTCTGCGTCGCTCATCTTGGCGGCGCGCTCGAGCAACCGGCTGTGGAGGTAGAAGACATCACCGGGGTAGGCCTCGCGTCCGGGCGGGCGGCGAAGCAGCAAGGAGAGCTGGCGGTAGGCCGTCGCCTGCTTGGAGAGGTCGTCGTAGATGATGAGGGCGTGCATTCCGTTGTCGCGGAAGTACTCGCCCATGGTGCAGCCGGTGTAGGCCGACAGGAACTGCAGCGGAGCCGGAGCGGCCGCCGGAGCGGAGACCACGGTCGTGTACTCCATCGCGCCGTGACGCTTCAGCTTGTCGACGACCTGGGCCATGGTCGACTGCTTCTGGCCGATGCCGACGTAGATGCAGTGCAGCTTGCGCTTCGGATCGTCCTTGAACTGGGCCTGGTTGATGATGGTGTCGATGGCCACCGCGGTCTTGCCGGTCTGGCGGTCGCCGATGATCAGCTCGCGCTGGCCGCGCCCGATCGGGACCATCGTGTCGATGGCCTTCAGGCCTGTCTGCATCGGCTCGTGCACCGACTTGCGGGCGATGATGCCCGGGGCCTTGACCTCGATCTGCCGCAGGTTCTCCTGGGGGATGGGGTCGCCACCGTCGATGGCGTTTCCGAGGGCGTCGACGACGCGACCGAGGAGCGCAGGACCCGTCGGGACCGAGACGATCTGGCCGGTCCGCTCGACGGTGGAGCCCTCCTTGACGACGCGGTCGTCGCCGAAGATGGCGGCGCCGACGTTGTCCTCTTCGAGGTTCATCGCCATGCCGACGAGTCCGCCAGGGAACTTGAGCAGCTCGCCGGCCATCGCGTTCTCGAGGCCGTGGATGCGGGCGATGCCGTCACCGACGGAGAGCACGGTGCCCGTCTCGGCGACGGAGACGCGTGCGTCGTAGTTCTTGATCTGGGCCTTGAGGATCTTGCTGATCTCTTCGGCGCGGATGTCCATGTCGACTCCTCAGGCCTCGGCGGCCTGCTCGGGGTTCGTCGAAAGCAGTGACTGGCGGAGGTTCACCAACCGAGTGCGGAGGGAGGCGTCGTAGATGCGCCCCTCCACCTCTGCGATGACCCCGCCGATGATGAGTGGATCGACCTTCTTGTCGATGTGGACCGTCTTTCCGGTCGCGGCGGCGAGTGCGTCTGTGATGCTCTTCTCCAGCTCCGGGGAGAGCTCGAAGGCCGTGGTGACGCTGGCTCGAACGCGACCGGCGAGCCTGTCGGCGGCGGCGGTGTAGCAGTCGATGATCGCTGGCAGGATGCGGAAGCGGCCCTTGTCCAGCGTGATGCGCAGGAAGTTGGCCGTGTGGGTGTGCAGGTCCAGCCTGGCGAGGATCCCGTCGAGCACGCCGCGGCGCTCCTGCAGGCTGAAGCCCGGGTGCGACAGGGTGCCGAGCACGTCGACGTCCGCGAGGTCCAGCACTGCGCCGAAGGTGTTCAGGTCGGCGAGGAAGCGCTCCACCTGGTCTTCTTCCTGGCCGAGCTCGACCAGCGCGCGGGCGTAGCGCTCGGCGGCGGAGAGATCAGGCATCGGGGCCTCCGGCTTGGTTTCCGTTGTCGACGGCGGCGAGGAACTCACCGGCGAGGCGCTCCTGGTCGGCGGCGGTGATCCGCTGCTTCAGGGACTCTTCGGCGATCTGGACGGCCAGATCGATGGCCTCGCGCTGCAGGGCGACCCGAGCGTTGCGGGTCTCCTCGCGGATGGTGCGCTCGGTCAGTGCCTTCAGCGAGGCGATGTCGGTCACCGTCCTGGCGCGGAGGTTCTCGCGCTCGTTGTCGGCGTCCGCCTTGGCCTGGAGCTTCATGTCCTCGACCATCTGGCCGAAGTGACCGAGGCGCGAGTCCAGCTCTCCGTGGCGATCCTCTGCCGCCTTCAGCGCTGCGTTCCCGTCATCCAGCGCCTTCTTGATCTCGGCCTGGCGGCTCTTGAGGAGCTCGGCGACGGGCTTCCGGGCGAGGAAGAAGAGGACCGTGTAGAGCAGGACGAAGTTGATGGCGTGGATGCCGATCTCGTTCCAGGGCGGTCCGGCGGCGTCCGAGGCGAAGGCGACGTCCATGAGGGCAAGCAGCATCTATGCCTCCACCTGGCGCCCGAGGACGGCACCGGTGATGTCCTCTGCCAGCGCCGTGGAGAGGCGCTTGAGCTCCTGGCTCGCGATCTCCCGCTCGGCGCGGATGGCCTGCACGGCTTCGGCCAGCTGGGCCTCGCACTCGCCGCGGGCGTCGCCGATGGCGGTGTCGCGCTCGGCGTTGGCCTCTGTCCGGATCTTCGCCCGGTAGTCGAGGATCTCGACCTTGGCGGCCGCCAGCCTGGCTTCGTAGTCGTCGAGCTTGCCGTCCGCCTCTGCGTCGAGGGCAGAGGCCTTCTCGTGGGCCCCGACCGTCGCCTGCTCGCGATCCTCCAGGTACTTGACCATGGGCTTGAAGAGCAGGGCAGTGAGGATGCCCATCATCGCCAGGAAGGGCACGACCTGGAACGCGAGCAGCGTCAGGTCGGGCATGATCTCGATCCCGCTCGACGCGTTCGTTTCTGCGAGCAGGAAGAAGAGGCTCGTTGACATGGTGCCTCGCCTGAGAGGGCCGAGTCGGCCCCGTTTCGGGGGCGCCCGACTAACGGCTGAGGGGGGCCTTCGCAAGGCACGGGAGGAGGTAGAGCGGCCTTGCCGCTGGACCTCCTAGAACTCGATCTGGAGCCGCACTCCGGCGTCTGCCGAGATCAACGTCGAGATCAGGAGGGCGTCTTCGGTGAAGCGCTGCCCGCGAAAGCCCCAGAGATGAGTTCGAAGGCCGAGACTGAGACCCTCGGTCAGGGGCACCTCTGCACCGCAGCCGACGCGGGCCCCGACGCCGCCGACTCGAGCCATGAGCTCGCGCGAGCCTTCTTTCGCGGCCTCCTTCTCCTCCTCGCCGTAGGCTCCCGAGACGTCGCGCGCGATCGGGATCACGCCGTAGAGGCCACCTCCGACCCAGAACGAGGGGCCGTCACGGGGCAACAGGTAGCGCTGCATGTCGACCGCGGGGCGAATGCCGGTGACGGTGACCTTGCGGTTCGTCTCGGCGGTCCAGTTGGTGTTCGCGGTCCGGGCCATCGACAGCCCGAGCATCCACGCGGTCTTCTCCTTTTGCAGCCCCCCGTAGGCGCTCAGCGGCGGACGGACGAGGCCGTCGAACTCGCCGACGAAGGTGCCGGTGGGCTGCTCGCTGTCGGCCCACAACAGGTCAGCGCGGCCGAAGGGCACGAAGTCGACACCGAAGACCGGAGCGGCGAGGGCAGTTCCGAGGAGGGCCAGGAGCACCGCGAGAGGGTAGCTCTGGTGTGAGGCCCCCCTTCAGGAACACTGCCTAGCTCGAGTTCACGTCGATGCGCGCCACACCCTTGTGGCGGTCGTACTTGCCGTCTGCCGTGAAGATGATGACGTCGTATTCGCCGTCCTTCGGGAACTTGCAGGACACCGTCAGCTGGGTGTCTCCGCGCACCGAGCAGTGCTCGCGCTCGTCGGGCTTGGACTTCTTCGCGTACGTCACCGCCACGTGGCGGCCCTTGGGGTTGTTCAGCAGCAGCCCCAGCTGACCTCGCACCGTGACCTGGGACCGGGTGTCGCCCTCGAAGGACAGACCCTCGGCGTGGAAGTCGGCCCAGGTCATGGGCTGGCGGGTGAAGTCGCCTCGGCTGACCGGCTTGTCGACCAGCTGCCAGGCCTCGTTGTCGGGCAGGTGCGTGTCGTTGAAGACCTCCGGGGGCGTGAAGAGGTAGGAGGTCCGGTAGTCCTTGTGGAAGCGGCCGTTTTCGCCTCGGCCCCCAGCGTCCCAGGTCGCGTCCATGAGCACCCAGCCGTCATCGACCTGGGCCGCGTTCCAGGCGTGGCCCGTGCCCGCGATGGTGCCGTCGCTGTCCCGGCTGTAGCCCTGGACGTAGACGATCTCGGTGTCGCTGGCCTCGCCGAGCGCCACCAGCAGGTTGGCGTAGCCAGCGCAGACGGCGACGCGCTGCTGGAAGACGGTCTCGCTGTCCTGGAAGTGGATGTAGGTCTTGTCGTCCAGCCGCGGGAAGTCGTAGGCGACGTGGTCCGCCACCCAGTCGTGGAGGAAGCGGACCCGCTCGCGGTCGTCGAAGATGTTGCGGTGGGCCCAGGCCCCAAGGGCTTCGATGCTCTCCTCTGCGTGGGCCGGTACCTTGTCGACCATCGGATGTGGCGTGTGCGGCATGGGCCACTTCTCCCCCCGCGCGGTGGCGACGGAGTTCGTGTCCCGCGGCTTCTTCCTCTTGTCTGCAACGATCTCGTCCTCGGCGTCCTCGGCGTCCTCGACCTCGGCGTCCCCGACGACCTCGGCGTCCTCGGCGTCCTCGACCTCGGCGTCCTCGACCTCGGCGTCCTCGACCTCGGCGTCCTCGACCTCGGCGAGCCCTGTGCCCGTGTCGAGCCAGAGGCCCGTGTCTTGCGGCTCGGTCGCGGCCTTCCTCTCGAGGCTCGGGTCCACCTCCGGTTCGACCTCGGCGAGGCCCTCGTAGGGGTCCTCGTTGGTCTCATCGAAGAGCCACTCGAGGCCGTCCGCCGCGTGGAACAAGGCAGCGCGGGCCTGCTCGGAGGCCGCGTCGTCGCGCCCGTCGAGCATCCAGTCCCCCCTCGCCGACAGCGCAGTGGAGGCGGTGTCCGGCCAGAGCCCGAGCACGAGACCGACGAAGGTCAGGTTGAGCACCAGGGTGCGGATCAGCAGGCGGTCGCCGAAGCCGAGCGAGAGACGCTCCCGCTTCTTGCGCTTCATGTCCGCGAAGAAGTCGCCCCCGCTCTTGCCCCGTCCCCTCAGCCCCTTGCCGACGAGGTCCCATGCCACCGGGCCCAGGGGAAACAACAGCGCCCCCGCCAGCACGACGAGCCAGACCGGTCCGTTCCAGTAGGCAGCCAGGGAAGACGACAGCCACACCCCGAAGAGCGGGACGAGCACGACACCAAACCAGAACACAGCGCGAAGCAGGGACATCTGACCCCTTGTACGGGCTGATCCTGCTCCCTACTTCTGCCAGGCCGCAATGAAGCGGGTCAGCGCCATGCGATCCGAGTAGCTGATGCGGCGCAGGCGGGTGCCGGCGGCATGACGCTGTCGATCCGGGCGGAGGTCGCGCACGTGTCGGATCTCGACCTGGACGACCAGCGCGCCGAGCTCTGCGATGTGGAGCACGCCGGTGGCCATCTGGCCAGCGCTCCAGGCGCGGTCATCTGGGGAGAACAGGAACGCGAAGCCGCCCGCCGAGAGGTCGTAGAGCGGGACGATGGTCGAGCTGCCGTCCGTGTGCTCGATCTCGAGGTTGAAGCCAGCTTGGTCGACCACGCTTATGCGCCGATCGACGCGCTTGTCGTGGCGCTCGATGGTGTTCGGAGTCTGGAGGATCCAGTGCATCGGACCCATGATGTCGTCGACGGAGGTCAGGAACTGGTACCGGTCCGCCTTCGCCTCGTAGGCGAGCTCCACCGGCTGGCCGGCGCGCGGCGCCGAGACGAGCCCCTCCAGGCGCTCGTGGACTGCGAAGACGAGCTGGTCGCCGTCGAAGCTCATCCAGCCAAAGACCTGGTAGCCGCCCACCGACAGCACGCAGGCCTTGATCTGGGCGGAGGCGAACTCCAGGTGGGCCGCGACCTCTGAGGGTCGGCGGAGCCACAGCGGAGGGATCTCGGTCACCGCGGCGCTCATGGGACTATCTCCAAGGACGTAGTCGATCGGTGAATCGGATCAGCGAGGTCCCACCTTGAAGGAAGTGCTGTCGTGATCATCCGCGGACTCGGCGTGCGAGGCATGAGCGGCCTGCAGGAGCTGCGGGTCGAGGACCTTGGGCGTGTCGTCAGGGTCGGAGGACCCCCTCGCGCTCGCCAGGCCTTGTTCGAGGCGCTGGCCCTGGCGCTCCACTCCCTGACCCCGGGGGACTGCCGGGCCTTTCGGATGATGGACATCCGGGCGACATTCGATGATGGCCAGGTCCACATCGAGGACCCAGAGGCCATGCGAGCGCGCCTGGGTCGCGACCGTACGCTGAAGGTCCGCCTCGACATCGAGCTCGATCCGCCCCTGTTCGGCAAGCTGCGCGAGCTGGCGGTGCGGGATCCGGAGCTCGTCGACGCCATCGGCGCACCGCTGGTCTTGTCCCTGGGCTGGGTCTTCACCAACGACTTCAGGATCTGCGCCCCCTCCAGGTTGACCGTGCGCCTCGGTGACCTGAACCTCGACGACGACCGCCCGTGGTTGCCCGAGTTCCTGGCCCTGCTGGAGCAGCGAGGATCCGCCTGGAACAACGGCGATCAGAACCCGCCCGCCGTCCGTCGAGCAGACCGGAGCCACGAGCCTGGACGCAGGGCTGCGCTGGAGGCGATGAAGCAGGCCCTGCTCAAGCCGCCGTGGTCGCTGCCGGAGCTGCACGTCGTGGACGCTGGCGAGGAGGGGTTCTTGGCCCTCGGTCCCGACATCGTTCCGCTGAGGGCGTGGGGGCCCGACGCGAGGGCAGGGGTCGGGCTCTGCCAGGCGGTGCACCTCGATCCGGCCGAGATCATCGCGCTGCAGAACCCGACCGCCGAGACGGAGCGCCCCCGAGCCGTGCGCAACTGGCTCGTTCAGCAGGTCGAGGCCGCGGGCTCGCCGCTGGAGCAGATCTGGCTCTTCGGCGAGCCGAACCCGACGCTGTCGGTCGAAGGGCCGGGACCCGAGGAGGAGCGGCCCGTCCCGGTGCTCCCGCGGTGACGGCGATCTGCAGCCGCTGTGGGGCCCACAAGGAACGACCGATGGTGTCCTGCGCTGCTTGCGGCCACCGCCCGACCGGTGAGGAGCGGCTCCACGCCTACCTGCTGTCGTCCCACCACCTCAGCGACAAGGAGCTCGAAGATGCGGCCGAGCGCATCATCATCGGAGACCCCATCGACCCGCCCCCCGAGCTGCTGGAGCGCGCCCGGGCCCACCTGTCCCCGACCCCATCGACGCGCGAGGTGCCCCGGGATCCCGACGAGGAGCTGGCCCTCGGCAAGCTGATCGGCGTCGTCGCGGTGAACCTCGTGTTGACGCCGCTGTTCGGCCTCGCCCTGTGGTTGGCCTGGCGCGCGGAGCGACCCTTCGCCGCGAAGCAGGTGCTTGTCGCCTCGCTCTGCACGGGCGCTCTGGCCGGCGCGGCCTGGCTCGCGATGATGGGGTGGCAGGCGCAGGGGTAGACTCGCCGGCATGTGATTGCTCTCCCTCGCTCTGGCCTCCGCCAATGACCAGCCTCTGGCCCATTCGGTGGTCGTCGGTCCCCTGTTCACAGAGGGCGTCGGGATCGACGTGGGGGCCGGAGGCCACGCTGCCTATGTCTTCGCGAGGGGCCGCCTCACGCTCCATGGTGCGGTCTCCGCCCGCGGCGACATCGGAACCGGACCCCCTGGCCTCGCCTTCACACCCTCGCTCAACTGCCGCCCCGGTTGGGCCTGGATGCGCTTCGTCGTGGGAGCCGGCGCCCGTATGGACAGCCGCATGACGTGGTCGCCAGCCCTGCGCTTCGGTGCCGTCGCCGCCCTCGGACGCTCCGGCTGGAACATCGAGACCACCTACCTGACCGGGGGCTACATGGCCGGGAACATGGCCATCTCGGAGTTCTAGTTCGGGCTGGGGAGGAACCTCGGATGGTCTCGCTGATCCTCGCGCTTGGGACCGCGCTCGCGGCGGAGGCTCCGGCGTGGGAGGCCGACTACGACCGGCAGCAGAAGCTGGCGCGCCTGGGCTTCTACTCAGCCGCAGGCGGCCTGGGGCTCGTCACCGCGAGCGTCGTGCCGATCATCGCCAGCGACGGCGACCAGGTCGTGACCGTGGCGGTCATGCCCTTCGCTGCCATTGGCACGGTCTCGATGATCGGTGGAACGACCAGCAGCTCGATCTTCGCCTGGCGAGCGGCCCGCAGCCTGCGAGCTGGCGGTGTGGATGTCTCCAACGTCCCGGCCATCGTGGGCCTGGTCGGCGTGGCGACCTTCTATGGCTGCGCGCTCCTGATGCCGGTGATCGACGAGACGGACCTGCCCTACGGCGTGGTCGCCGTGCCGGCCTACGGGGCCCTCGCGGCGGCGTACGCCGGCAGCTTCGTGCAGATCCGTTCCAACAAGCGGGCCTACGAGCTCCACCTGGGACTCGCCAGGGTCGACGCCCGGTGGTGAGGATCGGATAGGGATCCTCGTGCTCCTCGTCCTGCTCGCATGTGGCCAGCCCGAGACCGAAGCGGCGTCGGTGCAAGCCGTGCCCGTCGAGGTCGTCACCGTCGGCCTGTCGCCTTTCTCCGAGCCCATCGAAGCCAACGGCGTGTTGCGGGCGGACAACCAGGTGACCGTGCTCAGCGAAGCCTCCGGGCGGGTGTCCGGCCTCCCGGTGGCGGTGGGCGAGGAGGTCCAGCGCGGGGCTCCGCTCGTGCGCCTCGAGAGCGGTCGCCAGGCCATCGGCGTGCAGGCGGCAGAGGCGACGCTCGCGAAGGCAGAGGCGGTCCAGGCCCAGGCACGAGCGCAGCTCGACCGCGCGATGGCGCTGGAGGGGGACCTCTCCCAGGCCCAGCTCGACGACGCCCGCCTCGCCTCCCAGGTCGCCGCCGCCGACGTGCTCGCCGCGGAGGCCAACCTGGCCAGCGCCAGGCGTCAGCTCGCGGACATGTCCGTGCGTGCTCCCTTCGCCGGCACCCTGACCCGCCGCATCGTGGACCTCGGCCAGGTGATCTCCGCGGGAACGCCAGTCGCCAACCTCGCCGACACGTCGGCTCTCCAGGTCGACATCGGCCTGCCGTGGGCGCTCGCTCGCTCGCTCAGTGTCGGTGACAGCGCAGAGATCCACACCGACGCCGGGGTCCTCTCCGGCCACGTCGGGACCATCGCTCCAGAGCTCGATCGGGCCACCGGCGCCGTCCCGGTCGAGATCCTCGTCGAGCCAGGTGATGCCTTGCCGAACGCCAGCGCTACGGTGCTCCTCGAGACCGGCTCGCGCGAGGCGCTCGTGTTGCCCCGGGACGCTACCTCCGAGCGCTTCGGACAGGCCTCGGTCTTCGTCGTCTCGGATGGCGTCGCCTCGCTCCGGGCCGTCGAGCTCGGCGCCACGTCCGGGGACGAGGTCGAGGTCACAGACGGGCTCAGCGCCGGGGAGATCGTCGTGACAGTGGGCGGCGATTCGCTCCGCGAAGGCAGCCCGGTGCTCGTCGTGGACTGATGTTCCTCGCACGCTTCGCCGTCCGACAGCCCGTGTTGGTCAACCTGCTGGCCATCGTGCTCAGCGTGGGCGGGATCTTCGCCTTCTCCACGATGACCCGGGAGGAGCTGCCAGAGGTCGAGGCCCGCTGGGCCTACACCACTGTCGTGTGGCCCGGGGCGACCCCGGCCGAGATCGAGGCGCTCATCGTCGACCCCATCGAGGACGAGATCGGCGACATCCCCTACCTCGAGTCGGTCGAGTCCACCGCGCGAGAGAACTACGCCGAGGTCTGGCTCGCCTTCGACACCGACGTGCCCGATCTCGATCGGGCCACGATGCAGCTGGCCCAGGCGGTCGACCGGGCCGAGCTCCCAGAGGACGCCGAGGCACCGGTCACCATCAAGTGGACGCGGGACTTCCCGGCCATCCAGGTGGCGATTCGAGGGTCGGATCTGTCCAGGTTGAAACCCCTGGCGGACGCCCTCCAGGACGAGCTCTCTTCCGTCGACGGGGCCAGCGAGGTCCTCGTCTCGGGGCTCTCCGATCCAGAGGTCCTCGTCGAGGTCGACAGGGCTCGCGCCGAGGCCCTGGGCTTGCCGCTGCCCTGGATCGTCGAGGCCATCGATCGCAGCAGCATCGGGTTGCCGGCGGGCTCGCTGGACGCCGGTCGCCAGGAGTTCCTCGTCCGCGTGGATCAGCGCCAGACCGGCGCGGCTTCCGTCGAGGACGTCGTCTTGCGGGTCGGTCCGGACGGCTCGGTCCTTCGCCTCGGCGAGGTGGCGAGGGTCGCTGACGACTTCGCCCCGGCTCGCTCGAACGCATGGGTCGATGGTGAGCGAGCGGTCCTGCTCACGGTCATGAAGACCCGCGAGGGGGATCTCATCCGCATGGTCGATGGCGTCGAAAAGGTCGTCGAGCGCTTCTCCGAGGACCTTCCCCCCGGGGTCAGCCTCAGCCTGCACGCCGACGCGTCGCGGGGGCTGGAGCAGGTGCTCGGGGATCTCTACGCCAACGGACTGATGGGCCTGGTCCTCGTCAGCCTGTTGCTCGGCTTCTCCCTCGGTCCGCGCAACGCCGCGATGGCCAGCATCGGGCTCCCGGTCGCGCTGGCGGGGGGCGTCCTCGTGATGGTGGCGCTGGGCATCACCATCAACATGCTCAGCCTGTTCTCGCTGATCATCGTGCTCGGCATCGTCGTCGACGACGCCATCGTCGTCATCGAGAACGTCGTCCGCTACGCCGAGCGAGGCCATCCACTGCACGTGGCCGCGGTCGTAGGGACCGCCCAGGTCGCGGTCCCCGTCGTCGCCGCGACCCTCACCACTGTCAGCGCTTTCCTGCCTCTGCTCGTGATGACCGGCGTGATGGGCAAGTTCTTCTCGATCATCCCCAAGGTCGTCGCCGCCGTGTTGGTGGCCTCGCTGATCGAGGCCCTCTTCGTCCTGCCCAGCCACCTCGCCGACTGGGGGGCCGTGCCCAAGCGCCAGACCCCCGGCTGGGTGCTGGCCATGCGGGCCCGCTACGAGCGCATGCTCCGTTGGTCCCTTGGCCACCGGGTCGTGATCATCTGCGGCGTCCTGATGCTCAGCGTCGCCTCCGTCGGGCTGGGGGTCGCCACGCTGGACCTCGTGATGTTCACGGACGTCGACGCGGACATCGTGGACGTGCGCGTCGACCTCCCCGTGGGCACGAACATGGAGACGACGGAGGCCGTGCTGGGTGCGATCGAGGTGGCCGCGGTCGAGGCCGTACCAGCGGAGATGCTCCGGACCTCTTTGGTCGAGTCCGGCTACCGGCGCACCGACGGCTTCCCGAAGGTCGGCAGCCACGTCGGACAGGTGGTCCTGGACCTCGAGCCCTGGCAGACACGGGACTACCGGGCCGACCGGGTCGCCGCCGCGCTGCGAGAGGCCGTCGCCGATGTCCCCGGGCCCGTCGCGGTTCAGGTCACGGCGCTCCAGCAGGCCCCTCCGGCTGGAAAGCCCGTGGCCGTTGAGATCCGCGGAAACGACTTCCACCGGCTCGAGGAACTGGCCAGCCAGATGATGGCCAGCGCCGCCGCGATCCCCGGGGTCGAGGACCTCGGCAGCGACCTCGACCCCGGCAAGCGCGAGCTGCGGGTCCACATCGACCCGGTGAAGGCCGCCCGCCACGGACTGACGGTCGCCGATGTGGCCGGGGCGATCCGACTGTCGCTCACCGGCGGCATCGCCACGTCGATTCGCCAGGGCTCGACCCCCGTCGAGATCCGGGTGCGCTACGCCGAGCTGGACGGGATCGGAGCTCTGGGCTCGCTCGGCATCCCGACCTCAGCGGGCTTCGTGCCCCTGTCAGAGCTGGCCACGATCGACGAGGACCGCGGCTGGTCCGTGATTCGCCACAAGGACCGGGTCCGAAAGGTGCAGGTCTCCGCCGACGTCGATCCCGCGGTCACGACCAGCGTCGAGGTCAACACCGCCCTGCGCGCTGCCATCGGTGAGGCGCCCCCTGGCTACACCTACGACTTCGGCGGCGAGTTCAGCGGCACCCAGGACAGCTTCACGTCCCTGTTCCAGGCCTTCTGGATCGCGGCTTTGCTCATCTACACCATCCTGGCGGCCCAGTTCCGCAGCTACACCCAGCCGCTGGTGGTGCTCGTCGCCGTGCCCTTCTGCTTCATCGGAGTGGTGCTGGGCCTGCTGGTCACCCAGAGTCCCTTCGGCATGCTCGCCGGCATCGGCGTCGTGGCGCTGACCGGCATCGTCGTGAACGACAGCCTGGTGCTCGTCGACTTCATCAACGGCAAGCGGCGAGCTGGCATGGAGCTCATCGAGGCGGTCGTGAGCGCGGGCAGGGAGCGCATGCGGCCCATCTTCCTGACCTCTGTGACGACGATCGCCGGCCTGATGCCCCTGGGCCTGGGGCTCGGGGGTGAGAACCCGCTCTTGTCCCCGATGGCCACCTCGATCAGCTGGGGCCTCGTCTTTGCCACCGGCCTGACGCTGATCGTCGTGCCCTGTCTCTACGTCAGCGTCGATCGCATCGTCTTCTCGCTCACCGGCAAGACCACCGCCGCCGAGAGCGAGGACGGGCTCGAGGACGTCGCCCGGCTCAGCGCGCTCATGCGTCCCGAGTGGGAGGACTCAGGGTGACCCGGCGGCCTCAGCCGTCCAGGATCTGGTTCACGAAGTCCACGAGCTCCGAGGGCGTGAAGGGCTTCTCCAACAGCGGCACCAGCTCGAGCACCTCGCTCCCGACGAGGTCGGCCGAGTAGCCCGTCATCAAGAGCACCTTCTTGTCGGGATCCGCGGCTCGGGTCTCGGCGATGAGCTCCAGGCCGCTGATGCCGGGGAGCACCGCGTCGATGATGAGGAGGTCGCACTCGTCACGCTTCTCGCGCAAGAGCGCCGCTGCGTCGACCCCGTTTCGTGCCGTCAGCACCGTGTAGCCGAGTGACTCCAGGGTCACCTGGACCCAGCGCCGGATGACCTCTTCGTCCTCGACCACCAGGATGGTCTCGGTCCCGCGGCGTGGTGGGGCTGGCTCCTGGGCGCTCTCGGTGGGGAACTCTATGTAGAAGGTGGTCCCGCGGCCGAGCACAGAGTCGACCAGGATGCGGCCGTTGTGCTGGTTCACGACGCCGAAGGCGATCGCCAGTCCCAGTCCCGGGCCCGAGGGATCGTGCAGGGCCGCGCGCTGGGTCGCGGTGAGTCCCTGGCCATCGTCCGTCAGCTGCAGACGCACCGTGGAGTCGCTGGAGTCGTGGAGGCTGATGCGCAGTCCGCCGCTTGGTCCACCGTGGTAGTTCGCGACCCACTCGGCGAGCTCGACGAGCACTATGCCGAGGGCGTGCGGGTCCCCCTCGATGACCCCGGTGCCGGCCTCGCAGTTGTCGACCACGAGGGCGTACTTGCGACCCAGCGCCGCCTGGAGGGTGCGCGTGTTGTCCTGCACCAGCGAGCCCAGCGACATCGAGATGTAGCGGAGGTCGGCCTCTCCACCGAGCCCGGCCAGCTGCTTCTGCAGCAGCGCCGCCCCCTGCGCCGCGTCGAGGATGGCGCGGAAGGACTCGGCGTCGGGGTCGTCCGGCTGGCGCATGAGCGCTTCCGTGGCGCTGGTGATGATCGCCTTGAGCTGACGAGCCAGCTGGGCCGCGATGGTGCCCGAGAGGGCCTGGAGTCCCTCCAGCCGCTCGGTGTGTCCCGCCGCCAGCCGCAGGTGTGCGACCCAGCCCATCTTGCCCTGGACGGGGCATGAGCGGATGTCGCCGCGCATGCGCTCGGAGCGTCCGTTGGCCTCGTACATCAGGACACGGTCGCCGCTGTCCTCGCCCAGCGCCGGCCACAGGAAGCCGTCGGGTCCACGCAGCCAGGTGTCCAGGGGGTGCTCGCAGAGCTCGTGGAAGTCCTCGCCCAGGAACTCGCGAGCGTCGTCGTTCACCCAGACGACCAGCCCGTCCTCGTCGCACACGAGGACCAGGCCTCCGAGCTTGTCGACCAGACCTTCGAAGTCGATCATCGAACCCATCCTAGGGTACGTCGGTGTTCCGGAAGCGTACGACGGCCAGCACGGCGCTCAAAGCGATCAGGATCGCCAGTCCACCGAAGGCGCGCTCGTCCCATCCCCCGGAGAAACCCTGCCAGGCATCGAGCGCGTTGCCGGGCATCCACGGCCCGATCGAGTCGGCTTGCTCGACGCCGAAGAAGGCGGCTGCCTTCAGGCCGCCGCGAATGGCCAGCTCGAAGCCCCAGCCAAGCGCGGTGCCGACGACCACGCCGACGACGGATGGGAAGAGCGTCGAGACAAGGATGCCGATGGCGATGAAGCCGGCGTCGGTGCCCCAGCTGGCGAGGTAGCCGAGGCTGACGTCTCCGATCTCCACCTCGAGATCGAAGAGCGCGATGGCTGGGGCGAACGCCATGAGCCAGGTGAGCAGCAGGCAGGCCCCTGAGTAGAGCTGGACCGCGATGAACTTCGCGAGCAGGACCGACCAGCGGGGAACCGGACGGACCAGCAGCGAGCGTAGTGTTCGCTCCTTCCACTCCCCGGCGACGAGCTGGGCCGTGATCATGAGCAGCATCAGCGGAAGGACCAGGAAGTTCCTCACCGAGAGCGCCCAGTCGAGCACCGTGAAGACCTCGAAGGCCACCATCTGGGAGATGGGGTTGTTGTTGACCACCATGCCGTCCTCGCCGCCGGTCTGGGAGCGCACCCAGAGCAGCGCTGCGACGACGAGCAGGGGGATCGTGATCGACAGCCCCAGCCCAGCCCAGCCCGAGAACCGCGTGAGGATCTTCTTCAGCTCGGCGGCCACCATGCGGTGGAGGTGCATCGGCATCAGGTGATCTCCGCCTTCGTGATGGAGAGGAAGAGGTCCTCGAGCGTGCGCCCTCGGGTCTCGAGCGAGGAGACCCGCACGCCCGCGGCGACGAGCTGTGCGTTGAGACCGGCGGCGTCGAGGCCCTCTGCCGCGAAGACCTCGCCGTGGGAACCGGGGCCGACGTGTGCGACACCCTCGAGCCCGGCGGCGGCGGCGATCAGGGCGTCGATGTCAGGGCTGCCGACCTCGACCTCGACCACGTCTCCGCCAGCGAGGAGCTCGGCGACGTCCCCCTCGGCGATGAGCTTGCCGTTCTCGATGATGCCGACCCGGGTGGCCACCGCCTGGATCTCCCACAGCAGATGCGAGCTGATGAAGATCGTGATGGCCTCTTCCGTGGCGAGGGTCTTGATGAGCTCGCGCACGTCCTTCATGCCCTGCGGGTCGAGGCCGTTGGTGGGCTCGTCGAGCAACAGGAGCCGGGGCTTGGCGAGCAGGGCCCGCGCAATGCCGAGGCGCTGCTTCATGCCGAGGGAGTAGCCCTGGACCTTGTCGTCGGCCCGTTCGCGCAGGCCGACCCGCTCCAGCGCTGGCTGGATCCGGTCGACAGGCGCGTTGGCGTAGGCGGCTGCGACGTCGAGGTTCTGACGGCCGCTCATCCAGTCGTAGAAGCGCGGCGTCTCGACCAGCGAGCCCACGTGGCGTCTCCGGGAGACCGGGTTGGTGTCCCCGAAGATGGCGACGTCACCCGCGTCGCTGCGGATCAGGCCCAGGATGCAGCGCATCGCCGTGGTCTTGCCGGCGCCGTTGGGACCTAGGAAGCCGTAGACGCTGCCCTCGGTGACATGGAGATCGAGATCGTTCACCGCGATGCGGGTCCCGAAGCTGCGGCGGAGTCCCTTGACTTCCAGCGCGGCCTGCCCTGTGGCCATGTTGGCACGCTCCTTTCTCGGGCATTCCCTTGCGGGTGCGAGGAGCCGCATGTATTTGCGGGTCTTCTGTGCACCTGGAGAGAATGCGATGAGCCTCATCACCCTGTTGGTCATGGGCTGCAACCTCGGCCCCGGCGGCGGCGACGACGACACCGGCGAAGGACCGGGCAACAACAACGACGGTGGCCCCTCCATCGCCGACATCCAGGACGGCACGATCGCCGACGGCGAGACGGTGACGCTCTCCGGCGTGCTCGTCTCCAGCCCTGCCAGCCAGGAGGACGACGGCTTCTTCATCCAGAGCCCCGGCGGCGGCGAGTGGTCCGGGATCTTCGTCTACATGCAGTCCGGCGTCCCCTACCTCGAGCCCGGCGACGAGATCACGGTCACCGGCTCGGTCTCCGAGTTCTACGACTGGACCGAGCTGTCGGTCTCCGACGACTCCGCCATCGAGGTCACGGGCAATGGCACGCTCACCGTCGACAGCGTCGATGTCGGCAGCGTCACCGACTTCGAGCCCTGGGAGTCCACGCTCATCGCGATCGGCTCCGCTACGGCCACCAGCGGCATCAACAGCTACGGCGAGATCGAGCTCGACAACGGCTTGAAGCTCGACAACCTGCTCTTCGACTACTCCGGAGAGGCAGGCGCCACCTGGACGAACGTCATCGGTCCGCTGGCCTACAACTACTCCGAGTGGAAGCTCAACCCCCGGGACGCGGCCGATCTCGAGGGCTACGTCGCCGGCTCCGGCGGCGGCGAGATCGTCACGATCTCCGACATCCAGGACGGAACGGTCGCGAGCGGCTCGACGATCACCGTCGAGAACGCCTTCGTGACCACCCCGACCTACAGCTACGACGGCGAGATCAAGGGCTTCTGGATCGCTGACGCCGCCGGCGCTTGGAACGGCATCTATGTCTACGAGCCCGGCTTCTCCGAGACGGTCACGGTGGGCGCCACCATCGCCAAGCTCGACGCCACGGTCGACGAGTACTACGACCTCACGGAGCTCAAGGACGTGGGCATCGAGTGGGGCGGCGACAGCGTCACGATCAGCGCAGAGACCCTGGCGAGCGCCCCTGCCGACTGGGAGGCCTACGAGGGCGTCCTGGTCACCATCGAGGGTCTCGAGGTCACGGCCGCTGGTGAGTTCGGCGAGTTCGAGACCTCCTGGGACGGTCTGAACATCGACGACCTCTTCTTCACCGTCGCTCCGGATGTCGGCACGACCTACGACGTCACCGGCGTCATCAACTACAGCTACAGCGAGTGGAAGCTCTGCCCCCGCACAGAGGCTGACATCTCCGAGACCTGAGGCCAGCTGTTCAGGTGCTATGGAGGGCCTCTTCGGAGGCCCTCAATGTCTGGAATCAAGCGTCGTACGGTCCTCGCTGGGGGCGCCGCGGGTATCGCCGCTGCGACACTGCCTGCGTGCAACTCGGACAAGGACACCGGCGAGCCGCTGCCTCCGGGCATCGACCACGTCATCGTCGTGATGATGGAGAACCGCAGCTTCGACCACTACCTCGGTGGCCTGAAGCTGGAGGCTGGGATGGACGTCGATGGCCTCGACGGCACCGAGACGAACCCGAACCTCGCTGGAGACGACGTCCCGGTCTTCCACCTGAGCGAGAACTGCCAGTACGACCCGCCCCATGGCTGGAACAGCTCCCACGACCAGTTCGCCGACGGCGAGAACTCGGGCTTCGTGCTCAAGCACGAGGGCAACGTCGGCCAGCCCCAGGGCGAGTGGGTCATGGGCTACCACAACGACGAGGAGGTGCCGGTCCACTGGGCGCTGGCCCAGCACTTCTGCGTCCCGGATGCCTACTTCTGCTCGGTGATGGGCCCCACCTGGCCGAACCGGCTCTTCGGCCACTCGGCCTCCAGCAACGGCGCCCAGAACAACAGCATCAGCAACGCCCCCTTTCCGCAGAAGACGATCTACCAGGCGCTGGACGAGGCAGGGGTGGACTGGCGCTACTTCTACACCGACGTCCCCTTCCTCGGGCTCTTCGACGGAGCTTGGGACCCGGACCGGGTCAGCGTGTTCGAGGACTTCCTCGATCGGGTCGGCTCGGGTGATCTGCCTTCCTTTTCCTGGGTCGACCCGGGTTTTTCCTTCAACGACGACCACCCACCCCACCACCCGGGCCTCGGTCAGATCTTCCTCGCGCTGGTCTACGAGTCACTGGCTCGCTCTCCGATCTGGGAGCGCACGCTCTTGGTCATCACCTACGACGAGCACGGCGGCTTCTACGATCACGTGCCGCCTCCGACCGTGGGCGACGATCTCGCGGCCGAGGGCTTCGACCGCCTCGGCTTCAGGGTGCCGACACTGGTGGTCGGTCCCTGGGTCAAGCAGGGCGCCGTCAGCACGGTCTTCGACCACGCCTCGGTCCTGAAGTACGTCTGCGAGCGCTTCGACCTGCCGCTCTGGAACGAGCGCCTCCTGAGCACGAACTCACTGGGCGAGTGCATCGACACCGACCGCATGGAGAGCGGGGAGGCGCTGCAGCCCATCGTGCTCCCTGCCTTCGACGTGCCAGAGGAAGAGGTCACCGACGCCTGCCAGTACGGACGAAACCGGTTCTCCACCAGCCAGCCCGAGCTGCTCTACTGGGTCGAGAGGAACATGCCCGAGACCAGCCGGCAGGAGCAGGTCCCCGAGATCCACGAGCGGCTCTTGGCGAGGGCTCGTGAGCTGGGGGTGTTGGGGTAGGGCGAGCGTCCCTCGTGCGGCAAGGTGCTCTGGACGCTGGACGACGAGGTGTTGGTGCGGTGACGTGGTACAGACCCGCGGACGAACCGGGCAGATCCGGTTCGGGGGACGGAGGATCGTTGTTCGCGACCAGAGCTGACTTCGTGTCTTTCAGTTCCTTTCGGGTCCACACCCGCCCAGCCGGCGCGCTCGCGATCCCAGGGGACCAAACTCGTGTTTGCCAGAGTTGGCGGCCTGGTGTTGTTGCGGTACCGATCGAAGGCACATCAGACACGAGGAGTTCCTCATGGCATCGCAGGTCTTCGAGCTCATGTTGGCGCAGGATGTTCCGGCCAACTTCATCCAGCCCATGGAGGGAGTCGTCGACGCTGGAGCGTATCGGCAGCTCAACGTGGACTTCAACCTCATCAGGGCCGGTACTGGCGGCACCCTCGAGCTGGAGCACTCGGCGACGCTTCGGGAGGAGGGCTTCTTCAAGCCCCAGGCCAGCGCGCGCATGACTTCGAGCCTCCCGGGTGAGCCCCCGACTGTACAGGGTCCACTCGGCAGGCCTCCGTGCGCTGGGCCTACGGTGGGCGCGCACCTCGGTGTGCCGAAGCGCTCTGCGCGGAGGTCTACCCAGAGACGGCCGGCCCGCGGCTATCGTGCCCTGGAGGAGACCACATGAAGCGATGGCTGGGAGTCCTGGGCCTCTTGGGGCTCGCGACATCCTGCGTGTCCGAGAGGGCCTGCGAGGACTACTCCGACTACATCTGTGAGTGCCGGGCTGAGGAGTACGACTGCAACCGGGTCCGGCTCGAGAACAGCGACCCGGACGCCGAGCAACTGGCCGACTGCCAGGTGGAGCACGACCGCCTCCTGGAAGAGGACGCCAGCGCCGGGAACGAATGTTCTGCAGAAGGGTCTTGAGACCCCGCACCCTCTTCGATTACACCGAGTGTTGATGGCGCCGTCCCTGCTGATCCTCGCTGCTGTTGCGTTCGCTGAAGACGACGTGTTCGTGGAGCCGCCGGATCCCCTGGCCGAACCCGTCGATTCGCCTGAGAAGGATCTCGAGGCGGAGTTCGGCGGGGCCTGGTCGGCGGGCAACACGGACAGCCGAAAGCTCTCCGCGAGCTACGCGGCGGCCTACCGTTGGCGCCGCAACCAGCTCTCCAGCGCCGGAGAGATCACCCTTGGATCGGCGCTGATCGACGAAGACGGCAACGGCGTGCTCTCCAAGGACGAGCGAGCCCGTTCCCGCGTCCGGACCGCCCAGCGGGCGGAGGGCGATCTCCGCTACGACCGCTTCTTGACCGATCGCAACTCGCTCTATCTGCTCGGCGGCGGCTTCACCGACCCCTACGCTGGCTACGACAGCCGCTTCAACGGCCAGCTGGGCTACAGCCACCTCCTGCTCTACGAGGCCGCGGACGACGACCCGGTCACGTCGCTCTCCGCAGAGGTCGGCGTCGACGCCGCGCGAGAGGACTACACCGACGGAGTCGTGCCCAACCGGGGCATGAAGTACAACGCCCGCGGCGGCCTGGGCTTCGTGCGAGTGCTCACCAGCACCCTGGCCTTCGGTCAGGATGTCGAGGTCTTCGTCAACGTCGAAGACCCGACCGACACGCGCTTGATCAGCGACACCGCGATCACGAACGAGCTGACCGCCGCGATGAGCGTGAAGCTGAGCTACAAGATGACCTACGACACCCAGCCGGTCGAGGGCTACGTGCCGGCTGATCATCAAGGGCTGGTCTCGCTCGTGGCCACCGTGCTGTAGGCCTCCGGCGCTCGACGGCGAGCTGGCGAGCCATGGCGTGCACGGTCTCGGGGTGGAACCCGGCGGCGCGGACCAGCGCGGTCCTGATCCTGTGGACGGTCTTGGGTGAGCGCCAACCGGCCGCGGCGGCCTGCTCGCGTGCGGTCGGCTCGTGACCACGACGCCATCCATCCAGCCAGGCTCGGGCGACTCCGACCTGCCGCTTCCAGACCGCCCCTCGCGTGGCCTTGCAGGTGTGGGCGTGTGGGAGAGCGTCGTAGAGCCGACCCCACAAGGGCTCGGCGGCCGCGTCCATGCGCTCGATGGTCGCCAGAGCCGCGTCGGCGAGCTCGGGTGAGATGGCTCGTGCGCTGATCGGGTCCCGCGACAGCAGGCTCAGGTACACCTCCCGCGCCTCGTCGAATGTGGGAAAGGACGTCTCCAGGCTCAGGCGAACCCCCGTGCAGATCTCGCGGCAGAGCTCCGGGTTCTGGCCGCGCAGGCGCTCGGGGTCCTCGAAGAAGGCCGAGACGAAGCCGGCCAGGGCGTCGCGGTCCTCGGTCTCCGGCGGGTCGCACACATCGGCTTCGACGACCTGGTGGTTGTCGTCCCACTGCACCTCGTCCGGTCTCGCCATCGCCGCCCAGCCGTGCACGTTCCTGGAGATCCGGGAGAGGTAGCCCGACAGGTTGCGTCGCGGGTGGTCGAGGATGCTCATGGTCTTCCCGGCCCTGACCTGCTTCTCGAGGGCGAGGTAGGCGTCGTGGTCCGCGTCCCCCCGGTCTCCGGTCGCGTCGCGGCGGGCCGCCTGCTGGGCGCAACAGGCGGCGGCATAGACGAGCAGCCCCTGGCCGAGGAAGGTGACGCGGACTGCGCCCTCCAGGTCGCCGCCGACCTCTGAGTGCTCCAGCAGCTGCCTCCGAGCGCGCTCGAAGACCTCGCGAAGGAACACGGACACCTCCAGCGGCTGGTCAGGGAAGTAGATGTCCGCGAGGTCTTCCAGGTGGTCGGAGTTGTCGCGGAGGGAGTCGAGGATGGGGTTCTGGGGCTGCACTGGGACTCCTTCGTGAGGATTCCCAGGACGTCATGAGGGCCGGATCTCGACACCTGTCGATACAACCCTGCGTAATCACAGGATTCGAGCGACTTGAAC
Source organism: Myxococcota bacterium (assembly GCA_036012755.1). Lineage (GTDB taxonomy): Bacteria > Myxococcota_A > UBA796 > UBA796 > CAJQPC01 > JAAESX01. The sequence goes on along the minus strand of DASCPX010000087.1, from coordinate 63,847 downwards.
CCCCCCTGTACGTCACGGTCCGCGCGGCCCGTCATATCCTTGTTTCAGGAGATGCCGTGATTCGCCGTGACCAGGAGGAGCTCCGCGACTGCCTCGGGGTAGCACTGGCGGAGGGCGACAACGCCCTCCGAATCGCGGAAGCCGCTGGCTTTCTGGCCCGGTTTGAAGCCGACGACCCGCTGGTCCTCGAGGCTGTTGCGTGGCGTGAAGCTCACGGCGAGACGGTCGCCGATGCCCGAGACGGCCTCGACCCGGGCGCCCTGGTCGACGGCCTACGGACAGGCGACGCCCGGAGAATCCTGGAGAACCTCGACAGCGTGGCCGCTGCCCTGAGCTTCCTTGGTTGGACCGACGCCCACGCGCTGGAGTTCGACCTCGCTCGTCGCGCGGTGGTGGCCCTCCCGGAGCGCTTCGCTCCCTACGCCGAGGACGCCCAGGCCCTGCTCGCAAAAGCTCCACCCCTCTGCGAGGACCCCATGCGTCCGGTCTGGCTGGCCGTGCAGGCCTCGCAGTGGGTCCTGCTGCCTGCCCCGGGGTGACTCAGCCCTTGGGGCGCAGGCGCGGCTCGCCCAGGCCGAAGCCGCCACCGTAGCGGTTGAGGATCACACCCTCGACGCGCTGGTCGCTGAAGGTCTTGCGTGTGCGCGCCACCAGGGAACGCAGCCCGGCGTCCGTGTCCAGGTCCAGGATGTCGCGCAGCTGGGCACCGGACATGAAGCTCCGGTGCTCGTGGAGCACCTGGACGAGCTGCCACTTCTTCTTGCGCAGCTTCACCGTGCGCGTGTCGCCGCCCGGCCCGCTGATCACCGCCTTGCCCGATGAAGGTCCCTCTGGCACGAGGCTGAAGGGGGCGTTGTCGGTGATCTCGCGCTCGAGCGGCTCGTAGTGCGGGATGCGCCAGCGCAGGTAGGCCCCAGGAGCGATGACGGCATCGCCAAGACCGCCGTCGATGGCGAGGCCATGGGCCACCCACGCGGACACGTACTCCTCGTGGGGGCTGCGCTTCGAGCCCTCGACGGTCCGCTGGAGTGCGGCCCAGGCCGCGGGGTGGTGCTCGTCCAGTCGCCGGAGCAGTCGGTCCATGGAGGTGATCGCCGGTGACCTCTTCTGCAGCATGGCGAGCACGGCCGCGTCCCGCTCGCCCTCGTCCTGGAACCCCTCGCGGTCCGCCGTCCACACCACGCTCCGACAGATGTTCACGAGCTCGGGGTAGCCACCGGTCACCCGAGCCACGGCGCCACCCCAGTCTGCGGGGAAGGCCTCGTCGATGTGGCGCTCCCAGCCCACGGACCAGGGCACGAGGAAGCGGGAGTGGTTCATCAGCAGCGCCGAGCAGGAAGCACAGCTCGAGTCCAGGTCGCGAGCGAGCTCACGGCGCGGCGTCCCGCTCGTGGCGACCAGTCGGTGCTTCGGGTTCGTGAACACCTGCGAGATCAGCGAGTCCAGAGCTGCCCCTCCGGACCCCGCGACCAGGTAGTCCATGTCGTCTACCAGGATCGTGACCGGTTCGTCGGGGAGGGGAGGCACGCCTCCGTGACGCCCCTCGACCCGCACCTTCTTCATGCCGGTGCCCTCTGCGAGCCGGTCCAGCATGAGTGACTTGCCGAACCGGCGGGGGCCGAAGAGCAGCATCAGCCGCTCGTGTTCGAGGTGATCCCGGAGCTCACGCGTGCGCAGGTCGTAGGGCTCGTAGGCTGGCAGGTCGTTGGTCACAGCGCCCCCAAGTACTTTTTCATCAGGGGTGCGGCAAGCCGATGGTCTTCGTCCTCGTCGACGACGGCGAGACCGGCCATGCAGAGCATGTCGAGGAGGTGTCGGTGCAGGTCTGGTGCGACTCCGTCGAGCCGATCTGTCGGTCGATGGGGGCGCTCCACCATCCCCTGGAGCAGCTGTTGCCCGAGCAGGCGCAGGGGACCGAACTGCCCGATCCGGCAGTCCAGCTCGTAGCCGAATCTCCGGACACGATCGGCAGCGCGCGCCACCATCTCGGGGCTGTACTCCAGCGAGCCCTCCTCCGGTCGACCACTCCACAGCTCGTCCGCGATGGCGCCGACGAACAGGGGGTCACCACCGGTGAGCCGGTGCACGTCCTGGAGCGTGATGTCGAGGAAGCGGATCGGTGAGGCTGGACGCAGCTTCTTCGCTGACAGAAGCAGGCCGACCTCGGTGATCCCGAAGGCGCCGAGAGGGATCCGTCGAACGGACGTGTAGAGCTCGTGACGCAGCGAGAGGCCGCTGGGGATCGACGCGAACGAAGGCGTGGGACCGACCCAGATCACCGCCAGCCCGGGCTTGGAGACCACGCTCTGGGCGAAGCGCGCCAGGTCGTCGGCGTCAGGCCTGGCAGAGGGTCGGAGCTCCAGCTCGGCGAGCGTGATGTCCCGCTGGCCCTCCTCGATTCGCTTCTCGATGCCCGTGTTGCTCTCCTTTCGAGCGGACAGCTCCTCGACCGAGTTCAGCGCAAGGCGCGCGGCCTCGTCGATGACCAGGACGATGCGCGGGCGCTCTGGCCACTGCAGCAGCTTCTTCAGGAGGTCGTCGAGTGAGTCGTACTCGGGCACGCTGCTGGTGAGTCCACGGCGACGGACCGCCTCTGCCGCCGAGCGCGCCAGGAGCTCTGCGATGGCGTCTCGGGCGGGGGGGAGATCCACTCCCGGAGCCCGGTACCGGCTGGACCACGACGTCCCGTGGGGTGTCGTGTAGTAGACCGGGATCCAGAGGTCCGCGTGGCGGCTGACCTCTCTGAGCACCCGGTGCGCCAGCGAGGTCTTTCCGACCTTCAGCGGCCCCTCGATGCAGGCCATCTGGCCGCCTTGGCGGACATCGGCGAGGAGCCCGAGGAGCGTGTGGAACTCCAGCTCTCGTCCATAGAACTTCTCGTCCCGGTAGACCGGTCCGCCGCGTACGTAGGGGTTGCCCCGGACCCCCGCTCCCGGGAGCTGGTTGTCCTCCAGGCGATCGGGCAGGCCGTTCTCCAGGAAGGGGTCTCGCTCGTCCAGGAGCACTCGCGTGACACCCCTGACGCGCTGCAGGTGGCGGACGAGCTCGTCGAGCACGCGCCTGTCGTTGCAGTCCAGCTCGAGCCGGGCGACGGCCCAGTTGCGCCCGAAGCGGCGGCCGACGAAGTCGATCACGTCCAGCTCGAGGTCCCGCACGTCGTCGAGGACATCGCGGAACAGCCCCTTCCGGTTGCTCCCCTCGATCAAGACGTAGTGGCGTGCGACCGCCCAGCGCACCGTCCGGACCTCGCTGGCGCCTGCAGCGCAGGGGGCGCCTGCCCGGTGGAACCGCAGCTCCTTGCCACTCCGGACGACAGCCAGGGGACCGTCCCGATCGGGAACGCAGCGGGCGCAGTCGACGAAGCGCTCGGTGCCCAGGCGGAGCTCGGCGTCGAAGTCCAGGTCGAGCACCGTCCCCGTGATCCGGCAAAGCGTCCGCAGCAGTACGTCGAGGTGATGCTCCTGGATCGCGACCTTCGTGTAGGTGGGTTCTCCCTGTCGATGGGCTTGGAGGATCCCGATCTGGCGCAGCCACCAGCCGCCCGGGGACCCCTTGCTTCCTTTGCTCGAGATGAGCTTCTCCCGAGCAGCGGCCTGGCGTGCGGCCTCCGCGACGAAGTCCTCTATGCGTTCGCGGGCCACCTCGATGCCCGACTCCTGCAGCTTCATGGCGACCCAGTCCAGTCCTTGCTTGTGGCGCTGCTCGTGCATCGCGCGCCGGGCTCCGGCCTTGATCGCCGCGTGGGTGCTCTGGGGGGTCGCCTTCTTCCAGCCCTTGGGCAGGGGCCTGGGCTGCGGCAACAGGACGAGATCGACGGCCTCGCCCTCGTGGACGGGGTCGAGGAGACCTCGGTGCTCGCCGGCGACGACGGCGTGATCGACCAGGCAGACCCAGCTCCGGTGGACCTCCAGGGCGAAGTTGAGGACCGCCGCCCCGTGGGGCAGTCGCTTCACCTCTCCTGCCGGGGTGTAGGCGGTGAAGCGGTCGGCGTCGGAGCGCTGCGGTCCCAACCTCGGGCGGATCTGCCCGAGGTCGTCCGGCCCGACCTCGTGGTAGCGGGACTCGGCGCTCTGGCTCGCGAGCAGCCGCACCGGAAAGGGCCCGTCCACGCCGATCTCCGGGACCGCGATCGCCGTGTGGATGGCGCGGTACTGGCTGATGCGCTTGGCGGAGATGTAGTCCCGAAAGGCGCTGGGGTCGCAGCGTCGGAGCTGATGAAGGGCTCCGAGCGCACGGTATGCGGCGCTCTTGCCGCTGCACTTGATGGTCACGAAGCCGCAGAGGCGGAGCTGCCTCTCCCAGCCGGTCTCGTCAGGGCCCAGCACGCGAGAGAGACGCCCGAGGTGCCGCCACTCCCAGTTGCAGCTCAGGATGGACTCGCGGGCCTTCTCCGAGGCGAGGAACAGGTTTCGGACTTTCTCCGCTCCCCGCGCGGCGAGTCCGCCCGGTCCTGCCTGGTCGGCGACGAACTGGCGAATCCTCCGGGCCCGATCCGGATCACGATGGAGGAGTACGAGATCATCGAGCCGGTTGCGGTCGAAGAACAGCCCCAGCTCCTCCGCCAGTGGACAGAGACCCACCTCGGCGTACTCGAGGTGAAGCGAGAACTCGCGCACCATCGGCACGAGGCCGCGTGGAGGGAGCTCACAGACGAGCTCCGGCTCTCGGTGCATGGCGACGAGCCACCCGGTCAGCTCTCCGGTGGGGTCGAGGTGGTCGCGCTGCTCGCAGAGGAGGAGGGCGATGGCCTCTGGCCGCCTCACCTCGGGGAGCATCTCCTCGATCATGCGACGCCCGAGGCCAGGGATCGAGTCGGGAGACAGGAAGGGCGCGCGGAGGCGCTCGTAGTCGCGGAGGATCCCGCGAGCTCCTGGCGAGATCGCAGCCTCGACCGCCTCGGGCAGATCGTCCGGGCAGCCGTGCAGGAGCCCTGCCATCCCGGCGTCTCCCCCGAGCCTCCGCAGCAGCGAAGAGGCGACGCGTTCGTAGTGGGCAAGGCGCGCCCCTCCGGGCGCATACCGCTCGGCGATCTTCGGATCGCCGTGAGCAGCCATGGCTGCCGCGACCTGGGAGACGAACACTGGAGCGACCAACTGTTGCAAGCGATATTCGGTAGTTTGTTGCTGGAGGGCTGGCGACCGTGTAGTGTCAGGTCGAGCAGGTAAGACTATTGTAATGGACGCGGGCTGGCATGCCATCCGAAAGCTCCACGCCTCTGGTGAGGCCGCCCCCATTGCGTCCGCTCTGCGCCCGCTGCTCTTCCGAGAGGCGCGATCGATCAGCACCCAGCTGGCCGACCAGCTCGTCCAGGACACCTGCAAGCCACTGTCGGAGGCCCTTGCCAAGGGGGGCATCGACGCTCCGAAGGCCTATTGCAAGGCAGCCCTGCTCAAGAGGTTCAACACCCTCGCGAGAAAGGCAGCACGCCGCAGGACCCTGTACCCACCGATCGTCGACGGCAGGCGCCGCTACGATCCTTGGGAGCGGGTCGAGAACTCTGCGAGGGTGCTCGTGCCCCGCCTGGGCGAGCTCCCGCCGGCCTACACGGCCTACGCCGCCCAGCGCCTCGCGGTGTTGAAGCACTTCTGTCACCCGCTGTCCAAGACGCTCGGCCACGCGCTCAGCATGCCGTTTGTGGATGCGCTGGAGGAGCTCGGATCGATCGCCAGGCTCCCCACTGCTCCGGAGCAGGAAGCCGGGCTCCAGAGGCTGCTCGGCCACGGGCCCGGGCAGCGCTGGGACCGCTTCGTGCTTCGGGTTCGGGACCGCTTGGTCGAGGTCCTCGACGAGGAGTAGTAGCCTCGGTCTCGTGCGTGCCTTGATCGTCGCCATCGTCGTGCTCACCCGCGTGCCGGTGCCCGTGTACGGGGACATCACCGACGAGGATCTCCGGCGCGGCGCGCCCTTCTACCCGCTGGTGGGGCTGGGAGTCGGGCTGATCCTGGCCGTTGTGTGGTGGATCTTCGGTGGCCTGCCAGCGTGGCTCGGGGCCACCCTCACCGTCACAGCCGGGGTCTTCCTCACCGGTGCCCTCCACATCGATGGCCTCGCCGACACCGCTGACGCCTTCGGAGCGGGCGGGGACGCCGAGCGCCAGCTGCGCATCCTGCGGGACTCGATGCTCGGGACCTACGGCGTGGTCGCGGTCGTGCTCTCGCTGCTGTTGCAGGTCGGAGCGGTCTCCGCGCTCACCGGCGCTTCTGGGCTGATCGTCGCCCATGTCGTCTCCAGGGCCGTGCTCACCACCTTGGTGGCATCCGCCCGACCTGCTCGTGAAGACGGCCTCCTCGCTCGCATGGGCGGTCGCCTCAGCGGCAAGGGCCTGGCTCTCGCCTGGCTGTTCTCGGGGATCATCGGGCTCTGGTGTCTCGGCTGGTGGTTCTTTCCGGCCCTGCTCGCCGTCACCGGCACCAGCGGGCTGATCTCCTGGCACGCCCGGCGCCGAATCGGTGGGCTCACCGGAGATGTGCTCGGGGCCGCGCAGCAGGTCGCGCTCGTCGTCGTGCTCATCGTGGCGACGCTGGCCGGTTAGTCGCTCTTCTCGCCGGAGAGAACGATGCTCGCGCTCCTTGCCCTGCTCGCCTGTGGCCCCTCCTTCCACGAGGTCCAGAAGGCCGACTCGATCGAGGCCTACGAGGCCTTCATCCAGGCCGCGCCCAACAGCCCCAGCATCACGATGGCGGAGATCCGCCTCGAGGAGCTGTACCTGGAGAAGGCTCGGAAGGACAAGACCCTCGAGGCCTACGACCACTACCTCGAGATGTACCAGGGCAACCCCAAGTCCCAGCTCGCCGAGATCGCCGTCGAGGAGCGGGAGGAGTTCCTCTACGCCTGGGCCGAGGACAGCAACTCCGTCGAGGCCTGGCAGACCTGGCTCGATGAGTACCCGAAGGGCAGCAAGAAGCGCAAGCAGGAGGCCCGCCGCCGGGTCGCCATGAACGCATACGTCGACCAGCTCGAGATCGGGCGGGTCGAGATCGAGCCCGTGAACCTCGCAGAGGACCCCGATGGGGCCCTCGACGGCTACCTCTTCACCTCAGAGGTCACGAACACGGGCACCAGGACCATCACGACGCTCAACATGGAGCTGCAGTACCTCGACATCGAGGGCAACGTGATCGACAAGGACCGCTGGCCGCTGGTGGCTCCGCAGGCTCCCGGCAACATGCCCATCGAGGAAGAGTGGAAGGTCCCGGTCAAGCCTGGCGAGACGCGCGCCTACTGGTACACGGACATGGCTCCCGAAGCCGTAGGGTGGTCCAAGAAAGCGCGGCTCGTGCCCATCTCGGTCACCTTCGAGGGGGACTGAGCCTGCTGTCGGCCCTGGTCGGCTGCGCTCCCCCCGGGGCTGTCGACACCGGCCTGGTCGCCGGCTGCGACCCGGTCGTGCTGGGCCAGGGCGAGGTCAGGGTCAAGGCCTGGCGCTGCGATGACGAAGGACCCGGAAGTGGCGACGCGCGTCGTGGCGACTGGGTCATGCAGAACTCGATGGTCACCGCCGTCATCCGCTCTCCCAGCGAGTCGCTCACGGTCTTGGGCGCTCCTGGCGGCAGCCTCGTCGACTTCGCCCCGGTCGGGGACTGGGATCGGCTCTGGGAGGCGGTGCCGGTCGTAGACGGGGGCTGGAACCAAGGGGTCGAGACCGAGCTGGGCGAGGACTTCATCCAGGTCGGATCAGTGCGCTGGACGCTGCCCCCCGACGTGCCCTGGCTCGAGGTCTCCGGCGCCGACGGACTGTGGCTGCACGGGGACCGGCGCTCGCTCGCCCTGGGCTCCGACTTCGTGCGCGGAGACCTGCTCTACGGCACGGACGGTGTGCTCGTCGAGGACCTCGGTGGCGCCCAGCGGATCGACGGCGTCACGCGGGTCCTCGTCGGACCCTGGGACGAGGTCCGGCGCGAGCTCTACACCCATCCTGTCTCGGGCTCCTGCGAGGGCGACCAGGTCGACGTGCTCGACGGCGCCGGCGAGCGCGTGGCCATCCTGGCCCCCGAGTTCGACGCCGTCGTCCCGGAGTCCTCCCAGACCCTGGTCTGCCGGTCCAGCGGCTACACCGACGGAGATCCCGTTGTCGTCGGCGAGGGGCTCACCCTGCCCCTCGGGGGCTTCGGTGAGCTCCTCGTGCGCGCCGTCGACGAGCAGGGCCACGAGCTCCCCGTCGTCGTAGAGGTCGGCGACGAGGAGACCCCCGTCACTCGCCGCGCGGCGGTGCCGACGGGGGAGGGGACCTTCGAGGTGCGCGTCCACCACGGCCCCGGGTACACCGAGTGGTCCGAGACCGTCGAGGTCTCGGGAAGCGTCTCGCTGGAGGTCGTGCTCGAGCGCCTCGTGCCAGGAGACCTCGTGCTGGCGGACCTGTTTCGCGCCCCCTTCCCCTCGCGGGTCTCGCGCGTGGAGCAGAACGAGGACATCGAGATCGCCGCGGCAGGGGGCATCGACTTCATCGTCCAGGCCCCCCCGGACGAGATCGGCCGGCCCTACCAGTCGGACTGGACGAGCCGAGAGGCCCGGGTCAGGGTGGGCTCGCTGGCGCTCACCGCTGATGTCGGCCGGGTCTGGTCCTGGCCCTGGTCCGCCAACGACAAGCGAGCCGGGCACGGCGCCGTACGCTGGGAGGGGCTCGACGCCAGCGATTTGCTCGCGGTCGCCGACGGCTACGACTCGCCGAACCGCGTCCTCGTCGTCGACGCGACGTGGGTGGAGGCTGCTGGAAACTCGGCGCTGTGGCCCGAGGATCCGGACCTGCTGTTGTTGGAATCCCTCGACGACCTCGACACCTACTTCGGCTTGTTGGACCAGGGACTGCGGGTGGGGGTCGCGGGGCCGCTGACCTGGACTCCCGCGGACACCTCTGCGGGTCTCCCCTCGGTGGCCGCCATGGAGCGCGGGCTCGTGACCGGCCAGAGCCTCGCCACCACTGGGCCGTACTTCTCGTGGGAAGTCCAGGAAGCCACCCTGCCGACCCCTGGCTACCGGGTCTACCTCTCGGTGGACGCCGAGCTGTGGGCTGATGGAGGTCTCGTCGCCAGCGGCGCCGGCTGGCACCGGGTGAGCGCCGAGCGGTGGCTCGTGGTGGTGCTGCGCGGCGAGGACTGGGCCGTCAGCAGTCCACACTGGCTCGACTTCTAGCCTCCAGACAGGCGGGCCCTCCGATGACGAAGTCCCGGCAGCTGCGAGGGCGCTGCTCGTAGATCCGGCAGCTGTGCTCGGGCTGCTCGAGGTGGACGCAGCTCCCGTTCGGCCGCGGGAGATGGCGCCCGAAGTCGTCCACCGCGCACTCGGGGATGCCCTCGTCCTCCTCGACCTCGACGCGGTGGAAGCCCAGGTGACAGCAGGCCCCGCAGCTCCGGCAGTCTTCGATGGACTTCAGCTGAGCCACTGTCCGACTCGTGCAGCGCAGGTCTCGCCGGCGGCGATGCAGTTCTTCACGCCGATGCCCTCGAGGTGGTTCCCGACCAGGAACAGCCCCGGGTGCGCCGCCGCGGTGGCCCGTACTCCGCGGACCCGGTCGCGGTGCCCCAGCACGTACTGCGGGATGCCCCGGGGGTGCTGGTACACGCGCGTCACCAGGGGCGGGGGCAGGGGACCCAACAGGGCCTCGTTGTCACGCCGGGCGATGGCCGCGAGCTCCTGTGGGTCGAGGGTGGCCTGCAGCGGGTTGCGGGCACCGCCGAGGATGGTGCGCAAGGCGAAGCCGTCCTCTGGGCCGTGTCCGGGGAAGATCGACGAGGTGAACAGCGTGCCGAGGATGCCCAGGCCCTCCTCCACCGGAACCAGGGCGCCGAAGCCGTCGGGCAGGCCATCGACGCGGGGCAGGCCGGCGCAGACGACCGCGACTCCAGCGTAGGGGGTCGCCTCGAGGCCGGCCGCGAGCTCGTTGTCGAGCGCGCGGGTGATGGTGGCCGAGGTGTAGGCGGGGGTGGCGAGCACCACTGCGTCGCAGCGCATCTCGAGCTCTGGCCCCAGCACCCTCCAGCCCGGCTCGATGCGCTCGACGGTAGCCCCCGTGCGCACATCGAGGCCTGCGGCCAGGGCGAGGGTGAGCTCGCCGGCGCCCCCACGCAGGGTGGTGAGCCGACCCTTCGGGCCGAAGCCGCCGCCGCGGTGGCGCGCCGCCAGGATCAAGGAGCCGTGCTCGCGCTCCATCACCTTCAGCTTGGGGAAGCAGGCCGCCAGGGACAGGCGCTCCGGATTCCCCGCGTAGACCCCGCTGACCATCGGTCCGATGAGGTTGCGGAGCGCCCGATCACCCAGGCGCCGCCTGGCGAAGCTGGCCACGGACTCCTCGTCGGGGCCCCGCCGCATCAGGGGCTCCAGCATGGCGCGCAGGCGGGCCCACCAGGGCAACACCGGCGAGGTGAGGAAGGCCTTTGGGCTCGTGGGCAGCGCCACCAGCTCTCCGTCGAGCACGACGTAGCGATCACCCTCTGTCGCCTTCACCTCCTCGACATCGAGCTTCTCCAGCAAGCGCGCGACCGCGGGCTCGTCATCGAGCCAGCCGTTGGCGGCCTTGTCGAAGACGAAGCCCTCGATCACCTCCGAGCGGACGTTCCCCCCGGGTGTGTCGCTCGCCTCGAGCACGATGACCTCGTGGTCCTCGCTGAGCCAGGCGGCCACAGCAAGGCCCGAGATGCCTGAGCCGACGACGATGACGCGAGCCATGCCGCGTCGATATCCGGCTCAGGTGACGTTCTCGACCCGCAGGAGCTCACCGGTGGCGCAGGACCAGGTGGTCCACTCGCCGCTCCGACGACCGTCGACGAAGGTCCCGCGGCTGGCGGGCAGCCCGTCGGGACACCAGGTCATCCACTCGCCGGTCGGGAGACCGCCGGCGTATGAGCCCACGCGCCGGAGCGCGCCGTCGGTGTAGCGGGCGGTGGTCGGTCCGTGGCGGATCCCGGCGGGGGTCTCGCAGACCTCGACTGCGCCGGCGTCGTGCTCCTCGATGACCATGGCGGTGCCAGAGGGGCAGAGGGCGTCGGCGTCGGTGACGCCCTGCACGGAGACCAGCTCGCCCCGAGTCCAGGACTCCTCGCTGATCAGCTCACCGGTAGAGGACCAGGTGAACCAGGTGCCGTCACGCCGATCGCGGTCGTAGGCGCCCATGTTCTTCATGCTGCCGTCCGGATGCCAGCTGATGGCGGGGCCGGAGCGGGCGCCGTCATCGAACATCAGGCGGTTCCGCGGCGTCCCGTCGCTGTAGTACCAGGTCGCCACCCCGTGGCGCTGACCCTCGGCGAAGTGGACCTCGCTCTTGAGCTCGCCGTCGACGCCGTACTCGGTGCGCCACTGCAGGTCGCCGGCGTCGTAGCGCTCCTCCCAGTCGGGCAGGCCGTCGGTGCGACGCGCGGTCCAGAGACCGTCCTTGTCTCCAGTGACGTGGCGGCCGACGACCTTGGTCGATCCGTCGCTGTGGCGAGAGGTGTAGAGGCCATCCTGCTGGCCGTGACTCCAGGCGGTCTCGGCGACGACGACGTCACCATCCCAGCGCTGCCAGGGGCCGTGGAGCTCGCCGTCGGAGTCGACGCAGGCCTCGATGCTGGGCTCGGGGCTCCAGAAGCGCGCCTCGACCGGGCAGGTGAAGACCTCTGCGGCGGCAGGGGAGTCGATGACTTCGGGGGTGTTGGCGCATGCGATGGCGAAGAGAAGCATGAGGGGCTCCGTGTGGTGCCTCTCTCCATCGCAAGGTCCATGCCAGGGTTTTTCGGCCCTATCGCCCCTCTGATCTCGGAATCGTGGATTGGTCTACGTTTTGGCGCACGAGCACGGCGAGCGCCTCGATGAAGGCAGGGTGGGTGTTCGGGGCGTCTACACGGCGGAACGAGGTGACCCCCGCATCACGCGCCAGGTCCCGAAGCTCCTCGCCGATCTCCACGATGGTCTCGATGTGGTCGGAGGTGAAGCTGACAGGGACGACGACCACCGCCCCGGTCAGCTGACGCAGGGTGTCGATCGCTGAGGGCTCCAGCCACTGCTTGCGCCCGACTCGGGACTGGAAGCAGAGGACATGCGGGACGCCGGGGTGGTGGCGCATCACGGCCGCGACCGTGCGCTGGACGTGGTCGAGGTAGGGGTCACCGGCCTCGATGTACGCGGTGGGCAGACCGTGGGCAGAGAACACCAGGGTCTCCGTGGGCTCGACGGCGCCGATGCCATCGACGAGCGCCGCGATGTAGGGCTCGAAGTCCGGGTAGGAGGGGATCTCGACGACGGGTCGATCTCCCAGGAACCGCCTGGCATCCTCCATCGACGAGCCCACCGTCGTGTCGCTGTCGTGGGGGTAGAGGGACAAGAGCACCACTGGCTGTCCGGGCTCCAAGGTAGCGGCTGCCTCCCGAGCCCCTTGTCCCCAGTAGCGGAAGACCGGGACGACCTCGTAGGACTGGCCGAGGGTGGCCTGCAGCGCGCGAGCCTGCTCCCTGACGATCTCCAGCTGTGGCGAGGCCCCGCCCATCGAGGCGTAGGAAGCGCGGACCGCCGCCGCGCGCTTGCGGCTGACGAGCTCTGCGAACAGGGGCTGGAACCAGAAGCCGAGCCACCAGGGCATCCGGACGATGTGCGGGTCCGCCAGCAGGTTTCGCAGGAAGGGCTGGATGCTCTCCAGCGAGTCCGGCCCCCCCATGTTGAGCAGCCAGACCTGGGTCTTCACCAGCGCCACTCGCGCACCGCAGCGACCATCGTCTCCACACCCGAGATCGGCGAGGTCGGGATGACGCCGTGGCCGAGGTTGAAGACATGGCCCCGCGGGCCGGCGGCTCGGATGATGCGGTGGACCTCGGCCCGGAGCGTCTCCGGGGGCGCCCCCAGCCAGATCGGGTCGAGGTTGCCCATCACCGGTACCTCGCCGAGCACGGCGCGAGCGTCTGCGATGTCGATGTGGAAGTCGATGGCGTAGGCGTCGGCCTCGACGTCGCGGACCCGCTGGAGGATCGGCGCGATGTTGCGCGTGAAGTAGAGCCGCGGCACGCCCTCGACCTTTGCCAGCGCCTTCCTCGCTGCCGGCATCGCCCACCTCGACCAGGCCTCGCTCGAGAGGTTCCCGGCCCAGGTGTCGAAGAGCTGCACGGCCGCGCAGCCGGCCTCGACCTGCATGACCAGGTAGTCACCGCAGACATCCGCCAGGGTGTCCAGGAGTCCCGCGAAGGCCCGGGGGTGGTTCAGCGCGAAGGTCTTGACGTGCTCGAAGTTCCTGCTCCCCTGACCCTCGATCATGTAGGCGGCCAGGGTGTAGGGCGCGCCCGCGAAGCCGTGCAGGGGCACCTCGAGCTGGGCGACCAGGCGCCGGATCGTTCGCAGCACGTGATCCTGCTCGGAGCTGGGCGCCGTGAGCCGGTCCAGGTCCTCTGGGCTGCGGATCGGCGAGGCGAACACTGGCCCCTTGCCCGCCACGAAGTCGAGCTCCATGCCCATCGCGGCGGGGGGGACGAGGATGTCGTTGAAGACGATGGAGGCATCGAGTGCGAAGCGGCGCAGGGGCTGCAGCGTGACCTCGGCGGCCAGCCCGTCGTCCCGACAGAGCCCAAGGAAGGAGCCCGCCTCGGCGCGGGTCACGTGGTACTCGGGCAGGTACCGGCCGGCCTGGCGCATGAACCAGACGGGGGGGCGCTCGACCTCTTCTCCCGCGAGCGCGCGCAGCAACAGGTCGTTCATCGCTCCTCCAGTATCGGCGCCGCCGAGAAGTCGTGTGCGCGGAGCACTACGTTGGCCGCGAGGCGTCCGGTGTAGACGGCCCGCTCGGAGAGCTGGCAGTTGCGGTCCACCCGGACGTGGTCTCCGGCGACAAGGAGCCCTGGAAGCTCGGTCTCTACATCCGGGGCGTGCTCGAACCACCCGGGGGCGAAGTGGGTGAAGGACTGGCTGTCCGTCAGGGTGCGCTTGAGGACCTTCGCGCGGGACAGCCTTGGGTAGAGCATGCGGAGGTCGGCCTCGAGGGCGTCGAGGATCCGCTCCCTGTCCCCTGTCGGCAACTCCCTCGTCGCCCGGACCTCGATGACGCTGCCGCCGGTCTTCGCGGCCCAGGCCATCGCCGAGTCCTGGAGCCGGTGGACCAACAAGACCGTGTCGAGGTGGGACACGTCCCTGCAGAGGGCGACTGGCGCCGCCTCGACAGAGACGTCCGTATCGAGCCAGAAGCGGGCCGCCGTCGCGCGGCAGGCCCTCAGGCCCTCGAGGCGCGGGATGAGCTTGCCGGCCAGCTGGACCAGCGCCGGCGCGTCGACACAGAGCACGACGAAGTCGGCTGGGATCACCTCGCTCGGGGGCTCCCCTTCGACGTGGAGGCCGTCGTTTCCGACATCCACGAAGAGCTCTTGCAGCGACTCCGTCGGCGGGCCGGAGACAGGCTGTCCGTCGAAGTCGAAGCGCCCGCCGTGGCAGGAGCACTCGAAGCCCTCTTCACCGAGGGTGAGGTGACAGCGGGCGTGGGTGCAGCGGCCAGAGAACGCCCGATACCGGTCGCCGGCCCTCTCGATGAAGATGGGCGGGGCACCTGGCCCCCGGTACAGGCGCGTCCAGCCCTCCGGCACGGTCTCGATGTGGAAGCCGGGGAGGGGATCTCCGACCCGCACACCCGCCGCGCGCCCGCCGCTGACGACGATCTCGGAGACCTTCTGTCCCAGCCGGAGCTCCCCGCCAAGGCTCTCCAGTCGAGCGACGAGGTGACGCCAGAGCTCCGGTCCGGGGTTTCCGTGGAGCCAGCGCACCATGTGGTTGTGGCGGCCGCCGGTGTCGTAGAAGCGACTGCCGAGGAGCCACTCGCTGGCGTCGAGGTCTCCTGGTCCGACGAAGTACCTGGAGCGAGCGAACATCTCCTCCCAGACTCGCCAGATCGAGAGCGTGGCCTTCCCCGAGTCGAGGTGCTCGCGCAGGCTCACGGCGCCGAGTTCATCGCGGATCGCGGTGGTGAGGCGCCTCTGGGCTCGCAGCGCTCGGCCCAGGTCCAGGCGCCAGTGCTCGTAGCCCAGGGCCTTCGCGCGGCTCGCGAGCTCCGCCACCAGCCCCCGACGCCCGGCCCAGGTCAGGTCGCTCAGCTCGCCGCCGGGGTCGCGAAGGGCTCCGCAGCTCTCCGGTTCCCGCAGCGTCCCGTCCAGACCGGCGCGCTCGAGCAGGTCCGTGAGGTGCACGTACTGGTGCCAGAGCCCGTGGACACCGTGTTCGACGTCGACGACCTCGCCGTCGAGGTCCTCTGTCCAGCCCTTCCACTTGCCTCCAGCCTGCCCGTCGGCCTCGAGGACGACGACCTCGACCCCTCGCTCGGCAAGCTCGGTGGCACAGGAGATCCCGGCTGGGCCTGCCCCTACGACCAGCACACGTGGGCGCCCCTCGGCGGCGCGCACAGCAGCAGAGGAGGTCAGGCCGACCGCCCCTGCGAGCTTCAGGAAGGTCCTGCGAAGCACGGTCTACCCGCCGTGCTCCTTCTCGGCCTGGGCCTTGACCCAGCTGGTGGCGACCGTGAGCCCCTTGTCGGCGAGCATGTCCTCCAACGCGGAGGGGACCCAGCCGGAGAGCTGGATGTTGACGCTGTACTCGACCCGCGTGACGGGCGGATCCGCGCTGATCTCGGTCACCCGCCAGTAGCCCACCGAGTCGTCGAGATCCGACTGCTTGGAGTAGTCCAGGGTCCAGGTGACGTAGCCCTTGCCCGGCTGGTAGTCGTGCTCGATCCACCACTCTGCCGGGATGCCGAGGACAGAGGCCTTGAAGTAGACGAACAGGGCGGCTCCGTCTTCCTTGTAGACCTCGCAGGTGTTGAGGTTCTCGACCCAGCTGGGGTAGCTGTCGTAGTCGCGGATCTTCGACCACACGACGTCGGTCGGCGCGTGGATGTCCATGATGGCCACCCCTCGTCCGCCGCTGTCGCCGACCTTCACCTGTTTCTTCACCGCCTTGTTGGCCGCGAGGGTCTGGAGGTCGGTCTCGGTCAGCTTCGCGGCGGGGGGCTCGCCGACGAAGGGCGAGATGACACCCTGGTGGGGGTGCGCCTTGTCGGCGTCGCCGGCGAGGGCCAGGTTCAGGATAAGAAGGGACATTGCTTCTCCGAGGCTGGCTCCTAACACCCGAGACCGTTCGCGAGGTCCCTGGTTTTCCGAGTAGAGTGTCGCGGCAGTTGTCGAAAGCTTGACGGCCCCATTTGCATCGCCCCCTCGCCGCGTTCTCTATAAGGGGGACGCATCGAAACCCCGTCTCCGAGGCCCCCAATGCGCACCACGCTCCTGACCGTCCCGGTCCTCATCGCCCTCGTCGCGTGCATCCCTGGCCCGGACAAGGACGACGAGCCAGTCGACACTGACGGCGATGGCATCACGGACGAGGACGAGATCGCCTGGGGTTCGGACCCCAACAACGTCGACAGCGACGGCGACGGGCTGGATGACGGCACCGAGTGGGATCTGGGGACCGACCCGAACTCGGACGACAGCGACGGCGACGGCTACCTCGATGGATGGGAGGTCGACGAGGGCACCGACCCCGCCAACGCGGACTCGGTGATCTACATCGGTGGCTGGCCCTACCAGCCGGACAAGGACAGCTACGGCGACGTTGCGTGGTCAGACGCCGTGGCCGAAAAGGACGCCCAGGTCCCGCGCTTCCAGTTCCTGGACCAGTACGGCGACGTCGTCGACATCTACGACTACGCCGGACACGGCGTGCCGATCGTCATCGACATCAGCGCCACCTGGTGCGGTCCCTGCCGCGCCATGGCCTCCTGGATCGCAGGCGGCCCTGACAGCAGCGGGTTCGGAAGCTACTGGCCGAACGTGCCGGCTGCGGTCGAGAACGGCGACGTCTACTGGGTCACTGTCATCGGACAGAAGGACAACGGCGGTCTGCCCACCGAGAACACCGTCGCCTCGTGGGCAGAGGACTACCCAGACGAGCACATCGCTGTGTTGGCTGACGACGGCAACGTCTCGGGCACCTACGTGACCTATGCCTGGCCGACCCTGTTCATGCTCGACGACGACATGACCGTCAGCCGCGCCAGCTTCACGGACTACACCAAGACTCTCGACAAGGTCGACGCCCTCTACAGCGGCGAGTGACCTTCGTCCTCGCCGCTTGCCTGGCCCCTCACGAGGGCTTCGCGGGCGGCGGTGACGGCAGCAGGGGCCCCGGCGGGGGCTCCGCGGACGACAGCACCCTCGAAGACTCCGACTCCGCAGTGGACAGCTCGGACACGGGGCCGATCTCGGACGAGGACTTCGACGGCGACGGCTTCACCGATGTCGAAGAGGAGACCGCCGGCAGCGACCCGCAGGCCTGCTGGAGCGTGCCCAGTGGCTGGCCACAGTGCCTCGCCAGGGCCGAAGCGGATGGTCTGGAGGCGGAGGGCTGGCGCAAGGGCAAGGTGCCCCCGAGCTGGACCATGACCGACCAGTTCGGAGAGACGCTCCAGTTCCACCAGTTCTACGGGATGGTCGTGATCGTCGACATCTCCGCGGGCTGGTGCGGGCCCTGCAACCAGTCCGCCAGCGTAGCCGAGCCCTTCTACCTCGAGCACAAGGACGACGGCGTCCTGCTCATGCACCTCATGACCGAGAACTGGTACGAGAACGACGCCGACGTCGCCTTTCTCGGCGAGTGGGCCGAGGCCCACGGCCTGAGCTTCCCGGTCGTGCTCGAAGAGGAGGGGGTCTACGAGTCCCTCTACGACGAGGGCTACATTCAGGGCATCCCCGCCTACCTGGTCTACGACCGCGGGCTCGTGCTGAAGGACAACTGGAGCGGCCACGTCCCCGAGTACATGGACGCGGCGGTCGCGAAGTATGAGTAGGTCTACTCGTCCGTGGCTTGCCCGGAGGCTGGGGTAGGCGGACCGCGGCGGAGCGCGTGACATCAAGAAGTGAGATTCTCTGTTGCACACTAGGGGGGGGGGCGCAGTAGGCTGTCCCTGCTGAGTCGTGGGGGCTGCCGTAGGGGGTGGCCGGGGACTCGGGCGACAACCACAGCGGTCACCGGAAGGTGGCTCGAACCACGGAGGCGTCATGCCGGCATGGGTGAGGAAGACGGTCAACAAGGTCACCAAGAGCATCACCGCGGGAACGAACGAGAGCCTGTTCACCGACCCGACGCTGATCACCGAGATCGCGGCCGCGGACGAGTCGAAGGACTACGTCGCCGTGGAGACGATCGGCACGAACATCACGATCGAGGTCTACCGCCACGAGGGGGCGCTGGCGACGATGCTGGAGCGGATCGATCCGCTCGGCACTCCGGTCATCACCATCGCGACCACGGGCGTCCACGGCGTCATCTGGCCTCCTCCCCCCGCGGGCGCCGCCCGGCAGCTCGAGCTCCTGCTCGTGTGCGGTCTCGGCACGGAGTCGGTGACGGTCGAAACCGACACCACTTTCCGGTCGGTCGCAGCATGGCCAAGACCATCGTGGATGCGGGCTTCGACTCCCTCGACCAGGTGAATGTCCCCATTCCGCTCGGGATCGTCACGCGGGAAGATCTCTGGTCGGGTCCGACACCGGGGGACGTCGGCGTGGAGATCCGGATCGAGAACCTCGGCCCGGACACGACCGTGCGCCTCACCTTCGACGTGTGCGCGAAACGCCACGGCAGCGGGTTCAACGGGGGGATGTGGCTCCTGGACGCATCGCCCGAGCCCACGCTTCCACAGTTCGCTCCAGAGATCGACCCTCAGATCGACCTCCAGACGGTCCGCTTCGGGGCGGCGCGCCCCCATGCGATGCGCCAGCGGCACCCGCCGTCGCGCGAACGCCGGTACCCGGACTGGGGCTCGGACTGGCTGCACCCACCTCATCTGGCGGCGAGCGCGCGACGAGGGGGTTCTCCTTCTGCCTCGCCGACCCGGACGGGGCGGTGGACTGGCTCGAGTTGATGGAGGAGTTCGCAGCCCCGATGGAGATCCCGGATCCCGAGGTCTCGGTGGGACTCAACGCCTTGCCTCCCGGTGGCGGCCTTCGACGCCATCGTCAACAACGGCGTCCAGCTGGACACGGATCCCATCGCGCGGGTGACCCGGAGCTTGGATGATGAAGACGGCGCGTGGCGCTGGACCGTGCCGGCGTTCTGGCTTCAGGACCCGGTCACCTGGTTCCTGTCCGAGCTCCTGAGCCTGGTCCACGCCACGATCGACCTGGCCCCCGTCGAGATTCGCTCCCGCCGAAAGGGGGGCCCCGCCCGCAAGATCCGGCGCAAGCACTGGGACTGGCGCCTCAGCGGCACCGTGGCTCCGTCCCTGATCGTCGCCATCGGCCAGCGGGACGCGGTGGGGCGGATCGGCGCCTACCTGAACGGGACAGCGGCGTACCCGGTCCCCTTCGTCGGGGACTTCGACCTCTCGAGCTTGAGCTGGACGCCTTCCAGGACCTACCTCGATCCAGTCGGGGAGCTGGGGCTCGCGAGCGAGAAGAACTTCTTCGGAAAGCGAGGGAGCACAAAGATGCCCTCCCCCGTTCCGCCCGCACCCACGCTGGTCCGGCTGGGTCCTGCCCTGGTCGCCCCTACATCATCGGCGCGGTGAAGTGCTACCAGGCTGCCCGCCTCCTCACCATGGTCGCCGCGGTCCTCCAGACTGAGCTGGAGGCCCTGACGATCGACGGCGTCTCCGGCTTCGACCACCAGCTCGCCAAGGCGAGGCGCTACTACGGGGCCTTCCTCGGCTGCCTGGGGCGGCCGGGCAAGACCCTGGTCCACGAGCTCGGTCACGTCTTCGGCGAGTCACGGGTGGGCTACTACGGAGGCAACTCCGAGACGCACGTGGAGAAGATCTGGGAGTGGCGTGCGCGCGTCTCCGAGCATTGCCCGTCGGGCTGCGGACAGGAGAAGACATCGAGCACCTGGTGGCAGCGCCTCGGCCAGGACTTCGACGCCGCCTTTCCGACCCTGGCGCCGGGGGTCAAGCACCCCGAGCAGCTGCTCTTCGAGGGCTCGGTGTCCATTGCGTCGAACTGCGACCCGGTCAGGTCGGACGAGAAGGCGAAGCTGGAGTGGGAGATCACGGGCTGGGGCTCCGGAGATCCCGAGCTCCGGTGGTGGGCGAGCTTCCCGGTCTCCGCCTCGGACCAGGCCGCGCTCGAGGCGGAGCTGGAAGAGCTGCGAGCGGCGCACACGCTGAAGAGGGACGAGCTCGTCGCCGAGCGCGAGGAGCTGCGGGACGGTCTCTCGGACGAGGAGCCCGGGAGCTGGGCCCACAACCGGATCCAGCGACGCATCGCCAGGAGGAATGCCAAGATCGAACGCCTGGACAGGCGTCACCTGCGCAAGGTCAGGCGCATCGAAGAGGACATCGCCGACCTCGGCGGCGTGGCGCGCCGGCAGTTCAGGTGGCGGTGCTGGAACGACACCAAGGACACCACCTGTGACTCGGGTGATGCATGTTCTTGATCCTGGGCCTGGGGACAGCCGTCTCGCTCGCCGGAGGGGTCTACGTGGCGCCAAGTGTCGACGCTGGCCCAACCTACGGGACGCTGTACTGGTCGACGGGCGTGCAGGCGACGGCTGGCGGGGCGGTGCTGGTTTCCGTCTCTGAGCGCCTCTCGATCGGACCGAGCCTGGCCATCTCTGGCTGGAATGGGAGCTTCTACGGCGGCAGCGCAGAGGCCGTGGGGGGTGCCTTGGCCCTGCAGTCGCGCTTCTGGCGTGGCGACGATCGCTTCCTGGACTCAACGTGGCTCGCACTGGGGGTGGACGCCACCCTCTACCGCCTCCACAGGCGGTGGGGGTCTCAGGACCCGGACGACATCGCGTACATGACCCCTACCGTATGGGTGCCTGCAATCCTGGCAGAGGTCGGGCTGGCCCACGAGTTCGCTTTTGTCGTCTTCCGTGTCGGCTACCCCCGCGATGGTGAGACCTTCTTCTGCGTGGAATCCGATGGATGTAGCGTGGGCTTCTCTGGGACCAAGTATGCCCAGTCAGGCCTCGGGGTGGACGTGGTGGCGCTGGTTCACTGGATGGGCGAGCGATGACACACCGACGCTGGATGATCAGGCCGGTCGTGCGCTGCAAGCGCGGCTGTAGACTCGCGCGGGTGGCGCCCGCATGAGCTGGAGCTGGCTGGACCTCTTGTTGTTCTCTGGGGCGGTCTACGGGCTGGCCTGGCTGCTCGTGAAGTCGAGGCTGTTCGAGCGTCCCCGGACCGTGCTCGAGGGCGTCGCCTTCTTCGGCCCGCTGAGCCAGTGCATCGTCTTCGTAGGCGTCTGGGTCGGCGTGGGCTTGATGCTGCTGCTGCCCTGGAGCACCTTGTTCTCATCGGAGTTCCGGGTCCGCTCGGTCGCAGATGGCCTGGTGCTCATCGGCTGGACGGTTGCCTCTACCTGGGGCCTGGCGCTGCTCTTCGATGACGCGGACTGACCGACGCAGGGGACGACCTCGCGCTCTCGGCTCGGCCTCCGCGCGGGAGGGCGGCCCCAGCGCGCCCGAGCCCTACTCCGACTCGGGCACCGTCATCGCGTGGAAGTCCAGCAGGCGGTCGATCTCCTTCTCGGGCAGGACCCCCCACTCCTTGGCCACGTCCCGCACGTTCTGGCCAGTCTTGAAGGCGTGCTTCGAGATCGCGGCGGCCTTGTCGTAGCCGATGGCCGGGGCCAGTGACGTACAGATGGCCAGGTTCTTCTCGACCGTCTCGCGGCAGCGGTCCTCGTTGGCGACGAGTCCCTCGACGCAGCGGTCCGCGTAGGTCCGGGCGCCGTTGGCCAGCAGCCGCACCGAGTCCAGCAGGTTCATCGCCATCAGCGGCAGGTAGACGTTGAGCTCGAAGTTGCCGCTGGCGCCGCCGATATTCACCGCCACGTCGTTGCCCATCACCTGGGCGCAGACCATGGTCAGCATCTCGCTCATCACGGGGTTGACCTTGCCCGGCATGATGCTCGAGCCGGGCTGGACCGAGGGCAGGGCGATCTCGTAGAAGCCGGTGCGGGGGCCGCTGCCGAGCCAGCGGATGTCGTTGGCGATCTTGGTCAACGACGCCGCGATGGTCTTCAGCTGACCGTGGGCCTCGACCACCCCGTCGCGAGCTCCCTGGGCCTCGAAGTGGTTGCGGGCCTCGATGAAGGGCAGGCCCGTGTCTGCGGCGATGCGCTCGATGGCCAGGCGCGGGAAGCTCGGCGGGCGGTTGATGCCCGTGCCGACGGCCGTTCCGCCCAGGGCCAGCTCGTAGAGTGCCTTCTTGGCCTTCTCGGCACGCACCACGGCCTTGGCGGCCTGCTCCGCGTAGCCGGAGAACTCCTGGCCCAGCCGGATCGGCGTGGCGTCCATGAGGTGGGTCCGGCCCGACTTGACGATGTGGTCCCAGGCCTCGGCTTTTTCCGCCAGCGCCCTCTGCAGGTGCTTCAGGGCGGGGGCGAGGTCCTCGTGGATGGCCGTGGCGCCGGCGACGTGGATGGCGGTCGGGATGACGTCGTTGGAGCTCTGGCCCATGTTGACGTGGTCGTTGGGGTGGACCGGCACCTTCGAGCCGAGCTCGCCCCCCATCAGCTCGATGGCGCGATTGCTGATGACCTCGTTGGCGTTCATGTTCGTCGAGGTCCCCGAGCCGGTCTGGAAGACGTCGATCGGGAAGTGGTCGTCGAGCTTGTTGTCGATGACCTCCTGCGCGGCGGCGGCGATCCACTCGGCCTTGTCGACCTCGACGCGGCCGAGCTCCTCGTTGGCTTCGCAGCAGGCCCGCTTGACGATCCCGAGGCTGCGGATGAAGCGCGGCGGGAAGGGGCGCCCGCTGATGGGGAAGTTGTCGACGGCTCGCTGGGTCTGGGCACCATAGTAGGCGCTGGACGGGACCTGGACCTCGCCGAGGGAGTCCTTCTCGATCCGAAACGACATCACGCCTCCAGTGGGGGCCTCCAAGTAACTTCGATGCCTGACGAGATCCCCATCGACGAGCGCCTTCGCGTCAGCGAGATCTACACCTCGGTGCAGGGCGAGAGCACTCACGCGGGTCGGCCATGCGTCTTCGTCCGCCTGACCGGCTGCAACCTCCGCTGCAGCTGGTGCGACTCGGCCTTCACTTTCACCGGTGGCGAGCGTCGCTCGATCGACGCGGTGGTGGACGAGGCTCTGTCCCACGGCATCGGGCTGGTCGAGGTCACTGGCGGCGAGCCGCTGCTCCAGCGCCAGTGCCTCGTCCTCTTGCAGCGGCTCGTCGATCGAGGGGCCGAGGTGCTCCTGGAGACCAGCGGCTCGATCTCCACCGAGGGCGTCCCGGCCGAGGTCCGCGTCATCCTGGATCTGAAGGCGCCGGACAGCGGCGAGGCCGACAGCAACGATCTCGGGAACATCCCGCGCCTGCGGCCCCACGACGAGGTGAAGTTCGTCCTGGCTTCTCGCCGCGACTTCGACTGGGCGGTCGCTTTCGTGCGAGCTCATGACCTCGGTCAGCGAGTCACCGCCGTGCTGTTCTCGCCTGTCTGGGGTGCCCTGGAGCCCGCCACGTTGGTGGAGTGGCTGCTGTCATCAGGCGTCCCGGCTCGGCTGGGTCTGCAGATCCACAAGGTCATCTGGGACCCAGAGGACCGCGGGGTCTGAACCGGGGGTCGCGGGCTCGCCCCGACCTACGTTCAGATGCCGAGTCCGACGTGCTGGCGCAGGGAGTCCGACATCGTGCCGACGTCGCCCCAGAAGTGCTTCCACGAGGTGGCGTCGAGCAGGTCACCGCCGAAGTAGCGGGGCGGGCTCACCAGCGGGTAGCCGTCAGGCTGGACGGCGAGGGTCTGGCGGATCTCCTCGACCTCTGTGCGGAGGCCCTCGAGGATCTCCGTGTGCTTGCGCATCAGCTGCGGGTAGCCCTGGAGCGCAGCGATTGCGTCCGCCGGATCTGCTGCGCCGAGCAGGGCCTCGAGGTAGCGCATCGTGACCAGCTGAACGGAGCTGCGGTAGTCCCGGTAGCAGCGGTTGAGGAGCTCCCTGGCGGTACCCCACTCCAGGGCCGACAGCGTCTCGGTGTTCCGCATGATGTTCATGAGGCGGCGGATCCGGAAGGCTGCGAACTCGCCCTGGGCCTCGAAGATCAGGTAGACAGCCCCCGCGCTCGCGGCGGCGTCCGGCTCTCCGGGGTGGCTGATGTGCCACTTGATCTTGCGCAGGTTGCGCTCGAGGTACTTGGTCATCCCGTCCATCAGGGCCAGCTCGAAGGCGAAGTCCTTGACGTTGTCGATGGCCTCTTGGGCCCACTCGGCGGTGTCCTCTGGGTTGGTCCATTCGCGAGGAAGGCTCAAGCGAGTGAAGTACTCGACGATTCGGTCCTTGTCGTCCTCGATGAGGATGTACGAAGTGTTTTCGACATACAACTTCTGCGACTTCGTCGCGGTACGGACAAGACTGGCGATGGTAGGCGGCTTCGTGGCCATCATTAATCTCCGAGAAACCCGCCGGGTCTATCCCGGCCCAATGTGGCGTGCCATCGCAGACGGATACACTGCGCCTGCGCTGTGGAGGCGACCGTGATTCTCCTGCTCTCGTGGCTCCTCGCCGCCCCCGTTCACGCTGACGACACCGGGCTGGCCCCGGACGACACCGGCGACACCGACACCGACACCGGCGACACCGACACTGGGGACACCGACAGCGGCGACACCGACAGCGGCGACACCGACACCGGTGACACCGACACCGGTGACACCGACAGCGGCGACACGGATGACAGCGAGGGCGAAGACAGCGACTCCGGCGACTCCGGCGTGGTCAGCGGCGCGGGCGCCGCAGAGCTGGCTGGAGAAGGGGGCGGCTGCGGCTGCGCCACCGGCCTTGCTCCGCTTGGCCTTGGCGCCATCCTGCTCGCCGCCGCCGCGGCCAGGCGCAGGGACTAGCGCCCCTCGGCAGAAGTCGCGACGCGCCTTCCACCGGCGCCTTCGGCGCGGCGCGGCGCGGCGCTGGGGCACTCGTTTCCTACCAGGGGGGCCGGAGAGAACTAGAAAGCGTCATTCCTGAGCTTCCACTCCAGGACCAGGCAGTCCGTCGAGTTCGGTAGCTCGTCGCCGAGCACGTTCTTCACCTCTGCGTTGTCCTGGTACTTGAGCACCGCGATGCAGGGCAGCATCGCCGCCCTGGCGATGACCTCCGCGGTCTGCTTGAGTACCCAGTCCTTGCCCTGGTAGGGGTCCAGCGAGACGCTGGGCACGCTGGTCAGGTCGAAGCCCGACTTCTTGTCGCGCATGTCCACGTCCGAGAGATCGGCGGCGTAGAGCTTGGCCACCGCGGCCACCGCGTGGTGGTTCTCCGCCGTCGTGGGCAGGTAGTCCCCGTCGCTGCCGAGCTCGTTTCCGAGCTTCGACACCAGCGTGCTGATGCTGTCTCGCTGGTCGGTGCCGTCGATGTACATGCAGGTCTTGTTGCCCTGCCGGATGTTGGCGAAGTTGGCCTCTACGTCGCCCTCGAACTCCCACTCGTCCTCGCCCCCTGCCTCCGCCGTGGCCTTGAGCGCCGCTTCGCGCTTCTCTCGGGACTCCTGCAGCGGCTCGGGATCGCCGACGAGGGCGTCCAGTTGAGCCCCGATCGCCAGGTTGTTGGCCTGCCGCCAGGTCATCGCCGCCGGACCCCGCCCGCAGACCTGGTCTCCGTTGCTGTCGAGCACGACGCTGAAGCCCTTCAGGCTCGGCGCGTTCGGGATCGCCGCGGTCCACGCCAGCAGGTGGGCGGTCTCGGTCTCGATGTCGCTGTCGGCCAGGAGCTTCTCCCGGTAGGTGGCGAAGGAGGCCGCCTGGGCCCGCCCGCTCTTCGGGTTGATCAGCCACTCGTAGTCGCTCTGCCGCTCGAGCACGACGATGGTGCGCTCCTTGACGGCGGCTCGTAGCTTCTTGTCCTTCTCGAGCGCGGCGGCGAGCTTCGCGTCGATGGTGATCTTGCCGACCAGATCGGTGAAGGTCGCCTCGTCGCTCTCCCGCCCCAGGTTCTCTGCGGCCTCGGCCCGGTCGTTGCACTCGCCGAGTTCGACCTCGGCGAAGTCCAGGTTCTCCTCGACCCCTCCCATGCGGCAGCTCTGGACGCCGCCGAAGACGTAGCCACCGCAGATGCCCACGATCATGATGATGTTGCGGGGCATGAAGATGGCCCCGCTCTTGACGTAGGTGTACGCCCGCTGCGCCATCTGGCCGGGCCAGGTCGTCAACAGACGCATCCAGACCTGGCGCTTTCCTTCCTGCTTGAAGCCCTCCTTGGACAGGCGCGAGCGCCGGCCGCGGGACTTCTTCCGCTGTTCCTTGATCTCCTCTGGCAGCTCGTCGATCTCGACGATGAAGCAAGGTCCGCTGGCCGTCACCAGCGCGAAGCGATCGTTGTGCCGCACCGCGACCGGCGTCGTGACCTGCTTGGGACGCTGGCTGCCTCCGGCCCAGACGAAGACCGCGGCGGTCCGATCGACCGGGGCGATGATCAGGTTGTCGTCGGACTGCCTGATGATCTTGACGTGCACCGAGATGACGCCGAGCGCCTCTGGCAGGACGATGTCGCAGCGGTCCCCGTCGGCGCCGAGCCGGACCTCGCTGCCCTCGAAGGGGCCGAACCTGGTTCCGCCGAACTCCTGGGTCAGCCGGAGGTATAGGGCGAGGTCCGATGCCATTGCGACCCGATGCTATCGTCCCGAGCCAGCGAGGGCTCAGCGTGAACATCTTCCTGGTGCCCTACACGTGGCTTCGGCACTTCCAGGTCGCCCTGTTCACCGGGGCCGCTGCGCTCCTGGGCTGGTGGCTGTGTCTGTCCTGGGTCGTGCTCTTCGGACCCTTCTGGTCGATCGACTTCGACGGGCTCATCTTCCTGGTGGTCGTCGTGGCCTTCACCGCGGGCTCGTCCACCCTCGCGGAGGGCACCCTGCGGCGCTTTCACCCTCTCTGGCGGGTGTCCCGGACGCTCTTGTCAGCAGGCATCAGCGGGGGGCTCACCGGTGTCTGGTTCCTCGCCTGGCACAACCTCACCCTGCCCATGCTCTTCCCCGAGGAGGCCGCGGCGGACTACGGCGACGCCTCGCTGATCAGCCTTCGGTACCGCATCGGGGTCTTCGCGATGGCCGGGCTCTCCGCCGCGATCGGGCCGCTCATCGTGCGAAAGGGCGCATATTTGCTCGACCACCTGATCGCAGGCCTGGCATGCGGGCTCGCCGGGGCCGCCGTCTGGCACCTCTGCAACTTCACGGCCTTCTACGATCTCTACTTCGCGGGCGCCCTCGGCGCGGCGGCGCTCGGTGGCGCTTTTGGCCTCTTGTGCTGGGGCATCCCCAACGAGCTCTATGCAGGCTGGCTGCGCGTGCTGAAGGGGAGCCGCTACTCCCATCGAATACCGGTGGACGCCCTGGATCGCTCCTACAAGGAGCGCTTCGTGGGTCACTTCCCCCGCGGCCTCGACATGTGGATGCCTGTCCAGGAAGGGGTGCTCGAGCTCCACGCCAGCGTGGTCGTGGACGACGACCAGAACTACAAGGCCCGCGGGCTGACGCTCCACCCCGTCAAGGTGAAGCGCTTCCTCGAGAGCATCGACATCCGCTACGACCCGCGCCGTCCGGCGCCGCTGGAGACCCGCCTCAAACCCGGCGATCGCATCGTGCTGGGCGAGGGCGAAGCCCAGGTCGAGCTCGAGTTCCTGATGCTCCCGCGCGAGGAGAAGTAGGTGCTCGGGCTGCTGTTGGCCTTGGCCTGCTCGGCGCCCTCGGACCCGGTCCCTGGCACGACGCTCCGTGTCGGCGCCGTCGAGATGACCGAGGGCACCGAGATGGACATGCTCGTCTTCCGCGACGAGCTCGACTGCGAGGCGGCCTGGGTTCGCCAAGAGGACATGAAGTACTGCACGCCGTATGTCGACCGCGCCAGCGGCCAGGTGCGCATCGGCGTCCAGTTCCAGCTCGAGGGGGACGACGTCGCCTACCCGCTGCCGCTGACTCGGGAGAACATCGAGGTCTACCACTCGGGCGGACGCGTGCGGCCAGACGAAGGCGTCGAGCGGGTCGAGGTCATCCCCCACGGCCCGAACCGCAACGCCCAGCTCTACGTCCTGTTGATCGACGGCTCCTCCTCGATGAACCAGACCGACACGAGCATGTTCCAGTCCTCTGGGGTGCCCAGGATCGAGCGGGTCCGCGAAGCCTTGCTCCTCGACGAGGTCGTCGACGCCTTCTTCCGCGAGGGCGTCGAGACCGGGGTCGTGCTCCTGAGCTTCACGAACGGGAGACCGACCCCCGTCGGGAGTGACGAGATCGAGGTCATCCTGGAGCCCAAGAAGTACCGCAATCGGGTGAAGAAGCACCTGGGCGTTCGCGGTGGCTACACCCACCTCTACGACGCCGTCGGCTACGCCGCGAGCGAGCTGAGCGCGGACCCGGCGGTGGCCCGCTTCATGGCCCGCTACGAAGCCACGCCGACCATCATCGTGCTCACGGACGGCTTCAACAACTTGAGCTCCAGTGACACCTGCGGGGGCAACGCCCGCAGGTTGACCAACCTGCTCGAGAGCCTCAAGGAGCTGCGAGACGTCGACAAGACCGACATCTCCCAGCGCCCGACCATCTACACCGTCGGCCTCGGCACGCCGCTGTTGGCCAACAGGAAGGTGCGCGAGGCGGCCCAGACCGGTCGAGTGGAGGTCCAGCCCTCGGATGTCTGCGGCAAGTTCGCCAAGCGCAAGATCGACGGGGACCTGGAGCGCTTCGCGATCGACAACGCCTCGCTGGTCTGGATCGCTCGGCAGGGCGGCGGCTCGGCCTACACCCGACGCGACTCGCGGGGACTCGGCGAGGCCTTCAGGGACGCCGCCGCCGTGCGGTACGACTGGTTCGAGGTGCGCTACCAGCTCGACGTCGCCTACCTCAGGCGCAGCTTCGACACGAAGATCCGGCTCAAGGACTTCAGCCAGGCGGAGTCGGCGATCACGCTCTACCCGAGCGCCTGGTTCGATGGTCCCCCTGCTGAGATCGACTCGGAGGGATGGGCCCAGCCGGTCCCCTTCCGCCAATCGGCGGCGTTCATGATGCCGTCTTTGGGTCTGCTGGTGGGCCTGTCATTCCTCGGCGCGGCGCTCTACAACATCCGTCGCGTGGCCTTCGGGCGGGTCAATCCCGCTGCGCGCGTGGCGCGCCCACCCAAGCGCCCTGAAACACCACCGAGGCCGGAAGAGTAGACCGGAGTACACTCCCGCTGCAATGCCTCGCCACATACGCAACTACGAAATCCTCCGCGAGCTCGGCTCCGGTCAGTACGGCACCGTCTACGTCGCGGTCGGCGAGGTCCCGGGCCGGGGCATCAGCTCTGGCAAGCGGCGGCTCGTCGCGATCAAGAAGCTCAAGGAGACCAACGAGCACAACCGCGACGCCCTGCTCCAGGAGTTCGCGCTCCTCGACGAGGTCAAGCACCGCGGCATCGTCCGCGTCTTCGAGTACCTCCAGGACGACGACGCGGTCGTCATGGAGTACGTGCACGGCATCACGCTCCGCCAGGTGCTCGACGAGTGCGCGCGGGCCCGCGAGCAGGTCTTCACAGAGGCCGCCGTCGAGATGATCTGCGAGCTCGCGGACGCGCTGTACCAGGCCTTCACGACCCCCAGCGACAACGGCGAGTCTCTCAACCTCGTCCACCGGGATCTGAAGCCCGAGAACATCATGCTGACGCGCTCGGGCGAGGTGAAGATCCTCGACTTCGGCCTCGCGCGGGTCGACAACGACGAGTACGCTCGCGAAGCCGGCGACCGCATCAAGGGCACGCCGATCTACATGGCGCCCGAGCAGGCCAGCGGCGACGGTGTCGACCACCGCACGGATCTGTTCAGCCTCGGGCTCATCGCCTACGAGCTGTTCATGAACAAGGCGGCCTACCGCCTCGCGGAGGACAGCCACGATCCCCTCGGGGACATCTTCGACGACATCGAGCGCGGCGCGCTCCAGGACCAGTGCCAGGAGCTCGAGGCGAAGCTGCCCGGGGTCGGCCCCATCATCGCAAAGCTTCTGCAGGCCAACCCCGACGGCCGCTACCGCAACGGCCAGGATCTGTTGGTCGATCTGCGCCAGCAGCTCTACCGCGACAGGGGCTCCTACCTCGCCGAGTTCGCCGAGTTCTTCTACGGTTCGATCTACGACCTCGCCGATCCACCCACCCTCGACGGGGCCGTCGGGCGTGCGCCCTACTCGTCCGGCAACCAGCGCCGTCGTCGCATGTCGATGGAGGAGCGCCTGCGCGCGTCCATGGCTCGCGAGGCAGAGGCCCGCAAGCAGTCGGAGAAACCCTCGACCGGGCGGAAGGAGCCAGACAAGCGTGGCGCCCCGGAGCCGGAGGCTTCCCCATGGGAGCCCGCCGGTGCCCGGAAGCCCAGGGTCCGGGAGGTGGGCTCGCGCAGCCCGGACGAGACCGGGATGCTCGAGATGGTCCCCCTTCGAGAGGACTCGGAAGAAGCCGACGTCGAGGCGGATCCCAGCGCGACCGCCTTCTTCGCCATCCCGGCGCCAAAGGACAGCCGTCCGACCGCTTCACCTCCTGCGGCGCCTCCCCCGGGGCCCATCGCCCAGGGGCCCGGTGCACCCATCGCCCAGGGCCCGGTCGCCCAGGCTCCTGGTGGGATCCGCGGTCCGGTCGCAGGCCAGCCGGGCAAGGGCCCGGTCGCCAGCTACGAGTCCGGCAAGGCCGCGACGCCCTTCCAGGTCGGCGGCGGCCCCGGTGAGCCCCCCCCCGCCGACGCCGGCGCCCGCACCCAGTCCAACCGCGTCTTCGCCATCCTGTTGGCGATGATGCTGCTCGTCGGCGTCTCGGTCTTCGCGGCGGTCTGGCTCCGGCCCTGGGAGAACACGGATCCCGCAGAGGTCGCCGACAACGCGGCGGCCGATGCCGACGTCGCCAAGGGGACGAACGGATCGTCGAAGGCATCAGACGGCGCCGCGGCTGTCGACAGTGACGAGCCCTTGGAGGAGCAACCGGAGCGCAAGCCGACCTCCAACACGACCAATCGCAACCCGGGCTCCGGATCCTCGAGCAGCGGCGGCGGTGGCTCCTCAGTTCCGAAGGTCCCAGGCGGCACGCTCATCGTGAAGATCAGCGGCATCGACGCGACCCAGGTGCAGGTCAGCTGCCCCAGCGGCTCCCAGCGCGCCAACGTCGTAGGCAACACTGCGACGCTCACGAACGTCGGCACCGGCTGCAAGATGACCATCAAGTCCTACGGGCCGCCGGTGAACGTCCAGGGTGTCTCCGGGGGCAAGTCCATCTCCTGCAGCGTCACGGGGTCGACAGCGATCTGCCGGTAGAACCAGGATCGGGGTCCACTTCTCTGCCCGACTCCGATACAGTGCCCGGCACTCCTGATCCGAGATGAGAATGCTCCTGATCCTGGCCCTGGCCTGCAAGGAAGTCGAGGGGGACGACCCCGGTGAGTGTGTCACCGGCCTCGACGAGGACGACGACGGCCTCATCGACTGCGAGGACCCCGACTGCGCTGGGTCGGCCGACTGCGCTCCCGCCGACACCGGGGACACGGGACCTCCAGGGGACACGGGACCCCACGACGACGACGGCGACGGCTGGTTCGGGTCCGACGACTGCGACGACAGCGACCCGGACGTAAACCCGGGGGCCTCGGACCCGACGGTCGATGGCGTCGACCAGGACTGCGACGGCCTCGACGGACCCGATGTCGACGGCGATGGCTACGTCGACGCTGACGCCGGGGGCACAGACTGCGACGACGACGACGCTGCAGTGAACCCCGAGGCAGAGGATCTCAGCGTCGACGGGGCCGACCAGAACTGCGATGGGGTCGACGGACCGGACGGCGACGGCGACGGCTACGTGGACTCTGCGGTCGGTGGCACGGACTGCGACGACGACGACGGGGACACCCACCCGGGGGCCGCCCAGACCGAGTCCGATGTCGACTGCATGCGAGACGCGGACGACGACGGCTGGGGTGACGAGGCGGCGGAAGACCCGATCACGGCAGGGAGGGACTGCGACGATAGCGACGTCTCCGTCCACCCGGGTCAGCTCGACTGGGTCGACGGCGCCGACGACAACTGCGACGGCCTCGTCGACGACAACGGCTCCCTCGACGACGCCGCGTGGGCGATGTTCTACGGCGACTACCACGAGAAGATGGGCAAGGTCGTGATGTCCGTGCCGGATCGGGACGGCGACGGCTTGCCGGAGCTGCTCATCGGCAGCGACGAGCCAAAGGACTACGCGGGCAAGTTCACCATCGTCGAGGGGGTGGGCGCGGGGGCCCAGGACCTGTCGGATGTCACCCTGTACATGACCGGTGAGTGGGGCAGCTACGACCACATGGCCGAAGCGGTGGGCACCGGCGACTTCGATGGGGACGGCAAGGGCGACGTCGTCACCGGGGGCCGCTACTACGACACCGGCGGCTCCAACGACAACACCGGCTTCGCGACCATCCTCTGGGGGAGCCAGAGCGGCAGCTTCCTGGCCCTGGAGCAGGACCTCATCTGGACCGGCACCGGGACGAGCTCGGAGCTGGGGGAGACCGCGGCAGGCATAGGCGACTGGGACGGCGACGGCCTCGACGACCTCGCGCTGGGCGAGCAGGGTGTCGGCGACCCCACCGCCCACCTCGTGCTGGGCAGCGCGGCGTTGGCGAGCGGCACCATCGGGGACGTGGCCGAGCTGAGCCTCTACACCTCTGCCAACGACGGGTGGCCCGGGCTGGAGCTCGTGCAGTGCCAGGACCTCGACGGCGACGGGCTCTCCGACTGGGTGGTGTCCTACTACTACTCCAACACCCTGTGGATCATCGAGCCGGGGCTCAGCGGCACGATGTACATCGACGACGCCGCGGACATCGAGCTCGTCGGCCAGTCGAGCGTCGGCTACTTCGGCTACGACTTCGCCGCGGTCGGGGACTACGACGGGGACGGGCTGAACGACCTGGCCGTGACCGAGTACCGCAAGGGCTCCGGCTACAGCGGCGGCTGGTGGCTCGTGCCCGGGGGGACCGAAAAGAGCGGCTCGGTAGAGGACGTGGCCATCCTCGACGTCGGCGGCACCTCGGCCTACCAGTTCGACGGCCGGACCATCGCCGGCGGCGACATCACGGGGGACGGCCTCGCAGAGGTCGTCGTCGGCAGTGCCAACACCAACTCGGTGTCGATCTACCGCGGCGGTCAGTCCGGCACCTTGACCACCGACGAGGCGGACATCGTGTTCTCCAGCGATGACGACATCGGCTTCCTCGGGGACGAGGTGGCCTTCCTGGGCGACGTCAGCGGCGACGGGGTCGGGGACTTCGCCATCGCCGCCTGGCAGAAGAGCTACCCAGAGGACACCGGCGAGGACCTCCAGCTCGGGGGTGTCACGTGGGTGCTGCTCGGAGGCGAGCGGTGATCCTGCTCCTGCTCGCCTGTGGCGACAAGGATGAGGGGGACATCCCCGAGGACACGGACTCACCAGCGACCGACAGCCCAGTGGACAGCCCCGCGGACAGCCCCGTCGACAGCGTTCTCGACACAGGCCCCTTCGACAGCGACGGCGACGGCGTCGTCGACGGGCTGGACTGCGCCCCAGAGGACGGCGCCATCTTCCAGGGGGCTGTGGACGACTCCCAGGACGGCGTCGACCAGAACTGTGACGGGGTCGACGGGACCGACGTCGACGGTGACGGCTACGCCGCGATCTGGACCGGAGGAGCTGACTGCGACGACCTCGACGCCACGGTCTACCCGGGGGCGGCGAGCTCCGAGGCGGAGCTGTGCACGGTCGACGCCGACGGTGACGGCTATGGAAGCGACACGGTCGGGACTGGGGTGGACGCCGGCACGGACTGCGACGACAGCGACGACCACGTCAGCCCCTGGCACGGCGAGTGGATCGACGGAAAGGACAACGACTGCGACGGCTCCGTGGACGAGGAATACGGCGAGGACGACGCCGCGGCGGTGATCACGACCACCGGTGGCGTCGCAGAGGTCGGCAACGCGTTGGCGCTTGTCGAGGACCTCGACGGCGACGGCCTTCCCGAGCTCCTCGTGAGCGGGGAGGGGATCGAGGCCGCCTTTCTCTGGACGGGGCGACTCAGCGGCGAGATCGATCTCCTCCATGCCCCCCTGAGCATGGAGGGCGACACGGGCTGGCTGACCGCGCGGAGCCTGGCCTCGGGAGAGCTCACCGGTGACGGCGTGGCGGACCTCCTCGTCGCCGTGCCCCGCTACTACGACGGCAACGACTACGGCGGGACCTTCGTGATCTCGGGCTCGACCACCGGCTCGGTGCCCCTCGCAGAGGCCGACGCAGCTGCCACGGGTCCCTACGGCGTGAGCATCCTCGGCTACGGCGTCACGGCGGTCGATCTCGACGGCGACGGCCAGGACGACCTGGCCACGGGGAGCTCGATGTGGCCGCCAGCCGATGGCCGGATCCTCGGCTTCCTCGGGCCGCTCTCCGGCGCCAGCGACAGCGACGATGCTGTCGTCTCCCTCCGCCCGGACAGCGACGGCAGCGTCAACTGGCCGGTGCTGACGAAGACGGACCACGACGGTGACGGCCTCGACGAGCTCGTCGTGGGCGCGCCCTACGACCACGACTACCAGGGCTCCATCTGCGTGGTTCCCCATGGCGAGACGGGCAGCGTCGCGCTCTCTGACGTCGCCTCCCTGGTGGTCGGTGGCGAGGAGCAGATGGCCTATCCGGGGCTGGCGGTGGCCACCGGCGGGGACGTCGACGGAGACGGTCTCGGGGACATCATCTTCGGCGGGCACAACGACGCATGGCTCGTCTGGGGCAACACCACCGG
This sequence comes from Myxococcota bacterium, assembly GCA_036012755.1. Taxonomy (GTDB): domain Bacteria; phylum Myxococcota_A; class UBA796; order UBA796; family CAJQPC01; genus JAAESX01. Next base: position 29,176 of record DASCPX010000087.1, on the reverse strand, counting down.
TTCGGTGGGCGTGTCGGACGCCCCGGTGCACATCGACTCCGACAACTTCACCCAGGTCGGTCACTCGGTGGCGCTGGGAGACTGGAACGCCGACGGTGCCGTCGACTTCGCGGTCGGCGCCCCCAACGTGGACCCCGGAGAGGTCTACCTCTTCCTCAACGGCCACACGGGCACCTTGGACATCGAGGTCGATCCAGATCGGGTCATCGTCGGCCGGGACGAGGACGGGGGCTTCGGCACTGCCATGGTCGGAGGGGTCGATCTCTCTGGCGACTTCGTGCCGGATCTCCTGGTCGGAGCGCCCTGGTCGGATAGTCAGGTGGGCCACGCGTGGTTGATGGAGGGTCCCTGATGTTGCTGCTCGTGACGCTCTCTTGGGCGTCGTCCCTCACAGAGGTTCAGGATGCCCTGGCAGCGGGTCGCTGCTCGGAGGCCGCAGAAGCGGCGAAGGCCTGGACCGCGGAGGATCCCACCGATCCCAAGGCATGGCGCGGTGTGGGCGACGCCGCTCGCTGCACGGGCAACACCCCCGCGGCGCTGGCGGCCTACCGCCAGGCCTTGGCCCTTCGTCCGGAGCCCGGTCTACAGGCGCTCGTGGACAGCCTGGCTGCCGACTACGCCACGGTCACGCTGAAGATCGAAGGGGCGGACGCGGAGCAGCCCCCGACGGTGACCGTCCAGGACATCGGCCGGACGGTGCGGGCGAACGGATCTGCCCTGCGCGATCTGAGCCCGAGCACGAAGCTCGTCCTCGAGGTCAGCGGCGAAGGCTACGAGCCCGCGGCGGTGCCCTTCACCACGGGCGGCCCCGGCTCCACCAAGGCGGTCAAGGTCGAGGTGACCTTCCTGGGGCGGGGCGTGGTCTCCCTCACCGGCGTGGGAGAAGGCATCAGCGTCCTCGTGGACGGCCGGCCCGTGGAGGCCGGCGAGACCTCGCTCGTCACCGGCGATCACGCGCTGGTGGTCAAGGGCGCGACCGGCGAGCGCTCGGTGCCGCTGGTCATCGCCGAGGGCGAGACCCAGAGCATCGACGTGAGCCAGCTGTTGCCGGCGGCCGTGACCCTGCTGGCCATCCCCGAGGGCACGACCCTGACCTTCACGGCGGGGCCCGAGCCGATGGACCCGGTGACGACCCCCCGCGACGAGGGTGAGCTGGACGAGGACCTCGGCATCCGCATCGCGCCCTTGCAGTTCGAGGGCCTGGCCGCAGGCGAGTGGGTCTACACCTTCGAGCATCCACTGCTCGGCTCGATGGAGGGGAAGTTCTTCGCCGTCGGAGGCCAGGTCTCGGCCGAGCCGGTCGCCTGGCGGCAGCTCGAGGGGGTCGCCACCCTGACCACGGCCTACACCCAGTACAAGGCCACCTCCGGCTCGGGCCTCGGCAAGGACGGCTGGATGGCGCTCGGCGGCGCCGCTGTCGGCCTCGCCGGTGTGGGACTCGGAGCCGCCAAGCTGTTCGTGGCCATCGAGGCCAGGAGTGACGCGGCCGACGCAGCGGATCGCTACGCCATCCTCGTAGAGGACGGCGACATCGAGACCGCGAACCTCGTCTACGCCCAGGAAGGCGAACTCCGTGGCACCGCCCGCTCCGGACTGGTCGTCGGAACCACGGTTACAGGCCTCGGCGTCGCCGGCGTCGCCGTGGCTGTCGTCACCGGCAAGCGCTTCCTGGCAAACCGCGACACTACTCAGTGGGAGCCCTTCGACCAATGATCGCACTCATCCTGGCCGCCTGCCTGCCCAGCGCTTGTCGCAAGAACACCGCCCCCTCCGCGCTGGACTTCGAGATCACCCCTGCCGAGCCCGGCACCGAAGACGACCTCGTCGTCACCATCACGCTGTCCCCCACCGACAGCGACGGCGACTCCCTCGATGTCGTCTACACCTGGTACGTCGACGGCACCCTCGTGCCGGATCTCGACGAAGACACGGTCCCTGCGGAGAACACGGCCAAGGGCGAGATCTGGAAGTGCGAGGCCTGGGCAGACGACGGCAAGGACGCGGGCCCGGCGACGAGCCACAGCGTGACGGTGGTCAACACCCTTCCGACCATCGAGGCGCTGTCCATCGAGCCTGAAGAGCCTCGCTCCGACGAGGACCTCGAGCTCAGCTGGACGATCTCGGACGTCGACGACGACGCCCTGACCACAGAGACCCGCTGGTCCATCGACGGCGTCCCCCAGCCCGATCTGAACGACCAGGCCGCGGTCTCCGCCGACTACACGACCCGCGGCGAGGTGTGGACCATCGAGCTGTCGGTCTCCGACGGCGCGCTCGACTCGGTCGAGGACACCGCCGACGCCGAGATAGGAAACGCCCTGCCCGCCGTCGAGGTCACGCTCAGCCCCGACCCAGCCGTGACCACCGACGAACTCTCCGCCGAGATCGCCACCAGCGACAACGACGGGGACACCCTCACGGTGACCTACACCTGGTCCGTCGACGGGGCAGAGGTCGGAGACGGGACCAGCTCGCTCTCGGCCGAGCTCTTCAGCCGGGACCAGGAGGTCGCGGTCGTCGTCCTGCCCAACGACGGCACAGAGGACGGTGACCCTGCGGAGGCCTCCCTCACGATCGACAACTCCCCGCCCACGGTCGAGTCCGGCAGCGTGGTGATCGATCCCGATCCCGCCTACGTCGCCGACACGCTGAGCTGCTCGGGGGCCTGGCTCGACGACGACGAGGGTGACACCTTGACCTGGGCCCAGCGCTGGCTCGTCGACGGCACAGAGGTCTCCTCCGACGCGACCATCGACGCCACCTACTTCGCAAAGGACAGCGTCGTGCAGTGCGGGCTCGCCCCGGACGACGGCACGGACGTCGGAGAAGAGGAGCTCAGCGAGGAGCTGACGATCTCGAACACCCTGCCGACCATCGCGAGCGTGACGCTCTCGTCCACCTCTCCGGTCGAGGGGGACACCCTGACCTACACGATCACGGGCGCTTCGGATGACGACGGCGACAGCCTGACCTACACGGCGGGTTGGACCGTCGACGGCACCTGGACCGTCGGCGGTGACGAGCTCGACAGCAGCTACTTCGAGCGGGGCGACGAGATCTACGTGCGGGTGCGCGCCAACGACGGCACAGAGGACGGCGATCCGGTCAAGAGCGACGTGGCCACCGTGGCCAACACCGCTCCGGAGATCAGCTCGGTCTCGATCGACGGCGACCTCTACACCGACAGCGAGGCGACCCTCTCGATCACGGCCACGGATGCTGACGGCGACATCAGCATCTCCTACGACTACGTCTGGTGGGTCGAGGGCTCCTCGGTCGGCACGGACGAGACCCTCGACGGCGAGAGCTGGTTCGACAAGGACGAAGAGGTGTACGTCGTCGTGACCCCCAGCGACGACGCCGACAGCGGGAGCTCTGAGACCTCTGACACCGTGGTCGTCCTGAACACCCCGCCAGAGGCCCCGGAGATCTCGATCGAGCCCGAGATGCCCGAAGACGGGGAGTCGCTGCAGTGCATCATCGACGCCGACAGCGCTGATGCCGACGACGACACGGTGACCTACACCTTCGAGTGGGACGACGGTGTCTCCTCCTTCACCGGCACGGAGACCACGGACGAGACCGACGACACCGTGCCCGAGGGTGAGATCGAAGCCGGCGACGAATGGACCTGCACCGTGACGCCCGACGACGGCGACGACGAGGGGGACTACGCCGAGGAGACCGTCACGGTCGGTGGGTCCTGCTTCGTCGATGTCTGGTCCCACGATCTGTCGAGCAAGCCGAGCGGCTCGACCACCATCAACGGGGGCTGGGGCGGCCACAGCTACACGAGCGTCGACAGCGTGTCCTGCATGAAGCAGACATCGGACTGGAACTACGCCTACATCCCGGTCACCCGCGCGACAAAGGACATAGAGGCCATCGAGGTCGACATCTACCACCCGACCAGCAGCAGCACGCACGTGAGCTGGAACGTCTACTGGTACGGCGACCACTACGGCTACAACTACGTCGAGAACGGGCTCTGGTTCAACCAGGGGCTGTCCTCGGCAGGAATGGCCGGCGGCAACACCTACAGCAGCTCCACGCCCATCACGACCTGGTCTTCGCCCCCGGTCCCGACGAGCCAGTGGAGCACCCTGCGCATCCACGTGGACCACGTGAACCTGACGGCCGACTTCTACATCGACGACGTGCTCGAGACGACCGAGACCCTCAGCGACTCTGACTGGATCACCGGCGCCGACATCGTGCTCCGCTCCGGAGGCCAGGCCTACACCACCTCTCCCAACACCTGCTGGGCCAACCTGGTCATCTACGAGGCCGCCGAGGACAACAACTGCTTCGAATGACGTTCCTGCTCCTGGCCTGCTGGCCCAACACACCGCCGTCCGCGGTCGACTTCGAGATCACCCCCACCGAGCCCAGCGCATCGGACGATCTGACCGCCACCATCACTGTCGAGCCCCTCGACGCCGACGGTGACCAGTTCACCGTGCGCTACCGGTGGTACCGGGATGGCTTCCAGGTGCAAGGCGCCGACAGCGCCACGCTGTCGTCCGAGCTGACCTCGACCCACGAGCTCTGGCGCTGCGAGGCCGTGGCCTTCGACGGCACCGACGAGGGCGTGGTGGTCACCCACAGCGTGACGATCGACAACAGCCTGCCCGTGCTCGAGTTCGTCGAGATCGCCCCGGCGGATCCTCGCTCGGACCAGGATCTGGTCGCCGTCTGGGATGCCACGGACGCGGACGGGGACGAGCTCGACGAGCGCTTCGTCTGGAAGCGCGACGGGGTGGTGGAGTCCGGCCTCGACACAGAGGTCGTGCCCGCCGAGTACACGATCCGGGGCGAGATCTGGATCCTCGAGCTCACGGTCCGGGACCAGAACGTCAACGGGGTCACCGGGAGCGCCGTCGCGACCATCGACAACGGTCAGCCGACCGTGACGGTCACGATCGGTCCGGGGGACGCCAAGACGACGGACAACATCGTCGCGACCACCAGCAGCGACGACGTCGACGGGGACACCGTGACCCTGTCGTACACGTGGTTCGTCGACGGGATCGAGCGCGTGGACTTCGGCTCGGGAGCCGCGGCGCCTTGGACCGTCACCGAGAAGGGGGACTCGGTGCAGGTCGAGGTCGTGCCGAACGATGGCGAGGTCGACGGGGACGCGGTGCTCTCCGACGCCGTGGTCGTGCTGAACAGCCAGCCCACGGTCCAGGACGACTATGCCTACATCTCGCCGACGACCCCGACGGAGAGCTCGACGTTGTCCTGCGTCGGGGTCTTCCTCGACGACGACGATGACCCCATCGGCTGGCAGACGCGGTGGTTCATCCAGGGCAGCGAGGTCTCGAGCAACGCGACGCTCAAGGACGTCTTCGTGTCTGGCGACGAGGTCTACTGTGGGCTCACGCCGGACGACGGCGAAGAGCTCGGCGAAGAGGTCTTCAGCTCCACGACCACCATCTACTAGCCCTCACTCGCAGCCTTCGTAGCAGGAGAAGCTCACGTCGTCCCCGTCGTCGTAGTAGCCGCCGTTCAGCGAGTAGATGTCGTGGGGGTAGTTGTCGTCGATGCCGTCTCCGAGGTCGAGCACGTCGGCCTCGAGCGAGGAGTTCGTGGGCATGTACATCGCCGCGCTGCCAGGGTTGTTGGAGGTGTTGCGCAGCATTCCGCTGGTCGTCGAGGTCGTCCCGGTCCAGGCCAGCTCGCACTGGTTGCAGGACAGGGCGCCGATCGCGCCGTAGGCGGTGTTGTCGGCGAGCAGGACCTCGTCCCAGGTCCCGCGCGCGTTGCCCATGTACAGACCGCCGATACCTTCGGCGGCGGTGTTGTCGCTGACCTCTGAGTTGGTCATGTCCAAGCGGCCGTCGTGCAAGTAGCCGCCGGGAGCGTACTCACCGGTGTTGTCCGTGCTGAGGGAGTCCTCGAGCGAGAAGTCGCAGCCGGTGCCGGCGAAGGCCGCTCCGCGCCGGGCTTCGTTTCCGGTGAGGACGACCTCGCTCATGGTCACCGAGCCGTTGGAGCTGCACTGGACGCCGCCCCCGTCCCCGCCCTCGTTCGAGCCGCCGGTGATGGTGAGGCCCGAGATGGTGAGGTCGTAGCCCGAGACGTAGACCACGATCCGGTCGCCCTCGCCGTCGAGCACCACGTCCGCGGGGTCTCCGGTCCCACCGGCGATGATGAGGTCTCCTGTCGCGAAGATGCGGGCCGCGTAGGTCCCGGCGTCGCAGATCGCCAGCGTGCCGGTTCCCAGCCGCATCTCCGAGCCGTCGAAGGTGGGGGTGCTCGCGGTGCCGGAGCTGTCCGTGAAGTTGACCCCGCTGCCCTGGGTCGAGGGGTCGCAGTCGTTGTCCACCTCGTCGCAGACCTCCGCCGCGTCCGGGTTGACGTTGGCGTCGGTGTCGTCGCAGTCCCCGCCCTGTTCGACGTGGTCCTCTGGCGGCGCGCAGGTCTCGATCTCCTCCCCCTCGGCCCCGTAGCCGTCGCCGTCTTCGTCGGGCCAGGTCGTCGTGTACTCGAGGCCCTCGTCGACGAGGTCGTCGCAGTCCTGGTCGATCTCGTCGCACTCCTCTTCGGCCTCCGGGTGGCGCGAGGCGTCGGTGTCGTCGCAGTCCCCGCCGATCGCGGAGACACCCTCTGTGTCGCAGTCGGCCTCGACCAGCTCGCTGCCGTAGCCGTCCCCGTCCTCGTCGAGGTAGGCCTGCTCGAGATCGTCGATCGCCTCGTCGCAGTCGTTGTCGATGCCGTCGCAGACCTCGAGCGCGTTCGGGTGGACCTCTGCGTTGCTGTCGTCGCAGTCTTCTGCGGCGGAAAAGCCGTCCCCGTCGCTGTCGAAGGGACCGGTGTCCACGGGCGGAGTGTCCTCCTCGCAGTCCGCGCTCCCCGCGCAGTCCGGGTCTTCGCAGTCGGTGAGACCGTCGTCGTCTTCGTCGAAACCAGTAGAGCACTCGCCGGGGTCGTCCCCTTCGAACTCGCCGCAGCCGAGAACGAGGATGAGCAGCATCTTCGAGACCTTCCAGGTGGATCCAGCAACAGTGGAGCACGTAGACGGCTCGAGTGGAACCTCGAGGGGCTGTTCGGACCCGCCCCTTCGCAGGCTGCTAAGCTCCCCCGGTCCCGGGGTTGTCCATGCTCTCCGCCTTCCTGATCCTATTCGGGATCCTGCTGTCCCCGACCACCGCAGAGGCCTCTAGCGAGGGCCTCTCCGAGCCTGATGCGACCTACCTCGGACGCAAGGACAAGGAGGAGCAGGAGGAGGAGATCTCGGAGGCCGAGAAGGAGCGCCTCCAGAAGCTCGCGGACAAGGCCGCGCGCGTCGTCGTGCTCCAGTGGCCCAAGACCTCGACGGACTACCAGGACGGCGCGCTCCAGCGGAACGTGAAGAGCCGCATCGATCGCGCCAACGCGCTGTTCTTTCCGGCGGTCGACCTCTACCAGAACGGCCGGCGCGTGCCGGACGACTCGGTCATCCCGAGGAACCAGGCCGCTTGGGTGCCAGACGCAAACCTCGACGTCATCACCAACGAGGCCCGCAAGACCTCGGCGATCCCCTGGGACGCGATGAGTCCCGGCGAGTGGGGGCTGCAGGCAGAGAAGCTCCGGCGCATGATCGATCTCGTCTGGTTCGTCGAGAAGGTCGAGCAGCGGGAGCCGCTGTTTCACCTCTACACGATGATCGGCTACGCGGCCGAGAACCAGAACAGCCCCTCCCCGCCCTACTACGAGCAGATCGGCGGTCAGTCGGTGAACTACTACTACTACCTGGCCGCCACCTTGGCGTGGCAGGACCCCTCGCTCATGTCGAAGCTCACCGACATGGAGATCCGGGGGCAGGTCAACTACTACCTGGACGCGCTGAACTCAGGCCGCTTCCCCTTCTTCCCGCTGGACTTCGAGCTGGAGAACGAGTGGGATTCTGAGGAGTTCGCCAAGGAATACCAGGTCTTCATCAACGGCCTGGAGGTCGAGATCACCGACGACGAGGCTCAGTTCAAGGTCCCGCTGGGACGCCAGGACATCTACCTCAAGCGCCAGGACACCGGGCACGGCCTCTCCGACCAGCTCATCGTCGACAAGTTCGAGGAGAAGGCCTACTTCGTGCGAAACGAGGCTCGGAAGCGCATGGGCTACGACCTCATCGACCAGCTCATGCTGTACCCGAACGAGTGCACGCCGCCGCTCGACGGCGACATCCTCGACTACCTCGCCATCTACGCGAAGCTGCACTCGGCCATCAAGACCGGGAACTCGGACGCCGAGATCTACATCGCCGTGCCCAAGAACGGCGATCCGAACAAGGTCTGGATCTGGCGCTACGACCGACCGACCGCCACGTTGCAGCTCGTCGGCGGTGGCCTCGACGACTTCCCCGTTCGCTTCGCCGTCACCGTGCGCGCGGGCGCCATGTACAACGGCGCGGCCTTCTCGGTGGACACGACCGTCGACAACTCCGACATCAACAGCATCACGGACCCGGCTGGCGAGGCCGAGAGTCGTGGCGACGTCGACCTGCAGTCGGCCCACATCCCCGTCGACTTCATGCTGCGCGGCCACTACAACCGCCTCATGGTCGGGCTCGGCATGGAGTTCGGCTGGAACATGTCTTCTGAGGGGCTCTGGGTGGAGCGCTACTGGACCCCCGAGCACAAGGCCGACTACGGCCAGCTGCGGGTCGTGGAGAAGGGCCCGGCCGAAGAGGGCAACAACGGCTCCATCAACGGGCCGGAGGTCTACCACTACAAGGCCTGGAACAGGTACACCCACTTCGACGTGGGCGTGCTGCTCGGCCGCAACGCCGCGCTGGGCTTCGGGCCGAGGTTCGCCCTGTCGGCGGGCTGGACCAACCTGCCCCACGCCTTCGTGTCGATGGGCCACTTCGGCTGGTCGCTGGAGCCACCGATAGACGCCTTCAAGGGCTCCAAGCGCGTGCGACCGATGATCGACGCGGACCTTCGCGGCGGGGTGGCCGTCTCGCTGGCGGACTCGATCCAGACCGACATCGCCGCTCTCGAAGCCGAGGAGGGCAGGGTCAAGCCCATCTTCGGCATCACCGCTGGCATCGGGACGACGTTCTGATCATGCTCATCGCCGTGTCGTTCGGTGCGCTGATGGCGCTGTCATCGACCGCTCTCGCCCAGGACACCCGAGGCAAGAACTCCGTCCTCGTCTGGGTCGAGAAGGACCTGCCAGAGGAGAAGCTCCAGAAGAAGGCCGGCAAGATCATCGGCGGTGACATCAAGGTCTACACCGGCCACGACCTCGCCTTCCCGCCGCAGCCCCGCGACGACGCGGACAAGAAGGCCTACGACGACCTCGACAGGGCAGTCAGGCGCTCTCGCGAGCGCTGGGACGACTTCGACGTGGAGCTCTCCATCGCCCAGGAGGTCCAGGGAGCGCTCGAGCCCATCGGCATCATCGAGTCGGAAGATGACCGGGCGCGGGTCGTCGAGGCGCTGCTGTTGATCGGGGCCTCCGTCGACCTCGCCTTCCTCCCCCCCGACCTCAAGAGCAGCAGTGACGCCGCCGCCTTCCGCATCGAGATGCCGGGGGTGGTCGCCAACCGGGCCCTGGTCGAGGCCGTCGCCCTCGCTCCGGAGTTCCGCTACACCAGGGCCGAGGTCGCAAACGCCGCGACCGCAGAGGTCCTCGAGCAGCTCCAGGAGGACTGGCAGGGCTACGCCCACGGGGTGCTGGACACCACCGACATGCCCCCGGGCACCACCCTGGTGATCAACGCTCGCCCCCAGGAGAGCCCGGGTCACCGGGTCGAGCTCGGCCCCGGCCACTACTGGATCTACTTCGACCGCGACGGGCTGGTCACCGGCCGCGGAGAGGTGGACATCCTCCCTGGCCTCGCCGTCGAGCTGCCTCGGCTCGTCGACGACCGGGAGCTCGCCCAGGCTGACCGGCGGGTGAGCGTCGGTGCCTTCGACGGGCTGCCCAACGACGTCATCACCGGGGTCGATCTGCTCGCCGCCCAGCACCCCGGTCGGGAAGTCTACCTCGCCGCGCTCGATGCCAACGGTCGGGTCCAGGTCGTCCCCTACTCAGAGGGCGCGGAGGTCATCGAAAAGCAGGCCATCACCTTCACCGTCGGCGCAGAGGTCGGCGGCGGCGCGGTGGGCACGCCGAACTTCCGCTTCACGACGGACCGGCACGGCGTCAACACCGACACGACGATGGTCTTCGCCGGCGCCGCGAACGGGGCCTTCGACCTGGAGTTGGGCATCTACAACTTCGCCCTCATCGGGGGGGCAGAGGTGCACATCACCCCGACGGAGACCCTGGCCTTCGGCACGGGAGAAGACGGCGCCACGAAGGCGGACAACGGGTCGACTCCTGTCTACCTGAAGGCCCACGGGGGCGCTGGCGCCTACGTGATCCGGCCGAACCAGTACAAGCAGGCCACCCTGCTCGTCGGAGCCACGTACGGTTGGTTCTCACCTGGACACCTCGGCTACGGCGGCCGGGTGACCGTCGGAATCCCGATGGGGATCGGGAGCTGGTTCAAGGTCTCCCTAAACGGCTACTACGGCGACGAGATGGAGGGCTACCCGCCCAACCGACCCCTGCTCGCTGCGGGTATGCGTGTCGGCTTCCAGTCGTCCTTCTGAGGAAACATGCTGCTTGCCATCCTGCTCTCGACCGCCGAGGCGACCGAGCTCTCGACGACCTTCCCCACCGACGAGCCCGTCCACTACCGCGTGCAGATGGGGCTGAAGACCGGGACCTTCATCCAGATCCACGCTCGAGAGGATCTCGACGCCTTCCTCGGCGACGTCACGATGCTGCTGTTGATGTCCTGCACCGGAGCTGAGCCAACAAAGCGTGACCAGCAGGTCGACTGCGCTGTCGAGCGCGCGATGCTCAGCGGGCACGGAAAGGGCCGCGAGCAGGCCGAGATCGACGCCATCCTCGAGGAGTACGCGGGCTACCTCCAGGGGGCGACGATCCAGCTGGTCGTGACCACGAGCGGGCGCTTCAAGTCCGTCGACGTCGAGGGCATCCCCAAGGACTCGAAGGAGACAGCGGACGCCCAGGAGTTCCTGCGCGACCTCGTCGCTCGAGGTGTCGGTCCGCTCGACATCGAGATGCCAAAGGGCGGCGTCGACCCGGGGGGCTCCTGGAAGCAGAAGAGCTCCGCAGGGGTCCGTCACCCCGGAGGGGCTGCGACGGGCACCGTCAAGATCGAGACGACCGTGAAGGGGGCCGATGGTGACCTCGTTGTCTTCGAGCAGGACGGAGATGGACTCCTCGAGACCTTGGACTCGGCGAATCGCGGCCTGAACCAGAAGGTGGTCGTCCACCTCGAGGGCACGGCCTCCTACGACTCCGAGCGCCACATCATCACCGGGGCCGAGCAGCGCGTGGTCGGCGAGTACACCGCCAGCGCCGAGCGCTCCGCGCTGGTCATCGACCAGCTCGCCCAGGTCGACCGCCAGGAGTCGCTGGAGCCTCTGATCGAGGAGTTCGACGCGGCTCTGAAGTAGGCTGGCGGCGATGTCCACCGTCTACGAAGAGCTCGCCCGGAGACTGCGACGCACCGACCTGTTGCTGTTGCGCGCGGTGCGTCGCCAGCGCGCCCGTCCGGCCATGCGGGCCAAGGGCCAGTTCTGGGGTTCGGTCATCACGGACGACGAGGTCGATGCGCTCTTGCGCGCCCACGGCGAGATCGACTACCCCGAGACCAGCGTCGGTCTCGGCGCGGCCATCAGCGCCAGCGAGAGCCTGCGCGACGCTCCGGGTGGGCGCCTCCAGCGTCTCCGCCAGGCCTTCCAGCTCGGCGGCGACGACGCGGACCTCATCCTCCTGTCCCTGGCTCCGGAGATCAGCGCCGGGTACTCGAAGATCTTCGCCTACCTCAACGACAACCTGAACCAGGGCTACCTCACGGTCGACCTGGCGACGCGGGTGCTGCGGACCGAGCGCATCCAGCGCCTCCAGCTCCAGGCCCGCCTGATGTCGGCCTCGCCGCTGGTCAAGAACCGCCTGCTCTTGCTGAATCCGCCGGACGGAGCCGAGACCCACACCTCCAGGCGGGTCCATCCCAGCGGCCGCTTGCTCCGGTGGCTCCTGGAGGAGGAGGAGCTGCCCTCCTCGCCGGGCTTCGTCCCCCTGGATGTGCGCATCTCGCCCTTCGTGCCGGGCTCGACGAAGAGGCGGCTGGAGGAGTTCGACGAGCTCGACCGCGCCATCACCTACGTCATCGTCGGCGCCGCAGAGGGCTCCCGCGAGGGGGTGGCCCTGGAGATCGCGCGCCGGGTGAAGCGCCCGCTGGTGCGCGTGGACCTCGAGCGCTGCATGGAGTACCTCGAGCAGCCCTGGGACCTCATCCGCGAGTGTCGCCTGGCCCGAGCGATCCCCTACCTGATCAACCTCATCGAGGCCCAGGACGACCCGGGTCAGCGCCTCAGGGTCATCGCCCTGGGCTCGACCCTGGCCTCGCTGGACTGCCCGGTGCTCGTCGGCGCCGCGGACCGTCGCAGCGTGAAGACCCTGCTGGGCACTGATCGACCGAGCGTGACGATCATGTGTGGCAAGTCGACCTTCCCGGAGCGCATCGACGCTTGGACGCAGGCCTTCGAGGAGCGCGGCTGGGACCCCACGCCGGCCCCCGAGATCGCGGAGCGCTTCTACGCCATCGGCGGAACCACGATCGACCGGGTGATGAAGCGGGCCGACGCCGAGTCCGGTGGACGGCCCCCGAAGGAGGAGGTCCTCTGGGCAGCGGCGCGAGAGGGCGCTCGCCCCGAGTTTCGCGGCCTCGCCCAGCACGTCGTGCCTCGCTACCAGTGGGACGACCTCATCCTCGAGGAGAAGGTCAAGGGCAAGCTCCAGGGTCTCGTCGACTACATCGAGCACCAGGAGACGGTCTTCCACCGCTGGGGCGCTCGAGATGTCCGAGCGCGCGGCTACGGCATCAAGGCTCTCTTCTCGGGCGGTCCGGGCACCGGCAAGACGATGGCCGCAGAGGTCATCGCAAACCAGCTGGGCCTCGACATGTTCAAGGTGGACATCTCCCAGGTGATCTCTCGCTGGGTGGGCGAGACCGAGAAGAACCTCAAGGAGATCTTCGACGCGGCAGAGGGGGGCACGGCGGTCATCCTCTTCGACGAGGCCGACGCGCTCTTCGGCTCACGCGGCGAGGTCAAGCAGGCCCAGGACCGCTTCGCGAACCAGGAGGTCAGCTTCCTGCTCCAGCGCCTCGAGGTCTTCGAGGGCGCGGCGATCCTGACGACCAACCTCCAGGAGAACATCGACGCGGCCTTCCTCCGCCGCTTCGGCGCTGTCGTCGAGTTCCCGATGCCCAGCCCCGAGCAGCGCCTGGAGCTCTGGGAGCGCGCCATCCCGAAGGCAGCGCCGAGAGCCGACGACGTAGAGCTCCACTACATCGCCGACCAGTTCATCCTCAGCGGCGGCCCCATCGTCAACGCCGCGATCAACGCCTGCATCCTCGCCGCCACAGAGGACACGGCGGTCCACCAGCGCCACGTCGTCCGCGCGGTGGGCATGGAGATGATCAAGATGGGCAAGCAGGTCAACCGCGTGCACTTCGGCGACTTCTGGGACCAGGTCGAGGACCTCGTCTAGATCGTGCCCTTCAGGTCGCTCGTCCTGCCCAGGCCGATCTCCTTCTGCTGGTCCATCGCAGAGCCGACCTCGCGGGCCAGCTTGTCGACGATGTCGACATGGTTCATGCCCAGCTTCTTCATCGCCAGGTAGCCGCGGGCGGCGTCCGGATCTGCGTCGACGGCCTCTGGTTTCGTGTCGGCGCCGGCGTTGAACTCGCTGGTGCCCCGTCCGCCGTGGTCGGGGGTCTGCCCCCCCTTGGCATCTCCTGCTCCGCCACCGGGCTGGTAGCCGCCCTCGTATCCGCCGGTCATTCGATGGAAGACCATCGACTCGACAGCACGAGCCGCGACCTCCTCGGCGTCGTGGATGGCGTGAGTGAGCGCGCCGGGGCGACCCTCTTCGACGTGGTACTGCTCGTGGGCGAACAGGGCTGCATCCGCTGGACGGCTCGGATCGAAGCCCTCCTGCACGATGATGCTGCCGTCGACGGTCATGGCCTCGGCGTCGAGTGCCTGCAGAGCTCGCGTGGCCTCGGGGCCGGTGTAGGCTTCGCCACCACCGGGCACGCTGACGCGCTCGAGCTGCTCCTCGCGCTCGAACAGGCGATCGACGGTATCCTCTCCGGGGATCTTCCGTGGCATGGCTGCTCCTTTGCGCAAGAACGAAGATAGCTCACGGGCGCTGCGCCCGGAGGGTCTTCTGTTCGAGGGCCAACTCCAGCGGGGGCTCGAGGTAGTCGTCCAGGGGGACCGCATCTCGGAGATCCGGGCGGCCCGGGGCGAGCCCGACTGCAGCGGGATCCTGCCCGGCTTCGTGAACGCCCACAGTCACGCCTTCCAGCGCGCGTTGCGCGGTCACGTTCAGCACGCCGCCCCTGGCATGGACGACTTCTGGACCTGGCGCGAGCGCATGTACGGCCTCGCCAACGAGCTCGACGCCGACGGCATCGAGGCCGTCAGCGAGCAGGCCTTCCGCGAGATGGCCCGGGCGGGCTTCACCTCCGTCGGGGAGTTCCACTACGTCCACCACCTGCCCGAGGGAAGCCCCTACGCCGATCGCGAGGAGCTCGCCCGGAGGGTCATCCGAGCAGCCCGGAGAGTCGGCCTGCGCATTTGCCTCTTGAGGGTCGCCTACCACCGCGCAGGCCCCGGGCAGGACCGCACCAGGCAGCAGCGCCGCTTCTGCGACGATCGCCCCCAGCAGGTCCTCGACGCGGTCCGCCGGCTGCAGAACATCCAGGATCCAGCTGTCTCGATAGGCCTGGCGCCCCACTCGGTGCGCGCGGTCCCGCGGGACTGGCTCGAGGTCCTGGCGAGCTTCGACGGCGTGATCCACGCCCACCTCAGCGAGCAGCCGAAGGAGAACACCCTCTGCCAGGACGAGCACGGGGTCTCTCCGACCCGCTTGCTCGCGGACTGTGGGCTGCTCTCCGAGCGCTTCACCGCCGTCCACATGACCTGGCCCTGCGAAGGCGATGCCGAGCTGTTGCGCCAGTCCGGCGCCTCGATCTGCGCCTGTCCGTCGACCGAGCTCGACCTCGGCGACGGCTTCCTCCCGCTCGACCACTTCGCGGACATCCCGATCTGCGTCGGCACCGACAGCCACGCGCGCATCGATCCCTTCTATGAGCTCGCCGCCATCGAGCTGCACGCTCGCGGCTGCCAGGGGCGGCGGAACGTGCTCGCGACCGAAGAGCCCGACGGGCTCGCCCTGCGCCTGTTGGAGATGGGTAGCCGAAACGGTGCTCGCTCCCTCGGCCTCGATGCAGGCGAGATCGCCATCGGCAAGCTCGCCGACTTCGTCGAGATAGACCTCGACCACCCCGTGCTCCAAGGCAGCCGGGTCCTCCCCGCCGCGGTCCTCGCCGGCCACCCGGGCCTCGTCCGGCGCGTCTGGGTCGGCGGCGAGCTGCTCGAGTGAGGACGCTCCCCACCCCCTGCGCGGTGGTCGACGAGGCCATCGTCGAGGCCAACACCAGGCGCGTCTCGGCGAAGTTCCTGGCGCTCGGGGTTGGTCTGCGCCCCCACGTGAAGACCCACAAGTGCCTCGAGGCCGCCCGCCTGCAGGTCAGGGGACACTCGGGCGCGATCACCGTCGCCACCCTGGACGAGGGTCGCTTCTTCCGCCAGCAGGGCTTCACGGACATCACCCTCGCTGTGCCCATCGCCCTGTCTCGGGTCCCCTCGGCGGTCGCCCTGGGGCTCGGGCTCCTCGTCGACTCCAAGGAGGCGGTCGATGTCGTCCGCGCCCACCCCTGCTCGGTCTGGCTGAAGGTCGACTGCGGCAATGGGCGCGCCGGCGTCGATCCACACAGCGACGAGGCCGTCGTGCTCGCTCGCCGCCTCCACGAGGCTCCGAGCGTGCGCTTTCGAGGCGTGCTCGCCCACGGCGGCCACAGCTACGCCTGCAGGACCGTCGAGCAGGTGCGAGCCGTCGCGGAGGAGGAGCGCTGGGTCACCGTCGCCTTCGCCGGGCGGCTCCGGGCAGAGGGCATCCCAGTCGAGGGGATCAGCATCGGCTCCACCCCGACCTGCGTCCACGGCGAGCGCTTCGACGGGGTCACAGAGGTGCGACCGGGCAACTACGTCTTCTTCGACGCCTTCGGGGTCGCCATCGGCAGCTGTTCCCTCGCCGACTGCGCCATGACGGTGGTGACCAGCATCATCGGCGTCTACCCCAACCGCAAGACGGCCATCTGCGATGCCGGAGCCTTGGCGCTCTCGAAGGACCCGGGTCCCCGCCACGTGGACCCCGACTGCGGCCATGGCGTCGTCTGTGATCTCGACGGCACCCCCCGAGACCTGAAGCTGGTCAGCCTGTCCCAGGAACACGGCAAGCTCACCGGCGACCTCCGCAGCATCCGCGTCGGCGACCGCCTGCGCATCGTGCCCAACCACAGCTGTCTCGCGGCGGCCCTCTACCCCCGCTACGCCGTCCACCGCGGGGGCAAGCCCGTCGCGGTCTGGGAGAAGCTGGGCGCGCGTTGACCTACTTGCAGACCGTCCGCGCGCTGCAGGTCTCGCCGATGTCGGTCCACCCGGCGCTGATGTCGTCGCAGTCCCAGGTCGCGATCAGCGTCTCGCAAGCCTTGTAGGGCTTCCGGTCGAAGCCCTCTTCGCAGACGCTCTCGTCCCAGAGGGCCTCGAAGGCCTCTGTGGTGTTCGGCTCGCAGGTCTCCTTGCGCTCGCCCTCTTGCAACAGACTGCAGTCCTCTGCCCGCTGGCAGTAGCTGCGCGCGGCTCTCTCCGGGGCCACCTCCACCGACGGCACGCAGGCCAACAACCAGATCACGTGCAGCTCCGTCTCACGACGGCCTCTACCACATCGACCGCCTTCGAAAGCGCCGCGATGCTCACGTACTCGTCGGGGGCGTGGGCCACGTCGATGCTCCCAGGACCGAAGATCAGCGAGGAGATGCCGAGCTCCTCGAAGTTGCCCCCGTCCGTGGCGAACGAGGCCGCCCCCAGCTTCGTCGTCGAGGCGTGCTCGCAGAGCAGGTGCTGGAGCGGGGTGCCCTCCGCCGTGAGCATCGCCGGTGTGATCCGAAGGATCTCTGTGTCGGCCTCCAGGTCACCGATCCGGTCCCGGATCAGGTCGTGGACCCGCACCGGGTCGTCCCCCGGGAGCGGCCGGTAGCCGATGGTCATCTCGACCATGTCCGGCACGAGGTTCACGGCGACGCCCCCCCGGATCTGCGCCATGTTCATCGTCACGTAGGGGCGCTCGAGCAGCTCGGAGTAGCGCGTGCTCCGGCGCTCGGAGACCTCGATCTCCTCTACGACGCGGATGACCCTCGCCATCTCCTTGAGGGCGCTCCTGCCGAGGTCCGGCTTCGAGGAGTGCGCGGAGAGCCCCCGGGTCGTCACCTTCATCGCCACGTGTCCCGGGTGCATGCGGAAGACCTGGAAGTCGGTGGGCTCTCCGATCCAGCAGGTTCGGGGCAGGACACGGCCCGAGAGCGCCAGCCTGCGGACGAGCTCGCGCGATCCGACGCAGCCGATCTCCTCGTCGTGGGTCCAGACCAGCACCAGCTCGGATCTGAGCTTGGAGAGTTCGATGCGCTCGAGTCCCTCGACCGTGGCGGCGAGGAAGGCCTTCATGTCGCTGGTGCCCCGCCCGTAGAGCCGCCCGTCCCGTTCGGTGAGCCTGAAGGGATCGCTCGACCAGGGCTGCCCCTCGACCGGCACGACGTCCATGTGGCCGCTCAGGATCAGCCCCTCTCCCGTCCGTGGGCCCGCCGAGCAGACGACGTTCACCTTGCCCGCGTCCTGGTCGTCCTCGAAGAGCTCGACCTGGAAGCCCTGGTCCTCTGCGCGGGTAGCCATGAGCGCCGCGGCCTCTGTGATCGGGCGGTTCGAGATCGTCTCCATGCCGACGAGCGCGCCCAGGAGCTCAGGCGCCATCGGCCTCTTCCTCTTCCTCCTCCTCTTCCTCGAGGAACCAGGTGTGAGGCTGGTTGGAGCGCTGGCTCACGTTCCGGATGGTGGGCTGCAGCGCGATGATCCGATCCGCCAGCTTCAGCTCCTTGGGGCGCTCGCAGGCGCTGCAGGTGTCGTCGCTGTTGAGGTTGTCCGCGGCGCTCGGCGCCTCCCCGGCAGCCGCCGTCGTCGAGGACTGCAGCTCGTCCTGCACGCTGATGGGGATCGCGTCGAAGGCAGCCTGCTCCGCTTCCAGCGCCTCGTCCATGGACTGCTTGGCCCGACCGAGATCCCCTCGGCAGAGGGCGTCACCGGCCTTCTTGAAGTGCTCGGCGGCCTGCTTCCAGCGGGCCGGCTCGGGCAGGTGGTGCCCCTCCTTCCCCTTGAAGACGGTCTTGTGCCACTCCCGCTGGTCGTTCCACTCTCGGGCCTCGGTCAGCTGGACCTGGCGGATCGTCTTGAGGCGCTCGCAGACGAACTTGAGCATGTCGTCCCTGCGTCCGTTTCGCGCGTTGAGAATCTCCTCGAGACCCTGGTTTCCGAGCGAGCCGTGCAGGTTCTTCAGCATGCGCGAGGTCTTGTCGTCGGCCTTTTCCTGGGAGCCCCCGTGGCGGATTCGCGACCCCGGTCGGCCGCGGGATTTGTTGGGCTTTCGCTGGCGGTCCATGGCGGGAGCATAACCGTGGTTTCGTCCGCGCCTTGACCGCAGATTCACGACTCCTGTAGCCTGCGCTTCCCCACCCGATGGGTCCGTGGCACACGGTCCCCCAGGAGAACGCTTGAAAGGCATCGCCGCGCGGCTTCACCGGAGGCTTCCGGGAGAGCACCAGATCGGTCTCACCGAGCTGGCCGCGAAGCTCGGTGGCAGGCTGGATCGCGAGGTGCTGGAGCCCAAGCTGAAGGAGCCCCGCAGGCGGCGCGAGGGCAAGGTCCGGAGGCTGCACCCGGGGGCCAGACCAGAGCCCAACGCGCCGCAGCTGATCCGCCTGGTGCGCACGCCATACAAGCTCCACACGAGCATGCCGCAGCGCCAGGTGGTGATCGAGCCGCGCCAGAGGCTCGCCAGACCCGATCGTCTGAGCGACCTCCTCGGCGTCGTCGAGCGCCCGCGGATCTCCTTCAAGAGCCCCGCGGAGACCCGCACGGTGCCGAGCGCCCCGCGCACCCGCCTGTGGAAAGTGGAGCCGTGACCGAGCTCCAGCCCCAGCAGTTCCAGACAGGGCCGCTGTCGTCCTACCAGACGATCGGCGAGGTCACGGAGGCCATCCACAAGCGGCTCCTCGACTGCTACGACGTCACGGAGCGTCCGCCGCGCCTCGAAGAGGACCTGAAGTTCGTCCCGAAGGACCGGGAAGAGGTCATCTACGTCTACATGTACCGGGCGGGGATGAACCCCAACCTGATGAACCAGAAGCGGCTGCGCCTCGCCCCGCTGGAGGTCACCGGCGCCAACGGGGAGAAGGAGTACTTCTACCACCGGCCGCCGCTGTTGATGGACCTCTTCTACCTCGTCGGCGTGCACGCGAAGTTCCGCTCGGACGCGGAGCGCCTCCTCGGTTGGGTCCTGCTGACGCTCAACAGCACCCCACGGCTGATCTACCGCCCGAGGCGCTTCATCCTGCCCACGGGCGAGGCGGTCAACAGCTACGGCGAGCCCTGGGATCCCAAGGGCGACACCTGGCGCGCCGAGCTGCAGGTCGAGAAGGTCAGCCTCGCGCTGGTCGACGATCTCACCGTCGGAGACGCCATCAACCTCTACACGCTCCACGAGGCGCCCTACCGTCCCTTCCTGACGTACAGGGCCCGCGTGGCGCTCGATGGCCCGCTGACCTCGACAGAGGGCGGCTCCGGCATCGCAATGGGCGATCACGAGGAAGGCCTACTTCCGAAGGACACCCACTTCCCGCACCAGAAGAAGAAGCCGAGGTCCCGTGTCATGGGCCGGCCCACTTCCGGACGGATCAGCAAACCCCCCGGGCCAGAGGCCCACAACGTACGCAGGCGCTTCGATAGAAAGAAGCCAGAAGACACGGAGGAATAAGTCGTGGAATACAAGACTCCAGGCGTCTACATCCGCGAAGTCGACAGTGGCCCCAAGCCGATCGAGAGTGTCTCGACGGCTATTCCGGGTTTTCTTGGCCTCTTCGAATTCAACCCTCCCAGCGACGCGACGGCGGTCTCTGGCAACGACGGCAGGCGAGCGCTGCAGGGCAAGGTCCCGCCGCAGCTGGTCGACACCGCTGGAAAGGTCTCGGGCAACAAGGCCGAGGCAGGCGCTGCCCTGACAGAGGCCTTCCGCTTCAAGAACCGGCAGGTCAAGGACGTCGCCAAGCTGCTCGAGATCAACGGTCACAAGGTCACCTTCGGCAAGGGCGCCAAGGGCCGCGTGAAGATCGAGGATGCCGCTGACAAGACCAAGAAGGTGCAGCTGCCCGAGATCCACCTCGACCTCAAGGGCCAGGTCGTCACGGACGACGACGAGGCCGTCGAGGCGCTGCTCAACAAGATCAGCGACACCTTCGCCCTCGATCGCCCCCAGCCGAGGCACGCCAAGGATCTGCTCGCGGTCTACGGCTTCAACTTCGAGGGCGCGGCCGAGTCGGCGCTGAACTCCGAGTACTCGATCCCGCCCGTGGCGGTGACGAACAAGAGCGAGTTCTTCCGCTGGCTGCAGAGCTTCTTCGCCGAGTACCTGCTGGCCACCCGCCCGCTCGACGACATCATCCCCGGCGCTGTCTTCGACGACCCGGACGATGCCGCCGACGCCGTCTACGAGGCCCTCGCCCGCGACGCCGCGCTGAAGAAGGAGTTCCAGGACTTCCTGAGCCAGCCGAGCGTCTTCAACTTCGTCGCAGGCGTCAACGGCTTCTACGACAACGGCGGCGGCAAGGCCTACGTCTACCTGATGGGTGCGAGCCATCTCCACGTCTCGGTTCGCGAGAACCAGGCCGACAAGCTCGGGCTCTACGCCTTCGACGACGTCGACGACATGGCCATCATGGCCGCGCCGGGCCTGAGCCCGAACCAGCAGAAGGAGATGCTCGAGATGTGCGAGATCCGCAAGGATCGCTTTGCCATCCTCGACGGCCCCATCGTCTCTGACGGCGGCATGGACATCCCGGCCAGCCAGAAGGGCTACGGCGCGCTGTATGTGCCCTGGCTCAAGGTCACCAAGCCGAGCTGGTTCTCCGGCAACCAGGACCACATCAAGGTCACCGGCCCCAACCGTCGCAAGCTGCTCAGGACCGAGAAGAACGAGCTCTTCGTTCCGCCCAGCGGCCACCTCTGCGGGATCTACGCCCGGGTCGATGGTGAGCGCGGCGTGCACAAGGCGCCGGCCAACGAGCTGGTGCTCGGGATCACCGGCCTGTCACAGAACATCAACCGGATCGAGCAGGGCCAGTACAACGAGCGCGGGATCAACGTCATCCGCGTCTTCAAGGATCGCGGCATCCGGGTCTGGGGTGCGCGCACCCTCGGGACCAAGAGCGACCCCTCCTGGAAGTACATCAACGTGCGCCGCCTCTTCATCATGGTCGAGCAGTCGATCATGATCGGATCGCAGTGGGCCGTCTTCGAGCCCAACGATCAGACCCTCTGGAAGAAGCTCGTCCGCGATGTCCGCGCGTATCTCCTTCGCGTCTGGCGCGCCGGGGCCCTCTTCGGAAACACGCCTGAGGAGGCGTTCTACGTCAAGTGTGACGAGGAGACGAACCCTCGCTACCTCATCGATGCGGGGCAGGTGAACGTCCAGGTCGGAATTTGTCCGGTGAAGCCCGCAGAATTTGTTATCTTTAATATCGGCCAGTGGGATGGCGGTGGCCTGATCGAGGAATAAATCCCACTGACCTCAACCACCCGGACCTGAAACCGTCAGGGTCAGGGGCAACTAGAGAGGACCACCCAAATGCCCACCGAAGAGCTCTACGGTGCTTACCACTTCCTGCTGGAGATCCAGGGTGTCATCAATGACACCAAAGTGATCATCGGCGGCTTCAAGTCCATCAGTGGAATGGACTCGGAGACTGAGATCATCGAGTTCAAGCAGGGGAACGACAAGGTCGTTCGCAAAAAGCCGGGTCGCACCACGTACGCGAACATCGTTCTCGAGCGTGGCTACACCGCGACAAATGACCTGTGGCAATGGCGGAAGAACATCGAAGACGGAAAGATCGACCGTCGCGCGGGCTCGATCGTTGTCCTGGACCAGGACGGCGAGACCGAGGTCGCACGGTACAACTTCTACGAAGGGTGGCCTTGCAAGTGGTACGTGCCGGACATGGATTCCGATACATCCGGCATGGCCATCGAGAAGGTCGAGATCGCGGTCGAGAAGGTGGAGCGCGCCTAGGAAACTAGGAGCAGCTTCGCCTCGTTGGTGCTGTACAAGCTGATCGAGGGACCGCTGTGAGTGAACTCAAGACCGAGTACGATTTCATCCTGCCCCGTGGGTACGTCGACAAAGACGGCAATATCCACAAGGAAGGCGTGATGCGGCTGGCGAATGCGAAGGACGAGATCGTTCCTCTGAACGACATGCGCGTCCAACGCAACCGCGCCTACCTCATCATCGTCTTGCTGAGCAGGGTCATTACTCGCCTCGGGAATCTCGCAGAGGTCAACACCGGAGTCGTCGAGAACCTGTTCGCAGGCGACTTGAGGTTCCTCGAAGAGATGTACAACCGCATCAACGAGGATGAGGCCACGGTACGGGTGAGCTGCCCCGAATGTGGTGCCCGCTTCGACAAGGAGTTTGGGCGCCTGGGGGAATCGTAAGCTACCCCCTAGAGAATATTCTCAAGGAGGTAGCCTTCATCGCGTACCACTTCCACTGGGACCGGGAGACCCTCTTCGAGCTGTCGCACAAAGAGCGCCACTCGTGGGTCAAGGAAATCTCCCGGATCAACGAGAAGATCAACACTTCCCGATAGCAAGGCCATCAGCCACCCCGCCCCCCGGCTAGTCCAGGGGGCGGGAGGGCCGGCACTGCCGGGATGAACCTCTCGGGAGCCGCGATGAAGCCCGGCATCTCCGTCCAGCACACTGCTCTGCCGACCCGCAGATTTGGGCTGGTGCGTTGTGACATCGCAGCCATTCTGGGCTTCATTCCAAGAGGCCGGTGGCCTCGTGACGCCGCCGCGGGCGACTTCGTCGAACTGACGCTTCGGCGTCCCAGAGAGCTGCTGGACCATCCCCTCCAGCGCCTCTTCGACCCCGCGTCGCGACGGGCCGTGCAGGCCTTCTTCGACAACGGCGGGGACTACTGCCAGCTCTTCGGTGTCTGCATCGACAGCGAGGACGACCTCCGCGCAGCTGCCTCCGCCCAGAGCGTGCTCGAGCCTCTCCTGGAGCGCCTCCGCGCGGAAGAGGACATCGCGCTGATCGCCGTGCCCGGGGCGGCCTACATGCGCTTCGACTTCACCAAGACCGGCGAGGTCACCGGCCACGCGGACGTGCTGTACCGCGAGTTGCTCCTGCACTGCCGGGAGATGGCGAACCGCTTCCTCATCATCGACGCTCCCCGCGACCTCCACGGCGACGCGCTGGTGGCTTGGCTCTCTCAGTTCAGAGGGGACGGCAACGAGCTCTACAGCTACGGCGCCGTCTACTACCCCTGGCTGATGAAGGGCGACGAGATCATCCCGCCGTCGGGCTCCGTCCTCGGCGTCTATGCCCGCACCGAGCGCGAGCATCAGCCCTTTGGCGTCGTCTGGCCGCCGGCCAACGTCCCGGTCCGCGCTGTGACCCACCCCTCGGTCGAGATGACCTGGGTCGAGGCCGGAGAGCTGGCCGACCACAGCGTCAACCCGATCGTCACCCAACCCGGGCGAGGGGTCGTGGTCTTCGGGGCTCGCACGATGAGCACCGACTACCGCTGGGAGTTCATCAACTCCCGCCGCATCGTCTCCATGATCTGCGAGCAGCTCCGCCGGGACAACGAGTGGGTCGTCTTCGAGCGGAACAGCGCCAACATCTGGAAGATCCTGGAGCGGGACGTGCGAGCCAGGCTCGACGAGTTCTGGGAGAAGGGAATGCTGACCGGCAAGGCAGCCGGCAAGGACTACGAGGTCCGCTGCGACGCAGAGACGAATCCAAAGGCCGAACGCGAAGCCGGTCGGCTGAATGTGATGGTGCGTCTGCGCCCCATCACCACCACCGAGCACATCACCATCGACCTGCGCCTCGGCCAGTCCGAGGTGGTGTAGCACTATAGGAGACCCCCATGGCCGAACGTGAAATCACCGACCCCGAAGGCAACTTCATCTTCCAGCTGGAGATCGACGGGGTGGCAATCGCGCAGTTCATGGAGTGCAACGGCTTGAAGACCTCGACCCAGGTCTTCGAGATCGAGGAGGGTGGTGTCAACCACCGCGTCCACAAGCTGCCCGGTCAGAGCCGGTGGGAGAACATCGTGCTCCGGTACGGCGTCACCACCGACAGCTCGCTCCTGGACTGGCGGCAGGAGTTCCTCGAGGACGGCTTCACCAAGCGCCGCAACGGCGCTATCATCATGAAGAACCTCGCGATGGACGAGGTCCGCCGGTACTCCTTTGTCAACGCATGGCCCGTCGCCTACGAGGGGCCGAACTTCGTCGCCAACGGGGCCGAGCTCGCCGTCGAGATGGTCGAGCTCGCCCACCACGGCGTGAAGGTGAGCAAGAGTAGGAAGGAGGGAAGCCAAGGAAGGCGAGGAGGGCGAGGAAGGCGACACCACGGCGTGAAGGTGAGCAAGGGTAGGAAGGGTAGGAAGGAGAGCTAGGCCATGGATGGACGCTACCCCGGAAAGCGCCTCGTCGAGCGCTTGGAGCGCCGGACGGTCAGGCGGCCCCGAATCGGGCTGTCTCCGGCCTTCTATGCGCGCTTTGGCCTCGCAGACCCCTGGCTCGAGCTGGGGGAGGGCGCGACTGACGAGCAAGCGGAGGAGGCCTTCTCCTTCGTCTCTGCGCGGCCCTTCTACCAGACCATGCGGCGCCTGGCGCTGGCTCGCTGGCGGCGGCAGCGTCGCGAACGCCAGTGGGCCTCGCGCATCGTCGGTACTCGCACTGCTGCCCGCAGGCGCTTCCCCGGCGAATCGAGCCGACCCACCTTCTTTGGTGTGCGAACCCTCGGTATGTCGGACATGGCCCTGCCGGAGCCGTGGATCCCGCCGGAGTACGCCGAGGCCGGCCAGGCCCCGTCCTCCGCGTGGGGAACCGCGAGCGGTGCAGCCGTCCGCGTCCGCAGCGGCGCAGACGCCTGGATCACGTCCAAGGGCGCTCCGGCCCGCGTGGCGGAGCCCCTGGGGCGCGCCGAGTACGTCCCGAGCGTGCCCTTTTTGACCCGCCGCCTCGAGCCCCTCACTGCTCGTGCGCTGGCGCCCTCTCGCCTCGCGGTCTCTCGGGCCGCGGATCGGCCCGCGGAGCGCGTGGGGAGGCGTCTCGCCCAGGCGGCGACAGGCAGGGATCCCCTCCGTAGGGCCCTCGCCGAGGCCTCTTTCGAGCTCCACCCGGCGTCCCGGCGCAAGGTCGAGACCGTGCTTCGCCGGACCGAACACCTCGAAGAGCGCGTTCGTGTCATCGAGGTTCGCCGTGTCCTCCAGCGGATTGTCGGCGCGCGGGTCCTGCGCACCGTCATGCAAGAGGCCCCAGAGGCCACCGTCGGCGCTCGCCCGACCGAGGTCGCGCGGGGACGAGCCGCCCCACAGCGGCGACGCCGTCGAGGCCTGCGTCCAGTCCTGGGCAGCAGCCCGTCGATGGAGGTCATCACCCACGACGAGGCCCAGACGCAGGGCGCGAGCCCCTGGGCGAGCCCATCGGCGAAGCCCTCGCAGACGGCTCACGCAGGCGCGCGGGTCGTTCGTGGTCAGCAGGTCCAGCCCCAGCTCTCCACCTCTCCCGTCGTGCGGACTCCGCGCAGCGTGCGCGGCCCCGACCGACTGGCTCCGAGTCCCGTCCCGTCGACGGCGGTCGGCTCCTCTGCCCGGATCGTCCGCACGGAGACCGGCGCCTACACCCGAGCCCGCGCGTTCAGGAAGACGACGACCCCAGTGGCGCCGTCATCCTCGGTTCGTACCGCTCGGCGCGAGGACCCTGCAGCGCGCGTTCATCGGACCGCGACAGGAGACCTCGGTCCCAGCGGGACGTTCCGTACGCCCGAAGGCGAGTTCGTCGGTGCGCGCTCTGGCCAGACCACCGCTGGTGACTGGACGGGCTCGAGGAGCCTGACCACCCGCGCCTCGGCCCACGCCGCGGCAAGGGCGATGCGGACGGCGGCCACTGGCTTCGTTGGCGCAACCAGCGCGGTGACCTCCAGCTCGTCGATCGAGCAGTCCCGGGCGGTGAAGACCGACAAGGGCATCTTCACGGCAGCACGCAGCACGCAGACCGCTGATGGCGAGTGGATCGGTGCGCGCACTTCCACCTGGGCCGCAGAGCGCCTCGCCACGACCGGAACGCCGGCCGCCTCGCGTGGCAGCCTGCTCCCGCGGATGGCTCCCCGCGTCGACACCGGCACGCTGCTCGCCCCGCTGGTCGTAGAGTCCGTCGAGGAAGCCACCAAGCTGGCCAGGAGGCTGAAGGCCGAGCGGCCCCATGCGACGGTGAAGGTCGTGGAGAAGCCCTGGCGCGCTGTGCCCTACCAGCCTGCGGCCACCTTCAAGACCCGTCGTTCTCCCGCCCAGAAGGCGGCGGACCGGGCCGTAGAGGTGCCGCTGGTCGGCGAGGCGGCGGCTCGCGCGGCCAGCTCGACCTGGGCTGCTCCGGTCGCTCCCAGGAGCGCGGATGCCGCCGAGCGCCGCTTGCGCGGACCGGTCGCCTATGCCTCGGTCAGCCCAGCGCGGGATGCCCACGTCATCCAGCCAGATGTTCCCAGGGAAGAGACAGAGCGCGGCCCCGGCTTCCACCGGACAGCGTCGAGGCGGCATGCGCCCACTCGCGGGGTGCGCACCGACAGCGGTGACTTCGTCGGCGCCACCAGCCATCGCACGCAGTCACGGCCCCGATCCGCAGCGGACTGGAGCCCCTCGGTGAGCGCGCCGTCCCCTGGAATGCCGCCGGGACCTTCGGCTCGTCGCATGCGCACGGGTGGGGGTCTCTGGATGCCCACGGAGACCTGGCTCACGCAGTCTGGCGAGTTCGCTGGAGCTCGCTCCGGCAGGACGGCCTCGACGCCGTTGGTGGGGGCCCGTCTCGGCGAGACCCGCCCGATGGACTGGGTCGGTGCTCGGGTGGCCGTCGGCGCGACGGATGCCTACCGCGGAGCCTTCGCCCGGAGCTTCAGGACCCAGCCTGGCCAGTTCGTCGGCGCCGGTGTGTGGCAGACCCCCAACGCTCCCTGGGTGAGCGCTCGCCGAGGGGCCGGCCTGGGCCGTCCCGACATGATCACACCCGATGGGATCGATCGTCCCCAGCTGCACGACGTGATGGCCGAGTCTCAGCGCGGCGTGCCGATGAAGGGCGCGCCTGGCTGGGCCGAGCGCGCCACCGTGCCCGACCGCTTGCGCTCGACGACCGAGTTGGTGGCGGGCCTCGTCAGGGCTACCGATCCTCGAGAGATCATCGAGATCATCCTGACCCGTGGGAACGAGCTGAAGAGCTCGACGCTCCCGCGACCGGTGGTCCAGGTCATAGAGCAGATTCGGGCGTCGGCGCATGGCGCTGACGTTGCGGAGCGCCGGAGCGGGGCCAGACGCCCATCTTCGGCGCGGGCAGTTCGCACAGGCGCCGGTCGCGCCCGCCGTAGTGCGCGGGTCGTGAGCGGCTGGACCGGCCTCAAACCCAAGGCGACCGCTGCAACGAGCGGCGCCATCGGGGACGACAAGGTCTCGAAGCTCGCCAAGAAGCTTCGTAATCTCATACACCTCGCCGAGTCTTCGCGGACCGGCGATGCGCTGCGCGAGGCTCGCCTTGCTCACGCGGATCGTCCGGACTCGCGGATGACGGAAGGCGGGGACATCTCCAATGCGGAGTCGGCGGCTATGGCAAGCGTCGACATCGAGGCCCTCGGTCGTGAGGTTCTCGAAGTCGTCGTGAGGGAGCTTGAGCTCCGCCAGGAACGTCGCCAGGAGGACAACGATGGCAACATCTGGTGGTAAGGCCAGCTTCATCGACCTAGAGGCCGGATACCCTCCCTTCCAGGTTCAGTACAACCCGAAGGAGTTCAAGGCCGACAAGGCTGTCTCCTGGAAGGAGCACGACGACCAGGGTCAGACCCTCCCGAACCTGGAGTTCCAGAAGGGCGCCCCCATGGTCGTCTCGATGGACCTCTACTTCGACACTACGAACGAGGAAAACAGCGACGTTCGTACGAAGTGGGTCAACGGGCTCCTCTGCCTGACCAACGCGGTGGTCAAGCTCTCCGAGGGCTCGACAGACAAGAAGAGGCCCCCAAAGGTGAAGTTCACCTGGGGCTCCTTCCAGCTGACCGCGGTGGTCGAGTCCGTGAACGTCACGTACCTCATGTTCGGAAGCGACGGTACGCCCATCCGGGCTCGCTGCGCGCTGAAGATGAAGGAGTGGGCTCCGGGCGAGGTCGAGGCCCACCTCCCGCGCGACACGGTCAAGCTCGTCACCGCGGGGAGCGGCGCCACGGCGTCGTCGGTCGCGTTGGCGAACAACACCACCACCAAGCAGATCATGGAGGACAACGACATCGAGGACGGGACCGAGATCCCTGCCGGGACCCAGCTCATCATCAAGGATGCGAAGTCCGCGGCCTCGAAGGTCACGTCCAACCGCTCCAGCAAGGACGAGAGCAAGTCCCCGTGGGCCGAGATCCAGGACGCCTTGAAGGAGGCGGAGAAGACCGTCGGCAAGGCGAAGGACTCGGCGGAGCGCATCTTGGGCTCCGGCGACGGCAAGAAGGGGAGCAAGGACCGTGGCGGCAGCTCCGGCGGGTCGAAGGGCTCGCGGGGCGGCAGCAAGGGCGGTCGCAGCGGCGGCGGTCGTGCCGGTGGCAGCAAGGGTGGTCGCAGCGGTGGCGGCAGCGGGCGCGGCGGCGCTGGCGGTGCCAAGGGCGAGCGCGGCGGCGGCGGCTCCAAGGGACCAAAGGCTGGTGGGGCCTCGAAGGGCCCGAAGGCTGGCGGCTCCAAGGGCGTCGGCTCCAAGGGCGGCGCCAAGGGCGGCTCCAAGGGCGGCGGCTCCAAGGGCGGCGGCTCCAAGGGCGGCGCCAAGGCCAAGGCGGAGGCTGATGCCGGTTCCAAGGGCGGCGGCTCCAAGGGCGGCGGCTCCAAG
>DASCPX010000086.1:0-1188 GCA_036012755.1 Myxococcota bacterium | reverse complement strand
CTCATAGGTGATCACTTAGGCGCCGACCGGCTCGAGTCCCATGGACAGGCGACCTCGTCGCCGCTCCTTCTTCGGTGCGGCCCTGGCCGCGTTGACGGTGATGTAGTCGACGAGGCGGCGCAGCCGCGGACGCATCGGTCGGCCCGCCCCGAGGTCCCGGCAAAGGCCGCGGAGGAAGAGCTGGGCGCACATCGCGACCTTGCGGGTCGAGATCGCCTTGGCACCGACGGCCTGGGCGACGTGGGCGACGAATCGCTTGAGAATCGCCGCCGCCAGGCTTGCCCAGATGAGGCCCTCGGCGATGTGCTCGTTGGCGGTGTCGAAGGCGTGCAGGTTTGCGTACGACTTCCACTCCTTGAAGACGAGCTCGATCTGCCACCGGAGCCGGTAGACCTTGCCGACATCGGCCGGGCTGAATCGATCCCGCGGAAGCTCCGTGCACAGCCAGCTCAGCCACGGGTCTCGGCCCCGCAGAAGCACGAGCCGAAAGACCTCTCCCGGCGCGCTCCGAAACTCGACATCGAGGTCCATCGGCTGGGCACCCCGCGCTTGCAGCAGTTTGGGGAGCGCGACGGGCTCGGCCAGGATCTCGGCCTGACCGCCCCGATGGATCGCCACGACCCACGGCCTGTAGGCCCTGCTGAGACGAAGCACCCACGAGGCTCCCGCCGCCCGAAGCTCGCGGAAGTAGCTGAGCGCGAAGGACGATCCGTCCTGGATGACGATGTCCTCGAAGGATCGCAGCGAAGAGTCGGCCCCGGCCGCCAGGGTCGGCATCGCAAACGCAACCAGCAGCCGGTCCACCACCGCCCGCATGAACGTGGGGAAGCCAGGGTGCGCCAGCCGGTTGTAGAAGGCCTTGTAGGCCGTCGTCGTGCCGTGCTGGAAATTGAACTCGCGGCACAGGTCCGCGATGGACTCGACCGAGCCGCCTCCGATCCCGCCAAGAAGGGTCGTCAGGAGCCGCGCGGGGGTCACGACCCGCAGGCGTTGGCTCTGCCCCGTCGCCAGCCCGAGGGCGTTGATCTGAGCTGGAGACAGCGCCGACTCCAACGTCGAGGCGCAAGTCGCTATCGTGCTGCGGGGCATCCGTCGTGGCCTTTCTCAATGCTTCGTAACATCGAGATTCTCACGCGGCGGGTGCCCCGTCCATCCGGACCCTGGGCCTTAAGATCTCACCTATGAGCG
>DASCPX010000085.1:0-30616 GCA_036012755.1 Myxococcota bacterium | reverse complement strand
CAGCGCGCCTGCGACAGGGGTGGGGTCTTCTGACGAGAGCACCAGTGCTTGTATCGAGGAGGGCGGTCAGAAACTGTCCGGGCCAGGAGCGGGGGCAACGCGGAGCCCTCGAAGATGCGCAACGAATCGTCCCGCTTCGCCGAGGGCAACGCGGAGGCCTCGAAGATGCGCAACGAACCGTCCCGCTTCGCCGGGGGCACGGGCTCGCAGCCAACAGCGACCGAGGGCTCGCGGCCATCAGCGCCCAGGGACTCGAGGACACGCGACCATCAGCGCCCGAGGACACGCGACCATCAGCACCCGAGGGCTCGCAGCCATCGGCACCCAGGAGCTCGAGGGGGCCAGCCCCACAGGGACTACTCCGCGCTCGGAGGCCTCGGGATCCGGCGAGGGTCGCCACCGTGGTTGCCGACCAGCTCCATCTCGGAGACCAGGATCGGGGGCGCCGCCCAGGCACCGGGCATGCCGCCGACCGCGCCGATGTGGTACCGAGCCGGCCCGGGCCGACCGTCGAGGACGCCGACGTATTCACCGGTCTCGCCCGAGAGCACGATGTCCCGGAGAGCGCGACGGTCCACACCAGAGAACCGCAGCCCCCTCACCGGCTCCTCCGTGCCGTCGGGGTGCAGGATCAGGGCCTCGTAGGGCATCGTCAGCCCCGCGGGTGGAGCGTCGCCGGTGAAGAAGACCTCGAAGTCCTCGCTCATCGCCGGCGGCTCGAGCAGCCGCACGACCAGGAGTCCCTCGGCGCCAGCCTGCTCGGCCATGCGCAGCCCCTTGCGCTGGAGGGCGCCCAGGGAGCGAGATCTGCGAGGCATCACCTGCACGATCGAGGGCTGGGCCTCTCGCCGCTCGGAGCCCAGGCTGCGGCCGTGGCCGGTGGAGCCGCCGTCTGGAGAGGCAGGGATCCGGGACTGCAGCACCCTGCGAACCACACCGTCCTCGACGAGCACCACCCGCTGGGCGGCCACCCCGTCCATGTCGTAGCGGTAGGCACCGACCGCGTCGGCCGTGGGGTCGTCCACGATGGACCAGCCCGCTGGCAGCAGGCGCCGGCCGACCCGAGCCGCCGGGCGCTTGTCGACGACCTCGCCAAAGATGCCGCGCCCGGTCGCCGCGGGTGGCGTGCCGATGGCCTCCGTCGCCGCCAGCTGGCGGAAGAGCTCGACGCTGGCGGGCTCGTAGAAGAGCACGGGGCCGAGGTACTCCTTCACCACCCGCGCCGTGGACACCTCGACCAGCCAGTCGGCCATGCCCCGGACCTCGGCCTCGATGACCTCGATCGAGGGCAGCCCATCAGCGCTGTCGGCCACCCACCAGCGGCCATTGCGCAGCCGGCTGCCGTCCTCGGCCTTCAGGATGGCCTCGACCCGAAGGACCGCGAAGCCGGTGGGCTGGGCGAGGCGGGTGCCCTCCGAGTTCACCATCGCGCGGAGCCCCTGCCAGTCCCGACCGGCCGCGGCGCCCGACTCGAACTGCGGGTACTCGGCGAGCACACCAGAGGCCGCCACGACCCGACTCCGGATCTGGTCGGCCTGCACCGCTCTTGCCGATCCACCGAGATCGACGACCGGATCAGCCGCCCAGATCGCCGGGCGCTCCTCGGCCTGTCCCTCGAGCTCGGCCTCCTTCCGGGCGAGCTGCTCGACCGCCTGCTTGTACGCCCGATCGGTGGCCAGCCAGAGCTCCCTCTGGAGCGCGATCGTGTCGTTCTCGACCGGCAGCCCTCGCTGCACGACCCCGTCGGGTTCGCCGAAGGAGTCGAAGTTGGCGGAGTCGAAGCTCTCGTCTCCCGCGCGGACCTCGACGCGCAGGACGCGATGGGGGAGCTCCTCGTCGGTCATCAGGGCCCCGAGCTCGGCGAAGGCGGTGTAGTAGCCACCATCGACGATCTCCAGCTGGACCCACCAGGGTTCTGGCTCCTCCTGGAGCGCCAGCTTCGTGGCCCGCTCGAGCTCGAGCTCGAGGGCCTCCATGATCTCGGGAGCAGGCTCCGCGGCGGCAAGTCCGATGAGGAGTGCGAACATCAGGAGTCCTCCCCCTCGACGACGCCGGGGGGGTCCGACAGCGGCGGGCGATCGTTGCTCTTCTCCTTGCGCTGGACCTCGATCTCCTCGATGAGGAGCGAGGGCGCGACTGCGCTGACGGGGACCCAGCCGGACTCGGCGCCGCAGACGCCGTTGAAGACCTCTGGATCGTCCCCCGCGGCGACGATGCGCGAGAAGGTCGTCAGCGGCGTGCCGATGAGGTCCCCCCCGCGCACCAGCTCATCCGGGCGGCCGTCGGCGTAGACCCTCCAGACGGCCACGGGGCGCACGTTGAAGGAGTTGGGGATGACCCGCCCGGTGAGGGTGAAGCCACCGGTGATGTCCTCGACGACGAGGCCGTAGGGCTTGTCCTGTCTCTCCAGCTCCTCGAGCAGCAGCTCCCGGAGCCTCTCGTAGGAGACCGTCTCGCTCGCCTCCACGATCAGGTTGCCCTGCCGCGCGACGACCGCGTTCCCGGGCTGCCTGCGACCGTGGCCGTTGCTGTTCGAGACGTGCTCGATGGGCATGCGGGAGGTGAGGAAGGTCTGGAGCACCCCGTCGTCGACCAGGTGCACCGCCTCCGCAGCGACCCCCTCGTCGTCGTAGGGGTAGAAGCCGTTGAGGTCGACCTCGCCGTAGGTCCGGCGGGTGGGGTCGTCGACGACGTCGAGGAAGGTGGGCAGGATGGGCTCTCCGACCATGTCGGTGAAGGTCTGCCCCTCGTCCTCGTCCTTCTGGCGGTGGCCCTCCATCCGGTGGCCGAAGATCTCGTGGAAGAAGACCCCCGAGGCGCGTCCCTTGAGGATCGCGGGGCCGGTGTAGGGCTCCATCAAGGGCGCGTTTCGCAGGTCGACGACCCGCTGCGCGGCGTCGTGCGCAGAAGCCAGGAGCGCCTCGCGGTCGGGCAGCCCCTCCGGATCCGTGCTGTCGACGTAGTCGTAGACCTGCAGCTCCATGCCGTCTTCGGCGACGGTATAGGCCCAGATGCTGACCCGGTAGCGCTCCCGCGGGTGTTGGAGCCGCGTGCCCTCGGAGCTCGTGTACATCAACAACCGCGTCTCGGCGACGAGCTCCACGTTGGAGTCATGGACATCCGGGTACTGGAGGAAGACGGCGCTGAGTTCACGGACAAGGTCTTCCCACGCTTCGACGTCGACCTCCAGCGCGACCGGATCCTCCAGGTCGACGACCGCCTCGACCTTCGAGAAGTCGTCGCTGGTGTCGTCCCGCTCGACCTTCACCGCCTGGTTGGCGCGCACCTTGGACAGGCGCCGGACCGCGGCCTGCCACGCGTCGTCCGTCTCCCGCCAGAGGATGATCCGAGTCGCCTCGGGATCTCCATCCAACGGCAGCTCGATGGACCGCCGCGGCTCCTCGGAGAACCAGCTGGCGTCTCGGATCTTGTGGGTGTTGTCCAGCTGCGGAGAGCCCACCCGGACGTCCACGTCGGCCACACGCCCATGAGAGCTCGTGCTGTGCCCCAGAGCACCGTGGGTGCCGAGGATACGCAAGGTGTGACGCTCGACGATGCCGTAGCTGAGGAAGTACGGGGCGTCGTCGCTGTCCTCCAGCGCGCTCATCACGCGCTGGATCTCATCCGTCGCCACGGTGAGGGCCGGGTCGGCTTCTGCCGCGAGAGCTGCGGCGATCACGAAGAACATGCTCACTCCTGTCACCAGACGAGCTCGAGGAGTTCCCAGCGCCCCTCGTCGTGGGTCACGCCAAGACCATCGCCGAACCACGTCCCAAAGGTCTCGGTCTGGTTCTGAAAGGTCTCCGCGCGCTCGATGCGGAGGGTCGGGTGCTCACCGTGGAGGCCGTCCTCGGTGATCTGCGAGGCGACCTGCCAAGGTCCCTCCATCGATCCGGTCGCACCGAGGTCGACCGTCGCGTCGACCTCGTCCTCCCATGCGTCCCCGACCGCTGGCTCGCTCGGCACGATGAGCACCGGCTCCGCGAGCAGGAGCGTGTAGCTGTCGCTGCCATCTTCGTCGCCGTCGACCCACTCGGTGCTCTGCTCGCGACCCAGGAACCAGCTGCCATCTTCGTCGCAGACCCAGGCCTCGCGACCGCTGATGGCGTAGGACTCGACGGTCTCGTAGTCGAGTTCGGCGCTGAACTCGACCATGAAGGCCGTGGCCGACTCCCACTCCTGGCTGCCCGAGGTGCGCACGGTGCGCCAACCCTCGGGGCCGTACTCACCGTCCGCTGCGGCGGCGTAGCGCCACTCTGCGCCGGCGATGTCCGCTGGCCAGTGGTGACTGCAGGTGGTGGCGGCGAAGGGATCGGGGTCTCCGCAGGCCAGGAGCGTCAGCAGCACGCTGGGCGGCGCATCATCAGTACTCGTCGTCCTCGTCGTCGTACTGCTCCATGCTGTCGAGGTCGTCCTCGTCCATTCCGTCGTCGGTCCAGGTCAACCCCAGGACCCGCTCGACCGCGACGACTACGTCCTCGCCGGTGAGCTCCAGCTCGTCGTTCTTCGTGAACTCGAACTCGAGGGTGTCGAGGATGCCCTCCTCCAGCTCCGCGTCGGTCTGGATGTCGGAGAGCAGGTCCTCGCTTTCCTCGTAGTCGGCGTCTTCCGCGGCCTGGTCGATGAGCCGCAACAGTGCGTTGGCGAGGGTGGCCGCATCCGGGTCGTCGTTCTCGGTCTCGAAGTAGTCATCGACCGCGACGACGAGCGACTCGCGCAGTTCGAGTGGGAGCTTCATGCCGCATGCCTACCCGAACGTCCGGCGGGGTGCAAGTGGGGCGCTGGAACGCTACCGTCAAGACATGTACGACGGGGCCTTGCTGCGCGCGCTGCCGAAGACGGACCTCCACGTCCACCTCGATGGATCTCTGCGGCTCGGCACGCTGATCGAACTCGCCGCGGGGCGCGGGGTAGATCTTCCATCGCAGACCGAGGAAGGTCTCTACGAGCTGGTCTTCAAGGAGTCCTATGGCTCCCTGACCGAGTACCTCGCCGGCTTCGCCTACACCTGCGCGGTGCTCCAGGACCCCGAAGCGCTCGAGCGATCCGCCTACGAGCTCGCCTGGGACAACATCGACGAGGGTGTCCGCTACGTCGAGGTGCGCTTCGCCCCGCAGCTCCACATGCACGGGGCGTTCGGCTACGAAGAGGTCCTCCGCGCGGTGAACGCGGGGCTCGATCGTGCCCGTGTCGAGCACGAGGTCATAGCCGCAGAGAAGCGGGAGCCCCCCTTCCGCTACGGCATCATCGTCTGCGCCCTTCGCTACTTCGACGGCACCTTCTCACGCTGGTACGCCCAGCTCTGCGACGTCCTCCACGAGTCCCCGAAGAGCCGCATCTACGGCGTGGCGGCCCTGCAGCTGGCCCGCGCCGCTGTCCGCCTGCGGGACGAAGAGGGCCTGCCCATCGTGGCCTTCGACCTCGCCGGCCACGAAGCGGGCTACCCGGCGGATGCCTACCGCGAGGCCTTCGTCCACGCCCACGAGTTCTTCCTGAAGCGCACGGTCCACGCCGGCGAGGCATACGGCCCGGAGTCGATCTACCAGGCGATCGCTGATCTCAACGCAGACCGCATCGGTCACGGCTACCACCTCTTCGCGGCCGACAAGATCGCGGCGCCCAAGATCAAGGACCGGGAGGGCTACTGCGAGGCGCTGGCCCAGTACATCGCCGACCGGCGAACCACGATCGAGGTCTGCATCACGTCGAATCTCCAGACCAACCCCGAGATCGGGTCGGTCGAAAACCACGCCTTCCGCCAGATGCTCGACGCGAAGCTCTCGGCGACCCTGTGCACGGACAACCGGCTGGTCTCCCACACCACGGTGACCCGCGAGTACGAGCTGGCGACGCAGGCCTTCGACATGACGCCGGCCCAGCTCCGAGACACGATCATCTACGGCTTCAAGCGCAGCTTCTACCCGGGCAGCTACACGGAGAAGCGCGCCTACGTCAGGCAGATCATCGACTTCTACAACGAGACCGTCAGTCGCTGAGCTCGACGACCCGGCGGTCCTTCGCGTCGAGGCGCTCGTGGCAGTCGCGAGTGAGCTCGATGCCCTCTTCGAAGACGGCGAGGGCATCGTCCAGGGCGAGCTCACCGGACTCGAGCCGGCGGACGCGCTGCTCGAGCTCCTCGACGAGCTCGTCGAAGGTCTTGTCCTCTGCGCTCACGCCGACTTGATCCGCTCGATCTGGACCAGCTTGAAGGTCCGCATATCACCGGTCGAGACGTTCTCCGCGACCAACACCTGGTCGCCAGTGGCGTTCAGGGCGAGGCGTTGAGGCGCGAGCTTGTAGGTGGTCCTCTTGCCGTCCTTTCCGGCGTAGACCACCCCCACGGTCGATGACAGGGCGATGGCCCGGTCCAGCAGGTCGCGAGCCTCGCGCGGAGAGACGCGGGGCACCTCGTCGCGCTTCTTCTTCTTCCTCCGCCTGCCGCCTCCAGCGCCCGGGACCGCGTGGAGGTCCTCTGGCTGCGTGTCGGCCGCGTGTGCCCGGGCCAGCGGGTCCTCGCTGGCCTCTCGCGCGTCGGCGAGGAGCAGGTGGAGGCGCTGGCGAGCCGAAGCCTCTCCGGCGTCACCCGGGTAGCGGCTGACATCGCGCCCGGGGCGCAAGCCGGCCTCTGAGACCAGGGCGTAGATCTCGGGGAGGCGGTCCCGGTCGACCGCGTACATGCCCGGCACGAAGCGGTGCAGCAGGTATGGACGCAGCGTCCGGCTGGCTTCCACGGTCCGGATCTTGGAGCGGTGGACCGTCAGCAGGACGCAGTCGTGGAACTCGACGTCGGCGCCCTGGCCCATCCAGCCCTTGAGGGTCGACTCGACGTTCTCGGGCAAGCCGATCTGCGAGTTCTCACGCAGGAAGTCGAGCACGTCGTCCCGCCTCCAGCCCTTGTTGATGCACTGCTCGATCGTGACTTCGGTGATCTTGTAGGTGTTGGCCCGGTCACAACCGACCAGCTCCGCCAGCTCGCCGATGTGGAAGAGCAGGATCGGGGCGAGGCCCGCCGGAGCCATGATCTCGAAGCTCGGCGTCAGGTAGAACTGGGTGAAGCCGTCGTCCTCTGGCGGCTCGATGAGGGCCAGGGCCCGCGGGGTCAGGCGGTAGAACTTCTCCTGTCCCCACTCGCCGAGCTCGAGCATGCCGCAGTCCACCAGCGGCGCGAAGCTCCACGACTCGCGCTCGTGGGAGCGGGTCGCGGTGTACTCGCCCTTGTGGAAGCGAATGCGCCAGTCCTCGCCACGCGTCCAGCGCCGGTACAGCGCCTGCAGCGGCTGCTCCGGGACCCACTCGCCCTTGCCCGAGTGCACACTCCACATCACCCACTCGGCGTACTTGAAGCGCCCGTCGAGGGCCTTGAAGATGAGGTCCCGCTGGTCCTGCGGGTCGATCTGCAGCCACTCCTCGACCACCTCGCGGTTCACGGAGAGGCGGTCCCCGCGGAGCTCGACGAGGCCATGCTGGATGAGGAAGTCGATGTGGAAGTGGAAGAGCTCGCTCTCGGCCTCCCAGAGCTGGCCGAAGAACTCGTCCATCTCCTGCTTGTTGGCCTTGAAGATCTCCTGCTGCTGCGTGAGCCGCGGCGGACGCTGATCGATGTAGGTGCACAGCGTGGTGATGCTGAAGTCGATCGGAGGACAGAAGGGCTTCGGGTCTCGGACCCGGATGTCGTCGTGCTTGAACACGCTGACAGCGAGCTCCGCCTCGAGGTGCTCGACGAGGAACTCCACCAGCGGCTCGGGAGCCAGGTAGAAGAACTGCCCGTCCTGCTCGTCGGTCGCGCAGACCAGGCCCTTCTCCGCGAGGGTCTGGAGCACCCGGATCCACTCGCGCTCGTGACCGCCGAGGCTCAGGTGCAGCTCGTGCAGGAGCTCCTCCGAGTGGGCCAGTCCGCCGGTCTGGATGAGCACCGCCAGCGCCGTCCTCTCCTTGGGGTGGAGCTGCTTGAGCATCGTGCCGAGGCGCTTGCCCTGGGCGATCGCGCGGACCGCGAGCTGCACCATGCGCCCGTGCTCGCCGATGCGAGAGGGCTGGCCGCCGAGGCCACGGTAGAGGTTGGCCAGCAGCCCGTCCGGCATGCGCTGGAAGTAGGACTCGAGCTCATCGAGCTCGTTGCGGGAGAGCCGACGGCGACGGTTGAGACCGACGACCGCCGCGGCGCGACGACGACGGCGCTTGCGACGACGGGTGCTCCGGCTGGTGTTGGGCGCGGCCACACCCTGGGCTCCGTTGTTGTCGTTGGCGCGGCGCTCCTCGGAGCCTCCGTCTTCCTGGTCGTTGCGGCGACGGCGGCGGCGACGGCGACGGCGCTTTCCTCCAGCGCCGTCTTCAGTGGGCTGCTGTGCGACTTCTTCGGACATATCAGGCGGCGTCCTCGATGTAGTAGCGGTAGCCTTGCTCGGTCAGGAAGAGCTGGCGCTTCATGGCGAAGACCTGCTCCTTCGAGTCCTTCGTGACCACCGTGTAGAAGTGAGCGCACTCACCGTCCTTCTTCGGACGGAGGATGCGTCCCAGGCGCTGGGCCTCCTCCTGGCGAGAGCCGAAGGTGCCAGAGACCTGGATTGCGACGTTTGCGTCAGGGAGGTCGATAGAGAAGTTCGCGACCTTCGAGACGACGAGCAGCTTGATCGTGCCCTCGCGGAACTTCCTGAAGAGCTCGACGCGACGACCGTGGGGGGTCTTGCCCGTGATCAGGGGTGCCCGGAAGGCACGCGCGAGGTGCTCGAGCTGATCGAGGTAGGTCCCGATCACCAGGACGTTGTCCTGTCGGTGCCGCTCCACGAGAGCCTTGATCGAGCCCATCTTGGCCGGGTTCGTGCTCGCTTCCTTGAACTTCTGCTGCTCGGAGAGGGCCTCGTAGCGGTCTGCGTCCGCGGCGCTGAAGGGCACCCGGACCTCGAAGCACTTGGCCTCTGCGATGAAGCCGCCTGTCTCCAAGAGCTGCCAGGGGAGGTCGTAGCGCTTGGGTCCGACGAGCGAGAAGACGTCGCCCTGACGGCCGTCCTCGCGGATGAGGGTCGCGGTGAGCCCGAGGCGGCGGCGTCCCTGGAGCTCCGCCGTCGCGCCGAAGACCGGCGCCGGCAGGAGGTGGACCTCGTCGTAGATGATGAGGCCCCAGTCCTCGTCCGAGAACAGGTGGAGGTGCTCGAAGTCGGCGTTCTTCGACCGACGGTAGGTGAGGATCTGGTAGGTCGCGACCGTGACCGGGCGGATCTGCTTGACCGCGCCCATGTAGGCCCCGACCTGGTGAGGGGCGAGGTGGGTCTTGTCGAGGACCTCGCGCACCCACTGCTCGACGGCGGCGGCGTTGGTCGCCAGCACCAGCACCTTCGTCTGGCAGAGTCGCATCGCCTCCAGCGCGACGATGGTCTTTCCGGCACCGCAGGGCAGCACCACGACCCCGTGGCCGCCGGAGGGCTTGCCGTCCAGGTGCCACTTGGCCGCTGCCTCGACCTGGTAGGGCCGCACGCCGAAGGGCACGCCGTCCTTCTTCATCTTCTCGCGCAGCTGCAGCTTCAGCGGAGCGCCGGGGAGGAAGCCAGCGAGGTCTTCGATCGGCCAGCCCTCGGTCAGCATGCGCTGCTTGAAGATCCCACGGTGTCCCTGGGGGATCGCCCAGTGGCGCCGCCCGTCCGGCACCATCAGCTCCTTCGCCGACTCCACCTTCGAGATGAGCTTGGCGACATAGGCCGTGGCGAAGTTCAGCCTGATGAACTCCCTCGGGTTCTCCGGGTGTGGCACCAGCTGGACCAGGCCATAGCGCTCGATGGTCTCGCCGATGGACTCGAGCACAGCCGGCGGGACGTCGAACTTGGAGAGATCCCGGAGCCCCTCGACGATCTCGTCACGGGTCATGCCCGCACTGGCAGCGTTCCACAGCGACAGCGGAGAGATGCGGTAGGTGTGCAGGTGTTCCGGAGAGCGTTCCAGCTCCGCAAAACGTGCGATGAAGTCTCTGGCCGCCTCGTATCGGGAGTGGTTGGTCTCTAGAAGGACCTTGCCATCTCCCTGGACGATGACGGGATTCTCAGGCCGAACGTGCATTCATGCCGCCCTCAGACGCGAAGTGAGCCGAGGCGGTGCCAAGGCTGTTCGACGAGGGGTCGCGGGGAAGGGGTCGTGGGACCGACCCGGACCTATCCGAGCAAAAGGAACTCGGTGACCTAATCTACAGCCGTCAGCCAGAGCTGTCAAGAAACCGGGGTCGACCGAGACACCAACTGATAGAACACACCCTCGGAGGAACCATGATCTTGCTGCTGCCAATGGCATGTACCGGCGACGAGCCGCCCGGAAACCAGCCCCCGACCGTCACTTCCGTGACCCTGTCCCCAGCAGAGGTCCACGAGGGCGACAGCATCACCTCACAGGTCACCTGGGACGACCCGGAGGGGGACGACGTGCGGCTCACCTATTCCTGGCTCGTCAACGGAGGCATGATCCAGGAGGGCGCCGGGACGGTGCTCACCAGCGACGCCTTCGGCAGCGGGGACGAGATCGTGCTCGCGGTCTGGGGCAATGACGGCGAGCAGGACGGCCCGACGACCGTCAGCGAGCCCCTCACGGTCCTGAACTCACCCCCCTACGTCACGAGCGTGACCATCATGCCAGCGGACCCGACCTCGTCGGACACCCTCACGGTCGAGGTCGAGGGCGCGGACGACATCGACGGGGACGACATCACCCTGGCCATCGCCTGGTACATCGGCAACTCCGAGGCCGCGACCGGCGAGGAGCTCGGGGCCGACCTCATCTGGCGCGGCGCAGAGGTCTACGCCAGCGTCACGCCCAGCGACGGGAGCGAGGAGGGCGAGCCGCTCGACTCGGACAAGCTCACGATCGCGAACAGCCCTCCTGTGATCACAGAGGTCACCATCGGCCCGGAGGGCGCCGGCTCGAACGACACCCTCAGCGCCACCGCCACCGCCGAGGACGCCGACGGCGACAGCATCATCATGCGCTACGACTGGTACGTCGACGGTGACCAGGTCGGCGGCGAGACCGGCACGGAGCTGGACAGCGCGCACTTCGAGCGCGACCAGGTGGTCTACGTCATCGCCGCCGGCAACGACGGCACGAGCCAGGGCGAAGGCGAGAAGTCCGCCGAGATCACGATCGTCAACGGTGCTCCGAGCGCCCCGGTCGTCGAGATCAGCCCCGCGGAGGTTGGACCGGACAACGATCTGTCTTGCGCCATCGCCGACGGAGGCGAATCCGTCGATCCCGACGACGACGAGGAGATCACCTACAGCTTCGAGTGGACCGTCGACGGCTCCTCGTACTCGGACGCCACCGAGACGGACTGGCCCGGGGACACGGTGTCCTCTGACGACACCACTGTCGAGGACGTCTGGGTCTGCTACGGCTATGGCAGCGACGGCAGCCGGGTCTCGGATCCGGGCACCGACGAGATCACCGTCGTGCCCGTCTACACCATCGACCGGTCGGACCTCACGGGGATGAACGCCCACTGCAGCACTACTGCCTACAAGTCCATGTACAACGGCTGCGCCGGCAACGACGTCGGCTTCACCTGGACCGACGGCGAGTCGACCGCCCCGAGCTCTGTGGTCATCGAGGTCAACCACGGCATCGGCTGCTCGACGATGGACTACACCCTGTACCTCAACGGCAACGAGCTGACCGACACCTGGGCGCTGGTCTACAGCTGCCAGTGCGACCCGACCGAGGCCGAGTGGAGCACGACCCTGACCGCTGCCGAGATCACCGACTACTACACCGTCGGCGGAGAGAACGAGTTCATCATCGAGGGGGACAACTGCGAGGGCCTCACGCAGAACCCGGCCTGGGACGACGCGTATGCCCGAGTGCTGGTCGCCTATTGATCTTCAACTCCCTGACGTTCGCGGTCTTCCTCGCGAGCGTCTTGCTGGTTGCCCGGAGCAAGCTCGGGGTGGGGTGAGCGAAAGGGCTTCCTGCTGCTGGCCAGCTACGCCTTCTACGCCGCGTGGAACCCGCCCTTCGTCGTGCTGCTCTTCGGGACCTCGCCGCCATCCACCCGCCTACCCGGGCCGAGCACAGGGGTCGGGAACCGGTGAACCTCTCCGTCCAGGCCGGCTCCCCCATTCCAGTGCTCGTGTGGCTCGTCCAGGAGACGGACTTCCAC
Organism: Myxococcota bacterium; assembly: GCA_036012755.1. Classification (GTDB taxonomy): domain Bacteria; phylum Myxococcota_A; class UBA796; order UBA796; family CAJQPC01; genus JAAESX01. The sequence goes on along the minus strand of DASCPX010000085.1, from coordinate 18,486 downwards.
GGCCTGCTCCTCATCGGGATCGGCCCCAGGCAGACCTTTGGGAACGGGGACTCGCACGAGCGGGCCTCGGGGCTCTACCTGAGACGGTACGAGCAGTGGAAGAGCTCGCCGGCCAAGCGCTCGGAGGCCATCCTCGACGAGCTCCTCGGCAGGAGGTTCGCCTCTCGGGGACCCTCGGTGGACCTCGACATGCTCATCCACACGGCGATGGTCGGGCGCCCGCTGACACCCCCATTCGTGGCGATGCGGCATGGTCGCTGGCTGGAGCTCGACGACGAGGTCCCGGGAGCCTTCGTCGAGGCCCAGCTCTCTGCGACGAAGCGCACGACACCAGCGACCCCCGCCGGCAAGAAGCAGCGAGTCGAGGCCTTCGTCGCGCTCACGAGAATCCTCGAGGAGCGAGGCGCCACCGTGGTCTTCGTGCATCACCCCACCAGCGGGGGCGTCGAGGACTACGAGACCGAGCACTGGCCGCGGGAGGAGTTCTTCGATCGTCTCCCGCTGAAGACCGGTCTGCCGGCGCTGCATCACGAAGACGACCCCAGGACCGCAGAGCTCGTCCCCGTCGACGGCTCCCACCTGGGAAGGTCAGACGCGCCGATCTACACAGAGGCGCTCCTGTCGCGCCTCGACGCTCTTCAGTCCAGGTAGGGGTAGCGCCAGGCCTTCGGCGGGTCGAAGTTCTCTTTGATCGTGTGGGGGCTGACCCAGCGGTAGAGGTTCGTCTTGCTGCCCGCCTTGTCGTTGGTGCCGCTGGAGCGGGCTCCGCCGAAGGGCTGCTGGCCGACGACGGCGCCGGTGGGCTTGTCGTTGACGTAGAAGTTGCCCGCCGCGTGGCGCAGGGCCTCTGTTGCCTGGTTGATGACCCCCCGCTCGCGGGCGAAGACCGCTCCGGTGAGCGCATAGGGCGAGGTCGTGTCGACCAGCCCCAGGGTCTCCTCCCAGCGCGCGTCGTCGTAGACGTAGGCCGCGACGATGGGGCCGAAGATCTCCTCGCACATCAGCGTGTGCCGGGGGTCGTCGAAGCGGGCGAGGGTCGGTTCGATGAACCAGCCGATGCTGCGGTCTCCGCGGCCGCCCGTGACGACCTCGCCGTCCCGATTGGCGAGCTCGAGGTAGCGGCTGTGGTTGTTCCAGGCGCTCTCGTCGATGACCGCGCCGATGAAGGTGCCGAAGTCCCGGACGTCGCCTACCTGCATCTCGGCGACGATCGCCGCGACCCGGTCCCGGACCTCGGGCCAGAGGCTCTTCGGCACGTAGACCCGAGAGGAGGCCGAGCACTTCTGGCCCTGGTACTCGAAGGAGCCGCGGGCGATGGCGACGCTCAGCGCCACCGGATCGGCGCTGGGGTGGGCGCAGATGAAGTCCTTGCCGCCGGTCTCGCCGACGAGCCGTGGGTATGTCCGGTAGTTGGCGATGTTCGTGCCGACGGTCTTCCAGATGTGGTTGAAGGTCCCGGTGCCGCCAGTGAAGTGAACGCCGGCGAGATCCGGGTGGGTCAGCACGTGGCCACCGATCTCCCGCCCGACCCCGTGGACGAGGTTGATCACGCCATCGGGCAGGCCAGCCTCCTCGAAGAGCTTCATCAGGTAGTGGGCGGAGTAGGCCTGGGTCCGCGCAGGCTTCCAGACCACCGTGTTGCCCATCAGCGCGGCGCTCGAGGGCAGGTTCCCGCAGATGCTGGTGAAGTTGAAGGGCGTCAGCGCGAAGACGAAGCCCTCGAGCCCGCGGTGGTCCAGCCGGTTCCAGATGCCAGGCGGGGAGACCGGGGGCTGCTCCGCGTAGATCTCCGAGGCATAGGTCACGTTGAAGCGGAAGAAGTCGATCAGCTCGCAGGCGGCATCGATCTCGGCCTGGTGACAGGTCTTGGCCTGGCCGAGCATCGTGCTGCCGTTGAGCAGATCGCGGTAGGGCCCCGCGAGCAGCGCGGCGGCGCGGAGGAAGACCGCCGCGCGCTCGGACCAGGGCATCGCGGCCCAGTCGTGGCGAGCCGCGAGCGCTGCGTCCACCGCGGAGCTGATCTCGGTGTCCCTGGCGAAGTGGGCGTTGCCGAGGACGTGCTGGTGATCGCAGGGCATCCTGACCGGGTCGATCCGGCCCGTGTGGATCTCCTCGCCGCCGATGATGCAGGGGAGATCGATGACCTCGCTCTCCAGCTCGCGCAGCATCTCCTGGAGCGACGATCGCTCGGGGCTCCCCGAGGCAAAATCCTTGACCGCTTCGTTCGTGGGAGTGGGGGGAGAGAAGATTCCGTCCATCTCGAACCTCCGACCGAACCTCTAACCAAGATAGGCACTGGCCGTGCGGTACCTTGGCACCCTCTCGGAGATCGACCCGGACGAGCGCTCCCGCTGGGGCGGCAAGGCCTGCAGTCTCGCGCGCTTGCACGCCCGCGGCCTGCCCGTCCCTCCTGCCGTCGTGTTGTCTCGAGAGGCTCTCTCGGAGTTCATCCGGACAAACGAGCTGGGTCGATTGGCGCGCAGCCGGGAGAGCTCCGAGCTCCAGCAGCTGCGGCGGGCGATCGAGGGGGGGCGGCTGCCCTCGGCAATCGCGGGAGAGCTGCGGGCTTCCACCGCCGGCCTCGGCGAGCGGCTGGCGGTGCGGAGCTCCGCCGTCGAGGAGGACGGGCGCGAGCACTCCTTCGCCGGCCAGTTCCTGACGCTGGTGAACGTCAGGCCCGGCGACGAGCTCGAGAGGGCCGTGCTCCGCTGCTGGGCCAGCCTCTTCGGCGCCGAAGCCATGGCCTATCGACGCGGCCAGCGCACCGAAGGCATGGCGGTGGTGGTCCAGAGCCTCGTCGATGCCCGCTGCGCCGGGGTGCTCTTCACGATCAACCCCGTCACCGGAAGCTGGACCGAGATGGTCCTCGAGGCCGTGCTGGGCCAGGGCGAGGCGCTGGTCGGCGGCCACGTCCAGCCGGATCGCCACCTGCTCCACCGACCCCGCCGACTCCCGCGCGGCCTACGGCGCCTCGTGTCCCGGCTGCGGGTCGAGGTCATCGAGTCCGACACGATCTCCCAGCCCCGCCTCCTGGCCCCGCTGGTCTCGGGAGAGCTGACCTGGGTCGATCTCCCCGATCCCGGCCGTCGCAAGCTGGAGCCCGAGGAGCTGCGTCGACTCGGGCGACTCGGCTTGCGCGCAGAGCGCCTCGCAGGGGCCCCCCAGGACCTCGAGTGGGCGCTTGATCGCTCAGGCGTCGCCTGGCTCCTCCAGGCACGCTCCATCACCGCCGCCGGTGCCCCACCTCGAGGCGAGGGGGTGCTGTGGAGCCGTCGCTTCATGGGCGAGCGCTGGCACGGGCTGGCCTCTCCCCTGGGCTGGTCGATCACCAGCGAGCTGTTGGCCTGGTTCATCGACTACCCGGAGACCTCGGCGCGACACCTCGGCGGCGGACCTCCCCTGCGCCTCTTGCGAGGCCGCCCATACGTCAACGTGACGGTCTTCCGCCACCTCGCGTTCAAGCTCCCGGGCCGACCGCCGCCCGGCTTCATGATGGACTTCCTGCCACCAGCGGAGCTGGAGCGCTGGACCCGCCGCTTCGCATATCCACCGGATGTCGCCGTCTACCGGTCGATCCTCGCGACCACCTTCCGCCAGAGGCGCTGGCGGCGCTTCCGCTGGAACCCGGTCACGAACCACAGGGCCTGGGACAGCTTCCTCGAGCGCCTCGAGCTGGAGCTCCCGCGCCTGGAGAGCCCCGCCTTCGACGAGAGCGAGGCCTTCCGGCGGGTCGAAGAAGGCATCGAGCTCTGGCGGGACTACGTGAAGGTCCACATCATCTCGCTCTTGCTGGCGAACCTCTACTTCCAGATCCTCGGCCCCTTCCTGCCCGCGGACCTGCGAGACGACCTGTTGCGCACCCCTGCAGACAACCCGACCCTGCGCACGAACAGGGCCCTGTGGCGCCTGGGCCGCGGCGACAGCAGCATGGACGAGTTCCTCGCCGAGTTCGGCCACCGCACGAGCGAGTCCAGCTGGGAGCTCTTCGCGCCACGCTGGCAAGACGACCCGACCCACGTGGAGACACTCGCCCGGCGCCTGGCCGCCCTCGACGACCCGGGTATCCTGGCCGGACAACAGACCCAGGCCGCGGACGCGGCCCTCTGCGAGCTGCGCCGCCGGCACAAGGGCCTGGACCGCGAGCTCCTCGTCCGGACTACCCTCCTGGCGCGCCGCTACCTGGCCCTGCGAGAGGAGCAGCGCTTCGCCTTCGACCGCCTGATGGCCGCGCTCCAGGCCCGCGCGAACGAGCTCGGCGAGCACCTCGGCGTCGGCGACGACATCCGCTGGCTCCAGTGGCGCGAGGTGCGGGAGACCGACGAGAGCGCAGAGCTCGACGCGCTCATCGCGCTGCGGAAGAAGCAGTGGGCCGTGGACCTGGCCGCGTCGGAGCCGCCGGTCTTCCTCGTCGGCGATGAGGGCGTGGAGGTCGAGCACACCGGGCGCCGGCTGGAGGGCCTGGGCATCAGCGCCGGGCGCGCGACCGGCACCGTCCGCATCCTGCGCTCCCTGGACGAGACCGAGCGCTTGAGCGCTGGCGAGATCCTCGTCGCCCGGGCCACGGATCCGGGCTGGACACCGCTGTTCCTGCTGGCCTCTGGCGTCGTGCTGGAGATGGGCTCGATGCTGTCCCACGGTGCCGTCGTCGCCCGGGAGTACCGGCTGCCCGCTGTCGTGAACGTCTCGGGCGCCCTCGAGCACCTCCGGGACGGACAGCGCGTGACGGTGGACGGTGGACGCGGGCTGGTCTGGATCGAGGACTGAGCCGCGCTTGGTAGCATGCACGCCGGAGAAGCCCTGGCGCACATGCAGGAGGAGTTCACTCCCCGGATCTACGGAAAATACTACCTCATCGACCGGATCGCGGTCGGAGGCATGGCGGAGATCTATGCGGCCAAGACCTTCTCCACCGCGGGCTTCGCAAAGACCCTGGTCATCAAGCGCATCCTGAGCCGCTTCTCGGAGAACAAGAGCTTCGTCTCCATGTTCATCGACGAGGCCAAGATCTCCGTCTCGCTCCAGCACTCGAACATCGTGCAGGTCTACGACTTCGGCAGGATCAAGGACAACTACTACCTGGCGATGGAGTGGGTGGACGGGCGCGACAGCAAGCGCCTGTTCAACAAGCTCCTGGCGCGCCGCGAGCTCATGAACCAGGAGCACGCGGTCTTCCTCGCCCACGAAGCGTGCAAGGCCCTCGACTACGCCCATCGGCTCAAGAACTACAAGGGCCACCCGCTCAACATCGTCCACCAGGACATCTCGCCCTCGAACCTCGTCATCAGCTTCAACGGCGAGTGCAAGGTCGTCGACTTCGGCATCGCGAAGACCTCTGCCTTCGCCAACGACGTCAAGGACGGCATCAACTGGGGCAAGGTCAGCTACGTCAGCCCCGAGCGCCTTCAGCACCAGCCGCCCACACCCCAGAGCGACATCTTCTCGGTCGGCGTGGTGCTCTGGGAGTGCCTGACCGGGCGAACGCTGTTCAAGGACAAGGACCCCAAGGTCAGCGCGCGCAAGATCCTCTCCGGGGACTACCCGGCGCCGAGCATCTACAACCCCGCGGTCCCCGCGGCGCTGGACCTCATCGTGCTCCGAGCACTGGCGCGCGACCCCACCGATCGCTTCGCCGACGCCAACGAGATGCAGGAGATCCTCTACGACTTCCTGGGCAACCGGAACCCCTCGAACGTCCAGAAGAAGTTCGCCAGCTACATGCGGGAGCTCTTCGACGACGAGCGCAAGATCCAGCACGCGCGGATGGAGCGGGGCTCGAGGATGGCGCAGGAGTTCCACGAGAGCCTCGGAGACATCTTCGAGGTCGAGGGGGGCTCCTCGGGCTCCGTGCCGATGAGCCCCGATCTGCTCGATGCCCTCGGGCTCGACCCGGATCTCGGAAGCGGAGGAAAGGACGAAGGGACCAGGCCCTCGCCGTCCATGGACCGACCGCTCCCCGAGGACGGCTCCGACGGACTCTCCAAGGTGAACCTCCGGCACGCCCTGCGGGCGGAGGCGGAGCCAGGCACACCCCTCCCGGATCTGCGGCCGAGCAAGGAGAAACCGGACCGCCTCGAGCGGATCAGGCGCAAGGGCGGCGGCCCGGATGTCTTCCGCCCGCCCAGGAAGGAGTTCTCGTCCGAGCCCGAGACTGAAGAGGCGGCGCTCGACGACACGCCCGAGTTCGGCCAGGCGGCCTGGGAGGCCCCCAAGCCCCGCAAGGCGGCCCACGTCCACGGGGTGCGCCGCGAACGCTTCGCCGACCCGGAGGCCCCGCGCGGCCCAGGGCTGCGCTTGGCGCTTGGCGTCGCCATCGCAGCTCTCGCGGCCGCCTGCGTCTTGATCCTCATCGGCCGCCCCGGTGGCGGCGACACAATGCCCGGAGCGCTCGAGGTCCGGGAGATCAAGGCGGCGAACCCGGGGGCAAAAGACGTCGACGGCAGCAGGCGCAGCGAGGGCTGGGCCCGACTGCGCAAGGGCACGATGCCCGACATCGTCGCCGCCCGGACCGCCCTGGAGCGCTCGGTGGCCTACAACTCCGAGGACGCCAACAGCCTCGCGGGCCTCGCGCTGGCCTACTCGATGCTCTCGACACGCGAACCCGAGCTCGCCCACGACGCGATCGAGCTCCTGAGGCGCGCCCGGACGATCGACCCCGACCAGCCCGCGCTGCTCCGCGCCCAGGCGGGCATGGACATCGCCTTCGACAACCCGCAGAAGGCCATCGAGGACGCTCGGGCCTGCCTCGTCGAGCTCCCGGCCGATACCTTCTGCACCCTCTACCTCGGCCTCGGACAGCTCGGCGTCGGCATGCTCGACGAGGGCCGGGCGACCCTGCTCGATCTCTCCGACGAGCTCCCGAACGCCGGTCAGCTCTGGGTCGGCCTCGCAGACGCAGAGGCCGAAGCCGGTCAGCTCGCACAAGCCGAGTCCCGCCTCGAGGCCTACCGGGAGCGCGTCCCCGACGACCCCCGGGCCCACACTTCGCTCGCCCGGCTCTACCGCATTGTCGGCAACTACCGCGCCGCGCGCGATCACAGCGCGCTGGCCAACGACCTCGACCCCCTGGCGGTCGAGCCGCGCCTCATCCAGGGGACGATCGAGCTCCACGTCGAGGGCGACGTCGAAGAGGCCTGGGACCTCCTCGGCGCCCTCTCAGAGGACAAGATCGTGGGCCGGCATCCCCTGGAGGCGGAGATCCTGGTCCAGGCCAGCAACGCTGCCTTCGCGGCGGGCGAGGTCCTGGGTGCTCGCGCCCTCGCGGAGCAGGCACTGCAAGCGGAGCCGGGCTGGGCTCCCGCGGCCTTTGCGCTCGCGCGCGCCAGGGCGACCGAGGACGTCGGGGCTGCCTTCGAGGCTCTCCAGTCCGTGAACACCAACGACCTCGAGGGTCGACAGAAGGCCCGCTACCACTACGGTGCCGGCATCCTGCTCCGCCAGGACGGTCGCTTCCGCTCCGCCCAGACCGAGTTCGAGACCGCCCTGGCCGTCGACCCCGCGTGGCTCGATGCCCGAGAAGCCCTGGTGACAGTGCTCCTGGATCTGGACGACTGGGCAAAGGCCGTAGAGATCGCCGAGCAGGGCTGGCAGTTCGACCTCGCCCGGGAGCGTGCCCGTGACCGGATCGTGCTCATCGTGGCGCCGAGCGTGGAGCATGCGGAGGTGCTCGCCGCCATCGACAGGGCTGAGCAGCGCAACCCGGAGCACGCGCGCGACGCAAGGCGCCTCCGCGGCATGGTGATCGCCGGACACTGCATCCAGGACCAGGGCTGCCGCAACGAGGTCCCGCGCGTACAGGGCGCTCTCGCGGACAGCTCCGGGGCCTCGCTGGCCTATGTGGGTCGCACCTACCTGGCGAACGAACGCTGGCAGGCCGCGCTGGTGCACCTCGGTCGCATTCCGCTCGCCGAGCGCAACGGCTTCGTCGACGGGCTCGAGGGCTTCGCCCACGAGGGCCTCGGGCGAACAGCGAGCGCCGACGCTGCCATGGAGAAGGCCTACTCGAACACCGACGGGACGGCGGACGGCCTACACCGGCGCCACGCGCTGCTGTTGATGAATCGCCCGGACCGCGCCGGGGCGCTCTCCGAGTCCAGGCTGGCCTACTCGTTGGACCCCGCGGACATGGTGAGTGCCGCGATGCTCCTCACGTACGGGGAGGTCGACGAGTAGGCAGGCGGCGACTTTGGTAGAGTCGTCCGACCTGCCGAGGGAAGGGTGTCGAAGCCGTCACTTGATCGTTTTGGTCGATACCAACTCACCTCCCGCGTGTTCAGCGACGAGATGGCGGAGGGCTACCAGGCCAGCTACCGCTCACCGGAGGGCGAGCGGACCCTGATCCTGAAGATCTTCCGGGACGAGATCTGCAAGAGCGACCTGTTCCGGGAGCTCCACGAAGAGAACGTCGAGCTCGGCAAGCTCGTCGAGCACCGCAACGTCATACGCGTGATCGACAGCGGGCACCTCGGCGCGAACCTCTACGTCGGCGCGGAGTTCTTCGCGGGCCGCACGCTGCATCAGCTGTTGCACGCGCTCCACCGGCAGCACGTCATCCTGCCACCGGAGTACGCGGCCTACATCGCGTTGCAGGCCTGCGAAGCGCTCGAGTACCTGCACGGCTTCAAGGACTCCCAAGGGCGCAGCGTCCGCATCGTGCACAACGACATCTGCCCCGGCACGATGCACCTGGGCTTCGACGGCCTACTCCGAATCCTCGACGCCGGGATGGTGCGCGCGCGCAACATCGGCGAACCGGAGCTGACCGCAGCGAGCATCGGTCGACCGGGCTACTTCGGCCCGGAGCGCATCAAGGGCTCGCGCCCCACGCCAAGGTCCGATGTCTACGCCCTCGGCGTCGTCCTTTGGGAACTGCTGACGGGCCGCCGCCTCTTCGCTGGCGGTGACCGGGAAGAGGTCATGGCAGAGGTCCTCATCTCCGAGATCGAGTCGCCACGAGACTTCAACGCGGAGATCAGCGAGGAGCTCGAGCAGGTGGTCATGAAGGCCATCGACCGCCGCGTCCTGCGCCGCTATGCGACGGCGAGCGTCTTCAAGAACGCGCTGCGCGCCTACCTCGCCGACGCAAAGGACCGCAGCCTGCGCGCGGGTCTCGCGGGAGTCATGGACACCCTCTTCGGAGAGGAGCGCGAAGAAGCCGACATCACCGGCACGCTGCCCAGGATGGACGAGCGCGTCACGGGTCGCCTCGGTGACTTCGCCGAGAAGCACGACACCCGCCCCGGTCCCGGCTCGCGCACGGGCCCCAGCGCCTCCGAGCCCTGGGTCAAGCGCCACACGGACGGTCCCGGGCGCGGACCGATCCTCGCGCTCTTGTTCATCGCGCTCATCGCCCTCGCCAGCGCAGGCTGGTACGTAATGAACACAGAGGACGAAGGGCCACCCGTCATCGCTGACGGCCTCGAGCTCGTCGAGGAGCTCCAGAAGAAGTACCCGGACGCGACCGACCCGGACGGCCTGCGCGCCGCTGAGGGCTGGATCGCGCTGTCGGAGGGCACGCCCGAAGCGATCGCGCGAGCCCGCACGGAGATGGAGATCGCCGTCGCCGCCGACCCATGGAACGCCTCGGCCGTGGCCGGACTGGCGCTCGTCTACGCGCACCTCGATGACCAGCAGCTCCGCATCGCGGCCGTCAACCTGCTCTCCAGAGCCCAGAAGCTGGACCAGGGCGAGGAGTCGCTGCTCCGCGCAGAGGCCGGCGTCGCGCTCGCCTCCGGCAACTACGAGCGCGCCGTGGAGAAGGCGCGGGTCTGCACCCGCAACCAGAGAGACGGCCTCTGCGAGTGGTACAAGGGCGAGGGTCTGCTAGAGCTCGGCGACTACAAGAAAGCCAAGGAGGCCCTCGCTCTCGCCAAGGAGGCGCTTCCGCTGGCCCCGGGGCTCCAGCGCAGCTTCGGCGAGGCGGCCATGCTCGACGGGGACTACCAGGCCGCGGCGGATGCGCTGGAGTCCGCGGTACGACGGCTGCCCGACGAAGCCGACGTCCACATGACCCTGGCCAAGCTCCACCGCCACACCGGGAACTTCGACGAGGCCCTGGTCTCTCTCGATCGTGTCCTGGACCTCGAGCCGCGCCACCTCGAGGCGCGCTACCTCAAGGGACTCATCCTCCTCTACGTGCGCCGCGAGCCGGCCTCGGCCAGCGAGCTGCTGGCTCCCCTCGCCGAGGATCCGTCGATCACGAACGAGAGCCTCGCTCGCCGAGCCGCCGTCCAGGCCGCCTTCGCCACGCTGGGGGCAGGGAGGCCAGCCGAAGCAATCCGCTACGCTGACATGGCGCTGGAGATCACAGATGCCGATCCCCAGGCACGCCTGGCACGAGCGCTCGCGCTGGACGCGGAGGGAGACGCCGCGGGGGCGGAAGAGGCCCTGTCCACCAAGAACGCGAACCTGACGGGTCGCGACGCGGCGCTGTACCACTACCACGCCGCCCTCATCTACACGAGCCACGACCACGACCGCTTCGCCCGCCTGTCCTTGGAGAGCGCGGCAGCCGCGGATCCCCACTGGGTGCCGACCCAGCTCGCCCTGGCGCTGGTCGAGGAGCAGATGGGCGACGACGGAGTCGCTCGCCTCGTGAGCACCTGGAAGATGGACCTCGACCTCGAGCCCGGCCGTGACCCGATCGTGGCAGCGCCGCTGGAGACGCTCGACCCCTTGGACATCTGGACCCAGCTGGAGGCCCGGGATCCCGCCGCCTTCGACGAGCCGGGCATGGCCAATCTGGTCCACGGCATCCTGGAGACCCACGCCTGCCTGCCCGACGGGGACTGCATCGCCGCACGAGACGCCCTCGAACCTGCCCACGCGACCCGGCCGACGACCGCCTCGCGGGCCTTCCTCGCCCAGGTCCGCATGCGTCAAGGCGAGCACGCCTCCGCTCTGCAGCTCATCGACGATGCGCTCAAGTCCGAGCCGAACTCGAGCGCCCTGCACAGCATCCGGGCCAGCTGCCTCGCCGCGATGGGCGAGCACGATGCAGCCATAGAGGCCTTCGGCGACGCAGAGGGCGCTGACGGCGCCACCGCGGCGGTCTATCGCAACCACGCCCTGTTGCTCTCGAGCCTCAAGCAGCACGAAGCCGCCGCCCACGAGGCGCGCATCGCCCTGTCGCTGGACGACGACGACATCATCGCCGCGGGGCTCCTCCTCCTCCGCTAGCCCGGCAGCGATCGTTCCACGAACCACTCGACCGTAGAGCTCAGGTCGCGCGCTGGCGCCTCGAAGCCAAGGGCCGCGAGCTTGCTGGCGTCCAGCGCGTAGCGCCGGTCGTGGGCCGGGCGGTCGGGCACGCTGACCCAGGATCCGCCGAGGTGATCGCAGAGCTCCTCGACCACCGAGAGGTTCGTGCGGGTGTTGTGAGCGCCGATGTTGTAGATCTCGCCCGGGCTGCCCCGCTCGGCCAGCGACACCAGGGCGCGTGCGTGGTCCTCGACATGGATCCAGTCGCGCACCTGCTGGCCGTCGCCGTAGACCGGGACTGGCTCGCCGGCGAGCAGCCTCGTGATGGCGAGGGGGATCAGCTTCTCGGGGTACTGACGAGGCCCGAAGTTGTTCGTACAGCGCGTCACGATCGCCGGGAGTCCGTGTGTCTTGTTGGCGGCGAGCACCAGGAGATCCGAGCCCGCCTTGCTGGCGGCGTACGGGTTGGTGGGGTTCAGTGGACTGTGTTCGGTGAACGACCCCTCGTCGATCGAGCCGTAGACCTCGTCGGTCGAGACGTGCACGAAACGCCGGACCCCAGCAGCGAGCGCAGCAGAACAGAGCACCTGCGTGCCGAGCAGGTTCGTGCGTACGAAGGGCGCGGGATCGACGTTGCTCCGATCGACATGACTCTCGGCGGCCAGGTGGAAGATCACCTCGACCCCCTCGAGAGCACCACGCACGGTGGATCCGTCACAGACGTCTCCGTGGACGAAACTGTGCTCGAAGCCTTCGCTGTTGTGACGGAAGCCGCAATAGGTCAAGGCGTCGAGGTTCACGACCTCGTGTCCCCTGGCGTGGAGCAGGCGTAGGAGCGCCGAGCCGATGAAGCCGCAGCCGCCGGTGACCAGCACCCTCACGGCATCACCACCCGGCACGAGTCGCCAAGGACCACGCTGGCCTCGCCCCGCTCGATGCAGGCCCCTCGACCGATGAGGCAGCCGCTGAGCGACACCCCGGTGATCCGGGTGTCCTCCATCACGATCGCATCAGAGAGCCGGGCGTCCTCCAGCACCACGCCGGCGCTGAGCGCGACGTTCGGGCCGAGGACGCTGCGGACGATGCGACAACCCGCGGCGATGCGGACCGGCCCGCGCAGGACCGAGTCGATGACCTCGGCCCCGTCCGAGACCAGGACCGCTGGCTCCTGATCGGCGAGGACGAGACGGTTGGCCTCGAGCAGGTCTTCTGGCTTGCCCGTGTCCTTCCACCAGCCGGAGACCTCCTCTGCCTCGACCCTGGCTCCACCGTCGACGAGGTGCTGGATGGCGTCGGTGATCTCGAGCTCTCCCCGGCTCGAGGGGCGGATGCTGCGGGCCGCGTCGAAGATGGCGCGGCCAAAGAGGTAGATGCCCACCAGCGCCATGTCGCTGGGCGGCACCACGGGCTTCTCGACGAGGCGCACGACCCGTCCCTGGGCGTCCCGCACGACGACACCGAAGCGCTGGGGATCCGGGACCCGCGCGAGCAACACCAGGGCGTCCGGGCAATCCGCCTCGAAGCGCTCCACGAAGGGCCTCACGCTGGCGGCGAGCAGGTTGTCGCCGAGGAACATCAAGAAGGGCTCGCTGCAGAGAGCCTCCTCAGCGGTGAGCACGGCGTGGGCGAGTCCGAGCGGCGCCTCCTGGCGCACGAAGGTCAGCGGGAGGGGGTGCTCGGCGCAGGCGGCGCGGATCTCGGCCTCTGTGTCGCCCACGATGACCACCGCCTCCGAGCAAGCCTCCGCGATCGCGTCCAGGGCGTGGAAGAGGATGGGCTTGCCAGCCACCGGCAACAGCTGCTTGCTGCGCGTGTGGGTCAGCGGGCGCAGCCGAGAGCCGGTCCCGCCCGCCAGCACGAGGGCCTTCACGTCAGCCCCTTCGCAGGGCCCAGAACTCCTCGCCGAAGGCGTCCCACGGCAGTCGGTGCTCGTCGGGGGCCGTCGGGTCGAAGGTCTGGTCGACCAGGTAGATCAGATCGCTGCCGGTGGTCCACAGGTTCGCCACGCCGTGTGCCACGCCCCGCGGCACGCGCACCAGCTGGGCCCGTCCGGCCCCGAGCACCAGGCGCATCAGCACCCCGTGGGTCGGGCTGTCGGCGCGGGTGTCCGACAGCCCCGCCAGCAGCCGTCCCTGCGGAGGCACGAACCACACGTCGTCCTGGTGAAGGTGCAGGTGCCATGCCTTCACCGCGCCGGGCTCGACCCGGCTCCAGTTCAGCTGGCGGGGCACGAAGCCAGGCAGATCGAGCAGCTCTCCGACCTCGCTGAAGCGGCCCAGCTCGACGAGGGTGCCCGACTCATCGACGTGCTCGCGCAGGGTGTGGACGACGACGCCTTCGATGCTCGGACCCGGGGCGTAGCGCTGCGTCTGCAGGATCTCTGCAAAGTCCGGGTCCAGATCGTCCGGGGAGAGCGCCACGAGCACAGGATACCCTGGGCTCGAGATGATCCATGGCAAGCGCCTGATCGTCGTCCTCCCAGCGCTCAACGCTGCGCGCACGCTGGCTAGGACGATCGAGGAGATCCCGGGCGATGCCGTCGACGGGCTCGTGCTGGTAGACGACGGCAGCACGGACGAGACCGTCGAGGTCTCGCGCAGCCTGGGGGTCCACACGATCGTGCACGATCGCAATCGCGGCTACGGAGCCAACCAGAAGACCTGCTACCGCGCCGCTCTGGAACAGGGCGCGGAGGTCGTGGTCATGCTCCACCCGGACTACCAGTACAGCCCCCTGCTCGTGCCCGCCATGGCCTCGATGGTGGCCAGCGCCCAGTACGACCTCGTGCTCGGGAGCCGGGTGCTCGGGGCCGGGGCGCTCAAGGGCGGCATGCCGCTCTACAAGTACGTCAGCAACCGGGTGCTCACCGCCGTCGAGAACGTCCTGTTGGACCTCAAGCTCAGCGAGTACCACACGGGCTACCGGGCCTTCTCGAGGCCCGTGCTCGAGGCGCTGTCCCTGGACGACTTCAGCGACGACTTCGTCTTCGACAACCAGGTGCTCGCCCAGGCGGCATACCTGGGCTTCCGGCTGGGCGAGGTCAGCTGCCCGGCCCGCTACCAGCCCGAGTCGAGCTCCATCGACTTCGGCCGCAGCGTCACCTATGGGCTGGGCGTGCTCAAGACGGCGGCGGCCTTCCGAGCGGCGCGGCTGGGCTTCAAGAGCGGGATCTTCCGATGATCAGCGCCATCGTCGTGACGCACGTGGGAGGGGACCGGCTGCGGCGCTGCGTGGACTCCCTGGAGGGTGTCGACGAGCTCCTCGTGGTCGTCAGCGCAGAGGCCGGCACCTGCGACATCGAGGGGGTCGAAGGGGTGGTCGACCTTGGCGAGAACGTGCGCTTCGCGAAGGCGAGCAACGCTGGCTTCAAGCAGGCCAGCGGCGACTGGCTGCTCCTGCTCAACGACGACACGTGCGCCCGAGAGGGCTTCGCCGACGCTCTCAGGTGCGCGGTCGAGCCCGGCATCTACCAGCCCCGCATCCTGCTCGCCGACGGCTCGGGGCGGCTGGACAATGTCGGCCACGGGCTCTTCCCGGACGGCTTCAACTGGGCTCACGGGCGCGAGGACGACGACGGCCCCGAGTACGCGATGGCCGGCGAGGTCGGGGCCTGCTCCGGCGCCGCGATGCTGATCCACAGGCGTGTCCTGGAGACCGTGGGCGACTTCGACGAGGACCTCGAGGCCTTCGGCGAGGACGTCGACCTGTCCCTGCGTGCCTGGCGCGCTGGCTTCCCCCTGCGCAGGCTGCCGGAGGCGGTGATCGAGCACGAGCTCGGCGGCAGCTACGGCCGCTACGGCGCGGACAAGGTCTTCCTCGTCGAGCGCAACCGCGTGCTGCTGGCGCTGCGAAACCTGCCCATCGGGGCGCTGTTGACGATGCCCCTGTGGACCACGCTGCGGCTGGCTGGCTTGTCCGCGGCTGCCCTCGCGGGCCGAGGCTGGTCGGCGAAGGTCCCACCGGGGACACGACGCGCGGCGCTCCGAGGCATGACCGCTGGCCTGGCCGCTGCGGGTCCGGCCCTCGAGAAGCGGCGAGCTGACACCTGGGTCCGCTCGGATCGGGAAACCTGGGCCCACCTCTGGCGGAACCGGGTCCGAGTGAGGGACGTGGTCCGGTGACCCTGGACCTGCTGAACATCATCGTGATGACCATCGGGCTCGGGCTCGGCGCCTGGCGGAGGCTGCCGCTGGTCGGCGTGGCTGCGGCGGCAGGCGTCGCGATCTGCCTCACGCCGTTGTCGGGAGCCTCGATCTTCGGCCTCATGCGCACTGCCGCCTGGGCGCTGTTCGTCTTCCTGCCCCTGGGCCTCGTGGTCCGCGGCTGGTTCGGGCCGCGCTGGGTCGGCCTCGGCGCCCTGCCACTCTGCGCGGTCGCCATCGACGCCTTCTTCGTCGAGCCGACGGCGCTGGAGGTGAGCCACGTCGAGATCCACACCTCCAAGGTCAGCGACCCTCTGCGCATCGCCCTGGTCGCGGACATCCAGACCGACGAGGTCGGTCCCTACGAGCGCGAGGTCCTCGAAGCCGTCGCAGCCCAGGAGCCGGATCTCGTGCTCTACGCCGGGGACTACATCCAGGCCCCGACAGAGGACACGGCCGAGGAGCACCTGCGTCTCAACAACGCCCTGCGGATCGGCGGGCTCGGAGACTACCCGGGGGTGGCGGTCGAGGGGGACATCGACCGCAGCGGCTGGGAGTCGGTCTTCGACGGCACGAGCGTGTCGACCTCGACGGGGCGACACGAGCTCGCGGGCCTCGTGGTGACGGCCTGGGACTCTGATGACAGTCGCTCGGACAGCCTCCACCACCCCAAGGAGACCGCCTTCCACGTCGCCCTCGGCCACAGCCCGGACTTCGTGCTCTCCAAGGGGCTCGACGCCGACCTGGTCGTCGCCGGCCATGTCCACGGGGGGCAGGTCCAGCTGCCGCTGTTCGGTCCCCTGATGACGCTGTCGAGGCTGCCTCGCGACCAGACCCATGGCCACACGGTGCTCGGCGACACCCACCTCGTCGTCTCGCGCGGCGTCGGGCTGGAGCGACGCGACGCCCCCAGGCTGCGCTTTCTGTGCCGGCCAGAGGTCGTCATCATCCACCTGGTCCCTGACACCGGAGCGACGCCGAGCTGAGAGCGACCTGGGGGTCGGGCCGAAGGATGTTGGGTCCAGCGGAGGACCCGATGACCACTCGCCGCCACTTCCTTGGTGGGCTCGCCAGCTCTGCAGCGCTCGCAACCGGCTGGCGTGAGGAGACTCCAACGACCACGCCTCCTCCGGACCGGCCCCGGGTCGTGATGCTGGGCCTGGACGGCGCCTGCAGCGAGCTGATGCGCTCGGCGGTGGTGCCGACCCCGAACTACGACCGGCTCGTCCGCGAGTCCACGCGGTTGGCCCGCTGCTACGCGGTGTTCCCCCTCTGCGCGCCGGCCCGAGCCGCCTTCCTGACCGCGCTGCCGCCACAGAGCCACGGCCAGCTCAACAACCACTTCGTCCTGCACGAGGAGATGCCCACCGCCGTCGGCCAGCTGCGGGACCTGGGCCTGTCCTCCTACCTCTACGGCAAGCAGCACACGAACAACGACGAGACCGAAGCTGGCGGCAACACCTGGGGCTACGACGCGATCCTGACCCGCAACAGCGAGTCCCTTGGGACCGTGAAGGCACGCTACGAGGACACGGACGCCCGCCGCGGCTGGCTCGATGAAGAGGACAAGGCGGTCTTCGCGGAGATCGAGGGGCTCACCGGCCACGACTTCGGCGGACGCATCCGCCCCTTTAGCGCAGACCCTGACTGGGCTTTTTTGCAGGCGGGGCTGGAGCAGGTGGAGACCCTCGAGAAGCAAGGCGGGCGCTGGCTCGTCAACATCAGCCTCCTCGGTCCGCATCACCCCTACTCGATGCCAGAGGAGTACTACTTCCTCTTCGACCCCGACGAGATCGACACCAGCAACATCGACAGAGAGGGCTGGCGGCGCTCGGCGCCCGCGCGCAACCTGATGGAGCACCGGCGCTGGGATCGGCTCGAGGACCGCCACTTCCAACGCATCATCGCGCGTCAGCAGGGCTACGTCGCCTACATGGACTGGATGCTCGGCCAGTGCCTGGGCCGCCTGGAGGAGCTCGGACTCCTCGATACGATCCTCTTCGCCGCAAAAAGTATCCCTCCGGCGAACCCAGGGGAGCGGGGTCAGGCGTTGTCGGATAGGCGCCGAGCGCGCCATGCCACCGGCTCGAGCTCGAGGACACGGTTGACGGGCCAGCCTCCGAGCTGAGGTTGTTGTGCGCGGGGATCTCGCCGACGTCGATGAACACGACCAGGCTCTCCCACTGATTCAGAACGTAGTTCGCGGCCCTGGCGAGAGGTGACTTCGGCGGAGCTCCCAGGCTCAACTGCAGGCACCAGGACTTGAAGGCCTCCAGGATGGGCCCGGTCGTGTTCCGCCGCCGTCGGCGACCAGCGTCCCAGCGAAGTCGGCGAGGACTGCGGCGGGGTGACCGCCAGTCCCCTCGCGGGCGTAGGTGTACACGACCCTGTCGGTGTTGGCCCACGTGTAGAGGTGGCCACGGTGCGGTTTGTTCCGGCTGCCTTCGAGGACCTTGAAGCCGGTCGCGTCAGACTGCAGCCAGTCGCCGGCCACCAGCTCCGCCAGCATCGCCGAAACCAGCATGCTCGCGTGGCCGGCCGCCAGGCGGACCCAGTCGCACATGGTGCTGAGGGCAACGTCGACCCCTTGGCGACGGAACCGCTTCACCTGTCGGTTCAGCGGGATGTGATCGGCGTACTTGTCGACGACCACCTTGGCCAAGAGCCCGTTGCCGCACAGGCCCTTGTCGATCGCGAACGCAGGACCCGGGGCGGTCACCACGCCGCTGACCGGGTGCTTCGGGCAGGCACACTTCTCGCGAGCGATCTCCAGTCGCCTGAAGTAGCCCGGGACCCACTCCAGACGGCTGGAGACGTCCTCGCCGAAGACCTCGAGAGTTTCCCCACATTCGTCACAAACGCCAGGCTCGGCCGTGAACTGTAGGCGCTGGACCGGGAGCTTCGGTGGAAGCTTCTTTCGACCGTGCGGCGCGAAGAGCGGCGATTTCCTCGGGGGCGGACATGCCAACGACTACCCTGCCGGCGGCGAAAGGTCTAGTCGATTTTCCTCGGTCGAACTCCAGCACCAACTCGGCCGTCAGCGACGGGGCGGTGACCTCCACGAAGGCCGCACCCTCGGGAAACTCGCGCAGCCAACGGCCCAGCGTCGTCGTCGACATCCCGTGCCTCTTCGAGAACCTCGTCTGGC
>DASCPX010000084.1:0-7057 GCA_036012755.1 Myxococcota bacterium | reverse complement strand
GCCAGCGTCCCAGCCGCACAGGTACTCACCGGTCAGGCCGTAGTAGTACCAGTAGCCGAAGGTGCCATCGAGCTCGGAGCCGCCGTTGACGGTCCAGGAGCCGCGCCAACCGAAGTACAGCAGACCGGTGTCGGTGTCGCTGTCGCTGTCGGCGTCGCTGTCGCTGTCGCTGTCGGCGTCGGTGTCGGCGTCGGCCTCGGTCGAGGTGTCGCCGGTGTCGTCTGTGTTCTTGATACAGGCCATGCTCGCGACAGCGATAAAGCTGAGGGCAAGGACAAGGCGCAGGTCAGTGAGCTTCATCGCGTCTCCAGGGGGTATGGCCTAGCGCAGGCCAAGGTTCAAAGCGGGTCGGAAGGTACCCGTGTGATGGCCGGGCTGCAACAAATCCCGGCACTTTTTGTACCCATTGACCGAATCGCTACATGCCCTCTTTTCCCTGCTTTGCTCTCTCGATCCATTCCCGGATCTCGCACTCGATGACCTCGAGGGCCGCGGTGCGGAAAGGCCGGAACAACAGCGGGATGTTCGTCAACTCCAGCTCGATCGTCGAGGGATGGACCTCGACCCGGCCGATTAGCGTGTTTCCCATGACCGTGAACGTGAGCGTCGCGACGTCTTCGCTCTCCCAGTTGCCCCTCGGCGAGTACTCCGGGAACTGCTCCCGGTAGCTCTCGAGGGCATTGCGGGTCAACGTCCGGGCGGTGTCGAGGGGTAGATCGTGGGGGATGCGGTGCTTCACGCACGGGATCATAGACACAAACGAAGACGGGCCCCGATCGGGGCCCGCCTGGTTCGAGGTGTGTCGCCGATCTACTTGGCGACGAGCTCCTTGAGGGTCTTGCCCGCGCGGAAGTAGGGGTACTTCTTCGCGGCGATCTGGATCTTGGCACCGGTGGCCGGGTTGGTTCCCGTGCGGGCAGCGCGGCTCTTGGTGCCGAAGGTGCCGAAGCCGGGGATGGTGACCTTGCGGCCCGCGTCGAGCTCGACAGCGATGATGCCTTCGCCGCTCTTCGCGGAGAAGATGGTGTTGATGACATCGAGAGCCTTGGCCTGGGAGAGCCCGGTTTTCTTCGCCAGCTTGGCGGCCATCTCCTTCTTGTTCATTCGTGTCCTCCGTATCGGACAAAAGTGTTGGTTGGTCCGCGCGAGACTCAGTTGTGCGCGGGGGCTCAAGGCATAGCCCGCCATCTCGGGCGTGCCAGCCGGAGATCGGCGTTTTTTGCAGTGCTTATCGATGTCTTCGCGCAATAGACCCCCCCGCACTCGCGTACGATGTCAGCGAAAACCCCCTTCGAGGTACACAATGACAACCACCGGGCCGATCAGTCGCAAGGATCTCGAGACTCGCCTCTCAGCGGTCGAACCCGCCCGTCTCGCCGCTGTCCTGGAGGCAAGTGACGTGCGCATCGGCGCTGCCTCCAGCGGCGAGGATCTCGCTGCGAAGCTGGTTCGCGCGTTGTGGTGGCGCACCCACAGCCCTGTCGGTCTCTTCGTGATGACCGACAGCCTCGACGATCTCGTGGCCAACACCGCGGCTCGGCTCGACCTGCCCCTGCCAGAGGGCGACGCCTTCGTGAAGCTCGAGGCCCTCACGGAACACCTCGTCCCAGCGGGCAAGCCCATCCGGGTCAGCGAGCTGGACAGCGAGACGGTCGATCGGCTGGAGTCCGCTCAGTGGACGTCATGGGTCGGCGTCAGCGCCACCGGCGGCGCGGCGGGGACGAAGGTCGCCGCGGACGCCATCGTGAGGCTCTTCAAGGGGCCCATCGGGGACATCCTCCCCTACCTGCCGAAGATCGGCCCCATCGCCATCGCCGTGAAGAACGGAGCGAAGGTCGTGAGCAAGGTCGCCGGGCCCCTCGGCATCGGCTTCGGGGTCCTGACCGTCAACGACGTGCTCGGCGCCGACTACGACGAGGCCCTGCCTCTGCTGTTGGGGGCGGGACTCTGCCTCCGCGATGGGGACGTCGAGGTCATCCTGCAGGACGACGTCGAGGAAGAGGTCGTCGTCGCGCAGGAGGTCGTCGGGGACGAGGTCGTCGAAGAGGTCGTCGAAGAGGAGATCGTCGAAGACGACGTCACGATCGACGAGGAGGTCGTCGCCGAGGAGTGATCAGGCCGCGTAGCCGAGGGCGCTGAGCACGACCCGGGCCTCCTCCGACAGATCGGACTCGTCGACCTCTGAGCGCCAGCGGTCGATCGCAGTGGTCGTCACTGCGCGCTCGACGGCGCTGGTGCTGCTCTCTCGGTCCGAGTGGCTGGCCGCGGAGGACTCGTGGGCGAGCACGGCCGGATCCCAGGGCTCGCCGAGGAAGGCCAGCACCTGGCGCATCGTGGCCTCTGGCTCGGTACAGAGGGCCTCGTATCGAAGCTCCAGGTAGCGACCAGAGACGGTGTCGACCTGGTTCCTGACCTCGGCCACGACCTGGGCCCAGTAGCGCGACGCCGCCTCGATGCCCGCGCAGTACCAGACGGGCTCCCCGCTGGCCGGATCGAGCCAGCGCTGCTTCACCAGGGAGGCGGCGACCGCACGCCCGTCGCGTACGACATGGATGAAGCGCGCGCGGGGGTAGATGCGGCCGAGGGTCGCCATGTGGAGCAGGTCGTGGGGGGTCTTCTCGGCGATGCGCTGGCCCGGTGGGGCCACGGCGTCGAGCAGCCCGCTGACGAAGCCGCGTACGGCAGCGTCGAGCTCGGGTTCGCCGACCCCCGCGCTCCTGAGGTCGGGGGCCATGGATTGCCACCACTGCTCGCGCAGCTGGCAGATGGCGCTGACGAGCTTGAGCTCCGGGCCGCACCAGATTCGGCCGTGGGCCGAGAGCATCGTGCGGAACAGCGTCGTCCCGCTCCGCCCGGCGCCGCCGATGAAGACGAAGTCGCGCTCACCGTCGTCTTCGAGTTGGATCCCCTCTTCGGCGAAGCGGGCGACGATGCGCTCACCGATGCCGGGCAACAGGGCCTCTGCGCGGGCTTCGAAGAGCGGCTCCAGCAGCTCGGCGCGGTCGAGCCGCAGCAGGTTCATCGCGACGCGCTCCAGGCCCCGTGAGCTGGCGGCTGGGGTCGGGGAGGGCGCTCGAGCCAACAGGGCGGTGAAGTGCCCCATCGCGCCGGGCCCCGGGACCATCTTGCCGGCGTACAGGGCGCGCTCCTGGAGCAGCCCGGCGAGCAGCTCGCGGCGGTGGGGCGAGACGAAGCCGGCCTCCACGAGGGCGGAGGCCTGGCGAGCCAGCGGGCCGAGGTCGTCCATGCGGCCAAGGTAGGAGCAGGCCAGCGCAGCCAGGACCCAGGGGTCGGGGCTGCCGAGCTCCAACAGGGGCTGAACCATGTCGATGGCCTCTGCGGGCCGTCCTTGCCAGATGGCGCACTCGATCAGCCCCAGGCCCGCCTCGACGTGGTCCGGGTCGTGGGCCAGGGCTCGCTCGAAGGCCTGTGCGGCCTCGTCGACGCGCTCCTGGCGCAGGCGGACCTGGCCGAGCCTGGCCCAGGTGACCTCACCCGTGACGCCCGGGAGCAGCTCCTCGGCGGACTCTCCTCGCCACGACAGCGCCGTGGCGTAGTCGGCGCTGGCCATCTCGAGCTCTCCGCGGTGCTCGTGGGCGACTCCCGAGAGCAGGGAGATGTTCGGGTGAGAGGAGCCCAGCGCCCGGGCCTCTCTGCAGGTCACCAGGGCCTCGTCCGCCGCGCCGGAGGCCAGCTGCAGGTGGGCCCGGAGGGTGGCGAGTGACACGAAGGCGGGGCGCTCGCCGCGCGCCAGGGCGTCCTGAAGGGCACTCCAGCCACGGTCCGTGGCGCCGCGGGCACCGTCCACGTCGCCGGCATCCAGGCGCTCCCTGGCCAGGTAGCCCCAGGCGACGGCGTCCCCGGGGGCCTCGGCGCAGCGGGCCTCGAGGAGGCGGAGGTTGCGCCGGGCCTTGTCCCGAGCCTCTCGCACGGCGGGCACGTTGCCCAGGTGGACGATGTCGGCTGGGATGTTCCGCGCGCGCACGCCGGCCGCCATCCACGACCTCGGAGTCTCGTGGACGCGCCCCTCCCAGCGAAGGTCCTCGCTGCGCCGGAACAGGCGCCCGAGCTGGATCGCCTCGCCGCGTCGCGCTCGGCCAGCCACCACCTCACCGAGCTCGGCGTCGAGGTCGTCGGCGTTGTGGAGCGGCAACAGGCCGAGATCGAAGTCGCCCTCTGCGATGGCCGCGACGATCGCGGAGCCGTCGACGAGCCGCTCGTCGGCGTCGAGGACCAGGATCCAGTCGCCGCTGCTGGCGTCCAGCGCTGCGTTTCGGGCGGCCGCGAAGTCGTCGGCCCAGGGGTGGTGGACCACGATCGCGCCGCGTCCCTTGGCGATTCGGACCGTGTCGTCGGAGGAGCCCGTGTCGACCACGATGATCTCGTCGACCACGCCGACGACGCTGTCGAGGCAGGCCTCGATGAACTGGGCTTCGTCCTTGGCGATCAGACAGAGAGAGAGCATGCACGCTCATCGGTCAGTCCTCGGGCAGGTTTAGCTCTTGGAGCAGCCAGGACAACCGCGCCTCCAGGTCGCAGATGCGGGGCAGCTCGACGAGCCGGTCGCTGGCCTCTTCGACGAGGAGACCGTGGACCAGCCCGTGAAAGAGGCGCTGGAGGTGGGGGTTCGTCGCGCGGATGCCATCCGGCACCAGCGGCAGGGTGCCGAAGGGGGGCAGCACGATGTGGTCGTAGCGAGTGGCGTGGGCGAAGGCCTCGGCCAAAAAAGCGGTGGCGCCGTCGTCGGGCTCGGTGAAGCGGTAGTGCAGCCAGAAGGCGGCGAAGTCGATGGAGCTGCGATCGGCCACGAAGCCACCACCGGCGGCCATCGCCCGATCCTCGGCCGCGACCTGCTCCCGCCAAAGGGCGCGGATGAGCTCCATGCGCTCCTGCCGAGTCGTGCGGTGGAGCTGGAGGCCCCGCTCGAGTCGACGGCGCATGCCCTCCTCGATGAAGGGCACGCCGAGGTGCTCCGCGATGCGTCGGCCCAGGGTGGTCTTGCCGATGCCCGCGGAGCCGCTCATGGCGACGCGCGGGGGTCTCTGGAGCCTTGGCCTGCCGGCCTCGCCCGGGACGGCTCCGAGGGAGCTGAGCACCGCCCCCGCCTCTGCCAGGAGGAGGTGGCTGTGGCTTCCGGGCGCCGGAGCCCAGCGCAGCGCCTCGTCCATCGGGAGGCCCAGGTGATGGCAGAGCAGGGCTCGGATGACGCCGATGTGGGTCACGACGAGCCAGGATCCATCAGCCAGATCCGCCTCTTCGAACCAGCCGAGGACGCGTCCGGCCATCTCCCCCCAGGTCTCGCCTCCGGGAGGCCGGGCGTGGAGGTAGTCCATCCAGTAGGCGTGGGTGCCGACCGGGTCCTCGCTGTTGAGCTCCGCCCACGGGCGACCCTCCCAGTCCCCCATGAACTGCTCTCGCAGGGCTGGAGAGGTCGACAGCGGCAGGTCGTGCTCGGCGGCGAGGCGCTCGCCCAGCTCGGAGCAGCGGCTCAGATCCGAGCTGATGACGCCCATCGGTCGCTCCAGGCGGCGGGCGAGGCTCGCCAGCGCGTCGCTCTGGACGCGCCCCTGGGTCGACAGCGCGTAGTCCGTGTGGCCGTAGGCCCGGCGCAGGCCCCCGGTCTCCGCCTGCCCGTGACGGAAGAGATGGAGCTCGACCAGTCGGCGACACGGAAGCTCCTCCAGCGTGACGGGGTCCCAGGACGGCATGGCGGGAGGTTAGCTTCCGTCGATGCTGCTGATGCTCCTGTCGGCCTGCCAGCGCCCGAGCCCGCTGGTCGTGCTCGTCTCCTTCGACACGACGCGCGCGGACCGTGTCGGTGCGTATGGTCGCGACCGCGCGGGGACGGCCAACCTCGACGCCCTCGCCGCAGAGGGCGTGCTCTTCGAGTGGGCCTTGTCCCAGAGCTCCACGACCCTCGCCTCGCACACGACGGTCTTCTCCGGGCTCGACTCCCACGGTCACGCTGTCGTTCGGAACGGCTACCCACCGCCGGCCGGGCTGGAGCTCTTGAGCGAGCGCTTCGCGGCCGAGGGCTGGGACACGATCGGGGTCGTCGGCGCCTCTCCGCTGGAGGACGCCATGGGGCTGAACCGGGGCTTCCGGGTCTGGGAGGACCACGACCTGCTGCCCTATCTGGGCCAGGTCGAGGTCGGCGCGGACCAGGTCAACCAGCGCGTCTTCGAGATCCTGGCCGAGACGCCCAGGCGTCCGACCCTGCTCTTCGTCCACTACTACGACAACCACATGCCCTGGAGCTCGGCGCCGATGGATGTCGCCGCCGAGTTCGTCGACCCGAGCTACCGAGGAGAGGTCAGGCGCGATCTGAGGGGGGTGATGCTGCTGTCGGACGACGACTGGATCGCGAAGATGAGCGCAGAGGACCGCGCTCACGCCGACAACCTCTACCAGGCCGAGATCAGCTGGACCGACCGGCAGTTCGGCGAGCTGATGGCGGGGCTGGAGCGACGCGGTCGCCTGAAGGACGCGCTGGTCGTTGCCTTCGCCGACCACGGAGAGTCGATGAACGACACCGACTGGTCGTGGCATGTCTACGGTCACGGTCCCGACGTCGACCTCGACATCATCCACGTGCCGCTGTTGATGCGGGGCTTCGGCTCGCTGGCGCTCCCGGGTGGGGTGCGGGTCGAGCGCCAGGTCCGTCTGCAGGACATCGGCACCACCGTGCTCGGGGTCGCTGGCCTGGGCGGCACCCTGGGCCAGGGCGAGGACCTCGCGCCGCTCTGGAGTGGCGCCGGCGGCACGACCGCCCCTCCCTCCTTCGCCGAGGCGACCAAGCCGATCCCGCTGGAGTCAGGCTCCCGCTGGAACAACAGCCCCTTCGAGCGCTCGGTCGCCCTCGACGGCAAGCTGCTCGTCACCGCGCCCTTCATGGGCACCGCGACCCTCCACGACATCGCCCCCGGCCAGCCCATGCGCGTGGAGGACCCCGACGAGGAGACCCTGCACGGCCTCATCCGAGCCTGGGACGAGCGCGCGCCGCCACACCGCGATCCGCAGATGAGCGCCGAGACCGAGGAGGCGCTGAGGCGGCTGG
>DASCPX010000083.1:0-2361 GCA_036012755.1 Myxococcota bacterium | reverse complement strand
CGACAGCGGGAAATTTCCCCTGACACATGAGGGATTGACCCCCTTTCGGAGCTGAGGAGGAAGCCTTGAACTCGGAGGACGAGGGCCGTGGTCCGCGAAATCCCCATCCGCGACCTACTAGGCCCGATTCAGCTCATAGGGACTTCAAAGGCCCCATGAGCATGCTTAACTTGACATAATGTCGATTGTGCGACATTGCCCTACTTGTCTGCATCTGTCGCAGCGTAGCACGCTCCCCTGGAGACGCCAGGCTTGGTGATCGGCTCCACCGCGCGCACCGCCCCTACGGCGTAACAGGCCAGCACGGTCTCGAGGTCCCCCACGTGGGGCCAGTCTGGGCCACCGCGGTGCTGGCTGCAACGGCTCGGGACCCGTGGCGCGTGCCGCGGGCGATCGGGCTCCACGGATCGTATGCTGGCCCCAGGGAGCCCGCTGCATGTCGTTGCACTTCGTCTTGGTGGTCGTGGGGGTCGCGGCCCTGGTCTTCCTGGGCCTCTGGGTGGTGCTCACCCGGTTCTACCGCGCGGTGGACCAGGGTCAGGCCCTCGTCGTCAACAAGATGAACCAGGCGCCGGAGGTCGCTTTCACCGGGGCGCTCGTCCTCCCGGTCGTCCACCGCGCCGAGGTGATGGATCTCTCGTTGAAGTCGGTGACGCTCGAGCGGCGTGGCGGGGACGGGGTCCTCTGCGCCGACGGCGTCCGCGCCGACGTCGACGTCACCTTCCTCCTGCGAGTGAACAACACCGTGCGGGACGTATTGGAGGTGGCGCAGACGATCGGCTGCGCCCGGGCCAGTGATCCGGAGAGGTTGCAGGAGCTCTTCGGCGCCCGGTTCTCCGAGGCGCTGGAGTTCTTCTGCTCGGAGGTCGAGTTCGAAAGGCTCCACGCGCATCGGGGCACGTTCGTGGCCGGGCTCATCGACTAGGTCGGAGCCGACCTCAACGGCTACGTCCTCGAGGGCGTCACCATCGAGCACCTGGACCGGACACCCCTCTCTGACCTGGACCCCCACAACATCGACGACGCCTACGCGATCGAGAAGCTCCGCGAGGCCGAGGCCGCCGCGACTGAGAAGCTCCGCGAGGCCGAGGCCGCCGCGACCGAGAAGCTCCGCAGGACCGCTCGACAGGGCGTGGCCGACGCGCACACCGCCGCCTACGCCCGCGCCACCCTCGAGGCGCAACTGGCCCAGGCCCGCGAGGACGGTTACAGCGTGGGCGAAGAGGGGCGAGCAGGAGCCGAGGAAGAGGTGGAGCCCGGGGCGACGCTCCCCTGCCCGCGCTGCAACGGCGAAGCCCAGGGCGCCAGCTGCGCCGCTTGCGGCCTCTCCCTGGTGTTGGCTGGGCGCTACCAGCTGCGGCGGGTGGTGGGCTTCGGAAGCTCCGGCGGCGTCTACGAGGCCACCGACCCCGAGGGGCGCCTGGTCGCGGTGAAGCTGCTCCGACTCGGGACCCACATCGACCGGCAGGCGCGCACGCACTTCATCCGCGGGGCCGAGGTGCTGCGGCAACTCGAGCACCCGCTGTTGCCGCGGGTCGAGGCCTTCGAGGAGGACGAGATCGGCTCCCTGGTCCTGGTGCGGGAGTACTTCGCGGGGGGGAGCCTCCACGAGCGG
This sequence comes from Myxococcota bacterium, assembly GCA_036012755.1. Classification (GTDB taxonomy): domain Bacteria; phylum Myxococcota_A; class UBA796; order UBA796; family CAJQPC01; genus JAAESX01. The sequence goes on along the minus strand of DASCPX010000083.1, from coordinate 746 downwards.
GTCACCGAGCGGAGCTGGCGCCTCGAGGGGGGCGAGCTGCGGCGGCTGACGGAGCGACTCCTGGAGCTGCTGGGCTACCTGCACGGCCGGGTGCCGCCGGTGATCCACCGCGACATCAAGCCGCGGAACCTGCTCTGCCGCAACGCCTCGGGGCGACTGGGCCCGGACGAGCCGGTCCTGGTGGACTTCGACAGCGTGGCCGCCACCGGGGAGACCACCGGGGAGACCATCGTCGTCTCCGCGGGGTACACCGCCCCGGAGCAGCTGGCGGGGGCGGCGACCCCCGCCTCGGACCTCTACAGCCTGGGGGCGACGCTGCTCTTCCTCGCCACCCACGTCGAGCCCGACGAGCTGCCCCGGGACGCGGACGGGCGCCTGCAGATCGGGGAGCGGCTGGACCACCTGGAGGCTCCGCTCCGAGGGGTGCTGCTCCGCCTGGTCGAGCCGGATCGGCGTCAGCGCTTCCAGCGCGCGCAGGACGCCCTCGAGGCCCTCCGCTCGGGCTCGGCCCAGGCGCCGGCCAGAGCGGACGGCGCGGCCGCACGCCCAGGAACGCTGCTGGGGCGCGCGTGGCCGCTGCTGGCGGGGTTGGTGGCGGTGGGGATGGTCGTCGCGGGGCTCGTCCTGCGTCCGGAGCCGCCACCCCCGCCGGGGCCCTACGCCAAGGCGACGTGCCGGGCCGTGTTCACCTCGGGCCTGAAGAAGAGCGACCCCTCGGGCCTGAAGAAGAGCGACCCCATCGACAG
>DASCPX010000082.1:0-46588 GCA_036012755.1 Myxococcota bacterium | reverse complement strand
CCGCGCTGCGGGCCTCTGAGGAGTCCTGCCCGAGGGCCTCGACGAGAGCCGCGAGCGCAGAGGGGTCCGGGTGCAGCCCGAGGGCATTGCCAGCGCTGGAGGCATGGATCGGGTGATCCAGCAAGGCAGCGATGGCAGGCACCGCCTCGGCCAGCCCCATCTGGGGCAGCAGGCTCAGGATGCGCTTTGACTCTGGACCGCCCTCCGCGAGGACCTCCAGCATCACCGGGTGGGCCTCGCCCGGGTGCTCCAGGCACCAGGCGGCGGCTGGCTTCCAGACCTGTGGGATCGCGCGGTTGTTCAGGGCTCGAACGTGGGTCTCGGCCTGGCTCATCTCAGCTACCTCGGCGGCTGGTTCGCTTGGGGTCTCGGAGGCTGCGGCACAGGCCAGCCACCACATCACGGAGTGACGCCCAATACGCTCGTGCAGCTCGCCTCGAAGGCAGCCGCCGCCTGATCCGTGACCCGCGGGTCAGCGCGGAAACGACGGGCCATGCCCGTCACGTAGGCCGCGCGGAGGTTGGGAGCCCACTGCTCGGCCATGTTCTTCAGGAGGTGGTCCAGAAGGTCCAGCGGCGCCCCGAGCGGGTTCTGCTCGTCGTCGGCGACGGTGCCGTCCTTGTTCAGGTCCTCTGAACCGTGCCAGTAGGTGTGCTCTCGGACCAGCGCGCCGATCTCCGACTCGAAGTACTCGTAGCGCTCCCACTCGGCGTCGCGCGCTGGGTCGCCCCAGGGCTTCTGCTGGTAGCCGGGCATGCCCGCGGCGGCTTCGTCGTAGAGCTCCATCCCGACGTTGAAGCACTCGTCCCCGGTGACGTAGGCAACCGCGCCCATCTCCTCGCAGCCCTTCAGATCCTGGTGGATCTCGGTCTTCTTGATCTTCAGCTCGGGGTGTTCCTTCGCCGCCCAGGCCACGAAGGTGCTGATCGCTGCGGCAGCGCGGGCGAGCCACTTCTTCTTCTCTTCCGGAGTGAACCCGGCCCAGGTGGTCTTGTCGGGCTCGACCTCCTCGATGTAGTCCTGGTCCCCGACCGCCTCGTTGTGGGCGTTCTGGATGTCCTCGTCGCGCACCAGCCCGGAGGCGCCCGAGGCCTTCTTCGCCTCCTCGGCGGCCTTCTTGGCCTCTGCTGGTCATGAACTTCCGCTGCATCTCGGCCATCTCTTCCCAGGACTTCCCGGCGGCCTTCATCATCTCCAGCTGCTGGAGGTAGTCGAGGACCTCGCCGAGCTCCTCGCGAAACTGTGCGGGATCGACGGCCTCCTCGTTGCTCAGGGCGTCGATATGGCCCTGGAGCGAGCCGTCCTTGAAGGCCTCGAGCACCATCTTCTGGCGCGGGTCCTCTCCTGCCGCCTTGTAGGCCTCCCACCAGCTCTCACCGAAGGCCCAGTCCCACACGGCCTCGGCCCCGTCACAGACCGGCTCGAGGAAGTCCGGACACCACCAGCGGCCGACCCGCCGCCGGCTTGTGCTAGTGCTCGTGGGACTGACCGGACACTCAGGGGTTCTCGCTCAGGAGCCTCCGTGCGTAGATCTGGATCGCCACGCCGAAGCCGAAGGTGAAGATGCCCAGGGCCCAGACGAGCTCGGACATCTCTACGTAGCTTATGACCTTTGCACGCTCGGCGACCTCGCGAACATCGAGATCCTTTGCCTGGATCGCGAGCCGGATCTCGAAGAAGGCGACGACCCAGCACCCGATGGCGATCGGGGCGGTCACGATCCCGAGCACCCAGATTATCCCACTGATGATGTTCCAAGCGCCCGAGAGGCCCAGCAGGACCGGGAGAGCCGCGGGGGTCGCGCGCTTCTGGACCGGTCCACGCTCGGCCGGCGCAGGTGGCTTTGGATCCTCGCCCTTGAGCATGGCCTGGATCGCCGCCTCTTTCTCCTCCTCGATCTGCTCCTTGGTCCTGAGCGCCAGGTCGGCCGAGGGATGCGGCGGGGCCGGCAGCGCACGCATGCGAGCCTCGTCCCGTAGCCGAGCCGCCTCTTCGGGCGAGGCGGCGAGGGTGGCGACGTCCGTGTCGTCGTCGCGCGCGGCGAGAGCAGCGGAGAGGTCAGCGCCCAGCGGAGGTGGCTCCATCAAGGATGGCTCCGGCGCTGGCTCTTCGGGGAGTGGCTCTTCGGGGAGTGGCTCTTCGGGGAGTGGCTCTTCGGGGAGTGGCTCCAGCGGGCTGGGGTCCAGCGGGCTGGGGTCCAGCGCCGTGTCGTAGGCCCCGAGCTCCGTGGTCGACTCGTCCTCGTCGATGGTCGGAAGCGGTGGCGGCAGTTCGTCTTTCGTGCTCATGGCCGCACACTACCGCGCGGGAGACACCCTGTCGGAGATGGAGTGGCGCAACGAGCGTGCCAGCGACAGCTTGTCCGAATGGGCCGCCACAGGGCGGCTGGAACGCTGGCATGAAAGCTGCTGTCTGGTCATCGCATGCAGAATCGAGACCGTGCCCTCTTGCTCGTCGTCGGGGCCCTCGCCGGGGCCGGGGCGGCGTGGTTGGCGACCTCCTCGGATCGGCGCGGAGACAACGACGAGGCCGCAGAGGCCGCGACGACGACACCCGACGAGAGAGGGGACGACCTCGAGACGCCCTCGGACCGACGCCAGCCGCGGCGCACCCGCCAACACACCGTCAGCGAGAGCAGCTCGTCGAGCTCCTCGGGGAGCGTGGACGCCGAGCTCACGACCGCCGATGGCCAGAGCTTGCGGGTGCACGTGGTCGGCCAGCGCAGGCTGACCACCGTTGTGACCATCGAAGACACCAGCGAGATGTGGGTCTCCGAGCACGCCCCACGCGTCCAGGTCCGCTCCCCCGTGTGGGCCCCGGAGGGCATGGAAGCAGCCTATGCCCTCCTCGACGGCGGATCCTCGACCAGCCTCGTGCGCTGGACCCCAGATGGCTACGCGCGCATCCCGGGCACGAAGGGGGCGTCGTGGCCCACCTGGACCTCGCAAGGGCTGGCCTTCGCGCAGGACAAGCGCATCAAGCTCCAGCGGGAGGGGGGACCGGAGGTCCTCGTCGCCCCCGCGTCGCCGGCCGCGGAGCAGCTCCAGCCTGCCGGCCTCGGGGACCGCATCTGGTTCGTGGAGGACGGGCAGATCGTCGAGGTCGACCTGCTCACCAACGAGCGCGTGCTCCACGGCGAAGGAAGCGAACCTGCCCCGGGGCCGGAGCTGGCCTGGATCCGGGACGGCCAGGTGTTCACCGCGGAAGGCGCCCGATCGGTCAAGGCGCCGCTGGTCCAGTTCCTGGTCTGGCTGGAGTCCGGTGGGCTCAGCTGGCAACAGATGGGCGAGGACTGGAAGACCGACCTCGTCGTCGACGACGTGGTGATCCAGGAGGAGATCGCGCCTGTCAATCGCCACAGCCAGGCGAAGGACTGGCTGGCGGTGGTCTCCAAGGCCCAGGACAGCCTGCTCTTCATCCGAGACGACGAACTGGTCGAGCTGCGGCTGACCGCGACGAGCAAGGCCCACGACCCGGCGCTGCGCCACGCGGACGGGCGGATGCAGGTGGCCTACGGGGACGGCAACAAGCTCGTCGTGCTCGACGTCACCGAGGTGCTGGACTGAGTCCATGAGGAAACGAGACGGCTGGGTCGTTCACATCGCGAAGAGCTGGGAAGAGGCCGCTGCGTTCGACAAGCGGTGGCACCGGGAGATGACTCCGGAGCAACGCCTGGACGCGCTGGCCGATCTGGGGCGTCGAGCCTGGCCGAACGCCGAGTCACGGCTTCGGGATCCCGACTGCGTCCGAGTGTTCGTTCGTGACGAAGCTACCGCCTGACTCGCTCGAGCTCCTGGAGACCTTGGCGACACATCAGGTCCGTGCGTTGGTGGTCGGAGGTCACGCCGTAGCCTTCCATGGCTATGCCCGGACCACAGAGGATCTCGACATCTTCTTCGACCGGGGCCGGGACAACTGCGAGCGCCTCTATGCGGCCTTGCTGGACTTCTGGGGGGGAGCGTTCCCCTCCTCGAGGGCGCAGACGACCTCGCGCGGCCGCGAATCGTGGTGCAGTTCGGATTCAGGCCCAACCGAGTGGATTTGATGAACGGCATGGGTTCGGTGACCTTCGACTCCGCCTGGACTGGGCGAGTCGAGGGCTCCTACCCGATTCCGTTTCTCGGTCTGCGGGATCTGATCCGCGCGAAGCAGGAAGCGGGCCATCACAAGGACCTCGCCGACTTGGAGTACCTCGTGGACCTCGTCGCCGAGGAATGACTACACGTCGATGAGCACCCGCTCGGGTGCCTCGACGCACTCCTTGATGCGCTTGAGGAAGCCCACCGCCTCACGGCCATCGATGATGCGGTGGTCATAGGACAGGGCCACGTACATCATCGGCCTGAGCTCGATCTCGCCGTCCACACCGATCGGCCGCTGGACGATGTTGTGCATGCCGAGGATGCCGACCTGCGGGGGGTTGAGGATCGGCGTCGACATCAGCGAACCGAAGACGCCGCCGTTGCTGATCGTGAAGGTGCCGTCCTTGAAGTCCTCGACGCGCAGCTTGTTGTCGCGGGCGCGGATCGCCAGCTCCCGAATGCCCAGCTCGGTCTCCGCGAAGCTCAGCCGGTCCGCGTCGCGCAGGACCGGGACCACCAGGCCCTTGGGCCCGCTCACGGCGACGCCGATGTTGTAGAAGCGCTTGTAGACGATCTCGTCCCCGTCGATCTCGGCGTTGACCGCCGGGTGCCCCTTCAAGGCCTCCAGGGTCGCCTTCACGAAGAAGGACATGAGGCCGAGCTTGATCCCGTGCCGCTCGACGAAGCGCTCCTGGTAGCGCTTGCGGAGCTCCATCACCGCGCTCATGTCGATCTCGTTGAAGGTCGTGAGCATCGCCGCGGTGTTCTGGGCTTCGACGAGGCGCCGAGCGATGATCCGACGCAGCGGTGTCATGCGGACCCGCTCGACGGCGCCAGCGGGAGCAGGCGGTGCCTGACCGCCCGAGGCGACCACCGAGCTCACCGAGCTGACCACCGAGCTGGCGATGGCTGCCACGTCGGCGCGGGTGATGCGCCCCTTCGGCCCGGTCCCATCGACCTCAGCGAGATCCACGTCCGCCGAGCGCGCGGCCTGGCGTACGGCCGGAGACGCGGGGGCAGACACCTCGGGGGCCTCGGGGACCGACTCCACTGCTCTCGGCGCAACGGCGGCGGTCTCGTCGATGCGGGCGATGACGGAGAGGATCGGGACCTCGTCGCCTTCCTCGGCGAGCTGCTCGGCGAGCACGCCGTCCACGATCGCCGGCACCTCCATCGAGGCCTTGTCGGAGTCGATCTCGAGGACCGGCTGTCCCTCCGTGACGGACTCGCCGACCTTGACGAGCCAGCGCGCGACAAAGACGGTGGCGATGGACTCGCCTACCTGGGGGATCTTCAACTCGACCATTGGATCACTTCAGTGTCAGGGCGTCTTCGATGAGCTTCGCCTGGGCACGGCGGGCCTTTCCCGTCGAGCCCGTGGCAGGGGCGGCCGCGACGACCCGCCCCACATAGCGGGGCTGTCGTTCGGCTGGGAGGAGCTCGCGCAGCCAGTCGCCGTAGACCGGCCAGACCCCCATGTTGCGAGGCTCCTCCTGGCACCAGACCACCTCGACCTTGCCGTAGCGGCCGACCTCTTCGAGGATGCGCTCCGCCGGGAAGGGGTAGAGCTCCTCGACCCGGACGATGGCGACGCGGTCCAACCCGAGCTCCCGGCGCGCTGCGAGCAGCTCGAAGGCGACCTTGCCCTGGCAGAGCACGACGCGCTTGACCTTGCGCGCCGAGAGCGTCTTCGGATCGCCGATGACCGACTGGAAGTGTCCATCGGAGAGCTCCTCGAGCGTCGAGGTGCACTCCGGATGGCGTAGCAGGCTCTTCGGCGTGAAGACGATGAGCGGCCTGCGCACGCCGCGGAGACCCTGGCGTCGCAGCAGGTGGAAGAAGTTGGCCGGCGTGGTGCAGTTGGCGAGGACGACGTTGTCCTCTGCGCAGAGCATGAGGTAGCGCTCGATGCGCGCGGAGCTGTGCTCGGGACCCTGGCCCTCGTAGCCGTGGGGAAGCAGCATCACCAACCCGGAGCGGCGGTTCCACTTCTGCTCGGTGGCGACGATGAACTGGTCGATGATGACCTGCGCTCCGTTGGCGAAGTCCCCGAACTGCGCCTCCCAGATCACCAGGGCGTCCGGGTAGTCCAGCGAGTAGCCGAACTCGAAGCCGAGCACCGCCGCCTCGCTGAGCATCGAGTCGTAGACGCGGAAGGGCGCCTGGTCCTCGCTGAGATGATCGAGCGGAACGTACTCGGAGCCGTCGTCGATGTCCGTGAGCACGGCGTGGCGATGGCTGAAGGTGCCACGCCCGCTGTCCTGGCCGCTCAGCCGCACCCTGATCCCATCCACGACAAGGGTGGCGAAGGCCGCCTGCTCGGCGATGGCCCAGTCCACGGGCGCCTCACCACTCAGGATCTCCAGGCGCTGCCCCATGAGTCGGCCGATCTTGCGGTGGGCGTGGAGATCCTCTGGGATCGTGTTGGCCGTCTCGAGGATCCGGACGAGCTCGCCACGGTCGAAGCCCGTGTCGGGGTCCTCTTCGCCGCCGACGAAGCGAGCCCAGAGCTGGCCCATCGAGGTCTGGGGCATGCCCTCGTAGCTGTCGTGCCCCGGCTCGCCGGTGTTCTCGAGGCGCTCGCGGGAGCGGCCGACGATCGCGTCGCACTCCTGTCGCGTCAGGCTGCCCTTCTCGACGAGGTGGCGGGCGTACACGTCCCGCGGTGAGGGGTGGTTCCGGATGGCCTCGTAGAGCAGCGGCTGGGTGAAGCTCGGTTCGTCACCCTCGTTGTGGCCGTGCTTGCGGAAGCAGTACATGTCGATGACGACGTCCCGGTGGTAGCGCTGACGCCAGTGCACCGCGAGGCGCGTCACCGCAGCGACCGCCGCGGGGTCCTCGCCGTTGACGTGGAAGATCGGAATGCCGAGGATGCGCGCCATTCCGCTGGCGTAGGTCGTGGAGCGTGCGTCCCTCGGCGAGGTGGTGAAGCCGATCTGGTTGTTCACGATGACGTGCACCGTGCCCCCGGTCTGGTAGGCCTCGAGCTCCGAGAGCTGGAGGACCTCTGCCACGAGACCCTGACCGGCGAAGGCCGCGTCGCCGTGGATCAAGAGCGGCATACAGAGCTTCCGCACATCGACGCTCTCCGCTTCTTCGTGCTCGAAGCGATCCTGCTTGGCGCGGACGCGGCCCTCTACGACCGGGTCCACCGCCTCGAGGTGGGAGGGGTTGAAGGCGAGGTTCAGGTGGACGGGGTGCCCGCGGGTCGTCACGTGATCCCGGCTGTAGCCGAGGTGGTACTTCACGTCGCCGGAGCCGGTGAAGTCCTGCTCGACGTCCTGGAACTCGTCGATGACCATCGCGGCCGGCTTCCCGAGGATGTTCACCATCGTGTTCAGACGCCCGCGGTGGGCCATGCCGATGATGATCTCGCGCACGCCCTGCTCGGCGGCGTCCTCGACGAGGTCGTCCAACAGCGGGACGAGGGTCTCGCCGCCCTCGAGGGAGAAGCGCTTGGTGCCGGGGAATTGGGTGTGGATGAGGCGCTCGAAACCCTCCGCGTCGGCGAGCTTCTCGAGCACTCGGCGCTCTTCGGCCGGAGCCAGGATCGGCCCGGCGTCGTAGAGGGTCTCCAAGCGCTGGGCGACCCACTGCTTCTGCTCGTTGTCGTCGATGTTCATGAACTCGACACCAAAAGAGCCGCAGTAGGTCTTCTCGAGGCGGGCGAGGATGCTCCGGAGCGTGCTGACGACGGGCTCGCCAAAGATGGGCTCGGAGTGGACCGGCAGATCGAGGTCCTGGTCGGACAGCCCCCAGTAGGGCAGCGTCAGCTCGCGGTGCCGGCGCCGGTCGGCTCGATGGAGGGGGTCGATGTCGGCGAGGAAGTGCCCTCGCACGCGGTATGCGTTGATGAGCTGCGCCACCCTGGCCTGCCGCTGGCTGGCCTCCATGACGTCAGCCTCGGTCGCCGCCCGAAGGCCGGGCGATCGCGGGTTGAAGATGCTCGCCCGGTCTGGTCCCGGCGCCCGGTACCGCTCACCGGCCTGGCCCCTGTGCTCTTCGAAGAGCGCAGCCCAGTCGGGCTCGACGCTGGCGGGATCGGCGAGCCAGCGCTGGTACAGGTCGTCGAGGAGGGCGGCGTTGGCGCCAGTCAGCAGCGAGTCCACCGCGAGAGGCTAACCCCCTGTGCACAGGTGCCGGCTCGCGGCATAGCTCTGGGGAGAGGGAGACAGGATGACCGAGCAGGAGTTCCGCCGCTTCGTGAGGGACGTGCTCACGGATCTCTTCGACCAGATCGACGAGCTCGACACGGACGAGTCCGACCCCGTGCTCTCCGACGGGGTGGTCAAGGTCGACTTCGAGCGTGGCGGGACCTTCGTGCTCTCGCAGCAGGTCCCGGTCCAGGAGCTGTGGCTCTCGGCCAACCGCAGGGCCTGGCACTTCCGCTACGAAGACGGAGCGTGGCTCGAACGGGACAGCGGCGAGGCGATGCTCCCGCTGCTCTCCGGCCTCTTCGCAGAGAAGCTCGGCCTGGTCGTCGCCTTCAGCTGAGCCTGGAGCGCTGCTTCTCCGCACAGGCGGTGGCCAGATCCCTCAGATCACCCTGACAGAGCCGGGCGACCTCCTCGTAGAGCCAGACGTAGTCCTCGTCGACCAGGCCGAGCTCCAGCGCGCGGATCAGGTGCTCCCGTGCTTCGTCGAAGCGCCGCTGCCTCACGCGGATTCGCCCGAGGCCCATCTCCACGATCGCGCCCTGTTCGCCGACCGGTCCCAAGGCCATGGCCTCCGCCAGATCCGCCTCCCAGAGCCCGATGGCGTCTTCCAGGCCCAGGCGCGGCGCGGCCCGACCCCGGTAGATGAGCATCTCGGTGAGGACCCTGTTCCAGCCTCGCTCACGTGCGCGCTCGACCAGCTCGTCGGCCACGACTCTGGCCTCGGCGACCCGACCCTGTTCACTGAGGACCTGAGCCCTCCAGGAGTCGTCGCTCGCGCAGGCGCTCAGCCACCGACGAGCTGGACCGCGAACAGCGCGTTCCCGCCGGTGCGCTCGACGACACGCCGGGCCAGGCCAGGCCGAAGTCGGCGAGCTTCCAGCGCCCCTCGCAGCGCAGGATGTTGGAGGGCTTCAGGTCGCGGTGGACCACCCCGCGAACGTGGGCATGGGAGAGCCCGTCGAGCACGTCCCCGAGGACCTCTGCGAGGCCATCCCAGTCCTCGACCGTGGTGAGCGTCCCGCTGGCCTCCTCCATCACCGGGTAGGGACCGGAGGGGCTCGCGCCCGCATCGAGGACCTTCACCACGCAGGGGTGGTGCAGGGCCGCGATGGCCCGGACCTCGCGCTGGAAGCGAGCAAGATCGCCAGCGCGAAGGCTCCGCCGGAAGATCTTGACCGCGACGCGCCGGCCGCTGTGCTCGTGCTCGGCGCGCCAGATCCGCTCGGTCAGCGGCGACAAGAGCGAAAACGGCCCGCTCTCAGTGTCGCCTCCCCGCGGAGAGAAGAAGAAGCATCGGAGACAGTTCTACACCGGGACCGCCGCTGACGCCTGGGTGACAATGGAGCGTGTCCGGCCGCGCTCGCATCTGGCTCATCCTCATCGCCGCTGCAGCTCTTCGCCTCCTGCGAGCGGGGCTGCGCTGGGACGAGGTGAGCTGGCAGTACGCCGCCTACACCGGTCCAACGGTGCGCGCGCTGGAACAAGGGCGCGTCCTCGACGCGCTCACGACCTGGATCGGCCTCCACCCGCCTGGCTGGGCGCTGTTGCACGCCGCCTTCGAGCTCCTGCTCCCCGTACCCGCGGTCTTCCTGCTCACGAGCGCGCTGTTTTCCCTCGGCGCCGTGTGGGTGTGGCGCGATCGGCCGCTGGTCGCCTTGCTGATCGCGACCTCGCCGGTGCAGCTGGCCTACGCCGCGGAAATCAACGACTACCCGCTGGTCGCGCTGCTGGTCGCCGCCGCCTACCGCTGGCGCGAGCACACCTGGAAGCTGGCGTTGGTCGGCGCGCTGGCCTGCTGGACCCATCCGCTGGCGGCCTTCGTGGTGTTGGCGTTGGCCCTGCGCAGGCCACGCTCGCTGGTCTTCCTGCTGGCCGCGATCCCGCTGTTGCCGGGGGGGCTCGCGCTGGCGCTGGAGCCGACCACCTATGGGCAGCCGGAGATCCTCCTGCTCCAGTCCCTCGCCGACTACGCGAGCCGCTTCGGAGTGCTCGGGGCGCTCGTGCTCCCAGCTGCATGCATGGGCCTGCGCAAGCAGCCCGTGGTGGCCGCGGTCTGCCTCGCCAGCGTCGTGGCGTGGCTCGCCCTGGTCGCCGTCGGCGTCGCCGCACCCCACCAGTTCATGTACCTCCTGATCCTGACGGCTCCGCTGGCGTTGCTGGCGAGCACCTCGCCCTGGACGAGGGCCCTCTGGGTGCTCGGCATCGTCCAGGGTCTCTGGTTCGGGGCATGCGACCTCCTGCGCGCCAGCAAGCTGGCCGAAGCGCCGGTGACCATCCCGGCAGGCGACGTCTACCTGCTCGCGCCCCCCGGTACGAACGATGACGACAAGACCAAGACCTCGGCGATGCTCTGGCAGCTCTCTCCCTTCCAGGCGATGCCGATGGTGCAGACAGAGCCTGCCGAGGACCACCGCCACGGCTCGCCGCGACGCGTCGGGGATCGCCTCGTCTACGTGAACGACCACCTGCGCGAGGAGCTCGACTCCGCGCCGCGTCCGCTCACGCTCCTGGTCTACGAGGGGAGCGCCAGCTTGCTCGCCGACGTCGAGGCCCGCTACGGGCCCCCGGATTCGCCCGGCACCTGGAAGCTCTCCGCCGAGTAGACGCCGTCCTCGAGGCCCTGGGTCCAGCAGTCGCCGAGGCGGTCGAAGACGACGACGACCCGCACACCCTCCGGGAGATCAGCGAGGTCGACCGGGTGCCTTCGGTAGGTGTCGAGCCCCTCGACGAGGGCTTGGCCGTGGACGGTCTGGAAGCCGAGGGCGGTGGCGTGATCGACCCCGCAGAGGTCGACGGCAGGTCCCTCGAAGTCGAACGAAAACGGCGCGGGTCCGCTGGCCATGCCGTATGCAGCAGCGCCGTCGAGCTTCCTGGCCATGAACAGGGCCGAGACCAACAGCGCGATGGCGACCCACTTGCCATGCCGCAGCCGCGCGAGCCCGAGGGCGAGGGCCGTCGCGAGCAGGGGCAGGGCGACCATCACCTCCCGGATCGGGTGGTGCATTCGCGCCGCCGGGGGGATCACCCAGGCCACCCAGGCCCAGGGGCCGGCGACGCCGTCGCCACCGGGGCTCCAGGTGATCTCGGGGCCCAGCGCCAACACCACCCCGATGAGCCCCGCGGCCAGGAACCGCCTGCCTCCGCGCACCCCCAGCAGGGCCGCGGGCAACAAGAGCGGATGGACCAGGAAGCGCCCCGGCAGGTCGGAGGCCCAGAAGCCCGCCAGCGGCATCGCCTTGTAGCCGTCGGGGGGCAGGTCGACCGGCACGGAGGCCATGCCTTCGCGCAGCCACATCAGGTAAGGGCTGATCACGAGCAGGCCCACGCCCGCAGCCAGCGCAGCGTCTCGAGGCCGCCGGATCAGGGGCAGACCCACCAGGATCAGGGCCACGCCGTGCCAGGCGTAGCCCAGGCCCTGGAGCGCCGCGAGGAGCCCAGCGACCACGGCCCACCGACGCCCGCCGCGCCACAACGCAGCCAGCGCGAGCACCCCCGGCCAGACGATGAGGTCGTCCGGGCGCCCGCCCGAGACCTCGTGGAGCAAGACCGGACTCGAGGCGACCAGCGCGCCAGCGCAAGCGGCCATCAGCGGCCTGGCTCCGGCGACCCGGGCGAGCACCACGGTGGACAGGCCGAGCAGGAGCACGTGGGTGAGCTGCACGAGGTTCCAGCCCAGGGCGCTCGGTCCTCCGAAGAGGCCCACAAGCCCCATCTGCAGTGGGTTCGGGAACCAGGGCGCGATGCTGTCGATGCCCTCGGGCCAGGCGACCAGCGACCACGGGTCCCCTCCGCGCCAGTGCTCGGACATGGCCCACCAGAGCCACCAGCCGCCGTTGAGGTCGCCGTTGAGGAAGGGCTCCTCTGGTCCCCACAGGCCGCTGGAGAGCGTCGGGAGCACGGCGGCGAGGCCGAAGAGCGTCACCGCGACCGGTGCGGCGAAGGCCGAGATCTCACGCGTCCATGGCATCGGGTGGATGATAGGCCCGTGCGCAGATTGACGGCCGGCTTGGGAATCCTCCTGCTCGCCGTCTTCGTCCGGACCCTCTGGATTCCCCTGTCCAGGCATCGCTTCGACGGCCACGAAGCGGACTACCTCGCGGCCTTCCAGGGCGACGACTGGCAAGGCAGTACGCGACTGTACCCGCTGCTCGCGGGCTTCTACTCCGGCCTCGGCCACCTCTTCGACTCGCCAGAGGTGCTGCTCGGGCTGAACATCGCCGCCGGGGTGGGCACGGTCTTCGCCGGCGCGTGGATCGTCGCCCGCCGCTACGGACAGTGGGCGGGCGTGGCGACCGCTGTCCTCATCGCCCTGTCCCCCGAGCACGCCGCCTGGTCGATGAGCGCCTACAACGTGGCGATTCCCCAGTTCCTCGTCGTCCTCGCCTGCGCTGTCGGCGCCTCCGATCACCGGGTCCGCCGCTGGCTCGGCGTCCCCCTCTACGCCCTGGCCTGCGCCATGCGCATCGAGCTGGCGCTGCTCGCGCCGGTGGTCGCAGTCCTCGGCGGCTGGCGAACGGCCCTGGGTGCGGCGGGGGCTCTGGGCGCGGCCGGCGTCTTCGACACCTCCCCTGCCCTGCGGGACCTGCGCCGGGTGCTGCCGGTCAACCTCCAGCTCGTGGCCTTCTTGGGTCCCTGCATCGTGCCGGCGGTGCTCGCGGCCTCTCGACGGACCCTCGATCTGCTCGGCGCCGCCTTGCTCGTCCACGTCATCGGCGCCTGCTTCGACGACTACGGCGCACGCCACGCGCTCCTGGGCACCATCGCGCTGATCGGCGTGGTCGCCGGGGTCCCGGGGCGGCGCTTCTTCGTGGTCGTGCCCTTCGCGGTGGTCCTGTCACTGGTCAGCGTGCACGGGCTCGCCCAGCGCTACTACGCCGACGTCGAGGACTTCAGGGCGACGCTCCCCGACCTTCCGGAGCCGCCGGCCTGCGGCGAGGTCCTCGACGACCCGCTGGATCCGGCGAGCCACTGGAATCGACCCTGGCCTGCCGATCCGTGCTGGGGCGAGGAACACATCCACCACGCCTGGACCTCTCGCGGCCTGCAGGACCGGTCCCTGCGCATGCACACCTCGTACGTGCTCGAGCCCCTCGGGGTGCTCGAGCTCGGCGGCGGCCCGCGCGTGGTCTACGCAATCAGCCGATGATCATCCTGGACGGCCCCCTGGGCACCGAGCTGCTCGCCCGAGGAGTGCCGACACCGATCCCGCTGTGGTCCGCATGGGCGCTGCTGCACAGGCCCGAGGTGGTGGCAGCGATCCACAGGGACTACGCGGCGGCGGGCGCCACGGTGCACACGACCAACACCTTCCGGACGAAGTCCCGCCACCTCCCCGACTGGGAGAGGCTCGCCCGCGGCGCCGTGCAGCTCTGTCGCTCGGCGATCCCTGCCGAGCACCGCGTCGCCGGCTCGATCGCGCCGCTGCAGGACTGCTACAGCCCGGAGCTGTCCCCGACCGACCCGAGGCCCGAGCACCGGGAGCTCATCGAGGTCCTCGCGGACGAGGGCGTCGACATCCTGCTCTGCGAGACCTTCCCCCACATCGGCGAGGGGCTCGTGGCCGTCGAGGAGGCAGTGAGGACAGGCGTCGAGACCTGGGCGAGCTTCACCGCCGGCCCCGACACGGACCTGTTGACGCCAGCACGGATCGGCGAGGCCTGCGCCAGGGCGCGCGACCTCGGGGCCTCGGCGGTGCTCGTGAACTGCGTGCCTGCCGCCCGCACGCTGGCCTACGTCGAGGCCATCGCCAGCGTCGGCCTGCCCTTCGGCGCCTACGCCAACGCCGGCCGTCTCGACGAGGAGATGGGCTGGGCCCCCACGGAGCAGGGCCCGGCGCTCTACGCCGACATTGCCGCGAGGTGGGTGGCCGCCGGAGCGACCCTGCTCGGGTCCTGCTGTGGAACCGGTCCCGGTCACATCGCCGAGCTCAGCCGCCGCTTTTCAAGCGCTCCCGCATCGCCCGACCCCTGAGCGCGCAGATCTCCGGGCCCTCCCAGCCTCGCTCGGCGGCCAGCTCTCCGGCTCGCTCGAAGGACCAGGCGAGGTCGTGCTCGACCCAGCCGCTCTCGTCCAGGCGCTCGCAGGCGAAGACCAGGTCGTCGTCGAAGGTCTCCCTGTCGTCGAGGGCGGCGCTGGCGACGAGTGCCACGCAGGCCACCGCGCCCAGGTAGTTCCTGCGCCCGAGCCGCGTCAGGGCGGTCCGCGCGACCTCGATCTCCTCGGCCGCCTCGGGCCAGCGGCCCTGCTCGAGGAAACACATCACGAGGTTCAGTCGGATGACCTCGGCGTGACGCCGACCCAGGCTCTCGTAGATGCTCAGCGCCTCGCGGTAGGCGTCGATCGCCTCGGGGAAGCGACCCCGGTTCTGGTTCACCAGCCCGAGGAGACGGATGGCCTCTGCCTGGCGACCGAGGTTCTCGCCCATCGCGGCCAACAACGAGGCCCGGGCGGCCGCCTCCGCCTCCTGCCAGCGCCCCTGCTGGCTCCGACCCGCGGCGAGCAGGTGCTTTCCGAGGCGCTCCGCGATCCCCGGAGCGCCCATGAGCTCCTCTCCTCGAAGCGCCGCGGCGCATGCTGCGTGCTCGAGGGCGCCGGCGTCATCGACGAGCAGATCCCGGTGTACTGGATGAGCGAAGCGCAGCTCCAGTCCGTCGGCGACGAGCAGGCGCTCCTGGAGCAGGGTCTCCGCGAGCCCTCCCGAGTGCTCGATGCCCGCGTGGCGACAGGCCTCGCTCCAGTGCTCGGGCCTGAAGTGATGACCGAGGCAGGCCGCGACGACGAGCGCAGGCCTGGTGGGTCCAAGGACCTCCAGGCGTCGACGGGCGAGCGCCGAGAGCGCCGAGAGCGCCTCCGGTACCGGAGCGTCCGCGCCCCTGGCCAGCACGAAGCCGCTCTCACCGGGCACGAGGATGCCGCGCTTGACCCAGTCGCCCACCAGCTGGACGGCGAACATCGGGTTGCCCCCCGTCCGCGCCACCACCCTCGCGGCCAGCTCCCCCTGCAGCCCCAGCAATCGTCGCACGAGGGTACCGTGGGCGCGCTGGTCCAGCGGACCCAGCGCAAGGCTCTCGAGGCCCTCGACCGGCGTCGTAGCGGTCGCCAGTACGAGCAGCGGGAGGCGGGTGGTGAGCAGCCCGCTGGGCGATCCAGGCGACCAGGCGCGACCGTCCGACTCCGGCCCCTCCGACCACGCAGATGCCCCGAGGTCCATCGAGATCACGCAGGGCCGCCCACAGGCGGTCCCGCTCCTCGTCGCGACCCACCATCGGCACGCTGCGCAGCCCGTAGAGGCCCAGCCCCGTGCACACGATCCCGAGCGGAGGTCGGGTCCGGCCGGGTCGACGCCAGTCCTGCGGCGTGGGCGGACGCTCCCGCAGGGTGGTCTCGGGCAGCTCCGCGGGGGATCGCTCCTCCAGGCACTCGAGGTTCCAGGTGAGCATGCCGTCGCTGCCGCCGAAGGTCAGGGACTCGGTGAGCTCGCCAGGGTTGACGTCCAAGGTGTCCTGGACCGGCTCGGGCAGATGGAGCAGCGCCCAGGCGGCGTCAGCCGCGCAACAGAAGCGCATCGTCGGCGACTTCTCGAGCAGCGCGTGGAGCCACTCCTGGAGACCCTCGACCAGGCCTTCCAGGGGAGGCGGCCCGAAGCTGGCGTGAGCCTGGCGGTAGTCCTTGACGAAGGGCGGAGCCCCGCTGAGCAGCTCGTAAGCCACACAGCCCAGGGCGTAGAGGTCCGTCCAGGGCCCGAACTGGCGCCAGTCGTTGGCGAACTGCTCGGGGGGCCATGTAGGCGGGGGTGCCGGCGTGGACCAGGACCTCTGAGTCGGCCAGCCAGGCGAGCCCGAAGTCCGCGAGCACCGCGCGGTGCCCCTTGAGCAGCACGTTTGCCGGCTTCAGGTCCCGGTGGACGACGACGCAGGCGTGGGCATGACCGAGGGCGTCGAGCAGCGACAGCAGGAGCTCCCGGACCTCGCTCCATCGGCGTGGAACCGGGAGATCCTCGAGGGTGCGCTCGATGAACTCCATGGCGAACCATGGGCGCGCATCGACGGTGTCGAGGTCGTGGACCAGCACGATGCCCGGATGATCCAGCGCGGCCACGGCGCGGACCTCGTTGCGCAGGGCGGCCCGAGCCCTGGGTCCAGTGGCCCCCCGGACGACCTTCAGCGCGACGTCCTCGCCGAGGCGGGCGTGGCGAGCCCTGTAGACCTCGCCCATGCCGCCCCGGCCCACGAGCCCGAGGAGCTCGAAGGGTCCGATGTCCACGCCTGAGGGATTCCCACGATCGAAGGACTGCCACGTTACCTGCACCGTCTCGATGCCCTTCGCACCCGTCGGAAACCTGCGCCTCCGCTACACCCTCTGCGGGCAGGGGGAGCCCGTCCTCCTGGTGATGGGGCTCGCGATGTCGGGTCGAGGTTGGCGCGGCCAGGTAGAGGACCTCTCGAAGGACTTCACGGTCTGCAGCTACGACAACCGCGGCGTCGGCGACAGCTCCACGCCGATCGGGCTCTACACGACCCGCGCGCTGGCCAAGGACGCCTTCGGCCTGATGGACCACCTCGGCTGGGACCGGGCCCACGTCGTCGGGATCTCCATGGGGGGCATGATCGCCCAGCACATGGGGCTCCTGAGACCCGAGCGTGTGCGCAGCATGGCGCTCATCTCGACGCACATGGGCGGACTCGCCGGGCGTCCGAGCTTCCAGGGAACGAAGGCCTTCGTGGGCATGCAGACCACGACGGGCGAGCAGCGTCTCCGGAACGTCGGCAAGATGCTCTTCTCCGATGGGTTCGCAAAGGACAACAAGGCCTACCTGCGCAGCGACTTCGCAGAGATCGGTGGCCAGGACTGCAGCCCCTGGGGGATCGCGGGCCAGCTCGCGGCGGTGCTCTCCCACATGAGCCGGCGCCGCATGCACAAGCTCCGTGGCATCCCGACGGTCGTGATGACCGGGACCAGGGACATCTTGGTCCGCCCCTCGAACAGCCGGAGGCTCGCGGAGGCACTCCACGCCCCGCTCGTCGAGGTCGAGGGCGCCGGCCACGGCCTGATCATCGAGGCCGGGGGCGAGGTCAACGCCACGCTGCGCGAACACTTCGCGCGTGCCTGACCTCAGGCGCTTCGGCTACCTCCTCGACCGAGAGGACCGCTGGGTCCATCCCATCTTCGGGCTCAAGTGCGAGGACCCGGAGGCCCTGCTCGCCTGCGATCCGGAGCAGCTGGAGGACTTCCACGCCGACCGGGTCTGGGCTGACGGCGTGCAGGCTCGAGCGCGCCCGGCGATGGCCCCGGAGATCTCGACGCTCGTTCGGGACTACGAGCTGGAGTGGGACGGCTGGCTGGAGGCCTTCGAGACCGGCAACGGAGACGTCTACGTCACCCTCGAAGAGCTGGAGGACATGGGCCCAGAGGGCTTCCGCGAGGTCATGAACGGTGCCACGGCCTGGTACGACCGTCACGCCATGCGCACGGTCGGCGGCTGCGCCGGTCTCGGCGTGATGGTGCTCTGGCTGGCGCTGGGCTGGCTGACCGGGGTCGTCTGGTGGCTCCTGGGAATGGCAGCGATCGCGGTCGTGACCTGGATGATCCGACCCCGACCCCGCCCGAAGACGCTCTGGGGTCCGATCGACCCCGCCCGCTTCGAGAGCGCCTTGGAAGAGGCCACCGAGCGGGTGGACGAGGAGTGGGAAGACGTACTGCTGCGCTGCGGAGCGCTCCCCGCCGGAGACGACCACATCCGCCTCGTCGTGATCCGCCGGACCATCCGCACGGACGTGCTCGTCTCGACCTTCGACCCCGACACCCTCGCGGCGATCCTGCACACGCTGGCGCCGGTCGAGGACGACGAATAGGTCGAGAGCATGAACAAGATCATGTCCAAGGTCCCAGACATCGACAGCCGCACCGGGGGCACCATCGCCGCCGCGATGCGAGTCGTCGCCCTCTCCGACGGGCTGCACCCCCGCGAAGAGGCGCTCATCGACGAGTTCGAGAAGAGCCTCGGCACAGAGGCCACCGCAGAGGTCGACCTCTCGGTGATCGACACCCCCGCGCTCAGGGAGGCCTTCTTGAAGAGCCTCGTCCTGGTGGCCTTCGCCGACGGCCGCATCTCGGAGGAGGAGAGCGTCTGCATCCGCGACTACGCCACGGACCTGGGTCTCGGAGAGCCAGAGGTCGCCAAGGCCATCGCCGACGTCGCCGCCCACCTGCTGGGTCAGCTCGCCGGTGTGAAGGTCTTCCGCGAGCAGGTCGTGCAGCTCGGCCGCAACATGGGCCTCGACGAGCTGACGATCGCCTCCGTCCTCGAGTGAGGGATCTGTTGGAGCGGATGGCCGAGGAGGCCGGACGCGGGGACATGGACATCGACCTTCCCGTCTACCGCGCCGCCGGGCGCGATCCGACCTGGCCGATCCTGCTCGGCTGCGGCTCGCTCGAGGCCGAGGTCGGTGTCTTCGGGCGCGACCCTGGGCGCTTCGAGGTCGTGCACGAGGAGCCCTTCATCGGCAAGGGGGGCCAGCTGATCCGCGACGGCTTCCACAGAGCCCGACACGGCGCCTGCTGCCCCTCCGTCGAGGCCTCGGTCGAGGTCGGTCGGAGCGTCTTCTGGTGCAACACGGTGCCCTACAAGCCCACCGGGAACAAGGCCTGGTCGGTGAAGGTCAAGCGCCGCTTCATCGAGCCCATCGCGACGCTGATGGCCGAGCGCTGGCAAGGCCGGGACCTCATCACCTGCGGCAACGTGGCCTTCGACTGGTTCCGCCTGGCAGAGCCCTCGCTGAAGTCCGAGCTGGCCACCTTCTGGGCCAGAGAGGACCGCTACGAGGCGAGCCTGACAGTCGAGCTCCGAGGCAAGAGCATGCGGCTGCACCCCCTGCCTCACCCCTCGCCCCTGAACGCGACCTGGTACAAGCGCTTCCCCGAGCTGCTCGACGCCCGGCTTCAGGCCCTCGGCTGGCAGTAGGATGAGCTGTGCTCTGGCTGTTCTCCTACGTCGGAACCCCGGGACCCCTCGACAGACCGGTGGCGAATCCGCCAGAGGTCAACGACAGCGGGGACACCGCGGATACCGGCGACCCTGTCGCTGAGTGCCCGTTGGGCTGGGTGCGCGTTCCCGAGGACGTCGCGACGCTGAAGGAGGCACTGGCCATCGGAGATCAGGTCTGCCGGGGCAGCGGAGCGTATCCGCCTCTGGTGCTCGCCGACCGGGACGTAGAGATCCTCGGGATTGGAGTGGTCCTCCTGGACGGGGGCGACTTCGGCCGCGTCCTGCAGGTGAACCGCGGCTCCCTGACCCTCGCAGGTGTCGAAGTGCGGGGAGGATTCGCCGACTTCGGCGCCGGACTGGCAATTGACGAGGCAGACGTGGTCTTGCGGGATGTGGTGGTCCGGGACAACGAGGCCAGCGACTACTACACCGGCAGCGGTGGTGGAATACGCGCAACCGGGGGCACCCTGACCCTGGAGCGGGTCGAGGTGCGGAACAACCGGGCGGCCGGCGACCGGTACGACGGCTTCGGCGCGGGGATCGCCATGCGATCCGTCGAGGCACGGTTCGACGACGTCCTCATCGCCCACAACAGCGCGGAAGGCGGCTGGGACGGCACCGGGTACGGAGGCGGCCTCACCATGGCGATGGGAAGCCTGGTCGCGAGCAGGCTCCGAGTCGTCGCCAACCACGCAGAGGACGGCGGCGGTATCTGGGTCGGCGAGCAAGCCAACGCCACGCTGATCCAGGCAGCGCTCGCCGGAAACACCGCCGAGACCGGTGGGCCGTTCTGGGTGGGTGACGCCCACCTCGGCATCGCTCACGCGACCGTCGTCGGCAACACAGCCGAAGAGGGTCCTGGCGGCTGGCTCGAGAACGCCAGCATCGCGTAGACGGCGAGGACGGCAATGGTGGCGCCGGGGCCGCCCTCGCCGCCGGCGATCTGGACGGGGACGGGATCGACGAGCTGGTCGTCGCCGCTCCTGAGCTGGACGCACCGGACGACAACGAAGGCGTCGTGTACGTCGTCCAGGGCCTCGGCAGCACACTCGCGGACGCCGTCGGACGCTGGACGGGGCCCGACGCGCGCCTGGGCAAGGAGTCCGTCGCCGTGGCGCTCGATCTCGACGGTGATGGTCTGAACGACCTCGTGTCGGCGTGCCAGGGATGCGACGACATCTACGTCGTCAGCGGCCCGGCGACAGGCAGCGGCCCAATCTCGGAGCCCGCTGCCGCCACGCTCGTCATGGAGGGAGACGGGGACCTCCCGACGGCCGTGGCAAGCGGAGGAGACCTCGACGACGACGGCTTCGGGGAGATCCTGGTCGGTGCATTTGCCGTGGATGACCCCTGGGGGGGCGTCGGGGCGGTCTACTTGCTGGCAGGTCCGTTGAGCGGCTCGGTCTCGGTGACAGAAGGGCTCACCTGGCGCGGCGAGGACCCCGACGACAACGCGGGGTCTTCGGCTGTGCTCGTGGACTTCGAGGGCGCCGGACGCCCGCTGCTCGCCGTGGGAGCGCCGAACCGAGTGGGAGGACCGCGAGTCGACCGGCGTCGTCTACCTCATCGACCTCTGACCATCACCTCAGCTGACGAGCAAGACGCACACAGGTGTCGACGAGCTCCACGAGCTCATCCGCGAGGATCCCGGGCTTCTCGACCGCGAGGTGGTTCTTGTGGACCACTCCGCCGTGGCCATGGACGACCTCGAGCAGGAGCCCCACGAAGGCCTCGTCCTCGAGCTGGGGGCAGTGACCGCTGAGCTGGATGAGCTGGTCCACGACGACGTTTCCCGTCTTCTCGGCGTTCCAGAGCCCCTCGCGCGCGGCTTGGAAGGAGCTCTTCACCTGGACGTGGACCAGGGTGTGGACCTCCGGACCGTCCTGGCGGAGGGAGACGGACACCGGGAGACCGTCGATCTCACCGGTGAAGCCGTGGCGCAGTCGCTCGAGCCCGGCAATCTCCAGCTCGCCCCAGAGGCCAGTGGTCAGCGCCGCTCGGAGCTTCAGCGCGTGGCGGATGAAGGTGCTCGGGTGACCCTGGGCCCCCCAGACACGCATCGTGCCCTGGCGGATCTCGCAGCCGTCGACGCGGTCCATGAGCTTGCGCGCGCGCTCCGAGAGGGCCAGCGCAAGCTCCAAGGGCAGGGGGGTCTTGAGCCGCCACTGTCTGTCGAAGTCATCGAGGCCGACCTCCAGGGACTCCCCGGGAAGGACGGTCGCTCGCGAGATGTGGCAGTCCGGCAGCCCCTCGGCACCAACCGAGATGGACATCGCCTCGCCGCTCTTGTCGAAGACCCCCTCCGAGCCGACGGAGATGCCGCCCCTGGACAACCGCCTGGCCTCGATCCCCTCCGCCTTCAGGGCCGCGAGCGTCGGCCCCACCCAGTCGATCCCCTTGCGACCTGCGCGCCGTAGCAGACCCAGGACCGCGCCCAGGACCAGAAGCCACAACAACAGGACCCCGACACCCCGAGCCCAGACGTTGTGCGGGAAGAGCACCGCCCAGGGGTTCCATGGACATGCCCACACGCTGACCACGTCGCCCACCTCCGGCTTCCAGGCGCAGGGCACGTAGTCATTGACCTGGTGCCCCTCTGGAGCCAGGGGGTGCTCGTAGAGGAAGACCATGCGGCAGAAGCCCGGGACGTCGGTGGCCCGCTCCCCCACGATCGTGACCTCCGCCGGGTGGTCCAGGTTCCACAGGACCTCGTCGTCGACACTCAGCGCCCGGCCGGTCGCCCACAGCGCGACGACCAGGATCACCACGACCGCCAGGGCCGCCCTCACGACGATCCCGGCCGCACGGTCACGTCTCGCGTCGGTCACGACACCACCGGGTCGAGCTCAGCGTAGTCCACCTCAGAGGGCGACGTGACCGTCCCGACGCGAAGCTCCAGGTCGGTCTCCTGTGACGTGACGACCGGCCCATACCGGGTGTTTGCGTGCTTGCAGTCCCGACCCGAGACGAAGGCTCGGTGTTCCTCCAGGCGCCGCCGTGGACGGTCGAGCACCCGGAGCTCGAAGGCATCGACCAGGGCTGCGTCCAGCTCCAGCCCCAGGCTGTGTCGACCAGCAGTCGCCGCGGCGATCGAGGTCGTCCCGGTCCCGGCGAAGGGGTCGAGGACGAGGTCACCGTAGACGCTGTACATGCTGATGAGCCGGAAGGCGAGCTCGAAGGGAAAGGCCCCCGAGCGCTTCCGGGTCGCTCCAGACAGCGCCTGCTTCGTCCCCGTGAGGTCCCACAGATCCGAGTACCACTTGTTGCGCTCCTCCCAGAACACCGCAGAGGCCCTGCGGTTCGCGCGCGCGCTCTGGCTGTCGAAGCGACGACGACCGCCCTTTCGCAGGACCAGGATGTATTCGTGTTCGTAGGTGACGTAGGCACCAGCAGGCAGCATCCCCGACCCCATGAACTTGGTCGGGCTGTTGTTCGGCTTCCGCCAGATGATGTCTGGCAATACGGTGAAGCCGAGCTCTCGGGCTTGGTGGAGGATCTGTGCGTGGTTCGGCCACAGCGCGAACTGCCCGCCGATAGACCGTGTCGCATCGCCGATATTGATGCAACACAGACCGCCGGGCATCAGGACCCGGAACGCCTCCGCCCAGGCCGCGTCGAGGACACAGTGCATCGCCTCGAAGGCGCCTGGGCCGTCCTCTGCGGCGAGCCGGGCAGCAGCCTCGTCGCCAAAGACCTCGTCCCACATCGCCACCATCGGGTAGGGGGGCGAGGTCACCACCAGCGCGACAGAGCCTTCGGTCAGCCCGGTGAGTCGGGCGTCACCTTGGCGGAGCTGGTGGCGGGTCTTCAGTGGCTTCGGGGGCGGCGGTTCGCGGTGATCTGCGCGCGCTCGTCGGCGCTCACCGGGACCACATAGCAGCCGTCGAAGCAGGCGGCGCAGATCGACTCCCCGCCGACTTCGGCGAGGCCCTCGCGAGAGAGATAGGTCAAGGAGTCGGTGCCGAAGTACTCGGCGAGCACAGAGGTCTCCATGCGCGCCGCGATGAGCTCCTCGCGGGTGGGCATGTCGATACCGTAGAAGCAGGGGTACCGGACCGGCGGCGAGAAGATGGCGACGTGGAGCTCGCTGGGCCCCAGGCCCCTGACCATGCGCACGATGCGGCCCATGGTGCTGCCCCGGACGATGCTGTCGTCGACGAGCAGGACCCGCTGGCCCTCGAAGATCTCGCGGATGGGGTTCAGCTTCAGGCGCAGGGCGGAGTCGCGGCTGGCCTGGTCCGGCATGATGAACGTGCGCCCGCTGTAGCGGTTCTTGATGAAGCCCTCGCGGTTCTTGATGCCGAGCTCCTCGGCCATCGCCATCGCCGCCGGGCGGGAGCTGTCCGGAACAGCGACGACGACGTCGGCCTCGAGGCCTCTGGCCTTCCACTCCCGAGCCAGCTGCCGGCCGAGGCGCCAGCGCGTCCGGTTCACCCGGCCGTCCTCCATGCGGGAGTCCGGCCGGGCGAAGTAGATGCGCTCGAAGACGCAGGGACGCGGCTGGGGCGCGGCCACCTCGAGAAGCTCCGGCTCGCGATCGAGCTGGAACAACAAGGCCGCACCACAGGGAAGGTCTCCCAACTTCTCCACGCCAAGGACATCGAGGCTGACGCTCTCGCTGGCGGCGATCCAGCCATCGGCGGTCCGTCCATAGACCCCTGGCCGGATGCCGTGGGGGTCGCGGAAGGCCACCAGCGTGCGCACCCCCTCCAGCTCCATCAGCAGCACCACCGAGAAGGCCCCGCGCACCCGCGAGAACAACGCGTCGATTGCACCACGCAGGTCGTGCTTGGTGTGATTCGAGGCCCGGCGCGCGGTCAGCTCCTGGGCCAGCACCAGCAGGATGGGCTCTGCGTCGCACTGGGACATGACGTGCACGCCCTGCCTGCGGAGCGCCTCTGTCACCTCGGGCACGTTGGTCACGTTCCCGTTGTGGGCCAGCAAGAGCCCCATGCGGCGCGTGAAGAATGGCTGGGCGTCCTCTGAGGTCGCGCTGACACCGGCCGTGGGGTAGCGCACGTGCGCTATGCCCGAGCTGCCCGTGAGCCGCTCCAGGTCAGGCACGGCCTGGCCGATCATGCCCATGCCCTTGTGCAGGTGCAGCCCGCTGCCGTTGAGCGTCCCGATCCCGGCGGCGTCCTGGCCGCGGTGCTGGATGGCGTGCAGCCCCAAGACCAGTCGAGGCGCGGCCGGTTCGGTCCCCAGGATTGCGACAAAGCCACACATGATGGGCGCATCGGTAGCGCAGATGGCGATCCGCGGGTGAGACATGAAGGTGACGATGCGCCTCGCCTACGCCCGCCTGAACCAGGAGACCCACTGCCTGTCTCCTGTGTCGACCACCATCTCGGACTTCGCCCACTACCTGGAGGGCGAGGACCTTGCCCACGCCTGCTCGAGAAAGGGCTCGGAGGTCCAGGGCCTCTTGAAGCACGCCGAGCTCTCCGGCTTCGTCCGCGCCTGCGGGGGAGAGGGCGTCGAGGCCGTGCCGCTGTTGTCCGCCTGGGCCTTCCCCGGTGGTCCCCTGACACGCGAGACCGTCGAGACACTCAGGGACCGCCTGGTCAGCGCCCTTCGCTCGGTCGAGGTGGACGGCCTCTTCCTCAGCCTCCACGGCGCGATGGGAGCGCGGGACCTCGAAGGACCAGAGGCCCTCGTCTGCGAGGCCCTGCGGGATGTCCTCGGGGAGCGGCCCCTCGTCGCGAGCTTCGACCTCCATGGCCTGCTCACACCCAGGCTGATGGCCGCGATCGACGCCCCCGTCGCCTACCGAACGAACCCCCACCGGGACCACGCCGCCACCGGACGGCGCGCCGGGGAACTGCTCATCCGCATGGCGCGCGAGGACTTCCGCCCCGCCGTCGCCTGGCGCAGCCTGCCGCTGGTCATGGGCGGGGGCACGACCATCGACCTGCTGCAGCCGATGCGGGGAGTCTTCGGCCAGATGTCCAGGGCAGAGAAGCGAAAGGGCGTGCTGTCGACGTCCCTGTTCATGTGCCACCTCTGGAACGACTCACCCGAGCTCGGCTGGTCCGTGGCGGCGGTGGCCGAGGACACGGAGACCGCAGAGGACCTGGCCGACGAGCTGGCCGACGCCGCCTGGGCGGTTCGGCACGAGCAGCCGCCCGAGTTCCTCTCGACCGACGAGGCCCTCGCGAAGGTCCGCAATGCCTCGCTCCGTCGAGCCCTCGGTTGCGTCACGATCTGCGATGCCAGCGACGTCACCGGGGCCGGAGCGCCGGGAGAGAACACCCACCTCATCCGCGCGCTCCACGCTGGTGGGGAGGGGCTGCTCAGCCTCGCGGCCATTCGAGACGAGCTCGCCGTACAGAGGCTCGCGGAGGCCACGATCGACGAGGAGGTCGACCTCGAGCTCGGGGGCCGCCGGGATTCGAGCTCGCCGCCGCTGCCACTGCGTGGGCGCCTCGTCTTCCGCGACAGCCACGAGGGCTTCGGTCATCGAGCGGTGCTGGACTGCGGACACCTGAAGCTGGTGGTCACCGAGGCGGCACCGATCTCGATGGACCCGAGCTTCTACGAGTCCGCGGGCCTGTCGGTCTGGAAGGCGGACATCGTCGTCGTGAAGAGCTTCTTCCACTTCCGCTGGCACTACCGCCTCCAGAACCGGCTCGCGCTCTACGTGAAGACCGCGGGCCTGACGGACTTCGACGCGATGCGCGAGTTCGACTTCGCCAGCGGCGTGTGGCCCTTCGAAGCGGTCGAGAACTGGAGGCCCACCGACAGACGGCGTAGACTGAAGCCATGAAGGACGTCTTGATCTGGGTCGGTGGCGCCGCGCTGATCGTCATCGGCGTCGTCGCCCTCCTCTGGTGGACGGCGGACGAAGACAACACCCTTCCAGAGACCTACGCCGAAGAGGGATACGGGATCCTGTGACGGCCTCGCGTTGAGAAGGGGCGTCCTGGCTGCGTCCGGGCACGCAGCGCTAGCGCTTGCGGTGACCTGGCCGATCGTCTTGTCACCACGCTCGAGCTTGATCGGCGACCCCAACGTCGATGTCTGGAACCACGCCTGGGGCCCCTGGTGGTGGTTCGCCTCGCTGTCCGAGGGCGAGCTTCCCTGGCGCACGGATTACCTGATCTGGCCGGACGGAGGGGTGCTGTGGTTCATCGACCCCATCCTCGGCCTCCTCGCGACGCCCCTGGTCCCCATCGTCGGGACCGCGATGGCCTACAACGTCGCGCTGGTGCTCTACGTCGCCTTCGCCTCCTGGGCAGCACACCGCCTTGCCCGGGCCCTCGGCGCCTCGAGCCCCGCGGCGTGGGTCGCCTCCCTCGCCTTCGCAGGCAGCGCCTGGATGATCTCGGAGCTGCACAACGGCATCACCGAGGCGGCGGACATCGGCCCGGTGGCCCTGGCCCTGGCCTGGGGCCACGAGGCCACCCAGAAGCCCACCTGGAAGGCCTGGCTGCTGGCGGGTCTCGGGGTGGGACTCGCCACGATCGCATCACCCTACCTGGGTCTCGGTACGGGCATCGCCCTAGCCGTGAGGGGCCTGCCGCACATCAAGAAGGCGTGGTCCGGGGCCCTGGTGGCGGTTGCAGTCTCCACCCCGGCGCTGACCCTGATGAAGCTGCAGATGGCCGCCGAGGACGCCATCATCAAGCACCCCCCCGACATGAACCAGCAGCTGGCCCTTCACAACGCCGTGGACCTGCGCACCTTCGTCCAGCCCTTTGGCTTCCAGTCGGTGGACCTGTCGCTGGAGGGCTTCGAGCACTCGATGTACCTGGGCATCGCCGCGCTCGCGCTCGCCCTCTACTCCCGCCGCTGGAAGTGGTGGCCCAGCATCATCGTCTGCATCGCCTTCGCGCTGGGGCCCTACATCTACGTGAAGGAGGCGGGGATCCTCCCCTACCGGCTGCCCTGGTGGCTGGTCCAGTCCTTCGCCCCCGGCCTCGCCATGACCCACCCCCTGAGGCTGGCGGTGCCGGCCCTGGCCCTGGTGGCGGGGCTGGCTGGTCTCGGCGCCCATCGCCTCACGACGCGCTGGCCCCGAGTCCTGCCCGTCCTGCTGGCCCTGGTCGCCATCGACGGCCTGGTGGTCAGCGGCGCGCCCTGGCCGATGGAGCGCGCCCCCGCCGAGATCCCGGCGGTCTACGAGCACATCGCCCGCGACCTCGGGAGCGAGCGAGCCGTGGGGGTGCTCGATCTCCCCACGGACGCTGGCTACACCATGGCCACTTCGCGCTACCTCTACTGGCAGTCCAGCCACCACCTGCCCATCGTGTACGCGCCGGACGCCCGCTCCTCCACGTCCTCGCTGCTGAGGACCCAGTTCTTCAGGGAGCTGGCGGGCACCTCGGAGCGCCGGGCGGACGAGGCGATGCACATCATCACCGTGGTACCCCACACGAGACCGGAGTGGATGGCCCAGCAGGCCTACGACGTCGGTGTCCGCTGGATAGTCCTGCACCGCTCGATGGCGCAGCCCGAGGTCGAGCCCCTGCTCGAGTCCTGGATGGGGCCCGGCACCGTGGTCGGCGACGAGGTCTACTGGGAAGTCCCGTTGCCCCGGGAGGCCCCGCAGGTCCCGGGCTCGAGGTAGCCGAGCTTCTCCAGCCGCCGGCACTCCTCGGGAGACATCCCCGGGGGCGGCGGCGCCGTGGTCTGGTGCTCCCGCAAGGGGTCGATCCAGGCCTCGTAGTCTTCCTGGGAGCAGGGCCCGGCCGGGGCGGTGACGGCCGTCTCCTCCGCCGCATCACCGACGAGGTCATAGGCGAGCACGTCCACGCCCTGATCGATGACCTTCCACTCGTTCGTGCGCCAGGCGAACTGCTTGTCCCCAGGCCGCCAGGGATCGGTGCGCGCGTAGTGGCAGGGTCGCGACGGGGCTCTGGAGGTGTCCGCCCCCTGCATGCGAGCGTCGGTCGGCAGGCCCGCCAGGGAGAGCACGGTCGGGGCCACGTCGACCAGGCCTACCTGTTCCTCGAAGCGCTCCTCGCCGAGGCCCGGCGCCCTGATGACGAGGGGCACTCGCAGCACGCTGTCCCACAGCCCGTCTCGGTGGTTGAACCAGTAGCCATGCTCGAAGGACTCGCCGTGGTCCGACGTCACGACGACGACGGTGTCCTCTGGCACGCCGGAGAGCAGGGGCGCGATGATCGCGTCGAGCTCGGAGAGCTCCCCGTCGTAGAGCGCCAGGACGTGCTCGAGGTCGCGCCTGGCCGGCTCTCGTTCACCGCTGCGGAAGGGGTCCAGGTCGGCGTCGGTCCCGCCGAGGCCGCCGTCGTAGTCCGGGTCGTACTTGCTGTCCCAGGGAGCCGGCGGCGTGTAGGGGAAGTGGGCGTCGAAGTAGTGGACGAAGAGCATCCAGCGCTCCCCCTCCTGTCGCTCGTCGAGCCAGGCCAGCGCTGCCTCGGTGACCTGTTTGCCAGGCCGACGCATGTCGGCGCGGTCGAGCTCGAAGTCGTCGTCGAAGTCATCGAAGCCCCGGGCGAAGCCGCAGCTGGCGTCGGTGAGCGTGACGCCGCCGATGACGGCCTTGGTGGTGTAGCCCTCCTTCTGGGCGATCTCTGCCACCGTCGGGCCCGTCCACAGGGAGCCCCGGTTGCCCGGAGCGTTCCCGTGCAGCTCGGGCGCGACGCCGCTGAACATGGCCCAGTGGGACAGGCAGGTCTCCGGAAAGTGGGTCATCGCCTGCTCGTAGACCCGCCCGCCGAGCGCCTCGAGGTTGGGAGTCTCCGCCCGCCCACCGTAGATCCCGAGCCGGTCGGCGCGGACCGTGTCGAGGCTGACGATGAGGATGTTGCTCTTCACCCCTCGGACCTCGTTCAGCTCGAAGGTCGGTGTGGCGTGAAAGGGCTCGGCCGCGCCTGGTCCGGGCGGGGGTCCGGGCGGTCCACCCGGCGGTCCACCGAGGGGACCAGGCTGACCCGGAGGCGGCGGAGCCCCCATGACAGCGGGGTCGGTCGGCTCGGGATCGGAACAGGCCAGGAGCAGTAGCAGCACCGGCGGATGCTACATCGGCTCGGGCAGAGCAGATGCGCCGCCGGCCCCCGAAGGGACCGACGGCGCCTGACGCCCCGGTGCGTCAGTAGGAGGTTCCACTCGCGGAGCTGACGCTGGTGCTGCCCCCACCGTTGTTCGTGGCGTACCGACCCGTTGCCTCGTTGGCCCAGCCACCGACGACCGTCGCGTGGGTGTTCTTGTAGGCGTCGTTCTGGTAGCCGGCGAGCACAGCGGAGTAGTTGGAAGACGCCTCGTTGCTGGCTCCGCCTGCGACGATGGAGTACCCACCATCCGCGACGTTCGAGGCTCCGCCGAGGACAACACCGTAGAAGCCGCTGGCCTCGTTCGACCAGCCGCCGACCACGACCGCATTGGTCGTCTGGGCGTCGTTGGACTTGCCGGTCACGACCGCCGAGTACTTGCCCTCTGCGACGTTGTCGGACCCGGTGATGACCACCGCGTACTCATCGTCGATCACGTTCTCGAAGCCACCGACGAAGCCACCGAAGCTGGTGTAGTCGTTGCCCAAACCCAGCACGAGGTTGTGGCTCCCGTCCTTGTAGGTGGTGGCGCTGGAGTGGTCCTCGTCGTAGCCGACCACGAGGTTGCCGAGCCCGTTGGTCGCACCATCCGTGTCGCCAGTCCCGTCCTGGACGAAGACGTTGGCGCCCACGAAGCTCACGCTGTCGACGCTGGTGTCGACCTCGACGTACTCCATCAGGTCAGCCACGCCGTCGACGTCGCTCTCGAGGTCGCTGAAGTCCGACTCGAGGTCGGCCAGACCGGTCTCGTTGGCGTCGATGTCGGAGGCGTTGGTCGAGATGCCTGAAGCGTTGCTCGAGATGTCCGAGGCGTTGCTCGAGATATCGACAACGTTGGCCGAAATATCGCCTGCATTGCCTGAAATATCTGTCGCATTGGCCGAGACGTCCGAGGCACACGTCGAAATGTCCGACTCGTTGGCCGAGATCTTGCCGGCGTTGACAGAGACGTCGCTCTCGACCGCTGTCATGTCCGACTCGAGCTGGCTGATGCCGTCCACGTTCTCGTCGATCGCATCCTCCGCGGTGTCCAGGTCGCCCTGAAGCGTCGAGATGTCCGACTCGGCAGAGGCGAGGGAGTCCTCGGCGGTGTCCAGGTCGCCCTGGAGCGTCGAGATGTCCGACTCG
This sequence comes from Myxococcota bacterium, assembly GCA_036012755.1. Taxonomy (GTDB): domain Bacteria; phylum Myxococcota_A; class UBA796; order UBA796; family CAJQPC01; genus JAAESX01. The sequence goes on along the minus strand of DASCPX010000082.1, from coordinate 16,224 downwards.
GCAGAGGCGAGGGAGTCCTCGGCGGTGTCCAGATCGCCCTGGAGCGTGGAGATGTCCGACTCGGCGGACGCGATGCTGCTCTCGGCGGTGTCGAGATCGCTCTGGAGCGTCGAGACATCCGACTTGGCGGTGTCGAGGTCGCCCTGGAGCGTCGAGATGTCCGACTCGGCGGACGCGAGGGAGCCCTCCGCGGTGTCCAGATCGCTCTGGAGCGTCGAGACATCCGACTGCAGCGCGCTGAAGTCGCTGGCGGCGGCGTAGTTCGAGCTCACCCAGCTCTCACTCGCGAGGCCGGACAGATCGCTGGCGGCAGCGAATGCCTGGGCGCTCACCCAGCTCTCGCTGGCGTAGCCCTGGGAACTCACCCAGCTCTCGCTGGCGAAGCCCGTGAGGTCATCGCTGACGACGAAGCCCTGGGCCTCGATCCAGGGCTCGGTCGCGTAGGGGCTGTCTTCGATGATGCGGATGCGCTCTTCGTGCTCGGCGACGGTGCCGGCGAGGTCATCGAGGATCTCCGGATCGATGTCGTCGATGTTCCCGAAGGCCTCGTCGAGGTCGGAGACGCCGCTGGTGTTGGAGTCGACCTGGGACTGGGTCGCAGCGAGCTGCTCCTGGAGCTCGGCGACCTGCGCCTGGAGCTCGGCGATCTCGGCATCGCTGGTGTTGTTGTGGGAGCCCGCCTCTTCCTTGCAGCCGGTGAGGCCAGCGACGATGGCGAGGGTCAGGGGGATCTTGTGGTAGCTGAGGGTCTGCACGGTGAATCTCCGGGTTGGATGTGCGCGTCGACACATCGCAAGCCCGGTGCCAACCTGGACTCCTTCGGCATTTCAGTCACTTGTACGGGGACAGAGCAGAGACCTGCAGACGCCTCCGACAGGGAGGTGTCAGTCACTCGCCACCGATGCGACGCCCGGTGACTACTCGAAGACCTCGCTTATGATGGCGGCGACTTCCTTCTTCAACAGCGGGGACGAGGAGAAGCTCGCGAACTCCTCGTCGAGGTTCCCGGCGCAGCGCCGCTGAGCGTAGGTCTTGCCATGGCCGAGGCGGCGGAGCATGGCGGCGCGCTCGCGCACCTCCTGCTCGTAGATGGCCTTGCGGGTTCCGCTTCCCGCGCGGGGGCTGCCGCCTGCGTGCATCCAGTCGAAGGGCATCCATGCTCCAGTTTCAGGGCCGGACGCTACCATCCGCGGCCATGAGCTTCTCCGGGCGCATGGAGCAGAGCTGGCTCGACACATTCTGGGTGCCTCCGGATGTCGAGGTCATCGACATCGGAGCTCTGCGGCTGCTGAGCTGCCGTAGGAACCCCCGGCGGTCGCCGCGCTGAGGGTGTAGGTTGCCTGCGGGAGAGCACGAAGATGACCCTTGTCATGTTGTTGGTCGGCTGCGTCGAGAACACCTTTTCGAAGCCGGGAGAGGTCGTCACGCCAGGCGACTCGAGCAGACCGCCCTGCCCTGAGCAGATCCCCGACTGCTACGACTCGGACCCGCTGGAGAGCGAGCCCATCGACAGCGAGCCCGACACGGCGCTCGAAGACTGCACGGTCGACCTCGAGAGCCCAGAGGAGGTCGAGGTCATCGAAGAGTGCACCGGGACCGAGCCCCCCAACGTGACCGACCCCTGGGACGTCGCCATCGAGTGGCAGTGGACCGGGGACAGCAGCTACCACCTGCCGCTCATCGGCAACCTCACGGACGACAACGGCGACGGGGACATCGACGAGGACGACGTGCCCGACGTGGTGATCATCACGACCAGCAACGTGCTCTACGTTCTGGACGGAGCCACAGGGGCGGAACACTGGTCGGCCAGCGGCTACAAGGGCTACGCGGTCGGGACCCTCGCAGACGTCGACAGCGACGGCATCTCCGACATCGTCGCCTTCACCACCAGCGGCAACGTCCGAGCCCTGGACTACAACGGCAACACGATCTGGACCTCCAGCCAGACCTCCAGCGTCACCCACTCGCTGATGACCGTCTCGGACCTCGACGAGGACGGGCTGCCCGAGATCCTCACCGAGTCGTACGTGCTCAACGGCGAAGACGGCAGCCTGGAGTTCTCGGTGTCTACGAGCGGGAGCATCCCCTACCACGGCTCGATCGCCGCGGACCTCGACCAGGACGGAGACAAGGAAGTCATCTTCCAGAACAAGGTCTACGACCACAACGGCAACAACATCTGGACCTCGTCGGTGCAGGGCTCCTACGGCCACTGGCCCGTGGTCCTGCAGTACGACAGCGATCCCGAAGCAGAGGTCGCGATGGTCGGCGGGGGCAAGCTCGCCATCTACGAGCACGACGGCACCGAGCTGGTCAACGTCAGCGCCGGTACGAACCAGCCCGGGCCGCCCTGCATGGGCGACTTCGACGGGGACGGCGAGGCCGAGATGGCCTGGCCCAGCTCGAGCACCTTCAACATGTACGAGCTCGACGGCACAGTCGTCTGGACCCACTCCATCGACGACAGCTCGGGCCTCGCAGGATGCTCCGGCTACGACTTCGACGGCGACGGAGCGCTCGAGGTGCTCTACGCCGACCAGGGCACGTTCTACATCTGGGACGGCGCCACCGGCACGCTGCACTTCAGCGACAGCAACCACGCATCCGGCACGATCTTCGAGTACCCGACCGTGGCCGACGTCGACAACGACGGCAGCGCCGAGGTGCTCATCTCACACAACTACGGCGGCACCTACCAGGGCGTCACTGCATACGGACACGGCGGCGATGGCTGGCCGAAGTCCGGCACGACCTGGCACGTTCACGACTTCGCAGTCACCAACATCAACCCCGACGGGACCGTGCCTGCGAGCCCGGATCCGAGCTGGACCAAGTACAACGTCTTCAGGGCCCGCCCGGCGGTCGACGACCCGGCGACCAGCGACCTCGAGATCAGCATCACGGACACCTGCTACGTCTGTGACCGGGACCTCGCTCGCATCGCGCTCCAGGTCCGGAACAAGGGCGGCGCAGAGGTCGACGCGGGCACGGAGTGGGCGCTCTACGGCGTCGACAACGAAGAGACCCTCATCGCCAGCGGCACGCTGGCCACCGCGATTCCATCTGGCCAGGAGCTGACCGGCTTCGAGATCGAGATCGCAGCCAGCGACTGGGGCCGCGGAGGCATCAGGGCTGTCATCGACGACGACGGCACCGGGGCCGGCAGCATCAGCGAGTGCGACGAGACCAACAACGACGACTGGTACACGGACGTGCCCTGCGAGTGATCAGGGCTGGAGCGCGATCCCCCCGGGGATTCCGGCGAGACCGGACCAGCCCACGAGGCGGCCTCCGTCCTCTAGACCTCCGCCCTCGCTGAACTCGAGCTGCCACAGGCCGGTGTTCTCGACCACCAGCACCGTGCCGGTCAGCGCGCCCCGCTCGACGACCACAGCCGGGCCGGGCAGAGCCGGAGACGCGACCTCCTCACCCACGGCGTAGGAGTCCGCCGTGCGCACCAGCTCGTAGACCGCGTCACCGTAGCCGCTGACGGCCAGCGCGCTGGAGTTCGCGAAGGGCGCGGTGACGAGGGAGACCGGGTCCTCGATCTCGAGGGTCTCGATCGGACCCGACTCGGCGACGACCGCGATCCTGGTCGCCACCCCCGAGAACTCGCTGTTGTCGGACACCAACAGCCGCTCGCCCTCGAAGTCCCAGGCCGCATCGGACACGATCGCCTCGTCGTCTCCAAATGCGTCGATGTGGGCGAGGACCTCGAGCGACTCCAGATCGACGAGGTGGACGCCGCCGGCGACTCCGGCCAGCTCACGAGCGATCAGGGCAGCTTCACTGGCCGTGCCCGGGCGTAGGGCGAGTGCGGCGGCGTTCTTGGTGGCCCAGATCAGCTCCGGCTCGCCCAGGGCGCCCGTGTCGCAGTCGATGTCGGCCCGGTAGAGGCCGCCCCCGTTCTCCGCCCAGTTCGGGTCGATCAGCCAGGCCACCTCGCCCGCTGGGTCGACCGTGACGCTGGAGACGTAGGGTTCCGTCGTGGACCCGGCAGGCCCGTGGACCCCACCAGTGTCGTCCACGAGGAAGACGAACTCTCCGTCGGGCGTCCAGGCGCCGCGCCCCTGGGTGGCTCGTCCGAGCTCGAACTCCTCCTCCTCGACGAGCTCCCCGTCGAAGCGGAAGCGTCGCCATGTGTCCGACTGGCTGGCGTCGTCGTTGTAGGGGAAGGACACGTACAGTTCGTGCGAATCCCCGGTGCGTGGCCGGGCATGGCAGCCGTCGAAGACCGCGCTGTCGCCGGTCTCCGTGACCGACGAGCTGTCCCCAGGTGTCGGGGTACAGGCGAGCAACCACCACATCAGCGCCTCCGAGAGCGACAACAGCATCCAACTACCTCCGCGCGCACTCTACATTGACGGCTACCCTGGCGGCTGGAGGCTCCATGCTCGTCCTGCTCCTGACCTCGCCGCTGTTCGCGGCGACGACGTCCACCTCGCTGGACTCCGGCTACGACATCTTCGAGACCACGGACGGCAACTGCTCCACGGACGACTCCGGAACCGCCGAGGCGACCGCGAGCTGGACCTTCACGGATGCACAGATCGTCGACTTCACGAACTTCACGGTCACGGTCGACGCGGCCCACGGGGACTGCGAGGTCTGGATCGGCACGGCCACGCTGTATCTCGACGGCGCCGCGATCTGGACGGAGACCATCGACGAGTCGGGCTCCGGAGAGGCCTGCTGCTCCTACTACATCAGCAACAGCTACACCCCCTCCGACTTGACGGACGAGGTGCTCGCAGCCGGAACACACGAACTCATCGTCGAGGTCGACGGCACGCTGGACGCCTGGGGAGAGAAGATCCGGGTGGGTGTCACGGTCGACATGGAGTACGGACGAGACTGGGACGACGACGGAGAGGACAGCGATCTCGTCGGTGGGGACGACTGCGACGACGACGACTCCAGCATCAACACGTCTGCGACGGAGACCTGGTACGACGGCGCCGACCAGGACTGTGATGGATGGTCCGATTACGACGCAGACATGGACGGGGACGACTCCGATGCATACGGAGGCGGCGACTGCGACGACGCGGACTCCACGAGATCCTCGCTGGAGGCGGAGACCTGGTACGACGGCATCGACCAGGACTGTGATGGATTGTCCGACTACGATCAAGACTACGACGGCTACGACAGCGACAGCTACGGCGGTGACGACTGCGACGACACCGACGCGGACGCGAACCCCGGGGAGACCGAGGTCGACAACAACGGCGTCGATGACGACTGCGACGGCTACGACGGAGGTGTCGACAGCGACGGCGACGGCCTTGACGACGACGACGAGGTCTACACCTACGGCACTGATCCGGACGACGACGACAGCGATGACGACGGCCTGGACGACGGCGAGGAGGTGCTCACATACGACACAGACCCGAACGATGAAGACTCTGATGGCGACGGACTCTCCGACGGAGACGAGGTCAACCGGTACAGCACCGACCCCAACGACGAGGACTCGGACGACGACGGGCTCACAGACGGCGACGAGGTCAACACCTACGACACCGATCCAAACGACGAGGACACCGACGGCGAGGGGCTCACCGACTACGAGGAGATCTTCACCTACGGCACCGATCCCAACGACACGGACACCGACGGCGACAACGTCAACGACTACCGTGAGGTCCGACTCGGCACGGATCCGAACGACGAGGACACCGACGACGACGGGCTCATGGATGGTCAAGAGGTCAACACCTACAAGACCGATCCCCTCGATGCGGACACCGACGACGATGGGTGCAGCGATGGCGACGAGGTCACCATCGGCACGGACCCGCTCGTGGCGGACAGCGACGGAGACGGCGTCGACGACTGCAACGAGCTCGCGGACGGGACCGATCCCAACGACTCTGACTCGGACGACGACGGACTGAGCGACGGGGAAGAGGATGTCCTCGGCACGGACCCGAATGACGCCGACACAGACGACGATGGCCTCTCCGATCTCGAGGAGGTCGAGGGCGGCACGGACCCGACGGACGCCGACACGGACGATGACGGGCTGTCCGATGGCGACGAGAGCGACCTGGGCAGCGACCCGCTCGATGAGGACACGGACGACGACGGCCTGAGTGACGGCGAGGAGGTGAACGACTACGGCACGGATCCTCTCGATGCGGACACCGACGACGGCGGTCGGAGCGATGGGGAGGAGGTGCTCTACGACGGGACCGACCCGAACGACCCCAGCGATGATCTCTCGGATCGCGACGACGATGGCCTGTCGGACTGGGTGGAAGACAACGAGACCGGAACCGATCCGGACGACCCGGACTCAGACGACGACGGCCTGACCGACGGCGAGGAGGTCTACGAGCACGAGACCGATCCGCTGGATCCGGACACCGACGGCGGCGGCGTCGAGGACGGCGAAGAGGTCGACAACGGCACCGATCCCAACGACCCGGACGACGACTACCCGCCCGAGGACTCGGAGCTGGACTCGGACCCCATCATCGACAGCGGGCTGACCGGCGTCGAGGACGGACTGCAAAAGGGCGGTGGGGGCTGCGGTTGCTCGGCGCGGCCTGGACTGCCCGCCGGGCTGGTCACGATCCTGCTCCTCTCACTGGCGGGGCTCCGCAGGAGAAGGCTGGCCGAGTAGCTACTCGACGTCGCAGGCAGCCTCTGTCACCGTGAGCGCATCGATCAGGTGGTAGTTGGTCGAGCCACCGGTCGCCGCAGAGAAGCCCACGTGGGCCGGGAAGCCGAAGTAGCCAGACAGATCCTGGTCGATGTAGGTCGTGCCGTCGATGCTGACCGTCACGTGCGGGTCGGCGACCTCGACGACCATCGTGTGCCAGGCCGAGTCCTCCATCTCCGGGAGCGCTGACCAGGCCTCGACACCCCAGATGTCACCGTCGAACATGAAGGCGAGGTGGTCGTCCGCAGTGGGGTCCCAGCCGCCGTTGAGGTAGGTGTCGACCTCGACGGTCCAGCCAGGGAGCGCGGGCTTGATCTCGCCACAGCCGCCTCCGTCGTAGCCGTAGCCGAGGCAGCCCCCGGCGCTGCCGAGGTAGGCGGTGGCCCGATCCAGATCGAGAGCCGTGAGCGCGAAGCCGTCCGCCCCGGAGCCACCGCCCATCCAGAACTGGAACTCGATGGTGACTGCGTCTCCGACTGTCTTGGTCGTGATGTCGAAGGCGGAACCGACGCGGTAGCCGCCCGTGTCCGTGAGCTCGACCCAGTTGTTGGAGCTGTCCCAGCGCGCGTCCCCCTCGTAGTTCCAGCTCGCCAGGTCCACAGAAGGTGTCGTGGTGATGAGCTGCTGGCAGATCGGCAGCTCTTCGCTCACCGCGTTGCCGCAGGAGTCGACCACCCTGACGCTCAGGTCGTGCGCTCCCGCGGTCCGCGACGCGGCTTGCCAGGTGAGCTGGGCCACGCCGACGCTGTCTGCGGTCGCGGTGCCGACGGTGCCGTCGACATCAGAGGTCCAGATGACGACGAGGTCCTCTGGCGCGTCGGTGTCGTCGGAGACCACCGCGATGAGCTTGAGATCGACTCCCTCGTCGATGACCTCGCCGCTGGTGGGCGCGGCGATCTCCACGTCGGGTGGGCGGTTCGGCGTCGCCGAGAGGGACACCTCGACGTCTCCGTCATCGCTGACGACGGTGAGCGTCGCGTCGCCGTCGGTCCCGACGACCTCGACGACGACGCTCGAACCCGGCTCGATCTGCAGCGGCAGGTCCACCGGGGCCATGCTCCAGCCCTCCCCAGCCAGCTCGAGTCCGGTCACGGTCAACAGCGCGTCGCCGACGTTCTCCAACCTGACCTCGACGGTCGCGCTCTCGCAGTGGCCGAAGACCTCTGCGTCGAGTGGATCGACGACCAGGTCCGGGGCCCCAGCTGGAGGAGAGCTGTCGAACTCCCCCGGGTTCGGGTCGGGCTTCTCGCTGTTGAGGTTGTAGTCGGAGCAGGCAAGGAGCAGAAAAAACATCATGGTCAGTCTACTCCAGGTCTCCGCAGGTCTTGGTCGCTCCGCGCATGCCCCAGCCGTAGACCCCGGCGCTGGGCTCCGACGTGGGACTCCCGTCCGTGCTCAGGATGTCGCGCTGCCCGACCAGGTCGAGCGCGGCCTTGATGCCCGAGTAGCCGGTCGCAAGGAGCTGCATCTACAGCCCGGAGCCGAGACCCTCGGTCTCTCCACAGGAGTAGAGGAAGTGCTCGGCGGCGGCGAGGTTCAGGTCCTGGCCGTGCCGGTTGCGGAGGGTGACGGCGTCACGCCAGGCTGCCCTCACGAGCTCGCGCCCTTCGAGCCCGGGGTTCTGGCGGTAGAGGTCCTGGATGATGGTGACGACCAGGTTGCCGATGGCGGACTGCTGGTCCGGGCGCGCGACGCACATGTTCTGGTCTTCGTAGGAGTAGTTGTCCTCCGCGGTACACATCTGCTCGCCGCTGCTGGACCGTCTTTGCTCTCCGGGTGGCACCGGGACCTCCGTTCAATCTCCATCATCGCGCAGATTCGAGCGTCATCGGTACCAGTTCGGACCTACAGGTCGAACCCGGAGGCGTCGACCGACAGCGCAGCAGCGGCGGCGGGATTCACCTGGTGTGCTCCCCGGACGCCCTCGTCATTGGGCGCCCAGGCGACCGCGATGTGGCACTCACGGACCCCGAGGACATCGATCTGGAGGCCGTCTGAGAGAAAGTCGGCCCCGTGGCTCGCCCCCACGCAGAGCACGTTCTCATCATCCGCCCAGCAGCCTCCGCCGAGGTCCGAGAGCGAGAGCCCGCCGAGGAAACGGGCGGTGAGCGTGACCGGAACCGCCTCCTGCAGCGCGAAGCGCCAGACCCCTACGCGAAGGGCCGTGAGCACGAGGCTGCGGTCGATGCGAGGGCGGGGGGCGAGGAACTTGAGCGCGACCTCGCCGAAGGAGCCCTCCCAGGAGAGATAGCGGTCGTCGTTGCCCGCCATGACCGCACGGTCCGCGACTGGCAGCTGGACCCCGGCGACGGTGGCGACCAGCCGGAGCGGCCCGAAGGGAGTCGAGATGGTCGGCGCCGCGTCCGTGAAGGTCGCGCTCCGCGGCACATAGAACAGGGACATGGCGCATCGTAGTCCGACTCGCCGTAGACGTGGCATAGGGGACCCACTACATGTCCTCGTGCCCCTCATCACCACGATCATCGCGCTCTCCGCCTGCAACCGACCAAACGACGACTCCGGCGTCATCGAAGAGGTCGACTGCTCCACCCGGGACTTCTCGCAGATCCCGGCGGCCACTGGCGAGCTCGAAGGTGGCTGGGACGCGGAGCGCGCGCGCTTCGTCTTCCTCGGCGGCAACATGGGCGTGCCGGTGGAGTGCAGCTACGGGGCGGCCGACTTCACGGCTGCGACGTGGGCCTGGAACGCGGACTGCGGCGACTTCCAGGCCATCGCGGATGGACCCTCGGCCCGTGGGCGCTATGCCTCGGCCGTCGACACCGAGCGCGGCCTCTGGATCGTGCACGGGGGACGCTTCCGCCAGGGCACGAGCGGCAACTACACGCTCTACGACGAGGTCTGGGGGCTGGACCTCGCGACCGACACCTGGTCGCTCCTGGCCAGCGGCGGCCCTGACGCGCGGGTCAACCACACAGCAGAGATCATCGACGGGCGCTTCGTCATCTACGGCGGCAACAAGGCCGCCAGCGACGCCTCCTTCAGCGTGCTCGGCGACCTGTGGGCGCTGGACCTCGACACCCTGGAGTGGGAGGAGCTCAGGGACGATCTTGCCGATTCCACGCCAAACGATCGCCTCTTCCATTCCTCTGCGCTCAGCGCCGACGGGGCCACGATGTACGTCTACGGCGGTGGAGACGAGAACGCCTTCGTCGGGCCCTTCTTCGGGGATCTCTGGGCCCTCGACGCGGCGACGTGGACATGGAGCCGTCTCCACACGGGTCGCAACGACGCTCCCGAAGGCCGGCTCGTTCCGAACCTCGCGGTCGATGACGATCGCGACCGGATCATCCTCTTCGGCGGCCACGACGACGGTGAGCTCGGAAACACCAACCAGGTCTGGGCCTTCGATCTCGCCAGCGAAGCCTGGACCGAGCTCTCGGCCGGAGATGTGTACAACACCCCGGGCGAGGGGATCTGCGACTTCCCGGCCGACTTCACGACCCCCGACCTCGACTCGCCGGAGCGCCGCTACTCTGCCGCGAGCGCCGAGACCGACGACGGCCGCCTCGTCATCTTCGGCGGAAAGACGGACTGTGGGGTCGTCAACGACCTGTGGACCTACGACTTCGCCGACCAGAGCTGGACCGAGCACTCCTCGGCGACCAACGGAGAGATCTGCCTGCGGGCCTTCAACGAGTGCGAGTCGCTCTGCTTCTGACCGCCCTCAGGGGCACTGGCAGACCTGGTGCACCTTTCCGCTCAGCGGCGAGGAGAACCAGGTACAGACCGCGCCGACGGCGACGTCGATGGCGTTGTTCTTGGGATCGGTGAGGTGGATGCCCTCGACGAGGTACTCCATCGCCTCTGGCTCCGCGGGGTCCCAGCGACCTATATGCGCACCATCGATGGGGACTCCGTCGAGGGTGTAGACGCTGCCGTAGAGGTGCTGGCCGTCCTCGTCCCAGGCGATCATGTTCGTCCGCACGATTCCGTGATCGGAGCTCCAGTCGGCGCGCAGCTCCGTGTCGCCGGTGAATGGGTCGACCTCGTACAGCAAGTTGTCGTTGGCGAGGATGACCCACAGATTGCCGGTGTCGGAGTGCAGAGCGATGCTCGGCTGGTCACCGAATGAGGTGATGGTCTCGAGCTCCAGATCGCCGGCGGTGGGGTCCAGCATCTGCACGGAGCCGCCGTCCTGAGCGACGTAGACGATGTCGCCGCGCCAGGTGTCGATGACGATGTCGTTCAGGTTGCCGCCGGTCTGGTACCAGGTGCTCCACTCGCTCCCCGAGCCGAGATCGCCGACCGACAGGGCCCGACTCACCCGGCTCGACCCAGCCACGTAGACCCGACCGGAGGAGTCCAGATCCACGCCGTCCGGATCGTCCACCGACGTGGACCAGACCTGCTCGGTTCCGGAGGCGTCCAGGTGCACGACGGGCACGGCGTTCCAGGTGCCGGCGCCCGCACCGACTATCAACCCACCGCCCGGGAGCGTCGCCAGCGCCGAGGGCGTGTCCAGGCCATCTGCGAACACCGACAGCGAGTACCCAGGCAACACCACGGTTCCCTCGGGGAAGTCGCCACACCACTCGGGACAGGGATCCTCGTTGGGATCGAAGGGACAGGCATCACAGCTGTCGCCCACGCCGTCGTCGTCGGTGTCGAGCTGGTCGGTGTTGGCCTGCTCCGGGCAGTTGTCCCAGGGAAGGCAGATCCCGTTTGCGTCCTCGTCGACGCAGTCGAGCCTGACGGCTTCTGGCGCGCAGACCCTCGCCGACTCGCCCTCCGGCTCGTCCACCGGCTCGTCCACCGGTCCGGAGACGACCTTCTCGGACTCGCTGCAGGCGACGAGGGCAAGGGCGACGCCCAACAGCAGCACGTTGGCGAGCCTGGTCATGGGGGCGCTCCCTTCGTCGGGACGTGCGTTCGGCGTCCACTCGCCCACGCGAACGGAACAAACACGAGACTCGAAGACCCCTGCCACGTTCGCGGTAGCCTCCAGCGGAGACCCAGGAGGCACCATGCCTTCACCGGTGGTGACCTCGGCTGCCTCTCCCATCTCCTCGAGGGTCTGGTTGGCCGCGGCGCTGGCGGCGAAGCCGATGAAGTGCATCTTCACCGGTTCTTCCGGGGTCACCATGTCCGTGACGGCGCTGACGGCAGAGCTCGAGCTCCCGCCGCAGTTGGGGGCCCCGTCGCTGACGAGGACCACGACGTTCTCGCGGTAGGGGTCCTGGAGTCGTCCGTGGGCCTGTATTCGAGCGAGCACCGCCGTCATCGGTGTTCTCCCCGCGGCCCACGACTCGGCGAGGGTGTCCATGATCTCGCTGGCTGTCCCGGCGGCGACGGGCACCGAGATGGACTCCTCGACGCTGCAGCTGCCGTGCTGGTCGGGGAAGAGGGCGAGACCCGTGCGAGTCAGGTCCCCCATGGCCTCGACATAGGGCGTCAGCTGAAGGAGGGACTCCCAGTGGGGCGCCATCGACCCGCTGCGGTCCACGACGAGCATCACGTTCGGGGCCACCGGCGGCAGGGACGCGAGGTCTCCGGGCACTCGGCCCGGAGCTCGTATTCCTCTGCCAAGAGACCCGTCTCCCCTCCCGAGTCCACGAACGAGTCGTGGGGTTGCGAGCCACTGCAGGCGAAAAGGAGCGTGAACATGGGAACCTCCTGGACCCTCTCTCGAGCAAGGCCCGTGCCGAGGCTCCAGCACATCGCGGAGTGGGGAACCATCAGCATCGGCGGGACAGCGGCGGCGGTCCCGCGTCCTCGAACGGCGACAGCATCTCGTCATCCGACGACAACCCGGGGCTGCGGGGCGGAGAGACAGCGACACACATGTCGGGATCTGGGCCGCCAGCATGACCTCGAACCGCCGAAGATCAGCTGGTGGTGCGAATCGACCGCCCTGGCACGAGTCTTGAAGCAGCTGGGGCCACAGTCGGAGCCCCCATGCGCGCCCTCCTCGCCACAGCACTCCTCGCCCCGCTCCTGGTCGCCTGCGGCCCGAAGGACCCTTGTGAGAAGGCCGCCGAGTACGAGCCCTCGATCGAGCTCGGTGTCGGTGAAGACGACTTCAGCCCGGTGGAAGACGGCGACGTCCTGTGGGCCGAGTCCGGGCCCCAGGGCGGAGAGCACGTCTGGATCTCCCTGCGCTCGAGCGGGCTGGAGCCCGGAACCTGGCCCCAGCTCCTGCAGGGCGACCCCGGCCCCGACATCTACCTGGAGTACGTGGACCTCGCCGGAACAGAGACCCTCGGCACGCTGGAGACCTACGAGCGCCCCTTCCGCGGCGACGCCGAGAGCGCCCAGCTCATGGGCGAGCGTCTGCTCATCTGGAGCTGGCCCGAGGACGATGACGGATGGGGCCGGACCACCTCCGAGGGCATCCTCTACCTGACCGCAGAGGACAGCTGCGGGAACGTCGTCGAGGACGAGTGGGCGCTGGGAGTGGAACGCTGACGGCCAGACAGAGCAGAATCGAGGCCGACGCTTGGAGGTTGCATGGCCGAGATGAGCTGGACCGTAGAGATGCGCGGCATGGACGTGGGGGCCTTTCGAGAGATGTCCACCTCCATCTGCCAGCGCTATGTCGGGGTCGAGGTCGAGGTCGAGCTGGAGGAGGCCGACTGCATGACTGCCTTCTTCGAGGTCCCAGAGGACGACGACGGGCCCGCGGTGACCCTCGAGGTCAGCATCTACGACCTGGGTCGCGACGGTCGCGTGCTCAGCGTCGAAGAGGAGGCGTCCGACAACGCGGTCCGCTGGAACGACGCCTGCCAGCTGGGCGAGGACATCGCTGAGCTCCTCGGAGGCCGGCTGCTGGACCAGTAGCGCGATCGAGGCGGGGTGCTACTTCGCCCCGCCAGCTGTCCAGATAGGTCAGCGGCGAGACACGGAAGTGGTGGTCTGCGTACTCGTCTGCGGGGGTCTCCGAGTCGTTGAGGATCGGCGGCACGCCTCCGAAGAAGGTGGCCTCTTCGCCGACGCTCAGCGCGTAGCCCTTGCTGGCGCCCTTGTCGTAGCCGATGCCCACATACCCGGTGCCCACCAGCACGGCGGCGTCGGTCGACTTGCTGTAGCCGACCACCGTTTCGTTTGTCTGGGCCTCGCCGACCGTGGCGAACCACTCGACGGTACCGATGTCGCTGGCTTCGTACCAGGTGGTGTCCGTGAACAGCAGGTCGGCCTCGTCCAGCGGGGATGCGTCGATGGCCTCGGGCGTCCGCGGGTAGCTGTCCACGCGGCCGACCTCGTAGGGGATCTCCACCTTCGGACCGCCGACGATGTCCGCCAGCGCGTTGTACCGGGGGGTGGACCACAGGGCCGTCCCGCCGTCCACGGGAACCGCCAACAGCACCGGCTCGCCGTCGCTGCCCTCGAGCAGCCCGTCCGGGTCATGCACTCGGTAGGTGTAGGTGTGGAAGCAGCCCCAGGACAGCACGACGCCGCCGCTGTTGCTGCCGGCCAGCTCGTCGGCGCTCCGGATGAGCCAGCGGGTGGGGCAGGTGATGGTGGCGACGGTGGCCGACTGGGCGCAGCCGATCCAGGCTCGCGGACTCGGCTACGGGCGAGGCCTCCAGTCCATCCCACCCAGGCCGTTCAGCGGCGCTGGCACGGTCGAGAACAGCGCGGTGAAGTCGTGCACGGCGGTCATGCCGCCGGCCGTGTCGACCTGGTAGAGCTGCAGGTCTGCCACCTCCGGATCGACCAGGTCGTACCAGTACGTGCTCGTAGTCCGAGCGGCGTACAGCTGGTCCTCGTCGGTCGTGGCCAGGCCGTGCACGCGATCCAGCGCGAACGTGAACCGCACGTTCTCGCAGGTGTTCACCAACGCAGGGTCCAGCTCGGCGAAGCGAACGGGCTCGGGCAGGAAGGGCAGCTCGGTGCCGTCCGGTGCCAGGTTCGGCGCGGGCTGGGGCTCGCACATCGCGTAGACGCGGCCGTCGGACTGCTCCTCGAGCTCGGCGACCCAGACTCCGTCGGCCACGACCGGTCCCAGCTCGGTCAAGGTCTGTGTCGATGGATCCAGGTGGACGAGGTCGGAGTGCTCGACGGTCCCGCCCTCGACCGCGACGAGCTGGGTCCCCAGGAACTGCAGGTCACCCGGGGAGTACAGACCGGCCTGGCCGTCGACGAAGTCGGTGGCGTAGCCGGTGAATGAGTAGGGGTCGGGGTCCATGTCCCACACCTGGAGCACCTGGTAGGTGTCCGTGTCGAGTTCGATGATCACGTCCACGCCGTCGAGCCAGTCGTCCGAGTCGTAGGACGCGTGAGGCCCGTAGTGGTAGCCGCTGACGTACGCCCGGTTCTGTGTCGGGTGCAGCGCCAGGGTGCCCAGGTACCAGATGTCGTCGACCACGGGGTCGAAGAGACGCACGATCTCGCCGTGCATCGTGTCCAGATCGAGGCGCCAGACGACCGCCCCCGCCCGGACGCCGAGATCGGCCACCGAGCCGTCCAGCCCGGGTCCTTCGCCGTTCCAGGCGCTGGCCACGCCCCACAGCTCGCCCTTGCTCGGCTCGGGTTCGCAGGTGTCGACGACGCCGGTGTCGCCGGTGTCGCCGGTGTCGCCGGTGTCCTCGATGGGCACGCTGTCCTCGACGGGGCCGCTGTCGGCGGTGTCTTCGGGTGCGCCGATGCAGGCGAGCAGGGCGATCATGGGGTCTCCAGGCGCTCGGCGAGCGAGCCGGTGTTGGGCTGGGCCTCCTGCTGGACGGGGTCCACGCCGTCCAGAGACTGGACTGCGACCAGCGGAGGCAGAGCGGGCGACACGTCGGCACACAGATCCTGGGCGGGCATCGCCAGGGCGGCCGGGACGAACCCGATCACGGCATCACCAGGGCGTCGGCCACGATGAGCTCGACCTGGTAGCCCTGCACAAGGTTGTCCCCCAGGGGGGTGTTGTAGGCCCAGGTCACACGCGACCCCACGCCTCCGTAGGTGTGCAGGCGCCAGAGCAGCTTCATCGTCTCCCGGTCCTCGCCGATCACCAGCAGCATGGGGATCTGGGGTCGCATCAGGGTGTTCGTGCCATTCATGATCGGGACGATGGTCCAGGCGGCCGGGTCGCCCAGCCCGTACTCGGCCAGGTCGGCCTCGACCGTGGCGAGGACCACCGTGTCGTTTCGGGGCATGAAGCAGCTGACGAGCGTTACCTGGGTCCCCGTGCGGGTCCACAAGGCCCGGTTCTTGCCCGACCGGGTCGACCGACCGACGACCCACGCCGCCTCGACGGTCCCCTCCGCAGGGTGGTGCGTGTCGGGCTGGAACAGCCCGTCGCCGTTGAAGACGATGGTCGCGTGGCTCGGATCGTGCACCGTGAACAGCGCGCCGATGTCGCTCATGGGCCTGCCGCCGCCCAGGAGCCGGGCCTCCTCGGTCGCCTCCGACATCCCCCGCTCCCAGATGGGCGGCGCCGCGTCCTGCCAGGCCACGACGTCGGTCATCTCGAGCTCGACCTGGTAGCCCTGCACAAGGTTGTCCCCCAGGTCGGTCGGCTCGGCCGCGGCGGCCATCGCGATGACGGCCATCATCGCGGCACCGCCAGCGTCAGCTTCGCCCCGAGCTGGCTCTGCATGAGC
>DASCPX010000081.1:0-4173 GCA_036012755.1 Myxococcota bacterium | reverse complement strand
CTCCCAGCCGAGCGCCTTCCGGAGGGCCTTCGCTCATCGACGCGTTGCCATGGTCCTGGCACGGTAGCAGCCGGCCGGCCGCCGGGTTCGCCCGCAGCGCTGAAACATTCTGCGACAGTCGGCGAGTCGGTTGGTCTCTAGAGTCTTGACGTGGTGTTGGATGGGAGCACACCGGTGGTCCCATTTCGCGGCATGATGCCCACGACGGGAGACGACGATGTTTCTGGCGCTGATGCTCGGGTGTGAGGGGTGCAAAGATCCGGTGACGGACGACCAGGACAGCGTCCCGTTGGACGACTCCGCCACGGACTCCGAAGCCCAGGACGACACGGGCTGGGTCACACCGACCGGCGAGTACGACGGCGAGCCCAACGACACCCGCGAGGACGCCATCCCCCTGCCCTATGGCGGGGGCGGGCGCGCCACGGTGGGAGGCGAGGACGCCGAGGACTGGTTCGTGGTCCACGCCGCGCATGCGGGTGAGCTGAGGGTCTGGACCCTCGAGGGCCTGGTGGAGGTGGAGCTCAGCACCGAGGGCCGCAAGCACTACATCCAGGTCAGCGCCGAGGAGGAGGGTGAGTACGCCCTGCTCGTGGACTTTCTCCCCGATCCCTCCCAAATGGACGAGGTCGACCCGCTGGTGGTGGGTGAGACCGCGGAGCTCCGCGGTTCGGGCTTCGGGACCGAGAGCTCGCTGATCCGCGTGACCATCGACGGGGTCGAGGCCCCCATCCTGTCGGCGGACGATGACCGTCTCACGCTGCAGGTGCCCTACGGGGCGCGCTCGGGCGAGCTGAGGCTGTCCACGGGCGGGCACTCCACCGAGCCGATGGAGGTGAGCGTGGACGCCCCGGACTACCCCGACGAGGGCCTTCCGGACGCCACCGATCTCCAGAGCGGTCCCGACGGCGACTACGCCCCTGGGCAGGTCTTCGCTCAGGCGGAGTCCTGGGTGGACGCCGACACCATGGAGGCCCTCGCCGGCGAGGTGGGCGGCACTCTGTCCGGCTGGAGCCGCCACACGAACCTGTACCAGATCGCCGTCGACGCCGACGAGGTCGAAGAGCTGCAGGCCATCGCCGAGGAGCTGATGGCCCACGAGGAGATCGTGGGAGCCGGGCTGGTCGAGGTGCCTGAGGAGCCCCCGGGTTCGTGGGACAGCTCCCCCTTCTACGAGACGACGGAAGAGTTCTACGCCTCCCACACCCTCACCGGGCTGGCGGCGGCGTGGAGGCTGGTGGAGACCTACGGTGGTCCCAGCCTGGACCCCGTCCAAGTGGCCTGGAACGACACGGGCCTGCAGAACCAGGCGAGCTTCAGCTGTCCAATCTCCTGGGAGCCCTACCCGGCCTCTTCAGGAGGTGGGCCGGGCTTCAGGCTCTTCCTGCCCGACGAGAACCAGATCTACACCGAGAGCGCCAGCTTCGTGGACCCGGGTGACACCACCCCAAGCGCCTGCGACGGCAAGGATGGTCACGGCACGGCCTGCACAGGCATCCTGGCCGCCGTGGGCCCGGAGAGCGCCGGCATCGACGGGGCCAATGGAGCACTCGCGGGCTTTCGGCGGGCCGGTGTGGATCTCGACCTGATCTTCCGTGTTGATGTCTACGCCACCAGGCAGGCCGATGGTACCCCCTTCAGCAAGCCCCAGATGTACTCCGCATTGGCCGAGATCGGCGCCTACCCGGTCATTGGCATCAACTGGGGTGGGCGAGGTGGTTCGCAGGTCGGCGATCCCTTCGCAAACCGTTTCGAATCGGTCTTCACCATCGCCGCCCACAACTACAGTGAGGACGTCGCGGGATGGTGGCCCACAAGGCGGGCAGTTCACGACCACACCCTGGTGGTCGGGGCCGTGTACCCGAACAGTGACCTCCGCGTAGACGAGTCCAGTTGGGGCTCCAACCTGGGACCGGGCGTGAACATCGCTGCGCCCACCTACATTCAGAGCGTCTATGGAGGACCGAACACCTTCAAGAAGATCGGCGGGACCTCCGCGGCGACCCCCTTCTTGACCGCAGCCGTGGCCCTTGTGCGCTGGCTGCTCCCCGACCTGCAGTCCAGCAGCGTGGCCGCCCTGGTGAAAGAGACGGGAACCGAGATCTCCACGATCGACCAGAGCTGGCAACGCAACGGGGCCCCTCTGTCGCGAGTCCACTGGACACGCCTGGTCACGAGCACACCCATTCTGGAGCAGGTGGAGGCCGAGTCCCGGCCCCTGATGCTGGTCGCCGACCGCGAGTTCGGGGCACTTCGGGCCTACCCGCTGGACACCCAGACCGGCCTCCCCACCGAGGCGGGGAGCTCCTTCGACGCAGGCTGCCTGGAACCCGTGGACCTGCAGATCTCTCCCGATGGCGCCCGCGTCGCGGTCCTCTGCAGCCGCACGGATAACGTGGTCATCCTCTCGCTCCACAGCTTCGAGATCATCGGCGAGGTCGAGCTCCGGGAGCTCATCGGCGAGGACATGGTCAACCCCGACATCGGCATCCACAACAGGACCTGGATGAGCGATGCCGGCATCCTCTACGTACCCGGGAGCTACGGTGGCCAGACCACCCTCTCGATGATCGATGTCTACCGTGAGGAGCTGTTGGGAACCCGGGTCATCAGCGAGGTCGACGGGAGCGTCGCCTGGGGGATCGCACCCCTGGAGCATGGTGGGAACACCCTGGCCCTGCTCACAAGCCAAGGGGATGCAGGACATGTGCTGACCGTGGAGAGTGACCCGCGAGAACGCGAATTCGGCACGGTCACCGCCTCGGGCTTCGGCGACCACTACCCTGCCGAGTACCCCACCGGTATCGCCCTCAGCCCAGACGGAAGCACCCTCGCCGTCACCTTCAGCGGTGTCTTGTCGGACACCGAACTGGTGGATGTTCCGGTGACCGGAGGCAGCGCGCAGGTCGAGCCGGGCAAGGGCTACTACCTCCGCGCCGAGGGCGTCATCCTGGAGCGTCCCTACGACGTCGTCTGGGCACCGGAGACGGGGCTCTTCGACAACCCCACCCTCTTCGTCCCATCGTGGGCTGACGACGCGCTGGTCGTGCTGGAAAAGACCGGCTCGGACTACCCGGAAGCGTGGCAGGTCACGGCCACCTACGAAGCGCTGCCCAGCAGCAACCCGGAGCGGGTGACCGTCCTGCAGAACGGGCAAGCCGTCTACATGAGCAGCTGGAACGGCAACGTGAGCATCCTGAGTCTTCCCCTGACCCAGAGCGGCGTGGACCTGCCCTTCACTACCTCCGAGGGAGGCTTCGGCCGGCCGGTCGGTGTGACGGTGACGCCGCTCGTGAGCATCGTCCACCCCCGACACCTGGTCCATCCCTACGCGTCCGTCCCCGTCAATGGGGACTTCCAGGACTACCATGGCCTGCTGGAGCCGGTGTTCCAGCTGCGGAGCGACGCCGCCGCCAGCGTGATGTGCATCTACCAGGACGAAAACGGCAACGAGTTGGCCCGTCATGATCTGGGCCCGCTGCCACGCGGCTTCCACCACTGCCCTGGGCTGGCGACCGACACGACGCGCGTGATCGTCGAGGTCCTGGAGCTCCACGATGACGGCGAGGCTCCGCTCTACCGGGCGGAGGTCTGGACGCCCTAGACCTCCAACAGCACCCGCTCCGGGGCCTCCACCAGCTCCTTGATGGTCTTCAGGAAGCCCACAGCCTCCCGACCGTCGATGATGCGGTGGTCGTAGGAGAGCGCCAGGTACATCATCGGGCGCAGCGCGATGCCGCCCTCATGGGCCACCGTCACGAAGGATCCCAGAACGATGCCGGCCTGGCGGGCCCACTCAGCCTGTTGGCGGACCTCTGGGGGGGCTCTCTCCTCGCTGACTGACAGCGCTGGGAGCGCCCAGGCGATCACCACCAGCACCAGCCCGGCCTCGACGGCCCGGAGGGCGAGGCCAAACAGAGGGAGCCCGCGTAGAGAACAATCCCCCAACCCGCTTCCCTTCCCTGATCAGGGCCATGCACTGCTCTGCCTCGGGCAAGCAGGACTCCCGGAAGTGGGGGTGGATGTCCGGATCAGGGCTGGTGCGGCGAGCTGTCAGGGACTTTGGAACCCTGCGAATCCCCTCGGAGTGAGGCGGAGTGAGGCTGGTATGCTCAGCGAAAGGGCTTTGATTTTCCTATGCTCTGTGACGGTCAGCGGGTAGCAGTACTTGCG
>DASCPX010000080.1:0-50404 GCA_036012755.1 Myxococcota bacterium | reverse complement strand
GGCATGGGGGGCGCGATGGACCTCGTGGCCGGCGCCCGCCGCGTGGTCGTCACCGTGACCCATACGAACAAGCGCGGTGACAGCAAGGTGCTCAAGGACTGCAACCTCCCGCTCACCGGCGTCGGCGTGGTCGACATGGTCATCACGGACCGCTGCGTGTTCGAGCTGCGCCAGGGCAGGCTCACCCTCATCGAGCTCGCCCCCGAAGAGACCGTCGAGACCGTGCGCGCGGTCACAGGGGCCGACTTCGCCGTCGCGGACGACCTCCGGCCGATGCGTCAGTAGCCCCGACTACAGACGGTAGTTCGGGGACTCCTGCGTGATGGTCACGTCGTGGACGTGGCTCTCCTTGAGGCCCATCGAGGACATGCGCACGAAGCGTGTGCCGGTCTGCATCTGCTCGATGTCGGCGCTGCCGGTGTAGCCCATCGACGCCCGCAGGCCCCCGACCAGCTGGTAGATGACGTCTGCCAGCGGGCCCTTGAAAGGAACGCGCCCGACGATGCCCTCCGGCACGAGCTTGCGGGTCTCGTCCTCCGGGTCGCCCTCGTCCTGGAAGTACCGATCGGAGCTCCCCGCCCTCATCGCGTCGATGGAGCCCATGCCGCGGTAGGTCTTGTACCGCCTGCCGCCGAGCAGCACGACCTCTCCGGGGGCTTCCCGGGTCCCCGCGAACAGCGAGCCGGCCATCACCGTGTCCGCCCCGGCGGCGATGGCCTTGGCGAAGTCGCCGGAGAACTTGACGCCGCCGTCGGCGATGACCGGGATCCCATGTCTCTTGGCGACCTCGGAGCAGTCCGCGATGGCGGTGAGCTGGGGAACGCCGACCCCGGCCACGACCCGGGTGGTGCAGATGGACCCCGGTCCGATGCCGACCTTGATGGCGCTGGCCCCGGCGGCGATGCAGGCCTCTGCGGCCTCTGCTGTGGCGATGTTGCCGACGATGAGGTCGAGCTCGGGCCAGCTCGAGCGAGCGGCCTCCGTGGCTCTGAGCACCCCTGCAGAGTGACCGTGCGCAGTGTCTATGACGATCGCATCGGCGCCGGCGTCGAGGAGCGCACAGATGCGCTCGTCCTGCCCGGGGCCAACGGCGGCAGCGCAGCGGAGGCGACCCTGGGCGTCCGTGACCGCCAGCGGGTACCGGGCGGCAAGCTCGATGTCCTTGATGGTGATCAACCCCTCCAGACGACCCTCGGCAGACACGACCAGGAGCTTCTCGATCTTGTGGCCCTGCAGGAGGTCCTTGCAGTCCTCGAGCCCGGTCCCGGGCGGCACGGTCACCAGCTCCTTGGTCATCACGTCGCGGATGGGCACGTCCAGCCGACGCTCGAAGCGCAGGTCCCGGTTCGTGAGGATGCCGACCGCACGGCCACCGACCGTGATGGGAACACCGGAGATGCCGTGCTCGCGCATGAGCGCGACCGCTTCACCGACGCTCTGGTCAGGCGACATCGTGATCGGGTCCGAGATGACGCCCGTCACGGCACGCTTGACCTTCGCCACCTCGGCGGCCTGGGCTTCGACGGAGAAGTTCTTGTGGACCACGCCGATTCCGCCGTTGCGGGCCATCTCGATGGCGAGCGCGGCCTCGGTCACCGTGTCCATCGCGCTGGAGAGGAGCGGAATGGACAGGGGGATGTTGCGGGTGAGGACGCTGCGAACGTCCACGTCGCGGGGGAGGACCTCTGACGCGCCAGGCTGGAGCAGCACGTCGTCGAAGGTCAGGGCCAGCCGAGGGTTGCTCTCGAGCATCGGGCCTCCTTTGAGCGCTGGTAGCGGTGTCCGTCAGCGCCGGCAACGGGCGTTGCCCAAAGGTCGCAAGCCTCGGGAATATTTGCCCCCGCCGGGAGATTGACACTGTCGGTGTGATCGCCTAGAAGCCACGACCAACCGCAAGTGAGGCGAAGATGAAGCGCGTCCTGATCGCCACCGCAGCCCTCGGCGTCCTGGTGGCTTGTGGCAAGAAGTCAGCTGGTAGCTACGAGGTGCTCGAGGCCACAACCAACATCGACAACGTCGACCTGATGCGCGCCGGCGCAGACGCTCTCTGGGAGCAGCGCGGGGACGCGGCCAAGCTCGAGCAGGCCCTCGCCAGCTACGAGCAGATCGTCGCTTCCGATCCCACCGACCGCGACGCCTATGAGCGCCTGGTCCGTGGCTACTACTTCCTCGGTGACGGCCACTACACAGAGGGCGAGAAGAAGGAAGCCGCCTGGATCAAGTCCATCGAGTGGAGCAAGCGCTGCCTCGCCTTGAACGAGGACTTCGCGTCCAAGCTCGACAAGGGCGACGAGACGGAGGCCACCGCCGCCGCCGCGCTCGAGTCAGACGACATGCCCTGCATGTACTGGGGCGCCTCCGCGCTCGGGAAGTGGGGCAAGACCCAGGGGCTCGCCACGCTGCTGAACTACAAGGACCAGATCTTCGCGTGGATGACGGTCCTGGACCAGAGCGACCCCGACTACTTCTACACGGCTTCGACCCGCTACTTCGGGGCCTACTACTCGGCCCTTCCGAGCTTCGCCGGCCAGGATCTCGACAAGAGCAAGGAGCTCTTCGAGAAGGCCATCGAGGCGCACCCGGACCACTTCGGCAACCGCGTGCTGATCTGCGAGTACTGGGCCGTGAAGACCCAGACCCGCTCGGTCTGCGAGGAGCAGCTCGACTACGTGCTCAACGCCGATCCGACGGTCCTCCCCGACCTCCAGCCCGAGCAGGAGGCCGAGCAGCGCAAGGCCCAGGCGCTGAAGGACCAGCTCGACGACCTCTTCGTGGAGTAAGAACCTCATGTCCAAGAAGCTCCTCCAGACCCTGGCGGTCACAGCAGTCGCAGCCGGCGTCCTGGTCGTCCCGACCTCGACGCCGGAGGCCGAGCCTCAGTACACCGTCAACTTCGGCACGGTCGCTCCAGACGGGACCCCCTGGGCGGATCAGCTTCGGGACACCAAGAAGCGCGTGGAGAAGGAGTCCGCCGGCGCCATCAAGGTCAAGATCTTCCTCGGCGGTTCGCTGGGCTCCGAGATCGAGATGGTGCAGGACTGCCGTCGCGGTGAGCGGCTGCAGGGGGTCGGTGTCAGCACCGGCGCCATGGCCGAGGGCGCGAACATCCCGCTGTTGCAGCTCCCAGAGCTCCCCTACCTCTTCAACAGCTTCGAAGAGGCCGACGCCGTCATGGACGACGTGCTCTTCGACCCGATGTCGAAGGAGATGTCGGACAAGGGCTTCGTCCTCACCATCTGGGCAGAGAACGGCTGGCGCTCCTTCGCGACCAAGGGCGGCCCCGCGACCAGCCCAGAGGAGCTCGCGGCCTACAAGATGCGGAGCCAGGAGTCCCCGGTCCACCTGAACATGTACAAGGCCCTCGGCGTCCAGGCGGTGAGCAAGCCGACCTCTGAGGTCATGCCTGCGCTGAACACGGGCATCGTCGATGGCTTCGACAACACGCCGCTGTTCTCACTCGCCGCCGGCTGGATCGACGCGGTGGACCACTACACGCGCAGCAACCACATCTACCAGCCCGCCGCCGTGGCCTACTCCAAGGCCTGGTGGGACACGCTCCCCGCCGACATGCAGACGATCGTCCTGGGAGACCCCCGGGCAGAGGCTGCGAAGGGCCGAGCGGGTGTCCGCGCCCTCGAAGCGGACCTGATCGAGACCATCAAGGCCAAGGGCGTGACGGTCACCGAGCTGAGCCCGGCGCAGCGCAAGGTCTTCGCAGACAAGACCCTTGGAGTCCACAAGACCTACCTCCGGGAGAACCCAGAGGCGCTCTCGCTCTACAAGAAGGTCCAGGCCAAGCTCAAGAGCATGCGCTGAGGCCACTCCGCGGCCGGAACACGGGTTAGATTCCGCCACTTCCGAGGCTCTCCGTGTACAAGCTGCTCGTTCGGATCTTCGATGCTGTCGGCCGTTTCTTCGGCGGCATCGAGAACTGGTTGTCGGACGGCGCGAAGCTGGGCCGTGTCCTGGCGGTCTTCGGACTGCTGTTCGCCGGGCTCGCGCTCAACGGCACCTGGGCCGTCGAGTCGCCGGAGCCCACGGACGAGGACGCCGCGGGCCAGCTCCTGTACGTGCCCGCGAACGTCGTCGAGGTCCGCACCCAGGACGGCGAGGTGCTCGTCGGGCACCTGGCCGAGGGAGAGGGCCTCCGGATGCGCTTTGGGGACGCCCCCCTGTCCCCAGAGGAGGAGGAGCTCCAGCTCGAGCGGCTCGACAACGGCGAGCTCGTGCCCTGGGACGCGCGGGAGAGCGCCGCTGGCGTCTCGATCCTGACCCGCGGGCCCCTGCCTCCGGGCACCGACCTCGTGCTGATCCTCGACGCCTCGCTCGCCAGCGATGGTACCGGAGAGGTCGAGCGCCCCCAGGACGGCGTCGAGCACACCCCTGCCCTGGTAGGCGCCGGCGCCGCGGTCCTGGTGCTCTTGTTGCTGGTCCTGCGCCGGGAGCGCGTCGCCCTCGTCATCGCGCTCTTGACGTTCTCGGGCGTGTTGGTGACCAAGGCGGCCTGGTTCTCCTCGCTGAGCGAGCAGCCCGCGGTCGAAGACGTCGTTCCGGAGACCCCGGAGGCGGTCCCCGAAGAGGTGCCAGAGGCAGTCCCCGGCCCCGGGACGGAGCCAGAGCTCCCCGTTGGAGACGACTGGCTCGAGCAGCTCGAAGCCGAGCTCGAGGCCGAGGGCAAGCTCCCCGAAGACGACCCCATCGAGGAGGCCCCCGTCGAGGAAGCCCCGGTCGAGGACGCCCCCGTCGAGGAAGCCCCGGTCGAGGACGCCCCCGTCGAAGAGGCCGAGGTGACCGAAGAGGTCGACCTCGGCGAGGAGCTCGACTGGCTCGCGGAGCTCGAAGCCGAGCTCGACCTCGAGGACACGGAGACGACCGAAGAGCCGGCCGTCGCCGAGGCCGAGATGCTCCCGACGACGCTGATCCAGGTGGCGCCAAAGGGCGCGTTCTGGCTGTGGGCCTTTGGTCTGTTTCTGAGCCTGCTCGGCGCCCTCTCAGGCTTCATCGCGCAGCTCCACGAGGGCGCTGACAGAGCCAAGGCCGCGGTGGTCCTCACGATCACCGGGCTCATCGTCGCCCTCGAAGAGGTCGCCGAGCGCGTCGACCGCGTCATCGCCTGGCTCGAACGCGCCACCATCGCAGCCTTCCTGCTGACGATGACCGTGCTGTCCTTCGTGGACTACATGCGGCGGGAGTTCTCCTTCTTCGACCTCGAGATCGAAGGCGGGCCGAACATGGCCACGCTGATGATGGTCTGGGTGGGCTTCCTCGGTGCCTCGCTGGCGACCCGGCGGGGCCAGCACCTCAGCGTCGACGCGACCGACCGGGTGCTGTCCCCGGCCGCCGCCAAGCTGGCGAAGCGCTTCACCGCCTTCGTCGCGGCGGGCCTGTGCTGGCAGCTGGCGAAGCACTCCTGGCTCCTCACCGGCGAGAACCTGTATCGGGGCGACACCGTGCCCGGCCTGCGGATCTGGGACTTCCTGATCGGCCCGCTCAATGGCCTGATGGCGCTCATGCCCGAAGCCGGTGACGTGGGCTGGATCGGCCTGCTGGTCGGCGCACCGCTGGCCTGGTGGTGCCTCGGCAAGGCCAGGCGCCTCGAGGAGCGAGACGGCGCCGCGGGCCGCTATGGGGCACCGGCCCTGGAGGCTGTCGCGGGCATCGCAGGCGGAGCCGCCTTGCTCTGCGCGATGCCCTTGTTCTGGGAGCCGCAACTCGAGAACGGGGACAGCGTCGTCTGGGCCAGCTTCGAGACCGGCGACGGCTTCCCCCTCTACCTTGGCGCCCTCGTCATCCCCCTGGCCTTCGGGCTCATGTTCTGCCGGTTCCTGGTCGCCGGCGTACTCGGCCGCTTCGCGAAGCGCGAGATGGGCGGTGAGACGCCGATCGCGACACCCTTCACGGGGGGCCAGCGCACCCGCAAGGACATGATCGTCGCGGCGCTGTTCCCGGGCATCCTCATCGGCATGGGGGCGACGCTCTACTTCGGCACCGGCGGCCTGATCCTGCTCACCGGCCTGCTGCTGGTCTTCGTCGGCGCGCCGCTGTTCGTGGCCATCGGCATCGCCACGATGGCCTGCGTCATCCTCCTGGACGACCTCTCCGGCTACTACGTCGCCAAGGACATGTTCGAGGCGACGAAGAAGGAAGAGCTCCTGGCCATTCCCTTCTTCGTCCTCGCCGGCAACATCATGACGCAGGGCTCCCTGGCCGAGCGCATGATCGGTGTCGCCCGGGCCGTGATGGGACGGACCCCCGGTGGGCTCGGCCTCGCGACGATCCTCGCCTGCGCGATCTTCGCTGCGATCTCGGGATCGTCACCGGTCACGGTCATCGCGATCGGCGGACTGATGTACCCGATGCTCACGAAGGACGGGTACTCGAAGTCCTACGCCACCGGCGTGCTCACGAGCGCGGGCTCGCTCGGCATCATCATCCCGCCCAGCATTCCGATGATCCTCTACGCCATCGTGGTGTCCGACCCTCGGGCCCCGATGTCGCCGAACGACCTCTTCATCGCCGGCGTCGGCCCGGGCCTGCTCATCGCTGGCGTGCTGATGGTGTACACGCTGTTCCGGACGCGCCCCAGCGGCGAGGGCCGCAGCATCGTGCAGCCCGTGCTCGAGGGGGGCTACTTCCTCAACATCTGGAACAGCCTCAAGCGGGGCTTCCTGGCGCTGTTGCTGCCCGTGATCATCCTGGGCGGCATCTACGGCATCCTCGGCCCGATCCGCTTCACCGTCACAGAGGCCGCGGCGGTCGCGGTCGTCTACGCGCTCTTCGTCGAGATGATCATCCACCGCGAGCTGGGCCCCCGCAAGCTGATGGACGTGCTCGTCGATAGCGGCGTGATGATGGGCAGCCTCTTCGTCATCATCGTGCTGGCCATCGCCTTCAACAAGTTCCTGGCCCACCAGGAGGTGCCGCAGCGGGCCGCCGAGTGGCTCGCCCTGCACGTCGACAGCAAGATCCAGTTCCTGATCATGGTGAACCTGTTCCTGCTCGCGCTGGGCTGCGTGATGGAGATCATCAGCGCGATCCTCATCGTCGCGCCACTGTTGGCCCCGATCGCCGCCAGCTACGGCATCGACCCGATCCACTTCGGCATCATCTTCATCGTCAACCTCGAGCTCGGCTACCTCACGCCCCCGATGGGCATCAACCTCTTCGTATCCAGCACGGTCTTCGAGCGACCCATCATGAAGGTGATCCGTGCCACGGTGCCCTTCCTCCTCCTCATGCTCGTCTGCCTGGTGATCATCGCCTGGTTCGAGCCCCTCTCCACCTACCTCGTCGGCTTGAGCAAGTGAACACCTCGACCATCACCAGCGCGGACGGAACGCGCCTCCACTTCGTCCGTTGGGACCCACCCGAGACCCCCAAGGGCGAGGTCCTCCTCATCGGCGGCCTCGCCGAACACATGGGCCGGTACGAGCACGTGGCGACCGCCATCGGTGCAGGAGGCTACGCAGTCAGCGGCATCGAGTTGCGCGGCCACGGCCACTCCGGAGGGAAGCGGGGCCACGTCGACCGCTGGGATCAGTACGCCGACGACTTCCGGGCGGCGCTGACCGAGATCGGCGGCGAGGTGCACATCGTCTGCCACAGCATGGGCGGCCTCGTCTCCCTGTTCGCCGTCCTCGCCGGCGCACCACAGGTGGTCTCCCTGACCATCTCCAACCCGCTGCTGGGCGTGCGGGTGGAGGCGCCGAAGATCAAGGAGGCGGCCGGACGGATCCTCTCCAGGATCTGGCCCTCGCTGTCCCTGGGCAACGAGCTCGACAGCGCACAGCTCTCGCGTGACCCCGAGGTGGGCAAGAAGTACGACGCGGACCCCCTCGTCTACGAGACCATCACACCGCGGTGGTTCACCGAGATGGAGCTGGCCCAAGAAAGGGTCCACGCTGCCGCTGGCAGCTTCACCCTCCCCATCCTGATGTTGATCAGCGAGGGCGACCCCATCACGAACCCCGCAGACGCCCGGCGCTTCGTCGAGGCATACGGCGGGGACGCGAAGCTCTCGGAGTGGGGCGAGGCCCTCCACGAGCTCTTCAACGAGCTGGAAAAGGACAAGATGCTCGCCGAGATCGTCGCTTTTTTGGACAGCCAGGGATGAGGGCGCGCCTGGTCGAGCTCCTGCGCGAGCTCTCCTACGAGAAGAAGCCCGTCGTGCTCGCCTCCGGCCTCGAGTCCGACTTCTACATAGACGGTCGTCAGACCACGCTCAACGCAGAGGGCAGCTGGCTGATCGGCAACCTCGTCCTCGAGGCGCTGAAGCCCGAGGTCGTCGGGATCGGGGGCCTCGTCGTCGGTGCGGACCCCATCGCCTCTGCCACCGCGGCGGTCAGCTTCCACCGTGGTCGCCCCGTGCACGCCTTCCTCGTCCGCAAGGAAGCGAAGGGCCACGGCATGAAGCGGCACGTCGAAGGACGGCGCAGCCTGCCCTCCGGCTCAAAGGTCTGTGTCGTCGAAGACACCTGCACGACAGGCGCCTCCATGCTGCGGGCGATCGAGCTCTGCGAGGCGGAGGGCCTGGAGGTCGTGCAGTGCCTCACGATCGTAGACAGGGCCGAGGGCGCCACGCAGCGCATCGCCGCGGCAGGGCACACCCTCGAGACGCTGGTACGGCGGGAGGAGCTGGAGGCATGATCCTGGCCTGGTTCCTGGCCTGCGGTTCGACCCTTCCCGAGCCCCTCCCCAACGAGCCGCGCATCGTCTATGAGTTCGTCCACGAGCGGTGGACGCGTGAGCTGTACCTGACACGCCAGTTCGAAACCCAGGTCGTCGTCAAGGCCACCCTGGTCACAGAGGACCTCGCCCAGGCCCAGGCCCTGACCATCTCGCGGGCCCGCTTCGAGGACAGCGAGGCACACGAGACACGCCGAGTCGCGGCCATCCAAGAGGCCAGGGCTCACTGGGTAGTCGTCTTCGCCGCGAACGCACCCCCTCCCCGCTACGCGGACAGCTTCGCGCTGGACGACTCCGCGGACTGGCAGATCCACCTCGAGGCCGACGGTCGTCGCGTAGAGCCCGTGGACCTCGAGCGCATCTGGGAGCCGTCGGCGGACCAGGATCTGCTCTACCTCCAGCTCGACCGCTGGTCCAAGCTCTGGCGCGCTCGCTTCGAGCGGCCCTCTGACGCCGACAGGGTGGACCTCCTCGTCGTCGGACCCTATGGTCACGGAAAGATGACCTGGTCGCTCCGATGACCCACGACACCTTCCGCGCCCGTCGAGCCGAGCTCCATCGCAGGATGGGTGGCCGCGCCGTCCTGCTCGTCGGCACGAACGAAAACCCGCGGACGAGCCCGCACATGGGCTACGAACACCGCCAGGACTCGACCTTCTGGTACTTCACGGGCTGCTCCCGCCCGGGCGCCGCGGCGCTCATCGACAACAGCGGCTGCACGTTCTTCTTGGACCCGCCGGCGGCGGATGACGACCTCTGGCACGGCCACGTCGAGACCCTCGACGACCTCCGCAAGCTCTACGGCGTGGAGCGCGTGATCGACACGAAGCTGCTCGAGGGAGCATGCAAGGGTCGACGCCTCGCGACCCTCGCCACCCATGACCGGGTCCGCACGGAGCTGGCCTCGGCGCTGACCGACCGGACCCTCGTCTACGGCGAGGACAACGGCGACGACCGCCTGATCGAAGCCGTCATCGCCATGCGCCGCGTGAAGTCCGCCGAGGAGATCGCCGAGCACAGGCAGGCCGCAGACGCGACCGAGGCAGCCTTCGTCACGGCGATGGCGGCGACCCACGTAGGGGGCAACGAGGCCCACATCGCCGCCCTCTTCGACGCCGTGCTGGCCGCCCGCGGGTGCACGACCGGCTACCACTCGATCGTCACCGTCCGCGGAGAGGTCCTTCACAACCCGGACTACGTCAACCCGCTCGCCGACGGCGACCTGCTGTTGCTCGACGGCGGGGGGGAGCGGCTGGCGAGCGGCTACGGCGTCGACATCACCCGCACCTGGCCGGTGAACGGGAGCTTCACCGGGCGCCAGCGAGCGGCCTATGACGCTGTCCTGGCCTCACAGCTGGCCGCCATCGAGCTCTGCCGCCCGGGAGTGCGCTACCGCAAGGTGCACGACGCCTCGGCGAGGGTGCTCGCCCAGTGGCTCTTGGACGAGGGCCTGCTGAGGGGCTCTCTCGACGCGGTCATGGAGTCACACGCAGCGGCGGCGTTCTTCCCTCACGGCGTCGGCCACCTCCTGGGCCTCGACACCCACGACCTCGAGCAGTTCTGGGACCGCGCAGGCTACGCACCCGGGCGCACACGCGCCACCGAGTTCGGCACCTGCTACCTGCGCATGGACCTCGACCTCGTCCCTGGCTTCCTGGTCACGATCGAGCCCGGCTTCTACGTCGTGCCTGGCATCTTGCGGAACCCCGAGCTGCACGATGCCTGGGGTGAGATGGTGGACTGGGACAAGGCTCACGACTGGGTCGGGTTCGGGGGCATCCGCATCGAGGACGACGTGCTGGTCACCGCTGGTGATCCCGACGTCATCACCGCGGGGACGCCGAAGGACCCTGCCGCCATCGAGGAGCTCGTCGGCTCGGGCACTCCAGCGTTGGAGCGCTTGAGTCCCTAGCGCTAGATCCTGCGGCTGATGACCGTGTCTCGAAGCCAGCGGTCATCGGTCCCCTCGTGGTCCAACGTGAAGTGGAGCCCCCGGCTCTCCCGGCGGCGAAGAGCGCACTCGACCACGAGGCCGGCCACGTCCGC
This sequence comes from Myxococcota bacterium, assembly GCA_036012755.1. Taxonomy (GTDB): domain Bacteria; phylum Myxococcota_A; class UBA796; order UBA796; family CAJQPC01; genus JAAESX01. The sequence continues at coordinate 39,673 of DASCPX010000080.1, read as the reverse complement.
CAGGTTTCGCAGCTCCACGACATCGCGGTCGATCTTGTAGGCCCAGTAGTAGGCCCGGATCTCCTCCTTCACGAGCCTCACGCGATGACGGGCCCGCTTCAACCTGCGGGTCGTGCGCACGATGCCGACGTAGTCCCACATGAACTGGCGGATCTCGGCCCAGGTGTGCTTGATGACGACGAGCTCGTCGGGCTCGATGGCCTCGCCGGTATCCCAGGCCGGAATCTCCAACAGCTCGCTGTCCAGACGCTGCGCCGCGGCCTCTGCGGCCGCGTGGGCATAGACGGCGGCCTCGAGCAGGGAGTTGCTGGCCAGTCGATTGGCACCGTGCAGCCCGGTGCAGCTGGACTCGCCCACGACGAAGAGGTTGCGGATGCTGGACTCCCCGATCTCGTCGACCCGCACTCCTCCGCAGAAATAGTGGCATGACGGCACGACCGGAATCGGCGTCACGCGCATGTCGATGCCCAGCTCCAGGCAGCGGGCGAAGATCGCCGGGAAGTGCTCCTCGAGAAACTCCCCGTCGAGGTGGGTCATGTCCAGATTGACGCAGTCGGAGCCCAGGCGCTTGATCTCGGCGTCGATGGCGCGAGCGACGATGTCGCGGGGGGCCAGCTCGAGGCGCTCGTCGTACCGCGCCATGAAGCGCTCGCCGCGCTCGTTGCGGAGGATGCCGCCCTCGCCCCGCAGGGCCTCGCTGATGAGGAAGCTCTTGGCATCCGGATGGAACAGGCAGGTCGGATGGAACTGGACGAACTCCATGTTCGCCATCTCGGCGCCAGCCCGCCAGGCCATGGCGAGACCGTCGCCGGTTGCGATGTCCGGGTTCGAGGTGTAGCGGTAGACCTTGCCGGCCCCCCCTGCGCAGAGCGCCACCACCGGGGCCTGGACTGCGATGACGTCACCGGTGCCGAGCTCGAGCACGTAGGCGCCAACGACGCGATCCGGGTACTCCTCTGGCCCTCCGACCCGCCGCATCACCCAGCCCTGCGTGACAAGGTCGACCACCATCGCCTGCTCCAGGATCTCGATGGCCGGATGTGCTCGCAGCCGCGCGACCAGGGCACGGACGATCTCGGCGCCGGTCTGGTCCTTGGCGTGCAGGATGCGACGGTGGCTGTGTCCTCCCTCTCGGGTGAGGTCGAACTCGTCCGCATCGCGGGTGAACTCGACGCCGAGGTCGATGAGCTCGACTATGCGCGCCGGGCCGTTCTCCACGACGAACTCGACGGCGCTGCGGCGGCAGAGACCCGCTCCGGCGACGAGCGTGTCCTCGACGTGGCTCTCGAACCGATCCTCGTCACCCCACACCGCGGCGACCCCACCTTGGGCGTAGCGCGAGTTGGACTCGCCCAGCTCACCCTTCGTCACCAGGAGCACGCGCCCGTGACGAGACGCCTTCAGCGCGAAGAGCATGCCCGCGAGGCCGCTCCCGACGACCAGGAAGTCTGTCTTCATGCCCAGGTCTAACCCGGCCGGCCGCGGCCCACGATATGCTCGAGTCGTGCTCCTCCTAGCGCTCCAGCTCGGCGCCCCAGCTCGAGCCGGTGGCGACATCTACATGCGCGAGAACCCGGACGGGACCGTCACGTTCACGGACGCACCACCAGCACGCCAGGGCTTCGAAGTCCTCATCAGCAAAAAACCCCTGCCGTCACCGAGCAAGGTCAACTTCGAGACCTTCCCGCTGTTGGACTCCTTCGACGAGCTGATCCTCTCGGCGAGCCTGCGCTACGGCGTCGACGCCGAGTTCATCAAGGCGGTCTGCCTCGCGGAGTCGGGAATGAACCCGAACGCCGTCTCGAAGGCCGGAGCCGAGGGGCTCATGCAGCTGATGCCGTACACCGCAAAGGACCTGGGAGTCGAGGACTCCTTCGACCCCGAGCAGGCGATCGACGGGGGCACCCGCTACCTCAAACAGCAGCTCGAGACCTTCGGGAGCTTCGAGCTCGCCCTGGCGGCGTACAACGCCGGCCCCCACAACGTGAAGAAGCACAACGGCATCCCGCCCTTCGAGGAGACCGAGCGCTACGTGCCGCGGGTGATGGACCTCTACGAGTACCTGAACCTCGAACGCCCCGTCAGCGCGGAGACCGATTAGTCCCTCCCGCATGGGCGCCGTCCCCTGGTATCGCCGGAAGGGTTTCTGGAACCTGCCGAACATCATCACGGTCGTTCGGATCGCTGTCGTCCCGGTGATGGTGGTGGTCCTCTGGAGCGAGCCATCGCGGGTCGAGGCCATGGTCGCCATGGCTGTCTTCGTCGCCGCGATGTTGAGCGATGTGCTCGACGGCTACCTGGCCCGCAGGTGGGAGATCGTGAGCGTGGCCGGGGCCTTCCTCGATCCCCTGGCCGACAAGCTGATGGTCGCCACAACGATGATCATGCTGGTGGCGCTCGGGTGGCTGCCAGCGTGGATCTGCGCGCTGATCATCTGTCGCGAGCTCACGATCACGGCGCTGCGCACGGTCGCGCTCAGCGAAGGACTCGCCCTCCCAGCCGACCAGTTGGGCAAGTTCAAGACGGCCTTCCAGAGCACGGCGCTCGGCTTCATGCTCTGGCACTACGAGACGACCTGGTTCCTCTGGCCCGAGCGCACCATCGACGCCCACGGCGCCGGCATGGTGCTGATGTACATCGCGGTGGCCTTCACGGTGCTCAGCGGCGGCAACTACCTGCGGAACTTCTTCGTCCACGCAGCAGACAAGGAGCGCGCTGCGGGCCTGCGCTAGCGCTAGAAGCCGTTGGTGTCGATGTACATGCTGTAGGTGGCCGTGCAGGCCTTGTCGGTCCAGGTGTTTGCGTAGACACGGATCAGCCAGTCGTCCTCGTCGACATCGGTGATGCTCCCCGTGAAGTAGACGGTCAGCTTGCCGCTGCCGCTGTCGCTGTCGCTGATGGCGGGGGTGCCGTTGGCGTCCCAGAGCTCCAGCGTCCAGCTCCCCGCGGAGGGCAGACCCGTCACCTGCACGCTGAAGTCGGCGTTGTCGTACCAGTCGTCGTCCACGTCGATGTGGAACCAGTCTTCGTCGTTCGGCTCGTGGATCGTGAGCCCGGACAGCGTGAGGGTGTCGCCGGCCCACAGGAAGCCGTCGTCGACCTCGCCCAGGTCGTAGTAGCTGCTGGAGGACTCGTTGGCCTCGTAGGTGTCCCACCAGGGCTCGTTGACCATGCCGTCGCAGTTGTTGTCGACCTCGTCACAGACCTCTGTGTTGCCTGTGTACACGCCGGCGTCGTCGTCGTCGCAGTCGCCCTCGTTCTCCGTCTGGCCATCACCATCGTTGTCGTGGTTGAGCGGATCGATGACTTCGATGCTGACCGACGCGCTGCCCTCGTTCGCCTCGGTATCGACCGCGAAGAGAGTGATGTTGTGGACACCCTCGGTCAGCGAGACCGCGTGCGAGGTCGTCCCGGAGCTGTCCGAGTTGCCGGTCCAGAGCACGCCGTCGTAGTCGCTCTGCCACGCCAGCTCGAGGTCCTGTGCGTCGTCGACGTCGTCACTGACCTGGCCCTGGAGGTTGATGAGATCAGTGGTCCAGAAGGAGTCGCCGGTCACCGGGGCGAGGATGGTGACGCTGGGGATGCCGTCCTCGTCGACATAGATGCTGATCGAGTCGCTGCCGACCTTTCCCTCTCCGTCCACGGCGGTGAGCGAGATGACGTGGGTCTGGAGCGGGGTCAGGTTCGTGACGTCGTGGCTGACTGCGCCGTTGGCCTCTGCGAAGCCATCCCACAACAGCCCGTCATAGCTGCTGATGATGGAGACCTGGAGCTCGCCGTAGGGGGTCTCGTCGTCCGTGGCGCTGCCCACGACCGTGATCCACTCGGCCTGTGTGAAGGTGTCGCCGTCGTTGGGCCCGAGGATGACCACCGTTGGGGCCCCGACGACGTCGTCGCCATAGCCGACCTCGATGGTGACGGTGGCGTCAGCGGCCTCGCCGCTGAGGTCGATGGCGCTCAGCGTGATCGCGTGCACACCGCCGCTGAGCTCTGTGACCGGAAGGCTGACGACTCCGTCGATGTCCGGGACCGAGGAGCCCAGCTCACCGTCGAGCGACGAGGTCCACGACACGTCGAGGGTGGGTGAATCCTGCTGGTCGTCCCGGGCCACACCCTCCAGCATGATGGCGTCACCGGGGGCGTAGACCGTGTCATCCAGCGGATTCGTGATCGCGACCGAGGGCGGCGTGTTGTAGACGCCGACGTTCTGATCGTTGCATCCGGACAAGGCAAAGAAGAGCGACGCGGACATGAGGGTCCTCAGGGGGGTGCCGTCGCGCATTCTATGCCGGCGTCAAGCGCTTGTCAGGAGCCATTCACGGAAGCGGGCGAGCCCGACAGGCAGCGGCACCTCGGGGGTCCAGCCGAGTTCGTCGCCTGCCCGGGAGATGTCGGCCCAGGTCGACGGAACATCGCCGGGCTGATCCGGGAGATGCTCTATGCGCAGCTCGACGCCGAGCGCCTCGGCGAGCCCATCCAGCAACCCCTGCAGCGTGATCGGCGAGCCACTCCCGAGGTTGTAGACCGCGTAGGGGACGGGCCTGTCCAGAGCTGCGATCAGCCCCCGGACGATGTCGTCGACGTAGGTGTAGTCCCGCTTCGAGAGCCCATCACCGAAGCGTTGGATCGTCCCGTTCGACAGGGCTTTTCGCGCAAAGAGGTGAATCGCCATCTCTGGCCGCTGGCGCGGTCCGTAGACCGTGAACAGCCGAAGACAGCTCGCCGAGAGCTCCCGGGTCTGCGTGGCTGCATGGATCAAGAGCTCACCGGCGAGCTTGGTCGCGGCGTAGGGGGAAACAGGCCGGTGGACGGGGTCGTCCTCACGAAACGGGCCGCTCGTTCGTGCGCCGTAGACCGAAGAGGACGATGCATAGATCATCCGACGGACACCCGCGCGTTCCAAGCCGTCCAGCAGCGACTGGGTCCCCCGCACGTTCACGTCGACGTAGAGCGGCCCCTGGGTGAGCGAAGGTCGAACGCCGGCACGGGCGGCCAGGTGAGCGACGGCGTCGACGCCATCCAGCGCCCGATCGATGTCCTCGCTACAGCGGAGGTCACCCTCGACCAGGCGCACGCCCTCCGCGGCTTTGACGTTGAGACGCTTGAGCGCCGGGTCGTAGTAGTCGTCGAAGTTGTCGAGGACCGTGACCTCGTCGCCCCGCTCACGCAGCGCGACGACCAGGTGCGAGCCGATGAAACCGGCCCCGCCGGTGACCAGGACGTGCATGCCCGGAGACGATAGCAGTGCGGGCGTGCTCGACTTTGGCTATGCGCTCTTGAAGCCCCTGCTGTTCCGGATGGACGCGGAGACGGCACACGAGCGAGTCCTCCACTCCGTGGGGACCTGGCCGCGCATTGCCCGCGCGCTGACCCCAGACCACCTCGCCAGCTCGCCGCGGGACCTCGGCGGCTTCGAGATCGCTGGGCCGGTGGGCCTCGCCGCGGGGCTGGACAAGGACGCCGAAGGACTCCCGCTCTGGGACCACCTCGGCTTCGGGTTCATCGAAGTCGGCACGGTCACCCGGCGTCCCCAGCTCGGGAACCCGCGCCCGCGCGTGCATCGCCTCGTCGAGCACCGCGCGGTGGTCAACAGCATGGGCTTTCCGAGTGCGGGACTCGACGTGGTCGCGGCGCGGATGCGGGGCCATCGGGAAGCCGGCTTGTGGCCGCGAGTCCCGGTCGGCGCGAACCTCGGCAAGAACAAGGACACCCCCGCCGAGCTGGCACACGAAGACTACGCGGCCCTGGCCAGCGGGCTCGATGAGCTCGTCGACTACTTCGTGGTCAACGTGAGCTCGCCGAACACGCCGGGCTTGCGGGATCTCCAGACCGCTGGTCCTCTCACGAAGATCGTCGAGGCCACCCTCGCCGCCACCGACAAGCCCGTGTTCGTAAAGCTCGCCCCGGACCTCGCCGACGGGGACCTCGTCGAGTCCGTCGAAGCCAGCCTGCGAGCGGGCGCCCTGGGCATCATCGCGACGAACACGACGCGCCAGCGCTTCGGCATCGCCAGCGCCGAGGTACTCGAGGGTGGGCTCTCCGGTGAGCCCCTGTTCGAGCTCGCGAAGGCCCGCATCCAGCTCGCCGTCGAAGCCGCTGGCGAGGCCCCGGTCATCGGAGTCGGTGGTGTCGGGAGTCCCCAGCAGGCCCAAGAGCTCGTCGATCTCGGCTGCCGCGCAGTCCAGGTCCTCACCGGCATCATCTTCGCGGGACCGGGGCTGCCCCACCGGATCAACCAGGTCCTGTAGGGCGCTCAGCGCTTCCAGCGATCTCCGAAGCGGGAGTCGCTCCGGACGACCCGATCCCCGGCACGCTGGCCCCGCGCCTCGCGGCCGACCCCTTCGTCAGGCCGGAAGCCATCGATCTCACGGATCATCCTGGGGCTCGGTGACAAGAGCCACTCGCCGACAGCCCGGCAGTGCCGCTCGCCGCCCGGCTCGACCGCCGGGAGGTGTCCGAGATCGTCGAAGCGCCAGAGCACGCAGTCGAAATGGTCGGCCAGCAGGCGCGACACGTAGAGCGAGGAGGCGCCGTCTCTGAGGCCATGGGTGACCAGCACCGGGCAGTCCAGGCGCGGAACCGAGGGGCGACGACGCAGCATGTCCCGGACCATGCCGTTGGGCCAGGAGACGATCCGGGCGAAGACACGCTCCTGCTCTTCGGGCGCCAGCAGGTGGAGGCCGGTGTCGACGTAGCTCTTTCGGGTCAGAGGCAGGTTCCGACCTCGAAACAGCGCAGCGAGGGCCGGACGGAGCGCCATCAGACCTGCGACGGTCGGATAGGGGAAGACCTCGCCGCAAGGCACCGAGCCGTTGAGCACCAGCGCCGCCAGCCTTCGCTCCTTCGCGCAGACCATGGCGCAGAGGCCACCGGCCGAGTGTCCGAGGATGGCGGGCGGCTCATCGAACGTGTCTACGGCTGCGATGACCGCGTCGTAGCAGTCCCCCATGCGGGCATCTCGACCGGCCTCTGGCCCGTGGCCCGGGAGGTCGATGGCCCAGCTCTCGAGCCCCAACTGCGCCAGGACGCGCTGGTCACGCTCGAAGTACCAGGCGCCGAGACCGATCCCGTGCACGAGCAGGACCGGCGGCCCCTGGCGCTCGCCATCGGGGGCGACGTGCACGGCGCTCGAGGGGCCAACCATCCGCTGCGACTAACCCGCGTGCGAGGCTGGGGGCCGTGCCGCTCCCGATCCCCGCTCTTGCCCGCGCCGCCGAGCGCCTGCGCTTTCGCGCCGCGTGGCATCAGGGCGCAGATGATGCCCGCCTCGCGGCTCTCCGAGCCGAGCTCCTGGAGCGGAACCCGTGGCATCCCATCGCGCTCAACTTCCGCGCCAGAGCAGCGCTCCCCGAGACCTTCCTCCCCCCTCCGGAGCCCGAGCTCGCCCCTCTCGGCGTCGCCTTCCTGCGCGACGACCTCGACGAGGTGCGGCGTCTCGCGACGGCATCGAAGACCCCGAGAGCCCGACTCGCCCTTGCCCAGGTGGCGCTGTCACGGGGCGAGGTCGTCGACCTGGACTGTGACGACACCGTCGACGTCCTCGTCGTGCGAGCAGCGATGAAGCGAGCCGTCGGAGACCTGCCCGGCAGCCTGGCGCTCGCCGCGGAGGCGCTCACGGCAAATCCGCTCTACGGCACCGCGCGGGTCCTCCTCGCAGAGGTCAACGAAGCGCAGGGTTCGACCCTGATCCGCCTCCCGCTGATGGCACCGGTCGAGCGCACCAACGGGCGCCTGGTGCACACGAGGAACCTCAGCGACGGCGCTCGAGCCGCGTGGACGGCCTGGAACCGCGCCGTGTCGAGCCCGGGCAACGGCGAGCTCCCTCCTGGCTCAGCGGGCCACAGGGCGTTGCTGGAGGCCTGGCGCGCTCGGCCCCAGACCGCGCCGCGTTTTCGAGAAGACCCCAACCTCGAGATCGCGCGCCTCGACCGCTGGGAGCGAGAGGGCCTGCTCGCCGCCTACGAGTGGAGCTGCGGCCTCACGCGGGCGAACTCCGAGGCCTTTCGCAGGTGGGCGGTCGAGGGATCGAGCTCCCTGCGCCGCCTCTGGAGAGAAGGTCTGCGAGCCTGACTGCTCAGGAGCCCGTGCAGGTCAGCGTCGCCGTCATCGTGTCCTCCGAGCTGCTGGCGCCATAGCAGTCGGTGACGGTGAGGCCGAGGGCGACGTCATAGTCCGTGTCCGAGCCGTAGGTCGCCGAGGCACCGCTGATGGTCAGGGTCGGAGTCGCGGAGGTGCTGTCGTCGAGTGACCCATAGCTGGAGCCACTGTTGATGGACCAACTGTAGGTCATCCAGTCGGTGGACTGGGCGTCGGTAGACGCCGTGCCGTCGAGCTGGTAGTCGGTGTCCGAGCAGTCGTCACAGCTGTAGGAGGCGCCGTAGCTGATGGCCTGGCAGGTGACCTCGTCCTCCTCCGCCTGGTCCTCTCCGGCGTCCGCGACCGGAGCGTTGTTGGAGGTCGCGGAGCTGACGCTGAGGGTCAGGGTGTCCGGATAGGAGTCCGTTCCGCCGTCGTTGACGGTCAGCGTGAAGACGTAGGTGCCGGAGATGTCCGGCGTGAAGGTCGGATCCGCGTCGGTGGTCTCGGTGATGTCGCTGCTGGTGGCCGATGACCCCGAGGGGGCACTCGTGAGCTCCCAGTCGTAGGTCAGCGAGCTGCCGTCCGGGTCGTAGGAGGCTGAGCCGACGAGGTAGACGTAGTCGCACTGCGTAAGGCTCGACGAGGAGGAGTCGTAGTCGGCCACGGCAGTCGGCATGACCTCGATCTCGCCGTCGCAGTCGTTGTCGACACCCGTGTCGAGCTCCGGAGCGCCGGGGTAGACGCGAGCGTTGGCGTCGTCGCAGTCGCCCTCGTTCCTCGTGTAGCCGTCCGCGTCGTGGTCGATGTGACTGCAGAGCTCGTTCTCGACGCCGGGGGAGCCGCGGTCGCCGCCGGTGGCCCAGGCATCGAGCGCCTCGCACCAGTTCTCGAACTCGTCGTTCTCGGTCGGGTCGATGAACCAGGGATCCAGGTTCAGCGAGCCTCCGTCGGGATCCGGCATCGTGGCGCCGTCGTCCCAGCTGACGGTGTCGAGCGTCGCGCCGTCGGCCACCAGTGAGAGGGAGTCCGACTCGTTGGAGAGGCTGATGTCGGAGTACTCGTAGTCGATCTCGACCGCGCCGTTGCTGGACTCGGCCGCGTTCGGCCCGAGCACGAGGTAGTCGTTGGCGGCGATGACGAGCCCGGTACCCGAGGGGATCTGGTGCCCGGAGTCGTCGTCACTGGTGATCCAGAAGCCGTCGAGGGTGATGTCCGAGGAGGTGGTGTTGTAGATCTCGAACCACTCGCCGTTGGGGTCGGTGGTGATGGCGGGGTTGTTGAGGATCTCCGTGATGACCAGGGTGCCGGCCTCCCAGCCGGTCTCGTCGACGAGCCCGTCGCAGTCGTTGTCGACCCCGTCTCCCTCGACCTCGGTGTTTCCGGGGTAGGCAGTGGCGTCGTTGTCGTCGCAGTCGTCCTCGCACTCGAGCACACCGTCGCCGTCCTGGTCGAAGCCCTCGTCGACAAGGCCATCGGCGTCGTTGTCGACACCGTCGCAGATCTCCACGCCGACACAGTCGGCCACGCCGTCGCCGTCAGCGTCCGGGAAGTCCTCGTCGACCTCTCCGTCACCGTCGTTGTCCAGCCCGTCGCACTCCTCTGAGTCCATGCAGTCGGCGGTGCCGTCGGCGTCGGTGTCCTCGAAGCCCTCGTCGATGAGGTCGTTGCAGTTGTCGTCGACGCCGTTGCAGTCCTCGACGCGACCCGGGTAGACGTCCGGATCCGAGTCGTCGCAGTCGCCATCCTCTTCGGCAATGCCGTCACCGTCGACGTCGACAGGCTGCTCGCTGTCGACGGGGATCGGTGTGATGGAGTCGGGGTTCCTGGGGCCATCCTTGTTGCACGAAGCAACGAGAAGGGCACCGAGGACGAGTGGAAAGCTGTATCTGACGTACACGTCAATCTCCGAGGACCGCTCGGGTACTGGTCAGGGAGCGGCCGCTGGGCAGATTAGCCGACCGGGCCATGGACTGACAACAGGCTGACACGCGCTTTCGAGCACCATTGCCGCTACTGGGTTGACAGTCGTCCACCGAGGGTTAGTTTCGCGGCGCTCGCCACGCGGGAGTAGCTCAGTGGTAGAGCCCCACGTTGCCAACGTGGCTGTCGCGGGTTCAAATCCCGTCTCCCGCTCTCCGAGGCCCCGGCGATGCCGGGGCCTTTGTCATTCCTTGGGCGGCCCCATGGCAGCCTTTCCATCGACGAAGGTGCGCCCCTTCCAGGTGGCCTCCACGCCGAACATCGAGCGACAGAGGATGAAGACGAAGACTGCGTTCCCGAGCGGATGGGTCAGGGCGTGCCAGCCCGAGCGACCGTCGCTTCGCTCGAGTCGAAGACGGAACACGTGGATCAGCGCGCAGTCGAGCAGGAGCCAGCCCCACCAGCGCCAGTGGGGCAGGTTCCAGCCCGCGGCGAGGACACCGACGGCGAGCCCCAGCGCGAGGACGTAGGGCAGCACCGTGCTCACGAAGATGAAGAGCACGGCACCGACGGCCAACAGCGGCCTCCGATCCATGCCCTCGTAGAGGTTCTTCGTGTAGCCCGAGACGATCTCACCGAGCCGCTCGTAGAGACGGACGACGAATGCGCCCGGGGCGTGTCGAAGGCCGACGCGAAGGGCCTTGGACTTGAACGCACGGGCGAGGCGCACGTCGTCGAGGACCTCCGCCCGGACAGCCCCGTGTCCGCCCACCCGGTCGTAGGCCTCGCGCCTCACGAGAATGAACTGACCGTTGGCGAAGGCATGAGGCCGTCCTGGGTCGTTCGCCGCGTCGAGATCGACGGCGCCGCGGATGAACCAGCCGACCACGGGGATCACCGCCCCCTCCCAGAAGCTCTCGAGCTTCCAGTCGCCGAACAACGACAAGAGCTCGAGGCCATCGGCCTGCAGCCGGGTGATCGCGGCGGGGACCGCCCAGTCGGAGAGCTCGACGTCTGCATCGATGAAGAGCAGGAGCTCTCCCCTCGCCTCTCCCGCAGCCCGCATGCACGCCCAGGGTTTGCCGGCCCAACCGGCTGGCGGTTCGCTGCCAGCGACGAGGCGCACCCGGTCATCGTCGATGGCGCGAACCTCGTCTCCGGTGCCGTCCTCGGAGCGATCGTCGACGACGACCACCTCGAGCCGCGGGAGCCTGGACCGAAGGGCAGCCTCGACACACCGACCTATTCGCCCGACCTCGTTGCGAGCGGGAATGCAGATCGAGACGAACGGCAGGTCCTCGCCGGCGTCCTCGGGCCGAAGGCGCCAGCGGGCGCCCCAACGCCCGACCCCGAGCGAGAGACCGACCCACAGCAGGGTGAGCAGGCCCAGGTAGCCCCCAGCGAGCATGGAGCTCAGCGCAGGGTCCTCCCAACGGATCACGAGAGCCGGCCGTCGCGAACCCGGTACGGACCGGCACCCTCCGGCGCTGTCGGGTCACGGAGAGGATCCGGTCCCAGCACCACGATGCCAGGTGGCAGCGTTCGTCCCGGAGCGATCCAGACACCGCTACCGACCTGCGTTCCATCGCCCAGGACAGGCCCGGCGAGGCCAAGCGGCGCGCGGACGAAGGCGTCTCCCACGCGCACGCGGACATCCTGTCCAAGACCCTGGTCCATCGCGTAGCTGCCCCGCTTCAACGCCGAGCGCGGCCCGAACACAGCGAGCTGCGCGGCCCCTCCGAGCATCGCAGCCTCTGCAAGGACCGAGTACCGACAGAGCGCCTGGCGCTGTACGACGGCGCCCTGGCCGAGGACGCTGCCTTCGCAGATGGCCAGCGCCTCGACGCGGGAGTCCGGGCCCAGGATGGAGCCGCGGACCACGGCGCCCGCGCCGACCCGGGCGCCCGGACCGATCACGCTGGCCTCGACGATCGCAGAGGGGTGGATCCAGGCATCGTCAGCGGAGCAGGTCAGCGCCTGCGCGAGATCCTCGTGGCGAGTCGAGCGAGCCCGCAGGACCGCCCCTGCGATCCGAAAAACGGCGCCGATCCCGTCGCCTGCGAGCCGACGCCACAAGCGAGGAGGCAGGGAGAGGAGGTTGGCCCACAACAGCTGGATGGGATGGCGAACCCGGATGGCGAAGCGATCGGACAGGGGGATGTCCTGGCCTCCGGGCATCGGAACGGACAGCGCCCCTTCGACCGGATCGACCTCTACGACCTCGGCGTCCGCGATGCGGGCCCGGACGTCCCCCTCTGCGGGCCCTCTCAAGAACGCGATCGCGGAAGGATCGCCGCCGAGCGCTACCTGCTCCAGGAGTTCCCCCGTGCGACCACCCAGACGAAGTCGGGAGTCTCGGTCGAGGTGGAGGGCGGCGAGCGCAGCGAAGAGCTGCGGCCCGACGACCGTGCCGGCCTCGATCAGGTAGGCGCCGTCGATGTCGTCGACACGCTCGACCGCCGCCCTGCCCATGGCGTTGTCCAGCGCCTGGCCGAGGCGCTCGTCAGCGACGGGGAGGGCGCGGGCGGCGCCGAGGCCCTCGAGTTCCCCGGACCAAGGCAGGACATGGACCCTCACCACAGCTGGTGCACCCGGAGGCCCGACACCTCGCTCGCCGCGGGCACGGCGGACTTCAGCGCGCGCACCGCTTCGTCGTGCATGTCCGGGCGGGCCATGGGATCCACGTGGACCACCAGATAGCGGATGCCCTCCTGCCGGGCGACGGCCTCGACGCGGCCGGCCAGTTCTTCGTCGGATTCGCCCTGCTCCACAGCCTCGAGCATCGCGCCCCAGACCCTCATGGACGCCCGGTTGTTGGGGAAGTTCAAGCTGCCGGCGATGGGTTTTCCGTGGACCGTCTGCTCGAAGAGGTAGGCGCGACCGCCGACGACGGGGAAGTTCATCACGGCGCCGTCCGGAGCCTCGGCCAGCCAGGCGATGGGGGCTGGGACCTCGGCAGACTCGACGTCCGGGAGGCCTGTTACGGGAGAGGCGAAGCGGAGCTCGAGCAGGACGAGGCAGACCAACGGGACGGCGAACCGGGGGAAGCGCGCCGCAAGTCCCCCCGCGAGAACAGCGACGGCCAGCGCCGGACCCGCGGCGAAGCGGTAGAGCAACGACAGCGAGGACAAGCCCGGGACGCCCTCGACGAGGAAGTAGGGCAGCGGAACACCGAGCCGGCCCTTCAGGATGAGGGCCGAGCCGTCCATGGCCACGACCGGACCCATCGCCAGGACACCGGCTACGAGGCCGGCGGCGACGAGCACGCGCTTGTCCTCGCGCTCGCGGCGAAGGAAGAGGACGACCACAGAGGACACCAGCAGCGTCCAGCCGAGGTAGTGACAGTGGATGAACTCCTCGCCGTAGCGGCTCAGGACGCGGAAGTCCGGGGAGCGGAAGTCGCCCGGCACGAACCACCCCCTCGGGTCGGCCGGACCTATGCTCCGGCGAACCGAGGAGAGCTCGCGGGGGGTCTTGATGCCGACGAGGTTGTCCGGGTGGGTGGAGCCATGACGCACCAACGCGGCGACCGGCGCGGCCAGGGCCAGGGCCAGCCCACCGACTGCGAGCAGCCTCAGGGTGAGACCGCGGCGTTCTACGTTCCTTCTGCCGAACACCAACAGGGAGGCCCAGAAGATCCAGGCGACGACGCCGAGGTACCAGCTGGCGATGGTGGTGAGCCCCAACCCCAGGCCAGCGAGCACGACCCTGCGGCCCTCCGCAGCTTGAAAGGCGAGCAGGACCGAGAGCGCCAGCCAGCCTCCTGCGAAGGCCTCGGACGTGCCGTTGTGGATGCCGGAGATCAAGACCGGCGCTGCCATGAACGCTGGACCCGCGACCCAGCCCGCCGCCTGGCTGCGGAAGAGATGCCGAGCCAGCTTGTCGGCGGCCAGGCCGGAGAACGCGAGCTGGAAGAGGACCAGCGCGGTGTAGGCCACAGAGGGACCGAAGAGCTCCGTGACCGGCAGGACCAACAGCGCGTTGAGCAGATCAGCGACGACCAGGACACCCCCGTCCGGGTGGCCAAGGAGCTCGGTGCGCCAGGGCAGCTCGGCGGTCTCGAGCGCGTCGGCGACGAACCAGAGAGACCAGATCGAGTTCCAGAGATCCGTTCGGCCCGCCCCCGGAACGAACTCGTCTGGACGCAGGGCGGCAGGCCAGGTCAGCCCGATCGCCAGCGCGACATGGACGCCGATTCGCAGGGCCGTCTGGCGCCAGCTCACGTCGCTCTCCCTTCTTCTGGGTGGAGCCTACCTCGCCCGCTCGACACGGCCCGAGTTGTCCATAGCCTGTGGACAACTCCTCCTGGTGTCGATGACGCAACGGAACCGAGAGAACCTCGCCTGGTCGACCATAAGGTTGTGGATTAACTACTCAATCGCCGTGCTCAAAACCTGCGCACGCCTCTCCAGCATGCCGAACCGGCGTCCGCCTGTGCACAACTCGGTCGGAGAACTCGGCTGTTGTCACCGGTCCCGGAGGGGCCCGCGCTACCCCGACGCGATACGCTCACGGCCACCCCAAGGAGGCCCAGATGACGCTCCTGTTTGCCCTGACGATGGCCTGCGGAGAGAAGGAAGACACCAGCACCGCAGCCCCGGAAGAGGCTGCGACTCCGGCCAGCTCGGCGGTGCCCGACGACAAGGCCTCCAAGGCATTCGCAAAGAGGCTCTTCGAGCTCGACATCAAGCGGTTCCAGCCCGTCGAGGGCGATGGCATCAAGCTGGAGTACGACTCCTTCGTCTTCAAGCCGGACGGCAACTGGGTCGCGACCGGCACGGTCTCGGTCATGGACGAGAGCATGGACTGCAAGGAGCGCGGAGTCTGGACGATGGACGCTGCGGACAGCGAGGAGACGGCGTCCATGACGTGGACGCTGGAAGACACGAGCTGCCCCGGCCGAGAGCCCCATGCCGAGCAGCGCGTCGAGGTCACGATCCTCGACGACGGCCAGTTCAAGGTGAAGTTCAGGTAGTGCGGCGTGGAGCGTGTTGCTCCACGAGCGACTCCGCCGCCCGGACCCCGTCCAGGGCAGAGCTCACGATGCCGCCAGCGTACCCGGCCCCCTCCCCGACCGGGAGGAGGTCGACGACCGAGCTGCTGTGCAGGGCACGATTTCGCAACAGACGCAGCGGCGCGGTGGTGCGAGTCTCCGGCGCGATGAGCACGGCCTCGGGGCCAGCGAAACCCGGGATCTGGCGATCGAAGTGCCGGAGCGCCTTCCTCAGTCCGCCGATGATGCCCTCTGGCAGGACCTCGCGAAGGTCCGCGGGCAGGGTGCCGTGGGGGTAGCTGGTGCGAGGCAGGTCCCGCGACGCGCGCCGGTGGAGTAGATCCTCGACCCGCTGGGCAGGGGCGCGGTAGTCCCCGGCGAGGGCGAAGGCCCGGTGCTCGATGCGGTCCTGGTACCGCAACCCTGCGAGCGGATCCCGCCCGGGGTATTCGCTCGGCTCGACGTGCACGATGACGGCCGAGTTGGCCCAGCGAGCCCGTCGGCTCGCGAAGCTCATTCCGTTCACGACCACCCGCTCGAGGTGGTTCGAGGCCGGCACGACCAGCCCCCCCGGGCACATGCAGAAGGTGTGTGCCCTCCGCCCCGTCTTGGGTGAAAAGGTCAGGCGGTAGCTGGCCGGAGGCAGGTCCCTGCGAGCGCCATGGCGAGCGCGGTCGATGAGCTCCTGGGGATGTTCGATGCGGGCACCGATCGCGATGGGGCGGGCCTCGGCCTCCGCACCCGCACCAACGAGCGCCGCATAGGTGTCGCGGGCGCTGTGACCGGTCGCGACCACGACCGGGGCCCGACGGATGACCTCGCCGTCGCCGAGAACGACCCCCACGCACGCGCCCCCCTCTACCAGGAAGGCGTCGACGCGTGTGCGGTAGCGAAGCTCGGCGCCGAGCTCACAGAGGCGCGCACGGAAGGCCGGCAGGATCTTCCGGACCCGATCCGTGCCGAGGTGGGCCCACCCCTCCTTCAGGATCGCCGGATCGGCGCCGAGGTCGATGAGGCGACGGAACACATAGCCGAGCTCCCCGTCGCGGCGGCGCGTGTAGATCTTGCCGTCTGAGAAGGTACCGGCGCCGCCCTCGCCGAACACCACGTTGCTGTCGGTATCGAGAGGAGCCCCGCGCCAGTTCCTGTTGACGGTCTTGACCCTCTCCTCTACGGCTTCACCGCGGTCGAGGAGCAACACCGGAGCACCGGCCTCGGCCAGGCGAAGCGCGGCAAAGAGCCCGGCCGGTCCCGCACCCACGACGACGGGACGGTGCTGTCGGGGCCAGGGCTGACGGGGCACCTCCGCAAGATCCACCAGGCCAAAGCGGAGCTCGTCACGCTCGGTCCACAGACGCACGTCGGGCCTGGAGAGCAGCGCTGCCGGGTCGGCGAGTACGACCTTGTAGTTTGCGACCCAGCGCTTGCGGCGTTGTCGCGCGTCGAGAGAGCGCTTCACCAACAGGGCGCTGTCCACGGGCATGCCCAGGTGGTGGGCGACGGCGTCCTCGTCGGAGACCTCCTCTCCCGGCCACTCCACGCCGCTCACCAGGATCGCCACGCGGAACCTCCGTGACGGGTCCGTAACCTGCTCGCCATGGGGCTTTACGGGGGTTACTCGCGGCCCCATCCCACACCTCACAAGGAGCGCTCATGCCCATCCGCGTCGCAATCAACGGCTTCGGTCGCATCGGTCGCAACGTCCTTCGAACGGCCTGGAACGACAGCGACATCGAGTTCGTCCACATCAACGACCTGACCAGCGACGCGATGCTCTCGCACCTGCTCAAGCACGACACGGTTCACGGCGAGTTCGCAGAGGACGTCGAAGCAGTCGACGGTGGCATCCGCATCGGGGACAGGGTGGTCGCCACGAGCGCGCAGCGTGATCCCTCGGCCTTGCCCTGGGGTGACAAGGGCGTCGACGTGGTGCTCGAGTGCACCGGCGCCTTCCGCAAGCGGGCGGGCGCGATGCTCCACATCGACGCCGGCGCGAAGAAGGTCATCGTCAGCGCACCAGGGACGGACATGGACGGCACCTTCGTGGTCGGTGTCAACAGCGACACCATCGACCCGGAGCGCCACCGCATCGTCAGCAACGCCAGCTGCACGACGAACTGCCTGGCACCCGCCGCGAAGGTCCTCCACGAGAACTTCGGCATCCGCCACGGCCTCATCACCACCGTGCACGCCTACACGATGGACCAGCGGCTGCTCGACGCCCCACACAAGGACTTCCGGAGGGCCCGCGCCGCCGCCCAGAACGTGGTGCCCACCAGCACTGGCGCTGCAAAGGCCGTGGGACTCGTCCTCCCGGAGCTCGCTGGCAAGCTCAACGGCATGGCAATCCGCGTTCCGACCCCGAACGTGTCGCTCGTGGACCTGGTCGTGAACCTCGACGCCGACGTCACCGCGGAGCAGGTCAACGCGGCCTTCGTCGAGGCTGCCGAGGGCCCCCTGGCAGGAATCCTGGCGGCCGTCGACGCCCCGCTGGTCAGCACCGACCTCGTCGGAAACCCCCACAGCAGCATCGTCGACCTCCCGCTGACGGCGGTGATCGGCGACCGTATGCTCAAGGTCCTCACCTGGTACGACAACGAGTGGGGCTTCTCGAATCGCATGGTCGATCTGGCCAGGCTCCTGTTCGCCTGAGCCTCGGAGGGCCCGTGAATACCGTCGGCATAAAGCAGCTCGCGGACCTCGACGTGGCTGGGCGTCGCGTGCTCCTACGCCTGGACCTCAACGTGCCCCTGCAGGGTGGATCCGTCGCCGACGCCACGCGCATCGATGCCGCCCTCCCCACGATTCGTGCCTTGCGCGAAGCCGGCGCCAGGACCGTCGTGTGCAGCCACCTCGGCCGCCCGCGCGGCCAGCGCGTGCCCTCGCTCTCGATGGAGCCGATCGCCGCCTGTCTCGCTGAGCGCCTCGACGCAGAGGTCTACTTCGCCCACGAGCCCGCGGGTGACGACGTCGAGTACCTGGCTCGCAACCTCCAGGACGGCGGGCTGCTCGTGGTCGAGAATCTCCGCTTCGACCCGGGCGAGAAGAGCAACGCAGAGGACTTCTCAGCCAAGCTGGCGCGCCTGGGCGAGGTCTACGTCAACGACGCCTTCGGCGCCATGCACCGCCGTCACGCCTCGGTCGTCGGGGTCGTGGAGCGCTTCGAGGAGGCCGCCATCGGGCCACTCGTCGCCCGTGAGATCGAGGCGCTCGGCAAGCTGATGAGTGGTCCGGCGAGACCCTTCGTCGGCATCCTCGGCGGCGCCAAGGTGAGCGACAAGATCCCGGTCATCGACTCCCTGATGCACCGCGTGGATGCGCTCGTCATCGGCGGCGCGATGGCCTACACCTTCCTGGTCGCGAAGGGCGTCGGGGTGGGGGACTCGCTGGTCGAACAGAACAAGGTCAGGCTGGCCAAGCGACTGATCGAGCGCTGCTCGGAAAAGGGGGTGACGCTGTTCTTGCCCCAAGACCACATCGCCTCTGAGTCCGCCGACGGCGAACCGCAGACCGTGCGCACCATCGAGGACGGTCTGAAGGGCTTCGACATCGGCCCCGAGACCGTGTCGCTCTACGGAGACGTCATCGCTCGCGCCTCCACCATCTTCTGGAACGGCCCGATGGGCATGTTCGAGCGAGACAACTTCGCCGGCGGCACACGAGGCGTGGCCGAGGCGGTCGCTGCCGTGGACGCCTACACCGTCGTCGGAGGCGGAGACAGCGCAGCGGCGATCAACCGCTTCGACCTCGGCGAGGCGATCTCGCACATCAGCACCGGAGGCGGCGCCAGCCTGGCCTTCGTCGAAGGTACCGACCTACCGGGCCTCGCGGCCCTCGAGGGGAGCTGAGATGGCACGCAGACCCTTCATCGCCGGCAACTGGAAGATGAACAAGGGGCCCGTCGAGGCCGATGAGCTGGCGCGCGCGCTCAAGGCGGGTCTCGCCGGCAACACCGCCGTGGACGTGGCGGTCGCCCCCCCCTTCGTGAGCCTGCCAGCCGTCGCCGCCCGCCTGAAGCACACGGGCATCCACCTGGCCGCCCAGAACCTCCACAGCGCGCCGAGCGGGGCCTTCACGGGTGAGGTCAGCGGCGAGATGATTCGCCAGCTGGGCTGCGCCTACGCGATCGTGGGCCACTCCGAGCGGCGAACGATCTTCGGCGAGGACGACTCGGTGATCAACGCGAAGGCCCGCGCTGCCTTCCGAGCCGGCCTGCTCCCGATCCTCTGCGTCGGTGAGACCCTCGAGCAGCGCGACGGCGGGCTCGTCGACGCCGTCATCGACGCCCAGCTGGCCGGTGGGCTGGCGGGTTTCGAGGCCGACCAGGTCGCCGCCATCACGCTCGCATATGAACCCGTCTGGGCCATCGGGACCGGTCGCACCGCGACGCCAGCGCAGGCGCAGGAGGTCCACGCCTTCATCCGCGGCTGGCTGGGTCGCTACCCCGACTTCGTGGCCCGCAACGTGCGCATCCAGTACGGAGGCTCCGTGAAGCCGGGCAACGCGAAGGAGCTCCTGGCGCAGCCGGACATCGACGGAGCCCTCGTCGGCGGCGCAGCGCTGAAGGCCGACAGCTTCTGCGCCATCATCGCCGCGTCCGCTTGACAGTCACCGTCGAAGGGAGCACATAGGCGGGACCATGATCTTCTTCGTCACAGTCCTCCACATCCTGCTGTCTGTGATCATGATCCTGGTGATCCTGCTGCAGCCGGGCAAGGGCGGCGACGTCGCAGCTGCCTTCGGCGCTGGCGGCGGCGGCGGCGGCGCGGTCTTCGGCCCTCGCGGTCCGGGCTCGCTCCTGTCCAAGGCCACCACGGGGGTCGCCGTGCTCTTCATGGTGACGTCCATCACGCTGGCGCTGAACTCCCAGGACCGCACTCGGGGCGGCGACGACGAGCTGGGCGACGAGATCTTCATCGGTGACGAGGAGGGCTTCCTCCCGGCGTTCCAAGAGAAGACGCCCATCGAGCAGCTCCCGCCCCCGGCCATGATCCCTGGCTTCGATCCGCTGGCCCCAGCGACCTCCGGATCCGGAGAGACAGAGGACGCGGAGACCGAGCCGGGCGACGAGGTCCGGAGCCGCTGAAGAGGGGTTGACAGCTGATCTCTTCGAGCTTAGCTGGGCCTCCGAAAGCACCCTTTGCGCGGGTGGCGGAATTGGTAGACGCGCTAGGTTGAGGGCCTAGTGGCCGCTTTGGCTGTGAGGGTTCGAGTCCCTCCTCGCGCACCATCAGCCCCTCTCGGGGCGACCGAGCGGGCTGCCAACGGGCGGCCCGTCTCTACTCTGGCGGATCCCCGCAAGACGGCTCGCACACGCCGTAGATCTCGTGGCGATGATGGGTCACCAGGATGCCGAAGCGCTTGGCGACCGCCGCCTGGAGACGCTCGATCTCGCTATCCTCGAACTCGGTGATCTTGCCGCAACGTGTGCAGATGAGGTGGTCATGGTGATCATGGCCGAGGTCTGCGAGTTCATAGCGCGTCTGGCCCTCGCCAAAGTGGCGTTCGTCCGCCACGCCGGCGTCCGCCAGCATCTTCATCGTCCGGTAGACCGTGGCGAACCCGATGCCGGGATCGCTGGACTGGGCCAGCCCAAGCAGATCGTTCAGGGTGAGGTGCCCATCGGTGTCGAGGAAGGCATCGACGATGATGTCGCGCTGGCGCGTGTTGCGCTTGCCGTGCAGCTCCATGTACTCGGCGAGGCGAACCCTCCCCCTGTGCTGGCGATCATCCTGGGCCATGGTCAGAACCTATCGCGCCGAGGGCCGGCCGGGCAGACTGAGGCAGAACCAGAGAGGCCGCCCGAACAGGCGGCCTCCGACAACCGGGTCTGGAAGCCTGGCTAGGTAGTGTCCTCGTCGGCGCTGTCCTCGTCGGCGCTGTCCTTGTCGGCGCTGTCCTCGTCGGCGCTGTCCTTGTCGGCGCTGTCCTCCTCGGCGCTGTCCTCGACCGGCTCGTCGGCCTTGGCCTCGAGGGACTCGACGAGCTCGATGAGCACCAACGGAGCGTTGTCACCCGGGCGGTAGCCGACCTTGTAGATCCGGGTGTAGCCACCCGGACGGTGCTGGTAGCGCTCGCTGTACTCGTTGAAGAGCATCTCGAGAGCGTCCCGGTCGGTCACCTGCTTCCGTGCGAGACGGATGGCGTGAACCCGACGCGCCTTGGCGCCAGCGAGGTCGTCTCCGCTGAGACCCTCCAGCGCCGACGGCGGGACGCGCTTGCCGAGCGTGATCAGCTTGTCCGCGACCTTGCGAAGTTCCTTCGCCTTGGCCTCTGTGGTCTGGATCCGGCCGTGAAGGAAGAGGGACGTGACCATGTTCCGGTACATCGCCTTCCGGTGAGCCTGGTTGCGGCCTAGACGCCGGCCAGCCTTCTGATGACGCATGATCTCAGGCCTTGTTCTTTGGGAAGTTGTGGAGCTTCATTCCGAGCTGGAGGCCCATCTCGGAGAGGATCTCCTTGATCTCGTTGAGCGACTTCCGGCCGAAGTTCTTCGTCTTCAACATCTCGGCCTCCGTCCGCTCGACCAGCTGCCAGATGTACTCGATGCCGGCGTTCTGCAAGCAGTTCGCCGAGCGCACGGAGAGCTCGAGCTCGTCGACGCGCTTGTAGAGGTGCTCGCTCCACTGCTCCTCGGGCTCGGTCGACTCGGCGACCGCCGGCTCCTCGTCCTCCGAGAAGTTGATGAAGATGCCGAGCTGCTCGCGGAGGATCTTCGCGGCGTAGGCGACGCTGTCCTCTGGGAGCACGGAGCCGTCGGTCCAGACCTCGAGCGTGAGCTTGTCGTAGTCGGTCCGACGGCCGACACGGGCGTTGGTGACCGTGTACTTGACCTTCTTGATCGGCGTGTGGATCGAGTCGACCGGGATGATGCCGAGGCCGAGCTCCGGCTGCTTGTTCTGGACGCTGGTGACGTAGCCCTTGCCCATCTTGAAGTGCAGCTCGGCGCTGAACGAGCCGTCTGCCGTCAGCGTGGCCACCGGGTGGGTCGGGTTCAGGACATCGGCGTCGACACCCTCGGGGAACACGATGTCGCCAGCGACGACGACGGTGCTCTTTCCAGCTTCGCCCGACTTGGTGACCGACCCGGTGAAGGCCTCCGTGCGGGTGGTCTTGACCAGGACACCCTTGAGGTTCAGGACGATGGTGGTGACATCCTCGACCACGCCCGGGATGCTGGAGAACTCGTGGAGGACGCCCTCGATGCGGACGGACGTCACGGCGCAGCCCTGCAGCGAGGACAGCAGGACGCGGCGAAGCGAGTTGCCGAGCGTGATGCCGAAGCCGCGCTCGAGCGGACGGGCGACGAACTTGCCGTAGTGGCCGCCTGAGCGAGCGTCACGCTCGACACCGCGGGGCTTGATGAGGTTGCGCCAGTTGGCGTAGACGTGCTGTTCGAGGCTCATGACAGGTACCTCCTGGGGTTTCTGCGCGCGCTGACCGGGCACGTGCTCTTCACCCCAGACGGTGAAACACACCCCGGAAGCCCGGGGCCGGTGGTCGTCCGAGACCTCCCCGAAGGGCAGGTCCGTGCGGGTGGAATCCGTCCCCCTCAGCGAACCGAGGGGGACGAGAGGGTCAGACGCGACGCCGCTTGGGAGCGCGGCAGCCGTTGTGCGGAATAGGCGTGACATCCTTGATCATCGTGATCTTCAGGCCAGCGTTGGAGATGGCACGGAGAGCGGACTCACGACCGGAGCCGGGGCCCTTCACGTAGATGCCGACAGTTCGCATGCCGTGATCCATGGCCTTCTTCGCGGCGTCCTCGGCGACGAGCTGAGCAGCGAAGGGAGTGCTCTTGCGGGAGCCCTTGAAGCCCTTCACACCGGCACTGGACCAGGACACGGTGTTCCCTGCCGGGTCCGTGATGGTCACGATGGTGTTGTTGAACGTGGCCTGGATGTGCACGACACCAGCCGGGATGTTCTTCTTGACGCGGCGTCCGCCACGCTTCTTCTTGGGAGCAGCCATTGTGTCCTCCTATCTAGCGGCGGCGGCCGGCAATGCGCTTCGGACCCTTGCGGGTACGCGCGTTGGTGTGGGTGCGCTGGCCACGGCTCGGCAGCCCCCGCTTGTGACGGAGACCGCGGTATGTGCCGAGGTCGATGAGGCGCTTGATGTTCATCGCCGTCTCCTTGCGGAGCTCACCCTCGACCTTGTGGACGCGCTGGATGACCTCGCGGATGCGGGCGACTTCGACCTCCGAGAGGTCCTGGGTGCGGATATTGCCTTCGACCTGGGCCTCTTTACAGATGCCCTTCGCGGTCGTGCGGCCGATGCCGTAGATGTAGGTGAGAGCGATGTCGATGCGCTTGTTGCGCGGCAGGTCGACACCTTCGATACGAGCCATGGTGTCTCCTATCCCTGACGCTGCTTGTGCTTTGGGTTCTCGCAGATGATGCGAACAACCCCACGACGCTTGACGACGCGACACTTGTCGCACATCTTCTTCACGGACGATTGGACCTTCATGTCCTCTCCTCGCCGGTCTTGCCGGTTCAACGGTGGACTGGGCTTTTCAGCCCCATTTGTTGGGGGGCGCTACGAGAGCGCGGTGAGAATCTCGGGCTCGCCCGTCGTCACCAGAACCGTGTGTTCGAAGTGAGCAGCGAGGCTCCCATCCTGAGTGACGACCGTCCAGCGGTCACCGAGGGTGGTAGTGCGCCAACTGCCCATCGTGACCATCGGTTCGATGGCGATGCACATGCCCGGTTTCAAAGGAACACCCGTACCGCGCTTGCCGAAGTTTGGAACCGCCGGTTCCTCGTGGAGGTTCCGACCGATTCCATGTCCGACGAAGTTCCGGACGACACCGAAGCCAGCAGCTTCGCACATCGCCTGGATCCGGTGGCCGATGTCTCCAACGCGCGCACCGGGTGTGGCACAGGACACCGCCGTATAAAGGCTTTCCCTGGTGACGTCAAGCAGCCGCTGGACCCGTTCCGGAGGTCTCCCGAGATAGGCCGAAAAGGCCGCGTCCGCGAAGTACCCCTCGAACTCCAGACCGAAGTCGAGCGAGATGAGATCGCCCTCCATGAGCGGCTGATCGTCCGGGATCCCATGGACGACCTGCTCGTTCCGTGAGGCGCAGAGGCTGGCCGGAAAGACGTCGTGCCCGACCTGGTAGCCCTTGAAGGCTGGGCGGGCGCCACGTCGGCGGATCTCCGACTCCGTGACGGCGTCGAGCTCCGCGGTGCTCACCCCTGGGATCACCCGCTCGCGGACCGCGGCAACGACCTCGGCCAGGAGCCGGCCCGACGCCCGCATCTGGTAGACCTCGTGCGGGCGCTTGATGTGGATCATCCGTCGATGGCGACTCGAACACGCTCGCGGACGTCGTCGATGGCGCCGGTGCCGTCGACCCTTGTCGCCATGCCCTGTTCCTCGAAGAACGCCAGGACTGGAGCCGTCTGCCGGTGGTACGTGGCCAGGCGGTCACGAACCGTGGCCTCGTTGTCGTCCTCTCGCTGGACGACCGCGCTCCCACAGGCGTCACAGACGCCCGCGTTGGCCGGCGGGTTGTGGGAGACGTGGTAGGTCGCGCCGCAAGAGAGGCAGGTGCGCCGACCGGAGAGCCGCTTGACGAGCTCGTCGTCGGGGACTTCGAGCGCAACCACGGCGTCGATGCCGCGACCGGTGCGCCCGGCCCAGTCGACGAGCAGCTGGGCCTGCCTGATGGTGCGTGGGAAGCCATCGAGGAGCACGCCATCTGCCACGTCGTCCCAGCTCAGTCGATCCTCGACAAGCTGCCAGACGACCTCGTCCGGGACGAGCTGTCCCCGGTCCATGTAGGACTTGGCGAGCTTGCCGAGCTCCGTGTCGTCCTTGAGGTTCTTGCGAAAGATGTCGCCAGTCGCGACCTGCGGCATGCCGAAGCGCTCGCACACGGCGCCCGCCTGGGTACCCTTGCCCGCCCCCGGCGGTCCGAAAAGGATCACGTTCACGAGACGCTCCTATGTCTTCTTCTTGGTCTTCTCGATGAGGCGGCGATGACGGCCACGGACCGCGCCGCCGTCACTCCCCATCAGCCCGTCATAGTGCTTGGTGAGGAGATGACCCTCGATCTGCGCCACCGTGTCCAGGGACACGGACACGACGATGAGCAGGCTGGTGCCGCCGAAGTAGAAGGGCACACCGACGTTGGTGATCAGCAGGGTCGGCACCATGCAGACTGCGCCCAGGTAGATCGCGCCGGCGGTCGTCAGGCGGGTGAGGATGCGATCGATGTACTCGGCGGTCTGCTTTCCGGGACGAATCCCGGGCACGTAGCCGCCGTGCTTCTTCAGGTTGTCCGCGACATCGACGGGGTTGAACGTGACCGCCGTGTAGAAGAACGCGAAGAACATGATGAGACCGACATAGACCGCGTTGTACAGCCAGCGGCCGGGAGCCAAGGTGGCGAGGACCGACTGGAAGACCGGGTGGTTGTAGAAGGTCGCCAGCGTCGCCGGGAACATCAAGACAGCGGAGGCGAAGATCGGCGGGATGACCCCGGAGACGTTCACCTTCAGGGGCAGGTGGGTCGCCTGGCCGCCGTAGACGCGTCTGCCGATTACTCGTTTTGCGTACTGGATCGGGATGCGGCGTTGTGCCCGCTCCATGAAGACGATCGCAGCGAGGGTAGCGAACATGAAGGCCCCGAGCGCGACGATGCCCACCAGCGTCAAGTCGCCCATCTGGACCTTCTGGAAGAGCTGGTAGGTGCCGCTCGGGAGTCCCGCGATGATGCCCGCGGTGATGATGAGTGAGGCTCCGTTTCCTACGCCGCGTTCCGTGATCTGCTCGCCGAGCCACATCACGAAGCAGGACCCGGCGGTCATCGTGACGACGGTCATGAAGCGGAACCACGGGCCCGCTTCGATGACCACGTCAGTCGCACCACCCGCCTTCATCTGCTCGAGGGTGACCGCGATCCCGAAGCTCTGGATGACCGCGATGCCGATCGTCCCGTAGCGAGTGTACTGGGTGATCTTGTTGCGCCCGGACTGCCCCTCCTTGGACAGGCGCTCCAGCTGCGGCACCGTCGCGCTCAACAGCTGCATGATGATGCTAGCCGAGATGTACGGCATGATGCCGAGGACGAAGACGCTGAACTGCTCCAGCGCTCCGCCCGAGAACATGTCGTAGAGGCCGAAGAGCGTGTTGCTGTTGTCGGCGAAGAACTGCTTCATCGCCGCCCGGTCGACACCAGGTGCAGGGATGAAGATGCCCAGCCGATACACGGCGAGCATGGCCATCGTGAACAGGATTCGGTTTCGGAGGTCCGGAACCTTGAAGATGTCCGCGAGCGCGCTGGCCTTCATGGGGACTTCAGACGATCTCGGCTGTGCCACCGGCGGCGGCGATCTTGGCGGTAGCGGTCTTGGAGAACTTCGCGGCCTTGATGGTCAAGGCGCAGGAGAGCTCTCCGCGGCCAAGGACCTTCAGACCGTCCTTGCCCTTCTTGGCCACGATTCCCGCCGCATGGAGGGAGTCCAGATCGACGACGGCGTCTGCCTCGAAGCGCCCCTCGAGGGTGTCGAGGTTGATGACCGTGTAGTGCTTGGAGAAGGGGTTCCAGAAGCCGCGCTTCGGCAGCCGGCGCTGCAGCGGCATCTGGCCGCCCTCGAAGCCCGGGTTGACACCGGAGCCGGAGCGGGAGCCGTAGCCCTTCTGACCACGCCCGGCGGTGCGGCCCTTTCCGGAGCCCTCACCGCGGCCGACGCGGGTCCGCTTCTTGGTCGAGCCCGCAGGGGGCTTCAGGTTCGCGAGTTCATTTGCCATGTCAGGCCTCGATTTCCTGGACATCCACCAGGTGGATGATCTTCTTGACCAGGCCGCGGATCGCCGGAGTGTTGTCCAGGACGCGCTCGGAGCGGATCTTCCGGAGTCCGAGGCCGCGGACGCAGGCCTTCTGGACATCGGTGGAGCCGATGGTCGACTTGGTGAGTATCACCTTGAGCTTCTTCAATCTGGCCTCCAGTCCGGCTCCGCCGTAGACGTCGCCGAAGCTAAGCACTCGGGCTCCGCCGTCTACCGGCGAGCACCCCAGTAGCGCTCACCGACGGTGAAGTTGGCATAGACGGCTTCCGGGTCCTTGCCCGTGCGCACGGCGTACTGCTCTGGCGTCTCCATCGACTTCAGCGAGTCGAGGGTCGCCTTGACCACGTTGTGCGGGTTGCTGGAGCCAAGGCACTTCGTCAGCACGTTGCGGTAGCCGGCCGCATCGAGAATCGCGCGCACGGTCGGGCCAGCGATGACACCCGTTCCAGGTGCCGCGGGCTTCAGCAGCACCTTTCCGGCGCCGAAGCGGCCCTCGCAGCGATGCGGCACGGTGCCGTCCACCATCGGGGCCTGGAACATGTTCCCGCGCGCCCTGGTGCTGGCCTTGCGGATCGCTTCCGGGACCTCGTTGGCCTTTCCGAAGCCGACGCCGATCTTGCCCTCTCCATCGCCGACGACGACGATTGCCGAGAAACTGAATCGACGACCGCCCTTTACGACCTTCGCGACGCGGTTGATGTTGATGACCTTCTCATTGAGGCCGTCGTCCGGCTGCTGCCGTCCGCGACCGCGAGACATCCTAGCCATCTTGGATTCCTCCGCTGCAGAAGCAGCTCTAGAACTTGAGTCCGCCCTCGCGCGCGGCATCCGCCAGCGACGCAACGCGGCCGTGGTACAGGTAGCCGTTCCGGTCGAAGACGACGCTGTCGACGCCGACAGCCTTGGCCTTCTCGGCGACGAGGGCTCCGACGGCCTTGGCGGCCTCCTTGTTGCCCCTGTGCCCCTCGTAGGAAGCGAGTTCGGGCGACAAGGTCGAGGCGGCGGCGAGGGTGCGACCCGTCTCGTCGTCGATGACCTGGGCGTAGATGTGCTTCGCGCTGCGAAACACGGACAGGCGCGGGCGCTCGGACGTGCCAGAGAGCCGCTTGCGAATCGCCACCTTGCGCCGGAGACGAGCTTTGTAGACAGGGTTGGTCTTGCCCATGGGTTTCCTCCGCTACTTCTTCGCGGCCTTGCCGGCCTTGAGTCGGACCACCTCGCCCACGTACCGAACGCCCTTGCCCTTGTAGGAGTCAGGCGGACGGAAGGAGCGGATGTCGGCAGCGACCTGGCCGACAGCGGCCTTGTCGATGCCCGTGACGGTGATCTTTGTGTTCTTCTCGACGCTCACGGTGACGCCAGTGGGCGGCGTGAAGCCGATGGGGTGCGAGTACCCCAGGTTGAACACCACGCCCTTGCCCTTTGTCGTCGCCTTGTAGCCGACGCCGATGATCTCGAGCTTGCGCTCGAAGCCGGTGGTCACACCGGTCACCATGTTTGCGACGAGGGCACGCATCAGGCCGTGGTTGGCCCGATGCTTGCGGTGGTCAGAGGCCCGGACGAACACGAGGGTGTCGCCCTCGATGCTGCCGGAGATGCCCTCGACGAGGGCTTGGCTCAGCTCACCCTTGGGGCCCTTGACGCCGATGACGTCCCCGAGCGTCACGGTGACGCCCTTGGGGATCTCGATGGGCTTGTTTCCGATGCGGGACATCGAAGCCTCCTACCAGACGTAGCAGAGGACTTCGCCGCCGACGCCGGCCTGACGGGCGGCGAAGTCGGAGAGGATCCCACGCGGGGTGGTGAGGATGGCGACACCAAGGCCGTTGCGGACCCGGGGAATGTCGCCCTTGCCCACATAGACGCGGCGGCCGGGCTTGCTCACCCGCTGGATCCCGCGAATGATGTTGGCCTCGGACGTGTCGTAGCGGATGAAGACCTTGATGTGGCCCTGAGGCTCCTCAGGCACGTCGATGTAGCCCTCGAGGAAGCCCTCCTCCTTGAGGATCTTGACGACGGCCAGCTTGATCTTCGAACGAGGCACCTTGCAGCTGGTGTGACCAGCCGTGCCCGCGTTGCGAATGCGCGTGAGCATGTCGGCGATGGGATCGGTCATGCTTGGCTCCTTACCAACTCGCCTTGGTGACGCCGGGGAGCTGACCGGCGAGGGCCATCTCCCGGAGGCAGATTCGGCAGACGCCGAACTCGCGGTAATAGGCACGAGGCCGACCACAGCGCTTGCAGCGGTTCTTCTCGCGGACAGCGAACTTCTGCTTCCGCTTTGACTTGGCGATCATCGACTTCTTGGCCACGTTCAGCTCCGGAGGGGGAAGCCGAGCGCCTTGAGGAGGGCGCGGCCCTCGGCGTCGGTCTTTGCAGTGGTGACGATGGTGATGTTCATCCCGGTGATCCGCTGGACCTTGTCGTAGTCGATCTCCGGGAAGAGAATCTGCTCGGTCAGGCCGAGGGAGTAGTTCCCGCGGCCGTCGAAGGCCTTCGGGCTCATCCCACGGAAGTCGCGGATGCGCGGAATCGCGACGGAGACGAGACGGTCGTAGAAGAACCACATCTTCCGGCCACGGAGGGTCACCTTGGCACCCAGCGGCATGCCCTCACGCAGCTTGAAGTTCGCGATGCTGCGCCGGGCGCGGCGAATGATGGCCTTCTGGCCGGTGATCAACCCGAGCTCGGCGGCGGCCTGATCCAGCACCTTCGTGTTCTGGATGGCCTCTTTGAGACAAGTGTTGACGACGATCTTCTCGAGCCGCGGGATCTGCATGGGGTTCGCGTAGTCGAACTCCTCCTGCAGCTTGCCGCGGGCGCTCTCGAAGTAGAGGTTCTTGACTCGGGGGGTCATGTTCTCTCTCAATCCAGGCGAGTGCCGGTCTTCTTGTCGACGCGGACTTTGTCGCCTTCCTCGTCGAAGATGAAGCCCGCCTTGACGCGGCGGCCCTCCGTCTCGTTCCAGAGGGCGACGTTGGAGATGTTCAGGGCAGCTTCCTTGTTCAGGATCTGGCCGGGCTGGTCACCCGCAGGCTTCTGGTGCTTCTTCACCACGTTGACGCCTTCGACGACGATGCGGCCATCCGTGGGGAGCACCTTGAGCACGCGGCCCGTCTTGCCCTTGTCCTTTCCCGTGATGACCACGACCTGGTCGCCACGCCTGATCTTGTTGGCCATCACAGCACCTCGGGGGCAAGGCTGACGATGCGCATGTACTTCTTCGCGCGCAGCTCTCGAGCCACAGGGCCGAAGATGCGCGTTCCGATGGGCTCGCCCTGGGCATCGATCATCACGGCGGAGTTCACGTCGAACCGGATGTAGGTCCCGTCCTTGCGCCGAATCTCCTTCTTGGTCCGGACGATGACCGCCTTGGCGACCTCGCCCTTCTTGACCTTGCCGTTGGGGGTGGCCTCTCGAACGGAGACGACCACCACGTCCCCGATGGAGGCGTAGCGTCGCTTGCTTCCGCCGAGGACCTTGATCGTCCTCAGCTTCTTGGCGCCGCTGTTGTCGGCGACATCGAGAACGGTCTCGCTCTGGATCATCGGTACACCGCCTCAGGCGTTGCGCGGGTGTCGCTCGATGAGCACCCACCGCTTGGTCTTGGAGAGCGGCCGCGACTCTCTGATGACGACGTTGTCGCCAGCTTCGCAGCTGTTGTCCTCGTCGTGCGCCTTGAAGACGTTCCGACGATTGATGTACTTGTGATACCGGCTGTGCTTGACACGGCGGATCACCTCGACGCTGATCGTCTTGTCCATCTTCGCGGACACGACCGTCCCGGTCAGCACGCGGCGACCGGACTTGGCCTCAGTAGTCTCGGACATGTTCGGCTCACGACGGAGGCGCGAAGGCGGACGAGCGGGTCCGGTCTGGGCTTGCTGGTGATCCGGCCGGGTCTCCTGCGAGCAGGACTCGGGTCGGTGGGCCATCTTGCCCGGCACGCGGTGGGGTACCACCCTCCAGTGCCTTCGCTAGGGTTCTTCGGGCGAACGCCCGTGAATCGGCGGCGAATTATTCGCTGCCGCCGATCTTGTCAACGATTCCCTTGAGGAAGCCGCCGCTGGCGCCAGCCTCGGCCGTCAGGGCGACCGCCGTGTCGGGATCGAAGGAGGAAGAGTGGGAGTCCCGGAGGGCGTTCTTGCGAAGGCCCTTCTCGAGCTCACGACTGCGGGCCGCGGTGCGGAGGCGGGCGATGTCGCGACGGAGCTTCTTGAGCTGGCTCGAGTCCTGGAGCTGGTTGGTCGCGTGCTGGAAGCGCACGGTGATCAGCTGGCGCTCGAGGTCGAGCTCGGCGTGGACGAGCTGCTCGTCGTTCATCCCGGTGAGGTCGGCGTAGTTCATCACAGCAGTCCTTCGCGCTTCACGATCTTCCAGCCCACGGGCATCTTGTGGCCAGCACGCTCCAGCGCCGCCTTGGCGACGTCCTCCGGCACACCGTCGAGCTCGTAGAGGATCCGCCCCGGCTTGACGACGGCGACCCAGTACTCGGGAGGGCCCTTGCCCTTGCCCATGCGGGTCTCGGCCGGCTTCTTGGAGACCGGCTTGTCGGGGAAGATGCGGATCCAGACCTTGCCGCCGCGCTTCACGTGGCGGGTCATCGCGATACGGCCGGCCTCGAGCTGCCGGGACGTGATGCGTCCGCAGGTCGTCGCCATCAGTCCGTACTCGCCAAAGGAGACGTCGGACCCACGCCAAGCGAGGCCGGTCATCCGGCCCTTCTGGCGCTTGCGGTACTTGACGCGCTTGGGGGTGAGCATGTTGGTCTCCTAGACCGGCGCGGTGTCGTCGCCAGGCATGATCTCGCCCTTGAAGATCCAGACCTTGACGCCGATGACGCCGTAGGTGGTCTTGGCTTCGGCGAGGCCGTAATCGATGTCGGCGCGAAGGGTGTGAAGCGGCACGCGACCCTCGCGGTACCACTCGCGGCGGGACATCTCGGAGCCGCCGAGGCGACCGCCGCACATGACCTTGACGCCACGGGCGCCAGCTCGCTGTGCCTGGGTGACCGCCTTCTTCATCGCCCTGCGGAAGCTGACGCGCTTGCACAGCTGCGCGGCGATGTTCTCTGCGACGAGTTGGGCGTCGGTCTCGACCTTCCGAACCTCGATGACGTTCGGGTAGATCTCGGTCGCCGTGAGCTTCTGCAGGTCGCTGCGGAGGATCTCCAGGCCGGTCGCGCGCTTGCCGAGGATGATGCCCGGCTTCGCGGCGTGGATGAAGACCTTGGCCTTGTTCGCCGCGCGCTCGATGGTCACGCGAGAGATCCCCGCGCTGTAGTACTTCTCTTTGATGAACTTCCGGATCGCCATGTCCTCGTGGAGGAACTTCTTGTAGTCCTTCTCAGCGAACCACTGGGCGTCCCAGCCACGGACGATACCGACGCGAAAACCGACGGGGTGGACTTTCTGTCCCATCTACTCCTCCCGCACGTCGAGGACGACGTGGATGTGCGACGTGGGCTTCTGGATGCGTGTAGCGCGGCCCATCGCGCGAGGACGCCACCGACGCAGCGACGCTCCCTGGTCCACCCAGATACGGGCGACGTAGAGCGCGTCGATGTCGAGGCTGTCGTTGTTGCTCTCTGCGTTGGCGACCGCTGACTCGATCAACTTCTTGATGAGCGGGGCGGTCTTCTTCCGGGTGAACGTCAGCTTCTCCAGCGCATGGTCGACATCGTCACCGCGCACCAGGTCCGCGACGAGGCGGGCCTTGCGGGGCGAGATGCGAGCGAAGCGCAAGCTGGCCTTTGACTGCATGATGTCTCCCTCAGCGGACGCGGGACTTCTTGTCGCCCGCGTGTCCGTAGAAGGTGCGTGTCGGAGAGAACTCACCGAGCTTGTGCCCGATCATGTTCTCCGTGATGTACACCGGGATGAACTTCTTGCCGTTGTGAACGGCGAAGGTGAGGCCGATGAAGTCCGGCAAGATCGTCGAACGACGTGACCAGGTCTTGATCACGGGGTTGTTCTGACCCGACTCGCGGGCCTTGGCGACCCGACGAAGCAGGCTCTGGTCGACGAAGGGACCCTTCTTGATGCTGCGTGCCACGTAGGACTCCTAACGGCGGTTGCCGCGGCGCTTCACGATAAAGCGGTTGCTGGGCTTCTTCCGACGACGGGTCTTGGCACCCTTGGTCGGCTTGCCCCAGGGGGTCACCGGATGCCGACCGCCGGTCGTGCGGCCCTCGCCACCACCGTGGGGGTGGTCGACTGGGTTCATGGCAGCGCCGCGGACCTTGGGACGCCGGCCGAGCCAGCGCGTCCGACCAGCCTTGCCGATCTTGATGTTCTCGTGCTCCAGGTTGCCGACCTGGCCGATGGTGCCGTGGCAGGTGCGGTGGACCTGGCGAAGCTCACCGGAGGGCAGGCGGAGCAGGACGTAGTTGCCCTCCTTCGCCATGACCTGGGCGTAGGACCCCGCCGAGCGACACAGCTGGCCGCCATGTCCGGGCTGGAGCTCGACGTTGTGCACCCACGTACCCAGCGGCACCGCGAAGAGGTGCATCGCGTTCCCCGGCTTGATGTCGGCCTCGTCCGAGGTGACGATGAAGTCCCCGACGTTGAGGTTGAGCGGGTGCAGGACGTACCGCTTCTCGCCGTCGACGAAGTGGATGAGCGCGATACGCGCCGAGCGGTTCGGGTCGTACTCGATACCGGCGACCTTGCCGGGGACGCCGACCTTGTCACGCTTGAAGTCGATGATGCGGTAGCGACGCTTGTGGCCACCGCCCCGATGGCGAACCGTGAGCCGGCCGCGGTTGTTGCGGCCGCCGTTCTTCTTCAGCGGAGCCAGCAGGGAGCGCTCCGGACCTTTCCGAGTGACCTCGGAGAAGTCCGATCCGCTCATGAAGCGGCGTCCATCACTGGTCGGCTTGTACTTCTTGATACCCATGGGATTCCTTGGAGGCGGCTATGCCTCGCCTTCCTCGGCGTAGAAGTTGATGGACTCGCCGTCCTGGAGGGTCACGTAGGCCTTCTTCCAGTCCGAACGGCGGCCGTGGTGTCGGCCAAAGCGCTTGATCTTGCCCCGGACGACCAAGGTCCGGACCTTCGCGACGCGAACACCGAAGAAGCGCTCCACCGCGTCCTTGATCTCGTGCTTGTTGGACTTGATCCCGACCTTGAAGACATAGGTGTTGTCCTCGTTGGCGAAGGTCGACTTCTCCGTCACGACCGGGCTCAGGATGATGTCGTGGATCTGGGCCATGTCAGCTCCCCAGCCGGGCGGTGATCCCGGCGATGGCGTCCTGGGTGGCAGCCACGTTCTGGTGCTTCAGGATGTCGTAGACGTTGAGGCCCGCGACGGGGAGGACCGTGACGCCGGGGAGGTTGCGGGCAGACTTGCAGACGTTGTCGCTCTTCTCGCTGACGATCAGCAGCAGGCCGTCGAACTCGAAGGTGTCGAGCACGGCCTTGAAGTCCTTCGTCTTGATCCGGTCCAGCGTGAAGTTGTCGAAGACCGTGAACGACGACTCCTCGACGCGGCGAGAGAGTGCGCTCCGGAGAGCGGCGCGGCGGACCTTCTTGGGCATCTTGTGAGCGTGATCGCGCACTGTGGGACCGAACACGACACCGCCGCCCCGCATGTGGACGGCGCGGATCGTGCCCTGGCGGGCGCGGCCGGTGCCCTTCTGGCGGAAGGGCTTCCTGCCTCCGCCCCTGACCTCGCTGCGACTCTTCGTCTTGTGGGTGCCCTGGCGGCGCTTGGCCATCTGGTAGCGAACGGCCGTGTAGAAGAGGTGCTCCTTGACCTCGGCGCCGAACACGGCGTCATCGAGATCGACGGTGCCGACCTTCTTCTTGTCAGTGTTGTAGATGTCGACGGTAGGCATGAGGTTCTCTTCTCTCCCGACCTACGAGAGCTTGATTTCGACGTGCACGCCGGCGGAGAGGTCCAGCTTCATCAGCGCATCGACGGTCTGCTGCGTCGGCTCGAGGATGTCGAGCAGGCGGTGATGGGTCCGGCGCTCGAACTGCTCGCGCGACTTCTTGTCCACGTGGGGGCCGCGGAGGACGGTCCAACGAGTAATGGTCGTGGGCAGCGGGAACGGGCCCCGGATCTTGACACCGGTCCGCTTGGCGGCCTCGACGATCTCACCGGCGCTCCGATCGAGCAGCTTGTGGTCGTAGGCCCGCAGCCGGATGCGGATCTTGTTGGTGGCGGACATTTGGATTGCTCCTGAAGACGCTTCACTCCGGTGAGCCGGTGGCCCCTCCGGAGGGTGTCTCCCACCTTGTGCCCTCAGGCACGTCCCGAGGCTGGAAGACGGAACCACCGGCGTTTAGCCGGTTGGGTGACCGCTCGCCATATAGATCCGGGAACGAATAGCGAGGCGCGGGCGCCGAGCGCGGCGAAGCAGGGGAGAGGGCCTCAGCCCACCCCGAAGACGCGATCCGACAGCGCCGCGGGCATGGGCGAATAGCGCAGCAGGACCATCGAGTAGCCCGCCCTTCCCTGGGTGAGTGACCGAAGGGCGGTGGCGTAGCCGAACATCGAGGCCAGGGGCAACTCGGCGACCAGCGTCTGGCGTCCGCCCTGCGCCGTGATGTCGGTGACACGACCCCGCCGGGAGTTCAGATCGCCCACGACCCCGCCGACGTAGTCGTCGGGCACGCTGACCTCGACCTGCATCATGGGCTCCAGGACGACGACGCCGGCGCTGGCGAGCGCCTTCTCCACCGCCAGGCCCCCAGCCACGCGAAACGCGCCCGGACAGCTGTCCACGGTGTTCTCCTCGGCGTCGACGAGGCGGACGAGGATGTCGTGTACGGGAAAACCCGCTCGGTGACCGCGCAGCAGACGTTCTCGGATGCCGGCCTCTGCGGCCCGCTGGTGCTCGCCGCTGATCCCGACTTCGCCGAACTCGACGACGATCCCCTCGGCCTCTTCGATCGTGAGCGAGACGGCCGCAAAGAAGCCCTTGGGGCCCACCTTTCGGTCGACGCGCTCGGCGCCGGCGGCGCTCCGGAGAATGGCCTCGCGGTATGCGACCTGCGGCCGTCCGAACCGAGCCCGAACCCCGAACTCACGCTCCAGTCGGGCGCTGGCGATCTCCAGATGGAGCTCGCCCATTCCGCAGAGAATGGTCTGACCGGTCTCGACGTTGCGGCGAACCTGCAGGGTCGGGTCTTCCTCGCGCAGACGGGCGAGGCTGTCGGAGAGCTTGATCTGGTCGGCGTCGGTCTCGGGTTCCACTGCCACGAACAGCACCGGCTCCGGGAAGGCGATCGACTCCAGCTGCACCGGATGCCTGGGATCGCACAGCGTGTCGCCCGTGGTCGTGTCCTTTGCTCCCATGGCCGCGACGATCTCTCCGGCGGAGATACTGCGGAGCTCCTCGCGCTCCATTGCGTGCATGCGGTAGAGCCGGCCCAGCTTCAGGCGCTTCTTGGTGCGGACGTTCAGGACCGTGTCTCCAATGGCCAGGGAGCCGCTGTAGACGCGCAGGAAGCTCAGCACGCCCTGGGCATCGGCCTGCAGCTTGAAGACGAGGGCGGCGAAGGGAGCGTCGGCGTCCGGTGGGTGCCGAGGATCGATCGGAGGGCGATCGAGCGGCGAGGGCAGGAAGTCGAGGACCGCATCCAACAGCGGCTGGACCCCGCGGTTCTGGAAGGCGCTGCCACAGAACACCGGGACGATGCGACGTTGGAGCACCGCCCGCCGGGCAGCAGCGACGAGCTCGTCCAGGGTCAGCTCTCCCTTCTCGAGGTAGCGCTCCAGCAGCGCGTCATCGGTATCGGCGATGGCCTCGACGAGGAGCTGGCGCGCGAGCCAGGCCTCGTCCGCGTACTCCTCTGGGACGGGAGCGCGCGTGACCTCGACGCGATGGGGGTCGTCGCCGTGGGTCACGAGCTCCATGCGGAGGAGGTCTACGGCGCCGGTGTGCTCGTCGTCTCGGAAGACCGGCAGCTGGAAAGCCACGGCGGGTGAGCGCAGGCGCTGGCGGATCTGCCGGATGGCCCCCTCGAAGTCAGCCCCCACGCGGTCCATCTTGTTGACGAAGGCGAGCCGTGGGACCTCGTGCGCGTCCGCCTGGCGCCACACCGTCTCGCTCTGCGGCTGCACGCCCTCGACCGCCGAGAAGACGACTATGCACGCATCCAGGACGCGCAGGCTGCGTTCCACCTCGACCGTGAAGTCCACGTGGCCCGGGGTGTCGATGATGTTGATGGCGTGGTCGCACCAGCGCACACGCGTCGCCGCGGACGTGATGGTGATTCCCCTCTCCTGCTCCTGCTCCATCCAGTCCATCACGGCGGTGCCATCATCGACCTCACCCATCCGCCACGACACCCCCGCGATGAACAGGATGCGCTCGGTCAGCGTGGTCTTTCCGGCATCGATGTGCGCCAGGATGCCGATGTTGCGTAGAGCCGCGAGGTCCACGAGGGGTCCCAGAGTGAAGAGAAGGCGCCCCCGAAAGGGACGCCTCTCTCCTATCGAGCCCTGGAGGAGCTACCAGCGGTAGTGCGAGAAAGCCTTGTTGGCCTCGGCCATGCGGTGGGTGTCTTCCTTCTTCTTCACGGCGTTGCCGCGCCCGTGGGAAGCCTCGATCAGCTCGTTGGCCAGCTTGTCGCGCATCGTGCGGCCACCGCGGTTGCGAGCGTAGTTGATGAGCCAGCGCATCGCGAGCGCCAGCTGGCGGTTCGGCTTCACCTCGATCGGGACCTGGTAGGTGGAGCCTCCGACCCGGCGGGACTTGACCTCCACGACAGGCATGACGTTCTCGAGGGCGCGCTTGAAGACCTTCAGCGGATCCTCGCGCGTGCGCTCGTGGATGACGTCGAAGGCACCGTAGACGATCTGCTCCGCGGTGCTCTTCTTGCCGTCCTTCATCACATTGTTCATGAACTTAGTGACGAGGGGGTCTCCGTACTTCGGATCAGGAAGGACGGGACGCTTCGGGACTTCGCGACGACGAGGCATTTGGTTCCTACTTCTTCGGGCGCTTGGCGCCGTACTTGCTGCGGCCCTGACGCCGGTCGTTGACGCCCTGGGAATCAAGCGTGCCGCGGATGATGTGGTAGCGCACTCCGGGCAGGTCCTTGACGCGACCACCGCGGATGAGGACCGAGCTGTGCTCCTGGAGGTTGTGACCCTCGCCGCCGATGTACGAGGTGACCTCGATACCATTGGTCAGGCGAACACGGGCGACCTTGCGCAGCGCCGAGTTCGGCTTCTTGGGCGTGGTCGTGTACACGCGGGTGCAGACGCCGCGCTTCTGGGGGCAGTTCTGAAGCGCTGGCGACTTGGACTTCGCCGTGCTCTTCTTCCGCCCCTTGCGGACCAGCTGGTTGATGGTGGGCATTGAGTTGGTTCCTTCCGAGGGCCAGAGCCCGCGCGATCTAATGCAGTGTTTTGTCCAGCGCAACAGGCTGGGGCCTCAGGCTCCGACCTTCTCCGCCGTCTCGGCCTGCTCTTCCTGACCCTCGGTCATCATGCCGAGCTTCTGGTACGCGGCGAAACCGGTACCCGCAGGGATGAGGCGGCCCATGATGACGTTCTCCTTCAGGCCGCGAAGCTGGTCGAGGCGCCCATGGATGGAGGCGTCGGTGAGCACGCGGGTGGTCTCCTGGAAGGAGGCCGCGGACAGGAAGGAGTCGGTCGAGAGAGAAGCCTTGGTGATGCCGAGGAGCAGGCTGTCGGCCCTTGCGGCACGCCCGCCAGCGGCGAGGACGTCTTCGTTGGCGAGGTCGAACTTGTGGCGCTCGACCTGCTCGTCGACGAGGAAGTCCGAGTCGCCGACACCGCGCACCTTCACGCGACGGAGCATCTGCCTGACGATGACCTCGATGTGCTTGTCGTTGATCTTGACGCCCTGGAGTCGGTAGACCTCCTGGACCTCGTCGACCAGGTAGCGAGCGAGCGTCTCCTCGCCCTTCACCTTGAGGATGTCGTGAGGGTTCGATGCGCCGTCCATCAGGGCATCGCCAGCGCGGAGGAAGTCGCCCTCGTTGACGGTGATGTTCTTGCCCTTGGCGATGAGGTACTCGGTCGTCGTGCCGTCCTCGCTGGTGACGACGACGCGGCGCTTGCCCTTCGTGTCCTTGCCGAAGCTGACGACACCATCGCTCTCGCTG
Source organism: Myxococcota bacterium (assembly GCA_036012755.1). Lineage (GTDB taxonomy): Bacteria > Myxococcota_A > UBA796 > UBA796 > CAJQPC01 > JAAESX01. Next base: position 793 of record DASCPX010000080.1, on the reverse strand, counting down.
ATGATGGCGACCTCCTTCGGCTTGCGGGCCTCGAAGAGCTCGGCGACGCGCGGCAGACCACCGGTGATGTCCTTGGTCTTGGTCGTCTCGCGAGGGATCTTGGCGATGACGTCACCCGGCTGGATGTCGTCGCCTTCGGCGACCATGATGTTCGCGCCCACCGGAAGGAAGAAGCGCGCACGGACCTTGCGCCCGTCGGCCTCGCGAAGCTCGACTCGAGGCTTCAGGTCCGCGTCCTTGAAGTCGAGGACGACCTTCCTGGAGCGACCCGTCAGCGCGTCGACCTTCTCCTCGAGGGAGCGGCCTGCGACGAGGTCGGCGTACTTCGCGACGCCCGCACCGTTGGCCATGATCGGCGTGGTGAATGGGTCCCACTCGGCGATCTTCGTCTTGGCGGTGACCTTCTCACCATCCTTGACCAGGAGCGTCGCACCGTAGGGAATCGCGTAGCGCTCACGCTCACGACCCTTGTCGTCCGCCACGGCGATCTCGCCGTTGCGACTCATGACGATCGTCGCGTTGTCGCGGCTGTTCACCGTCATGATGGCTTCGCTGAAGCGAATGGTCCCAGAGGTCTTCAGCTCGATGCTGGCCTGGGTGATCTTCGCCGAAGCAGCTCCACCGATGTGGAAGGTCCGCATCGTGAGCTGCGTACCGGGCTCGCCGATCGACTGGGCGGCGATGACGCCGATGGCCTCGCCCACGTTGACCATCTCACCCCTGGCGAGGTCCCGGCCGTAGCACATCGAGCACACGCCCCAGCGCATGTCACAGGTGAGCACGGAGCGAATCC
>DASCPX010000079.1:0-1011 GCA_036012755.1 Myxococcota bacterium | reverse complement strand
TTGTGTTTGGACGCGCTCGTGTGCATGTTGCCTTCTGCCTTGCACCGTGTCAGGGCCATGCGTGGTGATGATATCTGCTGCATGTCTTCCTGCCCTGCCTCGTCGCACATTTCATTAAAACATGGTCTGGCTGGGCACGGCCAGGTGCCTAACACTCCTTTCACAAATTATTCCAGCGTGACCCTAACTAGGATTCTTTTTAGTTTGGCTGGCTGGCTTGCTGGCTGGCTTGCTGGCTGGCTGGCTGGCTGGCTTGCTGGCTGGCTTGCTGGCTGGCTAATAATTATTATCGCGCATTCAGAGCCAGGGACGGAAAGGGCAAAACTCTGATATAAAACAGGCCGCAACTCGACAAATCTGGGGAGTTTTGAGAATTCGAGACCATAGGTCTGAATATTTTTTCGCGCTGCTTCCCGCTGGCTAGGTCCCGGGGCGTTTAGAGCCAATTTTGACATTTGTTTATTTTAAGCATATTAAGCAAAAATAAGAGGCCGGGGAGGCCGGGGGATTGAACCAAATTGAACCAAATTGAACCAAATTGAACCAAATTGAACCAAATTGAACCAAATTGAACAAAATTAAACCAAATTGAACCAAATTGAACCAAATTGAACCAAATTGAATCAAATTGAACCAAATTGAACCAAATTGAATCAAATTAAACCAAATTGAATCAAATTGAACCAAATTGAACCAAATTGAACCAAATTGACCAGAATTTTCTGCCGTCGAAACGGCGCCTCGCTTTTGAATGCAAACAGTATTGCTAATTCATGTCCCCCACACATATATATATATATATATACTAACATATACGGATAGATGTTTTGGACCAAAACATCTAACATCTATCCTTAAGGACTAGTCTGCATTTGTTAGCAATTATATGGATCGAAATACATATAGACGGCTCCAAACCACATTAAGAGGATATTGACAGTGGGCCTGGGGCCTCACTGGCCGATAAAATACGGGGGTTGAGAAGGGGAGGTCCCCTACAGAAGGATAAAT
>DASCPX010000078.1:0-2459 GCA_036012755.1 Myxococcota bacterium | reverse complement strand
AGCACCCCGTGGTAGAGGACTTGGTTCTTGCCTGGCGGCGGAACGATGGAGGCGAGTCGCTCGACCAGTTCCAGCGCCGAGAAGTCGATGGCGACCGTGCCGTCGGACCAGGCTCGCTTCATCCCGAGTCGCACCCGGTCTCCAGCGAGGAACTCCAGCCTGGCCCGAGCAAGCGGCGGACGGCTGACGTACCGACACAGCTGACGGAGTCCCTTCCGGTTGGAGGCGCCGATGACCACCCCGGCGTGCAGGGTGTAGCCGTCGCAGCTCGCGCAGCGTGGCGGTAGCGCGAAGGGTCGCCCACCGAGCACCTGGTGGCGGCGGGCCTTGCGCGCGTTGGCGGCGGAGCGCCCCATGACGGACGGTGTCGTAGTCTGCAGGTCGTCCGAAACCTCGATTCGCGGGAGCTCCGGAACTAGCAGACGTTTCCAGACGCCACGATCTTCGGCTCATCACCGGATGACTGCGCCTTCACCTGAATGGGGTAGCCAGGAAGAGCGGCAGCTTCGAAGGCCGTCCAGGCATCCAGGTCTCTCGGCTCGAAGAGGTCGTCGGTGGTCGCCCACATGTCGGCTTCGAGGCCGCCCAGGAACGCCGCGATCCAGGACGCCAGGCTCGGGGCGAGGATCGTGCGCTCCTCCGAGTCGTGCCAGAACTGGAGCACCTGGCCGGGTACACCCCCGAACGCACCATCCAGGTCGACACAGAACATGTCGCCTGCACCGTTGTCCAGGAAGGGAATCCAGCCGGGATGCCACCAGTCGTCGAGCTCGAACTCTCCGGCGTCTGCGAGCTCGGCGAGGACGGCGTGATTCTCCTGGCACTCCGCGAGCGAGATCAACCGGAACACATAGTGGAAGCTGTCCTCGTAGGTGTCCTTCTCACCGTTGTGCCAGGCGAAGAGCGCGCGGAGATCGGGAGCCAGTGTCACGCCCAGTGCAGCGGCCAGGGCATCGAGTTCTCCATCGCTGGCACCCGCTGCGAGCCGGGTGGCGTAGTCGGGGCGGTGGGTGCCGAACCAGGCGTCCATGGCCTCCAGCAACTCGGACATCGAGCGCTCGGGTGGATTGGGGAGTCGATCGGGTCGCCCCGGCCCCTCGACGAGATGGGGCGGGTAGAGGGCTCCCTTGCGATTGCCCGTGAGGTGGTTGTTCAGGACGCGCCCGCGGGCATCGCCCAGGAAGATGACGCCGTAGTGGGCATTCCCCTCGGCGTGGTTGTCCTCGAGCAGGGCCTCTGCGGTGTCCGTGATGGAGAAGCCGCTCGCCTTGTTGCGCGACGCGTGATTGTCCCGGGCCTCGAGATGGGCCTGGCCATCCACGTTGACACCGGCCAGGGTGTTCTTCTCCAGGGTGTTTTCGCGCATCTCCACTTGGGCCGACGCATTGAGCTGGACCCCGTTGGCATTCTGCCTGCAGGTATTGCCCTCCAACACGAGCTTGGCCTCTCCATCGATGCAGATGCCCACCTGGCCCCGGTGCCCGGCAAAGGTGTTTCCACGCAGGGTCCCGGAGGAGCTGGCTCGATAGAGCGCGCCACAACCGGCGTTCTTCTGCACATCGGCGTCGGTGACATCGCAGCGGGCCGAATCGGCGACCCACAGTCCATGGCTGCCACAGCCCGTGATCGAGCCACCGGTCATGCGGACATCCGCCTGGCCGAGGAAGTAGTACCCCTGGGTCGCTGCGCCCTTCACCGTGCAGTTGGAGACCACGAGCGTGCCACCATTCGAGCAGACCGCCATCTTGCAGCCATCGAAGGTGGAGTTGGTGATGGTGGCGTTCGCTGTCCCGTTTCCGGTGAAGACGGCTTTGCCCGGCTCTCCGTCGAACGTGGAGTCCCGAAGCTCCAGCCGGCTGTCGCCCACCGCGATGACGGCCATCACCCCACCCGACACCTGGATCCGATCGAACTCCCCCTGGGCCCGTTCCGAGAGCTGTACAGCACCGAAGGAGTTGTCTCTGAACCCGCAATCTACCGCCGTTACCCGCCCCTCTTCCCAGGCGCGGAGTGCCACGCCGCCGGTGGTCTCAGCAGCCGTCGCGCCCAGTAGATCGCAGTCCTCCAGCCGGACCTCGCCCCTGGTGCAGCGCAGTACGTCGCCCTCGTCCTTCCCCTTTCCCTTCCACGCGCAGGTCAGGTGTGCCAAACCGAGCGCTCCCTCGCCCTCGAAGTGCAGGAGGGCGGCCCCGCTGCCCGTGATCGTCGTCTCCGCTCTCCCGGCGCCCTTCAGGGTCAGCGTCTTGTCCAGGGTCAGGGGCTTCGAGAGTTTGTGGACGCCTGCCGGGAGCTCCAGGGTGGCACCGGCTGCGGCTTCTTCGATCAGTTGTGCGAGATTGAGCGAGGGCATCGGAGGTCTCGGGTTCGTGCGGAAACCGAGAGTATCCCGATGCTGTGCGCTCCGACTGTCAGGGGGCGGGGTAGCAGAGCCACCCCGGGTGCACCCAAGCGGATCCACT
>DASCPX010000077.1:0-3476 GCA_036012755.1 Myxococcota bacterium | reverse complement strand
CCCCCTGTGTCAGGGTTGTTGTCGCCTCATTTGGGCAGCTTGAACGCCATCGGGCCGGACGCCCGACGACGACCTGGATAGCGAAACCTCAGGGGGTTGAGGAGGGGCGAAATGCCTCCATACTCAGCGAAGTTCAGAGCGAAGATGATCCGGCAGATGACGGGACCTCGAGCGAGGTCGGCCACGGCGTTGGCGAAGGAGGTCGGCATCGGCCAGCCCACGCTGTCGCGTTGGTTGCGTGAGGCGCGTACGGTCGCGGACATGAGCAAGCAGGACGAGCGAGAGCAGGGTCCCGACGCCGCGAGGGTTGGGGCCGTCGAGGACCAGTTGCCGAAGGACTGGTCGGCCGAGCGGAAACTGCGGGTCGTCGTGGAGGCGTCGGGGCTGGGCGAGGCCGAACTCGGTGCGTTCCTCCGACGCACCGGGCTTCACGAGGCGCAACTGGAGGAGTGGCGAGCGGCTGCTCTGGCATCGTTGATGGGCACCGGTGCAGGGAGCACGAAGAAGCGGCGCGCGCCGGAGAGCAAGCGCATCCGAGCCCTCGAACGCGAGCTGCGCCGCAAGGAGAAGGCGCTGGCCGAGACCGCGGCGTTGCTGGTGCTCGGAAAAAAAGCCGACGCCCTCTGGGGGGGAGAGGGCGACGGCACGTGAGCGAGCAACGCAAGGAGACACTCGAGCTCATCGACGAGGCCGTCGGTGCCGGAGCTCGGCTCGAGAAGGCGTGCAAGGTGGTCGGTCTCAGCGAGCGCACGATACAGCGTTGGCGGCTCCACGACGGTGGTGGAGACGACGGCCGCATGGGTCCGAAGACCGTCCCGGCGAACAAGCTCAGCGACAGCGAGCGTAGGCGCGTGCTCGAGACCGCCAACAGCAAGGAATTCCGGGACCTGTCGCCGAAGCAGATCGTGCCGACGCTGGCCGATCGGGGCGTGTACATCGCGTCGGAGTCGACGTTCTACCGAGTCCTGCGCGAGGAGGGCCTGATGAAGCACCGGGGGCAGACGCGAGCGCCGCGACCGCGCCCGCGTGAGCTTGTCGCGACGGGGCCCAACCAGGTCCACAGCTGGGACATCACGTACATGCGGAGCCCGGTGCGCGGGCTCTTCTTCTACCTGTACATGTTCGTCGACGTGTGGAGCCGGAAGATCGTCGGCTGGGAGGTTCACGAAGAGGAGTCGATGAACCACTCGGCGCGGCTCGTGGAGCGCATCTGCGTCGCCGAGGGCGTGGGGCGAGACACGCTGACGCTGCATGCAGATAACGGCGGGCCGATGAAGGGGTCGACGATGCTGGCGATGCTGGAGGGCCTCGGCATTGCGGCGTCGTTCAGCCGCCCGTGCGTTAGCGACGACAACCCGATCTCGGAGTCCTTGTTCCGGACGATGAAGTACCGGCCGGAGTTTCCGCGCGATCCGTTCCAAACCATCGAGGACGCTCGAGGGTGGGTAGAGCGGTTCGTGGCCTGGTACAACGAGGAGCACCTCCACAGCGGCATCAACTTCGTATCGCCGGGCGACCGTCATGGCGGTCGCCACAGAGCCATCTTGACGCATCGCGAGCGCGTCTACGCAGACGCGCAGCAGCGACGGCCAGGACGCTGGGCCGGAGCGGCGCGAGACTGGACCCCGACCGCCGAGGTACGGCTGAACCCCGGAAGACCGGGTAAGGCGGCCTGAATGCTGGCGATCGACAGGCGGGCTCTCGTCGTCCCGGCGGTGGCCGACGATGACCGCCCTGGTCCTCTTCGCGTCCTGGCTGGCCTCCGGCCCCACCGTCGCGTGGCGCGGCGGTCAACGAGAGCGACGCACGGGAGGCGGGGGTCTCCTGCGGTGCTCTCCGCGAGGTCTGGCCCTGCCCCGATCCAGTGGACACCTGACGTGCGGAGGCGCACATGGAGTCCATGATGGAGAAGAAGAAGAAACGAAGGGCCTTCACCAAGGAGTTCAAGGCCGAAATCGTGAGGCTGGTGCTCGATGGCGGGCACAGCGTGCCGGCGGTGTGCCGGGACCACGACCTGGGAGAATCGTCGGTCTACCTGTGGGTGAGGCAGGCTCAAACCGATCGGGGTAAGGGCCCGATCGGCGCGTTGACCTCGACGGAGAAGGCCGAGTTGGCGAAGCTCCGGCGGGAGGTTCGTGAGCTGCGTCGGGAACGCGATTTTTTCGAGCGAGCGACGGTGTACTTCGCGAGGGAAAAGCGATGAGATTCGCTTTCATCGCGTCCAATCGAGGCGAGTTCCCGATCGCCTGGATGTGCCGTCGCCTCAAAGTGTCGCCGTCGGGATTTCATCGCTGGTCCAAAGCCGATCCGCCCGAGCGCGCACGCCGCGATCGTGAGCTCGGGACGATGATTCGCGCACACCATGTGGCGAGTCGCGGCACCTACGGGAGTCCTCGCATCCATCGGGACCTCAAGGACGACGGCCAGCGCGTCGGTCGCAAGCGAGTGGCGAGGCTCATGCGAGAGCACGGGCTCTCGGGCCGGCGTCCACGTCGATTCCGGCGCACGACGGACTCGAATCACCGATCGCCGATCGCGCCCAACATGCTCGATCGGGAGTTCAATCCCGACGCCCCGAATCGAGTTTGGGCGGCCGATTTGACCTACATCCGGACCTGGGCTGGCTGGCTCTACCTGGCCGTCGTCATCGACCTCTTCAGCCGCCGCGTTGTCGGCTGGGCCCTCGCCGACAACATGCGCACCGAGCTGGTCCTGGCCGCGCTGGGGAACGCGTACGAGGCCCGACGGCCACCACCAGGCCTCATCCACCACTCGGACCGCGGGAGCCAGTACGCGAGCCGCAAGTACCGCAGGGCTCTCGAGACAATGGGCGCGACCTGCAGCATGAGCCGCAAGGGCGATTGTTGGGATAACGCCGTCGTCGAGAGCTTCTTCGGCACGCTCAAGCAGGAGCTGCTGTATCGCGGCACCTGGTCGACGATCGCGGTCACCAACGACGCGATCGTCGACTACATCGAGCGCTTCTATAACGTCCGGCGGAGGCACTCGACGCTCGACTACATCAGCCCGCTGGAGTACGAACTCTTGGCCGATCGGGCACAGCCGGCAGCGTAAGCAAACAGTCCACTAAATCGGGGCAAGGTCACCCGACCGCTGCGTCGGTCAAGCGCATGCACGAAGAGGCGCGCGCGTCATTCGACACCGTGTGCATCCCGACACCCGACGGCCTGCTCTTCGGGATCCGCAACGAGGAGTAACCGTCGCCGCGCTACTCGGTCTTCGGCAGACAGACGGTGGCGCTGCGCTGCGAGGCGCTCGAGCCGCCGATGAAGCGCTCGCTGTCGGCCTCGACGGTGCCGGGCATGTCTCCGCAATTGCTGTTGCCGGCGGAGGACTTGCTCACGCAGATGCCGCGGGTGCCGCTCTCGGTGGGGTCGGGCGCGCAGAAGGTCGGCGCCTTCGCCTGGCGGTCGGGGCAGGTCCCCTCGCAGTTGATCGTGCAGAAGTTGCTGAGG
>DASCPX010000076.1:0-1901 GCA_036012755.1 Myxococcota bacterium | reverse complement strand
CGACGTGGCCGTGGTCTGTCACGGCGCGCGGTTTTCCACCATCGACCCCGTCTTTGTGCAGGCCCTCCGCGAGCGCTACCCGGGGCGCGCTGAGATCGCGGTGTTCGAGATCCTCTGGCGATGAGGCGTCACCGCGGTTCTGGCCCGGGCGGATGTATCGGGGATGGGTGCGGCTCCCCTGGTTCGCAGCCTCACGCGGCCCTCCTGAGAGGCTCCAGTTCGTGATCTGCGAAGTGCCGAAGGTGGTTCCTCTCTAACTCCCGCTGACGATGGAACCTCCAGTATTCCTTCAGGTCTCCGCTCTTGGCGACGGATCTCAGCTGGAGGATGGCCTCCCCACCTGCGAGTCCCCAGCGGGCCCCGGTGCGGTCCATTCGGTCCTTGATGAGGTGCCGACAGGCGCCCTCGATGACGCCCGTGGCGATGGGATAGCCCCGGGCCAGCGCCAGGTCGTAGCGCAGCAGGCGCTTGTACTTGAGCAGGTAGTTGGCGCACTGGTCGATCCCCTTCCGCTTCGCCTTGGACAACCCTCGGTGGGTCGCGCTCCGCCGCATCCCAGCCGCCACGCCACTGACCTTCCCCTCCAGCAGGCGGACAAGTCGCTGGCTCACCCACGCCTCCGCGCCCGGATCGCCTGTCGCAAACAGACACCACGCCGCCTTCCAGAGCCGCTCCGCGACATGGATGATGTCCAACACCAGGAACACCGCCACCCCGTAGGAGGTCGCGGTCTGCTCGATCCGGCGCAGCTGGTGGGGGCAACCGTCGACCAGCACCACCCACGGATGCGCCATCGCTTCATCACGACGAAGCGCCTCCGCGAAGGCGTCGCCGATGACGGCCAGGGGGTCCTGCACCAGACTCGCCCAGATGCGCTTGTTCTGGGGGCGGGGCCGCGTGGGGCCTTCGACCCCGACCGGTCGGATGATGTCCTCGGGGGTGCGAGGCACCGGCGGGAGCTCGTAGACCGTGGCGACCTGGGCGCTGCGCTTGCGGTTGGGCTTCTCGCCAGGGCTGATCCGGTGCCGCAGACGACGGGGCTCGGTCTCGGCCTTCTTTCGGGTGGCTGGGCGGAGGCCGTCGGTGAGCATGACGACACCCTTGCCATCGAAGGAGAGAACCACCAACGCCGCAGGGGCCGCGGGGGTCAGCGGCTGGAGGTTGTAGAAGTCCAGGACATCCACTGCGCTGGCCAGCACCAGATTCTCAGCCTGTCGCTTGGGGACGTGGCCTGCGCAGGTGGTATCGATGTGGGCGACCACCTCGTCATAGGAGCTGCCGAACGCGGTCTCAACCACCCGCTGGCGCAACCCGAAGGAGTAGCGGTCGGGGGGGAGGTTGAGGCTGGCGTCCATCGGCCGCAGTCCGCCGGGGGCGTGGCGATCGAAGAGGGCGCACCGAGACACGCGGACCTCTCCGAAGAGGGTCATCAGCGGCCGTCCGCCGGGCCGAACCTCGGCGCGGGTGTGTCCATCGGCGCCATTGCAGGGCGTGAGCTCCTCCACGGCGGCGCGGTAGTCGAGGTGACCCTGGAGGAGCTGGCGAACGATCTCCTGTCCCTGGGTCTGTAGATGGGCCTCGATGTCGGCGGGGTCCGCCTGGAGAGTCGCCTCGGAGGTCAGGTGGCTCTCCAGGGCGTCGACGATCTGGCGAGCGCGGGCGAAAGCGAGGGGGTAGGCTGTCATGGCGAGGTCACTCGGGAGATACAGGTTGTGGCAAACCGTATCTACCCACCCGAGGGGCCTCGCGCCGTCTTCTCCCATGTGGAACCTACTGGATTCACTGCGCTACGTCTGCGAACCGGGGGAGCCGCACCCAACGCGGATTGAGTGCATACGCCAGGGGCGGAGCGCGACGCCGTAGCGACGCCGCCGCCGCTTTACAACTGACGAAACTGATAT
>DASCPX010000075.1:0-18887 GCA_036012755.1 Myxococcota bacterium | reverse complement strand
GGAAGACGAGCACGCTCGAGTGGCAGCGGAGCTTCCACTCCCGGAGCAGCGGTAGCAGGGGGTCCAGGATCGGCACGCGGCGGATCGAGGAGGTCTTGGTGGTCTCCTCGGCGAAGGAGCGCTGGACGGTGATGAGCCGGTGGTCGAGGTCGACGTCGGACCATCGGAGTCCGCAGAGCTCGCCCGCGCGCATCCCGGTGTAGAGCTCCATGCCGTAGAACTCGACGAGCCCCGGGTAGTCCTGGTCCGCGGCGACGACCAGCAGTTTGCGCATGTCGGCCTCGCTGCGGATCCACGTGTAGGCGCGGTCGGGTGCACGAGGCAGCTTGATCTTGGGCGCCTTGATCAGCCAGCCGAACTCGACGGCCAGGTACAACATCGACCGCAACAGCGACAGGACCTGGCGCACGGTGTTCACCGCCACGCGCCGTGAGAGGTCCCGCTCGAGCCGAGCAATCCGCCTGGGCGTGATGTCGACCAGCCGGAGCCCGCCAAACGCCGGAGTCAGGTGCAGCCGGGTCCGGCTCTTGTCGTCCTTCAGCGTCTTCTTGGCGTGCTTGACCTCCTCCCAGAGCTGGCGGAGCTCGTCCCAGGTCTTGTCCTCGACGACCTCGAGCGCGCCGGCCCGCACCGCGTCGGCCTCGGACTGCTTGGCCCGGAGGAACTTCACGGCGGCTTCGTAGGAGGGCAGCGTTTGCCAGCAGCGCTTGCCCGTGCCGTCCAGCCAGTTGACCTGGAAGCCCTTCCCACGCCGGCGCGGCTTGGCGACCTTTGGCATGCCGTGACCCTCGAATGTGGCAGGAATGAGGCAGGATCACCACTTGTCCACAGGGGACCACGCGAAAACACAGGTTGTAAGGGGCACCCCCGGCGCGACTCGAACGCGCGACCCACGGCTTAGAAGGCCGTTGCTCTATCCAGCTGAGCTACGGGGGCGTGGGTCCCTCGTAGCCACGCGGGTTTGCCCCGTCGAGGGAGGCCACGCCCCGGGCAGGCCGCCAATGCGCCCGTTAGCGCTGGGAGTGACCTTCGCCGACAGCTGGCAGGCCTTTGTAGAGGCTCCGACGACCCTCGGCCCGAGACCCGGGGTCCGCGAGGCCTGGCACCGGGGACGGGTCCACTACGCGCTGTGGATGCTGCGGCTCGAGGACGAGCGCGTGCTCGAGCGCAAGGCCTCGATCAGCCAGGCGCTGGCTGGCTTCTCTACGCGCCCGATTGCCCCGGCGGACGCTCACGTCACCCTCTCCGTCGCCGGCTTCCGGGGGGAACGCATGCCCGCCCAGGACGACGAGGTGCACAACTGGGAGCTGGAGGTGACCGGGCGCTCCCTGACGATGTCACCGTCAGACCGCTTCACCATTACCATCGGCGGCGCCCACAGCTTCCTCACCTGCGCCGCCTTGAAGGTCAGCGACCCCGACGGAGGCCTGGCCTCCCTGCGCTCCCGCACCGGCGCAGACCTGCGCTTCGGACACCCCTACCTGCCCCACGTCACGGTCAGTAGCTACCAGGCCGACATCCCCACTTCCCAGATCGCCGCAGCCCTGGAGCCGCTCCGCGAGCTGCCACCGCTGGTCGTCCAGATCGAAGCCGTGGAGCTCGTGGACTACGACGCCCGCCTCGAAGGCGCGCCCCTGAAGACCCGAGCCCGATTGCCGCTGGGCTGAACACGGTCCTGCTTCTGCCCGGGCTCCCGCGAGCCCTCGGCGATGTGCAAGGAATCGTCCCGCTTCTGCGTCGGTTCTCGGGAACCCCTGGCGATACGCAACGAAACGTCCCGCTTCTGCGTCGGTTCTCGAGAACCCCGGGCGATGCGCAACGAAACGTCTCGCTTCTGCGTCGGTTCTCGAGAACCTCGGGCGATACGCAACGAAACGTCTCGCTTCTGCGTCGGTTCTCGAGAACCCCGGGCGATGCGCACCAGCTGGTCGCCGAGGACCACCTCGACAACGCGCTGGCCTGAGTCAGTGGGTCAGGACCCGGGCAGACCCTCCAGCTCGATCTCGCTGAGCATGAAGCTCCCGCTGCCGGTCGCTACCAGGCGGCCCTGGTCGTCCCGGAGCTCGCCGTCGGCCACCAGCACGCGCCGCCCTCGGTTCACCACGCGGCCCGTCGCAGTCAGGACCCCAGAGGACACAGGCCGCAACATGCGGATGTGGAAGTCCGCCGTCAGGACGAAGACTCCCTCGACGAGGGAGTTGGCCGCGAAGAAGCAGGCGTCGTCCAGGAGCTTGAAGTAGATGGCCCCGTGCACGGCCCCGCCGGTGTGGAACCACTCGGGTCGCACAGGCGCCGAGATCACCGCCGCGGCCTCGTCCACGCGCATCGTCGGGTGGATGAAGCCGTTGACCGGCGCGGCGGCGTAGATGCGCTCCAACAGGCGATGGTGGGCTGACATGGAACCTTCGGCGAAGATCGGCCTGCGCATCGTGACATCCTCCGACTAGCTGTGTGTTGATCGCCCCTGCCCTCGCCAGCCCCGAGCCATGACCCTCCTCTTCCTGCTCACCGTCGCCTCCAGCCGGGCCCACCGGGACCTCGAGATCCAGGTGGCCGAGCTCGACGGGCTGATCGGCGAGGCCCCCACCGCCGAGCTCCACCTGCGACGCGCGGATCTGCTCGGGCGCCTCCTGCGGCCGGATGAAGCCCTGATGGACCTCGACGCGGCCGCGACCCTCGGCGAGGACGTGTCCCTGCAGCGAGCGCTGATCCTCTCTGAAGCCGGCCGCGGCGAAGATGCCCGCGATCTGCTCGATACGGTCATCGCGACCCGACCTCACTGGGAAGCACACCGCGCTCGCGCTCGCCTGCGCCTCGGCGACGGAGACACAGCGGGCGCGCTGGCTGACTACGACGCGGCGGTCGCACGACACGTGGACCCGGACATCGTGCTCGAGCGCGGAGGCGTGGCCAGGGAGGTGGACCTCGACCGCGCCGCTGACGGCTACCTCTCTGCGCTGGAGGAGATGGGTCCAGCCGTGGTCGTCGAGCTCGCCGCCGCCGAGGCGCTGCGGGACGCCGGACGGCACGATGAAGCCAGGCAGATCCTGACCGCGATGATGGAGCGTAGCGGCCCCCAACCAGGCTGGCTCCTGCTCCGCGCAGAGGTCTCCAGCCCCGACAGCGCTCACGCCGACCGCCTCGCCGCGCTGGAGCTTGCCCGCGCTCGCTTCGAGAAGAAACCGAACGATCTCAACCAGCTGGCCATCGAAGAAGCCACCGCCGCCCTCGCCGCCGAGCCCCGCGGCTGTACCCACGCGCCCTGGGGTGGTCTGCTCGCCGCGCCGCTGCTCTTGCTCGGGAGGCGCCGATGCTGATGTTGTCTGTCGCCCTCGCGACGGAGATCGACCGCGCGCCATACCTCCAGTCGACCTCCACCTCGTCCACCCACGTCGTCTGGTGGACCGTCGGCGACAGCCAGGGGCAGGTGCTCTGGGGCCCCGCCGGCGGAGACCTCGACGAGGTCGCCTCCAGCACCACCGGAGAGATGCACGACGTCGAGATCACCGGGCTCGAGGCCGGCACGACCTATGACTACGAGGTCCAGGACGACCTCGGCGAGGTCCTCGGACAGGGCAGCTTCACGACGAACCCGGCGGTGGGGGAGTCCGCGAGGATGCGGCTGTGGGTGATCGGCGACTCCGGCACCGGCGGCCAGACACAGGCGGATGTCTTCGACACCTTCCTCGACGCCACCGCCGCCGATGTGCCCCTGGTGATGCTCCACATGGGAGACATCGCCTACTTCAGCGGCACCCACGAGGAGTTCAGCGACAACTTCTTCGGCATGTACGCGGAGTTCCTCGACTCGGCGACGGTCTGGCCGACCATCGGCAATCACGAAGCCTTCACCTCGCACTCAGATGACCAGTCGGGACCCTACTTCGAGGCCTTTGTCCTTCCCACAGCCGCAGAGCTGGGGGGCGTCGCCAGCGGGACGGAGGCCTACTACTCCTTCGATCTCGCCAACATGCACATCGTCGTGCTGGACTCCTCTGACTCCGACACGGACCCCGACGCGGCGATGGCCCTGTGGCTCGAGCAGGACCTGGCCGCCACCACGCAGGACTGGCTCATCGCCACCTGGCACCACCCTCCCTACTCCCGAGGGACCCACGACTCGGACACCGAAGGCAACCTGATCGACATGCGCGAGGACATCGTGCCCATCCTCGAGTCCGGCGGGGTCGACCTCGTCATGACGGGGCACAGTCACCTCTACGAGCGCAGCTACCTGCTCGACGGCGCCTACGACACGCCGACCACCGACGCGGGCATCCTCACCCAGACCGACGGCGCGCTCGAAGGCGACGGGCCCTACTCGAAGTCCGAAGGGCTCACCGCCAACGGGGGTGCTGTGTACGTGGTCGCGGGCCACGGGGGCACCAACGTCGGCGGAGCAGGCGGACACCCGGTCATGGCGTTTACCGAGGTCGACTGGGGCAGCGTCCTGCTGGACATCGACGGCGACCACCTCACCCTGCGCAACCTGCGCTACGACGGGACCTTCACCGACGAGTTCACGCTGGTGAAGGGAGACGCGCTGCTGCTCCACGGCCCGGACGGAGAGGTCGACCATAAACCCGGGGAGACCGTCCCCATCGAGTGGACGACCATCGGCGACATCGGCCCGGTGGACGTGGAGTGGACCTGCGACGGGGTGCAGTGGGAGCTGCTGGCAGAGAACGTCGACCCAGCCGCCTCCTACGACTGGAAGACGCCACGGTTCGGCACGCGGACAGCTCAGGTGCGGATCAGCTCCGGAGATGAGGTCGACACCAGCGACGCCCCCTTCGGGATCGTGAAGACCACCGGTGAGACCGTGATCGACTGGGGAGCGACCTGGAAGTACTCGGACTCCGAGGGCGAGCTCCCGTCGGACTGGGTCGGCAACGGCTACGACGACAGCGCCTGGCCAGAGGGGCCCGGGCAGCTGGGCTTCGGGGACGCGGACGAGGCCACGGAGCTCACAGCCGGACAGCCGACGGTCTACTTTCGCCACCGCTTCACCAGCGAGGGGCAGCTCGAGTCAGCGAAGCTCACGCTGCTCCACGACGACGGGGCCGCCGTGTGGCTGAATGGAGCCTTCGTCGTGCTCACCCCGAACGTCGGCTCGCTCGACTACGACGTCTACACGAACTACGCCTCGGCCGACAACAAGGTGCTCGAGTTCGTGGTCGACACCGACCTGTTCAAGACCGGCGAGAACGTGATGGCGGTGCTGGTGAAACAAGCCGACGCCGAGAGCACGGACCTGTCCTTCGACCTCGCCCTCGACGTGGAGCTCTTCGAAGAGCTGCCCGGCTGCCCCTTCGACGGAGATGACAGCGGCGACTCGAAAGCTCCGGACACCGACGGCGACAAGCGGGAGCCCTACGACCCGGGCTGCTGCGGGAGGGGGGAGGCCTCCGCGGCGGCGTTGTTCCTGGTGCTGATCCCGCTGATCTGGCGGCGGCGATGATCCTGATATCGTTGGCCTTGGCCAGCGAGGAAGGCTTCACGCGGGAGCCCTACCTCCAGACGCTGACGTCCACCGAGGTGACGGTCGTCTGGCGCGAGTCCGACGAGCACGAGGCGCGCCTGTGCTGGGGGCGTAACAAGAACGATCTCAGTGAGATAGTGACGTTCAAGAAGGAGAAGATCCAGTTCGAGGCCAGGATCGAGGGGCTGGAGCCGGACACGGTCTACCACTACCGGGTAGAGAACCTCGACGAGAACAACACCACCGATATCAAGACCTTCCGGACGCAGCCGCCTGTCGGGAGCGACGCCAGGACGCGGCTCTGGGTGGTCGGGGACTCCGGCAACGGCAGCGCGGACCAGCAGGCGGTCTACGACGCGATGCGGGAGCACACGCGCTTTCGCGAGCCTGACCACTTCATCCACGTCGGCGACATGGCCTATGGCAGTGGGCTGGAGGTCGAGTTCACCCTCTTCTTCTTCTGGGAGTACCAGGACCTGCTCGACGAGGTGCCGGTCTGGCCGGCCATCGGCAACCACGAGGGCAAGACGTCGAACTCGCAGAAGCAGGACGGGCCCTACTACGAGAGCTACGTGCTCCCGACGGACGGGCGCGCAGGGTGACTCGCCAGCGGGACAGAGGCCTACTACAGCGCCGACATCGCCAACATGCACCTCATCGTGCTCGACTCCTACGAGACCCCGCGCGAGGTCGACGGCCCGATGATGACCTGGCTGGCCGAGGACATCGCCGCCACCGAGCAGGACTGGATCATCGCCAGCTGGCACCACCCGCCGTACTCGAAGGGCTCACACGACTCGGACGCGGAGCGGGAGCTCGTCGAGATGCGCGAGAACGCCCTGCCGATCCTCGAAGCCGGGGGGGTCGACCTGGTCCTGGCAGGGCACTCCCACATCTACGAGCGCAGCTACCTCGTCGACGGGGCCTATGGCACCCCGACAGGCAGGCAGGGCATCATGGACGAGGGGCTCGGGCGCCTTCCGGAGCCCTATGACAAGCCCAAGGGCGTCTTCGGAAACCAAGGCGCCGTCTATGTCGTCGCAGGTCACGGCGGCGCCAGCGTGAGCAGCTCCGGCATCCACCCGATCATGGCGGTGACAGAGGTGGACCACGGCAGCGTGCTGCTCGACGTGCAGGGACCGGTCCTGAGGCTCCGCAACATCCGGGACGACGGCGAGGTGACCGACACGATGACGCTCGTGAAGGGCCCCGCGGTGATCTTCGAGGGACCCGACGACGGGGAGCTGGTGCCCGGACAGGTCCTGTCGCTCTCCGCGACCCGGGCGGGGGTGAGCGGTGAGGTCACCTTCGAGTGGTCGTGCAACGGGGGCGCCGACTGGTCACCCATCGAGAGCTCGTGGAGGGTGCCGGACATCGCCAGCGAGGAGGTCGTGCTGCGGGCTCGCGCGGGCTTCGCAGAGGACTGGAGCGATGGGGGGCTCGTCATCCGCGGCGAGCAGCCATGTCCCGACGCGCCAGAGGACACGGGGGTCTACGTGCCACCCGATGACGAGGGCTGTTCCACTGTGCCGGGAGCCGCCTGGGTGCTGTCGCTGGTGTTGCTGTGGCGCCGTCGAGGAGCTCTCAGAAGCAGCTGAGCTCGTCCTCTTCCTTCACCTTGCGGGTGCGGAGCGGGACGAGTCCGTCCGGGTCGACCTCGACGGAGACCTCGCCCTTGCGGTCGGGGACCTCGAAGGACCCCTGGCCGTCGATGACGTCGACGAGCGCCGCCGAGACCCTGAAGCCGTCGTGGTCGATGATGCTCACCGGAAGCTGGAAGTTGCCGAAGGGCACGTCGGCCTCGATGCAGCCTCGGGTCACGCCGTCGACGGTGTTCGTCGTGAGGGTGATCTCGGGGATGCGACCGCCGCGCACCCAGAAGTCGAAGAAGTCCGACAGGTCCTGGCCGCTGGTCTTCTCGAAGGTGTCCTGGATGAGCTGGGTCGTGACGTACTTGCCCTTGCGTTTCTGGAGCAGGGCGTCGAGGGAGGAGTAGTAGAGCTCCTCGCCCACCATGTACCGCAGGCTGTTGCCGATGATGTACATGCCGTAGAAGTGCCGGCCCATCCGGCTGCCGGTGTAGTTGCCCATCAGATCCACCGGGGGCCGGAGCTCGTCGTCGCCACCGGAGATGGAGCTGGCGCCCTTGCTGCCCTCGATGACGATTCGCACCTTCTCCATCCAGGCGAAGTAGTCCTGGGTGCCGAAGACGGCGCGGATGTAGAAGGCCGCGTAGACCTCCGGCATGATCGTGGCGATCCAGGCGTCTCGCTTGCCGCCGGGCATCACCAGGCCGTTCCAGTACTTGCGACCGACCTCGCGGGCCAGGATGGTGTGGTCGCTGTACGGATCGAGGTTCCGCACCACCGCGCTGGAGTCGCTGTAGCGGTTGAGCTCGAGCATCGTGTCGCCGGCTGCGCCGCCCCACCAGTGGCCGGACTTCAGGGGCCCAGTGTAGATGTCCCACTCCTTCTCGCGCAGGGGGGGCATGAGCTTGGAGTAGAACTGCAGCACGGTGCGCAGCTGCGGGCCGAACTCCTCCAGGGCGTAGCTCTCGACGGGGTGGAGGTGGATCTGCATGGCCGGGAAGCCGATGACCATCTCCTCGTGGCTGTTCCACTTGCCGAAGGCGATGCCCGGGCGGACGAGGTCGTTGCCTCGAACGAGCCAGGTCAGGGTCTCCTTGTCCTGGTCCCGCCAGCTCCGCGAGGCCATGCCGCTCACCGCGGCGTCGAAGCCGGTGAGCTCGGGGATGGTCACCGTCGCCGTGTAGGTCCAGCGCGTCGGGTTTCCGACCGGGTAGAACTCGGGCAGGATGTCGCGAAAGCCCGTCGTCGGCTGGCCGATGCGGATGATCTCGCCCGTCGAGGGATCGTCCTCGGCCCGGATCTGGCTCCACTCGCCGCTCCAGTCGAGGTGGAACACGAACTCCTCTCCCTGCTGGAGGGGCTCCGGGAGCAGCACGAGCAGGTCGAAGCGCTGCCAGTCCCGATCCGGGTTCAGCTTGCGCACCTCGGGGTTCTGCTGGACCGAGAACTCGGAGGAGTAGTCTGTCGCCGTCAGCGTCGGCGCGTCACTGCCCCCACCGCCGCCGAGGCCCACGGTGTCCGGGATGTCGGCTTCTGCCGCCGCGTCGTCGGCGCTGCCCACCATGCTCACGCCGTCGAGGCCACCGTCGGCCGAGATCTCCGAGAAGTTCTTGCTGCCGAGGGACGCCCAGGGCAGGTCGTTTCCTTCGCTGTCGGTGAGGGCGTCGAGCTCGAAGGTGCGAGCCTGGGATTGGCCGACGGGCATGGACAGGGCCATGCGCTGCACGCCGTCGCGGGTGGCCCTGACCGTGATGGTGGAGTCGATGTCGAAGCGGATGTGCTTGCGCATCTTGATCGGCTCCGCGTCGATGTCGAGCTCCGCCTTGACGGGCACGAGGTCGCGCTTGCGGACCCCGGGGACGTCCTTGAACTCCCGGTCCTCTTCGGGGAAGCCCTGTCCGGTCACCCGGAGACGGTGGTAGGCACCGCTGCCTTCGCGACCGTGGATGAAGACCTGCGAGGCCTCGCCTCGGTCGAAGACCCCGGCAGGGTCCTCGAGGCAGGACATCCATCGGTCCTCGCTGCGCACGCTCGTTTGGCGCCGGTAGCCGCCGGCGGCGACGTTGAAGCTGTCATCGGTGATGAAGTCGGCGAAGAGCAGGCGCTGGTCCTGGTCGATGCCCCCCCAGGAGCGCTGGAGCAGCTCGTCGGAGATGCGCGGGCGCAGGTCCATGCCGCCGAACTGCATCTGGGAGAGGCGGTTCGGCACGGTCGCTCCGGCCGCGATGGCACGCACCACGCGGTCCCGGCGGTCTTCGATGACGATCGTGAAGTCGGCGGTCAGCGCCAGGTCCGTGATCACCTCGTCGCCCTCTTCCGGCTCCGGCAGCAACAGTCGCAGCGCGTCGTCGCGGGTCGAGATGACGATGCCGCGGCCGATGGACACCCGGTAGGACTCCTCCTGGTGGGCGATGGGCGCCATGCGCTCCTCGTCGTGCCTGGCGGTCATCACCATGTGGTTCGCGAAGTTCCAGGCGTCGGCGCGCTCCTCGAAGTCCACCGTGAGCGTGCCCTCGCCCTGGAAGAGGTAGCCCGCCGTGTACTCGTGCTCCCCGTGGCCGGCCTTGATCGGCAGGGCGCTGCCGTCCTCGAAGTGGATGCTGCAGTGACCGACCTTCAGGTCGCGGTTGCGCAGGGTGACCGGGTTGGCCTCTGCGGCGAGATCGCCTCCTGTGGACACGCGCTTTCGGAAGTCCTCGAGTTCGGGGTAGGTCGCGCCGAAGGCCAGGGAGAAGAGGAAGAGAGGATTCATCGCGCCCAAAGGTAGTCGGTGCGTCGTGGAGCCAACGTCCGGCGTCCGTGAAGTGTTCCCAGCTCGCCTCCCCGTTCAGGGTCACTCGGCGGGTTCGGTGCGAGGACGCTAAGGTCCCGGTATGGCCGTACAGCTCGGGCCATTCGAGCTCATCGAAGCCATCTCGCGAGGCGGGATGGGCATTGTCTGGCGTGCGCGTCATCGGCGCCAGGGTGTGACCGTGGCGATCAAGGTGCTGCGCCCGGAGGCGCGCTCGAGGACGCTGCTCGAGGGGCTCCGCAACGAAGTCCGCGCGGTCGCCGGGATGGAGCACCCGCACATCGTCTGGCTCTACGACCAGGGTGTCGTCGAAGAGGACGCTCGTGAGGCCAGCCGGGGCAAGCTGCAGGTCGGAACGCCCTGGCTGGCGATGGAGTACTGCCCGGGTCGCACGCTGCTCGAGAACACCCCGACGAACTGGGCGGGCACGCGGAGGCTGCTCCTGGAGCTGCTCGACGCCCTGGCCCATGCCCACGCGCGAGGGGTCATCCACCGGGACCTGAAGCCGGCGAACGTGCTCTTCGGCGGTCGGCGTCCGGGCATCAAGCTCAGCGACTTCGGCATGGCCTACCTGGTCGATCGCCACCTCTCCGGTCGGGCTCGGGCCCCCTTCGGCGGTGGGACGGCGGCCTGGACCGCGCCAGAGCAGATCGAGCGCCGCTGGGCCGACCAGGGTCCGTGGACCGACATCTACAGCCTGGGGGTGCTCGCCTGGTGGCTGGTCGCCGGACGCCGCCCCTTCGAGGGCAGCCCGGATGCGATGGCCCAGGGGCACCTCGAGGCCGATCTGCCGCCGCTGAACCCCTGCTTTCCGGTGCCGCCGGGGCTGGAAGCCTGGCTGGGCAGGCTGCTGGACAAGCAGCCCTCCCGACGCCCACGCTTCGCAGCAGAGGCCGCTCGGACGCTGCTGGACCTCCCGGGGGTGGAGGGGGCCGGGACGCCGGTGTTGGTCGAACTCGACGACACGACCGTGACGCTGATGCCGCTCATGCTCACCAACGAGCCCTCCTCTCACTCCCTGTCCTTCATCACCGCGGTCCCGACCGACTGGCGCTGGGGGCTGTCGGACCCGGCCCGCCCGGAGCTGGTGGGTGCCGGGCTCGGCCTCCACGGCCTCCGCGAGCCGCCGCTGGTCTCTCGCGAGGAGGAGCGCGGCATGGTCTGGGACGGCCTGGTCGAGACCACGCGTCGCCGGCGGCCGCGCATCATCGTGCTCCGAGGTCCGGCGGGCTGCGGCAAGACGCGGCTGGGACGCTGGCTGGTCAGGCGGGTCCACGAGCTGGGGGTCGCCGAGCGCCTCGTCGCGGGCCACCGTCCGCAGCGAGACGGCCTCCGAGACGGCCTCTCCGAGCTCATCGGTCGCCACACCCACTGCGCGGCTCGGCGTCGCGGAGAGGTCCTCGGCAGGCTCACCCGTGTGCTCTCTCGCATCGGGATCGACGACCTCGACGAGGTCCTCGCCCTAACGGAGCTCGTCCAACCCGCCTCTGCCCGGGAGCTCCGCGGCAGCGGCATCGGCATGCGGCTCGATCGAGACGGACGCTTCGCGGTGGCCCGCCGCTACATCGAGCGCCTGGCGCGGCTGCGGCCGGTGGTCTGCTTCCTCGACGACGTGCACTGGGGGCTCGACAGCATGCTCTTCGCCGAGGCCTTGTTGGAGAAGCGGCTGCCGGTGCTGTTCGTGATGACCGCCCAGGAAGAGACCCTCGCCGAGCGGGCTGCAGAGCGCCACACCCTGGAGCGCCTGGCGATGCACGACCGCGTGGACGTCATCGACCTCCCCCCCCTCGAGGAGGGCGCTGGCGCCTCGCTGCTTCGCGGTCTGGGGCTGGCGCCGAGCCTGGCGACGGACCTGTCCGAGCGCAGCGGCGGGAACCCCCTGTTCGCGGTCCAGCTGGTGGGCGACTGGGTCGAACGGGGTGTGCTCATTCCGGGAGTCGAGGGCCTGGTGCTGGCGGAGGGCTCCTCCTCGGAGCTGCCCGAGTCCATCCGCGCCGTGTGGACCGCGCGGGTCGCGCGCCTGCTCGATGGTCGCGAGGACTGGCGCACCCCCCTGGAGCTGGCGGCGCTGCTGGGCCTCGACATCAGCCTGTCGGTGTGGGAGAGCGCGAATCGAGCAGCGGGGGTGTCGCCGCCGGAGGAGCTGTGGAGGGAGATGGAGACCCGACGCCTGGCGCGGATCGAGGGCGACCGGCGAGGCTTCGCCCACGCGATGCTGCGGGAGTCGATCGTCGCCGGAGCGGTCTCCCGCGCCCCCCGCCTCCACCTTGCATGCGCGGACGCGATCCGCACGCGGGACCAGCCCGCTCGATTGGGGCGGCACCTCGTCGCCGCCGGTCGGCCTCAGGAGGCGATCGCCGCGCTGTTGGAGGGGGCCGAACGCCGAGTCCTGGAGGGCCGGTATCCGGCTGCGGAGCGCCTCCTGGAGGAGCGGGACGCGGCGTTGGATCTGCTCGAAGTCGGCCTCGACGCGCCACCACGGATCGAGGGCTGGCTGCTCCATGCTCGCGTCAGCAGTCTCCGGGGCGATCTCTCCGGGGTCGGGAGGTGGACCGAGAGGGCGCTGTCCGCCAGCGAGGATGGCAGCGATCTGTGTGCTCGTGCCTTGCTCTCCGAGGCTTCCGGGCTGCGCTCCCTGGGTCAGCTGGAGGCGGCCTCTGAGTCGGTCGAGGCCGCCCATCGCATCGCGGTGGCCCTCGACGACGCCGACCTGAGGGGCCT
Source organism: Myxococcota bacterium (assembly GCA_036012755.1). Lineage (GTDB taxonomy): Bacteria > Myxococcota_A > UBA796 > UBA796 > CAJQPC01 > JAAESX01. The sequence continues at coordinate 6,304 of DASCPX010000075.1, read as the reverse complement.
GTGCCTCTACGAGCGCGGCGTCACCTTGCGGCGACGAGGGGACCTGGAGGCCTCCGCGACGGTCCTCGACGAGGCTCTCTCCGTCTGCCCGACCGGCCAGGACTGGACCGCCAGGGCCCACGTGAACAAGGCGCTGATCGCCGTCCAGCTCGACCACGCCGAGGCCGCGAGCGCCGCCCTGGACCGCGCGGAGGCCCTCTCCGCGAGTGAGCCCTTCCTCGTCGCGAGCGTGGCCCTGGCTCGAGGGGACCTGATGCGGGGCAGCGACCAGCCGGACTTCGCGGAGGCTCACTACCGCAGGGCGTGGGCCACCTTCGAGCGCATCGGGCATCACTCGGCGACGCTGGCCCGGCTGAACGTCGGGCTCCTCGCCGTCGCGGCGGGGGACATCGACGAGGGTCGGGTCCACCTTCGGGGGTGCCTGCGCGATGCCAGGACCCGCCTGCCTCAGCTGGGAGCCCACCTCGGCCTGCTGGTGTGCTCGGCGGACCTGAACCACGACGGGGCCTGGCAGCTCCACCTGGCGGCGTTGAAGGGTGCGAGGCTTGCGGAGGTCGACTTCGCCCGCTTCTTCGAGCGAGCGGGTGACCGCGCGAACCGTGCGGGCTTCCTCGACCGGGCGGAGCAGGCATACACCCTGGCCGCCGAGCAGTGGGAGCGCCTTGGGCGGCCAGAACAGCGCGACCGGGTGGGTGAGCTGCTCGGCCCCGATACCTGAGGCCTGCGGCGGTCGCCCAGCGCCTCACGGCGATGCGCTCCTCGTCAAGTTAGGTCGCCTGCCCCGGAGGACTCGTGATCGTCGGCGTCCCGAAGAAATGGCTGCGCATGACGCTGATGGTGAAGGGCTCGACCCTTCCCCAGACCTGGAAGCGCATCGTGATGACGACGGCCTTCTCGGCTGTCGTGACGCTCTTGTGGGGGGTGTGGGGGCTGGAGCGCTTCACGCTCTCGACGACACCCTTCGCGCTGGTGGGCGTGGCGCTGTCGATCTTCCTGGGCTTTCGGAACAACACCTCCTACGACCGCTTCTGGGAGGGACGCAAGCTCTGGGGGCGCATGGTCAACGTCAGCCGCACCTTCACGCGGCAGGTGCTGACCCTGATCCACCCCGGCGACCGGGCCCCCCCCACCGAGAAGCAGCGCGCGCGGGTCCTCGGCGAGGAGCTGGTGCGCAGGCACATCGCCTACGTGCACGCCCTGCGGATGCACCTGCGAGACGAGATCTGGGAGCAGTGGACCCAGCTCGATCCCTTCATCGGAGAGGCGGAGCGGGCGGCGCTGAAGCCCGAGTCCAACCGCCCCGCCGCGATCTCCCACCGCAGCGGCGAGCTGTTGGCCGATGCCTTCCGCAGGGGCTGGATCGAGGCCCACCTCTTAGCCAACATCGACGCCTCGCTGACGGAGATGATCGGCGTCCAGGGCGCCTGCGAGCGCATCAAGTCGACGCCGGTGCCCTTCGTCTACCAGGTGCTGACCCACCGCTTCGTCGGCGTCTACTGCATCGCGCTCACCTTCGGGCTCCACGACACCGTGGGGCTCTTCACCCCCCTGGTCGTCGCCTTCGTGAGCTTCGCCTTCTACGGGCTCGACGCCATCGGCGACGAGATCGAGGAGCCCTTCGGCTACGACCCGAACGACCTGCCGCTGATGGCGCTGTCCCGCATGATCGAGATCAACCTGCGCCAGCGTCTCGGCGACGAGCACCTCCCGCCCTTGCACCAGCCTCGGAACGGCGTGCTCGACTGAGGGGTCCGAACAAGCATGATCCTCCTCGCATCACTCGCCCTCGCCGCTCCAGGCACGATCCCCGCCGACCGCGACTGGGACGTGCTCACCCCGGGTGACGGCCGCTCCATGCTCGTGGACGCTGGTGAGAAGCTAGGAGCCTGGGAGCTGGAGCTCGCCGGAGTCGTCGTGGACGGACCTCGACTGTCGAAGATCGCGGCCAGTACGGACCCCGAGATCCTTCGTGCGTTGCGCGAGGACCTGGGCCGTCCCTTCGATCTCACCGATCTGCTGCTGTTCGTCGACGACGTGCTCGCCCACGGGGAGCGGGGCCAGGAGGTCGTCGTGCCCACCGGTCGCCTGCGGTCGGCGGGCATCGTGATCCACCCCGACGAGGTCTTCGAGGGCGAGGTCCGGAGCTACGGCGGCAAGGCCGTCGCGGTCGATCGCCCGGAGCGACCGGAGAGCTACGACCCGGCACCGGACGGTTCGATCCTCGGTCCGGAGTGGAGCGCGCGCTACCCGAACCCATCTGACCGCGACGCGCTGATGCAGCTGTTGCGCGACGAGAACGAGGGCTTCGCCGATCGCATCGCGTCGCTGCTGGGCCAGCTCGAGGAGCAGGGCGCAGAGGTCTACGTGACCTCGACCGTGCGGAGTCGGCATCGCGGCTACCTGATGTGGGGCGCCTTCGAGCTCTCCAGGGCGTCCTCGGAGGCGGAGCTGAAGGCGAAGCAGTCCAAGCTCTCGAGGGTGAACGAGGAGTGGGGCCTGTTCACCCAGATCGTCTGGGAGGCCCCCGGCGGCTGGGAGGCCACCAAGGAAGCGGCGCGCCAGATGGCGGATGCCTACGACGTCGTCTACGCGACCGAGAAGGGGGCGAGGAGCTCGAACCACTACGACGGCGTCGCAGCCGATCTCGTCGTCCTCGACATGCCGCGCTCGGTCAGGCTGAGAGCTCCCGATGGCTTCCAGAAGACCTTCGATCTCTCCGATCCGAACGAGACCCGCGACCTGTCGCTGTCGCCGCAGATCATCGAGTGGGTGGAGGCCCACTTCGCCGTCACCAAGCTCCGCTCGGACTACCCCCACTGGAACGACGCGGGCTGATCAGTCCTCGCCCGACAGAGCCCGGTCGATCTCCGGGTGAAGTCGCATTGGTCGCCCCGCTTCCTTCAGGCGCTCCCTGACCGGGGCGAGATCGATCTCGACCGGCGCAAAGGTCGGGGCCTCCTCGAGGACAGCGTCGAACTCGCGCTTGGCGGCCTCGACCCGCTCGCGCAGGAAGCCCTCGAGCTCCTGCTTCATGTTCTCGTCTCGCCTGTGGCGCAACCACAGGAGCGAGGGCGCGTTGAAGATCACGATGTCGTCGCCCGCGCGGCAGACGAAGTCGCGCTCGAGCAAGGCCACGACCAGTCCGGCGAGCTCGCCGCGGTTCACGAGCAGGTCGTGCTCCTTGAGCCCCAGGAGCTTGCGCCGGTTGAGCTCCAGGACGCTGAAGACGGTGAGCCCGATGATGGCTACCGGAGCCAGGAGGACCGGCGCGCCGCACATGGCGACGAGCAGGCTGTTCGTCAGCCAGAGCAGCAGGAAGAAGAAGCCAGCGATGCCAGCCCAGACCTCCGGCGGCACCTCGCCTGCCTGCCAGCTCAGAGGCTGGGCGATCGCGCTGACTTCGTCCTGCAGACCAGGCAGGTCCGCGAAGGAGTCCTGGATGGCTCGAATGGTCTGGAGCGGAGGACTCTCGCCCGGCGCTCTCGGGGGCAGGTCGATCATCAGGTTCGCGCTCAACAGCAGGCCGCGCCACTGGTTGGTGCGACCCTCTGGGGGCAGCGCACCGAGCAGCGTCGGGTCGAGTTCCACGGTCCGCACGACAACATCATATTGCGCCACCCGGAGCCGTCGATCCGCCAGGAGGATTAGGATCGGGCATGCCGCTCGACGGTCTTCGGGAGAGACTCCCCATCGACGCCGAGGCCCTCGACGGGCTGTGGTCGGAGTTCGGCGAGGACGACGCTGACCGCTTCCTCGGCTGGCTGCACGAGCACGGCCACATCGACATGGAGACCTTCGTCGCGCTGGAGGGCACCGGCGACCTCCGCATCGCCGGGCTCGATTCCATCGGCATGTTGCCCGAGGCCAGCATCGAGATGATCGAAGACGGCACGGTCGAGGGCTACGACGTGCTCGGGCAGGTCGGGCGGGGCGGCGTCGGCGAGGTCCTCGTCGTGCGCGAGCAGGACCTTGGTCGTCGCGTCGCGCTGAAGCGGCTGTTGCCAGAGGTGCTCGGCGAGCGCGAGACGGTGTCGCGCTTTTACCGCGAGGCCCAGATCACGGCCCAGCTGGAGCACCCCGCCATCATCCCGGTCTACCGGCTGGAGCGGGCCGGCTCGGAGATCGCCTACACGATGAAGCTGGTCCAGGGCGACACGCTCAAGGAGCTCATCGCCGAGGCACGCCACACGCTCGCGGCTCACGGACGGCTGCCCGAGGTGTTCTCCCTCCCGGCGCGGATCCGCCTGCTGCTGCGCGCCTGCGAGGCCGTGAGCTATGCGCACTCACGCGGCTTCATGCACCGGGACCTGAAGCCCAGCAACATCATGCGCGGAGCCCACGGCGAGGTCTACGTGATGGACTGGGGCATCGCGCGTCACGTCGACGGCAACGACGTCGGGTTCGCCGAGATGCCCTTCGACGAGTCCATCGAGGCCACGCAGATCGGGGTGGCCATCGGGACTCCCGCGTACATGGCCCCCGAGCAGGCGATCGCTGCGGGGGACGTGGCCGGGGCGGCGGATCAGTACGCCCTCGGCATAATCCTCCAGGAGCTGCTCACCCTGGAGCGGGCTCGCCCGGGTCTCGACGCAACCGAGCTCCTCGGCGCCGCCCGGGTCGCGATCAGGCGGCCCCCGCAGCCGGTCGCGGGCCTCGAGCCCCTCGACCCCGAGCTCGTCGCGATCCTGGATGTAGCCTGCGCCCCGGAGCAGACCCAGCGCTACGCCGGGGTGCGTGAGTTCGCCGCCGACCTGCAGCGCTACCTCGACGACGAGGAGGTGGCCGCGCGGCCGGACAACGTCGTTCGGCGAGTCGAGCGCAGCCTCGTCCGCCACCGCCACGGGACCCTGCTGCTGTTGGTCGGGCTGCTGGTCATCATCTTCGCCTCGATCAGCGGTGGCCTCTATCGACGCCAGACCGAGCGGGCAGCGGACCGCCGGGCCGACGAGGTCATGGACGTCCTGCTCGCCCGGGCCTCTCGCCAGAGCTACGTCGTCACCAGCGCGTTCCTCGCCTACGAAGGAGAGGTGCGCGCCCTCGCCGCGGCCGCCGAGCAGAGCGCGGGCGCCTCTACGCTCGACCGTCCGCTGCGCCTGGCTGTGGACCACGGCGACGGGGTCATCCTGGACGCCTTCGTCGGCTTCGCTGACGGCGCGGTTGCCATCCACCCGCCCGGGGATCTGCCAGAGGGCTTCGACCCCCGCCAGCGCCCCTGGTACAGGCAGGCGGTCGGCTCACGCGACCCTGTCTGGGGAGCTCCCTACGAGGACGCGCTGGGCCGGGGGCTGATGCTCCCTTGCAGCATCGCGCTGTCGAGCGACGAGGGCTTCGTCGGAGTCGCTGGCCTCGACCTCGCTCTCGAACCGCTGGCCGAGATGGTCCTGGCGGTCCCGGAGCTCAAGGGAGTCCGGGCCTCTTCGCTGCTCGACGGCGAGGGTCGGGTGCTCGTGTCCACCGCCGACTGGCTGGAGCCCCTGCAGCTCCACACCAACGACGAGCTGGTGGTGCGGGTCCAGAAGAGGGGCAGCGGCATGCTGGAGCGCCCGCTCGCCGGAGGCACGGAGCTGTTGCTCTACTACCGCCTGGGAGAGCTGGAGTGGACCTGGGCCGTCGAAGGGGACCGGGAGACGATGCTCGGCTACTCGCCGTAGTGCAGGAGTCCAGTAATCCCCAGCCCTTAGGGGTGCGGTTACCGCACCCCGTGACCGAAATACGCGTTCAAGACTCGTTTAGCGCCCCGTAGAAGCTGCCAGATCGTCCAGCGCCCGCTGGGCGTCGGTGGTTCCCTGTTGGGCAGCCTTTCTGTACCACCGCACCGCTTCAGCCAGGTCTTTCGCGACCCCCGAACCGGTCTGGTAGCGCCAGCCCAGCGCGACCTGAGCGTTCGTAATGCACGAATCGGCCACCCAGCCGCGGTTGCGGACGAACTTGAACCGCCTGCTATGGCCGAGCGCAACGCCGAACGGGGCGCCAGGACCCCGTGGTAGAGGATCTGGTTCGCGCGCGGTGGAGGAACCAGTGCGGCCAGGCGCTCCAGTAGTTCCAGGCGGCTGAGCACGATCGCCGTCGTGCCTTCCGCCCAAGGTCGCTTCAGCGTGATGCAGAGGTCTCCGTCCGTCCGCTCCTCCAGCCGGGTCTTCGCCAGGGGAGGGCGGGCGATGTACCGCCCCAGCCTCTCCAGTCCCGCGCGCTTGCCCGCTCCGATCACGACCCCGGCGTGGAGCCCGTAGCCGTCGCAGTTCGCGCAGCGAGGAGGAAGCCGAAAGGGCCGCCCACCCAGCATCTGGATGCGCCGTGCCCGCCG
>DASCPX010000074.1:0-36137 GCA_036012755.1 Myxococcota bacterium | reverse complement strand
TGCACGCCGCTCATCTGCAGCAACTCCCTCGCAGAGGTCACCGAGTTCGCCTCGCACACCGCGCGGCTCACCAGCAGCCGCAGCGCCGGTGTGGAGCGCTCCTTGATCCCGAGCGCGTCCAGCACCGGGTACACCCCCGTGCCCTGGGAACCCCGCCTCTTCATCGGTACCTTCCCTCGTGGTCTCGCCGTCGCGTACGGCGTCACCACCTCCACCTGGCCGCTGAGCGTACGCACCTTGGTCTTGCGGACCCGCTCCACCCGCAGCTCGATGCCACGCTTGCTTGCGCGGCTCCGGACCTGGGCGAGGGCCGCGGCCCGCCGCAGCTTGTCGTCGGAGAGGCGCTGCAGGGCCCGCCGAGTGACCTCTGCCGCGAGCTCCAGCGCGAGCGCATGAACCTCGCGCTCGCACGCGCAGAACTCCGCTGGATTCTCGGCCGCGTCCATCGCCTCCATGGCCTCGAGAAGCCGTGCCCGAAAGGCCTCGACTACGTCATCTACGAGCTGGCTGCGCGGGTCCACCCCCGAACCAGATCACGCTCGGCAACGCAGCCCAAGGTCGACGCCTGGATACGATCCTTCAACCTCGGATCTCGTGGGCCCAACCGGCGCCACACGGCTTGCGCGGATCGCGCCCCAGCGCCGGCAGGATCTGGTTGATGGGCTCTGTGGTAGCCAGCGGACGTCGAGCTCGCCCCGCCTCAGGGGAGTCGGACATCGACTAGGGCGTCACAGAGAACTTGTTCGACGCCGTGATGCCGCCGTAGTTGAAGTTGCCAGTGTAGTCGTAGGTCTCCTCCGCGAGCCGTTCGTCCACCGGCACCGCGAAGCTCGTGATCTCTCCGGGTCCCAGCTTCCAGTCTGTGATGACTGTCAGGCAGCCCGACGCGAAGGTGAAGGTCCGGCCGCTTCCGCTCTTCACATCGAAGGAGCCGACGAGGCAGGAGTCGTTCGTGGTGAAGGTGATGGTCTCGGGGCAGGTGTTCTCGACGATCCCGACCAGCTGGATGCGGTCGCCCTCGCTGAAGCTCGTCTGTGCGACGTTGCTCGAGTCCCAGGCCTCCACCGTCCAGTTCGCGTCAGAGGCGTCCTTGCACTCGACGTCCGTGTCCGCGTCCGTGTCGGCATCGGCATCGGCATCGGCATCGGCATCGGCGTCCGTGTCCGTGTCCGTGTCCGTGTCCGAGTCGGCGTCCGCGTCCGCGTCCGAGTCGGTGTCCGAGTCGGTGTCCGAGTCGGCGTCGGCCTCGACGGCGGAGTCTCCGGGCTCGGGGTCCTTGTTCGTGCAGGCGAGGAGCAACAGCAGCATGGGGCCAAGTGTAGTGCTATTCGGAAGCCATGGCGTACTTCGGAGAGAAGCCCCTGCAGGATCTGGTCGACAAGGCCGATCAGCGAGGTGCCGTCAGGGCGATCTCGCTGCGACCGACCAGGCGCGAGGCGGTCGTCCAGGTGCAGCAGTGGCCACTCGGGGACAGGGACAAGGACCACGCCCGCGCTGCCAACCGAGCCGTCACGCTGATCGCGGTCGAGGACCTCGAGGCCGCCTCCAGGACCCTCGGCGAGCCCGTCGAGCACGCCGCCACCCGGCGCAACGTGCTCGTCGAGGGCATCAACCTGCTCACGCTGATCGACCGGGAGTTCCGCGTCGGAGAGGTCGTCCTGAGAGCAACGCGCACCTGCGATCCCTGCCCGAACATGGAGCAGACCGTCGGCCCGGGCGCCCTCGCGGCGCTGGTCGGGCGCGGCGGACTCTGCTGCGCCATCGTCGAGAGTGGGACGATCCGGGTCGGGGACGAGGTCTCCCTGAGATGAAGCTGCTGGTCACCGGCGGGTCCTCTTTCGTCGGCGCCTGGTTCTGTCACCTCGCCTCGCGGGACCACGAGGTCGTCGCCGTCTACAACCGCACTCCGGTGCGCGTCCCCGGGGCCGAGTCACTCCACTGCGACCTCGGGGCCACAGGCGCTGTGGAGCAGCTGCGCGAGGTGGGAGCCGACGCCGTCGTCCACCTCGCGTGCAAGGTGAAGGGCACCGGCGACGGCCGCCGCCAGACCGAGGCGAGCCGCCTGAACCGGGCGATGATGGACGCGGTCCTCGGCCTCGAGCTGCCCTGTGTCTACGCCTCGTCGACCTGTGTCCACTGGCCCCGGGAGTCGGGCTACAAGCGCTGCCGCGTCACCGACGAGCTGCGCCTTCGCGACTCTGGAGTCCCCTTCGCCATCCTGCGGCCCTGCGCCCCCTACGGCCCGCGGCTGAGCTGGCACCAGCCCAGCCACAAGGAGTCCTTCCACACCCTGTCCGAGCTCGTGGAGCGCTCGCCGCTGGTGCCCGTCATCGGCGACGGCAGGTACAGGCGCCAGCCGGTCCACGTCGACGACTTCAACGGCAGCATCCTGCGGCTGTTGGAGAAGGGGCTGCCTGGCGCCGCCTTCGACTCCGGGGGCGCAGAGGCCCTGACCTTCGACGAGCTCGTGCGGGTCATCGCCAGGGCCGCTGGCAAGCGCCGTCGGCCCCTGCACATCCCCAAGCCCGCCATCATCGCGGCCTCTCGGTTCTCCCCCGACTTCGAGCCCGAGCTCCTCGACACCGCCGACACGGACGACGTCGCCGACCCCCGGCCCCTGGCCGAGGCCACGGGCCTGTGGCCACGGAGCTTCAGAGCAGGAGTGGACTGCCTCCTGCGGCGCTGAGCCACCTCAGCCGCCGAAGTGCTCCAGACACGCCCGAACCCGCGCCAGTGACTCGTCCCGCCCGATGCCGACCAGCGTCCCGTAGATCGGTGGGGACACGGGCCCGCCGGTCACGGCGATGCGGATCGGCTGGGCCAGCTTGCCCAGGCGACCCTCGTGGCGCTCTTGTGCCGCAGCATTCAGCGCGCTCTCGAGCCCGGCCTCCGTCCACTCGGCCCCAGCCAGCACCTCGCCCGCGTGAGCCAGCCGCTGGAGCCCATCACCCTTGAGCAGGTGCTTCTTCACCGCCTTGGCCGGCCCCCACTGGCTCGGCGCGGTGAAGAAGTAGGAGGCGGAGGTCTCGAGCTCGCCGAGGGTGCTCAGGCGCTCCTGGAAGAGCAGGAGCAGCTCGCGCCGGCGCTCGGCCGATGCGCTGTGCAGCACCGAGTCCGCGTTGCGTCCGAGCCAGTCCTCCAGCGCCTCGACGAGCCGATCGATGCCGGCGGCCCGGATGTACTGGCCGTTCATCCAGCGCAGCTTGTCGCGATCGAAGCGGGCCGCGGTCTTGCCCACACGATCGAGCGAGAACAGCTGCTCCATCTCCTCCAGCGAGAAGATCTCCCGCTCCTTGCCCTCCTCGTCACGCACGCCGGGGTTCCAGCCGAGCAGGGCGAGGAAGTTCACCAGGGCCTCTGGCAGGTAGCCGGCACGCCGGAAGTCCTCGACGTCGATCTCCGGCAGCTCGCAGCCCAGGGCATCCGAGACAGCAAGGGCGATGGTGACCTCGTCGGTCCTCTTCTTCAGGAAGCGCCGAGCGGTCTCCTCGTCGAGGCCGGTACGGGCAGCGAGCGCGGCGGCGTCGAGGCCAGCCTCCCTCGCGGCGGCGCGGGCCGCCTTGGCCTTGTCGCGCTTGCTCATCTTGCCCCCCGACATGGAGAAGATGATCGGCATGTGGCCGTGACCGGGGAAGCCCTCGTCCCAGCCCAGGGCCTCGTAGAGCAGGCGGTGCTTCAGGGTGTTCTTGAGGTGCTCCTGGGCCCGCAGCACCTGGGTGATCAGCATGTGGTGGTCGTCCACCACGACGGCGAAGTGGTAGGTCGGGAAGCCGTCCGCCTTCTTGATGACGAAGTCGTCGACCTCGTCGATGTCGACCTCGATCGGACCCAGGATGTCGTCCGAGAAGCCGATGGTGTCGCGATCGGCAGGCACGGCGAAGCGCACGACCGGCGTGCGGCCATCGGTGGAGGGCCCATCGGGCCGGCGCCGGTACTTGAAGCCCCCCTTGCCAGCGGCCTCGCGCAGCGCTCGGAGCTCGTCGGGGGTCTCCCAGGCGAGGTAGGCAAGGCCTCCGTCCAGCAGTCGCTGGATCTCCGCGTCGTAGCGCGCCAGCCGCTCCGACTGCCGGTATGGCGCGCCGGGACCGCCTGCCTCTGGACCCTCGTCCGGGACGATCCCGAGCCACCGCAGATCCTCCCGGATCGCCTGCTCGGAGGCGACGGTGGAGCGAGCCCGATCCGTGTCCTCGATTCGCAACACGAAGCGCCCGGAGCGGCTCCTCGCGTAGAGGTACGCAAAGAGCGCGGTGCGGGCGCCGCCGACGTGCAGCAGCCCCGTCGGGGAGGGAGCGAAGCGGCTACGGGGGATCATCGAATCGTCCTGGTCGATCCGGCCAGGAGGCGGCCGGTGCGCAGGGTGATATCCTGCGCCTCCACGGCTTTGGGAGCCCCTTTGGCAACCGCGACGAGGACGGTGCTCTTCACCGACATGGCGAACTACACCGCGTCGGTCTCCCGCGCCGACCGGGAGGGCCTGCGCAACCTGCTCGCGGCCCACGAGAAGTTCGTCCATCCGATCCTCACCCGCCGCGACGGCCGGATCGTGAAGTCCCTGGGCGACGCCTACATGGCGCTCTTCGACTCCGCGACAGACGCCGCGCGCGCCGGCCTCGACGTGGTCGAGAAGGTCGCCCAGGCCGGGACCCTCGTGATCCGGGTCAGCTGTGCCACAGGTGACGTCGAGGAGATCGACGGTGACGCCTTCGGCGACGCGGTGAACCTCGCCGCGCGGATCAACTCGAAGACCCCCGCCGGGGAGTTCTGGTTCGCCGAGTCCTCGCGCGTCTGCATGAACCAGGCGGAGCTGCCCTACGAGTCGGTCGGCCAGTTCCAGCTCAAGGGCATCACCGGCGACATCGCCTGCTTCCGCGCCGTCGGTCGAACGCGCTGCTGGCTACCGGCCCAGGTCAGGCAGTCGGTCAAGAACCGGACCCTCTGCCGCATCCGCAAGGGCGAGCCACTCCCCCCGCTGCCGCCGGATCCCATCCTCGTGTTCGAGGGCTTTCGACCCGGCTCGCCGGAGCTCCGACACGTCGTCGACTCCCTGCCAGTGCTCGACCCCGCCCGCCTGTGGCTGTCGAGCTACCACATCGCTCCGCAGGATCGCTTCGACTGGCAGCAGTCCGGACACGGCCTCATCGTCGGCACCCCAGAGGCCCTCGAGCGCACCATCGCAGAGGTCCACGCCGTAGAGAGCATGCCCTCGGGCAGCAACACGATCATCCTGGACCTGGGGGCCCGGTCCGAGGTCGACCTCGTGATGTCCGGTCTCGCATTGCCGGCGGTCCCAATGGCCGAGGTCGTCGCCGGCTACACCTACGACCTCCTCCCGGACGGGCGCTGGGTCAACCGCTCCGACCAGTCCGTCCTGCGCGCGGACATCAGCAGCGACGGGGTCAAGCTGACCCCGCTGACCTCGGGCATCAGCGTCGACGGCCGCGCCATCCCCAACGGCACCCTGACCCGCCTGAACCACGGCATGGTCGTGAACACGCCAAGCGGGGGCGTGATCTTCCACGAGCTCGGAAACGGTCCCTACGCGGGCCTCTTCGTCGCCGACACGCCGCTGCGAATGGGCGTGGGCCTCGGCCAGAGCACGGAGCTGGGACGCGAGCCCAACCACCCCGGCATGGCGCTGCCCGACCGCCGCGGTCAGGAGAACATCCGGTGGTGCAGTGGCCCGCGAGCCGCCCGGGCACGGGAAGGCGGCTTCACCCTCGACCGAGCGCTCGCCGGTCGTCGCCACGCAGCCATCGAGGTGGGGCCCCAGGGCACCTGCACCCTGCGCGCCCTGCACGACCGCTGCCCGACCTACATCTACTCGGACACCCACCCGCTGCGCCGGGTCGACCCGGTCGCGCCGGTCAAGCTGGGGGACTTCATCGTGACCGGAACCACAGTCGTCGCGCTTCGCAGCCCCGACGCGTAGCACCGATCGAGCAGTCAGATCCGCCGAACGCCGCGGGTCTCCATGCGGCCGGTCTCCGCGCCGAACTCGAGACAGAGCCTCACCTTCCTGGCCCCCTCGGGGGGATCGAAGGTGGCGTCGATGCGGGTCCACTCCTCCGTCCCGACGGCCTGGTGGGCGACGTCCATGGTGCCGTCGATGTAGACACCCTTGTCGTCGAACCACCGCAGCTGAACCTGGGCCCCCATGCGCTCGCGGCTGACTTCCTCGCTGCGGACCTGACCGACCACCTGTACGGGCCCGAGGATCGCTGACCGACCGGCCTCGCAGACCCTGTAGGGCCCACCCGCGGCGGCGAGCGACACGCTGTCCTCCTCGATCGTGGCCGCCCCCTCACCGCTGACGACCCACTCGATCGCGGAGGTCTCGGCGACAGGCTCGGATGCCTGGGCTGAGCCCACGATCGGGACCATGGGACGCACCCTGGCGACCGGACGGGACGCGGCGCGACAGGAGTCCAGCTCCAGCGACGGCAAGGCACCACCGAGCTCGTCGCAGGCGGCCTGCAGCTGCTCCGGGCTGCCGTGCTTGAGCGCAATGCGTACGCGGCGCTGGTGGAGGAGCTTGAAGCGCGGCGCGCGCTCGACAGCCGTGGCCAGGGTCTCGAGCTGCTGGTCCCAGCTCGGCGCGGGCACATCGCGACGCCGGTACACCCTGATGCCGGCCAGCTCGGCGTCCACCTCTGTGTAGTGCTCGGCGAGCCAGTCGGCGCCTCGGATCGCACCGAGGAGCTCCCACCCGCGCTCCTTGAGCACGATGACGTCGGGCTGCTCCTCTCCGAGCCAGGCGACGACCTCGTCGAGGTCCATGCCGGTGGCCCCGGCGACCTCGCGACTGGTGAGCCCGGCGAGATCGACGACCTCCCAGTCGGTGGCGTAGCCGACGATGCCGATCTCGGTGTAGGCCACCGACGCGCCAGGAGGAACGACCTCTGCGAGGCCCGCCAGGGCGTAGCTCATCGAGCCCTCCCAGCTCTCGGAGAGGCTCTGGGGCGCCCGGTGCTCGTCGGCCCGCATGACCACGTCGAGGTTCCGAGCCTGCTCCATGCCGACCGACGCGATGCCTACGGCTGCCACGATCCCAGCCACGGCGGCCTGGGCCCAGACCCGCTCTCGAGCCAGCACGGCGGCGCCAGCGGCGAGGCCGATGGCCAGCCCCGGAATGGCCGGCAGCACGAAGCGCCAGCCCTCCATCCAGTCCGTCCCGACCCCGTAGAGGAAGGCGAACTGGGCGACAACCATCCAGGCGACCACCAGGGCGCGCTTGCGGAGCAGGGCGAGCCCGACGATGCCACCGATCAACAGCGGCCACTCGAGCCCGACCCAGCCCCCGATGTAGTCCCAGAACACCGCGAAGTCCCAGCCCCGGTGGACCTTTCGCCAGGTGGTGTTGGGGAGCAGCGTCCCGTAGTAGGCCAGCCTGAAGAGCAGGTAGCCCACGGTCGGCACGGCGAAGGTGGCGAGCCAGCGCGTCGGGACCTGCCGCTGCCGGAGTGCGATCCACCCGCGGTAGGCGACGAGGCCCAGGACCAACAGCGGCGCCTCTGGTCGCGAGATGGCGGCGAGGCCCGCGACGAGCGCGCTCACGGGCAGGCCGCCGAGGCGCTCCTCGCGCAACAACAGCCAGGTGGCCAGCGCCAGGCAGGCCGCGTACTGCGTGCCTTCGAGGCCACCGGTAGCCCACATCACCCCCGGCAGGCTCACCGCCAGCACCCCCGCCCCGATGACCAGCGCCAGCGACTCCTCGAAGCGCTTCGGCAGCGCCAGCTCGAAGGCCGCGCCGACCACACCGACGATCATCAGCCCAAGGCCGGCCAGGCCGATGAGCTTGGCGCCGAGGAGGCCGTCCATTCCCAGCCAGATCGGCAGCGCGCACAAGAGCGTGAAGACCGGGTTCGAGAACCCCTCGACGTACTCGCCGGGGTTCCACACCAGCCCGTTTCCATCCACCAGGTTCCAGGCGTAGCGCAGGCTGATGTAGGCGTCGTCGACGCTCGTCGCGAACAGCCCGGCGGCGTTGACGAAGGCGAAGACGACGACCACGGTCGTTCCAACGATCAGACACAGATGGCTTCGGGACATGATCTCTCCGACTCCATTTCTACGGCAAGGTCTCCCCCGACGCGATGTCCGCGCGATTTCACGAAACCGGGGTGACACTCGGGGGACACCGATTTCACGCGGGGTGACTGGTAGATCCCATTCATGTCACGAATCACCGTCGCGGTCGCCCTTGGTCTGTGTGGACTCACCTTCGCAGAGGAGCCACTCGGTCGCTACAAGGCGGCCCCCGACGCCGACATGTGGGCACAACTGGAGGCCATCGGCTACCTCGACGGCGTCGAAGTGGCCTCGCAGAAGAGCGGAGTCACGGTGAACAGCCCCGCGGCTCATGCCGGGCTGAATCTGTACACGAGTGGCCACGCTCCAGAGGCCACGCTGATGGACATGAACGGGACCGTGCTGCATCGGTGGGCGAAGTCCTACGCAGAGGTCTTCGGCGCCCCCAAAAAAGACGCCAGCGAGTTCCATTGGTGGCGGCGGGCTCACCTCCTCGACGACGGCTCGCTGCTGGCTGTCTTCGAAGGCAAGGGGCTGGTCAAGCTCGACCGCAACAGCGAGGTGGTCTGGCGACACAAGGGCCGACAGCACCACGACATCGAGGTGCTCGACGACGGCACGATCGTGACCCTGACTCGAAGGCCGCGCTCCCACGGCGGGACCTGGCGCGCGGACGACCACATCACCTGGCTCAGCAGCGAGGGCGAGGTCTTGCGTGAGCTGTCGCTGTTGGACGTCGTCGACAAGACCGACCTCACCGAGCACTACGTCGACGACCCCGATGTACTCCACACGAACTCGATTCGCGTGCTGGACGACAGCGTCGACCACCCGGCGTTCCGCGCTGGCAACATGCTGTTGTCCTTTCGCCACCTCGACGCCGTGGCTGTCTTGGACCCTGACTCGGAGGAGCTGGTCTGGATCGCCCGCGGTGACACCATCGGCCAGCACGACCCGAGCGTCATCGGCCCACACACCCTGCTCGTCTACGACAACCGAGGCCCTCGTTGGAACTACAAGAAGACCACCGTCCGCGAGAGCCGGGTGGTGGAGTTGGACGTCAGGGACCAGTCCATCGGCTGGAGCTACTCTGGCAGCACCGAGACCCCCTTCTTCTCGGCGACCTGCGGGGCCGCACAGCGCCTGCCGAACGGCAACACGCTGATCACCGAGACGGACCGCGGGCGGGCCTTCGAGGTCGACCGCACCGGGGCCATCGTCTGGGAGTTCGTCTCCCCTCACCGGGCCGAGTCGGATCCGACGCTGATCGCCACGCTCCAGGAGGTGGAGCGGCTCCCGAGGACGCTGGGCTGGCTATCCCAGTGACAGCGCCGAGAGACGGTCGGTGAGCTGCAGCGGCCAGGTCTTCGTGCAGGGCCACGCGCGCACACCCTCCGGCAAGGCCTCGAGACCAGCCCGGCACAAGGCCCGCGAGGTGCTGGGATGGGGCACGTCCGCAAGGCGCTCGCCGCGCTCGATCAGCGGGGTCAGCAGCCCTCGGCCCCCTGCGAGCTCCTGCTCCGGTTGCTCGTCGGCGAGACAGAGCACGTCGTGGTCGGAGAAGCGCATGATCTGCTTTCGACCCGGGTACTTCGCCGCCCCCTCGTGGAGCGCGGGCTCCGGGTCCGTGCCACGCCAGATCTCGGAGAGCCGATAGACCACGCTGGTGCCGTCGAGCCCCCGCACGAGCTGCTTGCCCACACCGAGCAGATCGAGGGGAGCGTTGTTCCTCGAGAGCCGCGCGATGGCGGCCTCGTCGAGGCTCCCCGATCCGAGCAGCAGCACCTCCTCCATCTCCAGCCGATTCAGCGCCTGGCGCACCTTTCGCGCTTCGCTCTCCAGGTTGTCGCTGTCCACGCGCACGATGCGGAGCACCTTCTTGTAGGGCTCCAGGCGCCGGACGGCCTCGAAGGCCGGTCCCGGCGGGAGGTTCACGAAGCCCACGTCCGGGAAGTGCACGCTGAAGGCCTCCAGCGCCCGATCATCTGCGCCGTAGGCCGCGAAGAAGCCCTTGGACAGCGTGCCCATCGCCGGGATGTCGAGCTCTGCGGCAGCCAGGGCGTTGCTGGTGGCGTAGAAGCCCCCGACGTAGGCCGCGCGGGCGGCCAGGAGCGCGCTCTCGGGCCCCGGCATGCGACGGCTGCCGAACTCGTAGCAGCGGCGCTCCCCGGCCAGGTCGACCATGCGCGCGGCCCTGGTCGCGACCGCGGTGGCGTGGCCGACCATCTGCAAGAGCAGGGTCTGGGCGAGCGTCGCCGAGAACAGCGGCGCCGTCACGCGCAAGATCGGCTCGTCGGGGAAGACGATCGTGCCCTCAGGCACGGCGTCGATGTCCCCCTGGAACTGGAAGTACTCCAGGCTCGACCAGAAGCCAGCGCCCGCGTCCTTGAAGGCTCGCTGTCCACGCAGCCACTCGATGTCCGCCTCTGAGAAGCGCATAGAGCGCACGGCGTCGACCGCCTCGTGGATGCCCGCCGCGACGAGATACCCGCCGCCCTCTGGGAGGGAGCGCGGGTACAGGTCGAAGGTGGCCTCTCCCCACAGACCGTCCGCGTGATAGACGGCGCACAGCACGAGCAGGTAGAAGTCAACCTGCAGCCCGGTTCGGTCCAAGGCGCTGCCGGCACTCTCCATGGCCCGACCCTACACCAAGCCCAGACCAGGAACCGACGACGCCGTCGTAGTCGACGGCTACTCCGAGCAGTGGCTGCGCCAGGGATTCTGCTGGGTCTACCCCAAAGAGGTCACCCGACGCCCGAAGCGCTTGAAGCCCGGGATGTCCGTGGCGATCCGTGCGCGCTCAGGTCAACCGCTGGGCGCCGGGATCTGGGACGAGGGCTGGATCGCCGTGCGCCGCTTCCGCGAGGAGATGGGCCCGATCGACGCCGCCTTGATCGGTGAGTACCTGGACAAGGCCCGCGCCCTGCGCGACGCGCTCATCGATCCCGCCACCACCGCCTACCGCCTCGCGAACGCCGAGAACGACGGCCTCCCGGGCATCCGGGTCGACATCTACGGCCACTTCGCGGCGATCACCCTCGACAGTCCCTCGCTGCGCGGGCTCGCCGAGGTCGTCGCCGACTGGCTCTCGGACCGCCTCTCGCCCCGCGGCATCTTCCTCGCGTGGCGCCCCGACCCACGAGAGACCCGGGCGGGCGACCTCGCCGACCAGCTCCTCCGCGGCCACGCACCGACCAGCCCGGTCCGCGTCACCGAGAGGGGCGTCGCCTGCCTCGTCGACCCCGGCGCAGGAAAGGACATCGGCCTGTTCACGGACATGCGGGACAACAGGGCGTGGCTCGAGCCTCACTGGGGCGGTGCTCGCGTGCTGAACCTCTTCGCCCACACGGGCATGTTCTCGGTGTGCGCTGCGCTCCACGGGGCCACAGAGGTCGTCAGCGTCGACCTCTCAGAGGCCTTCCTCGACCGCGCAGAGGCGAACTTCGCGGCCAACGATCTGGACCCCGGGGACCACACCTTCCTGCCAGAAGACGTGCGCCGCGTCCTCGATCGCCTGCGCCGTCAGGGCGAGCGCTTCGGACGCGTGGTGCTCGACCCACCGAGCTTCAGCCACGGCCCCGCCGGCCCGTGGTCTGCGAAGAAGGACTACGCGCGCATGGTCGCCGCCTGCGTGCGGGTCCTGGAGCCGGGTGGCTGGCTCATCGCGGCCCTGAACCTCGGCGAGGTCAGCCCGAAGGACTTCCACACCTCCTGCCGGCAGGGGGCTCGAAAGGCCGGGCGGCAACTCCAGCTCTTGTACGACGGCGGCCAGGCCGCGGACCACCCCGCGCTCGCGAGCTTCCCCGAGGGCCGCTACCTCAAGTTCGCAGTGTATAGAGCGCTCTGAGAATGCCTCAGTCCCTCGCCTTCCTGAAGATCCCGAGCAGCACGGGTCGAGGTCCGCGAGAGGTCCCTGTGCTGACCTACACGGCCCCGAAGGCGGGCCCGACCGTCGCGATCACGGCAAACGTGCACGGCGACGAGGCCACTGGGGTCGGTGTCGTCCACGAGCTGGCAGGACGCCTGGAGCGCCTGATGCTGCGCGGCACGGTGCAGCTCTACCCGAGCCTCAACCCGGAGGGTCTCATCCAGCGCTGCCGCAGCGTGCCGGCGGACGGTCGGGACCTCAACCGGGTCTGGCCAGGCGATGCACGCGGCGGTCCAGCGGAGCGGCTCGCCCACGTGCTCTGGGGCGACCTCTGCGCGCGCCACCCCGACGTGCTCATCGACCTGCACGCCGACGCGCCAGCCAGCATCCCCTACGCGATCGTGGACCGGGTCGTGCGCGGCACCGCCCGCAAGCGCAAGGCCCTCGAGCGACGCAGCAGGAGCCTCGCCGCGGCGACCGGGCTCACGGTGCTCCACGAGTACCCCGACGACCGCTACCTGAAGTACCACCTCGACCAGTCGCTCTCCGGTGCGGTCACCAACGAGATGGGCATCCCGGCGGTGACCATCGAGTCGGGCCCGCGCCTCTACCTCGCCCCGGATGCGGTCAGCCTCGCCACCGAAGCGGCCCTGGGCGTGCTCACCGAGATGGGGCTCTGCGGGCTCCCGGCAGGGGCCCACCCCTCTCGGCTCCCCGATGGTCCCTGGCGTCGCGAGTCCGGCCCGCGCATGGGTCATGCCGGGGTGTTTCACGCCCTGCTCCAGCCCGGAGGGGCCTTCGAGCCCGGGCAGCCGATGGCCGAGGTCCGCACGCTGGAGGGCCGGGTCCTGGAGCACGTCGAGGCCAAGAACTCCGGCTTCGTCGTCTCCCTGCCCGAGCGAGCGTGGGTGGTACCCGGCGTCGCGGCCGGGACCTACGCCGTCCCCGACACGTAGCCCTGCTCGAGGTACCAGCGCCAGCAGGCTGAGATGCCATCCGAGAGCGACCGCGGCTCGTAGCCGAGCTCGCGGCGGGCCTTCGCGCTCAGGTAGCGGCGGTTCCTCGCCGAGACCCTCGCCAGCGCCGGCGTCAGCGGCGGCTCCTTGCCCGAGAACGCCGCTCCGACGAGGAGGCAGGCGCCATAGGCTCTCATCAACCACTCGGGCGCGACCCGGGTCGGCGCCGGCTTGCCGACGACCTCGCCGACCGCCTGGAAGAGCTCGACGAAGCTGGGAGTCGCACCCCCGAGGACATAGGCGTTCCCTGGCTCTGCGCGGTCCAGCGCCGCGAGGTGACCGGCCACGACGTCCTCGAGCACCGACACCGTCGTCGCTCCGGGTGGCACCCCGGGCGGGCCGCCCGCGTGGACCTGGAGGCACATCCGTCCGGCGTTGACGTGGAGGTCGTGGCTCCCGAAGGTGATGCCCGGGTTCACCGCGAAGCCCTCCAGCCGCGTCTCCGCCAGGACGAGGTCCTGGGCTGCTCTCTTCGTGGCGCAGTAGGGCACGTCGGCCAGGTTGAAGGGGGTGGTCTCGTCTCCGAGCCCATCTCCCTCGACGTAGCCCAGGGCCGCGATCGACGAGGTCAGGAGGAAGCGCTCCACGCCTGCAGCCGCCGCCGCGTCCAGCAGCTTCTTCGTGCCGCCGACGTTGACGGCCTCCTGCCATGCGGCCTTCCTCTGCCAGTAGCTCACCACCCCCGCGCAGTGGACCACCGCCCTACAGCCGGCGACCGCAGCGCCGAGGCTGTGCTCGTCCGTGACGTCTCCGGGGACGACCTCGACCTCGAAGTCGAGCGCGCCGAGGCGCTGGGGGTCACGGACCAGGCAGCGCACCTCTTCGCGCTCGGCGAGTGCCTTGGCGACGCGGGAGCCGATCTGGCCGGTGGCTCCCGTGACCAGGATCACGGCACGCGCCGTGGGGGGAGCCTCTTTTCTTCATCCAGGACGAACCACTCCACCTCGCCGAGCGAACCCCGGCATCCGCCAGCGTCGAGCACGACCGTGAGCTCGGCCTCGACCTCTGCCGTGAGGATGACCGTCGCGCAGTCGAGCAAGCGGACCGCGCAGGTGTCATAGCCGACAGCGAGCTGCTCCTCGCAGCTGGTCACCGCCTCCTGGCCCAGCAGATCCACCGCCAGCTGCCGGTCCCCGTGCAGCTTCCAGATGACCGCCTCCCCTGCATCGGAGGGGAGCACCACGCGCTCCAGGGGAGGAGACGGGGGCCTCTTCGGACCGCAAGCCAGCAGGAGGACTATCTGCACAGGTTCCGGTAGTGCAGCCAGACCGAACCGCCAACCCCCTCGAGGTCGGATCGCCACGTGACGATGAGGTCATCCAGGCTATCGCCGTCGAGGTCCGCGAGGGTGTACCAGGCGTCTCCGGTATTGCCCGCCGGGCCGGTGAAGGCCTGGTCCGGGTAGCCGTTGGGCAGGAGCCAGTTCCGCGGAGCGCTCGAGAAGCCGGTGCCGGTGTTGTCGTGCATCAGCCACTTCGTAGTGCCGACGGTCGCGTTGTTCCCGCTTGCGGTCTCGGTGTGGACGAAGAGCTCCAGGGCCCCGTCACCGTCGAGGTCGAGAAGGGACCAGACGAGGCCATCGCCATAGGGGTTCCAGATGTCGGTGAAGCTCCCGTCCGCGTAGCCCTCGGGCAGAGGCCAGGACTGGCTGACCTCCTGGAAGCCGCCCTCATCGCTCGGGGGGTAGACCATCCACTGGGTGCTGCCGACACCTTCGAGGCCTTCGTACCAGGTGACGACGAGCTCCGGCGTGCCGTCCCCCGTGAGGTCGCCGACGGCCCAGTTCGGAGAGGCGGTGGATCTGTCGTAGGCCGTGCTGAACTCCCCCGCCACGAAGCCCTCCGGGAGCGACCACGTGTCCCCCGAGCCGGAGAAGCCGGGGCTCAAGTTGTCGTAGGTGAGCCACCGCGTGTCGCCCAGACCCTCGATGCCCTCGTACTCGGTGCCGACGAGGTCCAGGTCCAGGTCGCCGTCGACGTCCATGAGGACCCAGTTGGGGCTGGCGCTGCTGGGGTCGCTGACCTGGTGGAAGGTCCCGGACGGGAAGCCCGTCGGCAGATCCCAGTCCACACCCGAGCTGCTGAAGCCCACGCCGGTGTTGGAGAAGACGCGCCAGGCGCTGTCCCCGAGCTCGGGGATGGCGTCGTACCTGGTGACGACCAGCTCGGACAGCCCGTCCCCGTCGAGGTCCACGAGCCCCCAGTTCGGTGACTCGGTGCTGGCATCGTAGGCCAGGTAGAAGGTGTTCTCCGGGAAGCCCGTCGGAAGGTCCCAGTCCGTCGCCGTGGTCGTGAAGCCCGTGCCGTCGTCGTGGTAGACGAGCCAGCGACTGGTCCCGACCCCCGTGAGCCCTTCGTAGTAGGTGACGACGAGCTCCATCGCGTCGTCGCCGTCGATGTCCAACAGCCGCCAGTTGGGTGACTCCGTCGAGGTGTCCCAGGAGGTGGTCAGGGCGCCGTCGGGGAAGCCCGCAGGCAGCAGCCACTCGCCGCCGAGGAGATCGAAGCTCGAGCCGAGGCAGTCCTCGTCGACTTCGCTGTCGTCGAAGACCGGGGCAGAGTCGGGCCGACCGGGCAATCCGGGCGGTTCTGGGATCTTGTCGAGGCCATAGCAGGCCAGCAACAGCCCAATCATGGTGCCTCCGCAGAAGTCCTTATTCTAGCAGGCTCCGCCGACCAGAGCCTCTACGACCTCGTCGAGGCCGCGGTGGCCGAACATTGCGGGCCAGGCGGGGTCCAGGTCGCGGATGGGAGCCCTCCGCAAGTAGCGGGGAGAGCGAGGCAGCTCCTCGCCCCTCGAGACCATCCCGCGCAGCCGCTCACCCAGCGGTGTCCGCGGAGAGACGACCACTGGCTTTCGCTCGGTCCGCTGGCAGAGCTTGCGGTGGACCTGGCCCAGGGAGGCCAACAAGCCGACCGCGTCGACCCGGTGGAGGTTGGCGACGAGGTGCTGCTCCCCCGGCATGGGCAGACCGTCCACCCTGGCGATGATGGCCCGCGCCAGCTCGTCGACGTGGACGAAGGGGAGCAAGGTCTCGGCGCTGTCGAGCTCCAAGCGCCCGCTGCTCTCCGCAGAGGCGGCGGCCGCCTCCAGCCAGCCCGTGAGCGGCCCGTCGATGCCCACGGCGCCGAAGGCGTGCCCGCTCCGCACCACGACCGTCTCGTGGCCCGTGCGGCGGGTCCAGTGGTTGACCCGCGCTTCGGCCGCGCACTTCCACGCGAGCCAGGCCGAGCCGTAGCGCTTGGGGTCGACGTCCGGCTCGTCCGGGGTCCCAGCCCCGATCAGCGCCGAGCTCAGGTGGATGAAGGTCCCGGGCGAGCCATAGGCGCCGAAGCCGTGCAGCAGCGACTGAGTGCCCTTGAGCACGACCTCGAGGACCTCTGGCTCGGGGGCCTGGCAGCGCTCGGCGAGGTTCACGACGACCTCGACGCCGTCGATGTGGTCGCCCCAGCGGTCGGGAGTGCAGCGCTCGACCGTGTCGTGAAGGACCAGCTCGTGCCGCTGCTCCAGCCCAAGGACCACCCGGCGTCCGAGGGGGCTGTCGTGACCGGAGACCAGGACCTTCATGCGGTGAGCGCCTCGACGAGGGCGGGCCGGACCCGCTCCGCGCGCACCGGGCAGCCCTCGACCAGTGCCACGCCGTGGGCCTCGGCGAAGCCGCGTGCGCACTCGCCGACAGCGACGCAACGATCCCCAGAGGGGCGGCGATCGGCGGGCTGGTGGCCCATGTAGACGTCGACGCCGTCGACGTAGAGCGCCTTGGCGAGGCCCGGCAGGTCACGGACCTCGATGTGCTCGAGCAGGCTGGATGCGGCGACGTGGCAGGTCGCGCAGGAGTCTCCGGGCCAGACCCGCACCGCCCGGGTGACGGCGAGCATGCCCTTGGACCGCTCGAAGGCCACGACGTGGGGCTCGAACTCCTCCGGGAGCGGCGGGAAGGTCTCTCCGAGGCTCGCGAGGTGGCCGACCTCGGCCGGATCGACACCCATGAGCCTGGCCGCGACGCAGTCGAGCTCGAAGAGGTCGTCGCCGGCGAGCACATAGCCGCAGTCGACCGGAGTGCCGTGGTGGGGCCCCTCCCCTTCCATGCCGACATCGGCCTCGACGATGCTGAGTGTCGGCGGCAGGACACGCGCGAGCTCGGCCAGCAGGACATCGAGGCCGTCGCGATGCATGCGGAGGTGCTCGCTGTCGGGCAACAGCCCCATCAAGCCCTTGCAGGCGACCGCGATTGTCGTGCCCATGTGGCTCTTCAGGCGCACGCAGTTGATCACGACGTCGTGTTCGCCGAGGGCCTGCGGGACGAGGAAGCCGCCCTGGAGCTGCATCGGCTCGATCTCGAGGTCGACGAGCTTGAGGTGTGGGAAGTCTTCGAGCAGCTCCACGCAGCCGGCGATCTCGACCAGGTCCATGAAGCTGGTGTAGGGGGTATCCGGCGGCGTGAGCAGCGAGCTGTGGCCGATGCTCAGGTGCTCGACCCCGCGCGCTTCGAGCCACGACAGCACGGCCCGCAAGAGCTCCGGAGTGGTGTTCTCGCCCGGCTTGGGCTCGCTCCGGGCGTTCCAGTCCGGCTTGACGAGGACCGAGGCGCCAGCAGGCAGATCTACCAGGGCGGCGTCGAGGAGTCGCTCGATGCAGCGCTCGCCGGTGGGCTCCAGGAGGACCATGGCCCCCCTGTATCAGGCCGCCGCGCGAGAGGGGACGGCCACCATGTGTCGGGCGAGCTCCGTGGCGTGGTCGAGGGAGGCGGACAGCTCCCGCCCACAGGTGGCGTCACGGCGGCGGCGGATCTGGAGCTCGCGGCCGCGGATGCAGGCGACGTGGCCCTGCTCGAGCACCCGGGCCCAGGCCGCGCGGGCGACCTCGTCCCGCAAGCTCGGCGTCGGCAGCGCCGCGCCCCGCTCGACGTCACGGATGTGGCTCAGGAGCCCACGCGCCGAGTGAGGGAAGCTCGCCTCCACGGCGCTTGCGATGCGGCAGGCGACCACGACGCGGCTGGCGTCGATGCGGACCTCGACGGGCAGACCGTTCCACGCACCGCGCAGCACGCGGCCCCCCTCCTCGAAGCGCAAGCCGTGCTCGCGAGCGAAGCCCTCGAAAGGGCGACGGCTGGGCATGAACATGTCCTGGGGATCGGATCCCCCGATGCGGACAGTAGAGTTCCGCCGTGATCCTGCTGTTGGCCTGCGCCGCGCCCGAGGACCGCCTGGCTGGCGAGCGCGCTCCCCTGTCGGCGGAGTGCTCCTCGCTGGACCCCGAGCACTGCCTGCTCCCCTGGCCCGACAACACCTACACCGTGACCGACACCTCGACGGAGACGGGTCTCAGGCTGGCCATCGAGGTCAGCTCGATGCCCGGCGAGGACGACCCGAGCTTCTTGAACCTCGCCGACGGCTTCTCTCGCGTGACCGGGGTCGCGGTCGCCTTCGACACCACGGTCGAGATGGACCTCGCCACGACCGAGGTGGAGCCGCAGCTCTCGGCGGACGGGGTGCTCCAGGTCTTCAACGCCCAGCCCGACTCGGAGCGCTACGGCCAGCGCCAGGCCTTCTGGATCGAGCTCATCGACGCCGGCGGCCTCGGGGTCGAGCGCACGCTGTTGATCGGTCGCCCGGAGGAGGTGCTCGAGGCCAACGCCGACCACGTCGCCATCGTGCTGGACTCGGTGGGAGCGACCCCCACCGACGAGGTCCGCATCGCCCTGGGTCTGGACAAGGCCCGAGGCGCCGAGGAGCAGGCCCTGGCCGCCTACCACGCCCCGACCCGCGCCTTCCTCGAAGAGCAGGGCATCGAGCTCGAGCGCGTCGCGCGGGTCTGGGACTTCACGACCCGCAGCGCCACCGACTCGACCTTCCGGACACACGCGATGATGGAGCAGCTGGACGCCGCCCTCGGCGAGCTGACCGTAGAGTTCGACAGCCTGGTCATCCCCGGAAACGACGACCAGGCCTGCATCATCCGCGGTCGGCTGAAGGGCGCCCCCGGCTTCCTCGACGAAGATGGGAGCCTGGTCCTCGACGACGACGGCCGCCCCATGGTCGTCGGCGAGGACGACATCGAGTTCCGCATCTCGATCCCGAGCGGCCCGACCGAGACGCCCTACAAGCTCACCCTCTACGGCCACGGCACCGGCGGCGATCTGTCCGACTCGGCCTTCGACCAGGAGCTGGCTGCCTACGACATCGCGAAGCTGAACCTCCGCTTCGAGGGCTGGACCGACGAAGACTTCATCCAGACGCTCATGGGCTTCGACGCCTTCGTAGAGGGCTCGGGGCGCAGCACGGCGGGGCTGATGCAGTCGATCGCCGGCGGCACCGTGCTCATCACGGCGATGGACGGCGTGCTCGGCGAGGCCCTGGCTGCCCCGGAGATCGCAGGGGTGGAGAACCCGGCTGCGGGCCGCTACCCCGACACGGACTTCGTCGTCTGGACCGGAGGATCCCTCGGAGGGACGCTGGGCGCTGTCATCGTGGCCGCAGACGACCGCCTGAACA
The DNA here is from genome assembly GCA_036012755.1 of Myxococcota bacterium. GTDB lineage: Bacteria > Myxococcota_A > UBA796 > UBA796 > CAJQPC01 > JAAESX01. Next base: position 16,731 of record DASCPX010000074.1, on the reverse strand, counting down.
CCGCTGTCCTGAACGTGCCGGGGACCGGGTGGTCCCACATGATCCCGCACTCGATGCTCTACGAGGTCGCCCTCGAGGAGCTCTTCACGGTGAACTACGGCTCGCCCCTGCAGATGCACCTCGCGATGGTGATGGGACAGGGCGCCTGGGACGACGTGGACGGCGCGGTCTGGGCCGACGAGGCGCTCGCGGTGGGTGGAGCCTTCCTGCTGCAGGAGTCGATGGAGGACCCGGTGTTGCCGAACCTCGGCACGAACCTCCTGGCCAACGCCCTGCATGCCACACAGATCGAGCCGGTGCTGGACCCGATCCACGGGCTGGAGAGCATCGACGGCACAGTCACCGAGGGCGCCGCCCTCGAGCAGTTCCGGGTGCCTGACACCGGCGTCTACGACGTCCATGGGTTCGCCGCCCGCGACACCATCGCGGCCGAGGCCGCCATGGAACAGATCCTCGGCTTCCTCGGTTCCGCCTGGGAAGGCGACAACCCGATGGTCCATCCGAGTCTGTGCTGGGAGTATGGCAAGGACGGCACGTGTGATTTCACGGAGGCGACACAAGAGTGGGACTGATCCTCCTGGCGCTCGGTTGTGCCTGCGAGCCCCCAGCCGACGGCGACTTCCCAGAGGGCACCTACAACGGCTTCGACGGGGAGCGCCTCCGGATCCGCATGGACGGCACGGGCGAGCTGCAGCTGGGCTGCACGTTCTGGCTGGCCGAGGACCCGATAGCGGTCGCCGATGGGGGCTTCGAGGCGGACCTCGTCACGGACGAGTACGAGCAGACCTTCTCCGGCTCGGTCTGTGGCGAGTCCGTGCGGGCCACCTTCGACGGCCGCGACCTGGAGCTGGAGCTCGACGGCGACAACGTCATGGAGAGCTGCGACTGAGGGTCACTCGCGGACCAGCGCCACCCCGCTGATGATGGTGTGGCCGTCGCCGGTGGCGGAGCTCGAGACCAGCACATCCAGGCTGTCGTCGGCGGCGGTCAGCTCCAGCGTGTACACGAGGCCGCCCCTGTTCGACATGGTGTGCACGTCGAGGTCCTCGACGACGACCTCGCCCTCCACCGTGATGTCCTGCACCCGATTGCCGGTCCAGCTGTAGTAGGGCTCGAACATCAGCAGCTGGACGGTCAGCTCCTCTCCCGGCTCGACGGGGAAGCTCAACTCCAGCACGTAGCCCGGGCTCGCGTACTGGCAGCTGTAGAGCACCTGCTCGATCCCGGTCCAGCCCTCTTCGAGGTCGGGCACGTTGCCGGAGTAGCTGGTGCCTGGAGTGTAGGTGGCGACGAAGTCGACGTCTTCGATGGCGACGGTCTCGCCGCCGTAGTTCCAGCCCTCTGCGCCGTCGAGGGAGAGCGCATCCGGGGCGGTGATCACCTCGACGCTGCCAGCGGAGACCGTACCCACGGTCACCTCGGGATCGGCGACACCCCACCAGGACTGCACGGCCTGGCTGCGCCAGGTGATCCAGTCGCGCATGATGTCCTGGTAGTAGTAGGCGGTGTCAGCCGAGATCTCCTTTCGGGGATCCGCCTCGATGTACGGCGCCGCGAGCTCCGCGGCCTCGTCGATGCGCTCGGCGAAGGGATAGGCATCGGCCATGTCCGTGAGGACAACGAGCTCGTCCAGGAAGCCCTCGGTGCACGTCGAGTCGTACAGACACCAGTAGCCGAGCGTGCTCCGAGGCGTGGTCCACGTCCGCCAGTCGTGGAAGACCCAGTCGTGTCCCCAGGGCAGCAGATCCGCCTTGCCATCGTCCGGGTCGAAATACAGACGGTAGTTGTTGGTGTTGTAGTTGTAGCCGTCCCACTGGCCCAGCCAGACCTCTGTGGCCCAGAAGCGCCAGAAGTGGGGCCAGTCGAGGAACTCGCCGGTGGTCTCGTCGTAGTCCTCTGTCCCGGCGGTCGCCTGGACCGAGTCGACGATCTCGAGGATGTCCTCGAAGCCGACATCAGTGCCCTCGTCGAGCTCGAAGAGGTGGTACTGCGTGGGGGTGAAGTCGACGAGGTCGTAGGACCCGTCCGGGTACCACATGTAGTCGGCTTCGTAGAAGTTGCCGTCGTCGTGGCCGGAGTAGACGCGCTCGAGCCAGTGGTCGTCGGGAGTCTCGATGTTCGCGTACAGACCGTAGTCGGAGTCGTTGATGGTGAGCCAGGCGTACCCCACTCGCGGCGCGGCGATGCCGACGTGCTCGTAGAAGGGATAGGCGACGATCTCGTGAATCTGTGCGTAGTCGTTGACCATGTTGTTCAAGGTCATGGCCTTCAGGCCCTTCCAGCGCCTCCCCTCCACGAAGCGGTCGAAGTCGACCCGGAGGCCCGGCTTGCCCGAGAGCGTCCGGTAGCTGCCGATGCGACCCTTGATGCGGATGGCGACGTCATCGAGCCACTCTCCGCCGTCGATTCGAATCGAGACCGGCACGTACTCGAAGGGGTCGGACGTCAGATCGCTGGCGGACGCATCGGAGATCTCGATCTCGACGTCGACGACCTGCTCCGTGCCGAAGAGGAATGCCGCCTCGTCGGGAGCCGAGCCCACGCTCTCGATCCCGGTGTCCTGTTCCAGATCCGGGACGAGGAGATCGACGTCGATGGTGCCGACGCTGGGGGGACCACAGCCGAGGAGGGCCAGGAGCATGCTTCAATCTACGCGATCTCGGATGGCAAGCGATGCTGATACTGATCACGAATGTCGCCCTGGCAGGGCAGCTCACCCCCCGACGGTGAAGCTGGAGTGGTGCAGGGTGATGAGCACTCGCCCGCTTTTCTTGTGGTAGCCGAAGGTGTAGTCGGCCTTGGTGGACTGGCCCGCGACGTCGGTGAAGAGGTAGTGGCCCATGTCGCGCCAGCCGATGCCGCCGCCACCCATGCGCGGGCCGCGGGCGCTCTCGAACTCGACGGATGCCCAGTCCCGAAGGAGGAAGCCGGTGTCCGCCGGGTAGCGGGGATCGCCGCCGACGAAGTAGCTGCGGGCCCCCTCCCGGTCCGTGCGAATGGCCGCTGACATCGTGGGCTTGAACATCAGCACCCCGTAGTCGTAGAGGTCGCAGAGGGTCTCGACGTCCCCATCGACCACGGCCTTGGCCCAGGCGTCCTGAGCTTGCCTCACGTCGGCGAGGCTCATGGGCTCGAAGCGGTCGAGCTGGTGTTCACGCAGCCGGGGCAGGAGCTCGGCGAAGTTGCAGGGACGGAAGCGGGAGTCGAGCTGCGTGGCGAGGATGCCGTCCCAGGCGTCCTTGCAGGCCCCGGTGCTCCCCGGGATGGCGAAGAGGTAGGTGCCGCGGGCAACGCCGGCTGTCGCCCGGGACTGGATGGCGGAGGTGCCGATCTTCTCGAAGCCCTGCAGGCGGAAGAGCTCGCCGAAGCCAGGAATGAGCTTGTCACAGACGTGCTCCACGGCCTCTGTCGTGACGTCTCGGCCGGTGACACCGGTGCCGCCGGTGGTGAGCACGACATCGACGCCCTCTGACTCGACCCAGCGCCACAGCTGCTCCTCGATGGAGTAGCGCAGATCCGGCACGATGCGTCGCTCGACGACGCGGTGACCGGCGGCCGTCGCCCGGGACTCCAGGGTCGCGCCAGAGGTGTCGGTCTCGAAGCTGCGGGAGTCCGACACCGTGAGGATTGCGATGTTCAGCGGGACGAACTCGCGGCTGTCGTCGATGGCCATTGGGCTGCTCTCCTGTGTAGCCCCACTAACAACTCAGAAGTCGAGCCAGATCGAGGTCGAGTAGGTCCCGCTCGGCGCGGTCACCGTGACCACGAGCTCGCTGCGGGAGCCGCTCGCGAAGCCCTGGGTGTTGAAGGGCGGACAGGTCGCGAAGCCGCCGTAGCTCGAAGAGGTCGTGTTGGTCGTGCCGTTCAGAGAGCAGTCGATCTGGGTGACGCCGTCCTCTCGCAGCATGACCACTGGCTCCAGCGCGCCCCCGACCAGCGTGTTGGCACGCGGGTGGACGATGCTCACCAGCGGCAGCGCGTCGATCCCCTGCGGGTTGTAGAAACCGCCTCCGCCCGCGTAGGTGGCGTCGAAGTCGCCCATCACATCCAGACTGAAGGGAGAGAAGGTCGCAAACGACACGCTCTGTTCATTGCTCGCCGTCATGTAGAGGCCAACCCCGTTGTCCAGCCACTCCACGTTCTCGGGACGCTGCCAGTAGCCGGAGTCCGAGCCGTCGGTGGCGTACTTGATGGTGTAGGTGCCGGCGGTCTCCCAGTTCTCGGCGTAGGTCGCTCCGCCGCCGACGTTCTCCAGGATCACCAGCTCGGCGCTGTCCCACGCCGCCGCGGCGAGGTAGTCGCCGTCGAGTGGCTCGAAGCTCGCGTCGTAGGGCTTCTCGAGCGGGATCAGGAACTCGTCGCTGCCCACCCGCATGTAGAAGTCCTGGTCCGCGGGGGCGGACAGCCCCGTGAACTGCTCGCTCACGTTGCGCTGGACCTCCAGCATCACGAGCTCCAGGTCCGTGTTCGGCGTCCCCGAGTAGGTCACGGCGAGCTGCTCCCCGTCAGGGTGCAGAGCGAACCCGTTGGGGGTCACTCCCGCTGCGTAGCTGCCCGAGAGATCCAGGCTGTTCCCGGCGTCGTGGGTGAAGCTCTCGCCCGGCCCATCCAGCTGGACGACCTGGACGAATCCAGGATCCCGATCGGAGGTCAAGATGCCGACGTACAGGCCGGTCGTGTCCAGGAGCCCGCTCCCGAAGACCTCGCTCCCAACTCCGATGTCCACGCTGTCGAGGAGCTCGACGCGGGCCACGTCGATCACGTCAGCGTGGATCTGGCCGAATCCCTGGACCGGCACGACCAGCAGCCCGTCCGGCGTCATGGTGGCACGCCCGTGGGCGCCCACGTCCGCGGACAGCTCCACGGAGCCGACGTGGCTCCACCCGAGCAGGCTCCAGACCTCCACCGTGTCGGTGTCCGAGCACACGGCAGCGAGCCGGAGTCCGTCCGGGGTCGCCTCCACCGCCACCGGGTTGCGACAGTCCTGCAGCACCGAGTCCACGGGCATGTCCGTGGCGTTCCAGAGCCCGGTGGTGGGATCCAGCGGGACGCGCCGGAGGTAGCCGTCGACGTCGTCGTCGTTGCCCACGACCAGGTAGGGCTCGGTGTCGACCTCGAGGTAGGGGCTCTCGAGGATGAGCTCCAGCATCAGGAGCTTCGTCCAGTGGATGCGCTTGGCCGAGGTGGGAGCTGGAAGCGGATTCGCGACCCCTGGCACTGCGGGCCCTGCTGTCCAGTTGGCGATGCCGGCAGAGATGAGATCCGTCCCAGACCCTCGGACCAGCGCCGTCACGAACGAGGCGCTCAGATCGGGGCGGTGTGCCCGAATGAAACCGACCAACGCAGTCACCTCGGGAGCGCACGCGCTCGTCCCGTCGAACAGCTTGTAGGCACCACTCCCATGAGTCGGCGAGTCCCACGGCGCGAGGTACTCCTCCTGCGCGATCACCGTGACGGGGGTGCCTCCGAATGTGTACCAGGTCGGGTCGTCCGCGACTGTGCTCCATCCAGAGAAGGACCCGCCACCGGCCGTGGAACCGACACGGTTTGCGGCGCCGACCGTGATCACGTGGGCAGGGTAGCTGCTCCCGAACATCGCAGGCATGCGGCGACTCGCGTTCTTGGTCGGCCCGACGCCGGCGGATCTCCAGTTGCCGGCGCTCGTCACCCAGACCGTGTCCGGGGCCGACTCGATGGCGATCATCTCGGGGATCGACTCCCCGGGACTCAGTACGTGGTAATGGCCAAACGACATGTTGATGGCGGCATAGGCCCCCGCTCCGACCCGCGTCATGCGCTCCGGGAGCGCGACCGCGACCCCGTCTCCACCCTTCGCGTAGGAATCGACGATGAACGGCATCGACTCCGAGTCCTCGTCCACCGTGCCGTCACTGTCATCGTCGACACCCGCACGGTCGAAGCCGGACAAGGCACCATTCCCGTGGCCGTTTCCGACCCCACGCCCGTTCTGGGCGCCGATCACACCGGCCACTCCCGTGCCGTGCGCGTCGTTGTTGAACCAGTCAGCCCTGTCCTTCAGCTCGGTCCCACCAGCGGTGAAGGCGATGTAGTTGTGGACCGAGGAGAACCCTGCCATGGACTCGTCCGGGAACTCCTCTCCCGACCACGCCCCGGTCGTCGGCGCAGACAGCAACCCGGTGTCGAGGGCGGCCACGCGCACGGCGGCCGGCAGCGGCGTACCGCCCATGCTGTTGTACAGGCGCCAGGCGTCGGCCAGTCCAGTCCCCGACACCGCCGAGTGCAGGCCGGCATAGGTGGCGTTGGCAGTCGGATATGGATCCGAGTCGAGCTTCAGCCCGTCGGACTCGAGCGGGCCCAGGGATCCGATCCTCTCCACTCGGGAGTCCTGAAGGAGATCCTCGGCGAGGGCCTCGAGATCGTCGACCCCGGCGAGCGCCAGGAGCCGCACCTGCCAGAGGTTGATCGAGGGCCCCCATCCGACGACCTCGTGGTCGATGCCGACGAGCACATCGGCGAGGTCGTCCTCGGTCGATTCGGGGGTCATGTCGATCACGAGGCGGTCCTCGGCCCACTCGACGCCGTCGGAGGTGGTGTCCCAGCTGGTGGGCTCGTCCCACTCGATATCCGGCCGGTCGATCTCATCGAGAGAGAAGCTGGCGTCAGCGTCCTTGCCCGCCACGCGCACGCGCACATCGTCGCTCATTGCGCCGTAGGGCACGAGGACCTCGAGGGTCTGCTCGTCCACGAGGCGGACCTCGGAGACAGCCCCGCCGACGAAGGCGACCAGGGCGTCCTCGTCGATGCCAAAGTCCTCGCCCGTCACCGTCAGCCACTCCAGAGGCTGCGCGGAGCCAGGTGAGACCTCGTCGATCGCCGGATCCACGACGTCGAAGTTCACCCCGAAGAACAGGGTCACGGCCACGTCGCTCTCCACCGCCACGTACCAGTCGCGGGGCTCGTTCTTCATCACGCCGACCTCGCCGAGCCCCTTGTCCAGCACCGAGAGATCCGCGTCGTAGATGGTCACGACGACCTCGGCGTCCGGATCGGAGACCTGGTAGGCGAAGGTCGACAGCGTCCCAGCCTGCCCGGCCTGCAAGACGAACCAGTCGACCGGGTCGTCGTCACCTCCGACCTCCAGCACGTCGAGGGTGCCGTAGTTGAGCCGGATGGCCGTCTCTGGCGTGTCGTTCGGCTCCGTGTTGATCTCGGGGATGTCGAAGGGGCTCCACCCGGGCTCCTCGTCCTGCAGCCCCGTGTCCGGGATGGAGGTGTCGGGAGGGGGTCCGGACTCGGCGCAGCCGCGGCAGGCGATGAGCAACAACAGCATGGGCACAGCATATGCCAGCGCCGCCAGGCGGACGTGTCGCAGAGTGTCCCAACGACATCGCCGCGGCCGCCCGGGGATAGACTCGCGACGATGCAGCGGTGGAAGGACTTCGTCGAGCGCTGGTGGGTGCTCTCGGAGCGGACGGCGAAGCTCCAGCGCGTGCTGGCGGTGGTCCTGCCACCGGTGCTGCTCGGCGGCTGGATGTGGGGAATCCACCGGACCGGACGCTGGCCCAGCGGCGACGGTCCCCACGTGCTCGGCGTGGCGATGAGGCTGGCGCAGCAGCTGCGGGAGCTCGATCTCGGCACCTTCGCCTTTTGCCTCGACAGCTTGCTGGCGCCCCATCCACCCGGAGCGTACCTGCCCGCGACGCTCGCCTACACCATCCTCGGCACGTCGCTGCCCTGGGCCCACCTCGCGGCCGCGGCGTTGGTCCTCTGGCTCATCTGGGATGGCATGCGCCGGCTCGGAGGCGGCCCCCTCTCGGCGGTCTGGCTCGCTGCGGCCGGGGGGGTCTGGCAGCAGGCCGAGATCTACGGAGTCGACTTCATCGCCGCGGCCTGCGTGGTGCAGTCCCTCTCCCACCTGGTCGCGTCCAAGCGACTCCACAGGCGGCTCCACGTGGTCGGCTGGGCAGCATGGATGGCGGCTGCCTTCCTCACCAAGTACAGCGCGCCCTTCTTCCTCGCTCTCCCCTGCCTGGTCGCCGGGGTGCACGTGATCCGAGAGAAGCGCTGGAAGGAGCTGGGTGTTGCCATCGGCGTCTTCGCCATCATCGCGCTGCCGTGGTGGGGACCCCACTTCGGGGCGGTGCTCGGCTACGTCGGAGCGGACGACACCAACAACTCGATGGTGCAGAACAAGCTGGTGCTCACGGAGTGGAACCTCGACCGCTTCAGCTGGTACAGCGCGGTCATCGCGGACAACCTCGGCTGGCTTGGTGTCATCGCAGCCGCCGGCGCCCTGTTCGCCTGGCCGCGGAGGCGCGACCTACCCGTCGACGCCTGGCTGATCCCCATGATCGCGGTCGTCAGTGGCTACCTGATCCTCTGCGCCCAGACCCAGCGGCAGGCCCGCTACCTGCTCCCCATGATCCCGCTGGTCGCAGCGGCCGCGGGAAGCTCGCGGTTCCGCTGGGCCCTCGCCCTGCCCGCGGCCATCGGCGCCTACGGCTCGGCGGCGCTCTTCTTCCAGGTCGCCGACGCTCCCAAGACCCGTGCCTTCGAACACAGCCTGGCCACGGCCGGAGAGAGCTGGCCATGGCCTCCAGAGGCGCTTCGGCCGATGTCCCTCGATCCGTCCAGCTGGCAGCTCGACGAAGCCCTGGGGCGGGTCCGAGAGCTGCACGGCTCCGACGAAGGCACGGTCGGCTTCATGCTCAGCGAGGAGCACGGCGGGCCCGGTGTGGGACTGGTGCTCTACAGAGCGGGCGCCCTTGGCTACCGCTGGCACGTCTCGACGCCGAACATGCGCGGCGGCGAGGGCAGCCCGAGCTTCTACGTCCTGCCCTTCACCACCGGAGACTGGCCCGATCGGGACTGCGACGTCGTCCTCGCCATGACGCGACCAGGAGACGTCCAGAGCGAGCAGTGGCTCACCCGCTACGGCCTGAACGAAGTGGAGGTGTGGCCTGTCGGGTACCTCAGTGCCTCGCTCTGGCAGCGAGCGCGTCCGCGACCGAGCGAAGCGCAGTGACAGGCCGTCCGCGCTGCTCGGCCTGGCGAATCCAGGTGCCGAGCGACGCCCTGGTCTGATCCCCGACCTTCGTGAAGTGCCACTGGAAGAAGGCCTCGATCGGCACTGGTGCGGCTGCGACGGCCAGCTTCGCGGCCAACCCCAGCGCGAAGCCTGGAGGGGCCATGCCGGCGCTGATGCCGTGGTAGTCGGCAGCGACTCCCCTCGCCTCGCGGACACAGGCGGCGGCCTGGGCCGAGCGCTCTGTCAGGCGCCCGAACTTCCAGTCGACCAGCTCGAGGTTCGCGACGATCGGGAGCAGGGTCGCCGAGCCGAGCGCCATGTCCTGGTGGACCGCGCGGCTCACCTTGCTCGGACAGCCCCCTGCCCTCAGCCGGCGCACGACGTCCTCGGCTCCCGGACCGGAGAACGGAGTGGGGCTCAGCCAGGGAAACCAGTAGCGGATCCCTGGTGGATCGACGCGCTGGCCCGGCAGCGGTGCCTGCCAGGCCATGTAGCTGATCATGCCGGTGACGAGACGCTCCGGCGAGATCATCGACAACAGCCGCGCCCGGTCCTCGAGCCCCGGCTGGAGGAAGACGACCCGCGCATCCGGGCAGGCGCCCAGCACCTCCTCCAGCCAGTCGCCCTGTGCCAGCGCGGTCGAGGAGACGCAGAGCCAGAGCTCGTCCACCCCACCGATGTCCTCGGCCCGCGTGATCACCCCGTCGGGTACGAGCCTCACCGGCTCGCCACCCTCGGGGTGCATCCACAGACCCGCCTCGACCTCCGCGCGGTACTTGTCGCGGACGAAGAAGGTGAGGTGGTCTCCAGAGGCCTGGAGGTGACGCCCGAAGACCTGCCCGACGGCGCCAGCGCCGACGAGCAGCGCCCTCACTCGCAGCCGCCGCCGACCGTGCAGGTGACGCTGTAGTCGTCCTCGAAGTCGTAGCCCCAGGCTCCGGTGTCCGCCGTGTCGTAGGTCCCGGTGTCGGTGTAGATGTCGTCGGGGCTGTTGTTGTCGCCGCCGCTGTTGGTTCCGAAGTCGCAGGTGTCCGCCTCGAAGAGCGCGCCGGAGGCGAAGACCCGGATCGCGCCACCGCCGAAGCCGGTGCCGGCCGTGTTGTTCCAGAAGCCGGCGATGCTGGTCGTGCTGCCGTAGCAGTAGGCCTCCGAGTCGATGTCCAGCATGAGCGCGCCGCCGTAGTAGACGGCGCTGTTGCCGTAGACGGCGGTCTCGTCGAAGCTGATCACGTTCGAGGACCCGGTGGTGTAGCCGTAGAAGACGCCGCCGCTCGAGCTCGCATCGTTGAGGAAGACCTCGCTGTCCTGCAGCTCGATGAGGCCGCTGAAGGCGAACACCGCCCCCCCGAAGTCTGCGGAGTTCTTCGACAGTTCGACGGAATCGAGGCTCAGGGTGCAGCCATCGACGAAGATGGCCCCACCGATCCCCGGGGTGGCCGCGACGTTGGACTTGAAGGCGGAGTCGCTGATGTTGACGGCGGCGTCGGAGTTGCAGACCAGGCCCCCGCCGATGCCGTAGTAGCTCATGGTGGTCTCGGTATCGACGGCCAGGCCGTTCTCGAATGAGACCCCGCTGATGTCGACCGTGATCGAGTCGGTCTCGATGGTCAGGATGCCTCGCGCCGAGCCGCCGTCGAGCACGGTGACCTTCTCGCCAAGCCCCACGATGTCGATGTCGGCCTCCAGCGTGATGTCAGAGTCGAAGGTGCCCTCGCACACGTACAGGGTGCCCGCGTCCGTTCCGACCCAGCCGTTCAGATCGGCCTCTGTCCAGCTCCCGTCGGAGTCCGCGTGGAACCAGGCGTCGGTGGCGCCAGCCCAGGCGTCCTCGTCGCAGTTGCTGTCGGTCTCGCTGCAGGACTCCTCCTCGCCGGGGTTGACGTCCATGTTGCTGTCGTCGCAGTCGCCGCCGGTCTCCGAGAGCCCGTAGGCAAGCTCGCAAGCCAGCACGATGTCGTCGCCGTAGCCGTCACCGTCATCGTCGGCGAAGAACTCGGAGACCGAGCCGGGATCGATGCTGTCGTCGTCACCGTCGACGAGCCCGTCGCAGTCGTCGTCGATGCCGTTGCAGATCTCGTCCGCGTCGGGGCTGATCGTGTCGAGGGCGTCGTTGCAGTCGTCGGCGTTGTCGACGTAGCCGGAGGGGGCCTCGCAGGCCGTGGTCACGTTGGCCTCCCAGCCGTAGCCATCGGAGTCCTCGTCCCGGTAGAACTCCAACTCGCTGGTGGGGTCCAGGCTGGCGTCGGCGTCGTCGATGTCGTCATCGCAGTCGTCGTCGATGTCGTTGCAGACCTCGTTCGCGTCCGGGTTCACCTCAGCGTTGCCGTCGTCGCAGTCGTCTCCATTGACCACGTAGCCGGAGCCCGGGCTGCAGCCTTCCGTGGGGTTGTCCGCGTCACCAAAGCCGTCCTCGTCGGCGTCCGGGAACAGGTCGATCGTCGTGTCCTCGTCCACGAGGTCGTCGCAGTCGTTGTCCACCTCGTCGCAGACCTCTGTGGCCTCCGGGTTGATGGTCTCGTCGTCGTCGTTGCAGTCCACGTCGCTGGCAAAACCGTCGGCGTCGGCGTCGGTCTGGCCCGAGTCCGGGTTGTTCTTGTTGCAGGCGAAGCTGGCGAGCAGAAGAAGGGTCATGGTGGTCTCCTCGTGACCTTGGCGACCACGAATCTAATCGAGGGTGGCGGGGGGTGTCGGCACTTCGTCACCGCCATCGGCAGATCCTGCCGCGAGGCCCGGTCAAGTGGCTGATCTTGCAGGATCCACCTGCGTGGCCCGCGGACTGCACCTCGACCAGGCGACCCTCGAGCCCCGGAGCCCGCATGTTCGCCTTCATCACCTTCCTCTGCACCGTCACCGCCGGCTTCGTGGCCGGCATGCTCGGCGCCGCCGCCATGCGCCCCGCCCGGCGAAAGCAGCCCCCCGCTCGACGGCGCGCCCCCGCCCCAGCCCGCCCGGACCTGGCAGCCACGATCATCGTGCGTCCCTCCTTCGACCCCGACGCGCCGACCGTGTGCATGGACCCCGAGGAGCTCACCGCCGCCTGGATCAGTCAGCCGAGCCCTGGCGCGCGCTAGGCAGGCGAATCGTGAACGCCGCCCCCCCTTCGGGCGCCTGGACCTCGAGTCCAAGGCGCCCGCCTTGCCTGCGGACCGCGTCCCGCAACTCCACGAGCTCCGAGCGCTCCTTCCGAGGGAGGAAGAGCCGCTGCGCGAGCTCCAGCGGCGTGCCCGGCCCATCGTCAGCGACCCGGATGCGCACGTCCGTGGCTGCCTCGACCGTGAGGAAGATGTGGCGGATGCCGTCCTTGGTCCCCGCCGCGGCGACCGCCTCGCCAGCGTTGCGAACCAGCGTCTGGACTACACGCCGCATCCGCTTGGGGTCCATGTTGGCGATGGCCGCACCACGGCTGTTGTCGATGAAGTGGACCTCCACTCCACGACCTGGCGCTCCGCCCGACGCAGCCGCAGCAGCGCCTCGATGCGAGCCTCCAGCTCGGAGAGATGGAATGGCTTGGTGACGTAGTCGTCGGCCCCGAGGTGGAGACCGCCCACGAGATCCTGGAGGGGCGGACGAAGCGACTCCGACCAGAGACCGTCGATGAGCACTCGGTCCTGGCGCTGCTCGACCTGGTCATCGCGCTGTTGCGGGCGATGGTGGACCCGGACGACGGCGTGGTCCATGACTGGAACCTGGACCGCTGGAACGACATCGAGCTGCGCCAGCTGCTGAAGGACCACGGCGGGAGCCCGGAGATCGTCGACCACTGGTCGGGGCTCCGGATGATCTACGACTCGACCTTCCAGTACAGGGGGGGCGATCCGCGGCAGCCGGACTTCGCCGCCGGGACCGGGACCCGCGCCATGCTGCGCACGATGACGACCTACAAGGGCTCGGTGCTCTACCACCTCGCCGCCGGCGCGGGAGAGATGGTCATCTCACCGCTCTACGAGGTGCTGAAGAGCCGCGGGGTGCGCTTCGCCTTCTTCCACGACGTAGAGCACCTCCACGTCCACCGGGGGCGCGTCCGCGGCGTCCGCATCCGACAGCAAGCGGACAACACCGGCTTCGAACCGACCTTCGTCCACAACGGGCTGGTCTCATGGCCCCACCGCTCCGGGGTCCCGGGCGAGCTCGAGCGACGCTGGGGGCGACCGGAGGGTGTGGGCACGCTCACGCTGCGCGAGGGCCAGGACTTCGACGACATCGTGCTCGCGATCCCGCTGGGCGCACTGCGCCACCGGAACATCTGCGACGAGCTGCGGGTCCATGAGCCCTTCGGGCGCATGCTGGACGCACCCTCGCTCGTGCCGACGGCGTCACTGCAGCTCTGGATGAACTCCAGCCTCTCCGAGCTGGGCTGGGAGCGCCGGACCCCTGCCCTGGTCGGCTGGACCCATCCGCTGAGCGTCTGGGCCGAGATGAGCCACCTCCTTCGGCACGAGGAGGGCGAGTTCGGCTCGCTGCACTATCTCTGCGGACCACTGGACACGGACCTCTACACCAGCGAAGAGAGCCCGGTCCTCCGAGCCCGGACGCTGGCGCGACTGCGCATCCTGAAGCAGCTGGAGCGGGACCCGCCCTGGCCCTCGAAAGAGCTCCCGGCCGACCACTACCTGCGCGTCAACATCGACCCGAGCGAGTGCGTCGTCCGCAGCCCCGCGGGCTCCGTCGCGATGCGCCTCGCCCCGAGCGAGTCCGGCTTCGGGAACCTCGCCCTGGCTGGAGCCTGGACCAGGACCGGTGTGGACGCCAGCTCCGTGGAGTCAGCCGTGATGAGCGGAATGCAGGCCGCTCGCCACCTCTCGGGAGAGGACATCGAGGTCGTCGGCGAGGGCTTCATGGGTCCGGGCTAGAGAGCTACTCGGCGCAGATCCTCGAGGCCTGGGAGTGGGCGTTGCGGTCCTCGAAGGTCCACATGGCGACAGCCCAGGCGGCGTCGCCGTAGCCATCACCCCGCACATCCACCAGGGTGCCGCTCGGGCGCTCGTCCACCGGGCTCTCCTCGACGATGCAGTCGGAGCCGACATCCCAGCGGGTCGGTGAGCCGTCGTCGGTGAAGCCCCAGCCGGTCACGCCATCCTCCGAGGGGGCGAGCCCCATCGCGCCGGAGGAGACCTCTGCGATGCAGCCATCGACCTGTACGACCCACTCGCCGGTCGAGTCGGTCATGCGGTACCACCACTGGCCGTCGCCGCCCCAGGTCAGCGACCAGGCCTCGGAGTTGTGGTCGGCCTCGCTGGCCGCACCGACGCTGTCCCAGCCACCGGATTCGTAGATCCACACCATGGTGCGGTTGCTGTCCGTGTCCCCGATCAACAGCAGCCGGCCCTCCCGGGCGTCGAGCGCGCGGACCTGGTTGAAGGCGGTGATCACCTCGTCACGAAGGGGCAGCTGTAGCTGCTCGGAGGTCCACTCCTCCGCGTCGTAGAAGTGCAGCTTCAAGGGCTGCTCCTGGACGATCCATCGGAGCTGTGCCTGGGTGGCGAGCACCGCCGCGCCCCGGAGGTTCTCTGGGGCCTCTTGCCAGCTCCCGCTCCCGAGTTCCCCGATGCCGTCCGCCTGCAGGGTGAAGACCTCGTCGTCCCGGACCCTCACGTCCCTGAGCGCGCCCTCGCCTATCAGATCGGCGCTTCCGTAGGTGTCCCCTTCGATGTCCACAGCCACCACGTCGAAGCCAGAGGCGACCTGCCTCAACCCCGCATCGCCGACCAACAGCGTGTCGCCTTCATAGATGCAGTCGGCGCAACCCGCAACGAGCCAGATGAGCATGGGAGCCTCCAGAGCAGCAGCGAGCATCCTACCCTCATCGGCAAATGCCTGGGAGGCGCCCGAAGCGGGGTAGAGTGCCTGCTCCCGGAGGTCTGCCATGCTGCTCGGACTGCTGTTGTCCCTCGCGTGCAACAAGGACCCCGACCTGAACTACGGCGACGACTCGACGGTCGAGGGACCCGACAGCGGCGAGCTTCTCGACCAGGACGGCGACGGCTACACCGCCGACGAGGACTGTGACGACTTCGACAGCAACCGGGCGCCGGGGCTCGACGAGGAATGCGACGGGGTCGACAACGACTGCGACGAGGAGATCGACGAGGGCGCAGGCTCGGACTGGTACACCGACGCCGACGGCGATGGCTTCGGCGATGAGAACGCCGAGGTGGAGCTGGCCTGCAGCGAGCCGGCCGGCAGCGCCGACAACAACGGGGACTGCAACGACGACGACAGCGCGGTCAACCCGAACCAGTTCGAGGTCTGCGACGGCATCGACAACGACTGCGATGGCGAGGCTGACGGCGAGTCCGCCCTCGACGCCGAGACCTGGTACCGCGACGCCGACTACGACGGCTACGGCGACCCCGACGAGACGACCCTCTCCTGCGAGGAGCCCACCGGCTACACCGACAACGACGACGACTGCGACGACTCCACGAGCACGAGCCGGCCCGGAGCCGACGAGCAGTGCGACGGAGAGGACAACGACTGCGACGGCGAGATCGACGAGGGCGAGGGCGCAGGCGACACCTACTACGCCGACACGGACTCCGATGGCTACGGCGACCCCGACGACACGGTCGAGGCCTGCTCGGCCCCCACCGGCTACGTCGAGTCCGACGACGACTGCGACGACGACGACGCGGACATCCACCCTGGCGCGACGGAGACCTGCGACGGGGTCGACGAGGACTGCGACGGGGACATCGACGACGGGGCGACGGGCTCGGCGACCTGGTACCCCGACGCCGACAGCGACGGCTACGGCGACGCAGACGGGTCCACGCTCACCCAGTGCGAGCAGCCCTCCGGCTACGTCAGCGACGACACAGACTGCGACGACACCGACGGCGACGTGAACCCTGGCGCCGACGAGGAGTGCGACGACTCCACCGACAACGACTGCGACGGTGACACGGACGAGGACGACGCGATCGACGCCTCCACCTGGTACGCCGACGACGACGGAGACGACTACGGCGACTCCACCGACACGACGACCGCCTGCGAGCAGCCCTCTGGCTACGTCAGCGACGACACCGACTGCGATGACACCACCGCAGACGTGAGCCCCGAGGCGGACGAGGAGTGCGACTCCATCGACAACGACTGCGACGGAGACATCGACGAGGACGACGCCGTCGACGGCACGACCTGGTACGCAGATGACGACGGTGACAGCTACGGCGACCCCTACAACACCACCACCGCGTGTTCGGTTCCCAGCGGCTACACCTCCGACAGCAGCGACTGCGACGACACGGACTCGGGCATCAACACCGCCGCGACAGAGGCCTGCGACGGCTTCGACAACAACTGCGACGGTGACATCGACGAGGGCTTCAGCGCCACGCCGATGACCTGGTACGCCGACGACGACGGCGACGGCTTCGGCGACCCCGACGACAGCATGACGGACTGCAGCACTAGCGCGCCGAGCGGCTATGCCGACGACGACACAGACTGCGACGACTCCGACTCCTCGGTGAACCCGGGAGCCGACGAGTACTGCGACTCCATCGACAACGACTGCGACGACGAGACCGACGAGGACGACGCCGTCGACGCCAGCACTTTCTACGCCGACTCCGACTCAGACGGCTACGGCGACAGCGACAGCACCACCGCCGCCTGCAGCGCGCCCACCGGCTACGTCAGCGACGACACAGACTGCGACGACGACGACGACTCCGCCAACCCCGGAGCCACCGAGTACTGCGACGACACAGACAACG
>DASCPX010000073.1:0-16416 GCA_036012755.1 Myxococcota bacterium | reverse complement strand
CTCTCTGGCTCTGCACGAAGAGCTGCACCCGCTTGTCCGAGCTGTTCTCGGTCAACATGGCGATTGGGTGGTCGGCGGCAAAGTCGTCGTTCTCGGTGTCCGTCGACCCCTCGGCCACCAGCTCGTCGTCTCCCCACTGCGGGCTGCCGTTGAAGCCTCCGCTCGGCCACCCGTCGAGGTCGTGGAAGACATAGCGGACTTCGCTGGCGTTGCTGTCATCGCCGCTCTTGCTGTAGTACAGCGCCGACTTGCCCGAGTAGCCGCTCTTCCAGCCGTCTGGGTAGAAGAAGACATGCGGCGCGTTGGCCTTGTGTACGTCGACGACGTTGTCACCGACGTAGGTCGATCCCGCTACGCCTACGAGCTCCCACTCCTCGACCGCCGTGGTCGCGTCGTCAGCGTTGTTCGTCGTGCTCTCGGTGCCGGTGTCGCCGTACCACCTGGTGCAAGTGGAGTCCATGCAGGCGAACAGCGCATAAGCGAAGGTCTTGTCGGAGCGGTGGGTGATGTCCGTGGCGCTGGTGGCCGTGGAGTCCACTTCTTTGACCTTCGTCGCGCCGGACGGAGTCGAGGGCGGGGTGGTCCCGTCAGCCCTGTGGATCTGGTAGTGGTCCGTGCCGGTCCAGTCGTCGGCGCCCGCGTTGTCGCAGGCCGCTGGGGCGGTGCCGCTCCAGTCCACCTTGATGGACTTGGACTCCTGGCCGGGCTTCTGGTCGGTGCTGACACCGGGGTCCCAGCCGGCGCAGGCGGCGGCGTGGGCTTCAGAGGCGCCTGGCACCCCCCCCCCACAGCAAAGCGATCGTGGTGGCGATCTGGACGGTGCGACTCGTTGCTGACATGGCCGTTCTCTCCAAGACTGGCTCCGCCAGTGTAGTCGCCTGCAGGCTCACATTGGCGGACTCTCGAAGTGTGCGAGGCGCTCCTGAGGTAGACGGTCCCTCGCGTCGAGACCGGGCGGATGGTGAACCTCTGTTTCCGGCGGATCTCGGGCACGGGCACGGGAGCAGGCCGGAATGAGCCCCTTCGGGACTCCTGCCGGCCCGCTACGCCGGGTGTTCCCCCAGCCAGTCGGCGTCGTAGATGGCGAGCATGCGCGAGAGGTTCGCCGCCCACAGATCCGCCGTGCCGTCCATCGTGCGGCGTAGCCAGAAGGCCACGAAGGTGTCGGCGACGTTGCCGTCCACTCCTCCGTCTCCGTTCTTCGGTCCGCCGGTGCAGTAGTTGGGATCGTGGAAGAAGTACCAGCGGCCGTAGTAGTGCTCCTCTCCCTTGGCGATGGCGGCTTGGTAGCCCTTCAGCTCCTGCTCGGCGCAGCCGGGTTCGGCCTTCAGCTTCACCCAGGTGAGCCAGGCGATGCGGGCCTTCTCTCGCATGGTGGTGTCGTAGATGGTCTGTGTGCGCACAGCGAAGGCCGGGTCCTTCGCGGCAGGGATCAAGGCCTCGCCCGCCCAGCGGACGAAGGCCGGGTCGTAGTGTCCGAACTCCGTCGCGTTGTCCAGGTCCAGCTCGGTCTGGCTGTGTGGGCCCTTCTTCCAGATCCTGGGAGCTCCTCGGCCGAGCTCCTCGTAGGTCATCAGCGCCGCGGCGTGGCAGGCGAAGATGCGCATGCCTCCGGAGGGGAAGTAGTCGTGGTGGTCCTCGCAGGTGTTCGCCGTGTCAGCGATGCCCATCCAGACGCCGCGGGCGTCGAAGCTGGGGTCGGCCTGTTTTGCGGCGAGGGCAAGGGACAGCAGAATCAACATTCCGGACTCCAGTGGGATAGGCGTCGGCGGTGGTCGTTGTAACCGGAGCAACAGGACACCTGGGCAGCAACCTCGTTCCACACCTGTTGGAGCGGGGGCGAGCTCTGCGCTGCCTCGTCCACGGCAACCCGGGCACCCTCGCCGAGCAGGGCGTCGAGGTCGCTCGAGGCGACGTGCGCGATCTCCCCTCGCTGGTGGCTGCCTTCGACGGGGCCGACGTCGTCTACCACCTCGCGGCGAAGATCAGCATCGTCGGCGACCCGGACGGGTCGGTAGAGGCCATCAACGTCCACGGCGCGGAGAACGTCGCCAGGGCCTGCATCTCGGCGGGCGTTCGGCGGCTGGTCCACTGCTCCAGCTGCCACGCCTTCGACATCAACACCCCAGAGCCCGTCGATGAGACCAGGGGCGGAGCAGGGCCGAAACACCCCCGCTACGATCAGTCCAAGTTCCGCGGTGAAGAGCGGGTCCGAGCGCTGGTCGCCGAGGGTCTCGACGCGGTCATCGTGAACCCCTCTGGGGTCATCGGGCCGAACGACCCGGAGCCCTCGCGCATGGGCCACACGCTGCTCGGCTTCGCGCGCCGCACGATGCCGTCGATGATCGACGGGGGCTTCGACTTCGTGGACGTGCGCGATGTCGTCTCTTCGATCGTGGCGGCGAGCGAGCGAGGTCGGACCGGCGAGAACTACCTCCTCGGTGGCTACTGGACCCACGTCCGGGAGCTCGCCAGCTACGTCGAGGAGGTCACGGGAGCGAGGCCGCCCCTGTTCACCTCGCCGATGTGGCTGGCCCAGGTCGGTGCCCCGTTGTTCAGCCTGTGGCACGCGCTGACGGGCATGGAGCCGCTCTACACGGGCGAGGCGCTGCACGCCCTGCGCGCGACGAGGCAGCTGTCCCACGCCAAGGCTGCAGAAGAGCTCGGCCACGCACCAAGGCCGGTCCGGGACAGCGTGCACGACGCTCTGCGGGACTTCGCGGAGCGCGGGCTCATCGAGCTCCCCGGTGGCTGAGCTCGAGGTCCTTCGCGTCGCCTCCTGGGTGGAGATCGGGCTCGCTGCCTTCACCGCGCTGGCCCTGCTGTTCATCTCGGCCCCCTACGGCCGCCACGCGCGCGAAGGCTGGGGTCCCACCATCCCGAGCCGCTTCGGCTGGGTGCTCATGGAGCTCCCGACGGTGCTGGTCTTCGGAGCGATCCACCTCCACGGCGACCACCGCTTCGAGCTCGTGCCGCTGTTGTTGGTGACGCTGTGGCAGGGCCACTACGTCTACCGGACCTTCGTCTACCCCTTCCTCCTCCGCGGCCAGAAGGACAAGACGATGCCCCTGTCCATCGCCCTGATCGCGGTGGCCTTCAACACCCTGAACTCCTACATCAACGCTCGCTGGATCAGTCACTTCGGCGACTACGAGGGCTGGCTCGCGAAGCCCTGGTTCTGGATCGGCCTGTCGGTCTTCGTGCTCGGCTGGGCCATCAACACCTGGGCCGACCACGTCCTGCGAAAGCTCCGGGCGCCCGGGGACAGCGGCTACTCCATCCCTCGCGGCGGTCTCTACGAGTACGTCAGCTGCCCGAACTACCTGGGCGAGATCATCGAGTGGACCGGCTGGGCCATCGCCACCCTCAGCCTCCCGGGCCTCGCCTTCGCGCTCTACACGGCCGCCAACGTCGGCCCCCGCGCCAGGACGAACCACCAGTGGTACCTGCAGAAGTTCCCGGACTACCCGCGCGACAGGAAGAGGCTGATCCCCTTCCTCTGGTAGTCGCTACTCCGAGCTGTGGTTCAGCTCGTTGAAGAAGGCCGTCAGCAGCCGATCCGCGGCCTTTGGAGGCATCGCGTCCAAGAGCCCGTTGATCCCCGCCATGCGGTCGGGCAGCGCCGTGCCAGAGATGCCGGCCATGCCGAGCAGATCGCCGAAGGCCGCCTCGGACATGTTCTCCAGGTCGAAGCTCGCGAGCATGGCCTGGATCTGCTCGATGCCGACCCTGGGCAGGGCTCTGGCGGCCTCCACGCTGGCCTCGAGGTCTACGAGCATCTCCTCCACCCGGCAGGCGGTCGAGCGGTTGATGCTGAGGTGGAAGTTCTCGCGGTAGCGGGTCCCGTCCTCTCGCGACAGGCCCATCTGCGGCTGGATGTACCAGCCCCGCTCCTTCATCTCGTCGACGACGTGGAAGATATCGACGGAGTCAGACGTCACGGCGATCAGCGGCATCAGGGGACGCCCCATCACCTCGAGCCCCTCGATGGACCGGATGCCCTCGACGCAGCGGCTGGTGGCCTCGAGCACGCCGCGAGC
Source organism: Myxococcota bacterium (assembly GCA_036012755.1). Classification (GTDB taxonomy): domain Bacteria; phylum Myxococcota_A; class UBA796; order UBA796; family CAJQPC01; genus JAAESX01. The sequence goes on along the minus strand of DASCPX010000073.1, from coordinate 12,376 downwards.
GAGCTCCATGTAGCCCTCGTCGCCGAGGAACTGCATCAACACCCAGGCCGCGGCGACCGGTCCGCCGGGCTTCGTCGACTGCACCGTCGGGTTCACGATCGTGTACCCGGTCCACGACGAGCAGCTGAAGATCTGGTGCTTCTTCAGCTCCTTGTCGTTGTAGAGCACCAGCGAGGCGCCCTTGGGGCAGTACGCGTACTTGTGCAGGTCCATGGAGATGGAGGTCACGCCGGGCACGTCCAGCTCGAAGCGCGGCACGTCCAGGCCCAGCCGCCGGTAGTAGGGCAGCAGCCAGCCGCCCATGCAGGCGTCGACGTGGAGCAGCAGGCCCTTGTCCAAGGCGAGCTGTCCCATGCCCTCGATGTCGTCGCAGACCCCGTGGGCGTAGGAGGGAGCGGAGCCGACCAGCAGGATGGTGTCGTCCGTGACCGCCGCCGCCATCGCCTCCGCGCCCGCCTCGAAGCTCGTGGGGTGGACCTCGACGAGGTCGACCTCGATGCAGAGGTAGTGGGCCGCCTTCTGGAAGGCCGCGTGGGCCGTGACCGGGAGCACCATGCGAGGCCGCGTGATCTCCGGCTTGTGGGTGCGGGCCCAGTCCCGGGCCGCCTTCACGGCGCAGATGATCGACTCGGTGCCGCCGCTGGTGAAGGAACCCCAGGTCTCGGCAGGGTCGGCGCCGAGGTGTCGTGCCGCCAACGCGACGAGGTCGTTCTCCATCTTCATGATCGACGGGAACGCCGTCGGGTCCAGGGCGTTCTCGCCGAGGAAGTCCAGGTAGGCCAGCTTCGCGATGTCCTCGGCCTCCGAGCCCGGGTCGTAGACGTAGGCGAAGGTCCGCCCGCTCCTCCAGTCGAGGTCGTTGTCGCGGACACCGGCGAGGCGCTGGAGCACCTCGTCGCGAGAGAGGCCTTTTCTCGGGAGCTTCATTTCTCCATCCTGTCGATGAGGGTGAGGGCTGTCTCGGACAGCTCGAGGAGGTCGTCGTCGCAGTCGCCTTCCAGCCACTCCCGCAGCACCGCCCGGGTCAGCCCGATGAGCGCCCCGGCGTGGAAGCGTGCCTGTCGCGGCGAGCGATCCGACAGCGCCGCGGCGATGGCCTCTTCCCAGCAGCGGTCGAGCTCGACCTCGCGCGCGGTGAGGGTCGGACAGCGGCGGACGATGCGGTGTTGGGCGAGGTGGTAGCGAGGACTCTTGGTGTAGAGGTCGGCCATGCAGAGCAGCGCCGCGCGCACCGTGGGCATGCCTTCGCCGCGGGCCAGGGCGGCTCGGAAGGCCGCCAGGTCCTGGTCCTGTCGATGGAAGACCAGGGAGTCCTTGGTCGGGAAGTAGCGAAACAGCGTCCGACGGGAGACCCCGCCGCCAGCGGCGACGTCCTCGACCGTGACGGCGTCGTAGCCGCGAGCTGTGAACAGGGTGGTGGCTGCGTTGACGAGGGCGTCGCGAGTCTGCACCTTCTTGTTGGCTCGAGTGACCATGACCCTGGTTTATGGCACTCCGTGCCATTTGTCACCCAGTGCCACAAAAAGGATCACCCGTTAGCTTGACCCCATGCTCCTCTTCGTCGCTCATGCGCTCGCCGCGGACCCGGCTGAGATCCACGCCGTCCTCGACGATCCGAGCGGCTGGGATCTGCACGCCTCGGCGAACGACGACGGCGTCACCGTCTACACGAAGTACGTCTTCGACCTTGGCCTGCAGGCCTTCAAGGGCGTGCTGGTGCTGCCTGGAAACGTGGACCCCGCCGCGGTCTACGAGCTCATCGCGGACATCGAGAACCACGACCGCCACAGCGCCCACCTCCACGAGTCGACCCTGATCGAGCGAGAGGGCAACCACGACTGGTTCTACGAGGTGAGCAAGAGCCCGGGCCCGCTCATCGCGGAGCGCTACTGGTTCAACGAGACGGTCACCGAGCTGGACATCGGCGGGGTCGAGGGCCACAACAAGCGGGCGTGGTCGGGCTTCGACGCAGAGGCGAAGTACCCGGAGACCCTCGAGGCGGTGCGCGGCAAGTACCCGGACGCTGTCTACGTCGAGGTCACCTATGGGGCCTGGGAGTGGATCCCGCAGGACGACGGCACGACCTTGATGGTCTACCAGACCGTGAGCCACCCCGGCGGCAAGGTGCCCGGGGGCCTCTACGCGCAGATCTCCGGCAAGACCCTGCCAGAGAACATGATGACCTTCGTGAACGCCGCGAAGCCCTGAGCGTGCAGCACCTCGTCGAGGCCCTCGCGGGTCAGCGCCTGCCGGCGGTCGTCGTGGACCTCGACGCCGTCGAGCGCAACGTCGATCGCATCGCCCGGCGACTCCAGGGCAAGAGCTGTCGTGTTGCCTCGAAGTCGGTGCGCCACGTGGGTCTCTTGCGTCGCATCCTCGAGCGCGGGGGGCCCGAGTTCAGGGGCCTGATGTGCTTCACCTGCGAAGAGGCCGTGTTCCTCGCGGAGCAAGGCTTCGACGACCTGCTGGTGGCCTATCCAACCACTCAGCGAGCCCTGATCAAGGCCCTCGCCGCGGCTTCCGCGAAGACCCACCTCGTGGTCGACAGCGAGGAGCACCTGGAGCTCCTCTGCCCCGGGGTCGGCGCTGTGATCGAGCTCGACGTCAGCTATCGCCGGGCCGGACTGCACCTCGGGACTCGCCGGAGCCCCCTGCGCACACCGGAGCAGGTCGTCGCCTTTGCAAAGAGAGCCCGCGAGCGGGGCGTCGAGGTGACGGGGCTCATGGCCTACGAGGGCCACGTCGCCGGGCTGCCGGACGACAACCCCTTTTCCCGGGCGATGAACCCCGTCCGGAGGGCGCTGAAGTCCTTGTCCATCCCGGAGGTCGCCAGGCTCCGGAGACAGACCGTCGAGGCGCTCCGCGCAGAGGGCTTCGAGCTCGGCCTGGTCAACGGCGGGGGCACCGGCAGCCTCGGCAGCACCCCGACCGAGGACGTCATCACAGAGGTCACGGCGGGCTCGGGATTCCTCTGCTCCCACCTCTTCAGCTGGTACGTCGACCTCGACCTGGAGCCGGCGGCGTTGTTCGCGCTGGAGGTCTGTCGGGTCTCGGACGAAGGCCTCGCGACCTGCCTGGGCGGGGGCTACGTCGCCAGCGGCGAGCCCGGCTGGGACCGCCTGCCGCTGCCCGCCTGGCCCGAGGGGCTCTCCTACCTGCAGATGGAGGGCGCCGGCGAGGTCCAGACCCCGCTGAAGACCGGCGGGGCCCTGAGCCTGGGCGACGTGGTGCTGTTTCGCCACGCAAAGGCCGGTGAGCTGGCCGAGCGCTTCAACGACTACCACCTCGTCCGAGGCTCGCAGATAGTCGCCACCGAGCCGACCTATCGGGGGCAGGGCGGCTGCTTTCTCTGAGCGTTAGGCTGCTCGGATGCTGCTTCTCGCTCTCGCCTGCAACAAGGACCCGGTCCTCGACACCGGCTCCCCAGAGCTCTTCGCCCCCACCTCCGAGGGCACGGGCTCTGGAGCCTTGTCCGCTGGTGCCGCGGCGGTGGACATCACGCCGGTCTGCTTCGAGTCCTGGGTCGACCTCGACGCCGACGCGGAGCTCGATGACGACGAGGAGTACCTCGACTGCGGCTGCGACCGCCTCTGCCCGGACGACGAGGGCTACGTCTCCGCGGACGAGGGCGAGGGCGACGGCGAGTTCCAGGCGGTCTGGATCGCTGGCTTCCAGAACAACCGCCCGGCCAGCGGCGTGCGCGATCCGATCTGGGCTCGCGCGCTGGTGCTGGAGCAGGGCGATCTGCGCATCGGCATCGTCACCCTGGACCTCGTCGGCTGGATGCATCCAGAGGTCGTCTCGGTTCGAGAGGCCGCCGCCGATCTCGACCTGGACCACATCACCGTGATGTCCACCCACACCCACGAAGGCCCGGATGCCCTCGGGCTGTGGGGTCGCACCGAGACGAAGTCGGGCTTCGCCCCGGAGTTCAGGGAGCAGGTCGTCCAGGGCGCCGCCCAGGCGCTCGCCGACGCCGACGCCGAGGTCCGGGCTGTCGGAGAGCTGGTGGTCGGCAGCGTCGATGCCTCCAGCTACGCCGAGATCGGCATCCTCAACATCCTCCAGGACAAGCGGGACCCGAAGGTCGTCGACGTGGAGCTCTCCGCGGCGATCCTGCGTGACACCAGCGGCGGAACCATCGCCACCCTGGCCCACTTCGGCAACCACCCGGAGGCCACCGCCGACGACAACAGCCTGATCTCCTCTGACTACGTTCACGCCCTGCGCGAGGGGCTCGAGGACGGCGTCGAGTACGAGGCCTACAGCCGCGAGGGCTACGGCGGCGTCGCGCTCTTCCTGACAGGAACCGTCGGCGGCATGATGACGCCTCTGGGCATCACCCACACCGACCCCGACGGCGTCGAGCGCCGTGACTACAGCTTCGAGAAGACCGACGCCATCGGCAGGACGAAGGCGGAGATGGCCATGGACGCCATCGACGGCGGCGAGCGCGTCGACTCACCCACGCTCGCCTTCGCCCAGCACCAGTTCGAGCTGCCCGTCGAGAACTGGGGCTTCCAGGCGATGTTCCTCACCGGCATCATCGACCGCGAGATCTACAGCTACGACGACTCCCAGCCCATCGACGAGGACAACGTGCCCTTCGTCAAGACCGAGATCGTCCGCATCGGCGTCGGTCCCATCGAGCTGTTGACCCTGCCTGGCGAGGTCCTCCCCGAGCTCTCCGTGGGCGGCTACGACGGCTCGAATGTCGGCACGACCTACGACGACATCATCGAGGACGACAACGAGAACCCGCCTGACCTCTCGGCGGCGCCGGAGGGTCCCTACTGGAAGGAGCTCCTACCTGGCGACGACGTGTGGGTGCTGAACCTCGCCAACGACGAGATCGGGTACATCATCCCGCCCTACAACTTCAAGCTGCACCCCTCTCAGCCCTGGTTCGAGGAGGCCGACGGCGACCACTACGAGGAGACCCGGAGCCTCGGCAAGGACACGGCGACGCTGCTCGACGCGGAGATCAAGCTGCTGCTCGCCTGGGTGGACGAGCACCAGCGATAGAGGACCGTCTCAGCGACCCCGCCTCCGCCGCCAGGCGATGACGATCAGACCCAGCATCCAGCTGCCTCCGAGCCCGCTCGCACACCAGCAGCGGTTCTGCTTGATCTCGGTGTTCGGGTAGCCGCCCGTGTTGTAGCCCTCGGGCAGGGGCGTGGAGTGGTTGGCGGTGTTCTGGGGGTCGTGGCCGAAGCCCACCCAGTCCACGCAGGCCCCAGCGGGGCTCTGGGTCGTCCAGACGAAGAGCCAGCCACCGCGGGTGCCCGTGACGACGTCGAGCCAGCCGTCCCCGTCGATGTCCCCGACCGCCGGCGAGGCCATGTTCCACTGACCCGTCAGCTTGGGCCAGCCCGCCGCTTCGCTGCCGTCAGCGCTCATCGCGTGGACCAGGTAGCCCCCGGTGCCGACCAGGATCTCGGGCAGCTTGTCGCCGTCGACGTCTGCGATGGCCGGGTTCGCGAAGAACATGAGGTCCTCCATCGGCCTGGGGAAGGCGGGGAGGTACTCGCCGTCAGCCGTCCATGCGTTCAGGGAGTGGGCGTAGTCGACGCGCTTGCCGTCGAAGAGCATGCCAACGGCGTAGTCGGAGCCCGTGCCGCTCGAGACCAGCTCCAGCTCGCCGTCCCCGTCGAGGTCGCCGAAGCTCGGGCTCGTGATGAGCGGGAAGCTCGACCCGTCTTTGAGGTTGGCCTCTGAGCCGTAGCGGTCCAGGGCCTTGTCTGGGATGAGATGTGAGTCGCCGGTGTGGTCGAAGACGTGGTACTCGCCGGCCTGGGTCCAGGCAGCGATCTCCAGGTCTCCGTTGCCGTCGAGGTCCGCGAGCGCCGGGCTCATCGGGACGCCCTCGCCGACGTAGGGGAGCACCTGCGTGTAGGCGCCGAAGACCGCCTGGGGCCACCCCGACACGACGTTGCCGGCGCTATCGAGCACGTAGACGGCGCCGTTGTAGCCGTTGAGGGTCTCGTTCGTGCCGATGACGATCTCGATGTCGCCGTCGCCGTCGAGGTCCCCGAGGGCTGGCGAGCTGATGATGCGCGTGCTCATGTGCTCGTAGCCGGGGTAGGCGATCCGCACGGGGAAGCCGTTCATCGGCGAGCCGCTCTCGTCCCAGGCGTAGACCTTCTGGTCCATGCCGCCGATGACGATGTCGTCGTCGCCGTCGTTGTCGAGGTCCGCCAGGGCCGGGCTCGAGAAGAAGCCCTCGTCCAGCAGCGCCTCGGGCGAGGTCTCGGTCACCGCGTCCTGCTCGACCGGGAAGCCGTCGACGACCGTGCCGTCGTCATGCCAGGCCCACAGCTGGCCCCGGAGGCTGCCGATGACGATCTCGACGTCGCCGTCGCCGTCGAGGTCGCCGACCGCCGGCGTGCCGATGAGAGCGGCGCGCCCACCCTCGAAGGCCGCGAAGTGCGCGGAGCCGAGGTGGTTGTCGGGGTGATCGGCGTCGAGCTCCTCCATCGCCTCGACCTGCACGGGCCAGCCGTCGACGTAGCTGCCCCAGCCTCGGAGCACGTGGACCGTGCCGCCCCCGTCGGCCTGCACGATGTCGAGCACGCCGTCTCCGTCGACATCCGCCAAGGTCGGAGAGGACTCCAGCGAGGAGCCCAGGTCCATCGGGAAGCCCTCTCGCGCGTCTGGATCTGCGAAGACCGCCACCGCACGCCGGGCCTCTCCGACATCCCCGCTCTCGTCCGTGGCTCGCAGCCGGATGGTCAGGGTGTGGAGGTTCACGGCCGTCTCACGCTCCACCGGGTCCTCCTCGCCGGTCCAGATCGGAGCGCCCAGCTTCGCGTCGTGGTCAGCCAGTGGCAGGGTGATCGAGGGTGTGTTCGATGTCCCGGTCGCGACCTCCTCCCACTCGGTGGGCTCGTCGCCCCAGCCCATCTCCAGGACCCAGGTCGAGTCCTCGCGGCCCTGGATGAGGGCCTCGACGGTCAGCCCGTCGCGGGGGGTGATGGGGGAGAACCACCTCGGCGAAGTGATCTCGACGCTGGGCGGGATGCGGTCCTCGACGACTGCATCCACGGCGTTGGCGACGTTCAGCCTTCCGTAGCCGAAGTAGCGATCCCAGCCCTCGGTCGAGGGGTACAGCAGTGGATCCGGGTCCTGGTCGATGTCCACGGCGGTCATCTGGAGGAGCTGGACGAGCTCTCCAGGGCGGAGCTCCATGTCGTTGTCCCGTGCCGCGGAGATCACGAGGCCCGCCGCCCCGGAGGTCATGGCGGTCGCCCCCGATGAGCAGCCGCTGGAGCTGGCCGAGAGCTGCAGTCGCGGGCCGTGGTTCGTGCAGTTGCTGTAGGCGGACCAGGTCGTGGCCTCGTCCGCGTCGTCCTTGTCGCGCACGATGGAGTGCACGTAGAGGGTGCGGTCGACCCAGCCCGGGGAGTTGTGGTGGTAGGTGGTCTCGTCGGCGGCGGAGGCGATGGTCAGGATGCCCTCGTCCCAGGCATAGGAGATGGCCTCTGTGACCCAGTCCGGGTGGCTCAGGGTGCCGAGGGCCTCCTGGATGACGTCGGCGTCCATCTCCACCGCGTAGAGCACCGCGGCGCCGAAGTGGGTGCCGTCCACGACGAAGGAGTCGCCGACCCGCAGCGACATCACCATGCAGTTCGGGCAGACGCCGACACCGCCGAGGCCGTCGTTGCCTTCCTGCGCAGCCTCGGCCGCCTCGTAGGTCCCGTGGTCGAACTCCGTGTCGTCGTAGGGGTCGTTGTCGTTCCACATGAAGTCCCAGCCGCTGATGTCGTCGACGAAGCCGTTGTGGTCGTCGTCGACGCCGTCGGAGAAGGCCGCGATCAGGTCGGCGGGATCGAGCAGATCGGGGTGGCCGTTCGGCGCGAGGTCCCAGGCGACGCGGGGGTCCTGCTCGTAGTCCGTGACGTTCACCACGCCGTTGCCGTCGAGGTCCCAGGTCTCGGCCTCGAGCCCTTCGCTGTCCTGGGGCAGGGGCAGCTCGCCGGTGTTCAGGAAGTGCTTGTTCCGGAGCCGCTCGTCGTCCCAGAGGATGCCGCTGTCCAAGACGGCGAGCACCACGTCCGTGCGACCGGTGGTCGTGCGCCAGGCGAGGTCGGCGGACACGCCGGTGGCGGTCTCTCCGGGCAGCAGGTTGTCGCTCCACTCCGCCGGCACGTAGGACAACAGCGCCCAGTCCTGTCCCATGTCGCTGGGACAGACCTCGAGCGCGTCGGGCGTGCCGCACTCGGGGTACGTCGGGAGGGGGACTTCGGCGTGAGCGAGGGCGATCAGGAGCATGGCTCTCTTCTACCCGATGCCGGGCCTCGCGCGGTGCGCCTCGAGGCTCAGAACCCCGACTCGCTCCCTGTCGACGCCGTCGCCGAGTAGCTCACGGCCGCTGGATCGAAGTCGATGGGCTCGCCGCCGACCCAGAGGTACTCGATCTCGGCGCCAAACGGCGTGCCCTGGGCGGCGAAGCAGGCCACGCCGACCTCGTCGATGGAGGACAACGAGCTGACGTCGCCTTCCTCTGTGCTGTTGAGGTAGTAGAAGTGATCCGTGCCGTCCCAGTAGTGGCCCACGGTCTGGCCGGCGCTGGCGGTCGCGAGGTTGCCCAGGTCCAGGATCTGGCTGCCCTGGTAGTGGTTGCTCGCGGCGGCGTCGCCGGCGCCGTAGCCGTCTGCGTCGCCGTCTGCGCAGTACTCGAAGCCGACGTCCTCGTCGGTGAGCTCGTCACAGTCGTCGTCGATGCCGTTGCAGACGCTCTTCAGCGTCGGGTCGCACGGCGGGATTCGTGTCGTCGCAGTCGTCCTCGACGTCGAAGCCGTCACCGTCCGCGTCGACCGGGGCCTCCTCGATCGGGCCCGAGTCCACCGTGTAGTCCTTGTTTCGGCATCCCAGCACCGCTAGGAGAATCATCATCGTCAGCTAAACCCGCTCTGGCAGTTGGTGTCGTCCCAGGTGCCCGTCGCGAGGACTGCGTTCTCGTTCCAGGCGTCGATGTCGGCGTCGTTCCCGCCCCAGCCGGTGGTCGAGCCACGCTCGCCCCAGTTGAGCGCCTCGACGACCCACACCAGCGTGTTGTCGGGCCCCCGGTAGTGGAGGTCTATGTCGTAGTCGTCGTCACCGAGCCCTGAGAACTCCCCCATGCAGCGGGCCGCCTCCCGGGGGAGGATGCTGTCGTGATCACAGGCCCGCTCGTCGATCGAGCAGTAGGTGTCGTCGATCAGCTGTGGTGACTTGGCGCTGAGCTGCCACAGCTCGTCGTCGTCGTAGCCGTAGCCAGCTTCGATGGTGTAGACGCTGGCGCAGTCCTCGAGGGTCTCGGGCTCGGTGAAGCCGGTCTCGTCTACTTTGGCGTCACAGGCCAGCGTGAGCAGGACGAGCAAGGGGAACTCCGGAGGCGTCAGCTTAGCTGGGTTTCTGGAGGAGGCGACCTCTGCGCGAGCGCCAGGGGCCTGGATGTCGCACATGAGGGGCACCAGCGGTCGGCGCTCGGACTCGATCTGAAAGCCACTGAGAATCCCTAGAGGAGTACGCTGGTCGTCGTGGGAAGGCATCCCTGAGCGTCGAACTGCTCGACGACGCCGGTCGGCGGATCCGGCTGCTGAAGCCGCTGGGAAAGGGAGGCTTCGGCTCGGTCTGGCTGGCCGAGGTGCATGCCACCAGCGGGCTGGTCCACCACATGGCGGTGAAGCTCCTGCACGAGGAGCTCATGCAGGACGAGGAGCTCGTGGCGCGGGCCCGGGACGAGGCCCGGCTGATGAGCCAGCTCAACCACGACCACGTGGTCAAGGTGCACGCGCTCACCAGGCTCTCCGGTCGCAGCGCCGTGCTCATGGAGTACGTCGAGGGCATCGACTGCACGGCCCTGTTGGCCGACTGCAGGAGGCGAGGGGAGCCAGGGCTGCCCTTGCCGATCGCGGTGGCGATCACCGAGCGGGCGGCCTCTGCCCTCCACGCGGCGTGGACGAGCATCTCTCCCCAGACCGGTCGACCGCTCTGCGTCGTGCACCGGGACATCAAGCCCTCGAACCTGCTCGTGTCGGTCTCCGGGGCGGTCAAGGTCATGGACTTCGGCGTGGCCCGCGCCGAGTTCGATCGAGAGGCCAGCACCCAGTCCGTCCAGTACGGAACCCAGCGCTACATGGCCCCGGAGCGGTGGCTCGAGTCCAAGGCTGGCCCCGAGTCGGACGTCTACTCCCTGGGCGTCACGCTCTGGGAGCTGGCGGCCGGGACCCGCTTCGAGCGCCTGCCGCTGTCGCAGGTCCACTACGACGGCAAGCGCGGGGAGCAGCTGGCGGAGCTCGGGCGGCACACGCCGGCGGATCCACGGGCGCTCGGCGTGCTCCAGTCATTGCTGGCGCGGATGTTGGCCTTCGAGCCAAGGGACCGTCCGAGCGCGGCCGAGGTCGAGGAGCTCTGCGGCTCGCTCCTGGACTCCGTCCGCGGTCCGGATCTGCGCCGCTGGGCGCGCAGGATCGTGCCCCCTCTGGTCTCTGCGCGGGCTGGCGAGCTTCGCGACGACGCCGATCTCCAGGCGCTCAGCGGCACCCTCTCCCAGCACGTGACGCCCCAGGAGACCGCGGCGACCCCCCCGCGGGTCGAGCCGACCTGGAACGACAGTCCCTCCCTCGGAGACTCCGAGGGACTCGCCGAGGGGCCGTCGAAGCTGCCGGTGATCGTCGCCATGGCCGTCGCGCTGATCGCCGTGCTCGGCTTTGGTGGGGTCGCCGCCTGGAACATGGTGCCCGCTGACGAGACGGTCACCGACGAGGTCGTCGACCACGAGATGGACGAAGCCGCGGACGAGGAGCCCGCCGTCGAGGTGGTCGCAGAGGAGCCTGTCGAGCCCGCTCCGGCTGCCCGCGCGCCGCGGAGGGTGCAGCCCGAGACGCCCGTCGCCGAGGTGGTCGAGCCAATCGTCGAGCCTGTCGCCGAGCCCATCGGCGAGCCCGTCATCAAGGTCGTGGAGAGGCCTGCCGACGAGCCCGAGATCACCTGGATCAAGATCACGGCGGACCCGCGGGATGGCGTCGTGACCCGTGATGGTGTCAGCATCCCCTCCTTCCAGAACGTCCAGTACGAGGTGGGGGCTACCGTGCGCCTGACCTTCACCTGGCCGGACGCCCAGAGCGTCACCTGCGAGAAGCAGATCACGAGCGACATCGCGAAGATCAAGTTCGACAAGGAAAAGCGCGCATGCACCTACTCCTGATCACCGCGGTCCAGGCTCAGGACTGCGAGGCCCTGGACCTCGACGCCCAGGTCGACGCGGCGGTCACGGCCGTCACCGACGACGAGCTGGGCGAGGCCAGCCGCCTCGCAGAGGAGGGGCTCGCCAACCTCGTCTGTCAGAGTCGGGTCCCGGACCCGGAGGACATCGCGAGTCTGTACCAGGTCCAGGGAGCCGCCGGCGTCTACTCGGGCAGGCCGCAGCTCGCCGACTCGGCGCTGCGCCAGGCCAGGGTCACCTACGCCGGCTACTTCAACGAGCGGCTCGGGAGCTCCGTGCAGGAGGTCTGGGAGGGCCTGGAGCCCGCAGGCTCGGGCACGCTCACGGCCTGGCCGATCCCCGACGAGGGCGTGCTCTATGTCGACGGGCTGGCCCGCGCCGAGCAACCGGTGGCGCTGGGGGCCGGCACCCACCTCGTCCAGGTCGCGCTGGGCGCCGAGGTCGCCTACGTCGACTCCATCGAGCTCGCCGATGGCCAGCTGCTCGAGATGGCCACCGGCCTGCCGGAGCCGACGAAGGCTCGGCGAGTGTCCCCCTGGCTCATCGGCACCGTCAGCGCTGCCGGTCTCGGAGGCGGCCTGTACGCCGGGGCCGTGACCTTCGACGGCGTGATGAACGACGAGGCGAGATCGAAGAACCCGGAGCTGGACGTGATCGACCAGAACCGCAGCCTCTCGGTGGGCCTGGCCAGCGGCGCCGCGGTCGCTGCGGTCGTCGGCGCGGTGAGCCTGGCGATGTGGACTCGGGAGCAGGTGAAGAAGAAGAAGGCCGAGTAGCCTGGAGCCATGTGGCTCATCCTCTCGCTGGCCTCTGCAGAGGCCCCCTACAGTGACGTGCTCGAGGGCTGGTACCTCAGGGAAACCGGTCAGCTCGAGGCGGCCAACGACCGCGCGGTCGAGGCACTGCACCTCGATCCCGGGGACATCGCCGCTCACCGGCTCTACGTCAACGTTCGGGTCAAGGGCTTCGGTGAGTCCGCCGAGGTCCTCGAGCAGTACCGGGGCTGGTACGCGGAGACGCCTGGGGACCCGGCGGCGCGGGTGGGCCTGGCCAATGCCCTGGTGTGGTCCCACCACGAGATGGGGGCCTGGTGCGACGAGCTGGACGAGGTGCTCACTGTGCTGCCAGCGGACCCGGTCGATCGCTACTGGGCGCTGCGGGTGCAGT
>DASCPX010000072.1:0-55016 GCA_036012755.1 Myxococcota bacterium | reverse complement strand
CAGACCGACGAGCGACGCGATGGAGTGGGTGGTCGTCCGCGTAGTCGACGCGCTAGCAGCAGAAGAGCCCCGCTGATGCCCGTCACGCACCCGCAGCCAGGGGTGTAGGGCTGCCGCCTGTCGCGGGGAGCGGGTGGCTCGGAGTCGATGGCCCCGGTGGAGTCCCCAGTGGAGTCCCCGGTGTCACCTGGCTGCTCGGGCTGGGTCCAGCAGAAGGTCTCCGAGGGCTCGCTCCAACTCCCCGACCCGTCCTCCTGGACGAGTTGGAAGCAATCGCTCGGATCCTGGCGCGCGTCCAGGTACTGCTTGACGGGCGCCCCCGAGGTGCTGCCGTCGAGGTAGAGCGTGTGGACGAGAACCGGGTCGCCCCCCTCGGGCAGGTGCATGAAGTGAAGGAGCCCCAGTCCGCTGGAGTCGGGCACCTCTGTGAAGGTCATCCAGTATCGGCGGGTCTGGGGCCAGGCGCAGACCAGGCCGTGCTGTGTCCACGCCTCGTCGACGCCTCCAGACGGCCGTCCCTCGAGGGCCCCGTGGTGTTCGCTGCCCGTCGTGAACTGGCTGCGCCGGCTGATCACGCCATCCCCCGTCCAGCTCTCGGTGTTGGTGACGACGATCTCGAAGCTGGTCTCCGCAGCCAGGTCGCCGACGGGCTTCAGCGCCTGCCAGCAGTGCAGCTCGTCAGGCCCTTCGTGTTCGTAGCACCAGCTCCGCTGTTCGAGCTCGACCTGGCCGCTGTCCGAGCTCAGGACGACGTCGAAGTCCTCGACGGTCCCGTAGCCGATGGTCGGGATGACCAGGCGCGTGTCCAGCGGGACATCGACGGTACCGTCGGGCGGTAGGACCTGCCGAATCGCCAAGGGCCTTCGGGGGCAACCCTCAGCAAACGCGACGCCCATGGAGAGGACCGTGAGCACCGTCGGATCCTACCTACGATGGCGATCGGAAGAAGAGCAGTTCTGAGTCGGAGAATCCTCCGTGGGTCACGCTTGACCGGGCTCGGCATCGACTGAGGCCTCGAAAGGCTCCCGAATCTGATAGAACACGCGCCTCCGACCTTTCGATTGCGAGTGTTCCATGAGCGAGATCGTGCGCTGCGGCCTGATTCAGTGCGGCAACCCCATCAACGACGAGAGTGTGCCGGTCGCCGAGATCCAGAAGGCGATGCTGGACAAGCACCTCCCCTTCATCGACGAGGCCGGCAAGCAGGGCGTGCAGATCCTGTGTCTGCAGGAGATCTTCAACGGTCCCTACTTCTGCCCCTCCCAGGCCAAGCGCTGGTACAGCGCCGCCGAGCCCTGCCCGGGCCCCACGACGGAGCTGATGGCGCAGTACGCCAAGAAGTACGAGATGGTCATCGTGGTGCCCATCTACGAAGAGGCCATGCGCGGGGTCTACTACAACACCGCCGCGGTCATCGACGCCGACGGCACCTACCTCGGCAAGTACCGCAAGCAGCACATCCCCCACACCAGCGGCTTCTGGGAGAAGTACTTCTTCAAGCCCGGTGACGGCGGCTACCCGGTCTTCGACACGCGCTACGCCAAGGTCGGGGTCTACATCTGCTACGACCGCCACTTCCCGGAGGGCTGGCGCGCCCTTGGGCTCAACGGCGCCGAGATCGTCTTCAACCCGAGCGCCACGGTCGCCGGTCTCTCGCAGTACCTCTGGAAGCTCGAGCAGCCCGCTGCCGCCGTCGCAAACACCTACTTCGTCGGCGCGATCAACCGGGTCGGCAGCGAGGACCCCTGGAACATCGGCAAGTTCTACGGCACCTCTTATTTCGTCGACCCCCGCGGCGAGTTCAAGGCAGTGGGCTCAGAGGACAACGACGAGATCGTCATCGCCGATCTGGACCTGTCCACCATCGACGAGGTCCGGAAGACCTGGCAGTTCTACCGGGACCGCCGCCCCGACGCATACGACGACATCACCAACCCCAGGCTGGGCTGAACGACATGGGTACCAAGGTCATCAAGGGTGGGACGCTCGTCACCGCCGAGGGAGAGTCACGCGCGGACGTGCTGATCGACGGCGAGCTCGTCGCCGCCATCGGCACCGATCTACAGGGCGACGAGGTCATCGATGCCTCTGGAGCCTACGTGCTGCCGGGGGGCATCGATCCCCACACCCACATGGAGTTGCCCTTCATGGGCACGGTGGCCAGCGAGGACTTCTACACCGGCACCTGCGCGGCCATGGCCGGCGGAACGACGACCATCATCGACTTCGCCATCCCCGCGCCGCAGCAGAGCCTGCTCGAGGCCTACGACCAGTGGCGTGTCTGGGCCGAAAAGGCCGCCGGCGACTACACCTTCCACGTCGCCATCACCTGGTGGGACGACTCGGTGCACGCGGAGATGGGCACGCTCACACGCGAGCGCGGGGTGAACTCCTTCAAGCACTTCATGGCCTACAAGGGCGCCATCATGTGCGACGACGAGGTCCTCGTGAACAGCTTCACGCGGGCCCGGGAGCTCGGCGCGCTGTGCACGGTGCACGCAGAAAACGGCGAGCTCGTCTGGAGGCTGCAGCAGGAGATCTACGACAAGGGCATCCACGGGCCAGAGGGCCACCCCCTGTCCCGTCCCCCGGAGTGCGAGGGCGAAGCCGCCAACCGCGCCCTGCGCATCGCAGAGGTTCTGGGCGTGCCGCTCTACGTCGTGCACACGAGCTGCATCGACTCGCTCGAGGCGGTCACCAGGGCGAAGCTCGAGGGCCAGCGCGTCTTCGCAGAGGTCCTCGCCCAGCACCTGATCTTCGACGACTCCGTCTACCAGAACCCCGACTGGGACCGGGCCGCCGGCTACGTCATGTCCCCACCCTTCCGGCCCAAGAACCACAAGGCGGCGCTGTGGCGTGGCCTGCAGTCGGGCATGCTCAACACCACGGCGACGGACCACTGCTGCTTCTGCGTGAACCAGAAGCGCATGGGGCTCGAGGACTTCCGCAAGATCCCCAACGGCACCAGCGGCGTCGAGGACCGCATGGCGGTGCTCTGGCACCACGGCGTGCGGACCGGCCGGCTCACCCCCTCCGAGTTCGTCGCGGCGACCTCGACCAACGCCGCGAAGATCTTCAACATGTTCCCGAAGAAGGGCACCATCGCCGTCGGCAGCGACGCGGACGTCGTCATCTGGGACCCGGACGGCTCGCGGACGATCTCGGCGAAGACCCACCACCAGAACATCGACTTCAACATCTACGAGGGGATGACGGTGACCGGCATCCCGGCGATCACGCTGTCCCGAGGTCGCAAGGTGTGGTCCGACGGGCAGATCACCGCCGAGCGCGGGAGCGGCCGCTACGTGAACCGGCCCTGCTTCGCCAGCTACTACGACAACCAGGTGCTGCGGAACCGCCTCGCCGAGCCCACGGCCGTGGAACGCGACCTCCCGAGGGTCGACCAGTGAGCGGCGACGCGGGCAAGCCGGACCTCATCTACGGCATCGACGACAAGCCCCCCATCGTCGAGACGGCGGTGCTGGGCTTCCAGCACTACCTCACGATGTTCGGCTCGACGGTCGCGATCCCGCTGATCCTCAGCGAGCCGCTGGGGCTGTCGGACAAGCCCGTCGAGCTCGGGTACCTCATCGCCACGATGTTCTTCGTGAGCGGCATCACCACGCTGCTCCAGACCACGTGGGGGAACCGCCTGCCCATCATCCAGGGCGGCACCTTCAGCTTCCTTGCGCCGACCTTCGCGATCTGCGGCATGGCGGCGGTGGCCACCCAGGGCTTCGACGTGCGCATCCAGCACGTGCAGGGCGCCATCATCCTGGGGGCCCTGGTAGAGATCGTCGTCGGCGCCACGGGGCTCGTGGGCCTGCTGCTGCGCTTCGTCGGCCCCATCACCATCGCGCCCACCATCGCGCTCATCGGCCTGGCGCTGTTCAAGTTCGGCGCCCCCATCGCCGGCGCCCACTGGCCGATCGGCGGGCTGACCATCGTCCTCATCATCCTCTTCTCCCAGATCCTGCGGAAGACCCACCGGGCCTTCGAGCTCTACCCGATCCTCATGGCCATCCTGCTGGCCTGGGGCGCGTGCGGGCTGGGGACCCTCCTGGGCTGGTTCCCGGGGGAGACCGTCGGCGCCGGGGGCGAGGTCATCGCTGCCCATCCCTCCCACGCCAGCCTGGCCAACCTGCAGAACGCTCCCTGGTTCCGCATCCCCTACCCCTTCCAGTGGGGCCTGCCCCAGTTCGGCTTCGCGGCCTTCGTCGGCATGTTCGCCGGCTACCTCGCGTCGATGGTCGAGAGCATCGGCGACTACTACGCCTGCGCGCGGATGAGCGGCGCCCCGGTGCCGGACAAGAAGACCGTCAACCGCGGCATCCTCTTCGAGGGCATCGGCTGCCTCATCGCCGGCATCATGGGCACGGGCAACGGCACGACCTCCTACAGCGAGAACATCGGCGCCATCGGGCTCACCCGCGTGGGCGCACGCCGGGTGGTCCAGGCAGGCGCCATCATCATGATCGTCCTGGGCATGGTGTCGAAGTTCGGGGCCTTGTTCACGACGATCCCCTCCCCCGTCGTGGGCGGGATGTACTGCGCGATGTTCGGCATGATCGCCAGCGTCGGGCTGTCGAACCTGCAGTTCGTGAACCTGAACTCGGCCCGCAACCTCTTCATCATCGGCTTCGCCTTCTTCATGGGGCTGTCGGTGCCCGAGTACTTCGGCGCGAACCCGGTGGAGTGGACCCCGGACTTCTACGTGGCGGCCCAGGCGGTGGCCACCATGGCCGCGGAGACCGGAGAGAAGCTAGACGTCGTGACCAGCATGCTCATCCTGCTGCCCGAGTCCCTGTCGAACATCGTCAACACCCTCGGCACGACCGGCATGGCGGTGGGCGCGTTCATCGCGCTGATCCTCGACAACATCGTGCCCGGGACCGACGAGGAGCGGGGCATCCACGCCTTCCAGCCGAAGGAGCTGGCTCAGAAGAGCTGAGCGCCTCAGTAGCTGTCCACGTGGACACCCACGGCCCTGCCGCTGGGATCCGCCATCTTGGAGAAGGCCTCGTCCCACTGGATGGCCACCGGCGTCGAGCAGGCGATCGAGGGCCCGCCGGGCACCGTCCGAGCCGAGCAGGCCTGGGGGAAGTGGCGGTCGAAGATCTGCCTGTAGCAGTAGGCCTCCTTGTTCGCCGGCGGGTTGTAGGGGAAGCGCTCGGCGGCCTCGGCCAGCTGGGTGTCGCTGACCTGCGCCTCTGAGTGAGCCTTCAGCGAGTCGATCCAGCCGTAGCCGACGCCGTCGCTGAACTGCTCCTTCTGGCGCCACAGCACCTCATCGGGCAGCAGGGCCACCTCGTCATCGAAGGCAGCGCGCAGCAGGTGCTTCTCCATGCGTGGCCCGTCCGGGTGGGTGGTGGACATCTTGGCGGTCGGGTCGAAGCTCAGGGTCTCGGCCAGGAAGCCCTTGTCCAGGAACGGAACCCGGGTCTCGACACCCCAGGCCATCATCGACTTGTTGGCGCGCAGGCAGTCATAGAGGTGGAGCGTCTGCAGCTTGCGCACGCACTCGTGGTGGAGCTCGGCGGCGTCTGGCGCCTTGTGGAAGTACAGGTAGCCGCCGAAGATCTCGTCGGCGCCCTCTCCCGAGAGCACCATCTTGATGCCCATCGCCCGGATCTTGCGGGCCATCAGGTACATCGGAGTAGAGGCCCGGATCGAGGTCACGTCGTAGGTCTCGAGGTGCCAGATGACGTCCGAGAGCGCGTCGATGCCGTCGGCGATGGTGTAGGTGAAGGGGTGATGCACGGTGCCGAGGTGCTCCGCCACCTTCGCCGCCGCCGCCAGGTCCGGAGAGCCCTCCAGCCCGATCGAGAAGGAGTGCAGACGGGGCCACCAGGCAGCTGACTGCTCGTCGTCCTCGACGCGGCGCGCTGCGTGGACCGCTGTGATGGCGCTCACGAGCGAGGAGTCGAGCCCGCCGCTCAGCAGCACGCCCCAGGGCACGTCCGACATCAGCCGCTTCACCACTGCGTCCTCGAGGGCCGCGCGCAAGCGCGCCGGGTCCAGGGGGCGGGTCGGGACCTCGTCGGCGAACCACTCCGGCTCGTACCAGCGGCGCAGTCCCTCGCGGGTCATCACGTGGCCCGGAGGGAAGACCTTCCAGGAGGTGCAGACACCTGCCAGGGCCTTCATCTCGGAGGCGAACCAGGTGGCGCCGTCGCGGCCGGTGCCGACATAGAGCGGCACCACGCCGATGGGGTCCCGAGCAGCGACGAAGTCGCCTGTGGCGTCGTCAACGAGCACGAAGGCCCACTGACCATCGAGTCGATGGACGAGCTCGGCGCCCTCGTCCTCGTAGAGGGAGAGGATGACCTCGCAGTCGCTGCCGGTCTTGTAGGGGTGGCCGGCCTTGCGCAGCGCCGCGTGGTTGTAGATCTCCCCGTTGGCGGCCAGGGCCAACTCGCCGTGGGTCAAGGGCTGCTCTCCGGACTCGGGATCGACGATGGCGAGGCGCTCGTGGGCCAGCACCGCGCGGGCGCCCGTCCAGACGCCGCTCCAGTCGGGCCCGCGATGCCGCAGCAGGCGTCGGTGTTCGAGGATGGAGGCTCGATCTGCGAGGGGGTCGGCCGGGTCGATGACTGCCAGGATTCCGCACATGGCGGGGGGCTTATACGGTCAGCTCAGTCCCGGTCCACAAAGGTCCCATCCGGCGCGACGCGGGTGACGCTCATCAGCGGATGCAGCTGGTTCCAGGAGACGGTCCAATCAGGTGGATTCGGGATCGTCCACTGCCACAGGACCGTGCCGCCCGGGTCGACCTCGATGATGCGATCCCTGGCCGCGATCAAGGTGTTGCCGCCTGGCAGCCGATCGAGGTCCCGAACACTGGCGACGGTCGGGTCCTTGAACCTCCAGGTCACCTCTCCATCACCGATCTCGACGATCTTGTCCGGGCGCCGCGTCGCCAGCAAGAAGCGTCCGTCGTCGAGCCACTCGGCCGCGTGAGGGCGCTCACCGACGAGGGTGCCCGTGGTCTCGGCCACCGTGGTCTTGGGGAGGGTCTGGAGGAAGAACTCGTCGACGACCTCGCCCTCCGGGGAGATGGTGACGATTGCGTTGAAGTTGCGGACGCAGACCCGTGTCAGCCCCTCGGGCGTGCGATCGACGTTGGTGATGTGCATCCACGCGTCGCCCTCGTCGGAGATCGAGACGAAGCGCTCGTCCTCGCCGAAGCCAGCACCGACCCAGCCCCACACGACCTTCCTGTCAGCGTCGACCTCTATGACCTGGAAGTCGCCCTTCTTCGCCCAGGTGCGAGCGATCAGCGTGTTTCCGTTGTCGAGCCGGTCAGAGTCGTGACTGGCGACATCGTCGAGGTAGTACCAGACGATGCGGCCCTCCCGGTCGACCTCGTAGACGCCACCTGGGAACACGGTGAAGAGCACGTTCCCTGACTCGAGGGGCTCGACGTCCATCAACATCGACGGCCCGAGCTGGCCCTGTTGCATGAAGACCCCGTAGGGGAGCGTGTAGGACCAGAGGACCTCGCCCTTGACGTCGACATGGAGGATCTGCTGGGCATTGGCCGGGTAGCTAAGCCCGAACATGGTGGTCCCGGGCTCCAGATTCGAGGCCGCGTAGCGTTGGCTCAGCGCAGAGCAGCCAAGGAGGGCGAGCAACATCGACCGCCACGCTACCAGTAGCCGCGAGCTCGCATGGCCTCGATCACCTCTGGCGTGGGCGCCCTCGCCGCGTCGCTCCAGGCAAGGGACGCGAGGACCTCGACGAGCTCCTCTCGCAGCGCCCGGGCGATGGCCGGCTGCTCGGCGAGCACATCGAGCTGCTCATCGGGGTCGGTGCGGAGGTCGTAGAGGCGGAAGTGGTCTCCGATGTCGGACTCGTAGGCGACGCGCAGGTACTGGGGATCGTCCAGCTCGAGACCCTCGAAGAGCAGGCGGTGGGTGGTGGAGCGCATGGCGCTCTGTCCCATCACCCCCTGCTGAAAGAGGCCATCGTCGCGAGCTTCCGCGAGCAGGTCGAGGCCGCGAGCGCCAGCTGGAGGCGTCGACCCGGCCAGCGCCATCATCGTCGGCACGACGTCCGTGGCGCTGACGAGGTCGTCGCGCTGTCCCTGGCCCGCTCCGAGGATCACGAAGGGGACGTGGGTGGTGCTGTCATGCAGCACGGCGCGGTGGTTGCTCACCCCGTGGTCCTGGAGGTCCTCGCCGTGGTCGCTCGTGACGATGACGACGGTGTTCTCGGGCAGACTGTCGAGCAGGACGCCCAGGTAGAAGTCCGCGGCAAGAGCGCCTCCGTCATAGTGGTCGCGCATGTGCTCGAGGTCCGCCGAGGACAGGGGCGTGCCGCCCTCGGTCCGCTCGAGGCCGGCGGCGTACTGACGGGGGTCGCTCATCTCGGCGCCGGAGGCATGTCGCACGGTCGGGCGCTCGTGTTCCGGGTAGAGCACACCACGGAAGATGCGCTCGGTCTCGTTTCGCTCTGAGGCCAGCGCGCACATCGGTCCCTCGTAGTCGCCGCCGAAGGCATGGAAGAAGGGCCCGGTCTTGGCGTAGGGCCGGTGGAGATCGTAGCCGTGGACCATCAGGAAGAAGGGCTCCGGGCTGTCGCGCATCTCGAGCCAGCTCAGGGCCTCTGGGACTGACTCCTGGAAGCTGCCGAAGTCGCTGACCTCGACGAAGTGGTCCCAGCCCTGGCCGAAGCCGAAGGTCGAGCGCAGGTGTCCACCAGCGAGGATCCCAGCGGTCTCGTAGCCGACCTGCTGGAGCGCCTCGGGCAGCGTGGTCAGCCCCTCCGGGAGGATGAAGGTGGTGTAGTCCGGGACCGCGATCTCGGGCACGTAGCGGCCGGTCAACAGCACACCGTGGGACAGGGCCGACTCGTTGCTGGCGGAAAAAGCGCTGTTGAAGACGAGGCCCTCTGCCGCGTGACGGGCGAGGTTCGGCGTCGTGTCGCGCTCGGCGCCGAGGCTCGTCCGGTCCATCCGGAGACCGTCGATGCTCACCAGGACGAGGTTGGGCTGGGCGCCCGGCACCGCGCAGGCCAGGAGCGGGACGATCACTGGAGCCCCAGGAACTCCGGAGGCTCCCGGCCCTGCTCGTGGAAGGCGCTCGAGAGCTCGTCGCGGAGGGCCTCCACCTCTTCGCTGCCCGCCGAGCAGTTGCCACTGCCGCGAAGCGCGTCGATGCGCGCCTCCTCCTCCGGCGGGAGGTGGCCGCCGTGGAGCTCCAGGATGGCGGTGCGCAGCTGCACGAGGACGTGGTCACACTCGTCCCCGGGAGGGCTGTGACGGGTCTTGTGGATGCTCGGCGCGCTCGCCGCGGCGGCCTCGCTCCCCGGACGATCGAACCACGAAGGCACCAACCGGGCCGCGGAGGCGAGCACGAAGGCCAGCACGCCAGCGTTGGCGATGAGCAGGGCCACTGCGAGCCCGCGATGCAGCCTGTCCACATCTCCTCGCGTGCATGGCGACGTACGATAGCACCGTGCTGTCGTGGACTCTCTTGTTGTCTCTCTCGGCCTGTGGCGAACCCGCCCCGGGCCCGCCGAACGTGCTCGTCGTGAGCATCGACACCCTCCGCGCGGACCGCGTCGGGAGGCGGGACGCGGAGGGCAGATCGATGACACCGAACCTCGACGCCTTCGCCAGGGACGCGCGAGTCTTCGAGTCCGCGTGGTCCCAGGCGAACGAGACCCTCTACAGCCACGCCTCGGTGTTCACCGGGCTCTACCCCAGCGAGATGGGCGAGCTCGACTACGCGACCTACGGCTTCCGGGCCGACCAGGAGACCATGGCCGCCGTCTTCTCTCGCTCCGGCTACGCCACGGAGGCGGTGGTCGCCGGTGGACACCTCGCGCCCGAGTTCGGCCTCGGTGTCGGCTTCCAGCGCTACGCCTCCGGGGACGACTTCGGGAGCTTCCAGCAGACCGTGCCGCTGGCGCTCGAGCGCATCGACGTGCTCGAAGAAGGTGACCGGCCCTGGCTCATGTTCGTCCACGGCTACGACGTCCACGCCCCCTACCTGAAGTGGGGACCGCTCTTTCGTGGGGACACGCCCGGCTACAACGGACCGCTCTTGGAGCGCGCGCTGATCCCCTGGACTTGCGAGCAGATCCTCGACGGCGTGCTGCACCCCGGCTTCGACCCGCAGAACATCTCCACCGGTGGCCGAACGGTGCTCGACCCGGCGCTCTTCGACGAGCTGGAGACCTGGGCCGCGGGCCACGAGGGCGAGGGCATCACCCTGGGGCCAGAGGACGAGGCCTTCGTGCGCGGGCTCTACGACGGCTCGGTGCGCTACGCGGACTACCACGTCGGCGTCCTGCTGGCCGAGCTAGAGGACCGCGGGCTGTCAGGAGACACCGTCGTGGTCGTGATGAGCGACCACGGAGAGGACCTCCTCGATCATGGCCACGTCAACCACCGCAGTTCGCTCCACGACGAGAACATCCACGTCGCGCTCATGCTTCGCGGCCCCGGCATCGAGCCCGGCGCCGTCGCCACGCCGGTGGGCCTGGTCGACATCCTTCCGACGCTGGCAGGGCTGAGCGGAGTCCGGGTGCCGGAGACCCGGGGCCAGGATCTGCTGTCTCCGGATCCGGACCGGGTGGTCTACAGCGAGGCGGTGCTCGGCACCGTCAGCCTCCGCTCCGCCGAGGGTCGCCTGGCGATGCCTCATGGATCCGACCAGTGGCCAGAGGAGCCCCCCCCGGGTGCCTTCATCACCGGGCCCCACGGCGAGCCGCTGTCCTGGTCCGATCCGCTCGGCCCAGAGCTCTTCGCGGAGCTGCAGTGAGAGCGACCATGCTCGCCCTGGCGATCCTGCTCAGCGCGCTGGCGATCGCGCTCCTGCTGTGGGGCGCGGGTCCCCACCACCCCCTGCAGGCCCAGCGCCTCTTGGCCCAGTTCGACACCGACGAGTCGGGGTGGCTCGAGGCGGAGGAGCTCACCGGCAGCGATCCCCCCGGCTTCTCCTGGCGCCTGCACGACCTGAACCGCGACGACCGCCTCGACCCCCGCGAGGTGGAGATCCTCGTCGAGGAGCTCGACCCCCTCTGGGTGATCCGAATGCCCGGGTCTGACCGTGAGTGAGGCCTTCTTCATCATCGGGACGGAGCGCAGCGGCTCGAACCTGCTGCGGGTGATCTTCGACGCTCACCCCGAGGTCGTCGTGCCCCACCCCCCTCACCTGCTCCGCTACCTGGGCGATCTCGATCACGAAGGCCTCGACGACATCGTCGCCGACACCCTCGCGATGGTGCGCGGCCACATCCACCCCTGGGACTGGATGCCCACGGCGGCAGAGCTCGCGTCAGAGGCACGCGATGACCCCACCGTCGTCGGCGTCTTCCTCGCGCTCTACGACCTCGTCGCGAGTCACGGAGGGGCGACCCACTGGGGCTGCAAGAGCACCTTCGTCGTCGAGTTCGTGGACGAGATCCTGGCTCGCCGTCCAGGCGCCCGCTTCGTCTGGCTCGTCCGCGACGTGCGCGACGTGGCCCTGTCCTCGAAGACCTCGGTCTTCAACCCCTTCGAGCCCCTGCTCACCGCCGGGCTGTGGGCCCGGCAGCAGCGGGTCGCCATCGACGTGGCACAGCGGCTGGGGCCCGAGCGGGTCATGCGACTCCACTACGAGGACGTGCTCGCCTCGCCAGAGCTGATGACGGCGCGGCTCTGCGACCACGTCGGCATCACCATGCACGAGGCGATGCTGAGCTTCCACGACAGGGCGAGGGCCAGCCGGACCGCCGGGCTCTCCAAGTCCTGGGAGAACAACAACAAGCCGGTGATGCGGAACAACACGGAGAAGTGGCGCAAGGGCCTGACGAAGAGAGAGCTCGCCCAGGTCGAGGCCGTCGCCGGCGAGGTGATGCAGGAGCTCGGCTACCGTCCCGAGGCACCAGGGCCAACGCCGAGTCAAAGGGACTTCCTCGAGGCCCGAGCCCGCGACCTCGTCATGCGCGTGCAGAGCGAGCTCCGCAGCCTCCAGGGGGACCGCATCCACTGGCTGCGCTGGCGCCGCCGGGCGCGGGTGGCGCGCATGAAGCTGGGCCTCCGATGAAGGCGACCTACGGCGGCGAGGGCTTCGAGCCCCGCACGACCACCCACGCAGAAGAGCTCGGCGGCGCCTGGCTGAAGTGCGGCGCACGGTCCTCTGTACAGCGCCTTCGGCACGTCCTGCTCGCCAGGCCACCACAGAGCCTCGGCGAGATCGACGACGCCGAGGGCTGGCTCATGGAGCGCGTCCCGGATCTCGAGGCGACCAGGGCCGCCTCGCTGCGCCTCGCGGCCGCATGGGAGGCCCTCGACGTAGAGGTCTCCTGGATCGACACGGAGGGGGCACCGCCCAACGTCATCTTCGCCGCCGACCTCTTCTTCATGTCCGCGGAGGGAGCGATCCTGGGCCGCCTCGCGGGCCGGGCTCGGGCAGGAGAGGAGCGCTTCGCCGCCGCGGCGCTGGCGGGCCTGGGGGTGCCCATCCTCGCCACGCCGACGGGCGGGGCCACCTTCGAGGGAGCCGACGCGCTCTGGCTGGGCAAGGACCGGGTGCTCCTGGGAGTCGGTCTGCGAACCAACCAGGCGGGCGCCGCGCTCGTCGAGGAGATCCTCGCGCGGCAGGGTGTCGAGGTCCAGCAGGTGGAGCTGCCGAAGCGTGGAGCGCAGCACCTGCTGGGGATCTGTACGCCCCTGGCGGACGACCTCGTGCTCCTGCGACCCGCGATGGCATCGGCGAGCCTGCGTGAGGCCCTCTCCGGAGTCGAGGTGATCGAGCTCGATGAGGACGACCCGGAGGTCGCCATCGCTCGGGGGAACAACCTCGTCGCCCTGGCACCAACAGAGGTGCTCATGCCGACGGGAGCCCCCCGGCTACGCGAGCGCATGGAGTCGTTCGGGGTGGTGACCCACACGGTGGATGTCCGCCCCTACCTCGACGCCGCTGGGGCGATCGGGTGCGCTACCGGCATCCTGCGCCGGGGCTAGTCCTTGTACATCAGCCCGTCCACGAGCCGCGCGAGCCCGAAGCCGAGACGGTCCACACCCTCGGCGGTGGCGAACGAGCCGTCCGGTGTGAAGAGCTCCGGTTCCAGCTCCCGGTCCGGATACCAGTCGGCGGCGTAGTAGAGCGGCACCCCCTTCTCGACGATCAACCATTCCAGGTCGTCGCTGGTCACCTCCACCCGTGGCGTGAGCCATCGCAGCGCGCTGCTTCCCTCCTTGGCGCCGCTGCTCCGGGCATTGGAGAGACCCCGCCCGTCCCAGGCGACGCGGAACTTCACGCCCTTGCTCCGGCACAGGCGCGCCATGTTCTTGGTCGAATCCAGCGCGGGGCCGGCGAAGGGCAATGCGCCTGCGTCGCGCAGACTCCACGAAGAGGTGAAGTGGAGCCAGCCGGGGTCCGCCCCGAGCAGGCGCAGCGGGTAGCCATTGTCGTTCCGCTCCGGCTCCACGAGGTGTTCCCTGTAGATGCCGCGTCGGGTGAAGGTCGTTAGCACCACGAGGTCTGGCTCGTAATGTGCGAGGTACTTGGGCAGGCGGATGGCGTGTTGGATCGAGGAGTAGCCCTCTACCGACAGGTTCAGGATGTCCACGCCGGCGCGGTCGTGTTCTTGGAGGTAGGCCTCGGCGACGGCAGAGGGCTCCTCGGCGTTCGTCAGGCCGGGCGCGAAGGCCCGAGAACCACCGAGGAGCAGCACGCGCCGGGCTCCCTCGATCGGGGGTGCCCCCCGGAAGCCCCTGCCGTTGATCAGGAAGGGGACGGGCCCCTCGCCGATGTCGCGCTCCCCCTTGCACCGCGGCTGGTAGGTGGCGACGCCGAGAGTCTCGTCGACCATGCGGCAGGAGACGCCGGTCTCCAGGACACGGACCTGGGCGGGCGGGCCGACGACGACGGCAAAGATCAAGGCCAGCGCCAGGGCTCCAACCGCCAGCCACCGCAACGCACGCTTCACGGCCTCATTCTACGTCGTATGCTCGCCGCCGATGTCGACCGCAGCCCAGGGACTCGCTGTGCTGGCCGCCACCTTGACCGTGGCGGGCTTCGCCTGGCTCGGCTGGACCCGCAGCGTGCCACCGAGCCTCGAGGCCGCCCCCGACGAAGAGCCCCGCCCGCAGCCCCAGCTCCCTCCTCCAGTCCTGGAACCGGCGAAGAAGAAGGGCGATCGCCCCAGCGCCCCAAAGGACGGCCTCCGAGGGGCGTTCATGGAGCTCGACCGCGACGGGGACGGCCGCGTGTCCATCAGCGAATACAGCGAGGACGGCCAGTGGGCAGCCCGCTTCCTGGAGCGGGACACCGACGGCGACGGCTTCGTGACTCGCGATGAGCTCAAGTCCACCCGCGGCCAGGTGGGCGAGCTCCTCGAGCGCTGGAGGGACTTCCCGATCCCGGCCGCGGACGCCGACGGCGACGGTGCGCTCGACCGCTCCGAGTTCCCCGGCCCACCCGAGATCTTCATCCACCTCGACACCAACGACGACGGGCGAGTGGACGAGTCCGAGGTCGCCGCCCCACAGGAGGGCTAGGCCTACGGGGCGCCGACGTGGGTCCTCACCTGGAGGACGTGCACGTGGCGCTGCCACGCGTCGGAGAGTTCGATCCACCGCCAGGCGATCGCCACGCTCAACAGCGCGTTGAGCGCCAGCAGGCAAGCGAGACGGCTCATCAGAAGATCTCGATGGGGTTCTGGCGGATGCCCAGGTAGTCCTGCGGGTTCTGGCCGTGCTGCATCATCCAGCCCTTGAGCTCCTGCTCCATCTCGTAGGTGCGCCGTGGCTCGCCGCTGCTGATGTCCCGCAGCTCCTCGCTGTCGGCGGACAGATCGTAGAGGGAGCGCTCCCCGTCGCGCAGGTCGAGGATCAGCTTGTAGTCCCCCTGGCGGAGGGCGCGCTGGTGGACGAAGAGCCGGTAGTCGGTCTCGCTGTAGGCCTCCAGCTCCATGGGCTCTCCCCGCAACAGCGGCAGGAGGCTGACGCCGTTGACTCCTTCCGGTCCTGGGAGACCGAGCAGGTCGAAGACCGTCGGGAACAGGTCGACCGTGCGGACGATGTCGGGAATTCGCTGCTGGCGCGCGTAGCCCGGGATCCGCAGCGCCATGACGACGTGCAGCTGCTCCTCGTAGAGCGTGTGGCCGTGGTCGAGGGCGCCGTGCTCCATGAACTCGTCACCGTGGTCGGAGACCACAGCGATGATCGAGTTGTCCATCAAGCCCATTGTCCGGATCTGGGAGAGCAGGCTGCCGAGGCGCTCGTCGGCCGCGCGCACCTTCAGGTCGTAGAGCTCCTCGAGGAAGCGGGCGTCGTCCGCTCCGACGTCTCCGGTGATGTCGGAGGCGTCGCCGGGCTCGACGATGGCGGCGAGGCCTTGCTCGCGGAGGCGAGCGTTCTCCTCGACCGTGCCGTCGAGGTCGCCCGCGTACTCGATGCCATCGGCGGTTGCCGGCGGGAGGGGGTACTGGCCGTGAACGTCGTAGCCGTGGACGACGAGGAGGAAGCGCTCGTCCCGGTGCTCCCGCAGCCAGTCGACGGCCTGTGGGGCGGAGTAGTCGAGGCCAGCGAAGGGGCGATCGTCGACGTAGACCGAGAAGTCCCGCGCGAAGCCGTAGCGCCCGCTCATGCCCGCGCCGCCGGAGAAGCCCGCCGCGACCATGCCGTCCCGGACCAGCAGCGAGGGGTAGGTCTCGATGCCCGCAGAGAGCGCTGACTCGGCCATCTGGTCTGCGCCGAGCAGGCGGAGCTTGTTGGTGACCCCGTGGACGCTCGGCCAGCGCCCGGTCCACATCGACATGTGCGAGGGCAAGGTCCAGCTGGCCGCGCTCACCGCGTTGTCGAAGACGATGGCCTCCTCCACGAAGGCGTCGAGGTTCGGTGTCAGTCCATCCGAGTTGCCGCTGAGGCCGGTCCGGTCGTAGCGGAGGGCGTCCAAGCTGATGAGGATGACGTTGAGCTCCCCCGCCTTGTCGGAGAGATCGTACCTGGCAGTCTCCATCGTCCCGTCGGCGACCATCGGGTCGAGGATCGCGCCGAGATCCTCCGCCGGCTCCTCCGGTGGGCGCAGCAGGAGGAAGGCGAACACCGCGATGTTCGCGACGACGAAGAGCGCCAGTCCAGCTCGAACGTGAGTGTTCACTGCGAGGTCCTCCACACCAACGAGGACCCAGCCTCTACCACGATGATCTCTGCCTCGACGGCCTCCCAGGTCTCCCGGCGCAGCCGTCCCTCGACAGCTTCGGGCGCCTCCTTCCAGGTCGGCTGGAGCCCATCGAAGCGCGCGACGTCCCCCTCGACCTCCGCACCTCGCGCTGCGGCCTCCGCCCGAGCCAGCTCCACGCGACGCCGGTGCTCTCCCCGGGTCCGAGGGAGGAGATCGCTGGCGTAGCCCTCGGCGGCGAGAGCGATGGTGTCCTTGTCCCCGCGGGCCGAGGACACGTCGTTGAAGGCATCGACGACGGCAGGTGGAGGGGACAGCTCGGCGAGCTCGACAGCGTCGATGCGCACCCCGTGCGGGGCCATGAGTACTTGTGCCTCCGCCTTCACCGTGCGCTGCAGGGTGGCGCGTCCGGTCGTGAGCAGGCTGTCGACGTCGACCGTGGACACGACGCGGGTCGCCGCACTCAGCACGGCGGCGAGCACCAGCGCGTCGGGATCCCGGGCGCTGAGCAGGAAGGTCTCGGCGTCCTCCACGCTGTACTGGGCCACCAACTGCAGATCGACGAGGTTCGTGTCGCCGGTGAGCATCCGCACCGGCTCGCTCTCGACCCGACGGACCTCTCCGACCGCGACGATCTCCTGGCGCTCGATGGGCCAGGCCAGCCGCACCTGCACACCCGGCTCAACCGAGCGCGCGACGGCGCCGAAGCGGAAGACGACACCCGAGTGTCCAGGGTTCACGACGAAGACGCCGCTGCCGAGCCAGAGCACGACCAGGAGGCCGAACAGCGCAGCCAGCAGCTTGGGGATGGACACCGTCAGGGACCCTCCACGAGGGCACCGACCAGCGCGCCCTGCTCGACCACGAGCACGCTGTCGTTGTCGAGGAGGACCTCGCTGGCCTCGAGGCGGCGGATCAGGCGGAAGAGCTCCGGGTCCTGCTTGTAGGTCCTGGCGTAGCTCTCAGCGGCCGCTTCCTCGGCGACGGCTCGAACACCGGCGGCCTCCGCGTCTGCGCGAGCGAGGATCTCGGCGGCCTGGCGATCGGCCTCGGCCCGAATGACGCTGCCCTTCTCCTCGCCCTCGCTGCGGTATGCGTTGGCGATGCGGCGACGCTCGGCGCGCATGCGCTCGTAGATGGACTGCTCGTTCTGGACAGGCAGGCCGACTTGGCGGAGTCGCACGTCCACCACCTCGACGCCGAGGCGCGCGTTGGCGACCTCTGCGGTGGCGGTCACGACATCGGCTGGCAGGGTCGGCTCGGAGCCACCGACCTTCATCAGGTCGTGGAACTCCCGCTGTCCGAAGCTGGCGGCGATGCGGCTGACGACGAGGTCGGAGAGCTGGGTCTCGGCGGCCTCTGCGCTGCCCACGGACTCCAGGAAGCGCTCCGGGTCGGCGACGCGCCACAGCACGAAGGCCTCGACGACGAGGTTCTTCTTGTCCCTCGTGAGCACCTCTGCTGGCTCGACGTCGAGCAGCCGTGCCCTGCGGTCGTAGCGGGTGACCTGGTGGAGCGGCCAGGGCGCCCGGACGTACAGGCCAGGCTCGATGCGGTTGGCCACCGGCTTTCCGAAGAAGGTGACGACGGCGACCTCGCGGGCGTCGACGGTGTAGAGCGTCGAGACGCACGCGGCACAGACGATCGCGACGACAGCCCCGGTGACGAGCTTGCGCTTCATGGGATCTCCAGCGTCGGGGAGGCTTCTACGTCGCCCATCCACAGGCGCAGATCCCGTGGGACGACGAGGAGCTTCGCGGGGGCGAGGGTCGCCTCCGCGTGTTCGATGGCGAGGCGCTCACGAGTCAGGCGGTCGCTGGGCGATCCTCCTCTCGAGATGGCCTCGAAGACCTGCCTATCGACCTCTGCGCGGGCGCCGATCTCGAAGGCCGAGATGTCGGCGGCGGCCAGGATCTCCACCGCGCGGCCCCCGGCCTCCGGCAGCACCTGCGCGGCGTAGGCGTGGGCCTCGTTGATGGTGGTCAGGCGCTCCTCGTCGGCGCTGATGACGTCGAGGAAGGCGGCCTGAACCGGCGGGGGCACGCGCACCACCTGGAGGTGGATGGCGTCGATCGTGGCGCCGAGCTCCGCGGCTACCACCTGGGTCCGCGCCGCGCTGCGCTCCTCGACATCGGCGCGACCCTCTGCGAGGACCTCGTCGGCAGAGCTCCCCGCCAGGATCTCCACCAGGGCGCTACGAGCCAGTTCGGCGAGGACGGCGTCGGGGTCGGCGTATCCATAGGTCCACCGCACGGGGTCGTCGACCCGGTAGGCGAGGGTCGCGGAGAGCGAGACCATGCCCTGGTCTCCGCACAACAGCGGCGTCCCCGGCTCGACGATCTCGACCTCTCTGGCCCGGGCGACGTGGACCTCGACGACCCGGTCGATCGGCGGGGGTGCCTGGATGAGCAGACCGGGCTCGGCGAGGTCTGCCTGGGGGGCGCCGAAGCGCTCGACGATGCCGACATGGCCAGCCGGCACGGCGTGCACGCCACCGAGCAGCCAGAACAACAGCGCCGCAGCAACCAGCACCGGGGCACGGAACCAGCGCCCATGATCCCCCAGTGGGGGCGGGGCCGGGCGGAGGTGCAGGCTCCCGCGGATGCCGCTGGCGACTACCTCGAGGGCGGCGAGCGCGAGCGCGGCCCGAGCGATCCAGGTCGTCCAGATGGAGGCGTCGTGAGCGAGCAGCGCGAAGCCCTCTGCGGCGACGACCGCCAACAGCGCGAGCTGGCCAAGCCGGTCGTGGTCCCGTGCTTCGGCAGGCTCCTTGTCCGCGGCGTAGCGGTCGACACCCCACAACAACAGCGCGCCGGCGAG
Organism: Myxococcota bacterium; assembly: GCA_036012755.1. Taxonomy (GTDB): domain Bacteria; phylum Myxococcota_A; class UBA796; order UBA796; family CAJQPC01; genus JAAESX01. Next base: position 36,078 of record DASCPX010000072.1, on the reverse strand, counting down.
GACGAAGACGCTGCCCTCGGGCTCAGAGGCGCGGGTCAGGACGACGACGCCAGCCACCCCGCTCAGGGCGACGGCGCCCCACCGGGCCCACGCAGCCCGGCGCGCGCCGAGGAACACCGCCACCGCCGAGGGTGCGCCGCGTGAGAGTCGGAGAAACGCCCAGAAGGCCAGGAGCGCAGCCCCGCCGCCGAGCAGGCTCGCGATGCCAGCGGCGTTCAGCGCCACGAGCGCCAGGCCGAGACGCACCAATCGAGGGGCGCGGGCCGCATGCGGCAGGGCCCGCGGGTCCTCGAAGTCCCGGCCGCCCTGTCGCAGGGCGTAGAGCACACCTATGACCGCGAGGCCCCCACCCAGCCAGCCGGCGGGGGAGAGATCCTCGCCATAGACCACGACGCCCAACAGGGTGGCGAAGACGACCTCTGAGAGCGACAGCACGCTCGCGAGCCCCGCTCCGACCCGCCTCATGCCCAGGTTCAGCAGCACGAAGGGGAGGTTGGTGCAGACCAGGGCCAGCCCGACGATCCAGAGCAGGCTCGTCCAGCTCGCGGCCATCGTGTCGACCAGGAGCGCGGTGGCCGTCAGCAGGACCGCGGCGATGAGCCAGGCATAGAACAACGTCGCGACGATCGGCGTTGTCCGCTGCCGGCTCTCGCGGGTGACGACGAGGACGACCGCGTAGCCGAGCGCGCTGACCAGGGCGAGGCCGTCGCCGAGCAGGAACTGGGGGTTCGCGAAGTGGGCGACCTGCACGAAAGAGACACCGGACAACAGCGCGATTCCGGCCACGGCGATGGCGGCGCCAGCGAGGACAGCGGCCCCCGGTCGCTCCCGGAAGGCCCACCATGCCAGCGGCAGCACGACCACCGGGGCGAGGTTGTGGAGGAAGATCGTGTTGGCGACGGTCGTGTAGACGTAGCCGGCGACGAAGGTCCCACTGGCGACCGCGAGCGCGACGCCCATGATCCCGGCGATGCGAAGCGTCTGGCCGTCGACCTTGAAGCTGCGAGGCCCCTCCTTGGCGATCATCCACGACCCGAAGGCAAGGGCGACGAAGATGCCGCGCCAAGCGGCGACGGTGAAGGCGCTGGCGTCCGCGGCCCGCGTGAACAGCGCCATCAGCGAAAAGGCGGCCATCGCCGCGACGACCAGGAGGATGCTGCGGGTCGAAGGGCTCACGGCGTGCCCACGATGGTGCGGGCATCTCGACCCGGGATCTCGCCCTCATCGGGCATCGGCAGCAGGTAGAGCACCACCAGCACGATCACGTTCAGGGCAAGCAGGAGCAGCGCAGCGCGGGTGAGCTTCTCCACTCAGTAGACCTGCGGGAGCCGGTTGGGTTGCGGGACGAGGGGGCTCTGGGTGCGCAGCAGCACGTCGAGCTCCCAGGCCTCCAGCTCACCAGAGCCGTCGAGATCGACGAGCTCGAAGGGCACGATCCCATCTGAGACCCGCTCGTAGTCCGCGGCGTCGACCCCGTCCCTGTCGGCGTCGATGACGGCGGCGAGGTCCGCGGCAGCCCGAGGAGCCCTCGGCGTGGGCCTCGAGGTGAGGCTGACGCCGATGAGCACGACCAGGACCGCGGTGGCGGCCCCAAGGAGCTTGTCGATCATGGCGAAGCGAAGGATATACCAGGGCTCATGACACCACGGTCCTGGGAGCGCGCGCGCTGGGGCGCCGCCAGTGCCCTCGGGCTCACTGGCCTGCTCGCTGCGGGCCTGTACATGGCCCCGATGCCCCCGCCCTCGGTTGCGCTGGAGCGGCCCCCACCGCCGCCAATGGACCAGCAGGAGGAGCTCGCCGCCGACTACCTCGCCGCCGACCAGGCCCGGGGGATCAGAGCCCTCGATCGCATCCTCGAGGACCGCATGCTGATCGAGGCAGCGGCCCGAGGTGTGGAGCCTGTGTTCCCCTCGGCAGAGGCCCGAGCAGGCGATGACGAGGCCCTGCTGGTCGCCTGGGGCGAGGCCTTCCGGGCCATCGGCGTCGACGACTTCGGGGAGCTCGCTACCAGTACCCACGCGCCCTGAGGGCCTGGAGCAGCTCCGGATCCCGCGCGACCGAGCCGGGCTGACCGCGCGAGAGCCCCCTGTGCCACCGGAGCATGGCGGCGCGGAGCTCCTCTGCCACCTCGAGCTGCGCCGCGAGCACATCGGTGGTCTCGTCCGGGTCGTTGCGGAGGTCGTAGAGGGCAAAGTGGGGGGCCTGCATCGGCGCCACTGCCAGGGCCAGCTCGAGGAGGTCGAAGGCGGGCGGAACGCCGCGGAAGACGAGCCGGTGGGTCTGGCTCCGCACGCTGAGCTCGTCCATGACCGACTCCTGGAAGACATGGACTGCAGCGGGCTCGGCAGAGAGCAGATCGCGCCCGGCTACGCCCGCCGGAGGCACGGCGCCAGCGGCGCCCAGCAGGGTCGGCACGATGTCCACAGCCGCGGCGAGGCCCTCGTCCACACCTTGCTCCACACCCTCCCCCCACAGGACCAGGGGCACCCGCGTCGTCGAGTCGCGCAACAGCGCCCGGTGGTTGAAGAGGCCGTGGACGTGGAGATCCTCTCCGTGATCTGCTGTCGCGATCACCAAGGTGCGGTCCAGCTGACCGCGGGCGCCAGCCTCCTCCAGGAAGCGTCCGAGCTGCAGGTCGGCGGCGAGCACCGCGGCGTCGTAGCTGTCGCCGACGGCAGCGATGTCCTCGCTGCTCACGGGCTCCCCGTCATGCCCCTCTGCCCAGCGCGCGATGCGCAGGTAGCCCTCCGGATCCACGATCGGGTCGCCGGTGACGTGGGTGATCCGCTCGACGGAGAAGTCCGGGTAGTAGCGCCCCTGGTAGACGCGATCGGTGCCGGAGAGGCCCCGAAGGGTGGCCGCCGAGGGTCCCTCGCCGAAGACCTCGGCGAAGACCCCGGCCTTCTGGTAGGGCCGGTGGACGTCGTAGCCGTGGAGCACGAGGAACCAGGGCTCCTGCACCTCCTCGAGCCAGTCGAGGGCCTCAGGCACCGTGTGGAAGAGAGCGCCGAAGTCGTGGTCGTCCTCGTAGACGGCGAAGCCCTCGTCGAAGCCGTAGGCCCCCTTCACGTGGCCACCAGCCACGAAGGCCCCGGTCGTGTAGCCATAGAGGGGGAGGATCTCGCTGACGAGGACCGCGTCGTCGGGGATCGAGTAGGCCGCGTAGGTCGGCACCGCGATCTCGCTCGGGTAGCGGCCCGAGAACATCGAGGCGTGGCTGAAGAGGGACTCGTTGGACTGGGAGAACGCCAGGGGGAAGCTGCGACCCTCTGCTGCGAGGCGGTCGAGGGTCGGGGTGTTCGGGTTGTCCCCACCGCCGAGGTGGGTGCGGAACGCGGCGACGCCGTCGAGCGAGACCAGGAGCAGGTTCGGGGGGCCGTCGCTGGGTGGTGGGGCGCAGGCGAAGAGGAGAAACACCGCGGCGAGGATAGGCTCTCGCCCCATGGACGCTCTCCACGCCCGGCTCGCCGAGCTCCGAGAGGCTCGCGGACCCAGGCCCGAGCCGCGAGAAGAGGTGCGCGACCTCGTCCTCATCGTCAGCTCGTCGCGGGGCGGGAGCTCCGTCTTCAGCGAGGCCCTGCGCGAGATCCCGGGCCTGCTCCACCTTCGCGCCGAGATCAACCCCTTCCTGCGCCTCGCCGGCTACGGGTGGCCCGGCCTCCCCGAGAGCGACGCCCTGAGCCGCCTCGACGAGGGCGACCCGGAGCTCTTCGCCGCCGAGCTCGCCTACGACATCGGCCAACGCGCCGGGCACCAGGCCGATCTGCAGCTCGATCTGGACTGGCGCCTCGCCGTGCAGTGGCCCGACCGGCTGCCACGGACGGCGATCGTCGGCGACCACGTCGAGAACCTCCGGCGCCTGGGCCTCGATCCCGCCTGGTACGACCTGCCGTGGGGCGGCACGGGACCCACCGGACCGCCCGGAGAGCGGGTGCTCGAGGAGCCGCCCTTCGTCGCCATCAGTCCCTGGCGCCGGGCGACGGAGGAGGAGATGCGGACCCGCCCGCTGTTCGTGAAGACACCCTCGAACGCATACCGCCTCCCGCTGCTCTCGAAGCTCTTTCCCAGGGCCCGCATCCGCCTGCTCCACCTCCTGCGCAACCCGGCGGGCGCGATCAACGGCCTCTTCGACGGCTGGCGCTTCCACGGCTTCCACAGCCACCGGCTCCCCGCGCCCCTGGAGATCCCCGGCTACACGGACCACCGGCCAGCCGACGCCCACTGGTGGAAGTACGACCTTCCCCCGGGCTGGCAGGACTACGAGCGCCGTCCACTCCCAGAGGTCTGCGCCTTCCAGTGGCGCAGCGCCCACGCCGCGATCCTCGAGGCCGAGGGCTTCGACCGCCACGTCCTACGCTTCGAGGACTTCGTGCGCGACTCGCCCTCGCGACTTGCCGTGCTGGACGAGCTCTTCGACTGGCTCGGCGAGGAGCTCCCGCCCGCGGCCCGCGAGCGCCTCGCCCTTCCCCTCCCAAAGGTCATGGCGACGGCGCGTCCGCGCATTCGGCGGTGGTTCGCGCGGCGGGAGATCCTCGACGGTGTCCTCCGCCAGCGCGAGATCCGCGAGCTCGCCGAGGCCCTTGGCTATGGCGACCCCGAGACCTGGGAATAGGCTGGGAGTACGATTCGCCTCGTGACCGCCCGGCGCACGACCCTGCTGTTGCTCGTCGCCTCCGCGCTGCTCCTCCTCGTCGCCGCGAGGCGGTGGAACACCCTCAGGTGGAGCTGGGCCGAGTACGACAGCAAGGTGGCGTCCCAGTCGGCCTGGGAGCTCATGCGCGTGCTCGATGGCGACGGTGACGGCCACCTCGATACGGAGGAGTGGGCGAACCTGTCGAGCACACCGATGGCCGGATGGGATCAGGACGGCGACGGTCGGGTCGACGCCGACGAGCTGCGAGACGCCGCCTGGACGACCTCGCCACTCCAGCCCGACCACAGAGGTCAGCCCGATCCCTGAGCTCCGCCTCGGGTCGCGTAGCGCATGAACTCGGCGCACGTCGAGGCCCACTGGACCTCGTCCTGGCCGATTGCCTCGCGCAGGTAGTCCTGGAAGAAGAGCAGGCCGAGACCCGTGGACATGATCAGCGCCACGTGTGCCTCGGGGCTGAGCTCCCCCTCTGACCTCGCCGCTGCCTTCAACATGCGCTCGACCACCGGCCACTCGTCCTGGAGCTCTCCTGGAGCGCGTCCCTCGAGCATGGCCCGCGCCACGATGCGGTTGAAGAGGTGCTGGCTGGGGCCGACCGCGCCGTAGAGCACATCCTTGATCGTCTCGTCGGGTCGCTCCGGCGGCATCGCGGCGATGACCTCTGCGGCGAGCTTGCGCATGACCGCGCGCAACAGCGCCTCCTTCGAGCCGAAGTGGCGATGCACGAGTCCGTGGTTCACCCCTGCGACAGCGGCGATACGCCGGACGGACGTGCTGGAGATGCCCTGCTCCGCGAAGAGCATGGTGGCAGCCTCGACGAGGGCGCGCATGACGTCCGCTCGACCTTGGACGACGACCACTTCGGTGCTCATCGCTCGAGCGTAGTCATTCGACTACGGAAACGCAAGCTGCACTCGGGTAGCGTTGAGCCGTGCTCCTGCTCCTGCTCGCGGGCTGCCCGAAGCCCCCGGACGACCGGCCATCGGACTCGGAGACCGACCCCTGCACCACGTCCTGGTACCCGGACGACGACGGGGACGGCTACGGCGCAGGAGCCGCCGTGGAGGCCTGCGAGGCCCCCGCGGACCACGTCGAGACCGACGGGGACTGCGCGGAGACCGACGAGACGCGCCACCCGGGCGCACAAGAGCAATGCGACGGCGTCGACCAGGACTGTGACGGCTCCATTGACGAGGGGCTGGCGACCACCACCTGGTACTGGGACGGGGACCTCGACGGCTACGGCGGCGACGAGGCCTCGTTGCAGGACTGCGCGGACCCTGGCGAGGGCTGGACCGCCGTCGACGGGGACTGCAACGACGCAGACGACACGGTGAACCCGGGCGCCGAGGAGCTCTGCGCTGACGGCAAGGACAACGACTGCGACGGGCTCTCCGACTGCGAGGATGGCATCTGCGAGGGCTGCAGCGAGACCGACTGCTTCGACGACGTCGACAACGACGGCGACGGCGACACCGACTGCTTCGACGACGAGTGCTTCGGAGATCAGGGGTGCTACGTCGCGATGAAGAGCCGGGTCACCGGGGGTCTCAGCGCGGAGGTGAACCTCTACAACTACCTGCGGGGCTTCTACTCCCCCAGCGGCTCCCGCATCGTGACCGTCTCCACCCCGAGCTACACGTGGAACCGAGGCCAGGTCCGAGGCACCGTGCAGTTCCAGCTCATCGACTGGACCACGACCTGCTCGTGGACGGCCCGAATCCAGCAGACCTACCACCTCCAGACCCAGGTCGTCGGCGCCTGCCCGCTGAGCGTGAGCTCGGGCCTCTTCGCGGTCGGCGACTGGCTTCCGGAGCACCGCTGGACGGACTCGGCCTTTCGGCTGACCGACTACGCCCCCTGGATCCACGGCCCCTTCACCGCCAGCCAGCAGTTCACGTACACGCGGCTGTCTGCCCCCTCGACCAACTACTTCCGCGGAACCCGCAGGCAGTACTACGGCCTGAGCTCCATCCAGCCCGGCTCGACCTTCACGCGCTACCCCTGAGCCAGCGCCAACTCCACGATGTCCAGCCCACGGTCGATGATGTCGAAGCCCTCGGCGAGCTGCTCCTCGGTGATGATCAGCGGCGGGTTGCACATGAAGTGTGACCAGCGCACGAAGGTGAAGAGCCCCTCGCGGCGGAAGTGGGCGCCGAGGGCTGCCATGGCGGGGTGCTTGCCGTTGTAGCCAGCGATGAGCTCGCCCCGGGTGTCCTGGACATCGACCATGCCGAAGAGCCCGATCTGGCGGAAGTCACGCACGCAGGGGTGCTTGTCCTTCAAGGTCTGCATGTGGCCTCGCATGACCTCGCCCATCTGGGCGGAGCGCTCCACCAGCCCCTCCTCCTCGAAGACCTGGATGACCGCCAGCGCGATGTTCAGCGCGAGCGGGTGGCTGTTGTAGGTGAGGCCGCCCCAGAAGACGTTGTCGTCGAAGTGCCGGGCGATGCCGTTTCGCATCGCGACGCAGCCCAGGGGGACGTACGAGGAGGTCAGACCCTTCGCCATCGTGACGATGTCCGGGATGATGTCGCCGTGCTCGAAGGCGAAGAGCTTGCCGGTGCGACCCCAGCCCGACATGACCTCGTCGCAGATGAGCAGGATGCCGTGCTCATCCAACAGCGCCCGAAGCCCCTGGAGGTAGCCGGGGGGCGGAGGCAGAACGCCGTTTGTTCCGGTCACCGTCTCGATGACCATCGCCGCGATGGTCTGGGGGCCCTCGTACTCGATGACCTCGCGCAGGTAGCGCAGGTTGTTCTCTGTGCGCTGCTCCGGGCTGGAGCCGAAGCTGAAGGAGTAGGGCTCCGGGTCCATCACCCGCACGAAGCCCGGGCTGCCGGGTTCGTTGGCCCAGCGCCGCGGGTCGCCGGTCATCTGCATGCAGAGGTTCGTGGCCCCGTGGTAGCTGCGGTAGCGACTCAGGATCTTGTGGCGGCCGGTGTAGAGGCGCGCGAGCTTGATCGCGTTCTCGTTCGACTCCGCGCCGCCGAGGGTGAAGAACACGGTGTCGAGGTCCCCCGGCAGCATCGAGGCGAGCTTGGAGGACAGGCGGGCCCGCGGCTCCGTCGCCGAGCCGGGGAAGCTGTAGATGAGGCCGTCGCAGGCCTCCTTCATCGCCGCGACGACGCGGGGGTGGCTGTGGCCGATGTTCACGCTCATCAGCTGGCTGTTGAAGTCGAGGATGCGGTCGCCGTCGGGGGTGTAGAGGTAGACACCCTCGGCCCGCGCGATGGGGAGCGGAGCGACGGCCCCACGGGCGCTCCAGTTGAAGAGCGTGTGGCGCTTGCACAGGTCGATCATCTGCTGGGTTTCCATCGAGGCCTCCAAGCCGGTCGAGGAAGATATGATGCGCGCCCCGAAAAAACAGGAACGTCATGGACATCCGCTGCCAGAACCTCATCGGAGGGCGCTTCGTCGACGGCGCCAGCACCACTGACAACCTCTGCCCGGCCGACACCGAGTTGCACCTCGGCACCGCCCCGGACTCCGGGCGCGAGGAGGCAGAGGCCGCCGTCGCCGCCGCCAAGGAGGCCCAGCCCGCCTGGGCAGCGACCCCGGCTCCGACTCGTGGCGTGGCCCTGTTCCGCCTGGTGGGCCTGCTCGAGCGCGACGCCGACGAGCTCGCCGAGATCCTGAGCCTCGAGGAAGGCAAGATCCTGCCAGAGGCCAAGGGCGAGGTGATGAAGACCATCCGCTACGTGACCTACGCCGCCGGCGACTGCCGTCGCATGACCGGCCTCACGAGCGAGTGCGAGGCCCCGGGGGCCCTGGCGATGACCCTGTGGCGCCCGCTGGGCGTGATCGGGCTCATCACCCCCTGGAACTTCCCCGTCTGCATCCCCCTGTGGAAGATCGCCCCGGCCATCGCCAGCGGCAACGCGGTCGTGCTCAAGCCGGCCCCGGAGACCCCGGCGACCGCCCACAAGATCGCCCAGCTCTGCCAGGAGGCGGGCATCCCCGACGGCATCGTGAACGTCGTGCACGGTGACGCCGACCCGGCGATGGCGCTCATCGAGCACCCGGACGTCGCGGCGATCAGCTTCACCGGTTCGACCAGCGTGGGCCTCCAGATCGAGGGACGCTGCGGCGCCCTCCACAAGCGCATCCAGTGCGAGATGGGGGGCAAGAACCCCCTGATCGTGCTCGACGACGCTGACGTCGCCACCGCAGCCGCGGCCTGCGCCAAGGGGGCCTTCGGCTCCACCGGTCAGCGCTGCACGGCGACCTCGAGGGCCATCGTCATGCACGAGGTGGCAGACGACTTCGTCTCCGCGGTCGTCGAGGCGGCTGGCTCCATGAAGGCCGGCCATCCCCTGGACCCGGCCACGACCATGGGGCCCTCTGTGAGTGAGCGGCAGCTGGCCCAGGTGCTCCGCTACATGGGCGTGGGCCGCGAGGAGGCAGAGCTCCGCTGCGGCGGGACCAGGCTCCAGGACGGCGACCTGTCCCGCGGCTACTTCCCCTGCCCCACCGTCTTCGACCACGTCGAGGCCAGCGCTCGCATCGCCACAGAGGAGATCTTCGGCCCGGTCCTGAGCGTCATCCGCGTCGGCTCGCCCCAAGAGGCCATCGAGGCAGCCAACTCCGTCGACTTCGGCCTGACGGGATCTGTGTTCACGAGCGATCTGTCCCGGGCCTTCCAGGTCATCCAGCACCTCGACACGGGCATGAACCACGTGAACAACCCCACCATCGGAGGAGAGGCCCACATGCCCTTCGGCGGCATCAAGAACACCGGCGTCGGCCCCCGCGAGATGGGCCCGGACGCGTGGAAGTTCTATGCCGAGGAGAAGACCATCTACATCAACCACGCGGGCGGAGCGCGGAAGGGCAACCTCTACTGATCACTTCCTGCTGACGAGGGACACCAGCACCCCCGCGAGCATCGAGGTGAGGAAGGCGGGCGGGAGCTCGCCGAGGTTGGCGAAGAAGACCCCCAGCTGCCCTGGCAGCTCCGGGGCGCCGAACTTGTAGAGCGGCACCGAGACGAAGCCGACGATCATCGCAGCCAGGGCCCCGTTCTTGTCGAAGCCACGCCAGCCGAGGCTGAGGATCATCGTCGGACAGAAGGTGGCCGCGATGCCGCTCCAGCCGAAGATCACGAACCAGAAGACGGTCCGGCCGGGTACGAGAGCGGCGACCCCCAGCGCGACCCCCAGCGCGCACGCGGCCAGAGCGGCGGTGCCGAAGCGAGAGAGGCCGACCAGCGCCTCGTCCGGGAGCTCCGGGTGGAGCACCTTCTGCCAGACGTCGCGGATCGCGGCGCTGGAGGCGAGCACCAGCAGCGAGTCGACCGTCGACATGATCGCCGAGAGCACGATGGCGATGACGAGCCCGACCAGCACAGGCGGCAACACCAGCTCGCTGAGCATCGGCAGCACGTCCTGGGCGCCGTTTCCCAGCGCGACCTCCACGTCCTGCCCGGTCGAGGTCAGCAGGTGGCGTCCGACGAGCCCGGTGAGCACCGCGCCGGAGTCGGCGAACAGCGTCCAGATCACGGCGACGATGCCGCCAGGGAGGACCTCGCGGTCGCTCCTCAGCGAGAGGAAGCGCACGAAGATCTGGGGCGAGCCCAGGAAGCCCAGACCGATGAGGGACAGGCCGATGATCTCGGCGGTGACCGAAAGCGTCCAGCCCTCGCCGCCGGTCGAGGACAGCAGGTTTGCGTCGATGCCGCGGAGGCCCTCGACGACCTCGGCGGGACCGCCCGCATAGACGACGCCGACGATGGGCAAGAGCACCAGCCCCAGGAACATCAGGGTGCCCTGGAAGACATCGGACCAGACCACGGCGACGAAGCCGCCGCTGACGATGTAGGCCAAGACCACGCCGAAGCCGATGAGCGCGCCCGTGTAGTAGTTCAGGCCCAAGAAGCTCTCGAAGGCGGTGCCGGTCGCGTCGATCTGCGCGGAGACGTAGATCGTCACGAAGACCACCAGGGCAACCGCCGCCACGAGTCGCAGGGTCTTCTTCGAGTCGCCGAAGTGGGACTCGAGGTAGTCGGGGATCGTGATCGAGTCGTAGCGATCGGTCAGGCGCTTGAAGGGCCCGCACATCAGGGCCCAGGCCCCGAGCACGCCGAGGACCTCGCCGAGCACCACCCAGAAGGCCTTCACCCCCACCAGCGCGCCCATGCCCGTGAGGCCGATCAACAGCCAGGCCGACTCGCCGGTGGCCCGAGCCGAGAAGGCCCCGGCCCAGAAGCCGAAGCTCTTGTCCCCGGCGAAATAGGACCGCGCGCTGGTCATGCGCCTGGAGGCCACCACCCCGATGGCGACGAGGCAGAGGAGATAGGCGGCGACGCCGAGGACCTTCCAGATCACCATCGCACTCTACCGGCTCAGGCCTCGACGGCGCTCTCGTCCCGGGCGTTCCAGAGGGTCGCCGTGACCACCGTGCAGGCCAGGACGAGGACGACCAACAGCGCGAAGACCGCCGTCCAGCCGTGGCCGGAGACGACGCCGATGACCACGCCGCTGAGCGCCGCGCCGATGGACCCCACGCCGTTGACGAAGCCGGCGACACGGGAGGCCGCCTTGGTGGAGCCGAAGTCCATCGCGGCGGTCCCCGACACCAGCATGTCGGGGCCGTAGAGCATGAAGCCGCAGAGCGCCAGGGTTCCGCCGAAGGCCAGGGTCCGAAGCCCGAGGCCGAAGAGGATCGGCTCCGTGGACAGATCCGTTGGCAGGGCCAGGAGCAGGCCAAGCGCGCCGCCCAGCAGGATCAGCATGATCACGGCCACCGGCGCCCGACGGGCGTCGAAGAGCAGGTCCGAGGCGAAGCCCGCCGCGACGCTCCCGAGGAGCCCGGCGAGGGGGAACGGCACCTGGAGGTAGCCGGCCTGCTCGTCTGTGAACTCCAGCTGCCCGACGAGGTAGAGACCGATCCAGAAGACAAAGGTGTAGCGGACGAACTTGAGGCAGAAGTAGGCGGCGCCCAGGCGGAGCACGCGGGTGTCCAAGAGCGGCTTCAAGGACTCCAACAGCGGCTCGGACTCGGCCACGGGCTCCGAGACCTGCACAGGCGGCAGGCCGACGTCTTCTGGCCGATCTCGCAGGATCAACACGACGAGGACCGCGACGCCGAGCCCGGCGATGGCCGGGCCCCAGAAGACGCTCCGCCAGCCCCAGGTCCCGAGCATCCACGCGGCCAGGGCCGTCGCGAAGGCGTCTCCGAAGGAGTAGTTCGTCCCCCAGATGCCCATCACGCGCCCGCGATTTGCCGCGGGGAACCACATCGTCATGGCCTTGGTCACGTTGGGCCAGCCCGCCGACTGGGCGAAGCCGTTGAGCCCGTAGAGCAACCCGAAGCCCAGGACGCTGCCCTGGAAGCCGAGGCCGACGCTGAGCAGGATCGTCGCGCCGAAGCCGAAGGCCAGCATGCGTCGAGGCCCGAAGCGGTCGCCGAGCCAGCCGTGGACGAACTGCCCGATGGCATAGGCCGTCAGGTACAGGGTGATCACGACGCCGACGTCGGTCTCGGTCCAGCCGAACTCCCGCAGGATCGCGGGCTGGGCGACGGCGTAGTTCCGGCGGGTCAGGTAGAAGCCGGCGTAGGCCGCCCACGTCGAGACGAAGATGGCCGCCTGCCAGCGCCGGAGGCGTTTGTCGGGCACTGAGACGCGGCCTATCACGCGCCGGGGCCGATGATGACCGGTAGTGGTCGAAGCCGCAGGACCTCGAGGGGATCTCGAGCCGGAAAGAAGAGGAACTCCGCGGGGGCGCCGACCTCGAGCCGGGGGACCGAGCCGAAGGGGGCGTGGTTCTCGTGGGACAGGGCGCCAAAAGCGCGCACCATCTGCTCGCGGCTGCTCAGGTGGGCGTAGTGGACGAGCACGTAGGCGGCGTCGAGCAGGTTCGCTGTGCCCAGGCCGTACCAGGGGTCCATGACCGAGTCGTGGCCGATGCCGACAGAAGCGCCGGCGGCCCAGAGCTCGTCGACCCGGGTGTGCCCCCTGATGCGCGGGTAGCCTCCCCTGCCCTGCAGCACGATGTTGTCCAGCGGGTTGGTGACGACGAGCACTCCGGAGCTGACCACCGCCTCGATTACCTCTGCCGCGAGCTCGTCGGGCCAGCAGTGCATGGCCGTGCAGTGTCCGGCGACGACGTGGACCCCTGGGTGCTCCCTGGCCAGCGCGCAGAGGGTCGCCAGGTGGCGGAACTCGCCGGAGTCGCGCTCGTCGCAGTGCACGTCGAGGGCCAGGCCGTGCTCGGCCGCGAGCTCGATGGCCAGGCGCAGCGAGCGGTCTCCCTCTGGCCGACTCGGCTCGAAGTGGGGGATGGCACCTATGGCATCGCAGCCGAGCTCCACCGCCTCTCGCCACTGCTCCTCGCGGCGCTGTCCGGTCAGGATGCCCTCCTGGGGGAAGGCCACGATCTGCAAGGTGGTGCCTTCTTTGGCGACCTCCTCGCGGAGCTCGACGAGGGCCTCGACGTTGTCCAGGCAGCCGGTGTCGGCGTGAGTCCGGATTCGCCTGCAGCCAAAGCGGCGGTACCAGCCGATGGTCTCGCGGGCGCGGCGCTTCACGTCCTCCTTTCCGAGGCCGTCGCGGAGACGCGCCCAGTTGGCGATGCCCTCCTCCAGGGTGCCGCTGTGGTTCGGCGCATCCCGCGCCAAGAGAGCGGCGTCGAGGTGCACGTGGGGCTCGGCGAGGGGAGGACAGATCGTGCCGCCTTCGAGCTCGGCGGGCCCCTCCATGGCGCCGATCGCAGCGATCACGCCGTCCTCGACCAGGAGGTCCGCCCGCCTGCCTCCGACCCAGCAGTCTCGAAACAGGCGGCTCGTAGTACCTTGTCGTTTCTTCACGCTCCGAGGCTCGCATGAGTTCCAGGCTCGCCGTCGACGTCGATGGCCTCCAGTTCACGAATCCCTTCGTCATCGGCTCCGGTCCCCCCAGCACAAACGCGAAGATCATGTGCAAGGCCTTCGCCGCGGGCTGGGGCGGGGTCGTCGCCAAGACCACCAGCCTCACCGACACAGAGGTCATCAACGTGCAGCCTCGCTACGGCAAGCTGCGCACCGCCGGCAAGGAGAACGTCGGCTTCCAGAACATCGAGCTCATCAGCGACGCCCCCTTCGAGGACTGGGAGGACTGGTACCGCGAGACGAAGGACACCCACCCAGAGGGCATCCTCATCGGCTCGATCATGGAGAGCTATTCCAAGGACCGCTGGCAGGAGCTGGCGGGGCGCTGCGTCGAGTCCGGCTGCGACGCCCTCGAGCTGAACTTCAGCTGCCCCCACGGCCACCCGGAGCGGGGCATGGGCGCGGCCATGGGCCAGGACCCGCCGATGGTGCAGGAGGTGACCAGCTGGGTGGTGGACGCAGTCTCGGTCCCGGTCTGGGCCAAGATGACACCCAACATCACCGACATCCGTCTACCCGCGCGGGCGGCGAAGGCCGGCGGCGCCTCCGGGGTCTCCGCGATCAACACGATCCTGGCCTGCATCGGCATCAACCTGAAGACCCTGCGGCCCCAGCCGACGGTCGAGGGCCACAGCACCTTCGGCGGCTACAGCTACCTGGCGGTCAAGCCCATCGCCCTGCGGATGGTCGCAGAGATCGCCCAGGATCTGCCTGGCTTCTCGCTCAGCGGCATCGGGGGGGTGACCTGCAGCAGGGACGCCATCGAGCACATCCTCGTCGGCGCGAACACGGTCCAGGCCTGCACCGGCCCGATGCTCCAGGGCTTCGGCATGGTGAGCGAGTTGGCCGAGGGGCTCGAGGCCTTCATGGAGCAGCACGGCTTCGAGTCCGTCGAGGCCATGCGGGGAGCCACGCTGCCCTACTTCACGACCCACCACCACCTCGTCGAGCTCCAGGAGGAGAAGCGGGAGAGGAAGGCTGCGGCGAAGCGCTTCCGGGACAAGGAGTGGGGCGAGGGCGACATCAAGGCGGGGACGGACAACCTGACGAGTGACTAGCTCGAGGCAGCGCCTGCTCGTGTGGGCGCTGGTCGCGCTGGAGGCACTCGCCAGCGGAATCGACCTGCTCTTCGGCCCCTGGGCCCGCGTCCACTGGGAGGAGCGCTTCAACGCCCGGGCCGGCGCCCAGTTCGCATGCGGCCACCTCGATCGATGGTGGGCGCTGCAGTACCGCACCTTCTGCGGCGGCTGCACCGGTGAGTCGCTGATGGCGGCGCCCCTGTTCTCGGAGCTCGGGCCGACGGTGATGGTCTGGAAGCTGATCCCCTTTGGCTTCCACGTGCTGGTGACGGCGCTCGGGGCTTTCGTCGCCAACCGCATCTCGTGGAAGGCCGGGGTCGCCTGGTGCCTGCTCATGCTGGGCGCCCCGGGCTTCTACCGTGACCTCATCCACACGGGCTGGGGCAACCACGCCGAGTCCGCCGCCTTCACCCTCGGCGCCCTGGCGCTGTTGGCCGCCGGGGCCGGACGGAGGCGATGGGTGCAGGCCCTCTGCATCATCGCCAGCGGGGTGGTGACCGGACTCGGGCTCTGGTTCGCCCACATCTCGGTCCACGCCGTGCCCGCCCTCGCCGTGGCCGCTGTGCTGTTGTGGTGGCGAGGCGCGCCCCTGTTCGCCCTCGGCGGAGCCCTCGGCGCCTACCCCTGGTTCTGGGTCCACGAGTCGCGCCCCTATGCCAAGGGAGAGGCCGTCGACTGGTTCTCCATGTTCACCCCCGCGCCCCTGGACGGACTGGCCGACTGGCTCTGGGGCCCCTTCTTCCGCGACGGCCTCTGGCCCCTGGAGGTGAACCCGATGGCGGGCCGCCTGGTCGTCGAGTACGGCGACCTCGGCGTCCTGCCCTCGCTGTACTGGTTCGTCTTGTGGGTGGCGGCGCTGGCGGGCATGGGCCTGGTCATCCGCAGGTGGCGCGATCAGCCAGTGGTCTCCTGGTTCCCCGCGGTGGCGCTGGCCGCGCTGCTGGTGGCCTACGCCCTGCGCTACGACCTCTGGGACGACAACCCCTCGGACATCGCGTTCGCGACCTTCCACCTCCGCTACCGGGCCCCCCTCATCCCCTTGCTGTTCCTCGGCGCGGCGATGGCGTGCACGGCGCCGCGGTGGTTCGGTCGAGCCGCGCTCGTCGGAGTCGTCGCGGCGGCTGGCCTCGGGATCGGCCTGCGCGTGGGCAAGTGGGGACCGCTGAGGGCTGGCTTCCTGGACGTGCGGGTCTACGCACCGGACGGTCGCACGGACCAGACCGTGCCCAGCGGTGATCCACCGCAGCGCAACCGGGACAAGCAGTCACGGCCCCAGGATCTCGGCGCCGCCTTCCAGTTCCTGACCGACCACGAAGACCGCTTCCCCGAGTGCCGCTACGACCACCTCTCGGAGACCGGACGGCGGATCGGCCTGGCTCTGTCGGAGCGTCCAGAGGACGTGGTCGTCCTCGTCCACACCGCCTCCCGCTTCGTGTCGGACACGGAGAGCCGAAGGCACCTCGCCAACGGCTTCGCCCGGGCGCTGATCGGCGAGCACGGCGAGGTCCACGCGGACATCGTCCCGCTCTTGGACGCCATGCCCGACGGCTTCGACCAGGACTTCGGCGAGGCCGTGGGTCGCCGCGCCTGGCGGGCGCTCTTCGAGTCGGAGGGCACCCTGTTGGCGGATCCCCGTGTCTTCACCGGGGCCTGCTCGGCGCGAGGCCAGGACTGGATCGCCGAGACGAGCCTCCAGGGCGAGCTCCCCCCGGCCATCTTCCGCGACGACGTCGGCACCTTCGAGGACCACGTCGGCCCATGCATCACCGAGCAGGGAACCTGGGATGGCCTCGGCCGCGGCTGGGCCCGCTGGGTGGGCTGCTCTGACGAAGAGGACCTCGACGAGCGCGCCCGCCAGGGCTGGACGGAGGGCTGCGCAGCCTACCGCCAGTAGGGGTCTCAGCCAGGCGCCCTCTGCGCCCAGGGCCTGGCCACTTCAAGCTGCGCCGCGAGCCTGAACAGCGTCGCCTCGTCACCGAAGCGCCCGGCGATCTGCACGCCCACCGGCATGCCAGAGGCCGTCCAGTACAGGGGCACGCTCATCGCCGGCTGGCCTGTCTGGTTGAAGAGCTGCGTGTTCGGCGTCGCCGCGAGGGCGTTGGTGCCGAGCTCGTTCAGGGCGAGGTCCAGGAGCCTCTTCACGTTCACCGCGCGCAAGAGCGCCAGCTGCCGCCGGTCCGCCGAGGACAGGCCGATCTCACCAATCCCGACCGGCAGCCTCGCCATCGTCGAGGACAAGAAGCAGTCATGGTCCTCGAACCATGCGCCGACCTGCCGCGCCGCCCGCTGGATGGTGATGCGGGCGTCGACGAGCTCCGGGGCCGAGCTCTTCCAGCCGATCTGCGCCAGCAGCCAGGTGGGAGCCTCGAAGTCCCCCGGCGAGGGCCTCTTGCCAGCGATGCGGGCCGCGTCCTCGACGTACCAGGCCGTGTGGGAGGCCACCGTGATGAAGTAGGCGTGGACCAGGTCCTCTCGGTCAAATGGCGGCGTGGCCTCGACCAGTTCGTGGCCCAGCTCGGTCAGCAGGGTGACCGCGTCGTCGACCGCAGCGACGGCCTCCGGCGAGCTCTCACCGGCGAAGAGCGTGCCGCGGGTGAAGCCGATCTTGAGCTTGCCAGGCGGTGTGCCGACCTCTTCACGCCAGGGACGCAGCTTGGCGGGAGCCGCGTAGGGCTCGCCGGGGGTCGGCCCGTCCGCCAGGTCGAGCATCGCCGCGCTGTCCCGCACGGAGCGGGCAAGGACATGCTCCTGCACGAAGCCGTCCCAGGCGTCGCCCAGCGAGGGCGCCATGGTCACCCTGCCCCGAGTGGGCTTGAGCCCGAACAGACCGCAGCAGCTGGCCGGGATGCGAATGCTGCCTCCGCCGTCCCCGCCGTGTGCGACCGGGACCATGCGAGAGGCCACGGCGCTGGCCGAGCCGCCGCTGGAGCCACCAGGGGTGCGGTCCGTGTTCCAGGGGTTGCGGCAGGGGCCGCGGAGCTCCGGCTCGGTGACGCCCATGATGCCGAACTCGGGGGTGTTGGTCTTGCCGAGCACCACCAGCCCTGCCTCCTCGTAGCGCCGGGCGAGGGTGGAGGTGACCTCCGGCGTGTAGTCGAAGAGCAGCTTGCAGCTCCCCGTCGTCGGTGTCCCCGCCAGGTACTGCTTGAGGTCCTTCAGCAAGAACGGCACCCCGCGGAAGGGACCGTCGGGCAAGGAGTCCAGCGAGGCGCGAGCTCGCTCGAACAGAGGGGTCACGACCGCGTTGAGGGCTGGATTGCGCAGCTCGATGCGCTCGATGGCGGCCTCGACGAGGTCCTCGATCGAGACCTCGCCCTTGCCGACGAGCTCGGCCATCTCGCATGCGTCCCAGGTGTCGTACTCGGGCAGCTTCATGCCGAGGTCATAGCACCTACAGCCCGGCCGCTTCGAGCTCTCCGCAGCGCCGCGAGATCCAGTCCAACAGGTCCGCCTGGTAGTACTCGGCGTCGGGGAAGCTGATCTCCCGGCGAGGATCGTCGCGTACGTAGGGGTTCACGAGGTCCGTGACCTCGTCGAGGGTGCGCTCCAGACCGAGCCCGCCCGTGACCGAGCAGACCTCGTCGATCGCGTCCCCGTAGCGCTGGCGGCAGGAGATGTCGCCGAGGCAGGTAGCGCCGATGCGACCGGAGGGGCTCGTGATCGGCGTGTCCCGGTAGAAGGCCCAGTCCTGATCCCAGGGCATCATGGTCGCGCGACCGTCCGCCGGGTCGAAGTAGAGGCGGTAGTTGTTCGTGTTGTAGAAGTAGCCGTCGTAGTGGCCGAGCCAGACCTCGCTGGCCCACATCGAGATCACCTCGTCGAGCACGACGACCTCGTCGAGGGCCTCGTCGACGTCCTGGGTGCCGGCGGTCTCGTCCAGCACAGCCGTGACTCCGGCGATGTCCACCCACCCGACGTCAGTGCCCTCGTCCAGCTGGAAGTACTCGTGGCGCGAGGCGTAGAAGTCGAGCAGCACGTAGTAGCTCCAGTCCTCGGCCAGCCAGTAGTCCCCGTCGTAGAGGTTGCCGCTGCCGTCCTCCCAGCGTTCCCCGACGAACACATCGTCGTAGGCCTCGACCAGCGCGTAGAGCCCGAAGACCTCGCCGTTGACGCTCACCCACGCGTAGCCGACCCAGGGACAGGGCACGCCCATCGCCCGGTAGACCGTGTAGGCCATGAAGTCGTGCACCTGGGCGCTGTCCTGCACCATGTTGTTCAGGTTCAGCCGCTCCAGGTCGTGGATGGTCTGGTCCGGGTCGTAGCGGTTGATGTCGACCGTTGAAGCCCGCCTTGGCCGAGAGCTGCCGGTAGCTGCCGTAGCGGCCCTTGAGGCGGACGCTGACCTCGTAGGGCTCGCCGTCGAAGTGGATGGAGGCCGGCACGTAGGTGTAGGGGGCGACCGAGAGAGACTCCCAGGCCTCCTCGTCCAGCTCGAGCTCGACCTCGTGGACCGCGCCAGGCCGAAGGGCTCGGGGGGGCCGGTCTCGGGCTCCTCGAAGGGACCGGTGTCACCTGTGTCGTCCTCCGACGACATACTCGCCCTGGCCCCCTGGAAGGGTCACGGAGCCGGTGCAGGCCAGGAGCCACATCATCGGTCGTGGTCCTCTCGCGCCCACTCGCAGCGGTCGGAGATCCAGTCCTCCAGGTAGCGGCGTTCGCCTTCGTAGTCGGTCCAGCCGTCGCGACTCGAGGCCCACCCACTGTAGCTCCGGTAGGCGTCTCCCCAGCGATCCCAGTCACGCCGCGCCGAGGGATCGATGTCCGAGTACATGCCATCGAGCTCGGCCATGAGCCTGTCCTCGCGCAGCGGCCCGTCGTCGACCAGGCTCCACCAGCGCGCCCAGAGCGCCGCGCCGTCGACCGCTTGCTGGGCCTTGAAGACCCGGTTGGTCCAGGTGAAGTCGTTGTAGGTGCTGGAGCTCACTCGCAGCGTGCGCCAGTCCTGGCCCCAGCTGTGGTTGAAGTCCCAGGGGGCGTAGCGCATGCGCTGGGTCGTCAGGTCCCAGGCGAGGTAGCTGTTCTTGCCCCCGGAGTCCCCGGACTCCGTGAAGTGCACGAAGATGAACCAGTCCGCGAACTCCGTCGAGGACAGCCAGTCGTCCGCCTGGGCGACCAGCTCCTCGTCGCTGGCAACGGCAGACCACTGCACCAGGGCATCGAGGGTCTCCCAGCTGTCCCCCTCCTTGAGCTCGTAGCCGGAGTGCCAGGAGGGCTTGGGGTTGCCGTAGTAGTCGGTGCCGTAGAAGTTCGCGTTGTGGTCCACGGCCTTGAACAGCGGGCTGTCCCGGTCCAGCCCCATCTGCTGGAGGAACTCGTCGTCGACGTGGTCAGAGGCCACGTACAGCCCGATGTAGGAGCCACCCATGTAGACGATGGTGTGGAAGGTGCGGACGACCAGCCGCGCCTGTCCGAAGTGCTCGGCGATGTCCTCCCACAGCCCGTAGGCGAGGTTCTGCCGCACGTAGCTGTTGTCGTCGAAGGTCGAGATCAAGACCAGGTGGGCCTTGTCCCCCATTCCGCGGTCTGACAACTCCAGCTGGTCCTCGGAGTCGAAGTCGAGCGTGTAGCCGACCTTGGGGTAGTAGAGGCTGGCGGCGCCTCGCTTCTTGACCCGAGCCCCGGTGTACTCGCGGCCCTCGAAGACGACGCTGGCGGAGACGTAGTCCTCGCCGACGCTGCCGCCAGGGAAGATGTGGACGACAGGGAGCCCGAACTCCTCCTGGTACTCGAAGGGGTCGACCGGCTCGTTGTCCGATTCGTCCCAGGCGTCGGCGACGAAGACGCGGACCACCGCGCTCTCGAGCCCCCACGACAGCAGGACCTCGTACTCTCCCGCCTCGTCGAGGTCCGGGCGCCAGGTCCACTCGTCGTCTTCCCACGACCCCGGTCCCGACAGCGAGAGCTCGGCCCCGCTGGCGCAGCGCGCGTCGAAGGACAGGCGCTCGTCCTCGACGCCGTGAATGTCGGCGTCGTCGAGCTCGAGACCACACCCCACTGGGGCCTGGCCCGTGTCAGCCAGGGGCCCGATCGCGATGCTGCCCGGCCCGCACGCGACGAGCCCGAGGAACATCAGTCCGTCCAGCGGGACAAGTCACTCCGTCGGCTCGCGATGAAGGAGCGCATGGCGTCCTGGTAGTACCAGACGTACTCGTCGGTGTAGTTCTTGTTCGTGTCGGCCGTGACGTGGTCCTTGATCTGCGCCTCGACCATGTCGAAGTACTCCAGCGTGCCGATCTCGTCCTGGCGGTCCAGCCCGACGTTCATCTGTTCGACGACCATGTCCTGGCACTGGGCCACGTTCGTGCAGCGCTTGGCGACGATGCCGTTGACCTGCGTGAGCACCGCGACGCCCGTCGGGTAGTAGTAGGTCTCGTCCATGCCGTGGGGGATCCACTCCAGGCGGGGTCCTCCGGCGGGGCCGAGGTTGTCCTGGTTCACGAAGACGTGGCAGTCGTCCCCGGGGTCTGCGTAGGGGTAGCCGTCGTACTGGCCGACGATGATCCCGTTGGCCCACCACTTCGTGAACTGCTCCCAGTCCAGGTACTCGGCGGCGGCCTCGTAGGCGTCATCGCCGCTGTCTTCCAGCGTGTCCGCGACCCCTTGGAGCTGGGTGCGGTCGTCCTCGCCGAACTCGAGCTGGAAGCTGTCGATGTAGTAGTCCTTGAAGTCGACATCCCAGACCTCGAACATGGGGCCTTCGGTGTTGTCGTACCAGCGCTTGATGAAGTCGCGGTCGACGGTCTCGAGGACGGTGTAGAGGCCGACGTGCTCGCCGTTGATCGACACCAGCGCGTGGTTCGCCCGAGGGGCGGGCAGCCCGGACTCACGGAACTGCCGGTAGCTCAGCCGCTCGTGCATCATCGAGTAGTCGTTCGACATGTTGTTGAGCGTGAGCTCCTCGAGCTTCAAGAAGCGCATGTCGGGGTCGTACTTGTCGAACTTCAGCTTCAGCGAAGCCTTCTGCGAGATCGGCAGGTAGCTGTTCTCGCCCTTCACCCTGACGCCGATGCCCTCGTAGGTCACGCCGTCGAAGACGATGCCGCCCTCGACCCAGTTGTAGGGGTCGCTCGCCAGGCTGGAGAAGGCCTCGTCCGACAACAGGACGTCGAACTCCGGCAGCACCTCGTCGTTGAAGAGCACGTCGCTGAGCTCTCCGACACCAGGGACCTCCTCGATGTCGTGGCTGGTGTCCACCGGCCGCGAGCTGTCGCCGATCGCCGAGTCGTCGGTCACGGGACCATCGACCACCAGGCTCCCGCCCGTGCACGCGAGGAGAAGGAGTGTCATTCGTCGTTGCTCTCGCCAGGTGTGGCGTCGCCGGTGATCTCCCAGGTGCTGCTGCCGTCCGGGATCCGCGCCGCCGAGAGATCTGCGGCCTGCGCCTCGTAGTCGAGCTCGTCGCTGGCGGAGCCGTCGGGCCGGTAGATCGCCAGGGCCTCTCCGCTCTTGTTCATGTGGAAGCCGACGTGGGTGTCGCCGAGCTCCTCCTCGTTGTCCGAGGCGAACATGAGGAGGAAGTCACCGGGATCCAACTCCAGGTTGTCCGACAGCTCGTACTTGTCGGGGACGGAGAAGTCGTCCGTGACCGTCCAGCCGCCGAGGTTCACGGTCTCGCTGCCGGGGTTGTAGAGCTCGAACCAGTCGTAGAAGCCGCCGTCCTCTGCGTCGACGGTGGTCTGGTTGCTGGCCATGAACTCGTTGATGAGGACGGAGCCGTAGTCCGCGCCCTCGCAGACCGCCGCGCAGCCGAGGTCGTCACAGTCGATCTCGCCGTCGCCGTCGTTGTCCTCGCCGTCGGTGCACTCGGCGGGGTCGTCGCCCTCCTCCTCGCCTACGGTCGTACCATTGCAAGCGAGGAGGAAGAGCACCTCAAGGAGCATCGGGGCCTCCGTAGTAGCCCATGTCACTGCGTGAGCCGTCGGGGTCGTTCACGCTCGGGGTCCCCGCGTCGATGCAGGGGCTGGAGCTCTCGAGTTCGTAACTCGCCGTGAAGTCCGGATCCTCGTAGATCACGCCAGTGCCGTCAGCGTTGTCGCCGAGGATGTCGTTGTCCCAGAAGGTGCTGTAGCTGACCGTCGCGGGGCCCTCGACGCCGATCTCGTTGTTCACCAGGATGGAGTTGTAGAGGGTGTAGGCCCCGTCGCTGACGATGCCGGTGCCCGTGGAGTCGGTGATGACGATGTTGCCGAAGCTGCCGGTGGAGCCGGTGAGCTCGATGGCGTCCCCGTCCTGGCCTGTGATGAGCGCGTTCCTCACGACGACGCTGGCCGCGGAGGCCGCGATGGCCGCGCCGAAGGGGGCGTCGCCGCGTTCGACCACGATGCGCTTGGCTGTCAACGTGTAGGGGTTGTCGTACATGTAGATGGCGCCGCCGGAGGAGCTCGCTTCGTTGTCGATGAAGGTGAGGTCCGTCAGCGTAGTGGCGCTGAAGAGCTCCTTGGCGTTGATCGCCGCCCCTCGCGCGGCCCGGTTGTCCTCGAAGACGCAGTCGCTCACGGGGCTGACGTCGTTGTCGAGCTCCAGCGCGCCGCCGGAGTCGCCGGCGTAGTTGTCGACGAAGGTGTTGCCGGAGACAGTGCTCCGGGCGTGGCTCAGCTTGAGTCCGCCGCCGTCGTCGTTGCAGCCGTTGCCCTCGAAGTAGTTGTTCGTGATCTCGGCGGAGCCGACGTAGATGCGCAGCCCGCCCGCGTCGTCGTGGGCGAAGTTGTCGATGAACTCGTTGTTGTCGTAGGTCTCGCTGGTGTAGTTGGCGTAGACACCGCTGCCGTCCTCGTAGGTCTCGTTGGCCTTGACCAGGTTGCCCGAGAAGGTGCCGCTGGCGTCGAGGGTGTAGACCCCCGCCCCGTTGACCTCGCTGACATTGCGCGCGATGACGTTGTCGAGGATGTCGACCTTTCCTCGCGCGAAGAGACCGCCGCCGCCGCCGTCGGCCCCGTGGTAGGCCTCGCCCTCCTGCAGCGAGACGCAGTGGTTCTCGAGGATCTCGTTGCCCTGGAGGGTCACCTGGCCCCAGACGTAGAGCCCGCCTCCCTCGAAGGCGTCGTTGTCCTCGACCGTGTTGTCGAGGATGTCCGCGCCAGTGCTCTGGGTGTAGACGCCGCCGCCATACTGGGTGGCCACGTTGTCCTCGATGACGTTCTCGGACAGGGTCAGCTCGGAGTCCATGGCGTAGACGCCGCCGCCGTTTTCTGCCAGGCCGCCGGAGATGGTGAAGCCCGTCAGCGTGATGTCGGCGCCGGTGAGGCTCACGACCGAGGTGTCGCCGCTGCCGTCGATGTAGGTCTCGCCTGCCCCTTCCATGGACAGGATGGTCAGCTCGCGCCCGTCGAGCACGAGATCCTCTGGGTAGTGACCGGGACAGACCAGGATCGTCATGCCGTCGTCTACTAGATCCACGGCGTCCATGATCACGTCGGTGACGCCCCCACAGCCCACCTCGTAGTCGTCTACGACGCCGTCGCAGTCGTTGTCAGCGCCGTCCGGAGCGGTGCCCTCGTCGCCGCCGGGGAAAGAGAGCGGATCCTCGTCGTCGCAGTCCTCTTCCGCGACGAAGCCGTCCTCGTCGTCGTCCCGCTCAGCCTCGGGGACTTCATCCGGGGGACCATCTATGACGACGCTACCCATATTTCCGCATGCCAGGAGCAGAGTGATCACCGGCCGCCTCCCGAAAAGTTCAAGATCCTTATTACCATCACCTGGGCTCAGTCACAGCATCGAAGTTGGATACGACAGTGACTCTCTCGACTCCCTCTACGGCTGCCAACTCGCGGATCAGAGCCTCGAGCGTCGCGTCTGGCTTCAAGACCACTCTCCAGGTGAGGCTCAGGGCCTCGCCAAAGCGCCGGGTCTGGGCCTGGTCGAGGTGCTGCTCCTCGATGTGTGGGATCATCACCGGCGCCAGTTCACGTTCGCCGACCTGGTGGGCCGCGACCTCGCACCGGAGCACGTAGGCTTCTGGGGTCGGACGGGTGCCCGGGAGCGCCCCGATGACCAGGATGCCAAGGCCGACGACGACGATGCCGATGAGGGCCACCTGGTGGGCACCGACACCGCAGGCGACGCCCAGGGTGAGGGAGAGGAAGACAAAACTGATGTCCCAGGGGCTGCGCAGCCGTGTCCGGAAGCGGATGATGGCCAGCGCACCCACCAGGCTGAATGCCCGGGCCAGGCTGTTTCCGATCACCATCATCACCATCGAGCCGATCGGAGGCAAGAGCGCGAGAGCGCTCAGCAGCGCCGGCGAGGGCTTCGACCGGAAGTTCGTGATGCGGTGCAGCACCGCCACCGTGAGGCCCAGGCCGAGGGCCAACAGCAGGTTCCGCAAGGCCTCCTGCCCGGAGATGGGCGGGATCTGGCCGAGGAGCTGCTGGATCTGGAGTTCGTTCACGCCGCCCTCAGGATCGTCGAGGGGGTCAGCTGGCGGAGCTCTCCAGGGTGGTCCGCACGGCGGGACATCACCATGCCGAGGGCGAACTTGGACACCGGCTCGCTGTAGAGCTGCAGCTCATGGCTGGCCCGGCGCATCCAGCCTGGCATCTGGCCGTTGAACTTGAGCTCGATCACGCACCAGTCCTCTGGGATGAGGTCCAGCGGCACCGGAGCGTAGAGCTGCCGCGTGTCGTCGACGGGGCCGGCGCGGACGTTGCGGTCGACGGTCAGCCGGGCAGTGTCCGCTGTGAAGATCTCCCGCTCGTAGCGCACGACGCACATCGCCTTCATCCCCTGTACTGCCCGCGCGAAGCGCTGCACGCGGCGATCGTCGATCTGGTCCCACGAGCGCTCGGGGCCCAGCTGGTAGCTGTCCGCGTCGCCCATGCGCGTGCGGTGCTTGATGACCTGGTCGGCGAGCTTGCGCTTGCACTCGAGGAAGACCGGGGCGCCGTCCCCCGCCCTGCCGTATGTCCGCACCCGCACGCGGTTCCGGATGCGCTCCATGCGAAGGCGCTCGGCGTAGCCCTCGAACTGGAGAGTGTCGAGGTACACCGAGCTCACGATGTAGCCGAGGCCGCCCGAAGGCAGCGCCGAGGCGTGCCGGTCGGGCTCGACGTGTCCTGCGATCGCGGCCAGGAGCCGCGGGGTCTCGGTCTCGTGCAAGACGTACTTGAGCTCGTAGCGCCCCTCGCTCATCAGGACCTAACTGTCGTCCGGGTGGAAGCGGGCCGTGCCGGTCGCTCCCGGCGGCAAGGCGCCCGCGTCGTCGAGCTGGACCGCGACCCAGAAGACACTCTCTGTCCCCAGCGGAACGGCCACGTCGGCTATGTCGACCACCTGGCCTTCCATCGCACCCTCCGTCGAGGGCGACGCGAAGTCCACGTCGTCACCGATGTGGATCCGCTCGCGATCGCTCTCGGGCACCGGGAAGCGGGCGAAGCGCTCCGTGGCGGAGACGACCGCGAGGAGCTCGTTGTCCCGCCCCGCGCCGACGCTGCCGGTGATGGGACTCACGACGGTGAGGGCGGCCTGGCGGCGGTTGGCCTCTGCGATGCGGGACTCGACGCCCGAGAGGCGGGCGACCAGGGTGGCGACCTCTTCCGGACGCGCGGGCAGCCGCGCTTCGGCGAGGCCGGCCTGGGAGAAGCTCAGCTCACGCTCACGGACCGCCACGACGGCGGCGAGGTCCTCGATCTCGGCGCGGGCGATGACACCGTCGGCAGGCCGCAGGCGGTCGCTGGCGAGGGCGGCGGCGGCGAGCTGGGCTTCTGCGACCTGGACATCGGCCTGGGCGCGCCGGATGGTCTCCAGACGGCCCCCGGCCTGCAGCAGGTTCACCTGGGCGGAGATCTCGGCCCGCTCCGCCTCCAGCTCGGTGATGAGCCGGGTGACCAGCACCGAGTCGATCACGGCGACAGACTCACCCTCTGTGACGGTGGCGCCGCGGTGGACGCGGAGCTCCAGCTGCTCTCCGCGCTCCAGCTGCAGCGTGCCCTCGTTGACGACCGCGAGGCCTTCCGCCTGACCATGCTCCGAGAGCGTCCAGCGCAGCTCTCCAGGCGCCGAGCTCAGCGAGAAGCGCGCGCCGGGCTCGACCACCCCGCGCAGCTCGAGGTCCCGCGGCGTCCAGGACACCAGGGCCAGGCCCACCAGTGCAACACCGGCCAGGCTGCCCGCGACGGAGCGAAATCTGCGTTCAGCGAGGTGTGACGGCACGGTGACAGGAGGGAGACAGCAAGAGGCCACGATAGCTCATAATTCTCATGGTCAGGTGAACGGAGTGTCATCGACGCGAATACTCGTGAACGGCGGCCCCCTCTCCTTCGCTCGCCGTGTAGAAACCCCTGGTGGAGGCGCCGAGGGACTCTCCCTGTGACTCGGCCGCTGGGGCCACTCGACAAGCGGTCCCGTCGAATGTGGAGGGCAGTCCTCCGCTGTCGAGGTTCCACACGAGGATGTGGTCGTACATGCGAACCAGGACCTTGCCGTCGGTCGTGACGTCCGCGCCGGTGACCTGAGTACGATCATCCAGGCGCCAGCGGCTGGGATCGATCGTCGCGAGCTCGGACAGCGTGCCGGCCTCGAGATCGGCGCGAAAGAGGGTCGAGGTGGCGCCTTTGGTCAGGATGTAGATGGTGTCGTCCTGATCGACGAGGAGCGCCTCTGCGTCGTGAGGGTCGCCCGGGTAGGCCAGGGTGACGACCTCGACGTCGCTGATCGTGCCGCCACCCGAGCCGGGGTCTGGCTCGTCGGCGAGCAGGATCTGGACGGTGGAGCGCTTGCGCTTGTTGTTGCCGATGTCGCCGATGACGAGGCGGTTGTCGGAGGTCAACGCGATGTCCTCGATGTCGTTGACGTCGACCCCCGCCAGCCGGAAGGCTCCGCCCTCGTCACCGTCGGTGCGCATCGCAAAGACGCGGGCCTGGTCCCCCGAGTCGTTGTGCACCCAGAGCCACCCGCTGTGCTGCCGGCTCACGGCGATGCCGCTGATCTCGTCGATCTCGTCATCCGCGATCTGGCCCGTGACCTCTGGCGCAGCCCAGCCTTCGCAGTCGTTCAGCGTCTCGGCACAGGCGACGAAGGTGAAGAGGATCACTGGGAGGCAGCGTAGCGCTCGATCGTCCCGTACAGCACCTTCAGCCCTCGCTCGAGCTCCTCGACGCGGACATACTCCCCGTTGCCGTGCATCGTCGCGAGCTCCTCCTGGGTGACCAGGAAGGGGATCATGCCGAAGGCGGTGACGCCGAGCTCGCGCAGGTAGATGCTGTCGGTGAAGCCCGGCGACAGCGTGGGCGCCACGGTGGCCTGGGGGTCGGCCTCGAGGATCGCCTCGGACAGGGCTGCATAGAGCGGGTCCCCGTGCCACTCGGAGCCCCCGGCGGACTGGGCGGAGAGCACCTCGAAGGTGACCTGGTCGTCTCCGACGAGCGCCTCCAGAGTCTCCAGGAGTGCCTCCGGCGTGGTGCCGGGCAACAGGCGGCAGTCCAAGAGCGCGCTGGCCTCTCCAGGCACGACGTTGGGCTTGTTCGCGCCCTCGAGGCCCGTCACGTGGACGGTGTCGATGAGCACGGCGTGGGTGAGCGCGTTGGCCTTGACGGTCTTCTTCAGCATCACCCGCATCACGCCGGGGTGGGTGAGCACGAACCTCTCGAAACCGGAGCGGGTCTGGCCGACGCTGTCGAAGAGCTCCACCATCGCCGGGTGCCATGTGAGCTCGGGGTCCCAGGCCAACAGCGGCTCCAGCGCGGCGAGCAGGCGCTCGGGGGCCTCGCCGGGGCGCGGGGTCGAGCCGTGGCCGGGCTCGCCATGAGCGGTCATGCGCA
This sequence comes from Myxococcota bacterium, assembly GCA_036012755.1. Taxonomy (GTDB): domain Bacteria; phylum Myxococcota_A; class UBA796; order UBA796; family CAJQPC01; genus JAAESX01. The sequence goes on along the minus strand of DASCPX010000072.1, from coordinate 7,726 downwards.
CCCAGAGCACCCCCTTCTCTCCGACGCTGACCGGCCAGAGGTGCAGCCCCTCGAAGAGGATGTCCTGGACACCCATTCCGCCCTCGTTGATGACGTGGGAGCAGCCGATCTCGTCCCACCGCTCCATCACGGTGTGGACACCGGCGTTGTCGACCTCTTCGTCGGCGACTGCGAGCAGCACGATGTCCCTGTCCAGCTCCACCCCCTGGCGCTTCAGGTTCACGAGCGTCATCACCTCGACCACCGCCATCCCCTTCATGTCGAGGGCACCGCGCCCCCAGACCTTGCCGTTCTCGACCTTGCCGGACAGCGGCGGCACGGGCCAGGACTCGGCCTCGAAGGGCACGACGTCGAGGTGGGACAGCAGGCAGAGGGGAGGCTCGTCCCCTCCCTCGAGCCGCGCGATGAGGCTCCCGCGACCGGGGGCCGACTCCCAGATCTCCCAGGGGATGCCTTCCTGGTCGAGGACCCCTGCCAGCACCAGCGCCGCCTCGGTCTCGTTGCCCGGCGGGTTCACGCTCTCGGCCTGGAGTGTTCTGGAGAGGAGCTCGACGGTCTCGGCGGTGGACGCCTCCCAGTCGATGTCGGCAGCGAAGGCAACGGGTAGCAGCAGCATGAGGCGGGTATAACGCCGACGATGTGGACCCTGGCTGCCATCGCCTGCGCTCCCGAGCCCGCGCCGGAGGAGGTCGACGGACTGCTCCACCTCTTCTGGACGGAGTTCGAGGAGGCCGACTCCGAGCGCATCGCAGAGGCCGCCGCGAACCTCCCCCGGGAGCCCCAGGACGGAGAGACGAGCCGCTTGACCGAGGCCGAGATCGACCACATCGAGCTCGGCGAGGTCGACCCGGCCGAGGCGCGGGGCTGGTTCATCCTCTACCGCTACGAGTGCACGCTCGAGGACCTGGAGCCGATCCTGTACTCCAGGCACCAGGACGAGCAGTACCCAGAGGCCGACTACGACGACTACAGCCGGGAGTACACCTCGTCCCTGGACGACTACACCTCTGGCGCCAGCGAGACCCTGACCTGGGAAGTCGTGATCGAGGGCTCCTACCTCAACACGGCCTACACGGAGCGCCTGCTGGGGGGGCTGCGCCGCTCCGACGAGGTGCTCATGGCTCGCACCTGGCTCCCCGCGCCCGCCGAGTTCGAGGAGGGCTCCGACTGGTCCTGGACCCAGGACTACCAGGTAGAGGTCTGGCTGGAGGACGGGGCCGAGCTCGTCCACCTCTACGGCATCTGGCGCGAGCTGGACGTCGGGCTCACGACCGAGAACGACGGCCTCGTGAACACGATCATCGACGGCATGCGCGATTGGGACGACCGCACGGCGGAGCTCTGCGGATCGACTCGGTGACCGAGGTCACGGCGTGCTCCTGACCCTCCTCACCCTGGCGCAGGCCGTGGAGAGGGACGACGTCGCGGCCTACGCCGTGCCGCTCTTGAGCTACGACTCGAACCTGCTGTTCGGCTACGGGGGCTTCGGGCAGGTGGTCCTCGGGGACGCCGGGGGGGACCGTCCCTACCTGTTTTCGACGGAGCTGCAGCTCTACTGGACGACCGGGGGCTATCGCAATCACTACCTCCGCTTCGACCTGCCCAAGCTCCTCGGCTCTCGCTTCCGCTGGACCCTCGAGGCGCGCACCGTCAGCTGGAGCCGAGCGCCGTACATGGGCATCGGGCCCGAGGCACCCCGGCGCGAGGGGGTCGACGAGGAGTTCTACCTCTACTGCCAAGAGCGCAACCTGCTGAACACGAAGCTGCGCTACGAGCTGGTCGGGGACCTCGAGCTGCTGGCGATGTTCGACCTCCGCACAGAGGTCGTGGCCCCCTACCCCGAGAGCCTGCTCCTCGAGGATCGGCCCCTCGGCTTCGAGGGCGGTCGCTACGCCTGGCTCGCCGTCGGCGGAGTCTGGGACGCGCGGGACAGCGAGATCGACAGCCGGCAGGGTCAGGCGGTGGATGCCTCGGTGCGCACCGCCCAGCCCTGGCTCGGCTCGGACTTCGACGTCTTCGGCGTCAACGCGCGCTGGCGGGGCTACCACTCCCCCACCGACCGGCTCACCCTGGCCGGCCACGCGATGGTCGACCTGAGCTGGGGAGAGCCCTTCTTCGACCAGGCCTACGCCGGCGGCATGGGCCGGGGCGTGGTCGGGGGCCGCTGGATGCTCAAGGGCCTGCCAGAGGAGCGCTACCGCGGGGACTCGATGGTCGTGCTCATGCCAGAGCTCCGCTGGACCTTCTGGGCCCCGACGATCCGCGAGGCCTCGACGGCCTGGATGCTGGCTCCCTTCGTCGACGCCATCGAGATCTGGACCTGGGATGAACCCACCTTCGCCCCAAAGGTCACCGCGGGCACCGGCCTGCGCCTGAACGTGAAGGACCTCATCGTCTTCCGCGCGGACCTCGGCGCCGGGCTGGACGAGTACGAAGCCGAGCCCCACCTCCGCCCGCTGGTGCAGATCTACGTGCTGTCCGACCACCCCTTCTGAATCGACCACGCGTTAGATTCACCCATGCGCAAGCCCGGGCGACCCCGCAATCCCCTCCCCCGACGACGGCTGCTCGCCGAGGCCGCCGCGCTGTTCGCGGCCAAGGGCTACGGGGCCTCCTCGATGGCGGAGATCGCGAGCGCCTGCGGAATCCGCAAGTCATCGCTCTTCCACCACGTCGAGTCCAAGGAAGCGCTCTACGTCGAGGTGCTGAAGACGACGATCGACGACCTCGGCGCCCTGGTGGTCGCGGCGGTGGCGGAGCCCGGAGACTTCCTCCAGCGACTGGACCGGCTCGGAGCCGGCGTGACCGACTACCTGGGCACACACCCGCAGGCGGCTGCGCTGCTCTTGCGGGAGCTCATGGACCACGGCCCCTACGTCGACAGCGTGGGGGTGGGAGCTGTCAGGACCACGATGCAGCTGACCAGCGCCTTCCTCGCCGCGGGCATGGCCGAGGGCGCGATCGCCCAGCAGGATCCTCGCCAGCTGGCGATGTCCATCGCTGGGGTCCACCTGCTCTGGTTCGCCACCTCGGAGGTCTCCTCGCTGCTCTTGGAGGGGGATGTCTTCACGCCGGAGCAGGTATGCGCCCGGAAGATCGCGGTGCTCGCCCAGGTTCATCGGATCTGCGGGGTTGCGGCGAGGAGTGATCCACGCTAATCGACCGAACGGTTGATTTATGATCCTGCTCCTCGCCTGCTCCCCGATCACCTCGAATCCGAACAACGGTGGCTCGTCCAGGCCCTCCGACAGCGCCGTCGAGCACCACAACACGGTCGACTCGCTGCCAGACAGCGACCCGCAGGACAGCGACCCGCAGGACAGCGACCCGCAGGACAGCGACCCGCAGGACAGCGACCCGCAGGACAGCGACCCTCCAGAGGTCGACTACGGTGCTCGCGGCGAACACACCGTCACCACCACCACGCTCAGCGTCGAGACCTCGTGTGCGATGAGCGTGACGCTCTACGAGCCCAGCGGCGGAGGCGACCGCCTGGTGGTGCTCGCCCACGGCTTCGCCCGGAGCGCGGCGAACATGGCCGGATGGGCCGATCACGCTGCTTCCCACGGTGTGATCGTGGCCACGCCGGAGCTCTGCCACGCCTCGATGTGGGACACGGATCACGTCGAAAACGGCCACGACCTCGTCGAGCTCGCCTCGGCGCTCGGCGCCACGGAGGTGGTCTACGCCGGCCACTCGGCGGGTGGACTCGCGGCGCTGCTCGCGGCGGACGAAGACGACTCAGCCGTGGCCTGGGTCGGGCTGGACCCCGTGGACTCGGACGGGCTCGGCGCCGCGATCTCGCTCTCCATCCCTGCGAGCGCGCTGATCGGCGAACCGAGCGACTGCAACGACTCGGCCAACGGAGCGGGGCTGGACGCGGACATCGAGCTCATCGCCGGGGCCGACCACTGCGACTTCGAGTCCCCCACCGACTGGATGTGCACGACCTTCTGCGCGGACGCAGGAGGGGACGTGCACGACACCATCCTGGAGCTCTCGACCGCGGCGATGGTCGACTGAGATCACAGGGCTGCGAAGCCGTCCCGACTAGGGCAGAATGCCCCTCCCCCGAGGAGGCACCCAGATGTCGCTTCTGCTCCTGGCCTGCATCGGCGGCCCCGATGACCGCCCCGACCCCCCCGAGGTCGTAGACAGCGCAGACTCCGACGCTCCGCCGAGCTGGTGCGAGGAGCAGGATCTCACCCAGCGCCCCTGGCAGGACGCAGAGGACAGCGACGCCCTCTACGCGATCGCCGCGGACGTCACCCTCGACACGACCGAGGGGCAGGTCACCCTCAGCGAGCTGTGGACAGGCTGCGAGACCTTCCTGTTCATCCCCAGCGAGCCCTCCCAGGCGACCGGCTGGCCGAACCCGCTCTGGAGCCTCAAGAAGGACGTCCGGACCCTGTTTTCCGACCTGCCAGAGAACACCCACGTCTTCTTCCTGGTCAGCGAACAGGCCAACGAGGACGACCGCAACGCCGCGCTCGAGGACCTGAAGGTCTACGTCGACGACGTGACCGAAGAGAGCGCCTCGCACTGGGGCCCCCGGGTCCACTACGTCACGGTCAGGGCCAGGAACGTCGACGGCTGGATCGGCGACCACTTCAACTCCCCCGGCTTCGGCGTGGCCGTCGATCGCTTCCAGCGCATTCGCTACATCGGCAGCTTCGCGGACCCCTCGCGCTACAACTCCGCCGCCGGCTGGTTCGAGCCGAACCTCGGCATGGCGGCCAACGAGGCCCGCTTCTACAACATGGAGTCCGACCGCGAGGACGCCCTGGACCCCGACGCGACGATCGTCACGGTCTTCGATGGGGAGCGCGTCTCGGGCAACACCTACGCCGAGATCGACCTCCCCGCGGCAGAGGACATGTCGGCCTGGAACACCCTCGAGATCGACCTCTACATGGGCTGCGAGGGCGAGGGCGAGTATGGCTACTGCCCGGCCTGGGACTACATGGCCTACCTCTTCGTCTGTGCCTGGGCCGGCGAGGACAACCCCTGGGAGGAGACCGCCTGCCAGCCGGCGGTGGCCGAGGTCATGGGCCTCTGCGAAGACGGCGCCACGGAGTGCCGGAGCGACGACGACTGCAGCGTCGACACGGGCCAGAGCTCCACCTGCACAGGCTACAGCGCCGCGATCTCCGCAGACACCGAGAGCGGCACCTGCCAGGAGGCCGACGGGACCGAGCACACCGGGACCTACACCTGCGCAGAGGACGGCGCGGGCTACGGCGAGCTCTCCTGCGGCTGCGACACCGAGCTGGGTCGGTGGATCACGACCTACCACCGCGAGGGGCGCTGGGTTCACGACGTCAGCTCGCTCCTGCCCATGCTGGACGATGGTCGGGATCACACCTTCCGCTTCGCGACCACTGGCCCCTACGAGCTAGACCTGGACCTGCGCTTGTCGAACCAGGTCAAGGAGGTGCGCGCCTCTGAGCTCGTCTTCCTCTACGACGGCGTCAACATCCGCAGCGGCGGCTACAACGAGAGCTACCAGGAGCTGACCGTCGACATCCCGGCGGACGCCGTCAAGGTCGAGCTCGTCACGGTCACGACCGGCCACGGCATGTCATCGCCGGGCAACTGCGCCGAGTTCTGCGACCTGAAGCACCACTGGACCATCAACGACACCGACGAGATCGTCTACGACCAGCCCTGGGTGGGAGACAACTACGGCTGCATGACCCAGGTGGACGACCAGACGGTGCCCAACCAGTACGGCACCTGGTGGTACGGGCGCGGGGGCTGGTGCCCGGGCAAGCACGTCGACCCCATCGTCACGGACATCACCGAGCTGGTCGAGCCTGGCACCGAGGCGACCGTCTGGTACCAGAACTACTACAACGGCAGCGAGTACTCCGGGGACAACTGGTCACACACCATCATGACCAGCTGGATCCTGATCAGTCGGTGATCTGGCTGTTGGCCTGCACGGGTGGTGAGCCCCGGCCGAGCCTCGTGTTGATCAGCGTGGACACCCTGCGGGCGGACTTCGTCTACGACCACCCATGGGTCCAGACCCCCGAGCTCGACGCGCTGATGGCCACCTCGGTCGTCTTCGAGCGCGCCTACACCGCCGCGCCGACCACGCTGGCCTCGCACACCTCGCTGTTTTCGGGCCGGCATCCCCACACCCACGGCGTGCCCTACAACGGCGTCATCGTGCCGGAGGAGGAGGTCCTCCTCGCCGAGCGCCTCTCTGGGGCCGGCTACCACACGGGGGCGGTCGTCGGTGGCTTCCCGCTGGAGGAGCGCTTCGGGCTGGACCAGGGCTTCGACGACTACGCGGGCCCTTGGAGGAACGCCGAGGCGGTCACCAACGTCGCGCTCGCCTGGCATGGCCTGCACGAGGATGAGAGCTTCCTGTTCGTCCACTACTGGGACGTCCACCACCCCTGGACCCCGCCGGAGCCCTGGGACCACATGTACCGGGAGGACTCGCTCGAGCTGCGGCCCAAGAAGGAGGTCGGCTCCTACAGGGCAAAGGTCTCCCATCGGGCCGAGGGCTGGGAGGAGCTCAACCGCGCGCTCCAGGGCAGCTACGGCGGGGCCGTGTCCTACGTCGATCACCACATCGGACGCCTGCTCGAGGGCCTCGACCCGGACACCATCGTCGTCGTCGTCTCCGATCATGGCGAGGTCCACCACGAGAACAAGGACGCCTGGTCCCACGGGGTCGACGTGCACGACACCGAGACCCGCATCCCGCTGGTGATGCACGTGCCGGGCTGGGAGCCCGCGCGGCGGACGGAGCTGGTCTCGAACATCGACGTGACGCCGACCCTGCTGGAGATCCTGGGGCTGTCGGCGGAGGGCATGGAGGGCCAGTCCCTGGCCCGGGCGCACGAACGCGCGGTCTACAGCGAGGCGACCATGCCGCACCGTCCTCGGACCGACGGGAGCTGGGCCAACGAGGGCAACTGCAGGGCCATGTGGGAGGGCACCTGGAAGGCCGTGCAGTGCCCCTTCTACAGGCAGCCGCCGGAGCTCTTCGCCATGCCCGACGAGGACGAGCCCGTGGCCGCCGAGGTGGACCAGGCGATGCAAGATGCCCTGACCCGATGGGCGAAGACGACCCCCGCGGTGATGGGCCAGATGGCCACCGACGAGGACACCCTGGGACAGCTCGAAGCCCTGGGCTACCTGCTCCGTTGACACGCCCGAGAGCAGGGTTTAGATGGGGGCCGCTGATCCCGCGTAGCTCAGCTTGGTTAGAGCACCTGACTGTTAATCAGGGTGTCGTAGGTTCAAGTCCTACCGCGGGAGCCATTTACCACCCGGAGGGTACTTACCCTCCGGGTGGTTTACTTTTGGGGCCTCTTGGGCCACCCCCGGCGGTGACACCGGCGGTGAGGCCTGCTTCTCTCAACACGAAGATGGGCTGGGTGGTTTGGGGACGATCTGCGCATGTTTTGAAAATTCTGGCGCAGAAATCGAACGGTTTTTGAACGGCGAAAGGAGCGTTTTGCGCCAGTTCGAAGCTGTGTCCCGTCAAGTGGTGTATCGAAGCCGTTGGAGTCTTCCTGGTTGTTGATGTCCGGGGTTGAAGGGGGAGAGCGACGAGAGGGTGTCCCCCTCTCGTCAGAGTCAGCGATCTGTGGGTCTTGGCAGGAGGGTCATCCGGCCTCCAACGCTCGGGGTGGGACGTCCGCGGCGCCGGTGACGAGGGCCATCGACGCGAGGCTGAAGTAGCGGCGTCCCACCGCCCACTCGT
>DASCPX010000071.1:0-144214 GCA_036012755.1 Myxococcota bacterium | reverse complement strand
TGCAAGTTCGAACCAACGACTGCAAGGTTCTGACCGGTCACTTGAAGCAACAGGCATCCAGCACCGGGGGCATTGATCACATGGCTGGGCAGGTGGAGTTGGACTGTCAGGTGGGAGGTGGCCACCTGCTCGGAACGTTGCGTTTTGAGGACTGTCATTGACTTCGACCCGAGAACAGCTCGGACAAGCGGGTGCAGCTCTTCGTGCAGAGCCAGAGAGAGGCGGGAGACCACGACGAGCTCATCCAGATCGAGTCCGAAGACGAGATCGGGGACGACTTCGGCCTGGCCTGCGAAGCACCCGAGGGCTACGTCGATCGCGGCGGGGACTGTGACGATGCCGACGTTTCCTCCTACCCGGGGGCGGAGGAGATCTGCGGGGACCGCGCAGACAACGACTGCGCGGGGGACGGGGACCCGGCCTGCCGCCTGTACCTGCTCACGGAGGGTCCCTACTCGGACGCAGACCTCACCGACGCGGACGCCGTCCTGAACGACGAGGACCGTTCACTGGACTTCTTCTCGGCCCTGGGTGTGGTCCCGGACCTGGACGGCGATGGTATCGACGACCTGGTGGTGGGAGCCTCGGGAGCCAACACCGTCTACGTGCACTTGGGTCCGGTCTCGGGTCAGCGTGACCTGGGCGACTCGGACTTCGACTTCACCGGGTCGACCGGCGGCCGGCTCGCCATGGCACTGGCGGCACCTGGCGACATCGACGGTGACGGCTGGAACGACATCCTGCTCAGTGGGCCCGGCCACCTCTTCGACGGAGGAACCTACCCCTACACCGGCCAAGCCTACCTGTTCCTGGGCCCCATCACAGCAGATCGGACCGCTGAGGATGCCTCCGCCGAGCTCTACCTGGGCCCGGGACACGACGAGAGCCTCCTTGGACGTAGCGCCTGCACCGGCGACATCGACGGCGACGGCCTGCTCGACGTCGCTCTGGGCGCTCCAGGCGCCGGACGAAAGCACAGCACCGTGTTGAACGACTCCGGCGACGCGAACGGGGACGGGCGCGCTGACATCCTCATCGGCGCTCCCCACAACAACGACGACGAGGACAGCAACGGCGCGGTCTTCATCTTCTACGGATCCGTGACGGGCACAGCCGAATCGTCGGACGCCGACGCGACCCTCGCCGGCGAGGGCGCAGAGAACTACGCCGGGCTGGTCGCCGGTGGTGCAGACGCTGACGGCGATGGCTTCGACGACCTCCTGGTCGGGGCGCCCGGGGAGTCGACGAACGGGACCTGGGCGGGGGCCGCCTACCTCGTTCGAGGTGGGGACGACTGATCGCCCTCACTGCTCGTGGGCGAGGGTGGTGGCTGAGCTACCTGTAGTCAGGCCTTGGAGGCCAGCTCCCACTCCTCCTCGACCTCTGGCTTCCAGTCCGGGTTCACAAGCGCGTCCCACTGTGCGACGAGGTGGGCCATCACCACGTAGCTGAAGGGGATCGTCAGGAACATGCCGATGTAGCAGGCCATCACGCCGATGCTCCCGACGATCTGGGCGACGAAGAAGCCCACGATCACGAGCAGGCAGGACAGGGCGTTGTCCTTCACGATCCGGAGGCTCTTGCCGAAGCTGAAGATCGGTCCCATCTCGCCGTGGAAGCCGCGCCGCCAGAGCTCCGGGATCACGAAGTTCACGCCGAGGGCGAAGGCCATCACGAGCAGCTGGGTGGCGAGCATCAACAGGGTGGCCAGGACCTCCATCCACTCGGCGTCGACCTCTTGTGCGACCCCGATGAGTCCCCCGGCGCACATCATCGGGAGCAGCAGCACGAAGACGAACACCGCCACGTTCATGAGCGCGATGAAGGGAGCCCAGCCCTGGTCGAGGTGGCGCCCGAACTGCATGTCGGGGATCCCCGCTTCGCCTCGCCGCACCCGCCAGAAGATGTCCCGGGTCCATCCGAACAGCGCGATGACCCCGATGAGGGGGATGAGCATGTGAAGGCCGGCGATGGCCGTCTTCTTCATCCAGTCCGGGTCGCTGGTCGCGTAGCTGAACGCGGCCCCTATGTCGATGGGGTCAGCAGTTGCCATTGAACCTCCTGTCAGGACTTCGAGCTGGCCCGACTCCCTATTGCGTCTCAGAAGCGGACGGCTGCGGCACCTTCCAGCTTGTAGAAGACCGGCCCGCCGCTCCCCCGCTGGGTCACCGCCGTCTTCAGCGCCACAGAGGCGCCCGCGCCCAGGAACCAGCGCTCACCGAGTGAGAGCCCGCAGCCGAGATGGGCGAGGGCTGGGTCACCCGCAGGAGCCATTCGGTGCTGTCGTACTCCACCGCGAGGCGCTCGTTGACTCGGGTCACGCCCAGCTTGCCGTAGGGGGTGAGGCGCCCGAGCTCTCGGGAGACCCCCGCCCGCAAGGCGAAGTTGGCTAGGGTGAAGCGGTCGATGCAGCCGTCGCCACCGCAGCTGGCGTCCGCGACGTCCGGATCGAGGTTGTCGGGGTTCGACAAGGAGTCCCTGTCGTCGATCTGTTCCTGACTCGCGGTGACGGGAGCGTTCGCCACGAGGTAGCTGAAGTCGGCCTCCAGCCCGCCGGTCCAGTCGCCGAGGGGGCGGGTCACCGAGCCGGACAGGCCCGCGGTCCACGCGGAGGCGCCGCTGACCGGGATCGGAGGCAGTCCGAAGGCGCCGACACTCCAGCGCTGTCCGAACCAGGCCACCTGGAGCCTCGGGAACACAGGAGAGAAGGAGGTGTTCTCCTCCTTTCCCGAGAGGTTCTCCACCGGTGGGCCGAAGGGGAAGGTCGACAGGGCCGCACCCACGACGAGCCCCTCGCCCGGGTTCGACAGGGCCGAGTCGGCGATCGCGTGGTGCTGCATCGTGAAGCCCTGCTCGGACATGGACTGCCCGAGGAAGCTCTTGAAGTTCTCTTCGCAGTTCGGACTCGCCAGGCAGTCCTGGAAGTCCTGGTCCTGGGGCTGGCCCGAGACGAGCTCCACGTTTCCGGCCGAGGCGGCTGCTATCAGTGCCAGCATTCAGGCAGCCGTTCCAGCTGCGAGCTTCGACTCTTCGATCTCGGCCTTTCCGGCCTCGCGCAGCAGCTTCGTGCAGAGCTGCATGGCGTTCTCGATCGAGTGGTCCATGTTGTTGTACCAGAACAGCCCGGTGCGACCTGCGAGGTGGAGGTTCGCGAAGGGCGTGAGGCCAGCTCGCGCGACCTCGAGTTCCACCGGGTAGGTCTTGTGGTAGATGGGGTAGCTGTCCTCGACCCGCTCGACGAAGACGTCGTGCACGACCCTTCGGTTGGGGAGGAGGCCCACCTTCACGAGGTCGTCGACCACCCAGTCGGTCAAGCGCTCGGCGTGGCGCCAGCGCTCGTCGCCCTTCATGCAGGTGACCTCGACGTTCAGCCCGGTCGCCTTCGGGTCCGGCACGGTGGCGAGGCTGAACTCCTTCGGGATGCTGATGCGGTTGAAGACGAGATCCTGTGCGCCGTAGTAGCACCACTGGTAGTTGCGGGGGACCTCGCAGTCGGCGCAGACGTTGTACAGCAGCATGCCGAGGTAGGGCAGGTTCGGCGTCCGGACCCCCAGCTGCTCCGTCGCAGCGGTGATCGGTGCGGTCCAGATGACCACGGCCGGATCGAACTCCTCCTCGCCGGCGAAGACCTTCTCCACGCGACCGCTCTGTCCGCGCATGGTCGCCTCGGTGCCCGTGATGATGCGGCCGCCCAGGGCCTTGATGGTCGCGCTGACCTTCTCCCAAGCCTGCCACATGCCCCGGGTGGGGTAGAGGAAGTCCATCTCGGCCTTGTTGTACTGGAGCAGGGTCGTCTTGAGCAGCTGCGTGAGGTTCTGCATCTGCATCTTGTCGTCGATGATGGCTCGATTGAGCCCGACCTTTGCCCAGTCCGGGTGGGTGTCTCGGGGCTCGATGCCGAGGAACTTGCGGCTGTAGTCCTCGAAGAAGTGCTTGTAGAGCGTGGGGCCGTACTGGCGCAGCACGTACTGCTCGAAGCTGTCGACCTCGTACTCCCGGAAGTTGTTCAGGCCGAGGTCCACGAAGCTCTTTCCGGCGAGCCCGACCGGCAGCTGCAGGAGGTTCTTCGGGTGCAGCGGCCACCGGTAGTACTTGCCCATGAAGTACACCTCCGACCGCCGCGGGAACATGGTGCCGTCCCCCTTGATGACGCGGTCGAGGTAGGACTTCACGTTCGGGTTCTCTGTGTAGAACCGGTGCGGGCCCACGTCGAAGGTGAAGCCGTCATAGGTGAAGCTCCGCGCGAGGCCGCCGATGACCTCGCCGCGCTCGATGACCGTGACGTCGCAGCCGGCCTCGAGCAGCAGCTGTGCGCTGACGAGCCCGGCGATGCCTCCGCCGACGATGACGACGGGTCCGTCGAAGACGGTGTCCACGATTCTCTCCTCCTGTCCTACCCGATAGGCGTGGGCCGCCGGGCTCTTGCGTTCACAGGCCGGAGACGACCACGAAGCCAACCAACCCGATGCCAGCACCGACGAGGAAGCCGGTCCCGGCTCCGGCAGCGGCCATCAGCGTCTCCCGCCTCTGGACCTCGTCCGTGTAGCCCCGCACGTAGCCGGCGGCGAACTCGGTGGGCTCGTCGGCGACCTTCTTGTTGAGGTCCGCCTTGATGGTGTAGGGGCGCACCCCTGCGAAGTAGACCGGTCCGGCAGCGCCCGCCGCGAGCCCCAAGCAGCCGCCGAAGACGGGGCTCAGCAGGCAGGGTCCAGCGGTCGCGCAGCAGGTGACCCCACCGCTGATGAGGAAGGGCTGGACGATCTTCTGTGTCTGGGCGTCGAGCCGTCCGGCGCGCAGGCCCTCTGCGTAGGTCTTGCCGTCCCCGAGCACGGGCCGGTCGAGGACCGGGGCCTCCTCGTCGAGAACCACCACCTCCGGCTCGTCGGTCTTCTCTTCCACCCCGAGGGTCTCGCGGACCGCCTCTGTGGTGGAGTCCTTGGCCGAGTCCACGACCTCTGTCGTGGTGTCCTTGAGGGCCCCGAGCGGCTGCTCGACGTCGATCCGGGCCTCTGTCGGCGGGTGGAGCAGACCGACCGTCTCGACCTCGGACTTGGGGATGGTGAACTCCCTTTCGTCCGAGAGCCGCCGGATGACGATCGACTCCCCCTCGGCCGAGAGCAACACCCCCTGGATCTGCTTCCCGGCGGGGTTGACGAGCAGGACCTCCTCGCTCACCAGCGGCGCCCAGTCGGCCTCTGGCACCTCGGCCGAGGCTGTGCTCAGCAGTACTGCCAGGCTCCAGGCGATCACGCGGCCTCCAACGAGCGGCATAATAGGCCGGCCTCGCCGCAACCTGCCGGATACCCAGGCCTAGTGCCTCGTGGCCTCAGGAGTGCTCGCATGACCCCTCGACTCCAACGTCTCGTCGACGCGACCAGGGGCCGCGGCCCCCGCGTCGGGCTCCTGTCGACCTGGGACGTCGAGAACAACGCGATCCGCGTCATCGCGGCCCATCTCCGAGAGGCCGGCTACACCACCACCGAGATCTACTTCAAGGACTGGATCAGCAACCACATCCAGCCGCCCAGCGATCTCGAGCTGGAGAACCTCGTCAAGCTGATCCGACAGGAGCGAATCGAGCTCCTCTGCATCAGCATCCGGGCCTCTGCCTACTACCAGGTCAGCGTGATGCTGACGGAGCACATCAACGAGCACACGGACTGCGCCGTGCTCTGGGGCGGCATGCACCCGACGCTGGTGCCCGAGGAGTGCATCGAGCACGCGGACATGGTGCTCAAGGGCGAGGGCGAGCTGGCGCTGACCGACCTCTGCGACCGGCTCCGGGACGACGAGGACGCCCTGGCCACGGAGAACGTCGACTTCCGGATGGCCGATGGGAGCGTGAAGGAAAACGGGCTGCGTCCGCTGGTGGGGGACCTCGATACGCTCCAGTACCGGGACTACACGAGCCACGAGCACAAGTACCTGATCTACGGGAAGGAGTTCTCGCAGGGCGACCCGATGCACGGCGACCCGGTCTTCCAGATGATGGGGAGCCGGGGCTGCATCTACAAGTGCAGCTACTGCTACAACTCCACCTACAAGAAAGATGTCTACCCGGGCCAGAAGTGGTTCCGGGTGAGGACCCCGCGGTCGATGATCGACGAGATCAAGCAGGCCCGAAAGCACTGGGACTTCAAGCGCATCCGCTTCGACGACGAGGTCTTCAACTTCCAGAAGGGGTGGCTCGAGGACTTCTGCGAGCTCTTCCCGCGCGAGGTCGGGCTCCCCTTCGAGGTCTTCATCGAGCCCAAGCTGGTCTCGGAGGAGCGCATGACGATGCTCCGGGACGCCGGGCTCGTCAGCGTCTACATGGGCATCCAGTCCAGCGAGCGCGTCACCGGCCACCTCTATGACCGGCGCGTCAAGAACCAGACCGTCGAGGAGATCGCCGCGCTCTTCCACAAGCTCGGGATCAAGGGACACTTCCAGCTCATCTTCGACGACCCCGTCTCGACCGAGGGCGACAAGGAGTCGCTCTTCAACATGGTGGAGACCTTCCCGGCCCCCTACGACCTCTACCTCTTCTCGATGACGATCTTCCCGGGCTCCGAACTGGTCAACAAGCTCCTCGCCAGCGGCATCATCACCGAGTACGACGTCGAGGGGAAGAACACCCGCGTCTTCTACCAGCACAGGGTGAACCTGGCCTATCCGCGACCGGTCGAGGACACCTTCTGGATCTCGCTCATCCAGATGCAGTCCAAGCCGTGGATCCCCAAGTCGCTTCTGCGCGGGCTCTCCAAGTCCTCGTTCCTGAGGAAGCACCCCTGGCCGCTCATCCAGATGGCGCACGCGGCCAACTTCGTGAAGATGGGTCAGACCTGCGCGAGGATGGCCGTCGAGGGTGAGCTGACCCACACGCTCTGGCGGCGCTGGTCCAACATGGACACGATCATCACGATCTGATCCGGCGGAGACCTGTCGGCGCTGCAGCACTGAGATCCCCCAAGGTGAGGGCACCCACTCGGCCGGTGGGCTGCTCTGCGAGGGCTGTCATGCCCGCCGGGTGGAGCGCACCTTCCAGGGCGTCATCTGGGGCTTCGTCGTGCAGGTCCTCTTCTGGCCGCTCGTCTACATCGTGCTGCAGCTGATCACCTGACCGCTCGGACGCCGCCCAGGACCGGGAGCGGCGGCGGCGATGCTGGTGTCCCTGTTGGTGGCGTTGCGTCGTCGTCGGGATCAGTAACGACCAGTCAGATCGGCGATGTCGCCTCGCAGGTCGTCGACGCCCGCCCGCCACTCGGCTTGTGTGGGACCGACTGGATCGTCTGCGACGGCCTCGGCGAGGAAGACCTCGAGTCGGTCGATCTCGGTCTCCAGTGACTCCAGCGAGGCGGCGCCTGCGTGGATGTCATCCAGATCCGCCTGGTAGTCCTCGACCAGCGTGGTGGCGCGGGCCAGCTCGAAGAAGGGATCACAGCTCGGCGGGAGCGCCTGGATGCCGAAGACGTCGATGCGCTCGCAGTCGCTCTCCTCGTGCCAGTTCGACAGGCCGTGGGTGTCGAAGAGCGGCACCGGTACGGCGAAGCTGCGGTCCATGTCCCACGGGATGAGCACGATCTCGTCGCCCTTGTCGTACCAGAAGTAGTTGTGGTTGTTGCAAGCCCCCCAGGCGCAGTAGAAGGCGGTGATGCTGTCGAAGCTGCCGGTGAGCTCCAGGGCCGCCAGGAAGCGGGTGAGCGCCGCGGGATCCATCCACTCCGAGAGCACGGCGACGAAGTCCTCGTCGGTCGTAGCGGACAGCGCCTCGGCCATCTCGACCATGCGCTCCGGGGTGGGGCTCTCTTCGCGGTTGCTCTCGAGGCCCGCGCGCCAGGCCTCGACCGAGGTCTCCGTGAGCCAGACCTCCTTGTAGAGGTCGCCCTCGCCCTCGCTCCCCCAGCGGTGGCGGGTGAAGCGCCCGTCGACCTGCTCGACGAGGAGGAAGAGCCCGAGATCCTCGCCGTTGACCTCCAGGGTCGCCCAGCCCGTGCGTGACGCGGGGACCCCGGCGTCCCGCCAGACCTTGTAGGCGAGGTGCTCGCGCATGTTGGAGTCGTCGACTTCCATGGCGTGGAAGTTCAGCTTCTTCAGCTCGTAGAAGCGCTGCTCTTCGTCGTACTCGTGGAAGTCGAACTTCAGGTTGAGCTTGTCGCAGTCCATCGTGCCGTCGGCGCACCAGAAGAGGCTCCCCCAGCTGCCCTTGAAGCGCACTCCGACGTCCTCGACGCGCACGTCGCCGAGCTCGACGGTGGCTCGGATGTACTCCTCCTTCTCCGGGTGCTCGACGATCCCCTCCCAGTCGTCGCTCTCGGTGGTCACGACGAAGCGGTGGATGGTCTGGGGGTCGAAGAGATCGTCGGAGTCGCCGCCGTACTCGGAGCCCGGGCCGTCTGGGAGCACGTTGGGCTCGGGCCGGGAGTCCTCGGCGGAGGGGACGGAGGCGGCGCAAGCCAACAGCGCGATCACGACAGCGCCTTCGCGGCGGGTTCGAGCGGGAGCCTCGCGCTGCGTTCGCTGCTTGCCATGCTCCCATGCTACCCAGGGCTCATGGGGATGGGTGTGATCGTGATGGCCTGTGCTTCGGAGAAACCCTGGTGGGACAAGCGCAAGCCCTGTCCCGAGGGGGCCACCATCGCCGGGGCGGCCTTCGAGGGGGAGCCCAGTGCCGACGCTTTCGCCTACGAGCCAGGGGCCGAGGTCTGGTGCCAGACGAGCTCGGGTTGGGAGGGCGTCATGGCCCCTATTCGAGCTGGTGGGCCAACGGCCAGGTGGCGTCGGACGCCACCTACGAGCACGGCGAGGCCACCAGGCTGAAGTCCTGGAGTCCGCTGGGGCACCTGGAGTACGAGCTCCTGGCGGATGGCTTGATCCAGCGCACCTGGTCACAACAGGACGGCACCCCAGCGGTGCAGGGGACCATGAAGAAGGGTGGGATCCCACACGGAGTCTGGACCGAGTGGGACGCCGGCGGAGGGGTGATCGGTCGCGTCGAGTACACCGACGGTGTCGCCGGAGCGCTCGAAGGGGACAGCCAGCTCGTGCTCCACGCGGGCCAGGCAGACAGCATCTTCGTCACTACAGCGGACGTTCAACTGCCCGTCTCCACGAGCCGGACGGGAGCCTGCGGTACGCGACGCCAAGGCCGATCTCGATGGAGGAAGCCATCGAGGGGTGGCGGAAGTGGCGGGCGTCCAAAGAGACTTCGCAGGACGCGTAACGGAACCGCTTGGCCTGTCCTTCGAGAAGGGCAGCGGAGAGGGCGGCCGAGGGCTGAGCGAGCAGCCGATGCTGCCGTTGTCACGCTCCGCGCCGTGCAGGAAGAGGATGTTCGGATCGATCGCGGCCTGTGCCAGGAAACCAGCCGCGAAGCCGGCGATCGCCGAGCCCTGATCGAGCAGGACGGGCGCCTCCAGGCTCGTGCCCTCGTGGAAGGCCTCGTCGCAACAGTCGTCGCAGGCGAGTCCGTTTCCGGTGTAGGTGCCCGTGCCGTCGGCGATTGAGTCGTGGCAGGAGATGCAGGTCATCGTGAGCCTCCGATGGGCTCCCACCACTGGGATCCGAGTGGCTCACACCAGCGACGATCGGCGCTCGGAACGAGTGTCCATGCGCCTGCCTTGATAGTCTTCGACAACCTTGGAGAGCGGGTTGAGCGGCTACACACTCGGGCCTTTCCAGCTCGAGAAGAAGGTCGGGACTGGTGCAAACGGGGACGTGTGGTTCGGCCGCCACGCGTCCAGTCGGCTCGCTGTCGCGATCAAGGTGCTCAAGCCCGAGCTGACCATGAACGAGCGGGCGCTCCTGAGCTTCAAGAACGAGGTCCGCGCCGTCGCGCAGCTGTCCCATCCGAACATCGTCACCGTCTACGAGCACGGCGTGATCCCGCTGCAGCTGGAGCTCGACATGGAGGGCCAGATCGCCAGCGGCAGCCCCTTCCTGGTGATGGAGTGGGCCAGCGGGGGCACGCTGGACGACGTGGAGCGCCCCCGGAAGTGGCCGATGCTGAGGGGGACCTTGCTCACCCTCCTGGATGCGCTGGCCCATGCCCACGCCGGCGGGGTGGTGCACCGGGACCTCAAGCCGGCGAACATCCTGTTCTGCACGGACGACGACCTGCGCCCCGGGCTGAAGCTCGCGGACTTCGGCCTGGCGGTGCACGCGGAGCCCGAGAGAGACATCTGGCGCCTCCTCGGCACGCCCCACTACATGGCCCCCGAGCAGTGGAAGAGCAGTGTCCGCGACCAGGGCCCCTGGACCGATCTCTACGCGCTGGGCTGCCTCGTCTTCCGCATCCTCACCGGCCGCGGGCCCTACGTCGCCTCCACCATCAAGCAGATGCGCCAGGCCCACCTGACCAAGGCAATCCCCAAGCTCTTCCCTTGCTTCGCCGCGCCTGCCGGGCTGCAGGGCTGGCTCGAGACGATGATGGCGAAGGACCGGCGGGACCGGTTCCAGCGCGCCGCCGATGCCGCAGAGGCCCTCCGCGCTCTCGATGGCCGCCGGCATGCGCCACCGTCCCGCCAGCTGACCTACGATGGTCGCGCGGCGATGGTCGGCGCGGGCCTTGGGCTCTACGGCCTGCGCACGATCCCCCTCGTCGACAGGGGCCGCCAGCGAGCAGCCCTGTGGGAGGCCCTGGGCCGGACCGTCGAGGCCGGAGTCCAGGTGGTCGTGCTCTCGGGGCCGGCTGGAACCGGGAAGAGCCGCCTGTGCGAGTGGCTGGGGCGGCGTGCCCACGAACGGGGCGAGGCCACAGTCGTCCAGGCCTCTCACGGTGCGGACTCAGGGCCCCAGGATGGTCTCGGGCCCATGCTGGCCCGGACGATGAAGTGCCTCGGGCTCGAGGACCTGCCCGAGCAGCTTCGCGATCGGATCGTCGAGTGGCTGCGGCTCTTCGGGCCAGCGGATCCCTACGAGATCGACGCCCTGACCTCTCTGGTCTCGAGGGGACCGCTGGCGCGCACCGTGCGCTTCGGCAGCCCACGACAGCGCCGAGCCGTGGTGCTCCGGGTCCTGGAGCGCCTGACCCGCGAGCGGCCGGTCGTCTGCTGGCTCGACGACGTCCAGTGGGGCGGTCCTGCGCTGTCCATGGTCGAGCAGCTCCTCGAAGAACAGCCGGCCTACCCCGTGCTCGTCCTGCTCACCGTCCAGGACGAAGCCCTCGACGAAGCCCCCCGGGCGCGAGCCGCGTTGGAACGCCTGGGCAAGCGCTTCGCGGAGAAGGTGCTCCAGCTACGTGTTCCACCGCTGGATTCGGACGACCGAGAGGAGCTCGTCCGCGGGCTGCTCGGCATGGAGGGACCCCTGATCGACGAGGTCGCCGAGCGCTCCGGCGGCAACCCACTCTTCGCGGTGCAGTTGGTGGCCGACTGGGTCCACCGTGACCTGCTCGAGGTCGGCGAGCTCGGCTTCCGCATCCGGGAGGACTCTCCCCTCGAGATGCCAGAGGATCTCCAGCGGATGTGGGCCCAGCGCCTGATCTCCGCTCTCGCCTTCCGTCCAGCCGACGACACCCGCGCCCTCGAGATCGCGGCGGTGCTCGGACAGGAGGTCGTTCCTGTCGAGTGGTCCGCCGCCTGCGAGCGCGCGTGGGCGATCCCCACACCGGACCTCGTCGACACCCTGATCCGCCTCCGGCTTGCGCGCTGCGGGGAGAGCGGGCCCGAGCGCGGCTGGTCCCTGGTCCACGCGATGCTCCGCAACCACCTGCTCGACGGCGCCAGGACATCGGGGCGTTGGAAGGTCCACAACCGGACCTGCGCCGAGATGCTGAAGGAGCGGCAGGCCGACCCGATCCGCATCGCGCGCCACCTCTACGCGGCGGGTCGGCACACTGGCTCTCTCGCACAGCTCCAGCAGGCCATCGACCGAGCCCTCGCCGGTCAGGACGTGGAGAGCGCGGACTGCCTCCTCGCCAAACACGACGCCATCCTCACCGAGCTTCGGGTGGCCAGCGACGACTGGAGGCGCGTCGACGGGGGCCTGTTGCGGGCGGAGCTGTGCCGGCTCGAAGGGGACGCGGACGCCGCGCGGCATCACGCATCGGGGGCAGAGGCGCTCGCCCGGCGACTCGGCCTCGATCGCCGGCTCGCCCACGCCCTCGCTCTCGGCGCGGAGCTGGACCTCGCGGAGGATCGGGACGCCGATGCCGAACCTCGGCTCGACGAGGCCGAGCTGCTCGCGCGTGGGGTAGGGGACACCAGGCTGTTGGCCCTCGTCTTGGAGTCCAGGGGCTCCTTCCACGCCCGGAAGGGAGACACGGAACGCGCCGTCGAGGCCTTCTCAGAGGCCAGCGAGCGCGCCCAGACCGTCCAGGATCAAGTCATCGCCGGACGCTGCGACTCGGCGCACGCGGAGGTGCTCCGGGGCGGCGGCGATCTTGCAGGCGCTGCCTCGCTCTTCCAAAAGTCCGTGCGCCAGTTCAAGCGGACCGGGGACCTCGCCGGAGCGGCCATGGCGAGCGCCGATCTCGCGGCGGTGTCGCTTCAGCTGGGACGGACGACGGACGCCGTGCGCTTCTTCCGCGCCTCGGCCCAGCTCTTCCGGGCCAGCGGGCACCGGGATCCTCGCCGCGAACAAGTCGACGAGGCCCTACTCGAGTTCGGGGCCTGAGTCTTCGAGGTTCGTGAGCGCGGCCTCGAGGCGAATCACTGCTTGGTGGAGCTCGATCTGGGTGCTCCGGATCTCGCCGAGCCTCAGCGGGCGTCCCTCTTCCTCGGTCGCGTCGATGAGTCCGTGGATGTGGGCAGCGTGCTCGAGGACGCGGCGAGCCTGCTTCTCGGCCGCGGCCACCTTCTGGTCTTCGGTGGGTCCGGATCCACAGAGGAGGAGCGCGCCCACCATGAGGAGGACGCGCCCTCGAGAGGAGACGGCGGTGGGCGGGATGTCAGGGCCCGTCCTCCCTGTCGCTCCCAACGAGCGACCGCCCGACCGCCACCGATACGTACGGGACAGTCGGGCGAGCATTCGGATTTTTTTCAGACCGGTGCTGTGCGGCTGCGAGCGTTGAGCAGCTCCAGCTTCACGATGCTGAGCGCTCCGCCGCTCAGACGCTTGAACTCCTCGACCGAGGCGAGGCTGAGCGCGGTCCGCGCCATGAAGCGTGGGCGGAAGTAGAACTTGCGGTGGGCGATCTTGAGCAAGTCCAGGATCTCCGCCTTGGAGAGGTGCTCCTCCCAGCACGCCGGGACCTCGACCCCGCAGAGCGGGTCGCGCATCAGCTGGTCCCAGCAGTCCGCGGCGTAGAGCCCCTTCTTGGCGCCCTCCTCGAAGGAGTCGGTGCCGGGGTAGGGCGAGAAGACCGCGAAGACCGCGTAGTCCGCGTCCAGCTTCAGCATCTCGTCGACGTTCTGGATGGCCTGGTCCAGCGTCTCTTCGTGGGGGCCTGCGAGCATGATGTAGGCGATGCTGCGGACACCCTCCTCGCGGCACCACTTGAAGACGCGGTGGACGTCGTCGGTGTCGCAGTGCTTGCCCCAGGCGTCGAGGCCCTCGTTGTTGGCGGACTCGACGCCGAAGTGGATCTTCGTGCAGCCGGTCTCGCCGCAGCGGCGGAGCTGCTCCCGGGTGGTGCCGGCGATCGTCGTCTTGTAGCCCCACTTGAAGTCGAGACCGCGGCGCTCGATCTCGTCGCAGAACTTCAGGACCCACTGGCTGTTGGGCGTGAAGAGGTCGTCGATGAAGTTGCACTCGGTGATGCCGAGGGAGAGGCAGTGCTCCATCTCGTCGAGGATGTTGTCGATGTCGCGGACGCGGTACTGCTTCTTGTAGGTGAGGCAGAAGGGGCAGCTGTGGGGACAGCCCCGGCTCGTGATCGCCGTGGTGCACAGGGGGGTCTTCGTGCCCGGCAGGTAGTAGTCCTGGTAGCGGATTCGGCTCCGATCAGGCCACGGGTAGGCGTCGAGGCGCTTGGCGGACTTGCGCTCCGCGTTCTTGGCGACCGCTCCGTCCTTGCCCTTGGACCAGACACCCTCGATACCCTCGAAGGAGCGGCCCTCGTTGTAGGCCTCGACCATCTCGACGAAGGCGTCCTCGCCGTCGCCGTTGACGGTCGCGTCCACGCCGTCGAGCTCGATCGCGTACTCGGGGAACATGTTGCAGTGGGGGCCGCCGAGCACGATCGTGGCGTTCGGGTTCAGCTTGCGGACCAGGTTGATGGTCTGCTGCACGTCGGGCAGGCAGTGGGTGAAGGCGGAGATGCCGACCAGGTCGAGCGGATAGCGCTTCAGCTCTGCTTCGACGTCCGGGTAGTCGAGGTCATCGACGACCGGATCGTAGATCTCGGCCTTGAAGGGAGTGCGGGCCTCTACCGAGGCTTGGATGTACTGCAACCCCAGCGGGGGAAAGCAGTACACGCCATGGGCCATGGCCTTCGGGATGCCGGCCCAGACGCGAAGCTGCTCGGGCGGGTTGATGAGGGTGATGTCCAACGTGACTCCCAGGAGGGGGCAAGAGCTCCAGGAGTTTAGTCCGAGAAGCCCTGGAACTTGCGGCTTGGGAAGACGAGTCCCCAAGGCACGAACAATGGGACCTGCTTCTGGTATTCGAGGTAGTCCTCTCCAAAGACCTCGACCAGTTGCGGTTCCTGCCTCCAGACCTTCTCGGTGAGCGACACGGCGAGCAGCGCAGGGATGAGGACGAAGCAGAAGGAGATGCTGTTGAGGAGGAAGCCGACGGCCAGCACCCCGATGAGCTTCCCCCAGATGCTCGGGTTGCGGCAGTAGGCGTAGATCCCGCTCACCACCAGCTTGCGCGTGCGACCAGCGGTGGGGCTGGGCGAGCCCTCACCCTTGTTGACGAGCTGCTCGTAGGTCATCAGCCAGGCGATCACCCCGGCGACGAAGGTGCAGCCGGCGATCACGTAGTTGGTCGGCGCGGCGGGGAGGAAGCCGTCGCCGATCCAGGTCGCGCCGGTCAACGAGCTCAGGAACCCGTCCAGCTTCAAGGAGGTCAGAGCGATCAGGAAGGTGAGCGGGAACAGCACCGGGATGTAGACTTTGGCCACCATCAGGAGGATCGGTGGCGACATGGCCACCCGCACGACATTCCGGACTGTAGTCACGAGGCCAGATCCCTCCTGGGAGCAAGCGACTCTACCCACATGAAGACGATCTCGAAAGCCCCACTGCTGCTGTTGCTGGCGCTGGTCGCTTGTGGCGAGGACCCGGTGCTGGAGGCCGCCAGGGAGGAGGCGGCGAGCTCCAACGGATCGAGCCAGGGCGCGCCCGGCGCGCAGCCCCCCAGTGCCCCGACCCCTGGTCAGCCCGGCGAGGTCCAGCCGGGTGAGCCGGGTCAGGGCTCGCCGGGCGCCGGTATCCCGGAGGAGCCCGCTCCCGGGGATCCGAGCGTGCCGCCTCCAGGTGGGGCGCCCGGTGGTGGAGCCGCTGGCGACGGGACCATCCCGCCTCCCCCCGGCGTCGAGACGGTGACGATCACCGGGACGGTGAAGGTCGATGACTACGTGCGTGGCGCGATCACGATCGACGTCTTCGACGGCGACAACAGCCAGCAGAGAGGCAAGCGGCCGGACATCGTGGGCCGCGCGCGTCTGGCGGAACCCGGTCCCTTCGAGATGCAGATCGAGAAGGGCACGACCGTCTGGCTGTCGGCCTACGCGGATCAGGACGAGAACAACCGCCCGAGCAAGGAGGATCCCCTCGGGGACTGCTCCTGCAACCCGCTCTATGCCGGCAAGGACATGAGCGGGCTGGTCGTCGAGCTGACCAGGGGGCATCCTCCAGGGGAGTGAGCGAGCCCGATGTGATCGTCGTCATCCCCTACTTCGTCCGTCGCGACCTCCTCGTCGAGGCCATGGCCGCCGTGGAAGGGCTCGAGCTCCTGGTGGTCGACGACTCGGTCGAGGGTGTGCACCTCGACGCGCCGGTCCTTCGCCTCGAGGGCGGCGGCGGCTTCGCAAGAGCAGCGAACGCTGGCCTCGCGGAGGCAGAGCGGAGGGGGATCGACAGGGTGCTGCTGCTCAACGACGACGCGGCTCCCGAGCCGGGCTGCGTGGAGGCGCTCCTGGCGGCCTTCGACGAGGACGTCGCCCTCGCCGGACCGATCCTGGTCGGCGAGGAGGGCGTGGAGTCAGCGGGCATCGACTTCGATCCCAGGTCCGGACGTCTCCGGCAGCGGAGCGTCGTCCCGACCGAGGTCACCCCGGTCGACGCGCTCTCCGGCGCTTGCTTGTTGATGCGCTCCAGCTTGCGCTTCGACGAGGGCTTCCCCCACGGCATGGAGGACGTGGACCTCGCCCAGCGAGTCGACGGTCGGGTCGTGCTCGTGCCCGACGCGATCTGCCGGCACCTCGGCGGCGCCAGCGTCGATCGTCGGTCCAGGCGGGCCACCCGGGACGCGCTCGTCGGCCACCTCCGCCTGGTCGGTGGCTCGCCGGTTCGCCGCAGCCTGGTCGTGGGGTACGCCCTGGCCCAGGTCCTACGCGAGGGCAACCGGCGCGAACGCCTCGTGGGGATCTGGGAGGCGCTCTCGGTGTCGTAGGGTGGGGGCATGAGGGAGCTCGTCGAAGTCCGGGAGTCCTTGCGGACGCTCGCCGCCGCACAGGAGGGAGCCCTGGCGGTGGGGCTGTCCCAGCTCGCGACCGAGGAGCCCGGATCAGCACCGCTGGTCGTGGTGGTCGCCGACGAACACCGCGACCGCTCCTCGATCGTCGCCGCCGTGCCGGAGCACCTGGAGCTCCTCCTGCCCGACCCGCCCGGTCGGGACGCGGGCGCTTGGGTCCAGGCACGAGCCGGGGCCTTCGTGCGGGCGACCTGGGTGGTTGGCGTCGTCACGGCGAGGCAGCTCCTGTCTCGGCGCGAGCGGGAGATGCTCCGCGCTGTCTTCCGGCGCGCCCCCGGGCGGGGAGTCCTTGTCGTGCTGGAGCTGGACGGACTCGATGAACGAGCGGACCTCCTCGCCAGGGCGAGGCGCTTCGCCGCTGATCTGGCCACGGTCGTGGAGCCGGCGGACCTGGCCTTCGATGAGCACCTGGACTGGGAGGAGGGCTGGCGCACACGCGCCGGGGCCGCGCTGGACCAGCCCGTCGCCGCTGTCGTGCCTGCGACGCGAGCGCGCCGGGTCCGTCTCGCCGTCATCGACCGAGACGGGCCACCGCCCCTGGAGGTCGCCGTGGATGTTCGCGGGCTGCGGATCGCGGGGGTCCACTGTCCTCGCCTCCCCTGGCTCGGATCGGTGCTGTGCGATCTCTCCGCCCCCTCTCGCGAGGCCCTGGAGGTCGCCGCGCTGGAACGCATCGGGAGCGCCCTTCCGGCAGATGTTCGCGCTGATCTCGAGGTCCGCATCTCGATGAAGGAGCTGTCTTGAATCCCGAGCTCGCCGAGCTCCGCCTCCAACTCGGTCTGGGGGTCCCGGGGATGCGGCTGCGGCTCGATCCGGGGCACGCGCCCCTGGATGTCCACCCCGGCCTGCTCGACGCGTGCGCCGTCCGAGTCCAGCTGCTCGGCCACCATGACCTCGTCCCCCGCGTGCACGACTGGGAGAACGTGCTGCCGATGTTGCGCCCGGGCGAGGAGCTCGTCTGGATCGTCGAGACCGACCGGCCCGAGCTCCACGTCGCGCCGCGCGTCGCGGTCACGCTCATGCTGCGCTTCAACCAGAGCGTGCTGCCCGAGCGCGAGTCCCTCGAGACGAGACGCTCCCGCTTCCGAGGCATCGTCGGCCAGCTCCAGCGCCAGGCCTTCCCCTCCTCGCAGCTGCAGTTGCTGCGGCCCGCCGAGTGCTGGTCGCTGCTCCAGTCCCCGGAGGGCACCCGCGGCGCCTTCGTCTCGGGCGTGCCGACCCCAAAGGACCTCGACGACGAGCGCATCCGCAAGGACCGCGCGCCGGACGCCCGGGCCTTCCAGTCCCTCAACGACGTCGTCGAGAGCTGCCTCCACGTGCGTCGCTTGCGCCTGATGTTCGTGGTGGGCCGGGTCACGGACGACGACTTCGCGGCGGAGCTCTCTCGGCTCGCCGCGCTGCGCGACGCCGTCCACGCGGAGGCCTCTGTGCAGGAGGCTCGCTCGGTGACCACCGGCGAGAACGAGAGCAGCCAGTCCAGCGACTCCCTCGCCGCAGCACAGTCCCAGCGGGAGAAGGATCCCCTGCTCCGCACGGCGTGGCGCTTCGTGAAGCACCTCGGGCGCGGCCACCGGCGGCGTGACCTGACCCAGGCACAGTGGGAGGACAACCCGGGCCAGCTCAGCGAGACGAGGACCCAGAGCTCCAGCTCGACGGCGGGCTCGAGCCGCACCGACGGAGAGACCCGCACGGTGGAGCGCCTCGACAGCCTGCTCGGTCTGATCGACTCCAGCCTCGATCGCAGCCTCAAGAGCCTCTACGAGGCCCGCGGAACAGGGGCCTTCCGAGCCGGGGCGGTGGTGCTCGCCGACGGCTCCGACGCCGCGCTCATCGGCGACATCGTGAAGGGCGTCCTGGCGGGCTCCCAGACCAAGGACCGGCCGCTGGTCTCCGTGCCGCTGGAGGGCGCGACAGAGGAGCTGTTGAGGAGCAACACCCCCATCCTGGGCCGGCTCGATCCGGCGCTCCCGGTCCTGAGCTGTGAGCGGGCGGCGCGCTTCCTGCTCCTGCCGGAGGCCGAGCTGCCGGGCCTGCGCATGAAGCGCGGTGTCTTCCTCGGTCGCAACCCGTCGCCGCCACCCTCGGAGGGGCGGCGTGTGCGCATCGGCCCCTTCGGCTTCGGCAGCTGGGACGACACCCGCAGCGACGTGGAGATCACGGAGCGTGAGCTCTTCCGCCACGTGCTCGTCGCTGGCACCACGGGCTGCGGAAAGACCAGCCGGGTGTTGAAGATCCTCGAGGGCCTCCGAGACTTCGGGCCGGAGCTCCGGGTGGTCGTGCTCGAGACCGCCAAGCGCACCTATGCCGGGGCCTTCAGCCGCATCCGAGGTCGCCCGCCGAGGGTCTACACCATCGGTGACGCCACCACGAATCCGTTGAGGATCAACCCCCTCTTCTTCGAGCCCGGGACCTCGCTGAAGCGCCACATCGCGGTGTTGTCGGACAGTCTCGCCGAGCTGCTGCCGACCGAGGCGCTCATCGGTCCCTACATGCGTCAGGCCGTGGAGCGCTGCTACCAGGACTTCGGGTGGGACATCGAGACCGGCTCGTTCATCGGCGAGGGAGCCTCGCAGGTGCCCGGAGTGCTCGACTTCGCTCGGGGAGTGCAGCTGGTCGCCGACGACCTCTCTTATGGACCTGAGGTAGGTGCCAACTACCGCGGGGCCCTCGAAGGGCGGGCGCGGATCTTCCTCGACGCCACCTTCCAGGACCTCTTCAGCCACGGCGGGGAGCGGTCGATCGACGAGGTCTTCCCTGGTGACACGATCATCGAGTTCGAGGAACTCCCGGCGAGCGAGCTGAACCTCCCTGCGTTCATCACGTCGTTGTTGATCGAGCGCATTCGTGCATCACAGACTGCCAGGCAGGGAGACCGCTCTCGACCCCGCTGGCTGATCGTCATCGAAGAGGCCCACAACGTGCTCGGTCGCGAGAACGAGGGCCGCGGGGCCGCGGCGGAAGCCCAGGGTGGACGTACACTCTTGCGAAACTGTGTGCGACTGCTGCAGGAGGGCCGCAGCCTGGGGATCGGCGTGATGGTGGTGGATCAGAGTCCAGCGATGCTGGCTCGCGGGGTCATCAAGAACACGAACACGAAGATAGTGATGCGGCTCGAGGACGGCGAGGAGATCGCCGAGATGGGCCGCACCCTGGGCCTGAGCGAGGACAGCTGGGACGACCTGGGCCTGTTGGGGGTCGGGGAGGCCATCGTGAAGACCCCGGCGATGACCCGTCCGGTGCGTTCCTGCGCCTATGCGTCGGTCCCGACGCAGAAGATCCTGGAGCCGCTGAAGCGAGAGGCCCCCCGCTACGGAGACCTCGAGCGCACCTGGCAGTTTGTGTTGGATGGTCGAGGACCGCCGCCTGACGGGGCGTGGCTGGCTTCGCTGCGTGAGCAGGAGGGCGAGCTCGTCGACTTCGCCCTGGGCAAGCTCCTGATCCCGGACGAAGCCCCCCAGCGCTTCGGGTCCTGGGAGGAGCGCCTCGCCTGGGCCAGGGATCGACACGGTCGCGTCGTCGGCCAGCGGGCAGGGCGGGTGTTGAGGCTGGTCGAGCCGGTGCTCGTCGCGGCGGGCACCGGGGCACCGCGGCCCGAGGGTGGCCTCGCCTGGCCAGCGGCTGCGGCCGCAGCGCAGGTCCTGGGCGATGGCTGGGAGGATGTGCTGGGTGAGCTGTCGGCCTCTGGCCCGGGCCGCTGGGAGCAGGCCTGCTCGCGCTTCCGGGCTTTCGCGGGCGAGCTCCCCCTGGAGCCCGCGGCCAGGGTCGTCGCCGCGCGGGTGAGGCTGGAGCAGGACCCCTTCGTCGCGGCAGAGGGCCCTCCGCTCGTGCTCCAGGCCGCGGCCCTGGGCCTCGTCGACGGAGACGACGCCACCTGGGAGTGGGTGGCACTCCGCGCAGGCGCCATCGTGCTCGCCGCGTCCGGTCGCGACATCTCCGGCTACCTCGACGCGCTCCCGAGCTGATCAGCGGTCGACGGCGGCGCGCACGCTGTCGAGGGTCTCGCTGATCTCGCCGAGGATGCCTCGGGCCTCCAGCAGGCGCTGGCGGCCCCTCTTCACGGCGGCCTCTCCGGATCGCTTCTCCGTGAGGATCGTGGCGACCTCTGCCTGGACCTCGTCGATCATCGTCTGCATGCCGTTGTCGATGGCCGAGCTCAGCTCGCCGAGGGTAAGGGAGATGCGATCGGCGGCCTTTGACTCGATCACCGGCATGGAGTCGCGGATGGCGACCATGACATCGGCGACGGCCTTGTCCTGGAGCTTCTCCATCGCCGAGCGGGTCTTGAAGAGCGCGCGCAGGACCGCCATGCCGACCGAGGCCACGAGCACGATGGGGGCCAGGACAGGCGCGGTGACTCCCAGCAGGGTGCCGATGATGACGACCCCGACGAAGGACGCGACCTGGTAGCCCAGGCCCTCCATGACCTGCTTGATGCCGCCGCTGGCTCCCTCGATCATCAGCCCCGGGGCGATGCCGTAGAGGATGGCGACGCCAGCTGTGGACAGGACCCGGTCCACCGGTGAGGCCTCGTCGACGTCTTCGTCGAACTCGAGCTCGGGCAGGAGATCCGCGCGGATGGCGTCGACGTCCTTCAGGAAGAAGCGCAGCTCGTCGTCGAGGGCCTCGTAGGTCCCCTCGACGTGGCGCGTGATCAGCGGCGTGAGCTCGTCGTCCTGCCAGGCGCGGAAGTCCTTGCCGAGGAACTCGCAGAGCCCCTCGATGTGCTTCTTGTGGACCTTCTTCTTGTTGACGAGGCCTTCCCACCAGGACGAGGGCGCGTCCTGGACGCACTGGCGCAGCCTGGACTCCAGCCCGTTGATGTAGCCCCGCAGCCGCCCGTCTACGAGGTCTCCCAGCTCGGCCTCGCGCCGGTCCAGCATGCGTCCGACCCGCAGGCGCTTCTTCTCCAGCTCGGAGATGCGAGGAGACAGGGCCGCCTGCTTCTTCTCCAGCTCCTCCAGCGGCGCGGCGAGGTGGGCCTCCATGCGCGGGATCTGGAGCGCGCAGTCCCGAGCGGCCTTCTCCGCCGAGCGCAGCGGGCCAAGCACCTTCACCCGCCCTCGCTCCCCGGCGAGGAACTGCTCGAGCACCTCCTCGAAGACCGGCATCAGCGAGCGCTCCACGAGCTCCGGCGAGCCCCGGCGTCGACCGACGAGGGCGTCCTTGGCCGAGACGAAGAAGATCCGGTTCTTGGCCGTGAGCTTGGGTTCCAGCATGCGGCGGGAGCGCCGCTTGATGTCGTCGAGGTCGTCCGGCGAGTCGGCCACGGCGTCGTAGCGGTTCCACAGGAAGAAGACGTTGGAGAGGTCTCGGCCTCCCAGCGTGTCATCGATGAAGCCGAGCTCCGACTGTGACAGCGCCATCTCGCAGGACAACACCATCACCAGCGCGTCGGCTCGGGGCAGGTAGTCCAGGGCCACCTCGGTCCGCGTGTGGTGCTCGTTGAGCCCGGGGCTGTCGATGATCTCGACGTTGTTACGGCAGATCTCGAGGGGGTAGTAGAGCTCCAGCTTCGCCCAGGGGGAGGGCCCCTCGTCGTCTTCGTCGATGCAGACGAACTCGCGG
The DNA here is from genome assembly GCA_036012755.1 of Myxococcota bacterium. Classification (GTDB taxonomy): domain Bacteria; phylum Myxococcota_A; class UBA796; order UBA796; family CAJQPC01; genus JAAESX01. The sequence goes on along the minus strand of DASCPX010000071.1, from coordinate 122,089 downwards.
ATGCGGTCGAAGGGCACCTCGCGCTTGGAGCCGTCGGTGCCGAAGAGCACGGCCTCTGGCTCCTCGCCGAAGCGCACCTCCGTGATCACCGCCGTGCAGGGGGCGACCTTGGCGGGCAGGATCGCGTCTCCGAGCAGAGCGTTGACCAGGGTCGACTTGCCGCGCTTGAACTCGCCGACGACCATCAGGCGGAAGGTGTCGTCCTCGAGCCTGGTCCGGATCTCGCGCAGGCTCGCCGAGCGGGCCTCGATGCCCGCCTTGGTGTAGGCGACCGCCAGCTGGTCGAGGGCGTGCAGGAGCCGAGCCCGCAGGGCCAGGTAGTCCTCGAAGCTCATGGGACCCTCCGTGGGTCGGCGAGCTTAGCGCGCCTCCCACCACTGGGCGGGCCAGGTCGCCTCGAGCCGCTCGAGCAAGGGGCCGAGATCGGGAGCGGATGCCGGGTCGGTGGTGACCAGTCGTTCCAGCGCTGAAAGGAGCTGGACGCGCTCACTGGGCGAGCCGGTCGGTGGATCGACGGGCCCGCTGGCATCGAGGCGCTCGATGGCGACCTCGGCCGGATTCGGCCAGGACCAGCGCAGGCGGAAGCGCGGGGGCGACCAGGGGCCATCCTTGCCGTGCCGCAGGCCGACCACGCTCACGAGGCTCCAGCCGTCATCTGCCGAGGGGACCGGGAGCATCACGGCGGACTCGACGCCGATGACACCGGCCAGCTCTGGGCGGGCGCGCAGTCCGGCCAGGAAGGTGGCCAGGGGGCCGGCGGTGGGTCGCCCGGCACGGGCTCGCTCGGAGGCTTCACGAAGTCGACGCATGTCCATCAGGCCACCTGTGGGTTCTTGGCGATCACGACGAAGTTGGAGAACTCCTCCCAGCCGGCCTCGAAGTCGGCGAGGGAGACCGCCTGGCAGCGACCAGCGCCGTGCCCGCTGTCGTTCATGAGCACCGTGACGTTGCCGTGGGGGTCCATGTCGACACCGGTGATCCAGACCGCGTGGCCTGCGCCTCCGGGCTGCACCGCGACCCCTCCGGTGACCGGGTCGCGCATGGGGTACCAGAGGTAGTTGGCGTTGAGCCCGACGAGGACCTGGTCGCCGTTTTCGAGCGCCTCGACGATCTCCATGATGTCGCTGTTGTAGTGCTTGTCGGTGTCGATGCCGTGGTACTCGAGCAGCTTGTCGCAGTGCTCGGGCATCGTGCCGCCGTGGGGATCGAACCAGCCCATGTCCTCTGCGATGCGGCAGGCTGCGTCCTCGCTGAGGCACTCGCCGGTCATGTACTCGATGATGCCGACCTGGCTCACCACCGCGCAGGAGGCTGGCCCGTTCTGCTTCCGCCAGCATTCGCCGGCGTCGAGGGGGTCGCCGATCCCGTTGAACTGCTCGGGGCCCCAGTCGTGGACGTAGACCTCGCAGGTCGACAGGTCCGGGCCGAAGATGTCGTCCCAGAAGCCGCCGAGCTGCTCGACGGTTGCCTTGGCTGCCAGCCGCTCGCCGACCCGCCCGACCCGCAGCGGGGCCCCGACGGTGGACATGAGCTCGCGCTCCTCGAGGTGCTCCTCGGCGATCTCCGGGATGCCCAGCACCGCGTCGAGGCCGTCGAAGGCGGCGGCGGTGGCGTCGGCGGCCTTGCGCAGGCCTTCCATCGGCCAGCCGGCGGCCTCGCTGACCTCGGCGAGCGCCGGAAGCTCGGCGGCTTCGGCCAGGGTCGCGGTCTTCAAGCCTTCGCCCACGAGCTCCTTCGCGGCGACTTCCTTGACCACCTTCGCGGCGACTTCCTTGACCACCTTTCCAGTGAGCGGATCCACAGAACCTCCCGAAGACGGAACATACCGCGCGGGCCGTGCTTTTATTTCGTCTCGTGGCAACCCGGATCGAGCTCATCGACGCAGTCGGCTCTGCTGCCCTGCAGCTGCAGGCGCTGTTGCGCCACCGGGAGAGCTTCGGCGAGGCTGGAGACGAGATCGAGGACCTCGTCTCGGAGCTGCGGGATCGGCTCCGTCGAGAGGAGCTCGTCGTCGCGGTGGTAGGGGAGAAGAAGGCAGGCAAGAGCACCTTCCTCAACGCGGTGATGGGAGAGGCCATCTTGGGGGTGGCGATCCGGGAGTGCACCGGGACGGTCACGCGGATCCGTCGAGGACCCAGGCGCTATCGCGCGATTCGAGAAGGAGGCGTCGAGGAGGGCGCGTGCCTCGAAGAGGTCGCGGCGCTCACGGATCTGAAGACCGCCGGCGTGCTCGAGCTGGAGCTGTGGGTGCCGAGCGAGGTGCTCCCAGCGGACCTGGTGCTGCTGGACACCCCCGGCGTGAACACGGACCACGAGGAGAACCAGGCCCGGGCCTGGGCGGCGATCGAGAAGGAGGCGGACGGCTGCATCCTGTTGTCGGATCTCCAGCAGGCGCTGCCCCGCAGCACCCTGGACTTCCTGGAGCGGGTCCGACAGCAGGTGCCCGAGGTCTACCTGATGCTCACGAAGGTCGATCGCGCCTGGGACAACGCAGAGGATGTGGGGGGCGACCCCGCTGAAGAGGTCGAGGAGGCCCGACGGGTGGGGGTCCGGCGCTTCGCCGAGCAGGTCGGGCTCGGGACCGACGAGGTCGTGGCCTGGGCCGTGGCCGCCCAGTCGGTGCTCGACGGCACGCGGCCCTACTTCGCGCGTCGCTTCGCGGAGGACCTGGGAGAGCTGGTCGATCGGCTGGCGAGGGACCGCGACCTGATCCTGGTGCGGCGGGCGGCGCGGGCTGCCGAGCAGGCCATCGAGCTGGTCGACGCCGCCTGCGACCAGGCAGAGGCGCGCTACTCCCTGCGGGCCGAACAGCTCGAGTCCCAGCGCATCCCGGATCCGGACGCCTTCCTGGAGGAGACCCTCGCCGAGGTGGACGTTGACGAGGCGGTGGACCGGGCTGTGGAGGCGATGGAGTCCGTGTGGCTCCGGGAGCTGGGCGGCTGGCACGGGCGCTGGGACGACCGCATCGCAGAGGTGGGCTCCAGGCGTGCGCTGACGGCCCTGGGCGAGGACCTCGAACAGAGCATGCCCACGGCGCTGGAGATCCACGCCGGGCGGGCCTTGAACGCAGGCCAGGCGGTGCTGGAGGAGGCCTGGTCGACCCTCGCGACGGCGGCGCTCGGGGAGCTCGTCGAGCGCTATCGGCTTGTCGAAGCTGCTCGGGCTGGGGACCTGGGCATGGTGGACGTCGAGGGCCTGCACCAGGCCGAGGTCCGGGTCGGCATCGAGGGGCTCGTCGGCGAAGACCGCGGTCCCCGCACGGCCTTCAGCGTCGGCGCGGGCCTTGGCGCCTTGGGGCTGGGCCTGCTGATCGGCGCGCCTGTGGTCGTGCCCCTGGTCCTTGCATCTGGGGCCTTCCTCGCGGTGGATCGGCTCATCACGCCCTTGGACAGCTTGCGAAAGAAGGCGGCCGTGCGCCTGAAGGACTCGGTGGTCGAGGCCCGGGACGAGGGCCTGGCCCAGCTGCGCGCGGCGCGCCCTCAGCTCGAGTCGATGCTGCGCCTGCGTCTGCGCCGCCAGCTGGTCGAGGAGCTCACCCGCTTCCACGAGGTCATCGACGCCGGGGTGCGCGATCACTCGGCGGCGGTCGCGGTCCAGAAGGCCCGGCTCCAGGACCTGTGGCGACTCCGCCACGGTCTCCAGGCCCAGCGGGAGATCCTCGCTTCGGGGCTCAGGGAGCCGGCGGGCTCGAGCGGCTGAGCGCTGCCTCGATGGCCTCTGGCAGGGCCGGCTCCTGGAGGATCATGAAGACCACGAGCTCGCGCTGCACGTCGGGGAAGACACCTTTTTCGCGATCCGGGTCGCCGGGATCGGACCACAGGCCTGCGAGGTCGAGGTGGTCGGTCTCGGGGTCGAAGGAGCCGCGCTTCAGCGTCGCGTAGTCGCCGGGGGTGAAGACGGTCCCGATCAGCGCGTTGAAGTCCCCGGGGTTCGCGTAGGGATCCAGCTTGTGGCGCAGGAAGAAGCTGGCGTCCGCGACCTTGGCCTCCTGCTGGGGCGAGAGCGAGCGCAGGAAGTCCTTCTGGGCGGCGTTGACGGCCTCGACGCCCTGGAAGCGCAGGGCCAGGAGCTCCCGCTCCTGCTCCTTGTGGATTCGGGCCTCTGTGAGCGGCTCGGCCAGGGCCAGGAGCTCCGGGTCGTCGATCGAAGCCCCCGAGCGCAGCCTCTCCCAGACCTGGTCGTAGACCGCCCCCAGCTCCGGCTCGTACTGGGCGACGATCTCGCGCTGTGCCTCGTCGATGCGCCCCCGCTCGGTCTCGGCGGTGGTCCAGGCCTCTGCGAGCACGCGCAGCTGGTATTCGGAGAGCTCCATGTGGACGAGCCACAGCAACATGCGCACGCGCTGCTGGCGGTACTGGACATCTGGCAGGAACGCGTAGTCGTAGAGCAGCTGCACCATCGGTGGTGTCGCGGCCTCCTCCATGCCGGCGTCCGCGTCGCGGGCCGCCTCCTCGGTCGGGAGGGGGTCCGGTTCGAGGTCACAGGACAGCGCCAGCAAGAGCCACATGCCGGGGGATCATGTCACGCTCTTGGCTACGTCGAGTGGCAGCCTCGGTGAGACGGCTGAAGGGTCACGGCTAGGAAGGGGTCGGCTAGCCTGTCGTGCTAGGTGCGGTTCATGCGTGCCTTTGCCAGATTCTCACTGGCCGACGGCCGAACGGTCGAGCTGGGACACGGTGACCTGATCGGTCGTCTGTGGTCAGCAGCCTTGTCCCTGCTGGATGGTCGGATCTCCGAGGCCCACGCCATGGTCAGCCTGCGCGGACAAGAGCTGAAGCTGCTCGCCCTCCGGGGGCGATTCGCGCTGCAAGGAAGAGCCAAGAGCTCGGTGGTGCTCGAGCCCGGCCAGGTCATCGCCCTGGCGGAGGGCCTGGAGCTGGTGGTGGAGGAGGCGCAGCTGCCTCAGGCCGTGCTCGGAATCGAGGGGGACGGCTTGCCACGGCAGGTGCTCGGAGGTGTCTGCAGTCTCCTGACCCGCCCTCGCCGCCCCGCTCGCGAACCTCGTGGCCGTGCCGCTGGACACTGCGGGACGCACCGCCACCCGACTCGACGGCGCTGTGCAGCGGCCCCTCCGGGTGGTGGCCCACTTCGACACGGCGCACATCCACCAGGAGGGAGGCACTGCGCTGGCCCTCAACGGTCTGTCCGCTCGCATCGTCAGCGAGGTCGTGGCCTTTGACGGGCCGGTTCCCTGGCAGGTCCTGGGTCGTGAGCTCTGGCCTCGGGAAGATGACGACCACCTGCTGCGACGCAAGCTGGACGTGAGCTGGGACGACGACAGCGCCCCAGCCCTCAGCGAAGCGGATGAGATCGAGCCCGAGACCTCGACGGGCGGTCCCTTCGAGGTGGCCGAGCTGGCTGCGGAGGCGCCCCGGTCCGATCTGCGGGTCGTGCTGCTGTCGGGCGACGTCTACTTGCGGGTCGACGACTTCGCCAGCGACTCGCTGGTCCGGAGACTCAACGATCGCGGCCTGAGGGTGTTGGTGGAGCCCCTGGGGCTCCTGTCGGAGTACCTCGCAGAGGAGCGGCTCCCCGGCTTGCTGGGCCTGCCCGTTGGCCGCGTCCACAACGGCGTCGTGGTCATCAGCCCCTGGGGCTGCGGGCCCGCCCTGGTCGCCGAGAGCATGCTTCGGCACGAAGTGGAGATCCCCCTGTTGTTCCTCTACGGGGACGGATCGCCCCTGGACACCCGCCGGTTGGACGGCTTCGGGCTGAGGCTTCATCGCCATCTGGGACGCTGCTGATCGAGGGCTCCTTGGTCCTGGCGGGGTGAACTGAGCACGGAGGCGGCTCGGCGGCCCTGAGCGTGTTACCGTGCGCGCCGAAAAAGAGGTATCGGTTGAGCGGCCACGAGACCGGGATCGCCGCCTTTGAGACCACGCTGACCAAGGTCGGCAGTCTCGGCAACACCGACCAAGGAAGCGGCGTCCAGCCGCGGAGGTAGGTCATGGAAGCAGTGCGCGAACAGGCGGTGGCTCAGACCGTCGACCAACACATCATCGAGATCGTCAGCGACTCCGGTGAGGGCGCCCAGAAGGCCGGCCAGGCCTTTGGAGCCATCAGCGCCAAGATGCGAAACGGCGTCTGGACGGTGGAGATCATCCCTGCGGAGATCAAGCCGCCCGCCCGCTCCCCCGCCGGAGCCAGTGGCATCCGCATTCGGATCGGCGACCGCCCGATGACGAACATGGGCGACAAGGCGGACCTCGTCGTCGCTTTCAACGAGCAGGTGCTCTTCAGCCGGATCGACCAGCGGGCCTACCGCGAGGGCACGATCCTGCTGCTCGAGGACAAGTGGGCCACCGACCGCGTCGAGAGCATCCGCGAGCAGTACGCGGAGTCCCTCGAGCGCTTCAAGGGCATGGGCCTGGATGTCCTCGAGCTGTCCATCGACGCAGCCTGTTTGGAGCTGACCGGGGGCGCACGGGTCGGCAAGAACATGTTCGTGCTCGGCATGCTCTGCCACATCTACGGCCGCGATCTGGACGTCGCGACCCGAGAGGTGGCGATGCTCTTCGGTCGAAAGGGGCCCCAGGTCGTCCAGTCGAACCAGCGCCTGGTCCGCGCTGGCTGGGACTTCGCCTTGGAGCACGTGCCCTACCGCTTCATCGTGCCTTGCCACGAGCAGACGGAGCCGCAGGTCGTCATGAACGGCAACCAGGCCATCGGCCTCGGGGTCATGGCCGCCGGGATGGACCTGGTCAGCATGTACCCGATCACGCCGGCCACGAGCGCCTCGCACTTCCTCGCCGGGACCTTCGACCAAGCTGGTGGCTTCCTCCACCAGGCAGAGGACGAGATCGCCGCCATCGGCTTCGCGATCGGCGCCTCCTACGCCGGCAAGACCGCCTGCACCATCACCTCCGGCCCCGGCCTCGCGCTCAAGACCGAGTTCGTCGGTCTCGCCGTCATGGCCGAGATCCCCCTCGTCCTCGTGCTGGTCCAGCGCGGTGGTCCCTCGACGGGTCTGCCCACCAAGGTCGAGCAGGGTGACCTGCTGGCCTCGGTCTTCGGAGCCCCCGGAGACGCACCCAAGATCGTCCTGGCAGCCGCCACCATCGAGGACTGCTTCCACCTCACCGTGCTCGCCCGCCAGCTGGCCGAGGACTTCCGGGCCCTCGTCATCCTGCTCACCGACGCCAACCTCGCCACGGGTGTCAGCGCCTTCGATCGCCCGAAGCCCCAGGAGGAGTGGCTCGCGGCTCCGATCGACCAGTCCGCCTGGGACCCGGAGCTCGAGCCCTACGCCTGGGACGCCGACAGCGGCGTCTCTCCCCGCCCGATCCCGGGACAGGTCGGTGGCGAGTACGTGCTGACCGGGCTCGCCCACACCCGCAACAGCAAGGTCGCCTACGACGCGGACACGAACCAGGTCTCCTGCGAGCTTCGCAGCCGCAAGCTGGCCGCGCTCCAGAGCAAGCTGAAGCCGCCAGAGGTCTACGGCGCCGACGAGGGTGACCTCCTCGTCGTCGGCTGGGGCTCGACGATGGGCGCCATCCACGAGGCGGTCGACCGCGCTCGGGCACAGGGACACGCCGTCTCCGCGGTCCACCTGCGCTTCCTCTCTCCGCTGGAGCCCGGGCTCGACGAGATCTTCGGCCGCTTCGGTCGCGTGATGACCGTCGAGATCAACTTCGCGGACACCGTCGGCGGGTACGTGGACGAGAACAACCGCCGCTACGCACAGCTGGCCTGGATGCTGCGCGCCAGCACCCTGTTGGACATCGACTGCTGGGGCACCGTTCCCGGCCAGCCCCTGTCCCCCGACCAGGTCCACAAAGCCATCCTCGCCCGCTTGGAGGTCTGATGTTCGGTCTCAAGGACGACTGGTCCATGGAGGTCCCGCCTCGCTACTTCACCCTCGAGGACTACGAGGGCGGAACAGGGCGCTGGTGCCCGGGCTGCGGCGACTTCGCCGTGCTGAGCGCAGTGCAGCGGCTCCTTCGCGAGAAGCAGCTGCGCCCGGAGAAGGTCGTGTGCGTGTCGGGGATTGGCTGCGCCGGCCGCTTCCCCCACTACATGGGCACCTACGGGTTCCACGGTCTGCACGGTCGCGCCCTGCCCGTCGCGGAGGGAATCAAGTGCCGCCGCCCCGACCTGGACGTCTGGGTCGCGACAGGTGACGGCGACTGCTGCTCCATCGGCGCCGGCCACTGGCTGCACGCCATCCGCTACAACATGAACATGGTCGTGCTGTTGTTCGACAACAACATCTACGGCCTCACCAAGAAGCAGACCTCGCCCACCACGGAGCCAGGCGAGAAGACCAACACCCATCCTCGGGGTGCCTGGTTGCCCGCCATGGACCCCCTGGCGACCACGCTCGGCATGACCAACGCCTCCTTCGTGGCCCAGACCGTCGACTGGAACCCGCCCCATCTCTACGAGACCCTCAAGGCGGCCCACGACCACCGCGGGCTGTCCTTCGTCCGCATCCTCCAGCGCTGCCCCACCTACACCGATCACGTCTTCGCCCAGCTGCAGAAGGAGCCGGAGAGGATCCTCGTGCTCTCGGACGCAGACGGCATCCCGAATCCCGACGCTGTGAAGCGCAGCTTCGAGAACGAGCTGGCGCACGCACCGTCCGACCTCGCCGGCGCCCGTGCGCTGGCCGATCGCAGGGACTGCGTGCCCATCGGGCTGCTCTTCAAGGACGCCACGCGGCCGGTCTACGACGACTACAGCGCTATCGGCATCGAAGCCAGCGCCGAACAGAAGCTGAGCGCCCTGGAGACCCAGCTCGACCGCTTCGCCATCTGAGGTGGACATGACCCTGCCCGTCGCATTCGAACCCTACGCCGACCCGGGGCGCCTGCGCCTGCCGTGGCCCTTGTTGCTGGACGGTGGAGCTCCAGAGCCTCTCTCCGAGCACATCCGCGGCATCGCCGAGTCTCTCGGCTCCACCTTGCTGAGCGACAACCTCGGCCGACTGGAGGCCGCGCTGAGAGAGGGCGAGGGCACAACGCCTCGTGACTGCGTCCGGGCCGCCGGCGAACGGATGCGGGCACAGCTGGGCCTGGGGGAAGGCCCCGATCAGCAGCTCGCGGCCCTGCTGGAGCACCTCATCGAGGGGCTGCCAGCCGAAGGCAGGCTGCTGTCCTACGACTCCGGGGCGGCGCTGGCTCTGCTCGAGGAGGCCGCGCGCCAACACGCGCTGCCCGTTCGGCGGGCCCTGGTCGCCGAGCTCCAGAGCACCCAGCAGGCCCTCCGCAGCCTGCTGGCGGTCGAGCGAGCCTACGAGGACCGCAGCGGCGAACTCGGTGGGACTACCGGAGAGCGCCTGGACGCTGGCGCGCTCGCCACGATGGTGGGTCGACGGGGCACTCTCGCGATGCCGCCAGAGCGCCGGGCGCGCATCCGGTCACTGATCGAGCAGCTCCACCTCTGCGGTCCGGCGGTCATCGTCGTGCCTGGCGGAGACGAGGCCTGCGCGACGGCTGCTGCCCGCTTCGACGTGGCGGCGCAGGAGCTCGCCCTGGCCCTGGGAGGCCTGCGGGCCGCCAGGCTGGAGCTCGCCGATGCCTGGGATCCCGAGCGGCACGAGCCGCTGCTCCACGCCTTCGACTGGCGCTGTTTCGGCGAGGCGGAGGCCGCGCTGTTGCCCACCATCATCGTGGTCACCGACGCGGACACCCTCGCATCTGGCGAGCTCGGCGCGCTGATCCGCCTCCTCGCCTCCGGTCGCCCCCTGCAGATCCTCGCGGAGGTCCAGCCTTCCCGCAACCCCGGCCTCGCGCCGGGAGAGGATCCGCTGGCCGGGCACCGGGTCGAGCTGGGCCTGCTCGCCGTCAGCATGCGACAGGCCTTCGTCCAGCAGTCCACCCCTGCTCGTCACGAGCACCTGTGGGAGGGCTTCCGGGCAGCGCTGGGCGGGCTGCGGCCGGCGCTTCACCTTGTGGCCAGCGGGCTGTTGGATGGGGAGACACTGCCCATCGGCGCCTGGCTCACCGCCAGCGCAGCGGTCGACGCCCGGGCCCTGCCCCTGTTCCGCTACGACCCCTCGGCGGGTGAGAGCTGGGCCGCCGCCATGGACGTCTCTGGAAACCCCGAGCCAGAGGAGGACTGGTCGACGGGCTTCACCTTCGCCGACTACGCCTTGCTCGACCCGGCGCTTGCGCACCACTTCCAGCCCGATCCGGAGGGCGAGGTCGCGACCAACGACGGCCCCCAGAGCTGTTCGGACGCGCTGCGGCTGGCGATCGCCGACCGGCGGCGCACCTGGCGGCACCTCCGGGAGCTGGGGGGCGTCGCCAACGAGCACGCCCGCCAGGCGGCGGCGCAGGCTCGCGAAGAGGCCCGGCGACAGGGCGAGTCGGAGCAGGCTGCCCTCGCAGAGGTCCACGGCGAGGAGCTCGCCCGACTCCGCGTCGAGGCTGCCCGAGAGGCAATACAGCGCCTCGCCTCGGTGTTGATCGACGGCGAAGCCGCCCCGGCGGTGCGTCCGCCACCGCGCGCCGTGACAGCGCCGGTGGTGGAGGACGAGCCCGAACCTGCGGCCTCCGAGCCCGAGCCCGTCGTCGAGGACGACGATGACGATGAAGAGGCCTGGATCGACAGCGCTCTCTGCACGAGCTGCAACGACTGCCTCGAGATCAACCCGCTGTTGTTCATCTACGACGAGAACAAGCAGGCCACCATCGGTGACCTCGCCGCCGGCACCCACGCCGAGCTCGTCGCCGCCGCGGAGAAGTGCCCCGCGAAATGCATCTACCCCGGGCCGCCTCCGAAGTGACGAACGTCCTGCTGGCGATCGGCATCATGACCGGGATCGCGCTGTTCTTCGCGGTCGTGCTCACGGTGGCGTGGCGCTTCCTGCGGGTGGCCGAGGACCCTCGGCTGGAGGCCCTCGACGAGGCCCTGCCGGGCTCGAACTGCGGTGCCTGCGGGGAGCCGGGTTGCAAGGCCTTCGCGGTGAAGCTCCTGGCCGGCGCCCACACACCCTCCGACTGCACGGTCAACAGCCCAGAGGGCATCGAGGCGGTCGCCGAACTCCTCGGCGTCGACGCGGGAGAGGCCACGAAGCGCGTCGCCCGCCTGGCCTGCGCGGGGGGCTACGGCCAGGCCCGAAGGCTCGCCGAGTACCGCGGCTTCGACAGCTGCTCGGGGGCGGCGGTGCTCTCCGGCGGCGGCAAGTCCTGCCCCTGGGGTTGCCTCGGCCTCGCCGACTGCGAGGTCGCCTGCGGCTTCGACGCCATCTCGATGAACCGAAACGGCTTGCCGGTGGTCGACGTGCTCGAGTGCACTGCCTGTGGAGACTGCGTCGAGGCCTGCCCGCGGGACCTCTTCCACGTGACTCCGCTGGAGCACGCGCTGCTGGTCCAGTGCAGCGCGCCGCTGGCTGGCGAGGCCGCCATGGCGCTCTGCGCAGTCGCCTGCGACGCTTGCGGTCGCTGCGCCCAGGACGCTCCACAGGAGCTGATCCGCATGGTCGATGGACTGCCGGTCGTCGACTACGCCGGTGGTGGACCCGCTACCCCGGCGATCACTGCCCGCTGCCCGACCGGCGCCATCGTCTGGGCCCCCGGCCAGCAGTTCCCGGTCTTGGAGCGAGTCTATGCGTGAGCGGATCATGCGGTGGGTCGAGGGTCTTCGGACGAAGGCTCCAGAGGAACGGGGCGAGATCGGTGTCCTCACGGGGTACGAGGCGGCGGCCCTGGCGGAGGAGCTGCTCGGCTCCGAGCGCTTCGCGCTGCCCGAGGCGGTGGGGGCGGCCATGGCCGGGCTGCGAGCGACCGCCTGGCTGGACGGACCCGAGCTGGCTGGAGCCCACGAGCTGCTCGCCTGGGCGGCAGGTCGCTCCTTGCCGCTGGTCGTGCACGTCGTGTGCCGAGGAGGCCCCGGTCACGCAGTGGCCTGCGGCACCGGGCATGACGCCTGGCATGCCGTGGCCGATGCCGGCTGCGTGCAGCTCATGGCCCACAACGTCCAGGACGTGGCCGACCTGAGCATCGCCGCGCGGGAGATCGCCGAGACCTCGCTTCTGCCGGTGCTCGTGGGAATGGACGCCGATCAGACCGCCGCGGCGCCCCAGACCCTGCGCCTCCCGGATCAGGCCTTGCTAGCGGGCTTCTCCGGCTCGCCCGACACGCGGATCGAGTGCCCGACCCGCGCCCAGTCCGTGCTCTTCGGCGATGACCGTCGTCGCGTTCCGCTGTGGCACGACCTCGAGCGCCCAGCGCTCCACGGGGCCGCCCAGGGCCGCAAGAGCTGGGCCCTTGGCGCGGCTGCGCGCCAGCCCTACCTCCACTGGCCGGTCCCGGGTCTCGTCGCCCGGGCCTTCGCGGGGCTCGGTGAGCGCACCGGACGCCACCTCGGCGCCCTGTCCTGGGCTGGAGACGACAACGCCGAGACGGTCATCGTGAGCCAGGGCTCCGCCGTCGAGGTCGCCGAAGGTGTCCTCGGTGGCCGCAAGCTCGGCGTCATCGGTGTGCGCTGCCTTCGACCCTTCCCGGCGACGGAGCTGCACACACGGCTCGGCGGTCGCACGGTGCTCGTCATGGAGCGCGTGGCCGGCGATCTCGCGAGTGAGCCGCCGCTGTTGCGCGAGGTCGCCCCCCACGCCAGGGGACGGGTGGTCTCCCTGGTGGGTGGAGCCGGCGGGTTCCCCCTGTCGGCGGCTGACGTGCTTGGGGCCTGCCTCTCTCCGCCGCTCTCTTCGCGTGTCTACCTCGGTCTCGACTTCGCGCCCGCTGACAGCGCCTATCCCCGCCAGCAGGCGCACTTCGAGGAGCTGCGGCAGCGCTTCCCGAAGGCAGCTGGACTGGGGCTGCGCTCGCAGACCTCCCTCACCCCCCAGGGTCTCGTCGTGGCGCTGCCCGAAGAGCTCGTCGGGCCAGCGGCCCAGCTCATGCAGCGCCTCGTCGGAGGTCACGTCCGCAGCCGCCGGCGCTGGCTCTACTGGGCCCCCGCGCCCAACGGTGACCCCGGCGACAAGGTCAGGGCCGAGCTGGACCTCGACGGGTCTCCTGCCGCGGTCCTCGGCGGTCTCGCCGGGTGGCTCCGGACCCAGGGCCTGGAGTGGAAGGAGCGCGACGCCAGGACCGTCTGGAGAGAGCTCTACGGTGACGACGGGCTAGAGGACTTCGAGAGCGCCTGGGACGGCGGACCGCCTGCCCGAACCCAGCGCCCCGAGCTTCCAGGTCGCCTTCCCCCGCTGGTCGTTCGCGAGCTGGGAGATGACGCCGCCCCCGACGGCGTGCGCCGCTTCTGGGGCAGCGTGGGCAAGCCCTTCGTCGAGGGTGCCCCGCTCACCCCCGATCCGGCGCTGGCGCTCGGCGCCATCCCGCCGCTGACCTCGACCTTCCACGATCTCTCTGCCACCCGCGAGTCGCTGCCTGCCTTCGCACCTGATGCGTGCACGGGCTGCGGTGACTGCTGGGTCGCGTGTCCGGAGGCGGCCATCGGGGTCGTGGCCATCGACAGCCGGGCGCTGGTCGATGTCGCGGTCAAGGCTGGTGGTTCGCCGCTGAAGCCCCTGGCGAAGAAGCTCGCGAAGGCCGTGCGGAAGCAGGTCAGGCCTGACGCGGGGACCACCCTGCGCGAGGCTGGCGTGGCCGCCCCCGAAGAGGCCATAGAAGCTGGAGCTGCTGCCCTGGATGGCCTGCCGCTGTCCGCCCCCTGGTCAGAGGACATCCTCCTGTCGCTGGTCGTCGATCCGGCCACCTGCACCGCCTGCGGGGCCTGCGCCGCGGCCTGTGAGCCCGTGGCGCTGACGATGCAGCCGCAGACGACCGAGCGGGTGGTGGCCGCTCGCCGGGCCTGGAGCGTCTGGGAGGGTCTGCCGGACACCGCCGGCCCGACGATGGAGACCTTGGAGCCTCGTCTCGGACCGCTGGCCGCCCGCCTGCTGACACGCCACTGCGCCTTCGCTCTCGCCGGCGGAAACGGCCGGGCTCCCGGCTCTGGAGCCAAGCTGGCCCTCCGGGCTGCCCTGGCGATGGCGGAGGCGGCGCTGCAGCCTCGCCTCGTCGACCATGTGCGCCGCTTGCGGGCCGTCAGGGCGGAGCTCGGCGCTGCGGTCCGCGACGAGCTCGCCCGCGCGCTCCCCAGCGGAGCGACGCTCGAGCAGGCGCTGGCAGAGGGCGACGTCAGCACCGACGGCGCCCTGACCCCGAAGGACCGTGCGCGACTGCGCGTCCGGGCGGCCCTCTGCGAAGATCTGGATCGGCTGCGCCAGCGCCTCGAGAAGGGATCCCGTGGCTTGGGGCGGGCTCGGTTCGGGCTGGTCCTGGCACCTGAGCTGGCGGCCGACTGGGGCATCGAGTTTCCCTACAACCCCTTCCAGGTGCCCGTCGTCGTCGCTGGCGCCGGCCGCGCGATGGAGCTCGCCGAGGGGCTGGCGAAGGGGCAGCTCGCACAGGTCGATGAGGGCGATGAGCACCTCCGCGCCGCGTGCAGGGAGCTGAAGCAGGAGCCACCGGCGTGCCACCCGCCGCCGGTGGTCGTCGTGGGCGGTGACGAGCTGCTTCGCGCGAACCTCGGGGAGCTGCCGCTGAAGGTCCTGATCCTCTGCGATCACCAGGATCCCGCCGAGCTGGAGCTGCTGGCCCTGTGGCGCCGGGGGGCCTTGGTCGCGCAGACCGCGGTCGGCCACCCCGACCACCTCGCGGAGGTCCTCCTCGAGGCCCTGGCCCACGATGGTCCTGCGGTGGTCCGGATCCATGCACCGACCCCTGCGGACAGCTCCTCGGCCATACCCACCTCCGCCGAGGTGGTGGCCATGGGCCGCTGGCCGCTGTGGCGCCTCGCCCCCGGAGCGCCCCTGGCCGAGCTGCGCCTGGAGAGCGAGACCGACGGCGTGCTGAGCGAGCTCCGGGCCCTGCCTGGCCTCCGCCAGGAGCTGGAGGCTCAGTACGCAGCCCGCGAGGCCGAGCTGCGGTCCGAGCTGGAGGAAGATCGCGCGGAGCTGAAGGCCGACGAGGACCAGCGCTTCGCCGACCGGCTGGAGGGGCGGCTGATGTCGCTCGCGGGGATCCTGGAAGGAGTCGAGCAGTGAGCTCCCCGACCTTCGAGCACGGCGTCCACCCGCACGACGACAAGGGGAGGACGGCGCACCTTGCGGTCCGGCGCATGCCCTTCGGCCAGCGCTTCGTGATGCTGCTCGGCCAACACATCGGCGCTCCGAGCAAGCCGCTCGTCGATGTCGGGGACGAGGTCCGCCGGGGGCAGCTCATCGCCTCTCCGGGTGGCTTCGTGTCCACCTCGCTCCACAGCCCCGTCACCGGGCGGGTCCGCAGCGTCCAGCGCCACCGCCACCCCACGGGCTCGCTCTTGCCCGCCATCGAGATCGAGGCCGACCCCTGGGACAGCCAGGAGCTGGTGACGGAGGCGCCCGAGGGCGAGGACTTCGTCGAGTTGGTGCAGGCGGGTGGCATCGTCGGCCTCGGCGGCGCGGCCTTTCCCTCTCACGTGAAGTACTCCCTCTCAGAGGGTCGTCGCTGCAAGGATCTCGTGCTCAACGGCTGCGAGTGCGAGCCGCTGTTGACCAGCGATCACCGCACCATGGTCGAGCAGCCCGACCGCGTGCTGCGTGGCGTCGAGTTGGTGGTCGAGGCCCTTGGCGCGGAGCGCGCTGTCATCGGGGTCGAGGAGAACAAGCCGGACGCGGTAGCGGCCTTGCTGGGAGCGATGGGACAGCGAAGCATCAAGGTGCAGCCGGTCCAGGTGAAGTACCCCCAGGGCGCCGAGAAGATGCTCATCCACGCCCTCTTCGGCGTGGAGGTGCCAGCTGGCAAGCTCCCGCTGGATCTGGAGATGGTGGTCAACAACGTCAGCACGATGGCGGCGATCGCCGACTGGATCGAGCTGGGAATCCCGCTGATCGACCGGACGGTGACGGTGTCCGGACCCGCGGTGGCCCGACCTGCCAACCTGCGGGTCCCCATCGGCACGCCCATCCGGGACGTGCTCGCCCACTGCGGCGCCCCAGAGGAGGGAGTCCAGATCGTGATGGGCGGACCGATGATGGGCATGCCCGTCACGGCGCTGGACGCCCCGGTCCTCAAGGGAACCAGCGGTCTGCTGGTGTTCCGAGAGGGTGACCTCGACCTCGCCGAGGCCGGGCCCTGCATTCGCTGTGGCCGCTGCCTCGAGGCCTGCGGCTACAAGCTGAACCCCTCGCTCTTCGGCCGCCTCGCCCGGGCCGGGTTCGTCGACGAGATGGAGAACTGGAACGTCCTGGACTGCATGGAGTGCGGCGCCTGCACCTGGGCATGCCCCTCCGAGATCCCGCTCGTCCAGCTCATCCGTTCGGCGAAGCGGACGCTCCGGTCCCGAAAGTGAGTCGCCGCCTCACGCTGCGTCCGGCGCCCTTCGTCCGGGCCGACGCCACGACCCCCGGCATCATGCGCCACGTCTTCTATGCGGCGCTGCCGCTGGTGGTGGCGGCGACGTGGTTCTTCGGTCCCTCCGCGCCGCTGGTCATCCTGGCGGCCATCGCGGGGGCCGTCGGCACCGAGTGGGCGATCTCGGGACGCGGGGCCGTGCGCGACTGGAGCGGGGTGCTCACGGGGCTCTTGCTCGGCCTCACGCTGCCGCCCGGTGTGCCGCTGTGGATGGCCGCCCTGGGCGGTGCCGCAGGCATGGGGCTCGGCAAGCTCGTCTTCGGCGGGCTGGGGCAGAACCTCTTCAACCCCGCGCTGGTAGGCCGCGCCTTCTTGCAGGCCGCCTTCCCGATCACCCTCACGACCTGGGCCCCTCCGACGGAAGGGGCGTGGATGCGCTTCGGTGAGGCGACCTTCGCCATCCCCTTCATGCACGTCGACGTGGTGTCCTCGGCGACGCCCTTGGGTCTCCAGAAGTTCGACGGAGAGCTCACCGGGCTGACCGAGCTCTACCTGGGCGGGACTGCCGGGTCCCTGGGCGAGACCAGCGCCGCGTTGATCCTCGTCGCCGGGCTCTACCTCTTCTGGAAGCGCGCCTTTCAGTGGCGCATCCCGGTCGCGATCCTGGGCTCCGTGGCAGGACTGTCCGCCCTGCTCGCCCTGGTCGGCGAGACCCACCCGCCGGTGGACTTCATGCTTCTGTCCGGCGGCCTGCTCTTCGGCGCCGTGTTCATGGCCACCGACCCGGTGACCTCGCCCACCACGCCACGCGGCGCCTGGGTCTTCGGCATCGGGATCGGCGCCCTGGTCGTCCTCATCCGTCGCTTCGGTGGGCTCCCAGAGGGGGTCATGTACGCCATCCTGCTGATGAACGCGGCCTCACCGCTCATCGAGCAGTACACCCAGCCCCGGCCCTTCGGTCACGAGAAGGCTCCGAGATGAGCAGCGACAGCAGCTTCAGCATGATCCTGACCCTCGGCGTCGCCGGGCTCGTCTCGGGCCTGGCCATCGTCGGGGTCTACGAGATCACGCTGCCGCGCATCGAGCGGAACCGGGCCGAGGCCCTGCAGCGGGCGGTCTTCGAGGTCGTCCCGCACGCCACCACGATGGAGCGCGTGGACTTCGACGATGGGGCCGTCTACGCGGCCCACAACGCCGCGGGGGAGCTGCTCGGCTACGCCATCCCGGCCAAGGGACCGGGCTTCCAGGACACGATCAGCCTGCTCTATGGCTACGACCCGGCGCGGGACCGCGTGATCGGGATGCGTGTCCTCGAGAGCCGGGAGACCCCGGGGCTAGGGGACAAGATCATCAAGGACGAGGTCTTCGTGGCGCAGTTCGAGGACCTCGTCGTGGAGCCGGACATCCTCGCCGTGAAGAAGGGCAAGGCCACCACGCCGAACGAGATCGACGCCATCACCGGCGCCACCATCTCCTCCAAGGCGGTGGTCGAGATCATCAACGCGTCGAACGACACCTGGCTGGAGCGGTTGCAGTGAACGCCGAGCTGGTCAAGGGCATCTGGAGGGACAACCCTGTCTTCGTGCAGGTCCTGGGCATGTGCCCGATGCTGGCGGTGACGAACTCGGCGGTGAACGCGCTGGCGATGGGTGGGGCCACCTTCTTCGTGCTGACCGGCTCGAGCGTGCTGGTGTCCGCCCTGCGGAAGTGGATCCCGAAGCCGGTCCGGATCACGACCTACATCATCATCATCGCCACCTTCGTGACCGTGGCCGACTACACGCTCATGGCGCTGTTGCCAGAGGTCCACAAGGAGCTCGGGGCCTTCATCGCGCTGATCGTCGTGAACTGCCTCATCCTCGGCCGGCAAGAGGCCTTCGCCAGCAAGAACACGGTGAAGCTCGCCCTGTTCGACGCCGTGGGCATGGGGCTCGGCTTCACCCTGGCGCTGTTCTGCCTCGGCGCCGTGCGAGAGATCCTGGGCAACGGCTCGCTGTTTGGGCTGTCGCTCTTCGGCGACAACTTCGAGCCCTGGATCGTGATGATCCTGCCCCCGGGCGGCTTCATCATGCTCGGGCTGATCCTGCTCGTCTTCAACGTCGCCGAACAGAGGAGGGCAGCGTGACCGGCCAGCTCCTCTGGATCTTCGTGAGCGCCTTGTTGGTGAACAACTTCGTGCTCGCCTACTTCTTGGGCCTCTGTCCCTTCTTCGGCGTCTCGAACCGCGTGGACACGGCCCTGCGCCTGGGCGCGGCGACCACCTTCGTCATGTTGGTCACCTCGATCTGCGCCAGCGTGCTCAACGCCTTCGTGCTGCCCCACGCGCCGTATCTGAAGCTCATCAGCTTCATCGTGGTCGTCGCCAGCACGGTTCAGTTCGTCGAGATGTTCATCAAGCGCATCGCCCCCCCGCTCTTCGAGGCCCTGGGCATCTTCCTGCCGCTCATCACGACCAACTGCGCGATCCTTGGGCTGGCCCTGTTCCAGACGAACAAGGAGTACGGCTTCGTCGAGGGCATCGTCTATGCCCTCGGCGCAGGCGGCGGCTTCACCCTCGCCTTGGCGCTGATGGCCGGTCTGCGGGTCGAAGCACGCCTGTCTTCGGTTCCGTCGGTGGTCAAGGGGACGGCGCTCAGCCTCATCATCGCCGGGCTCTTGTCCCTGGCCTTCATGGGCTTCGCGGGGCTGTTCTCGACATGACCCACGTCGTCGCCATCGTCGCCCTCGTCCTTGGCTGTGTCGGCTTCGGGCTGCTCTTCCGAGACAAGCGCTGCGCCGGCTGCGGGGGCTGCGAGAGCGACTGCCGAGAACCCTGAGGGGGTCTCAGGTTCGGCGGCGCTGGTAGCTGGGGCAGTGGCGCCAGAGGTCCTGCTCCGCGAAGGGGCAGGCGTTGTCGGCCTCGGTCTCGCACCCCAGCGCGGTCGCAGCCTCTCGGATCTTGGTCGTCGCCTCTGAAGCGACGAAGATGATCAGACACCCCTCGGCCGTGCCGCCGGCGCTCACGGCACCGTCTGCACCCAGGCGGAGCTGGTGGCGGCAGGTCATTCCATCGTCGTTGGGCATGTCCCCTGGTATCGCGGCAGCCGCTCGGAGGTGTGAGAGCGCTTCCGGTCCGCTAGCGCTGGAAGCTCCCAGAGCCCACCCTGAACACCGCACCCGCGTTCATACCGACCTGCGGGTCGAGGGCCTCCTCGCCCATGATCCAGCCGGCGGTCTTGGCCTCTGCGGCGACGCGGAGGTCGACGCGCTCCGCCGCCTTCCAGCGGGCCTCCAACGTAGCTCCGCCTCCGGGTTGTCGTGTCGTCGCGTCCCAGCGAAGGTCCGTGGGCTGGACCCAGCCTCGCAGCTGGCCGCCGAGGGTCCAGCGTGTCCCCACCGGCTGGCGCAGGCCCAGGGCAAGCCAGGGCTGGAGCTGGTCCCGGTTGAAGCCCAGCCCCAGATCCAGCGACCAGCGGCGGGTGTTCCGGTAGAGGGCGTGGAGCTCCAGGGCGTGGCCGTAGGGGGTGAGCATCGATGACAGCGAGAGCATGCCGACGCCCTCGCCCATCTGGATGCCGTTGACGCCGTAGAGGTTGGGGTTCAGCGCGTTCAGCAGGCACATCGCCCGGAGGCGGGTGAGCAGCTCTCGAGCCTCTGGGGTCAGGTCGGACCAGCTGCCGTAGCGGTCCACGCCGACCCCGCTGGGGTGTTCTCCGCGCGCCTCGTAGGGGTCGTCCGGGTTGCTCAGGTCGTAGGCCCAGGAGGTGCAGTCCAGGCCAGTGAAGTCCCGCACCGCGATGGTGGGCTCCGCGGCGTTCGCCTGGGCCACGATCTCGTCGCTGCCCTCGAGGCAGGCCAGGCTGTTGATCTCCTGAAAGACAAGGGTCCCCACCATCGACAGGCGGACGTGGTCGGCTGGCGACTCGCTGCGCAAGCGCGACAGGTCCTCGTCGCTGACGTGGTCGACCGCGACGTAGCCCTGGGTCCCAGGTCCGGGGGTCGTAGATCGTGTTGCGGGAGGAGATGCCCTGGCGGGTCATGACCGCGCGGTGCCACTCCTCGTGCATCCAGCCGTTCACCGGCAACATCGGCAGGGTCCAGGAGATCGCGATCCCCACCCCCAGTTGGAGCCCCTCCTTCTCTGGAAAGAGGCGGGCCATGAGCGCCTGGTTGCCCAGCTCTCCAAGGCGGTAGAGGTAGTAGGAGAGCTCCAGGGACTGCTGCATGCTGGGCGCGCCCTGGGTGTTGAAGGGCAGGTCCACCGGAGTCAGCGGCAGCTCGGCGGCGGAGGCCACGCTCGTCATCGATGCAATCCAAGCGTTCGTCAGCATCTGCCGATGATAGCGACGCCGGGCAGAAGAGCTACTCGGAGCTCCTCTTGCGCGTGTAGATCAGCTTGAAGCTGCTGCAGATCGACGCGCTGCAGGCCGAGCATCCGGTGCCGAAGTCCGCGGGGCCCAGGTCCTCTGCGCGGACTTCGAAGCCCGCCTCGGCGTAGACGTCCATGGCCTCCTCCACCCGCGCGGGCTCGGCCAGGTGGCGGCGCTCCCAGCCCTCCGCCAGCAGCGCCACGTTGCTCCGGATGCCCTTGTCGTCCACTGCGATCATGCTGCCGGCGAGGCGGCCTGCTCGGAGCGGACCTTGCGGAGGCGGATCTGGGCCAGGATGGCGCAGCCCACGGCGACCGCGAACTGGCAGAGCTCTCCTGGGGGCACGTTCACGTCTGCGCCGAGGCGCTCGCGCACGGCGTCGGCCATCGTGTGGAAGCGCAGGATCCCGCCCACCAGCGTGTACTCCGGCTGGGCCTTGACGCGCTTCATGAGCTGCACCGAGCGGCCCGTGAGGGACTCGATGGCGCCCTGCATGATGTCGCAGGGTGGGGTGCCCAGCGAGAGGTGGTTGATCACCTCTGACTCGGCGAACACGGCACAGACTCCGGAGATGGGCACGGTCTCCCTGGCCGTCGCCATCAGCGGACCGATCTCCTCTGTGCTGTAGCCCATGTAGCGCGCCGTCTTCTCCAGGAAGGCGCCGGTGCCGGCCGCGCACTTGTCGTTGAGACGGAAGGCCTCGACCTTGGCGCTGCCGGCTATCCGTGATGCCTTCATGGTCTGCCCGCCGACATCCAGTACGGTCCTGGTTCCGGGGAAGAAGTAGTTCGCCCCCCGCGCGCTGGCGGTGAGGTCGGTGACGGCGAGGTCCTTGAAGCCCACCTGATGGCGGCCGATGCCGCTGGAGATGACGTACTCGATCTGTGTCTCATCGAGCCCTGCGTCCGCGAGGGCCTCGTCGAAGACCTTCCGCGCCACCCAACTCAGGCGGAAGCCGGTCGGGGCCAGCGCCGTCGCCAGGATCTGCTCTCCGTCGAAGATGGCCGCCTTGGTGTAGGTGGAGCCGACGTCGATGCCTGCGGTGATCATGCGGTCTCCTGGGTGGGGCTGCGGTGGGATTGGATGTGGTCCAGGGCGAAGAGCGCGGCGCCGAGGGCGCCCATGTAGTGGGACTCCTCGCTGATGTTCACCTTCTGGCCGAGGCGCTGCTCGAGGGCCTCGACCATCGCCGGGTTGCGCGAGACGCCGCCGGTGAAGGTGATCTCGGACTCGGTGCCGACGCGCCTCATCAGGGCGCCCGAGCGCACGGCGATGGAGGTGTGGACGCCCCAGAGGATGTCCTCGACCTTCTTGCCCTTGCCCAACCAGGCGAGGACCTCTGACTCGGCGAAGACCGTGCAGGTCGTGCTGATCTTCACCGGTCGTGTAGACCGCAGCGCCACGTCGCCGAGCTCGTCCAGGGGGATGTCCAGGGCGCTGGAGGCGGCCCCGAGGAAGCGCCCGGTGCCCGCCGCGCACTTGTCGTTCATGCAGAAGTCGACGATGTCGCCCGCCGCGCTCACGCGGATGGCCTTTGTGTCCTGTCCGCCCATGTCGACGACCGTGCGGGTGTTCGGGAAGAGGTGGACGGCTCCGCGGCCGTGACAGGAGATCTCGGTCACCTGGGCGTTTCCGAAGGTCACGCGGTAGCGGCCGTAGCCAGTGCCGATGACGTACTCGACCTCCTCCTCCTGCAGGCCCGCCTCCTTCAAGGCGGAGAGGAAGACCTTCTGGGCGGCTTGCACGACGTTGGCTCCGGTCATTTCCAGGGCCCAGGCGACGATCTCGCCGTCCTCGTCGATGATCACGGCCTTGGTCTGTGTGGACCCGACGTCCACTCCGGCTGCGTAGGCCATCAGTTCTCCAGAAGCCTCTTCGAGGCTAGCCCCTCGAAGAAGGCGTCGATGCGGTTCTTGAGCTGGGCCTCCGAGACGACTCGGCGGTCCATCATGTCGGACTCGATGAAGAGGCTCGGCGTGCCGCTTCCCTTCAACAGCGCCCGGCGGCTGTCGGCGAGGCCGGTGGAAACGGTCCGGCAGCTCTTGATGGGGTGGTAGATGACCCCGTCGACGCCGTAGTCCTCGATCATGTCCTCCACCATCATCGTCTGGTGGAACATGCTGTCCATGGCGTCACGCACGCTCAGCAACAGCCCCTCTGAGAGGCTCTCGATGGGCTTCTCGAGATCGTATTGGAAGCCCTTGTTCGTGCCTCCGGAGGCGAACCAGAGGTAGGTCGAGTTGACGAAGGTCCCGCCCCACTCGGTGAAGAGCTCGTTGAAGCGCCGGAAGATCGGGTAGCAGGGCACGCCGACGAAGATGAGGCGGTACTGCTCGTCGGTCATGGTGCCGATGCCGTTTTGGGCCTTGTACTCCATCTCCTCGACGAGCTGCTCGAAGTAGACGCTGCCGGTCTCGGTGCCGCGGAAGCCGTTTGCGACCCCCAGGTAGATCGTGCCGTCGGTCAGGGCGTTGAAGAGCGAGGGCTTGCTCCGGTTCAGCTCGAGGATGCGGGCCCAGGCCGCGCTCAGGCGGTTCGCGTGGCGCATGCAGTCGCGCAGCTTGTCGATGTCGAAGGGCTTGTTCGTGACCTGCTCGCAGGTGGTGATCAGCTCCCGGATCTGTGCCTCGACGTAGCGGCGGTCGTTCTCGAAGCGCCGCTGGCCCGGGCTCGTGACCACTCCGCACTGGCGCGTCCCTGGGATGTCCAGGGTGACCAGGGGCACGCCGTGCATGCGCTGCCAGATCTCCGCCCACTTGATGTAGGTGTTGCAGGCGTTGGTGTAGACCGCGATGCTCGGCTTGGGGATGCGGCCCATCGGGTGCTCGCCCTTGCGCAGCTGCAGGGCCACGTCCGCCTTGACGTAGCCGCAGATGTCGGGCGAGTACCCGACGTCCTCTGCCTCGTCGAGGTACTCGTGGGCCACCCGCCGCACGGCGGTCTGCAGGGAGTTGATCTCCGGGAAGATCACGGGCATGTCGAAGGACTTGAGCACCTCGTTCAGGCTGCCCATCACGAAGACGTAGGCGCCGCCTTCCTCTCTCTGGGCGACCTGGTCCAGGTCATTGAACCAGCTCCGGAAGAGGGCCGCGCCGTCCTTGTTTCCCCTGCCGACTAGGGTGTTCTCGTTCTCGGGCTCGATCTCTTTTTCGATCATGGCTCTCTCCGCGCTGGTGGGCTGCTCAGTCGAACAGGAGGTTCTCGACGAAGGTCTCGACCTGCATCTCCAGCGCGCTGAAGCTGCTCATGTTCTCTTCGAACTCGTTGACGAAGTGCGGCGTGCCGAGCTCGTCCAACCTCTGGATGTAGGCGACCTGCTCCTCGAGCCCCGGCTCGCACATCTTCGCGGCGGCGAGCACGACCGCCCCAGCGCTGCAGCCCTCCATCCGCTGGACCAGCATGTCTTCCTTGTGCTTGCGCTCGTCGTGCTGCACGGGGCTGTAGCTGCTGCTCTCGATGTAGGCGTGAGCCAGCGCCCAGAGCGGGTCGTCGCCCTCTGTGGGGATGTCCTCGAGCACCCAGCGCAGGCCGATGTGGAAGTCGTCGTCGACGATGTAGCAAGTGCGCCCCACCATGCGGATGAGGTCCATCGGCGGCTGCTCGCAGAAGCCGCCCTCGAAGACCACGCGGATGCGGTCCTCGACCTTGGCGTCGCGCTCCCGAAGCTGCGGAAGCACGTGCTCGAGCAGCTCGACGTGGTCCTCGACGGGGATCATGCCGCCCACCGAGACCAGGGCGTAGGCGTCCTCTGCCGCCACCTTCCAGGGGGTCTCTCGCTTGAGGGTGTAGAGCTCCCGCATCAGGGCCCGGGCCCGGTTGTAGAGGCCGATGGAGTGACGGAGGTCGTCCGCGCTGACCTTGCGCCCGGCGACGCCCTCGACGACCTCGAGCAGCCGGTCGTACTCGTCGCGCAGGTACTGGACGGTGGCGGAGGAGTTGGCGTTCTGGGGGAGGTAGAGGATCTGGCAGGGGTAGTCGTAGTTCCGGCCCCAGATGGCCGCGAGGTTGCGGGCCGCATCGCAGATGGGGTGGGTGACGAAGGCGTCCAGCACGACCCGCCCGCTCAGGGCCAGCTCCAGAGAGGTCTTGAGGATGGAGCAGAGGTAGGAGCCGAAGTGGGAGTCGGAGTTCGTGGGGTCCAGCTGGGCGCCGCGAATGTGCACGGGGAGCAGGCCCGCGGCGTGCACGATCTCCTGCGGGAAGTAGACCTGGAAGTGCCCGACGGTCTTGCCTCCGCGCGCCCGCCAGCGCTGGACGGCGCTGTAGTCGACCTCCTCCACCACGTCCCGGCAGAGGCCCAGGATGTCGCCCAGCGGCTGGTCGTGCCACTCGATAAAGGTGCGCTCGTAGCTCACAGGTGCTCCTGGCTTGGCTGACCTGCCGAGGATTACCGACAGCGCAACATAATGCAATGCCCCTCTGGCATATATGCATTATAATGCCCACCGAGGAAGACGAGACATGGATCCTTCGCAGGGGCAGTTCCTGAGTGGAGTCGGAGCCAGGATCCGTCGGCGCCGGACCGAGCTCGATCTGAGCGCGCGGGCCCTCGCCGAGCGGGCCGGGCTCAGCCCACGCTTCATCGCGCAGGTGGAGGCAGGCCAGGGCAACATCGCGATCGGGCGCCTGGAGAAGGTCGCGCGGGCCTTGGAGGTGCCGCTGGCCACCCTCTTGGAGTCCCCCCATCCGCCTGGTCCGCGCCGGCAGCTCGAGCGGCTGCTCGATGGGCTCGACGACGGCGAGCTCAAGCTGGCGCTGGGCCTGCTGCGCTCGGTGCTGGGGCTCCAGGCTCCCCGCAGCATCGCCATCCTGGGTGTCCGCGGCGCTGGAAAGAGCAGCGTGGGTCCCCCTGTCGCCAAGGCGCTCGGAATGGACTTCGCCGAGCTCGACGAGCTGATCGAGGGCGAGGCCGGACTCGGCATCGGCGAGATCTTCGCCCTCCATGGCGAGCCCTACTACCGCCGGCTGGAGGCCCGCTGCCTGAGAGAGGTGCTCTCAGGTCCGGACTGCGTGATCGCGCTGCCGGGGGGCATCGTCACCGACGAGGAGGCCTGGGGACTTGCCCGCGCCGGCTGCTTCTGCGTGTGGCTCCAGGCCACGGCAGAGGACCACATGGCTCGGGTGCTGGCCCAGGGCGACCGCCGGCCGAGTGCCGGACGGGGCGACGCGATGGCGGAGCTGCGCGCGCTGTTGGAGGCTCGCGGGGCGCTCTATGCCCAGGCCCACGCCAGCGTCGACACCTCCGTCAGGAGCCTGGACGAGGTGGTTGCGCGGGTGGTCGAGCTGGGGCGAGCTCAGCGCGCCTGATCACCAGGGTGGCCACAGCTCCATCACCTGTGGAAGGACCTGGGCGGTGCGCTGGGTCAGGAGCTCGTAGGGCTGGTCCTGCTCGCTCACGAGGCCCCAGTTGTTGTCTTCGCCATCGAAGCGTCCCTCTGGGGGCTGGTCGACCCAGGCGAACCAGTGGGCTCCGACGATCCAGGGGGTGGCCTGGGCCTCTTGCACGTAGTCCTCGAAGGCATCAGCGCGGTCGGCCTGGCTCTCCAGGGTCGGGTAGATCGGCGGCCAGCTGTTGGGCAGTCCGGCGTCGGCTGCGCGGAAGCCGAACTCGGTGATGAGGATCGGCTTGCCGGTGAGCTCGTGCTGGGCCTCCAGGAAGCCCGCGGGGTCCAGGCCGCCGCTGATGTTCAGGGCGGCCTCTGCGATGCCGTCGACGAAGACGTAGTTGTTCGAGGAGAGCACGTCGACGTGGCGCGCCGCGGCCTCCCAGACCTCGGCTCGAACCATCACCGAGACCTCCCGGTTTCCCAGCACGAGGTGGTCGGGGTCGGCCTGGCGGATGGTCTCGGTCGTGAAGGAGAAGTAGCGCTCCGCCGCGAGCTCGAGGAAGGCTGTCGTCAGCTCCGCCTCCGCATCCGAGCTCCCTCCGTCCAGGGCATCCCAGGTCGTCTCGGCGAGCATGGCGTCGCGGTCGCCGAAGTCGGTGCCCAGGGCCGTGTTGCAGGCCTCGACGGAGCCGAGTTCGTCCAGGAGCAACTCGACGGCGACAGACTTTCCAGGCGCCCCGGCCTCCAGGCCCAGGTACTCCTGCAGCAGCGTCGCTGTCCCGCGCCAGTCCGTCCCCCATCGGATCTCGTTGTCGAGGAACCACCCCACGACCATCTCGTCGCCGACCCGAGGCGCCACCTGGGCGTCGACCTTGGCCTGGACGCTGGCCTCCCACTCCGGTGAGAACCAGTCAGCCACATCGCCGGTCTCCCAGTCGCCGCCGCTGAGGCCCAGGTTGATGGTCGCCGGCATCTCCAGCAGGTCCGACCGGCTCCAGGAGCCAGCGGTGTTGAAGCCCCAGCCCTCGAGCCGAGGCTCGGTGGCCTCTCCCCAGGCCTCGTCGCTGCCGTAGTCCCGGGCGACGGTCTCGGCGTAGGCGTACTCTCCGGTCTCCTGGTTCCAGGAGCCGGTGGGGGTGGCCGCGTTGACCCCAGCAGACCAGAAGCGGCCGCCCTGCGGGGGCACGAACCACCAGCGCTCGCAGAGCTCCTCGACGCGGAAGATGCCGGTGCCCGCCGGCTCGTCGAAGGTGCAGGGGTCGGGCTCGACGAACTCCGGAGCAGGACAGCCCAGCAGCTGCGCGAGGAGCATCACGCTGGCCATGGCCGGTAGGGGTAGGTGAAGTCGGTGTCCATGGCGAAGCGCATCAGCCCGTGAGCGTAGCTCTCGAAGCGCGCCGGGGCCTCGCCCAGCTCTGTCACGATGCGCTGGTTGTCGAACACCGTGTCGAAGGTCAGGTAGGGCAGGAACACCTTCAGCAGAGAGGCCGCCCGCGCAGCCCCCCAGTGGCGCGGTGTGTGGGACACCCCACGGATGGCCAGCGACGCCGGACCTTCGAGCCCTCGCGCGAAGCGGGGCCCGCGGCCCATGCCGGCGGCCTTCAAGGCGTCGGTGATCTGCTGGAAGGTCGGGGACGACGTCCCCGAAGAGAGGTTGTAGGCGTCGTGGCCTGGGCGCTCCATCATGTGGATCGTCGTGATCGCCTTGGCGACGTAGTCCGCCGGGACGATGTCCATGCGCCAGCTCGGATCGAAGGGGAGCACCGGCGAGCGGGCGAGCCACACGAAGGCCTTCACCATGTCGAACTGGGTGGTCTCCGGAAAGCGACTGTCTCCCAGCACCGTCGCCGGCCGAAAGACGGTGGAGCTCACGTCGGGCAGGAGCTCGTGCAGCATGTGCTCGCAGAACTTCTTGGTGCGCGCGTAGGGGTCGTAGTCGCTCCTGTCCCACTGGATGGTGTCGGCTTCCGTGACGCCCTCGCTCTTGCGCTTGCCGGCCACCGCGACCGTCGAGACATCGCTGAAACGCCTCAATCCGTGGTGGTCGTGGGCGGCCCGCGCCGCCTTGATCACCTCCAGCGTGCCCCGCAGGTTCACGTTGAAGCAGGCCTTCGCAGACTTGCGATTGAGGGAGGCCGCGCAGTGGATGACCGAGTCCATCGAGTGGACGAGGGACTCCAGCCCGGCGGGCTCCAGCCCGAACCCGCTCTTCGTCAGATCACCGAGGCGGATGCTCACCCTGTCGAGGCCGTCGCGGAACTCCTCGAAGGGCATGTGCAGCTGCCAGGCCTTCCAGAGGCGCTGCCTCCCGGCGCCCTGGTCCTGCGCGCGGACGAGCAGCTCCAGGCGGAGCTCTGGATGCCGCCGGAGCAGTCCGGTGGCCAGGTAGGAGCCGAGGTAGCCGGTGGCGCCGGTCAGGAAGACGGACATCGTCTCAGGGCTCGCCGCCGACAGCAGCGCCGCTGTCGGTCCTCGAGCACCGCGACCCCGTGCAGCTCGGAGAAGAGGCCTCCGCCGACCCGGTGGGAGGTGAAGTTGCCGACCAGGAGCTCCTGCGGGTAGATGCGGACTGCCTTTCCCCGCAGCACATAGGCCAGCGCGCCTGCGCTCCGGAGCACGGCCGGCTGGCGTCGGTTGTCTCGCTGGCGGTGGTAGCGCGTGACCAGCAGTGCCCGCTCGGCGCAGAGGGCGTGGGAGGTCTCCAGGACCTGCCGGTGCAGAGCGAGGACGCGCTCGGTGGGAGACAGGTCCTCTGCCCTCATGTGCTCACCTCGATTCCCCGCCCGCGCAGCCGAGCCGCCGCCTGCTGGAGGTTCGCCGGGGGACGAGGGGACAGGGGGGGATCGGGAAAGCCAGGCGGGGGAGCTTAGTTTCGCCCATGTCATGGTAAGCGAGGAGGTGGATGTGCCTCGCGCCGACCTCGGCGAGGAAGCCCGCCAGCGCGTCCAGGTTCTCGGGGGTGTCGGTGAGCCCGGGGACCATCGGGCTGCGGAAGTGCAGGGACACCTCCGCCGCGGCCAGTCGCCTGGCGTTGTCCAGGATCACGCGGTTGCTGGCGCTGGTCAGGCGCCGGTGCGCCCCGTCGTCGATCACCTTCAGGTCGAAGTGGATGAAGGCGAAGCGGTCCAGGGTGGGGGCCAAGGCATCCCAGCTGAAGGCGCCGCAGGTCTGCAGCCCGACCTCGAGCCCCGAGCCGTGGCAGGCCTCGACGAAGGCCGAGACGAACTCCGGTTGCGCCGTGGGTTCCCCCCCGGAGAGGGTGATCCCGCCGCCGGAGCTCTCGTAGAAGGGTCGGTCCCGCGCGACCTCCTCGAGCAGCTCTGCGACAGTGACAACTCTGCCCATGAGGCGGAGGGCGCCGTGGGGGCATGCCCTCACGCAGTCCCCGCAGCCGTCGCAGCGGGAGCGGTCGAGGTCGCGTCCTCCCCCTTCGAGTGCCTGCGAGGGACAGCTCGAGGCGCACTCCACAGCCCCTCGACAGAGCCGCTCGTCGACAGCGATCTCCGGCCTCGGGCGCAGTGACTCGGGGTTCTGGCACCACGCGCAGCGCAGAGGGCAGCCCTTGAAGAACACGGTGGTTCGAATCCCTGGTCCGTCGTGCACGCTGAAGCGCTGGACGTCGAAGACGAGGCCGGTGACCGAGGCACCCATGGGTCCTCATACCGCGCCACGGTCGGTCCACGCGGCGTCTCGGAGTAGACTCCCGCTTCGATGACCGCCGGACAACGCCGCGAGATCTTGATCGCACTGGGCGTCGCCTTCGGCCTCGCGGTGCTCCTGACATGGCCCGTGGTGCTCGACCTCGGGGGTTCGATGGTCGGCCACCCGGGGAACGACACCTGGAACCACGCCTGGGGCTACTGGTGGATCCTCGACAGCATCGTGCAGGAGGGGAGCCTCCCGGTCCACACGAGGCTCCTGAACTACCCCGACGGGGGCAGTCTCTTCTTCATCGACACCTTCAACGCCCTGTGGTCCCTGCCCTTTGCGCTGCTCGGAGGCGTGCCGCTCGCCTACAACCTGGTCGTGTTGTTCGGCTTCTTCTGGAACGCCTTCGGCACCTGGATACTGGCCAGGTATCTCCTGCGTGATCGCTGGGCGGCCTGGGTCCCGGCGGTCGTCTTCGCGTCCTCCGCCCACCTCCTCGGCCAGACCTACAACGGCATCACCGAGACGGTGAACGCGGGCTGGATCCCGCTGGCCATCTACGCCCTGTTGCGCCTGATGGACCGTCCCGGGTGGAAGCGCGGTGCCCTGCTCGGGGTCTGTCTCGCCGTCTGCTCGATCTCGAACTTCTACTACGGGCTCTTCGCGCTGCTCTGCATGGTCGTCGTCGTGCTGCACCGCGCGATCTCCGAGCCCAAGCGTGTGATCTGGTGGCGCTTCGTGGCCTTCACGGTGGCCGGTGCGATCCTCTACTCCGTGCTCGTGCTCCCGGTGCTGCAGACCCTGCAGAGCTCGATCGACGCAGAGGACGCCATGGTCAGTCGCGACCCCACCTTCGTGTGGGAGTCGCTGATCAACCACAACATCTCGGACTTCGTCAGCTTCTTCCGTCCCGGGCAGCACTATTCCCCCGACCTCAAGGCCCTCTACGGCGAGGACCTCCTCATCGTGATCTACCTGGGCTGGGTGGCGATTGCGCTCGCGGCCTACGCCCTCTGGCGCCACCGACCGCGGCGGGACCTGTCCCTGTGGGTGGCGTTCACGGTCCTCTTCGCTGTCTTCGCGCTGGGGCCCTACCTCAACGTCGGAGGGGAATACGTGGTCTGGCGGGGCGAGCGCATCCCGCTGCCCTTCCTGATCTTCTTCCGGGCCTTCCCGCTGTTCGAGCGCATCTCCCACCCCTTCCGCTTCGTCGTGCCGGCGACCATCGGGCTCGCGATGCTCGCAGGCTACGGGACCCGCGCCTTGATGCGCCGGCTGCCCGTGGCGCGGCCCGCCACCGCTGGCCTGGCCGGTGCGCTGGTCCTCGGTGAGATCCTGCTGGCGAGCCCCGCCCCGTGGCCGCTACCCCGCTGCGACGCCCAGATCCCCGACGTCTACGCCGAGCTCCGCGATGGCGCCGTGCTCGACCTCCCGATCACGGTGCCGAACCTCGAGCGCGCGGTCTACACCTGGTACCAGACCGCCCACGGCCTGCCCTCGCCCTATGGGCTGAACGACCCCATCCCGCAGGCCATCGACGAGAACCCGCTCACCCAGATCCTCGTGCAGGTCGAGGCCTCGCGCGCGGGCTCGCTGCCGAGGCTCCTGCCGGAGCTCGAGATGGTCGCCGGGGCCCACATGCTGGAGGCCCAGGGCTACCGCTACATCGTCGTCCACGAGCGCCTCTACCCCAAGCACAAGCGCCGGCACGTTCGCGCCATCCTCGATGGCCTCTTCGGTGCTCCGAGCCGGCAAGAGGACGTCGCGGTGTACCGCCTGTGATCGATCCCAAGAAGGTAGCGCTCACCGCGGGCGAGCTCGCGCTCGTGGCGCTGGTGTACCTGGCCGCCGCTGGCATGATGACGTGGCCGGCGATCTTCCATCCAGACGAGATCATCATCGGCGGCGGCGAGCTCGGCGGCTGGCTCTGGCGCTACTGGTGGCACTTCACAGAGGTCGACGCCCTCGTCGAGGGTGACTTCGGGCTTCGGGACACGGTCTACACCTACCTCTCCCTCGGCCGGCACCCCGAGACGGGGAACATCCTGGACGTCCTGTGGATCAGCTGGCCCCTGTCCAAGCTCTTCCCGATCCCCGCCCACTACAACATCAAGGTCTTCATCATCCTCGTCGGTGACGGCGTCTTCGGGTACCTCTTCGCCCGGAGCTTCACCCGCTACCGGCTGGTCGCCCTGGCGGCGGGGCTCGTGGCGGTCGTGAACCCGCTGAACCTGCACGATCTCTACGGCTCCGGTCTTCGCCAGGTCATCCTCTGGTTCCTCCTGTTGTTCCCTCTGCTCCTGCAGCGGGCCGAGCGCCGCGAGCGGCCCCTGGCCGGACTCGCCGCGGGCGTCCTCTTGGGTTTGGTCGGTGCGTTCTACTGGTTCTATGGGCTCTTCGCGGGCATGTTCCTCGTCCTCTGGAGCCTCGACATGCTCTGGCGAGAGCGCCGTCGCTTGAACCTGCGGCGCCTGCTGCGCTGGGCCGGGCCGATGCTCATCGCCGTGGTCATCGTCGGGGGCTTCTTCGTAGCCCCCTACGTCATCGGTGAGCCCTCGGGGGGCAGCGCCGGCGGACAGCAGCGCCTGCCAGAGCTGTCCTTCTTCCTGACCTTCCCCGAGTACGACGTCATCCGCGATGTGCCGCTGCGACCGGACACCTACGAGGACAACGTCCTCGCCTCGCTCAACCGCACGCTGTCGTCGTCGTGGTCGGTGGACTACCTCTTCAACCCCGGCCACAAGCGCGGGCTGCCAATGGTCGTGTTCCTGGGGGGCGTGATCCCGGCGCTGTTGCTCAAGCCGGGCATCTTCCCGCGGAGCCGTTTCTGGCTCCTGGTCTTCACGGTCTTCTGGCTCGGCACCCTGGGCCCATTCATGAAGTGGGCGGGCTGGGGCGAGGGCTGGGGCGAGGTCTCCCTGATCTCCCTCGGGGAGGGCTTCTACGTGATGCGCATGCCGTACACGCTCATGTTCAAGTGGGTGCCCGGCATGAGCCGCATGTTCGCGCCCTACCGGATGGGCTCGATGGTGGTCGTCGCCTCTGTGGCGCTGGTAGCCATGGGGCTCTCGCGCATCTCGAACCCGAGAGTTCGGGGGTTCATCGCGGTCTTCGCGATCGCGGCGACCCTCTTCCAAGCCAACTTCCGCTGGCACGTCGCCGAGATCGCAGAGACCGACATGGCGCCGACCCGCTTCCTCCCTGCCATCCCGGTGTCGGCGATCCAGGTCCCGGACTTCTACCGGGAGCTGCCCTCCGGGGAGCTGGCGGGCATCATCGAGCTCCCGCTGGAGCAACAACAGGATCTACTGAACTACTACCAGCTGATCCACGGACGCAAGGTCTTCCGGTCCTGGGCGTCTCGTCCCGCCGTTCCGCCGGTCATGCGCGACGAGGGCGGTGGGGCCCCCGGACGACAGCTCCGCTACCTCGCGCGCCGCGACGTCGAGACGGAGAGCACCGAGCAGCTGCTGATGGAGCTGTCCCGTGACCCCGAGGAGGCTCCGATCGAGGCCATCGATCTCGGGGACTTCGGCCGCCTGGTCGTCGCCGGCAACTACCGCCACCTCGTGCTCCACGAGCGCGGCTTCTACCTGGTGAACGCCCAGCGGGGAGCTCTGCTCTACAACGACGCGCTGCGACGGATGTCTCTCGCCCTGGGGGTCCTTCCTGTGGAGGTCATCGAGCTGCAGTTCCTCGACTACCCCGGCAACCCCTACGACAAGGCCGGGGGAGGGCGGCCAGTGCGCGTGCCGTGGTCGAGCTACGAGGTGGAGATGCCCGACCGGCAGATGCCGGACCGCTTCTTCATGGCGGTCTTCGACCTGGAGTTCATCCACGAGGCGTGGGACGGCCCCACCGCGGAAGAGATGCTCCCGAGTGAACGGACCGGCTTGGGTGAGGGCGGCGAGCACGTCGAGTACGAACACCGCGAGCAGCAGCACGACCAGGAGCAACACGACCAGCCCCAACACGGCCAGCACGAACACAAGGAGATGCCTGGCGGGGCCTCACACCCGGGGGCCGAGTGACGGGGGTGTTAGGCTCGGCCGGCTGATGATCCTGCTGCTCTGTCTCGGTTGTGCCGCCATCAAGGCGACCGTCCACCTCGCCCAGCTCGAGGAGTCCTGGGTCGATGCGGAGGCCGCCAGCGCAGAGGCACGCGCTCCCTACGAGTACACCATCGCCCAGCAGTACCGCCTCAAGGCGCACGAGGAATGGGGTGGGTCCGACTACGGCGCTGCCCAGGACCTGGCGCTCCAGGCGCGACTCTACGCGCAGCAAGCCGAGGAGATGGCGCTCTACGGCTCCCACGACGAGGACGCGGAGCAACGCCACGAGGTGCTGGAGAACCTCGACGAGGACGTCGACGTGATCCCCGAGATGTACCTCGAGGAGGAAGAGGAAGAGTGGATCGAGCTCGACGACATCGACTTGGACGAGCTCTGACGTGATCCTCGTCCTGACGCTGGTGAGCCAGCTCGCGTGTGTCAACGTCGACACGCTCCAGCGAGACTTCGCAGAGGCCGAGCGCGTGTACTCGGCCGCGAACAACCTCAACGCCCGCGAGTGCACCCCAGAGGACTTCGCGATGTTCGAGGCCAACCTCGAGTTCACGCGCCTCGAGTTCGAGCAGGGCGATCCCCGCCGCGCGCGCGAGCACCTCGATCTGGCGATGGAGCACGGCCGCGTGGCGCTGGAGACCGCGCCGAGCTGCATCCCGCAGGATCGGGATGAGGACGGCATCGTCGATGAGCTCGATCTCTGCCCGGACGAGCCAGAGGACTTCGACGGCGACAAGGACGAGGACGGTTGCCCCGACATCGTCTACGACACCGACGGTGACGGGGTCTTCGACGACCGCGACGAGTGCGTGAACCAGCCAGAGGACCTCGACGGCTTCAAGGACGGCGACGGCTGTCCGGACCTGGACAACGACCGCGACGGTGTGGCCGACACCCTCGATGGCTGTCCGATGCAGGCCGAGGACCGGGATGGCTTCGAGGATGGCGACGGCTGCCCCGACACCGACAACGACGGCGATGGCTACACCGACGTGATGGACGACTGTCCCGACACGCCTGGCAAGCTGGACGGCTGCCCTCCGGGGGACGCGGACGGGGATGGCTTCCCGGACGACATGGACGCCTGCCCGGGTCAGGCTGGAGTGCCGCCGGACGGATGCCCGCTGATGGACTTCGACAAGGACAGCATCCCCGACGAGTCGGACCAGTGTCCGGGCATGGCGGGGCCGGCTCCCAGCGGCTGCCCGGACGCGGACGGCGACAACGTCTTCGACATGCAGGACCAGTGTCCGCAGATCAAGGGCCCGCCGCCCACCGGTTGCCCCGACAGCGACGGTGACGGCGTCGCCGATCCGGCGGATCGCTGCCCGACCCAGGCCGAGACCTTCAACGAGTACATGGACCAGGACGGCTGCCCGGACACCAAACCCCAGCTCGTCAAGATCGCCAACCGCCAGATCGTCATCGAGGAGAAGATCCAGTTCGAGACGGGCAGGGCGGTCATCAAGCCGGAGAGCTACAAGATCCTCGACTCGGTGATCCAGGTGATGACCGACTACCCACAGCTCGCCGTGCGCATCGAGGGGCACACCGACAGCGACGGCTCCGACGCCAGCAACCTGAGCCTCAGCAAGGAGCGCGCGGACTCGGTCTTCGAGTACCTCATCGCCAATGGCGTCGAGGCCCCGCGCCTGGAGACCGTCGGCTACGGGGAGACCCGCCCGATCGACACGAATCGCACCGCCGCTGGCAAGGCGAACAACCGCCGCGTCGAGTTCCACATCACGAAGGGCCTCGACTAATCCACCTCTCGCGCGTGATCCGATTCCCTGGCTCGAAGACCGAAGCAGATCAGCCCGAGAGGGCTCATGAGCTCGTCAGGCACTAGTTGACCTCGTCGCCCCCGACGCCGTTGCCCGTGAGCTCCTCGGCGAGGAACGACGACAGCGAGCGCGTGTTGATCTGCACCGTGTCGGAGAAGACGATCAGCACCGCGCCCACGGCGATGCAGAGGACGCTGATGAGTAGAAGGGTCTCGACGGTGGCCTGGCCGCGGCGCATGCCGGCTCCCTCGGTGCAGGCTCACTCTACCCGAGGGAGCCGCAGTTGGGCACGGTGGTTAGACCGGGCCCCGGAGGAATCCATGCCCCGGATCGCCGAGATCGGCTCCCACGAAGGTCAGACCGTCTCCCTGCGGGGATGGATCTACAACAGCACCCGGCGCGGCAAGCTGCTCTTCATCCAGCTTCGCGACGGCAGCGGCATCATCCAGGCGGTGGTGCGCAAGCAGAACGTCGCAGAGGAGCTCTTCGAGGCCCTCAAGCGCGCCGGTCAGGAGTCCTCTGTGGAGCTCGTCGGCGAGATCAAGGCCGACACCCGCTCCAAGCTCGGCTTCGAGCTGCAGGTCTCCGACGGGCGCGTGCTCGGTGGCTCGGAGGGCTACCCGATCACGCCGAAGGAGCACGGCCCGAGCTTCCTCCACGACAACCGCCACCTGTGGTTCCGCAGCCAGCGGCAGTTCGCGATCATGAAGATCCGCCACCTCTGCGTGAAGGCCATCCGCGACTACTTCGACTCACGCGACTTCACGCTGATGGACTCGCCGATCTTCACGCCGAACGCCTGCGAGGGCACCAGCACGCTGTTCTCCACCGAGTACTTCGGCGAGACGGCCTACCTCACGCAGTCCGGTCAGCTCTACCAGGAGGCCGGAGCCCTGGCCTTCGGCAGCACCTACTGCTTCGGCCCCACCTTTCGAGCCGAGAAGTCCTCTACCCGCCGACACCTGACCGAGTTCTGGATGGTCGAGCCGGAGGTGGCCTTTGCCGACCTCGAGGACGTGATGGAGATGGCAGAGGACTTCCTCGTCGAGGTCGTCGGCTTCGTCGTCGAGTCCGGCCGCGAGTACCTCGAGATCCTCGAGCGGGACATCTCGGCCCTCGAGAACGTGCAGAAGCCCTTCCCGCGCCTGTCCTACGACGAGGCCTGCGCGATGCTGGATGAGCTCGGCGAGCCCGTCGACGCCGAGGACGACTTCGGCTCCCCCCACGAGACGAAGCTCACCGAGCAGTTCGATCGCCCCATCATGGTCCACCGCTACCCGGCGGCGGTGAAGGCCTTCTACATGAAGGGCGACCCGGACAACCCCCTGCGAGCGCTGGGCGTAGACGTGCTCGCGCCAGAGGGCTACGGCGAGATCATCGGCGGCGGCGCCCGCGAGGACGACGGCGATGTGCTCCTGGCCAAGATCCACGAGCACGGGCTGCCCGAGGAGGCCTTTGGCTGGTACCTGGACCTGAGGCGCTACGGCAGCGTGCCCCACGGCGGCTTCGGCCTGGGCCTGGAGCGGCTCGTGTGCTGGGTCTGCGGCATCCGCCACATCCGCGAGACGATCCCCTTCCCGCGCATGATCGACCGGCTCACGCCGTGACCTCTCTGGAGATCGCCCAGCTCGTCGGTGGTGCCCACCACGGCCCGGTCGTCGATCTCACAGGCGTCGCCTCGCTGGAGGCGGCCTCGAGCACCGACCTGTCGTTCTCGGTGAAGAAGGTCTCGGGCGACGCCGGCGCCGTGCTCTGCAAGGCCCCTGTGGAGGGGCGCACGACCATCGTCGTCGAGGACCCCAAGCTCGCGCTCTGCGATGTCCTCGAGCACCTCTACCCCGAGCTGCTCGAGAGCTGGCCCGGAGCCCACGTGCACCCGAGCGCCGAGGTGCACCCGAGCGCGACCCTGTTCCCCGGGGTGGTGGTGATGGCTGGGGCCCGACTCGGCGCGGGCACGGTGCTCTTCCCCAACGTCGTGGTCTACCCGCGGGTGCGCATCGGAGCCCGCTGCCGCGTCCACGCCGGGGCGGTGCTCGGGGGTGACGGCTTCGGCTACCTCCCCTCTGAGCAGGGCCCCCGAAAGGTGCCGCACGTCGGCACGCTCGTGATCGAGGACGACGTCGAGATCGGCGCCAACACGACGATCGATCGCGGCATGCTGGGCCAGACCCGCATCAGGGCCGGCGCGAAGATCGACAACCTCGTCCAGATCGGGCACAACGGCGTCATCGGGCGAGGCACGGTCATCGCCGCCCAGACCGGGC
Source organism: Myxococcota bacterium (assembly GCA_036012755.1). Lineage (GTDB taxonomy): Bacteria > Myxococcota_A > UBA796 > UBA796 > CAJQPC01 > JAAESX01. The sequence goes on along the minus strand of DASCPX010000071.1, from coordinate 84,370 downwards.
TGTCGGGCTCTTGCACCGTCGGCGACGGGGTCCAGATGGGCGGCCAGGTTGGGCTCTCGGACCACGTCGAGGTCGGCGACGGGGCGCGACTCGGGGCCGGGACGAAGGCCATCCGCGACGTGCCCGCGGGCCAGACGGTGCTGGGCGCCCCGGCCCGGCCCATAAGGCGGACCCTGCGCATCCTGGCGCTCATCGACCAGCTGCCGGAGTTGCTCCAGCGCTCCGAGTGAGTCCTGCCGGGTCACGCTAAGCTGTGGTTTGTGCTCCTCCTCACCCGCGCGAGCTTCGCGTCGACGGCCACCGTCAGCGACTACGACGCCCTGGCCGCTGCGGCCGGTGACCCGAGCGTCACGGAGATCGTGATCCTGGACGACATCCAGGGCGCCCAGGTGGCGTTCACCGGGCGACCGGTCTTCATCTACAGCGATGGCGGGCCCTTCGGCGTCCCCAGCCTGAGCTTCGACGACGGGACGGACGGGACCGTCCTGCAGGACCTGATCTTCGGCACGGACATGGGTGGGGAGACCATGACCACGAGCCACCTCGACGTTCTGGGGGGCGCCGTGACCGGCGTAGACCTCCAGATGGTCGGGGACAGCGGCCTCTACACGCTGTCCATCCGGGGCGGCTCGGTGACGCTCACCAACCTCCAGGTCACCGACATCGTTGGCGACTATGCGGCCGCTCACCTGAACCCCGACAACGGCGTGGATGGGACGCTCCTGATCGATGGGTGCTCCGTCTCGAACCCGGGCCCGGGCTTCCTGAGCGTCGCCGGCAGTGGGGCCCAGGAGACGAAGCTCGAGCTCATCGACTGCGATGTGTCGAGCGATGACTCGAGGGCGGAGGCGGTGTGGGTCTACGGCGAGAACGTGGCGGTCGATGTCGTCGGCGGAGAGTACCGGGGCCACCAGAGCGCGTTCGTGCTCGCCGGGCCATACGACATCACGGCCGACATCACGGCCACCTTCGACGGCGTCACCTTCCTTGACAACACCCAGGGCGCCATCATCGCTGACCGCATCACCAGCCTGGAGGTCACAAACAGCGCCTTCTGCAACAACAGCGGGAACGCGGGCGGCCAGGACGTGTACAGCGTTGGCACCAAGACGACCTACCGCTACAACTTCAACCACGCCGCCTCAGACGGATCCGCCGTGCTCATTGGGGACGACTGGGCCATCGTCGAGCAGAACTCTTTCTACGACAACCAGGTCGCGCTCGAGCTCGCTGGAGAGGAGGTCACGCTGGTGAACAACCTCTTCGACGACAACGCCCAGGCGCTCACCGTCGACGACGGGGTCACCTTCTCCGAGCGCGGCTACAACGCCTGGTGGGCCAACGGCTACGCTGGCATCGACCTCGACGACACCGAGCTCAGCCTCCAACAGGACCCCGGCTACGTCAGCATGGCGGAGGATGACTGTGACTGGAGGCCTTATCTCGGCGAGGGCTCACCGCTCATCGATGCCGGAGCGCCCGACCGGGTCGACCCCGACGGGAGCCGCGCCGACATCGGTGCCTTCCCCTTCGCCGCCGGGGACGACAGCGCAACCGTCGTGAGCTGGATCAGCGGCGGCTGCACCTCGTCGCTCGCGGGACTGTGTTTCTTCCCGCTGTTGTTGTTGTCGAGGCGTCGGTGTTCCTGATCTCCACGGCCTGGGCCATCGATGTCCCTGGGGAGATGAACCTGACCCAGGCCTGCAACAGCGTCGAGGACGGCGGCACGATCGTGATCACAGAGGACCTCGGGGACGACGAGTGCAACATCGATCGCATGGTCCACCTCACGACGGACGGCGGCACCTACTCCGTCGGTCGGGTCATGCTGAAGGAAGGCTGCGATGGCACCGTGCTGGAGAACCTCGTCTTCGGCGGCCAGGACGGGAGCGTCCTCACCGCGATAGGGGGCGAGGCCGAGGCTCGGGACATCGTCATCGAGGCGGCCGGCGACTTCTTTGGCGTCAGCATTTCCGGGGGCACCCTCGTCATCGATGGGCTTGTGGCCTCCGACATGGGCCGGCGCGTGATCTACGCGGAGCCCCACACCGCCGACATCGACCTCACGGTGAGAAACGCCCAGGTGACCAACGCCCAGGCGGGCTTCGTCCAGCTCGCCGGCCACGGGGGCGCGATCACGGCCACCTTGGAGGACTGCGATGTGGGAGAGGTCGCCGATGCGCAGGCCTCCGGTCTGGCGGTCTCGGCCTACGCCGGAATGATCGAGCTCAACGTCATTGGTGGGCGCTTCCACGGGCTGGCCGCAAGCTCCATGAAGCTAGGCTCGGGCAGGGGCGAGCTCCTCGTCGTCGTGGATGGGACTGAGTTCCTCGACAACGCGGCCGATGAAGGGGCTGCCATCCTCACCGACGTCGACGTAGACCTGAGGGTGACCGGTGCGCTCTTTCGAGCGAACGAGGCCAACCTCGGAGGGGCCCTCGCGGTCGATGGCCCGACCTTGGTCGAGCACTCCGTGTTCTGTGCCAACTCGGCCGCCGCCCGCGGAGCCCACGTCTTCGGCGAGACGGAGAGCCTGGGGCTCCAGTACAACGTCTTCAACCAGGGCAGCGGGTCCTCTGGCGTCGTGGCCGATGCTGCTGACGGCTTCTACGCCCACAACAGCTTCATCGGCCACGACGACGCCGCCCTCGACGTCACGGGGGACGCCTTCACCCTGGTCGACAACCTCTTCCACGACAACGGGGTGGGTGTCCGCATCCTGGAAGAGACCAGGGACAACAAGATCGAGGCTGGCAGCGGCTACAACGCGTGGATCGGAAACCTGGGCGACTGGGAAGGCGAGACCCTTGGCGTGCTCTCCAGCTCCGGGCTGGAGTACACGGAGTGGACGGACCCTGGCTACGCCACCGAGCGCACCACGGACTGCGAGACGTGGTCCCCCGAGCTGGGGGCCGAGTCGCCGCTCATCGACGCGGGTCATCCGGACTGGAGCGACGAAGGGGGCTCTCCGGCGGACATCGGAGCGCTCCCCTACGTGCCGCCAGGAGACACCGGCGACACCGGTGAGACCGGCGAGACCGGTGAGACCGGTGAGACCGGTGAGACCGGTGAGACTGGTGGGACCGGCCACACCGGGGACTCCTCGGACAGCGACCCGGGCCTCGACACGGGCGTGGAAACCTCGCCTCGGCAATGGATGAGCGGCGGCTGCGCAGGAGGCCTCTTCGCGAGCCTCCTGATCCTCCTCAGCCTGGTTCGACGGGAGGGGGCTCTTCCTTGGGGCGGGTGTCGGTCACGGTGAGCTCCGTGCCCTCTGCGCCGCCCGGCTTGTTGACCTGGCCCTTCCAGATCTCGGTCTTCGCGTCGCCTGCCGTGCCCGAGCAGACCACGGGGTAGGCGGTCGCTTCGATCAGCGAGCTGGACTTCGGCGAGATGGCCTTGGGACCCCACTTCATGCCGTCGGCCTCCGGGTCGCCGATGGTGCAGGTCACCCAGGTCTTCTCTGCGGCGCCGTTGACGATGCGGATGTCGCTGGTCTTGTCGCGCTCCTCTGGCACGACCTCTTCTTCCTGGCTCGACCCGAGCACGAAGACCATGCCCACGCCGGCCAGCAGGACGACGATGATGAAGGCCGCGAAGGCGACGGTCTTCTTCGGCGTCTCGGTGGCCTTCCACTCCTGCGCCGGCTTCTCCGAGCCCTTGCCCCCCGGCTTCGGTGTGCTGCCCTCGATGAAAGGTGAGTCCGACATCTGCGCTCCTGTCGCGCACGACACTAACGTCTAGTCGGTCCCCGTGTCGGTCCCGGAGTCCTTACCGCTCTCCGAGAGCGCACCACCTGTGCGGAAGCTGGCTTCGACCGGCGCGCCCAGGCTGTTGCCGGAGCTCGCGCGGATGTCGGCGCCGAGCAGCAGCCTGTACTCGACTCCAGCGTCCAGGCTGTTCGCCGGGACGAGGCGGATGGTGTTGGTGCCGGAGTCCACGAAGAGCCCGGCGGTGACCTCTGTGCCCTCGGGGGTCAAGAGCCCGATGTCGTCGACGCCCAGGCTGCTCTCGTCGACGCGCTCCGAGAGGACCGCCCGGACCTCTGTGTCGCGCGGGACGTTGACGGCTCCGTGAGGCGGGCTCGTGGCCACGACGGCGAGGTAGGTGCCCGAGCTCACCGGGCCTGAACAGGAGAGGAGGATCGACAGCATGTGCGCATGCTGGCATGCCGGCGGCCGGGCCGTCACCTTCGCCGGGCTATCGTCCCCCATGCTCTTGCTCATCGGCGCCGCGCTGGCCCAGGACGTAGAGGAGGCCACGTGGCGGCAGACGCTCGAGGCCGTGGTGCCTGGGGTCGTGTCGCTGAAGGTCTCGGGGACCCGCAGCTTCGACACGGAGAGCAACTCGAGCTCCGTGGGCACGGGCTTCGTCGTCGACGCCGAGGAGGGCCTGATCCTCACCAACCGGCACATGGTCCACGCAGGCCCCGTCCGCGCTCAGGCGGTCTTCGTCGACCACGAGGAGGTCGATCTCCAGGCCATCTACCGGGACCCGGTCCACGACTTCGGTGTGTATCGCTTCGATCCGGACGACCTTCGCTACATGGAGCTCACAGAGCTGGAGCTGGCGCCGGAGCGCGCCGAGGTCGGCATGGAGATCCGGGTCGTCGGCAACGACGCCGGCGAGAAGATCGTCATCCTCGACGGGACCATCGCGCGGGTCGACCGCAGGGCGCCCGTCTATGGCGGGAACACCTACAACGACTTCAACACCTTCTACATGCAGGCCGGCTCTGGGACCTCCGGGGGCTCTTCGGGCTCGCCGGTCGTCGATGTCGACGGCAAGGTGGTCGCGCTCAACGCCGGCGGACATCGCAGCGCGGCCTCCAGCTACTACCTGCCTCTGGACAGGGTCGTGCGGGCGCTCGAGCTGATCCAATCGGGGGAGCCGGTGGAGCGGGGCACGGTCCAGGCGACCTTCGAGCACGCCTCCTTCGACGAGCTGCGTCGCCTCGGGCTTCCTGACGGTCGAGAGGCGGAGACGCGCGAGAGCTTCCCGGATGGGCACGGCCTGCTGGTCGTGCGTGGGATCGTGCCCGAGGGTCCGGCGGACGGTCGCCTGGCCATCGGAGACATCCTCTTGTCGGTCGACGGCGAGCCCCTCGACGGCTTCGTGCCCTTGGAGGCGGTCCTGGACGAGCACGTCGGCGACGGCGTGGTCTTCGGGGTAGAGCGTGCTGGCGTGGCGGTGGACGTGGAGCTGGAAGTAGGCGACCTCCACGCGATCACGCCGAGCAGCTACCTCGAGGTCGGCGGGGCCATCCTGCACCCCCTGTCCTACCAGCAGGCGCGAAACCACCTGCTGCCCACGGACTCGGGGGTCTACGTCGCGGCTCCGGGCTACCTGCTGCGGGAGGCGGGGGTGCCCGACGGCGCGGTGCTGGTCGCGCTCGACGGCGAGCCGATCGAGAGCCTGGAGCACCTGGAGGAGCTCCTCGCCAGCTACTCGCATCGGGCTCGCGTCCCTGTCCGCTATGTCGCCATCGACAACCCGCGGCGGGAGCGTATCTCCATCATCCAGGTCGATCGGCTCTGGTACCCGATGCGGCGCTGTGTGCGGGATGACGACACCGGCCTGTGGCCCTGCACCGACTCCGCGGATCCGCCGGAGTTCGTCGACCCCGTGCCTGGGACCGCGGCGCTGGAGGGCAACGGCTCCAAGGCGGCGGCGCGGCTCGCCAGGAGCCTGGTCGTGGTCGAGTGCGACCTGCCCTACCGATCAGAGGGCGTCAGCGCCAACTACTTCGCCGGCAGCGGGCTGGTCGTCAACGCTTCACGGGGGCTCGTCGTGGCGGACCGTGACACCGTCCCGGTGGGCCTCGGCGAGATCACCCTGGTCTTCGGCGGCTCGCTGAGGGTCCCTGCTCAGGTCGAGCTCGTCCACCCCGAGCACGGCATCGCGCTGTTGTCATACGACCCCGCGCTGCTGGGCGACACACCGGTTCAGAGCGCGGAGCTCTCTCCGAAGGAGTTGGACGATGGCGACCCGCTGGTGCTCGTCGGCATCACTCGAGACGGGCGGGTGCGGTCGAAGAGCACCTCCGTCGCGCGCATCGACCCGGTGCGCCTGCCCCTGCCCTCGCCTCCACAGTTCCGCGAGACGAACCTCGACAGCATCGAGACCAGCGACTCCATGACGTCGATCGGCGGGGTGCTCACCGACAAGAAGGGGAGGGTGCACGCCCTGTGGGCGAGCTTCGCGTGGCACTCGCCTTCAGAGGGGCGCCAGAGCGCCTTCCGCGGCCTGCCCATCGAGCACGTGGTCGACGCCCTCGACGCCCTCGACGGCGAGCTCTCGAGCCTGGGGGTCGAGTGGGGTCCGCGGGCCATCGCCGACGCCAGGGACCGGGGGCTCTCGAACGACCGGGCCGAGGTGCTGGCCGAGCACGATCCCGAGCGGCGCCAGGTCCTCGAGGTGGTCCGCGTGTGGGCCGATGTCCCCGCAGAGGACCTGCTCCAAGGCGGGGACCTGTTGCTCGAGGTCGACGGCGAGCCCGCGAGCCGCTTCCGCGAGGTCGAGGTCGCCGCGCGCGAGGGTGGCGCCACGCTCCTGGTGCTTCGAGACGGACAGGAGGTCTCGGTAGAGGTCCCCAGCGTTCCCCTCCGGCACGTCGGCCTTGACGAGCTGCTCATCTGGGGCGGCATGTTGCTCCACGAGCCGCACCACGAGGTCGCCGCCCAGCGCGGCATCCCTCGCGAGGGGGTCTACGTCGCCTTCTTCTGGTACGGCACACCCGCCCAGCGCTACGGCATGCGGGCCACCTGGCGGATCACCCGCGTCGACGACATCGACACCCCGGATCTCCCTGCTCTCATCGAGGCGATCGAGGGTCGCTCCGACGGCGAGTCGGTCCGCCTCACGGTCGTCGACCTCGACCAGCGTGAGCGGGTCGTCACGATCGTGCTCGACGAGGTCTACTGGCCCACGATGCAGTTCGCGCGGGACGAGTCCGGCTGGGAGCGCGTGGCGCCCTGAGGCTATTGGCAGGCCTCTGGGGGCAGGAGCTCTCCCGAGACACCGGCGAGTAGATTCGCGACACGGACCCCGTCCGCCACCGATGTGACGTCGGCCTCCGCGACCTCGACGTGGGTGCTCCCGTCCCAGGCCCAGGCCCTCAGGGTCCCCTCCGCGGGCGGGGCGTTGAGGACGACGAACCAGCCGTCCTCGCTGGTCCACTGCTGGTCGCGGTTGGGCCAGGACGAGCCGAAGTAGAAGGTCTCTCCGCCTTCACTGAAGCGCACCTCGATGTGGTCGAGGGGCGCGCCAGCGCAGTCGTGGACCCGTCCGAAGATGATCCCCTTGTCCGGGTCGAGGCTGACGCCGAGCAGCGAGGGGATGATGGTGTAGGTGACGCTGGCGAGGGATGACACGACCCACTCGTCGTCGTCTGGGGAGAGCATGCGCGCCGAGAAGGTCGGCTTCGTCTCGTCCAAGGCCGGATCGGTGGAGGCCTCCACCAACAGCGGGGTGCATGTGGGCAGCCCCAGCTTGCCGACCTCGCCGTCCGCGTCCCCCGTGGCGGTGCCGATCTCGGTGCCGCCCTCCCAGAAGGTCAGCTCCGGGGTGTCGACGCCGTCGCCGGTCTCCCAGTCCTCGACGCGGACATCGACCGTCGTGTCCACAGAGGGCTCCCCCACGGTCGGGGTCTCCAGCGCTCCCGTGAAGCAGCCGAGATCCCCGGCTGGCACCACGTCCACGACGAGGCCCGAGGGGTCGTTGGTGTCGCTGGTGTCGCTGGTGTCGCTGGTGTCGCTGGTGTCCTCGGTTGGGCCGGTGTCGGGCCTCGGAGGCACGGCGACGGGCTCCGTCTCCGCGACGGGGCCGCCGCAGACGCAGGCGAGGGTGAAGAGTCCACAGAAGGCCAGCGGCAATCTCAAGCGCATGGGCGGAGAGTAGCCGGTGATCCGGAGGGCTTCATTGTCGGGGTCCCGCTCCCACAGAACGATGGTCAGTCGAGGATCGCCGGGACCTGCTGTCCGAGCGTCAACTCCTCCTCGGACAGCACCATGCGGTAGGCGAGGACCTCGACGCCGTCACCGACCGCCGAGCGCAGGAGGCGCTCGTACGCCGGATCGACCCACCCGGCGGGCCGCACCGAGCGGCAGTCGTCCCTCGACAGCATCCAGAAGAGCACGGCCCGACGTCCGGATCGGGCTGCCTTGGCCAGCTCGGCGAGGTGCTTGCGCCCTCGCTCGGTGGGGGCGTCCGGGAAGCTCGCCTGGCCTGGGGCGTGCATCAGGGTGACGCTCTTGACCTCGACCAGCGCCTCCCCGACCACCAGGTCGATGCGGCTGTCGCCAGTCTTCACCTCCCGCTGGATCTCCCCGGAGAGCCCCTCGACGCGGCCCGCGGCGATGCCCTCGCGGACCACGTGGTTCGGGCGGGCGGTGTTGATGAGGATCCAGGCCTGCTCGGGGTTCCTCGTGAGCTCCCAGCTCCACTTCAGCTTGCGCTTGGTGTGGCCGTGCCAGGACAGCCACACGGGCCAGCCCTCGCCGAGACAGGAGGTCATGCGGCCGGGGTTGGCGCAGTGGGCCGTGACCTCGCGACCGTCGTCGAGGCGCACATCGGCCAGGAAGCGCTTGTACCGGCGGATGAGCGTGCCGCGGGTGAGCGGTGGCAGCTTCAACGGAGGCGCGCCAGGATCGACAGCACGTCGGTGGCGTCCCGCGGTCGCTCTGCAGGATCGGCACGCAACAGACGCATCACGAGGCGGGCGAGCACACCCTCCCCCTGCCAGAGCCCGGTCGGCTTCCCCGACAGCGCGTTGGCGAGGATCCGGCCGACCCCCCAGAGATCCGAGCGCGCGTCGGCCCTCTTCCCCCAGCTGACCTCTGGCGCCACGCGGTCGGACCACGAACCTGGCAGGACCGGCCGCCAGCCGCTGATGCGCACGGTCCGACCTTCTGGATGGACGCAGCCCCAGGTGAGCGCGCCGTGGACGAGCCCAAGGCCGTGCAAGCCAGCGAGCACCTCGCAGATCGCGACGCCGAGCCGCAGGACCCGGAGCTCCGGCCAGGGGCCCTCGCGTCGCACCTGCTGGGCCACGGACTCTTGCGTCGGGCGCTGCATGACGACCACCGGCCAGCCGTCGAGCCGGGACTCCAGGACGGGATGCACGACCGCCGGGTGGCGACAGGCGCGCAGTCGTTCCAGGCGGACGCGGCAGGCCTCCTGCACCTTCTGCCCGTGCACCACGACCGCGCGGCCGGTGGCCAGGACCTCTGAGTTCGGTCCGACCTCGCGGGCCTCGTGCACCCGCCACACCGGGTTCTCCGCGAGCTCGTCACCGAGCACCCAGCGCTTGACGCCGTCGACCTGCTCCCCCTGCTCCCCCCGCATCGCCTTCAGCGCCGAGCCGTCCAGCTCCGCCGACATCTTCTTCGGCGAAGCTCCCTGGTCCGTGACGAAACGCCTGGCCACCGGGCCCTACTCGTAGACGCCGTCGGTCTGGTTGAGCACGGTGTAGACCTGCCCCGCCCAGGCGGAGGCCGCCGGGGCGCCGAAGACCACGTCGCCGAGCCCGTCGTCGTCGATGTCGCCCACCAGCGTGGTGTAGCCGGTGAGATCGTTGTCCTCTCTGCCCGTCATCACGACCTCGTCGGTGTGGAGGTCCGCGTCCAACGAGCCGCCCGCGAGGAGGTCGTCGCCATAGAGGATGCTGCCCTGGGCCTTCACCGGGCCGTTGCCCTCGAGCAGGAGGATGTTCGCGTAGTTGCGGTCGCCGGACTCGATGACGATGAGGTCCAGCGTACCGTCGCCGTCGATATCGATCGTCGACTCGGAGGAGTGGACGTGGCCGAAGTCGATGGTGCCGTCGATCCAGGTGTCCGCCAGGTCCGCCACCGACGCGTTGTCGGTCCCGGAGGGCGCGTCGTCACCATCGACGACGTAGATGCGCCCGCCGGCGGTCGTCGGCGCGGCGCCCTGGTGGCTGTAGGCGTGGATGAGGAGTTCGTCGTAGCCGTCGTCGTCGAGGTCGTTCATCCAGCCGCTGATCAGCCCGACCTGGTCGCCGCTGTCGCCGATGATCCATGGAAGGTCGGTGGTCGAGATGGAGCCGCCCACATCCAGGTCCGATCCCCGCCCCAGGACCTGGACGCCCGCTCCGCTCGTATAGGCGCCCATGAGCAGATCGCCGAGGCCGTCGCCGTCGAAGTCCATGCGGCCCACGCTGTGGCCGCCCACGTCGGCCCCGGAGGGACCATCGATCTGCGCGATGGCGTCGATGGGCTTGAGGCTGCCCCCCGCGGCGGCGTCGGCTCCCGAGTAGACCATCACGTGGGTCGTGAGGTACCAGGCGGTGCCCGCGGCGAGCTCGTTGATGCCGTCTCCGTCCATGTCGGAGAGGGAGGCGACCTCGAAGCCCAGGTAGGTGTTGCCTGTGAACTGGGCCAGGCTGTCGCTGGAGGTGAGGTCTCCTCCAGCCTCCAGGTCGGCGCCGTCGAAGACGACGCCGGCGCCGTCACCCGAGCCACCCAGCACCGCGCCGACGAGTAGCTCGTCCTTGCCGTCTCCGTTGAGATCCCCGGCGTTCTCCGCGTCGAAGCCGAAGTACTCGAAGGTGACCACGCCGTCGATGCGGGCGTGGTACATCTCGCCGGGGGTGCCGGTCTCGTCGGCGGAGATGATGTAGACGCGGCCGGTGTAGTCGTCCGTGGCTCCGAATCCGGCCATCGCGATCTCGCTGAAGCCGTCGCCGTCGTAGTCGTCCAGCAGCGCTCCGCCCATGCCGATGAAGCCGTCGTTGTTGCCGCTCTTGGGTGACCACGCAGAGAAGCTGTCGGCCCAGGAGAGGTTGTCGAAGTTCCCGTCGCAGTCCCGATCGGCGCCGTCCCAGAGCTCGGGGTTGCCCCCGGCGGTGAGCACGTCTTCATCGTCGCAGTCGGTGCCGACCGTGCCGTCGTCCTGGGGGTGGTCCGCGCTGTCGTCGCCGTCGCCGTCGGCGTCGTAGTCGCTGTCGTTGTAGCCGGAGCAGTCCTGATCCCAGCCATCGTACCAGATCTCCTCCGCGCCGGGGTTGGTGTCGGGGTCCTCGTCGGCGCAGTCGGTGGCGTCGTCGCCCCTGCCGTCGTAGCCGTCCTCGTCGCAGTCGTTGGTGTCCTCGTCGCCGGCGCAGTCCTGGTCGATGTCGTCGTAGCAGACCTCTGGGGCTCCGGGGTAGATGTCCGGGTTGCCGTCGTTGCAGTCGTCGCCGCCGACCTTGTCGGAGTCGTAGCCGTCGCCGTCGAAGTCCACGAGGTCGCCGTCGCCGGCGCAGTCGTTGTCGATGCCGTCGTAGGGGACTTCGTCCGCTCCGGGGTAGCTGTAGGGGTCGTCGGGTTCGCAGTCACCGTCGTTGGGCCAACCGTCGCAGTCGCGGTCCGCGCTGGTGTCACACACCCATGCGGAGTCCGTGGTTCCGGTCTCGGTATTCGAGTCGTCAGGCTTGGTGCAGGCCAGGGCCAGGAGCCACATCGGTGCCTCGGGGAAGGGGGCGGTTAAGCATGCCCCATCGTGACGCCTGTCGCCGTCGCTCTCTTTGCGTTCTACGCGCTGTTGACGTACTTGCTCGGGGCCGCGCCCTTCGGCCTGATCCTGGCGCGTCGCTTCGCCGGCGTCGATGTGCGCCTCGAGGGCTCGGGGAACATCGGCGCCACCAACGTGGCTCGGTCAGCCGGCAGGGGCCTTGGAGCAGCGACACTGGCGCTGGATCTGGGCAAGGGGCTGCTGCCGACCCTCGGCGCGGTCCTGCTGCTCCCGGAGCCCTGGATGGCGCTGGCGGTCGGCTTCGCCGCGGTCATCGGCCACTGCTGGCCCGTGTGGCTGCGCTTCGACGGCGGAAAGGGCGTGGCGACCTCGGCGGGGGTGCTGCTGGTCCTGGCCCCCTTGCCGGCGCTGGTCACCGCCGGCGTGTGGATCCTGGTCTTCGCTGTCTTCAAGAAGAGCTCGCTGGCCTCGCTCGTCGCGCTGGTCGCGATCCAGGTCGGCCTCTGGTGGAGCTCACCCGAGCTGCTCAACCTGTCCGTACCACTGGCGCTCGTACTCCTCGTCTGCCACCGGGCCAACATCGTTCGACTGCTCCGCGGCACGGAGGAGGGGGTCTGAGGGCGGGCACATGCGGGCCAGGAAGTCCCGCAAGCGGACCTGCCCCGGCGCGTCTCTGCCCTCGACGTAGAGCGTGACCAGGGCGAGCTCTGCGCTGGGTGACCACAACAGCGAGGGGTCCTCGCTCCAGGACTCGACCGACAACAGCGCCTCGACGAGGAGGAAGGTCTCTTCGTCCCTGAGCTCCTCGTCGGCCAGCGCGACGGCGACCTCATCGCCAGGCGTGGCGGGGGCCGTCATCACGAGCGAGGCCGCGACCCGGATGAAGGGCTGCCACCGGCGGTCGGGTCGTCGCACGCAGGCACGCAGGGCCTCGCCGAGGAGCTTGACCGTGCCGACCGGATCGCGGTCCAGCGGCGTCGGGACCAGGGGGCTGGGGCAGATCCCGGAGCGCATGGCCCGGATCAACACTCCGCGTAGGGTGCTCGCGAGCTCGTCGCGGAGCGGCCAGCTGCGCTGCCAGGCGAGGCAGTTGCGGAATGCGTCCTCGATGCGACGGCTCCAGCCGCGCTCTTCGACCTCGCCGACGAGGCGTCCGAGGACGACGAGGACGCGCGGCCACTTGGCGCCCATGACCCGACGCACGGGGGTAGGGTGATGGAAGCGGCGGGCCTCCACCGCGGTCGCCGCGAGCAGCTCCGGCGCGCGCCCGACCGGGTCCTCCTCCAGCACGTTCACGACCCGCGCGGCGAAGGCCGGCGCCATGCCGCGCTTGCGGATCGTGTCCGCCCAGTAGCGGGTCAGGGCCGAGTCCACCCAGGGCGGCGCGTGGCGCGTGGCGACGCGGAAGGACAGCTCCAAGAGCTCACCGTCTCCCTCCAGCTGGCGCGCGGCGTCCAGGGCCGCACGGAGCTCCGTGCCTGTCTCCAGCGCGCGAACGATCTCGTTGCGGTCCATCAGGCTCCCGAGAACTGGACTCCCTCGAAGACGAGAGTCGGGCAGAGCGTCGTGCTGTAGGGCCAGGGGTCCGCTCCAACGCGGACGAGCGATGCGAACAGATCCAGGAGGTTTCCGGTGATGTTCATCTCCCCGATAGGTGCTCCTACGACTCCGCCGGCCACGAGGTGACCGCGAAGTCCGAAGCTGAAGTCTCCGGTCGTGCCGTCGGAGTTGCCTCCGAGCCAGGAGCTGACGTAGATGGCGTCGCCGACATCGGCGAGGATCTCGGCGAGGTCGCCCTCGCCAGGGTGGACCACCCGGTTGCTGGACGATCCGGTGGTGGGCGCCAGCTCGGCCTTCCTGCCGTAGTAGGTGTCGACGTAGACGTCTTGCACGACGCCCTCGTGGATGATGGGCACAGCGCGCGCGGAGATGCCCTCGCCGTCGTAGAGCCGGGACGCGAGCCCGCGCACGATGAGCGGGTCGTCGGTGATCGACAGCGCCTCCGAGAACAGCTTCTGTCCCTGTTTGTCCGCCCAGAAGCTGCGACCCTGCTGGATGCTGCGGGCGTTCGCGCTGCGAAGGAGGGCCCCGATCAGGCGGCGACCGCTGCGGGGGTCCACGACCATGGTGGCCGTCTTCGTCGGACCCTTCGTCGAGCCCAGGCGCGCGGCACCTCGCCGCATGGCGTCGTCCGCGATCCTGTCCGGGTCCCACAGCTGGTCGCGATGACGTCCGCCGACCCAGCACCAGGACTCGGGACGTCCGCCGGTCGGGTCCTCGAGCGTCACCTCCGTGCCCATCCAGATCGAGGTCGTCGTCTGCGTGCCCGTGAAGCCGTTGCTGCTGACCTTCGCCGAGGTCCCGTCGCTCTGGTTCACCCCAGATGTGGTCGAAATGGTGCGCTTGTCCTCGCGCAGCTGCTCGTCCATGACCTGGCACCAGGCGATGCGGTCGTCTTCTGTGATCGTCTCGAGCGATGGGTCCACCAGGTCGAGGTCGATGTCCGGTCGGTCGCTGAAGAGCTCCGGATCCGGGAGGCGCCGATGGGGGTCCTCCTCGAGCATGCGGGTCAGGGCGATGGCCTCATCGACGAAGCTCTGGAGCCGATCCGCTCGCAGGTCGGTCGTGCTGTGGGAGCTGTATCGGCCGTCGACGTAGAGTTGAAGCGAGAGGCTCCTCGAGGTCGACTCCTGGACCTTCTCCAGGGCTCCGTCCCGATACTGGAAGTCGATCTCGCGCCTGTCGCTGGCGGTCGCGAAGACCTCTTGTGCGCCGGCGGCCTGGGCCAGGGCGACGGCGTCGGTGCAGCGTCCGACGAGCTCCTCAGGCATCGACGCCTCCGACCGTCATAGAGGACACCAGCACCGTAGGCAGCCCCTGGCTGACCGGCACGCTCTGGCGGTTCTTGCCGCAGGTCCAGCCCCCCGTGTCGAGGGCACCGTCTCCGGCGGCCATCGTGACCTTTCGGAGGCACTCGGGGCCGTTGCCGATGATGTTCACGTCCTTGATGGGCGCGGTGGTCTTGCCGTCTTCGATGAGCCAGCCGTTCTTGATGTAGAAGGTGAAGTCGCCGGCGCCGATCTGGACCTGCCCGTTGGTGAAGGTCTCGGCGACGATGCCCAGCTCCACGCTCGAGATGATCTCCTCGGCCTCGTGCGGGCCGTCTTCCATGAAGGTGCACCGCATCCGCGGCATCGGCGCGTGGCGGAAGGACTGGCGGCGCCCGGAGCCGGTGGGCTCGACGCCATAGTGCCGGGCGCTGATCTCGTCGTGCATGTACGAAGCGAGGACGCCGTCTTCGACCAGGACCGTGTTCTCGGTGGCGTTGCCCTCGTCGTCGAAGGCGATGGCGCCCCGCTCGCCGGGCTCGACGCCGGAGTCGACGATGGTGACGAAGTCCGGCGCGACACGCTGCCCCATCAGATCGGCGTAGATCGAGACGCCCTTGCGGTTGAAGTCGGCCTCCAGGCCATGCCCGATGGCCTCGTGGAGCAGGATCCCGCTGGCTCCTGCGGCCAGCACCACCGGCAGCTCCCCGGCGGGGGGGCGGATGGCGTCGAAGAGCACCATGGTGCGGTCGATGGCTTGCTGGGCCAGCATCTCCAGGGCCGCGTCGTCATAGAACTCCAGGCCCTTGCGGCCCGCGAGGTTGGCGCCGTTGCTGACGTGCTGGTCGCCGTCGGTGGCGGTGAGGCTGCACCACAGGCGGGTCATCGGGCGGCGGTCGGTCCACATCTTGCCGTCGAGGGTGGCGACGAGGACCCGGTCGTCCTGGTCCCACCAGCTGATGCTGACCTTGTCGATCCGGGGGTCCTTCGCCCGCACGATCTCCTCGAGCTTGCGGATCCTGGGGAGCTTGTCGTCGGCTCCGATCTCGCTCCAGGGCACCGCGAGGGTGTAGAGGGCGCCGTTGGTGTTGATCGCGAAGCGTTCGGGGACCTCGACAGCAGCGCCCTTTGCGATGGCTGCCGCGGTGCGAGCCGCTGCCAGGATGGCCTCCTCCGAGAGGTCTTCTGTGAAGGCGTACCCGGTCTGGTCGCCGACCACGACGCGCAGGCCGACCCCCTGGTCGATGGAGGTCGTGGCCTTTGCGACGATGCCGTCCTCCAGCGAGATGGACGAGGTCCGGCTGTGCTGGAAGTAGAGATCCGCGAGGTCCGCGCCTCGAGCTGTCAGCTGGCTCATCACCCGGCGAACGAGGCCCTCGTCGATGCCGAACCAGGACAGAAAGGGATCCTCCGGGATCGGAGCGGTGGCGAGCGCTTCGGGGCTCTTCCTACAGCCCGCGAGGAAGCTCGGCATCGTCAGCACGCCGAGGCCCATGGCGGCGCTGCCCAGCAGGCGACGTCTCGTCAGCATGATCCCTCTCTCGAAAGAGAGGAGTCGTACCACGTGGAACTCCTGGTCTCGGGCAACGTTTCGTCACGTCCATGCCAGGAGCGGGACGGGGCTCAGAGGGTCTCGAACCAGGCGGTGATCTTCCAACCCAGCAAGACGACTACGACGACGGTGGGGAGGTTGCCGATGCAGGTCGCGGCGAACCAGGGCCAGAACCGCAGCCGCACGGCGCCGTACATGAACTGCAGCATCGGCGTGGTGAAGAACACCAGCCGCAGGATGAGCACGGTCTTGAAGGTGTGACGCTCCAGCCGGTCCTGGTACTTCTTGAACTTCTTCGGGACGTGGGCCTCGACCCACTCCCGGGCCATGAAGCGGCCAAAGGCGAAGCTCGTCAGGGCACAGCCGATCGTCGCCAGCCAGCCATAGATGATGGCCTCCACCGGCGGCCAGACAAGGGAGGCTGCCACCAGGAAGACATAGATGCTGATGTGCAGCGGCTGCACGAAGCTGACGACGGCGATGAAGACGAGGCCGCCGAAGTGGCCGAAGCCCTGGAGGGTGTCGCGGACGACCTCGACCTCGATCTTGTCCTCGAGGTCGAAGTACCAACCGGCTGCGAAGGCGCTCACCACCACCAGCAGCAGGGCTACCCGGATCCAGTTCTTCCAAGACACCCGGGGCGGGTATCATGTGCTATCTGGCGGGCATGCTCGTGAGAGGCGCTCGGCTCATCGATCCCGCGGCTGGCATCGACCGCGTCTGCGATCTGCTGGTCCGGCCAGAGGGCATCACCCTGGACCCGGGGCCTGTCGACGACGAGGTCCTGGATGGTCGCGGACTCTGGGCGATGGCAGGCCTCGTCGACCTGCAGGTCCACTTTCGCCAGCCCGGCTTCGAGTACAAGGAGACCATCGAAACCGGCTCCGCTGCGGCTCTGGCTGGAGGCATCACCACGGTCGTCGTGATGCCCAACACCCAGCCGCGACTCGACACCCCGGAGCGGGTGCGCTTCGAGGCCAAGGAGTCCGAGCGTGTCGACGGCATCCGCATCCTGGTGGCCGCTGCCGCGACGGTCGACCTCGCCGGGGAGCGGCTCACGGACCACCCTGCGCTGGCCGGTGCAGGCGCGGTCGCGATCACGGACGACGGCCTCCCCGTCATGGACGACGCCCTCATGGAGGGCTCGCTCGCCCTCTGCGCGGAGCACGACCTGCTCTTCATGCAGCACGCAGAGGACCTCCGTGTCTCGAGGCAGGCGCCTATGACCCTGGGCCCGACCTCCGAGGCGCTGGGCTTGCGCGGACAGCCGGCCGACGCAGAGGGCCTCATGGTCGAGCGCGACGTGGAGATGGCTCTGCGGACCGGCGCTCGGTACCACGTCCTCCACACCTCGACGCGCCGCAGCCTCGAGGCGATACGGGGGGCTCGCTCGGCGGGGGCTCGGGTCTCCTGCGAGGCCAGCCCGCACCACCTGCTGCTCACGGACGAGGCCTGCGCCGGCGGCGACCCGAACTTCAAGATGAACCCGCCGCTGCGCTGCGAGGATGACCGCCTGGCCCTCGTGGAGGCGCTCCTGGACGGGACCATCGACGCGGTCGCCACCGACCACGCGCCCCACTCGGCCGAGGAGAAGGCTCGCGGATTCGCCGGCGCGCCCTTCGGGGTCATCGGCCTCGAGACGGCCTTTGCGGCGCTGTTGAGCTTCGTCCACTCGGGGCGGATGACGGCGGAGCACGCCGTGCGGCTCATGACAGCCGGACCCGCTCGGGTCCTTTGCATGCCGGAGCTCGGCACGGTCACCGCTGGCTCGGCTGACCTGTGCCTGGTCGATCCTCATGAGACCTGGACGGTCGTGCTCGAGCACCTGCGGGGTCGCTCGAAGAACTCGGCTTTCCTGGGCCGGACCTTCACCGGCCGCGTGAAGCACACCTTCCTGCGGGGGAGGCTGCGCTACAGCTCCTGAGCGTGCCTGGGCGACGAGGTTCCGGGTAGACTCGCCGGATGACCTTGCTCCTCCTCGCGTCGTTCGCCTGCCGCAACAAGGACCCCGTCGAGTCCTCGACCTTCGACTCCGCACCTGTCGATGCTGACGCCGACGGCTACGCCGAGGACGTCGACTGTGACGACGGGGACGCCCTGGTCCACCCAGAGGCCGAGGAGCTCTGCAACGGCTACGACGACGACTGCGACGAGCTCGTGGACGAGGACGTCACGGGCACCTTCTACGCGGACGCGGACGGTGACGGCTGGGGGGACGAGGAGGCCCCCGTCGAGGCCTGCGATGGCTCGGGCGAGACCACCTGGCAGGTGGGCGACTGTGATGACGGCGACGCCGCAGTCAGCCCGAACGCTACCGAGATCTGCAACGGCTACGACGACGACTGCGACGGCGACATCGACAGCGACGCGGTCGATCGCGAGACCTGGTTCTTCGACGGCGACGGCGACGGCTTCGGGTCGACCAGCCTCATCGAGGAATGCGAGGCCCCGTCTGGCTACGTCGAGGACGACACGGACTGCGACGACAGCGACAACGTGATCCATCCCGACGCAGAGGAGCTCTGCAACGGCTACGACGACGACTGCGACGAGGCGGTCGACGACGACGACCCCTCTGTGGCCGACGCGAGCACCTGGTATGTGGACGTCGACGGGGACGGCTACGGCTACGCCTCCATCTCTGTCGAGGCCTGCAGCCGCCCGGATGAGTTCGTGGCCGATGACACGGACTGTGACGACACCGAAGAGGACGTGAACCCCGGGGCGACAGAGGTCTGCAACGACATCGACGACGACTGTGACGGGGACATCGACGACGACGACTCGGACCTCGACACCTCGAGCGCGACCACCTGGTACGACGACAGCGACGGGGACGGC
Source organism: Myxococcota bacterium (assembly GCA_036012755.1). Taxonomy (GTDB): domain Bacteria; phylum Myxococcota_A; class UBA796; order UBA796; family CAJQPC01; genus JAAESX01. Next base: position 65,677 of record DASCPX010000071.1, on the reverse strand, counting down.
TACGGCGACTCATCGGTGTCCACCGTGGCCTGCGTCCAGCCGAGCGACACGGTCACCGACGACACGGACTGCGACGACGACGACGCCAGCGCGAACCCGGGCGAGAGCGAGATCTGTGACGGCGTCGACAACGACTGCGACGGCGACGTGGACTCCGGCGCGCTCGGAAGCGACGTGACCTGCTCGGCGGTGTCCTGCAAGGACGTCTACGACAGCGGGGCGTCCACTGGAGACGGTCTGTACTGGATCGACCCGGACGACGACGGCGACACCTCGGACTCCTGGGAAGCCTGGTGCGACATGACGAACGACGGGGGCGGCTGGACCAAGCTCTTCTCCTCGCACTACCCGACCTTCTGGAGCTCCTCGATCTACGGTGACGTGGGCTCGCCAGAGGACGACGACTTCTCGTACCTCGACGATCTGGCGGACTTCGAGGACAGCTCGGGGGCCTGGACCCTCCGGCTCGAGGTCGGCAACTCGGGCACCTGGGACACGGCCACGCGGGCCCACTACACGGTGTGGACCCAGGAACACGACGCTCTGTCGGAGACGACCGACGGCACGGACTACACCTGGATCGCGGGCGCGGAGTCCACCACTTGCAGCGGCTTCAACGGCTTGCACGAGCACGGCTCGGGCAACTACTACATGAGCTCGGACGTCGACAGCACGGACAGCACGGGCTGCTGGTGGATGCAGATCGTGCCGCTGCAGCAGTACTCGAGCTCGTCGAGCTACCCGGGCTACCTCGAGGGCTACGAAGGCCAGAACGTGCACACCTGGCAGGTGCTCTGGGTTCAGTAGCGCTGTCCATGCGGGCGTGCTGATTGGTGCTGTCGTCAGTGGGATTGCCATCGTATGGATGGTCGTGACGTCCGACGCAATGGAAGGGTCTGGCACGATAGAACCCGCCCCGTTCGGGGAGGTTCAATGCCCTGAGGAGGAAGAGAAAACGGAGGAGACGGGGGATGACCCCTTCATCGATCCTGGCAGCTCACCACAACCGGACTCGGAGCGCTCTTTGGCTGGGTCATCGGCAGGACGTTCTACAAGGAGATCAACGCACGTCTCGCGGCCAGGCGCCAAACGCAGAGGACCGTGGAAGGGAACCTGAGGAGTCGTTCCCGATCGCAACCTCGACGTAGGCGTTCGACGAAGACATCTGCGATCTCCTCGACAACGACTGTGATGGGTCCGTCGATGACGACTGTCCGCCGGCGCCGCGGGGCGACGTCGCCTTGGAGGACTACGAGACGCACATCGATGGGGACGCGGAGGGCGCTCTTGCGGGCCTGTCGGTTGCGGTCACTCCTGATGTCACGGGAGACGCTGTCACCGATCTACTCGTCGGCGGTGTGGGGGATCCCGCCTATGGCGGCGCGGCCTTCATCATTGCTGGTCCGATCTCGGGGCCCGTGCTGAGTGGAATCGACACGTGCGCTCCCGCTCCCGCTCCTCCTCAGAGCTCCTCGACGCGGACCCCGTCGCCGCCCAGCGGCTCCACGCCGCCCCAGTCTCGCTTCGGGGGCTCCCCGATCAGGCGGAGCTCCACGTCCTGGCCCAGCCAGCGGGTCGTCCACTTCAGGAGGTGACCGTCGGGGCCGTAGACCAGGTGGTGGGTATACGACTCCGTCACGTAGGCCCACCCACCATCGGCGCGCTCCAGCGTGCCTTCGATCACGTCGCCCGTTTCGGCGGAGAGTACTCGCAGGCGGCCCTCGCGAAGGTCGATGGCGGGGTCCATGAGGCCAAGCGTCGACGCGTCGACCTCGCCGTGGCGAAGGGTCTTCTCAGACCGGCCCCCGGCGTTCACCGTGTGGACGACCAGCCCTTCGGGAGCCCGCACGGCCTGGATGTTCCAGGCCCCGTCCTGGTCCTTCATCGAGGAGGAGAAGCCCTGCACCCCAGCGGCTCCAAGGCCGGTCGCGTGCTGGTCGAACTCGATCCCTCCGATCGTGCAGGTCGTCCGAGATTCCAGCAGCCGGCGCTCTCCGTCCTCGGCCTCGACGTAGCTGATGCGGAGGTCACGGTGACCGACGACGACCTCGTCGATGCGCACCTCGTAGCGTAGGTCCTGGGCCTCGCCGGCCCAGGCGATCGTCGACATCAGCAACATTCGGGACGGAGTGTAGCGCCGACCGGTAAGAATCCCGTAAGCCGCTACGGGGGGCCGAGCGGTAGCTTGCGCTCTGAGGCTTTGTTGACTGAACCGCGCTCTACGTCCGTCGTGCGCGCGTTCCGTGGTGCGTTTGCATCACGGGCGGAGGCCTCCGCTCTGGCTCGCGCCGCTCGACAGCTGCAACCAGGGTTCGTGCCAATCGTCGCTCTCGCCGCGTTGATGGCGGCACTCATCGGCTGGATCGCCGCACAGGGGCCTCAACCTGTGACCGATTCGCTGCTCGAGGCCGGTTGGCTCGAACCCCTGCAGACCGAGGAGGTGCTTCTCGTCGCGATGGACGAGGCCGAGGGCGTGGAGGACTGGGCGAAGGCCGTCTCGCTCGCGCGTCGCGCGGGTGCAGCGGAGGTCGCCGCGGTGAATCCCCCGGTTGCGGTGGACGCTGTCCGCCTCGACCGGGGGCACGCCGCAGACGTGGGCCTGGAGGCTGACTGGGATGGCGTCACGCGACGCTGGACCATGGGGAAGGCTGGTGATCCCAGCTTCCCCGGTCGGCTGGCCCTGAGTCGAGACGAGGTCGGACTCGGAGTGCACATCGTGGCCTCAGAGGACACCCCGGTTCCCACTGTCGGGCTCCGGAACCTCGCCTACCTGGATCCCGCAGCGATGAAGGGCAGGACGGTGGTCCTCGGCGAGTTGACACCCTGGGCGGTGCCGCTCGTCGAGACCGCCTCCGGCCCGAGACCGCTGGCCGAGGTGCTCACCCGCACCGCAGCTGGCGGGGACCTCGTTCCGGTGCCGCGCCTGGGCGCAGCCCTGGTCGGGGCGTGGCTGGGTTGTCTGGGTGGAGCCCTGTTGCTCCTGACGACGCGTCGTCCTCGCTGGCTGGTGCTAGCGCCGGCCATTTGTGTCGTGGTCGCGCTGCCGCTGGCGATCGGTGTGCTGATTCCGCTCGAGGTGCCCGTGCTCGCGCTCGCCGGCGGGCTCCTGGCGGCTCAGTGCGCCCGGTGGGTCAGCCACACGCAGGGCTTCGAGGCCCTCGTCGACCGGGCCATCTGGCAGCTCCATGTCGAGCCCCACACCGTGGATCTCGAGAGGGACTGGCAGGACCTGTGCACGGCGGCGATCGACCTCAGGATCGCCGATCGCGTGTGGGCGGTCGAGTGCGTGGACGGTGGCTTCCTGACCGTCTCGGGCGCTGACGGCACCGGGCTGATCGAGGTCGGAGAGGACGTGCCCACCCCCTTCGCCGATCCGCTGGTCATCGAGCTGAAGTCACGCTGTGGGCGAGAAGGTGTGCTGCTCATCGACAAGCGCGGGGAGAGCCCGGACCTGAGACCGCTGTACGCCGTCGCGGCCCACCAGGCGCGGAAGAAGCGTGTCCGCGTGCCGGAGCTGAAGAGCATCGAGAGCTACATCCAGGTGGGCGTGGCCATCGTGAACGCGGCCTTCGACGCGCTGCTGTCCGACGCCAGCCGGATCAAGGCCACCGCCCGCGCCGGCGCCCACGCCAGGGCCCTGTTCGATCCCCTCGGCCGGCTGGTGAACATCGACCAGAGCCTCGAGGAGACCCTCTTCCCCGAGGGGCGCCCCGCGAGGCCGCAGCTGTCCAGGATCTGGCAGGGTGCCGGTGGCACGCGCGGCGAAGTGCTCGGGGTGATGAACGGCGAGGGCACCCTGCGGCTCCCGCATGCCAACGGCGGGCTGCTGCTGCTCACCGCCAGCCACGACCGCGGGCGCCTGGCAGGCTTCGTCGTCGAACTGGTCGAGGCTCCCGGCGCCGGAAAGCGCGCCGGCATGCTCGGGCCCCAGCTGGTCCGGGACGGCGGACGCGGGGTGGATCGCAGCGCCTGAGCCGGTCCATGGGGGTCGCGAAAGGACCTTGGAATATCCCCTGGGGCCCCATTTCGCGTAGCCTGGATGCTTCGGTTGGGCTGATTTGATGCTGCACGTGCTGCCGGGCGCCTACATCGACAACAGCCTGCTGACGTCAGTGCTGATCGGTGTGCTGGTGCTCTGGTGGCTCGCGGAGCGCTTCGGCTGGCCCGCGACGGGCCTCGTGGTGCCCGGCTACCTCGGCGCCGTGTTGGCCGTGCGTCCGGAGGCGGCCATCGTCGTCGCGGGCGAGGCGGTGCTCACCTACCTGGTCGCCCACTTCCTCGGGCGGGTGATGGCTCGGGCACCCGGCTTCGACCGGGTCTTCGGGCGCGACCGGTTCTTCCTCATCATCCTCGTCTCGATCTTCGTGCGCATGCTCGCCGAGGGAGACCTCGTGCGCGAGGTGCTGCTCGGCGCGGATCTCGAGCTGTCCGAGGCCTGGCACAGCCTCGGGCTGGTGCTGGTGCCGCTGACGGCGAACACCCTCTGGAAGCCGGGGCTGCTGAAGGGCGCGCCCCTGGTGCTGCTGCCTGTCCTCGCCGTATACGCGCTGTTGGTCTTCGTCGTCATCCCGCTCACGAACTTCAACCTCTCCGAGTTCGAGCTGACCTACGAGGACCTGTCCTGGGCATTCGTCGACGCCCCGCGGGAGTACGTGCTCGTCCTGATCGGCGCCTTCATCGCCTCCCACACGACCGCCCGCTATGGCTGGGACTTCGGGGGCATCATCGTCTGCGGGCTGCTGGCCATCAGCTGGCTGGACCCGGTCAAGCTCTTCGCGACCGTCGCCGAGGTCATCCTCATCGTGCTGGCGATGCGCGCCCTGGTGACTCGCTGGCCCCTGCGCACGGCGAACCTGTCGGGCCTGCGACCCATCGTGCTCGCCTTCGTGGTCAGCTGGCTGCTCAAGTACGTCCTGGCGTGGGTGTCGCAGGGCCTCTGGCCGGGATTCCGCATCGGCGAGATCTTCGGCTTCGGCTACCTCCTGCCCGCCATCGTCGCGACCCGCTGCTGGCGCCACGGCAGCCTGGCCCGCGTGCTCATGCCGGCGCTCGGCATCTCCTTCGTCACCGCCCTGTCCGGGCTCGCGCTGGGGCAGGGCCTCGTCGAGCTGCGCTCTGGTGTCATGCAAGCGGCGAGCGTGGACACCGAGCGCGTCAGCCAGATCGCCTCGAGCAGGCGAGTCGTCCACATGCTCACGCCGCCCGACGACCGGGTCGACCAGCCGCTCACGGGCGAGATCCGGACGGCGCTGGTCGCCGCGGAGGCCGGGATCGCCTGGCAGGGGAGGCGGGCCAAGGTCGACCTCTCCGACGAGGGCGCGGTCATTCACTCCGGGGACCTCGGACTGGTAGGCACCGCCTGGCTGCGCGACGGCGCGGGCGAGCTGGAGATCCAGGTCCCCTTCGCCCACGTCGAGCCCGGGCTGGCGGAGGCGGCGGTCACCCTCGCAGAGGTCCTCGACGCGGACCTGCTGCTGTTGTCTCCGTCGCAGGAGCTGCGGCGCCGCAGCCACGATCCCTCCCGACGCGTGCTCCTCATCGAAGCTGGAGAGAGCACCCGGCTGGACACTGACGGCGAGCTCCCGGACGAGGTCGATCTCGGACCTCTGGTCGAGCTGCTCGCCGATCTCCCCACCAGCTTCGAGTACGCAGGGCGCGGCGACGCTCGCCTGGTCCTCGGCGAGCTGGCGGTGCTGGAGCTGGCGCTGCGGAGCTTCGATCTGCCGACCACTCGGGCCCCCCAGGAGCTCTGGGACAGCGACGGCTACCCGCGCACCAGCGAGAACGACCCCCGAGGCGCCGAGCCCGTCACGAACATCGCGCTGTTGGACCGAGGCGTCCTCCAGCCGATCCTGAAGGCCCGGACGGGGGATCCCCGGTGGCTGCGGGTCGCTGCGGACCACGCCGCCGCGATGGGGCTGGTGCTGGCCTACGACGAGGACACCATCCAGCTCGCTCCGGCCCCCGAGCGCGAGCCGCCGCGCTTCACGCTCTGGCTGCGCACGGAGGGCGCTCCCTACGCCATCGAGGTCCGGGCGGCCGGGCGCCACCACCTCGCCGTGAACGTCGGCGAGGCTTGGTACGAGCAGCTCGACGCCTCCGCGCTGCTCGTCCACGACGCCCGCGCGGACCTCGACGCAGAGGCCCTGCGGAACGCCGGCCCTGCGGCACCGGAGCTCGCTGTGCTGCGTGACCTGGCGCTCGGGATCGACGAGCTCACCGTCATCGCGATCGAGGCATCCAGAGAGGACGAGATCCCCGGCGCTGACGCGGTCCTGTCGCTCGGGCGCCCCATCGACGTCGTCGACGATGTCCCGGACGCCATGTGGACCGCGGCAGGCCTGGCCCGCTACGCCGGCGGCAGCACGGCCTGGTACGACGGGGACGCGCGGCGCATCCGGTTCTACGACCCGAGCAACCCCAGGCGGGACACCGTCCGGGCCGCGGGTGGCGAGTACGTCACGGCCTACCTCGCCCCGCCCTATCGGCTGCTCTACTCGGGGCTGGACGAGGACAGCATCCTCAGCGCGTTGTTGGACAACGCACGCATCCCCGTGCGGGAGGCCAGCCTGGAGGAGCTCGTCAGCGGCGAGATCCTGGAGCCGGGCGAAGACGCGCTGTTGGAGGCGCTCCACCTCTTCGACGAGACCCGTCACCCCGCCGCGCTCGAGCTCTTCCGAAGCGAGGCGAGGGCGCTCGACATGGAGGTCTGGGCCTTCGAGGATCACGACCTGCGCCTGGTCTTCCTGGTCGCCGAGTCAGAACAGCGACGCCTGATCGCTCCGGTCGGCTTGCCGCGGCGGGCCCAGTACATCGACCCGCGCTGGCTCCCCGGCCCAGCGCTTCCGGCATGGAGGGCCCCGTGAGGTGGCGCCTCATCATCTTCGGGTGGTTGGTCGTGATCGGGATCCTCCTGGGCCTGAGGCCCTGGGCCGAGGCCCGCAGCGGCTTCACCCCCAAGGGAGTGGAACGGGTCGTCCTCTTCGCCCTCTCCGACGGCGACGAGGCCAGCTTCCGGGTCGGACGCTCCGAGGAGGGCCTTCGGCTCCTGACATACCTGGAGACAGATCGACCCGACACCCTCGACGAGGCCGAGACCTGGCTCTACTGTGTCGGCCTCGAATTCGTCGCCGAGGAGCGGACGGTCTTCAGGGAGCACTGGACGCGCTCGCGCCTGACCCTGCTCGAGGACGAGGAGCCGGCGACCCGGTCTCCAGACGAGGGGCGGGTCATCACCGACAGTCGCATCATCGACCTGGTCCCGGGGGAGCACATGTCAGAGGGAGGGGCTCTGGTGGTGCGTCCCAAGAGCCTGCGGCCTGGCGAGCGGATCCTGGTGCGTGTCTTCCGCGTCGAGCAGGACCCGGGCGTCGCTGTCGTCGCGGCCCTGTCGCGCACCGCCCGTGAGCGCATCGGCAGGCTCTACCCGCTGCCGTGGCCCAGGCTCTCTGACGCCGAGCTCCGCTACCACACGGGCCTCAAGCGCACGACGCTGCCGGCTGCGGACCTGACGGGCGACACGGTGGCGGTGCTTCGCTACGCCATCCCCTCCCTGGCGCCGAGCTCGATGGACTGGGGCTACCGCCTCGAGCCAGGCGAGGCCACCGCCGTCAACATCCGCGGTCCCGCTGTGCTGGACGTCCTCGCCGCCGGAGACGATCACCAGCAGAAGCCCAGACCCAGCACGCTGCTCATCGAGCTCGTCGACGCCTCGCCGGAGCCGGTCCAAGGGGGGCTCGTGACCCCCTCCAGCATAGAGGTCCCCGCGGGCGCGGTCTGGAGCTTGCGCTGGTTCAACGGCTGGGCCTCCGACGCCGTGACGCTCTCCTTCGTCTCGAGGCCCGAGCAGGGCCAGAGCTGGGGTGAGCCCCCTGGCGCCGGGGGTGGCGAGGCCCAGGAGCCCGAGCGGCGCCGAATCACCGCCTACCGCGCCGGCCCCGAGCTCGGGCCTGTGGACGTGCCGGTCGTCGCCGCGCGAGAGTGGGGGCTGTTGAGGGTGGAGGCGCGTCCCTTGGCCGACGACGTCTGGAAGGCCGCTCCCGCGGCGGATCCGGGTCAGATGCCCACGACCATCGGGTGGCAGGCCCTCGACGCCGACGGCGAGGTCCTCGACGAGGGGGAGTGGGCCGCAGCCTTCGATCACGCTCCCTTCGAGCGCTACGTCGAGGTCGACACGGACGAGCAGATCTACGAGCCCGTCAGCGAGAAGACGACCCGCTACCTCTACCACCGGCGCGAGGCCGTCACGCTGCGCTTCAGCGCGGATCGGTTGGTCGATCTGCGCTTCCTCTACCCTCTCGACGTGCAACCCCTGCGTGCCCCCGAGTACGGCCTGCCGTCGGGCTTCATCGGCCGCTACGCCCCCTGGGAGCTGGCGCCCTATGTCGCGGTCGCCCCGAGGAACCACGACCAACTGGTCATCGAGGAGCGGCTGCAGCGCTTCGACGCCACCGTTCGCATCGAGCGCAGGAGCGAGGACGACGACGTCTCGGCGCGCCACACCTTCGTCGTCTTTCCCTGGAACACCGACGAGCAGCACCCGGTCGTCGAGCCGCTGCGAAAGCCGAAGCCCTGGGAGTCGTGGCAGCGCACGCTCATGGATGGGCTCCGGGTGCTCCAGATCGGGGAGGAGGGGCTGGTCGTCGACTACCGCGTCGCCGACGACGACGTCGGTCGCGAGGTTGGGGTCAGCTGCGGCGACGAGCGCTACGAGCCCCACGTGCTCGATGTCACGACGGGGACCCTGGAGTGGGCCGTGCCAGAAGGGGAGGCGAGCTGCGAGCTGGAGGCGCCGCCGGGCCTCTACCTGGCCAAAGCGGAGGGCGATGGCCGGCGCTGGGGTCGACGGACGCTCTGGCGCGCCGACGACAGGACGCTGCGCGTCACCGCCTGGATCGACGAGCCCAGCGAGCTCATCTATGTCCGTGCATACACCGCCAGCGGGCAGGCGCCGGAGCTCACGATCACGATCGACGACGGCGCGCCCCAGCGGCGAGCGACCGCGACGACCTCTCGGACAGCGGACAGCAAGCGCTTCACCCCGCTCGAGGAGCACCCACAGCGCGCTCAGCTGGTCAACGGTGGCACCCTCGTGGCCTGGCAGGGCATGCGCTTTTCGATGGGCGATGACCTCGCCCGAGGCCGTCATCAGCTCGCGATCCACGCCACAGGTGTCGGGGGAGAGCCCGTCTACGTCCGCATGGACGCGACCTGGCACCAGAAACGGGCGGACGACGTGCGCCACTGGACGGAGGAGCAATGATCCACCTCCTGATCGCCCTTGCTCTCGCGCGCCCGGACCCCTCCGCGCTCTGGGAGGCTGTCGACGCCGCCCGCATCGACGCGGTCCCCAACAGCCTCGCCCCGAGCGAGCAGGCAATCGCCACCCAGTTCTTCGCAGAGGTCGTCCGCACCGCCCCCAGCGGGGTCGTGCCCCAGGACTTCGAGCGTCGCGCCTCGGCCTTGGGGTTCGACGTCGAGTATGGCGCCGGCTTCGTCCTGTTGCGGCCCGTCGGTGGCGCCGCCGACGGCATCTACGTCGTGCGCCTGGGCGAGGTCGAGCACAACATCGTGCTCCAGGCGCCGCATGCCTGGTTCGACCTCAAGACCGGGCGCTTGTCATGCCTGCTGTTCGAGGAGGGGGTCGGCCAGGTCCTCATGCTGAACTCCGGCCAGCGCTATGGCGTGGAGGGGGTCAACGCCGACCTCGCCGACCTCAACGACACCCTGTTCCAGGCCTTCACGCTGGGGGCGGTGGAGGGCCTCGACCAGCCCCTGGTCATCCAGCTCCACGGCTTCGGCAAGAAGCAGACCCGCGCCGTCGCCGTGCTCTCTCCGGGCTCGGCCCTGCACGACCCGGACGTGCTCGCCGAGTTCCGCGGGGACCTCGACTTCCTGCTGCGGGGCAGGGCAGCCTCCGGCGAGACCGTGCCCAAGCTGGCCGGACGTCGCAACGCCCAGGGCATCGCGCTGTCGTCGCGGGCGCGCTTCCTTCACCTCGAGCTCTCCTCCAAGGCTCGCAAGCACCTGGTCGAGGACCCCGAGCTTCGAGCTGACTTCGCGGAGATGTTGGAGGGCTGGGCTCGGTGATGTTCTTGCTGCTGGTCCTGGTCGCGCAGGCAGCTGCTGGCAGCTGGCTCCCGGAGCAGACCTCGAGGGTGCTCCCAGAGGACGTGCTGTACCTCGAGCAGGCGACGGGGAGGCGCATCCTGTTGCAGCTGGATCCGCCCGATACGCGAGTCGAGGTCGAGTACGAGGGCCTGGACCTGGGACTGGCCGCGGGACCCGCCGGCACCCTGCTCGTGCCCGAGTACGGCACCCGCCGAGTGATCGAGCTGCGGGTCCTGACCGAAGCCAAGGTCCGTCTCTGGCGCGAGAGCGCGAGCTTCGAGCCGGCGATCTGGGATCGCTACGAGCGGGAGCTCGCGGCCTGGGCGAAGGAAGGCGGCGAGCTGCCAGAGGCTCCGGCCGAGCTCGGCGTCCTTCACCACAGCTGGGCGGCGCGACGGGCAGCGCTCGAAGAGGCCGATGAGCTCGACAGCGGCTTCCTGATCGCGACGATGCTCTTCGAGCTGGAGGTGGCGCGCGCTCGCGGGATCACCGACCACGCGCGAGAGGTCGGAGAGCCCCTCTGGGTCGCCCCGGGAGGTGAGAGCGCCGTCGCGGTCGAGGGCCCGGGGGTGCTTCTGCTCGATGCGCGCATGGAGCTGGAGGTGGGCGAGTTCGGCGCGCTGGAGATCGGCCTCGAGCGAGACGGCCACTGGCTCGGCGAGTGGACACGGCGGGCCAGCGAGGACCCGGAGAACCCGGGCCTGTCCTGGGCGCGGCGGTCCGCCATCTTCATCCCACCGGGGGTGCACGCCGTGCGGATCACTGCAGGTCAGGAGCGGGGCTTCTGGATCAACCCATCCATCGAGCGGCCACGCCCCAGCTGGCGCTACGTCCGCGCCCTGGATGCCCTCCACGAGACCGAGTGGCCCGAGGGTAGCGTGCGCCGGATGGAGGCAGCGTGGGTGCTGGGAGAGAACGAGGAGGCCCGGGAGGCAGCCTTCGACCTGCACGAGCGTCCAGGCGAGGCGCTGGCGCGTGTCCGCCTCGCGAGGCTGGTCGAGGATCCCCAATACGCCCTGCGCTTCTGGCTCGAGGACCTGACGGATCCGCTGCTGCTCCACGCCATCGCGGAGCGCGCAGTCCTGGTGAGGGACATCGACCCAGACCTGGTGGTGCCCTTCGCCGAGCTCCTCCCGGACGACCCCGAGCTCCTCGCCGGACTCGCGGATCGGGTCGCGCGGGGCTTCGTCCGACCTCGGGGAGAGGCCATCCGCTGGCTCGCCCACCTCGACGCCCGGGGCTCCGCGGCGAGTCGCTGGACCAGCTTGCCGCTTCTGGAGGGCGAGTCCGAGGCGCGGCTGGTGAGCCAGAGCCCCGGCATCGCCCGCGTCCGTGTCTCGGCAGGCCAGGAGGCGCAGCTCTTGCTTCCCCTCCACCCGCGCGGCATCCCCGTGGCGCGTCTGCAGGCGGACCACGCGGTCACCTACCGCCTCGACCACGTTGGGCTGCACGGCGCCGGCGAGCTCTTCGAGGGCTTCGAGCCCGACGTGCCGCACCTCGTCGAGGTCCTGGAGGGCGAGCTGCTCCTGCTCGACCCGGACCACGTCGTGGAGGGTGGCGAGCGGGTCTACGAGCAACAGATCGCGTCGCTGCCGGCGGTGTGGAGCCTCATCGAGCCTGGCGCTCCGGCCCAGATCGCGGTCACGGTCTACGGCGGCCCCGGCGAGCTCCTTGCCTGGACCGACGACGGCATGACCTGGACGATGAGCGTCTCGGCGCCAGAGGTCGAAGGTGAACCCAGCGCCCACTTCGTCCTCCCGATGGGCCCGTGGTCTCGCATCGTGGGGGTCGACTCCGACGACGACGTCGAGGTCTCCCTGGCGCTGCGGCGAACGGTCCCGCGGGCCGATCGGGCGCTCCCGGAGCCGGTGGGAGATCCCCTCGAGGAGCTGGAACAAGCCAGTCGGTTCCTCGTCGAGCTGCTCAACGCCGATGGCACGGGGCAGGCGATCGCCGACCAGCGACTTCGCCGCGCCGGGGCCTTCGTCGCCCTGGGATTCCGAGGCACCGCCCGCGGCGAAGCCAACCTCGTGCTCTACCTGCCCGGAACGACCGAGCGGCAGCGCCAGGAGGCCCGAGCTCCGATCGCGCCAGGGGGCTTCGTCGCGGTCGTCGGGCCTGCCACGGCGGATGCGGCGCTCGCGAGGGAAGGGCGACTCCCGCCGCTGGAGCCCGTGGAGCCGGAGGACTGGCTCGACCTGGTGTCCCTGGTGCGGCCTGACCTCCAGCCCTTCCTCTACCGCGAGGCCAGCCGGCTCTTCCTGGAACAGGGGCGGGTCCTGGAGGCGTGGAAGGCGGCTGACAGCGCTGGGCCGGCTGGGGCCGACGAGGGCCGGCGCGCTGAGTACGCCGGCAGTTGGAGCGTGCTGAGCTCCCTCGACCGGGACGCCGGGGTGGTGAACGTGCGCATCCAGCGCGAGCCGCCGACCCTCCTGGAAGACGGCCTCTTCGCCGTCACGCGCGAGGCCTCCCTGGGCATGCCCTGGCCTGGCGCGGAGGTCGCGGTCGTCCGCGGAGGGCGCGAGGACCGCCTCGAGTTCACGGGCGGGGGCGAGCTCGTGCTGGAGATGCTGTGCCGGGACGAGACCACGCGGCTCGATCCCAAGCCGTGCCGGGTCGAGATCGAGCTCAACGGTGTCCCCGAGGTCGTGGAGATCCCAGATGGGCGCTTCGGCTCGTGGTCCGCGATGCTCCCCGCAGACGCTCACGAGCTCATCCTGCGACCCCTCTGGGAGGATCACTCGGCTGTCGGCGTCCGGGCCGAGCTCGACGGCGAGTTGCTGCCGCCGGTCGTCACGGTCACCACCCACAAGGTCGGCCGGCGGGGCGCGGGGGTCACGGTCCTCGGCCCCACGCTGCTGCGGGTCAGGGTCCACGACGGAGGCCCGGTGACGGTCTCGGCTGACGGCGACAGCATGGAGGTCGTCGACTCCGGCGTCATGGCCATCGAGGCGGAGGGGCCGGTCTCGGTCATGGTCACGGGCCCCCCTGGAGCGCTGATCACGGTCGCACGCCACGATCTGGACGGACCGAGGCACGATCCGGTCGAGCGGCTCGCCACGCGCGCGCTGGCTCCCGACGCCCCGGAGCCCTATGGACCGAGCGCCTGGGCCACCCGGATCTGGATGAACCGGGTCGCCCATCCGCTGGAGCGCACCCCTCGCCCGATGGGGGACGGAGGCACGCTGGTCCTCGGCGCGGAGGTCGGCGACGACGTGTCCATCTTCCCAACGGACCTGCGCCACTGGTGGTACGCCCAGGCAGACGCCGCCTGGCTCTACCGGGTCGGGACCACGCGCCACTGGGTCGATGCCCAGGTGCTCGGGCGGGAGTCGCTGCAGCTGGTGCCATCTGTGGGGGCTCGCGCCGGCTGGACGTGGATGCCACCGATGCTCGCCGCGAGCGCCGATCTGCGCACCTGGAGGTCCTTCGGAGCCGGCCACGTCGCGCTGTCCACGGAGCTCCGCTACAGGCGCTGGGTCGGCCTGTGGTGGCGCTTCGAGCCCTTCGTCCAGGGTCACGCCGGGGTCTGGTCGCCGGCCCCGATGGGCAAGGTGGATCCCCGGGCCTGGACCCAGTTCAACGTCGACCACCCCTGGGGCATCGGCCTTGGCGCCCACGCGGACTGGCGTCGCCACAAGGACCTGCGCGTTCGCAACACCCTTCGCGGCTACTCGAACGCCGGCCCCAGCGTGGATCGGCTCTCCGGACGGATCGGCGCGGACCTGCAGATAGCCGACCCCATCTACACCGGGGTCGGCGCCACGATGGAGTACCGCTTCCAAGACCTTCACCGGGACTTCGGGTTCTGGCGACCGTCGATGGACGCCTACCTCACTGTGCCGATGTGGCGCAGCCCGACGCGCCGCCTCGTGCTCGACGGTCGCGCCCGCTACTACCCGATGCAGAACCTCGCGGACGTGCGGGTTCGCGTCACCTTGGAGACCAGCCGGCGCCGCGGTCTGCGCGATCATCCACCTATCGACGAGGTCTACTACATGGCCCGTGAGCTGCCGGAGGGGATGCGATGAACCCCGATCTCCGGCCTCGACCGGGCCCCGCGACCACTGGCGGTCGTGCCCTTAGCCGCTGGCTGCCCCCGCTGATGGTGCGCGTCCACGCTGGCCGCATCGACGCCCTCGCCGCGCGCATCGAGGCGGACATGAGGTCGGCTGTTCCCGACGAGGACAGCGACCACGGCTTCGCCACCGCTGTGTGCGTCGAGGGTGACGCCCTGCTCACGAAGTACGCCCAGGTCCGGACGCGCCGGCGTGAGCTGCTCACCGCTCATGAGGGCGTTCGGACCGACGCCGAGCGCCGGGCGGTGCTGCTTCACCACCTCCGCACCAGCGTCGAGGACGCCAGGGAGCTGCGCGACGACATCGCCGCCCTCGACCGCTGGATGGACATGGACGCGCTCATGGAGCGCCTCGACGCAGAGGCGCGGGAGCTCTTCGTCGACCTCGAGATCCTCGCCCGCGTCTTGCGCCATCATCCGCTGCGAGGCCAGCCCGCGGTCTTCCTCGACCGCCTCATCGACTCGCCTCACCCCCCGACACGCCGGGCCGCGGTGGGGACGCTGGCGCCCTGGGTTGCCTCGGTCCTGGGCACCGGAAAGGACCGGGACGGGGCGCTGATCGAGACCTCCGCCGATCGCATCGACCGTCTGATGACCCTCGCGATGGAGCGCGGAGGCGATCCGCTGGTGGCCCGCCGGGCCATCCAGATGCTCGGGGGCATGGACGAGCAGAACGCCGCCCGCCTGCTGCTCCAGCGGCTGGAGCCTCCCATGCGGCACGAGCGAGCGCTGCGGGACGACTTCCTCGTCCGCGCCGCGGCCATCCGACTCGCCGTCGAGATCGGTCCGAACACGACGCGCAACGCCTTCATGATCGCGCGCACCGATCCCTCCGAGACCGTGCGCTGCGCGCTGAGCGAGGCGCTGGCCCACTCTCCCTTGCCGAACGCTCGCCAGCTCCTGACCCGCCTGCGGGACGAGGACCCGGCGGAGTCGGTGCGTGTGCGCGCCAGTCGCCACCTCGCCTCTGCCAGGGTGCAGGCCCAGCCGGTCCCGGCAGAGGGCCTCGCGGACCAGCTCGCGGCGATGCCCGTGGGAGGGAGCGAGACCGTCACCCTGCCAGAGGGCACCTCGATCGACAGCCTCGCACGCCTGCTGCTGAAGCGGACCCAGCGGGACGAGGGCTTCGGCCTCGAGGAGCTCGGTCGCCGGCGGGTGAGGGTGCACCGCGGCCAACGGCGCGTCCTGAGGCTCTGGCGAGTCCTGCACGAGGCCCGCATCGGAGACCCCGGCAAGCGCCAGGGCGGGGACCACCTGAGCGGACGGAGCATTCGCGGCCAGGTGCTGGTGCCGCCGCCGCAGATGGCGGACGTGTCGCCGACAGAGGTCCCGGGACGCCCCGTGTTCGAGGAGGCGTGGCGGAGCTGGTGTCCCTGGCTTCCCCTGCCGGACGTGCTCGTCGACGGTCTCTGGCGTGGCGAGCTGCGCGTGCTCTCCGAGCAGGGCTGGACCTTCATCCGACCTCCTGGCGGGCTCGGCCGCCTGTGGGCCGGGTTGAGGCTGTCGTGGAGCGTGGGTGAGCTCTCCGCCCTGCGCAGCGAGTCCCTGCGCGCCAACGACTCCGCCGGGCTGGGCGGCTACGCAGAGGCCCTGCGCGACCTGGGCTTCCAGATCCGGTTCGAGCCACACCACGGTGGAGTCGACCCCCGGGTCCCCAAGCTCTTCCCCGGGGTCGACGACTGGAACGCGCCGACGGACTCTGGCATCGCGCCGATCGTCGCGGTCGCCGTCCTCGACGAGCTCAACCGCTTCCTCGCCCTGCACCCGGTAGAGCCAGTCGATCTCGCCCTCGTCGCGAGCATCGTCGGCTTCGTCTTCTTCCTCAGGCTCGGCCTCGGCAAGCTGCGGACCAGGAAGGCACGCGAGTCGATCCCGCTCGTCATCGGGGGCTGGGGCACGCGCGGAAAGAGCGGCGTCGCTCGCTTGAAGGCGGCGCTCTTCGAGGGCCTTGGCTACGACGTCGTCTGCAAGACCACCGGGTGCGAGGCGATGCTGATGCGCACGCCTCCGCTCCAAGGTGCCGTCGAGGTCTACCTCTTCCGCCCCTTCGACCGCGCCACCATCTGGGAGCACGCGGAGATGCTGGAGCAGTCGGCGCGTCTGGGGGCCGAGGTCTTCGTCTGGGAGTGCATGGCCCTGCGCCCCGAGTATGTCGAGCAGCTGCAGCTCAACTGGACCCGCGACGACATCAGCACGATCACGAACACCTACCCGGACCACGAGGACGTGATGGGGCCCACGGGCGACGACGTCGCCGAGACCATCGCGCGCTTCGTGCCTGCAGGGGCCGTCGCGATCACCACCGAGACCCAGATGACCTCTGTCCTGCGCGAGCGGGCCCGGAAGCTCGGGACCACGCTCATCGAGGTCGACGAGGACGGCATCGCGGCCGTGCCAGAGGACCTGCAGGCGCGCTTCCCCTACCAGGAGCACCCGGCGAACCTCGCGCTGGTGGCGGAGCTCTGCGAGCAGCTGGACCTGGACGTCGAGGAGGCCCTCGTCCTGATGGCCGACCACGTCGTGCCGGACCTCGGTGTGCTCGCGACCTTCCCGCGCCTCCGCCACCGCGGGCGCATCCTCGAGTTCAGCAACGGCTCGTCCGCGAACGAGCGGACCGGCTTCCTGAACAACTGGCGTCGCTGCGGCTTCGACCAACACGACGCCATCGACGACGCCGGCACCTTCCTCGTGGCGGTGCTCAACAACCGCTACGACCGCGTCTCTCGCTCGCAGGTCTTCGCCGAGATCATGGTCAGCGACGCGGCGGCCCATCGCTATGTCTGCATCGGCACCAACCTGGAGGGGCTGCGCGGCTACATCGCAGAAGCTCTCGACCACCACATCGCGCGCATCGACGTCTTTGGCGGCGGGACGGCGGCGGTGGAGGGCCGCCTCGCGGCGCTGGAGCACGACCTCCGCATCGTCGATGTGCCCTCGCTCCTGCTGGAGACGATGCGGCGCCTCGACATGGAGGGCTCGGGCACAGAGGAGATCTGCCACGAGCTCCACACCCTGGTGGAGGATGTGCCTGCGACACCGCTGGAGTCGGACGGAGCCCGGCTGCTGCTGGGTGAGCTGGCCTCGCGGCTGCGGGGCCTGGGAGACGAAGCGGGCACGATCTTTCACCCCAACGCCCACCCGGAGGCGCTCTTCCACGACGCCCGGGATCGGGACTTCGGCCTGGCGGGTGCTGGCGATCAATGGGTCGAGCTCGCGGTCGAGGCGCTGATGTTCCGCGCCCTTCGCAAGGCCTGCATCGAGGCCGCCCGCGATGGGAGCTACGGTCGGGAGCTCTCCGCACACGTCGGCCGGGTCTACCGGACCATCTTCCTGCGCCACGTGGTCTTCGTCCCGGACGCCGGAGCGACCGGTGACGCCATCAACGAGCGCATCGCCATGAGCTGCCCGGTGGGAACGCTGGTGCGGGTCATGTCTTGCCAGAACATCAAGGGCACGGGCCTCGACCTGGTCTACCGCTGGGTCTACGCCCGGCGCCCGATGGAGTGGGTCGAGCAGCTGGGGGATCGGGATCCAGAGGTCGCCCGTCGCGGCATGGCGGCGCTCCGCGAGTGGAAGGAGTGGTGCATCCCGCTCTGCCAGGAGGTCGCCCGCGCCTTGGAGTCCCTCCCGCAGGAGCGCCTGCCGGCGCTGGCCGCCGACGTGTCCCGGTTGATCCAGCACGAGCTGCGGGTCCGCGGCAAGGTGATGTCGCGGGTGGCCATCGCCGGCGAGAAGGGCCTGTTCCGCGCGCTGGTCGACGAACTCGTGGATCCCTTCCTCGGCGTCGTGCGCCGCTGGCGCGCCGATCGCATCCTGGATGACCTCGCCGCGCGCAGGATCAGCCACGCCCGGGCTCGCGACGAGCTGCACAAGCTCACCCTGGTGCAGCGCGGCGAGTGGATCGAGGATTGAGGGACCGATAGGCTCGCCTGGTGAGCCGCC
The DNA here is from genome assembly GCA_036012755.1 of Myxococcota bacterium. GTDB lineage: Bacteria > Myxococcota_A > UBA796 > UBA796 > CAJQPC01 > JAAESX01. Next base: position 47,547 of record DASCPX010000071.1, on the reverse strand, counting down.
GGAAGCCCCTCTTCGCCCTGATCGCGGTTGTCGTCGTCCTGGTCCTCCTCGAGCTGGGGGCGATGCCCCTTGCTCCGCCCATCCACCGGAGCTCGCCTCAGGACGACACGATGCAGGGCTCCGCGCTCCTGGGCTGGGAGCCGGTCCCCGGGCAGCGGCGCATGTTCGGGTCGCCAGAGGAGACGACCATCAACGACCTGGGAACACGCAACCCGCAGCCCCACCCGAAGGCTCCGGGCAGCCTCAGGCTCATGTCGCTCGGCGACTCTACGGTCTTTGGTGTGCTCGTCGGCGACGAGCAGGTCTTCAGCGCTGTCGCGGCCAGGAACCTCGAGCGGGAGCTGGGCAGGTCGGTGGATGCCTACAACGGCGGCGTGCCTGGCTACTCGAGCGAGCAGGCCAGCCGCTTGTTCCGCCATCGGCTCTACGACCAGGGTGCGGACGTGCTGCTCATCTGCACCATCTGGAGCGACAGCCAGCTGGGCCCCCCCGACGCGGTGGTCTTCCCGGAGCGAGCCGCCGCCCTCCGGGTGGTCCTCCAGCGCAGCGCCCTGTTCCGCCTGCTGGACACCATCGCCCACGGTGGAGAGGCAGCCCAGGTCGTGGAGTGGCGCCTCGGCGGCGACGAGCCGATCATGAATCGGGTCCCGCTGTCAGCCTACGAAGACAACCTCCATGGCCTCGCGGGTGCAGCGGAGGACGCTGGCGCCCGGCCGGTCTTCGTGGTCCTCCCCTCGGACCGGGACCTGGACGGGAGGGACCTCGAGAAGCCACGCCCGGCCTATCGGGACACCATGCGTGCGGTCGCAGCGGACCTTGGCGCCACCTTGGTGGACACCCCCCCGCACTTCGCGGGCCTGCCCCCCTCCACGATGCTGGACGACGTCCACCCCTCGGCGGCGGGTCATCGACTGATCGGCGAGCTCATCGCAGAGGCGTTGGCCGACGAGCTCCGCTGAGACCCCTCAGTCCAGGCTGACTTCCCAGCTGCGCGGGTTCTCCTGGTGGAGGTCCCAGAAGCCTGCCCACTTGAAGTCGTGGCCGTCGCTGGAGTCCCAGCCCCAGCCGGCGTTGTTGGCGATGTACTGGGGCTGCCAGTCGGACTCGATCACCGCGGTGAGCTCGTCGGAACCCCTGTGGACTCCGACCCGGAGGGGGTGCATCTCTTCGACGGGGCAGCCGCCCCGGAAGCTGAGGGTGTCCTCGTCCACGCGCGGGGCCATCACCCAGCGGAAGTCGCAGCCTTCGCAGGTTCCTTCTTCCCACCAGGTGCCTTGGTCATCCCACGCCCCCGGCCCGATGTTGAAGTCCCCCTCGCAGGCGAAGGTGTCGCCGCGGGTGGACTCGCCGCGAAGCTCGACCCCACCGCGCATCCAGAGCACCGCAGGGTAGCCGTGCCAGTCCTCGATGTCCGGGCCGTAGGCGATGTAGGACTTCTCGGTCCATGTCTCGGCCGTGACCGTCCAGATGGTCCCGCACTCCTCCTCGCCCGCGCACTCGTCGTCGGCGCAGTCGACGTCTCCGTCGGCGTCGTCGTCCTCTCCGTTGTCGCAGTCCTCGACGCACTCGTCCAGGCAGTCCGAGTCCTCGCAGTCCACGTGTCCGTCGAGGTCGTCGTCCTCTCCGTTGTCGCAGTCCTCGTCCCTGGGCACGTCGGTGTCGGTGTCGGTGTCGGCGTCGGCGTCGACGTCCGCGTCACCCAGCGGCGGGTGGTTCGGCCCCGCCGCGATCGGCAGCTCGGATAGGCACGAGGTCAGCAGGACGAGGAGCATGAGACGACAACAGTAGCCGCGGGCCGCGGCGGTTGTTCACCCTGATCAGAGGACTTTGCTCAAGAACAACCGACGGTCGGTGCGGACGGTGCCTCCGATGCGCCGAGACGGGACCTCCATGTACACCCCGATGTCGTCGAAGCCTCGGGAGAGGTACATCTCGTAGCCAGCGTTCTTGGTCGCCGAGGTCCGCAACAGGGCGTGGGCGAAGAGCTGTCGGTCGATCGCCGCGAGGCGCTCTTCGACCATCGCCCCGCCCAGCCCCAGACCCCGGTAGTCGCGCAGGACGCCCAGCTCGGCGAGGTACATCGTGTGCTCGGCGAGGAGGAGACCGCCCATGTGCCGCGCCACCTCCGGGCGGCTCTTGAGCGGCGCGGCGAAGCCGAAGCCGACCACGGTGGAGAGGCCACGGACCGCGAGCAGCGTGATGTGGCCTGGCGACTGGAGCTGACGCCGCAGCACGGCCTCGGCTTCGTAGGGGTAGAACTCTTCGTCGTAGGGCGGCTCGCTCCAGACCGTCTGGTAGCAGCCCACGAAGCTGGCCCGGTAGGGCAAGAGCTCCCGTGGCGTGTGGACCCGGATGAGCGAGACGTTCTTGTCGAAGATGCGGGCCTCCACGAGCGCTCCTCAAGCCGCCGACCGGCCTGTAGGGGCGATCATGCCGCGATACGCGCCTCTACCAAAACCGTGCCGCCCTCGATCCGGGCAGAGAGCGTGAGCTCCCCCCCGCCGAGGGCCGCGTGCGTAGCGGCGACGTCGTCGCGCAGGATGACTTCCACTCGACCGGCCACGACGGCGCGGATCTCGATCTGTCGCGGATCGAGGGCCATCCCTCGTCCGAGTGCCTTCAGCACGGCCTCCTTCGCGGCCCACGCGGTGGTGATGAGCGCGGCGTCACCAGCGAACAGTGTCCGCTCGTCCTCGCTGAACCACTCGTCGAGGAAGGCAGGGTGGCGCTCCTCGATCTGTTCCAGGTCGATCCCCACCCGTTCGGCGCGGCTGGCCAGCGCCACGGCGCGCCCACCGCTGTGGGAGATCGAGATCTGCGGACCTGGCTCGCCGTCGATCCGTACGACCGGCTCGCCGCTGGCGAGGTTCGAGATCTCCATCGTCAGCGGGTCGGCGCCGGTGAGGGCTCCCACGGCGCGCTTGGCGGCGATGCGGCCAGCGATGCGGTCGCCGACGCGTTTCTCGGTGCCGCGGGACCGGAGCTCCGCGAGCTCCTCTTCGCTGAGCCACCCAGTGGTGTCCTCTCCGACCTCCGCGCTGCGGAGGCAGGCCTGGACGCCCTCTGTCTGCACGACGGTCATGGTGCCGAAGGCGGTGTCCGCCCAGCCCTCGTCGGGCTCGCTGAACCTGCGGCCGTCGGGCAGCGGACCCTTCTCGATCATGCGGAAACCACGGAGACTCATCAGGCGGTCGTCTTCACCGTCCACGTCCACGTCGTAGGCGCCGTCGGCGCGGTGGAGCACGGTGAGGACGAGATCCTCGCCATCCCGCACCCTGCGCGAGACCCACAGGGCCTCGATCGATTGGGGGAGCGCCATCGCGCCGTCGGAGACCATGGCGTGCAGTCCGGCCGCCTGGAATGCCGCCTCGAGGGCCAGCGGCGAGGTCAGCATGCCCTCCGCGATGTAGGCGTGGTCTACGCGTCCGCTGCACTGGAGGCCGTCCCGGGTCACCCCATCGGCGCCGCGGAGGACCTGGAAGGCGGGTCCGTGGAAGAAGCGGCGGTAGATGTCGCCTCGCGAGATCGAGTCTTCTGGCCAGAAGGCCGGCGGCAGCTGGTCGATCTGCGGACGCTGGTCCAGCAGGATGGAGCACGAGAAGTGCTCCGTGCGGATGAGCTTCTTTGCCCTGGTCCTGCGTTCGCTGGTCAGCGAGCACCACACCCGCCCGTCATCCTGGGGCTGAGCGCGCATCTCGAGGTGCACCGGCGAGTTTCGATAGACCTTCACCGGTCGCTCGAACTTCACGTCCTCGACCCCCGTGTAGACCATGCCGGGGCGAGCCAGGGAGGCAGCAGCCGCCATCAGCTCGATCCCCATGACGCCTGGAAGCACGGGCTTTCCGTCTATGGCGTGATCGTCGATCCAGGGGTCGCGCTCGGGCTCCAGCGTGTAGCGCGCCACGATGGTGTCGCCGTCGAGCTCCATGCTGTCGAGCTTGGGGTGGTTGGGCGAGGGCACGAAGTCGCCGAGCTTGCCGGCCACGACGATCTCGCCCGTGACATGGCTCGCGATGAGGTCGACGGCCAGAGAGGCGCCGGCGAGCGCGGGCATCAGCTCGAGGCCGCGGGACTCCAACAGGTGCTGCATTCCGCCACGCACGGCCATTCCGACATCCGCCCAGGCCGTCCAGTCCACGTGCAGGGAGCGCGGCCGGGCGAGGCAGACCTGCGCCAGCGCCTCGTTCGCGGCGCTGTAGTCGACCTGTCCCTCGTTCCCGAAGCGACCAGCGACAGAGCCCATGGAGAGGAGCCAGGCCTTTTCCGGGAGGGCCTCTGCCAAGGCGAGGCCACCCAGGGCCTTGCCGTCGAAGACGCGGTGGAAGGCCGCCGCGTCCTTGTCCTGGATCAAACGGCTCTCCTCTACGCCAGCGCCGTGGATGCAGCCGTCCACCCGGCCGAAGCGGGCGGTCACGTCGGCCACGAGGGCCTTGACCGCGGGCGCGTCCGCCATGTCACAGGTCCTGTACTCGACCGTGCTGCCGAGGGCGCGCAGCTCCTCGACGGTGGTCCGGATCTCCTCTGCCTTGCGTAGGGGCCAGAGGAGTCGCTCGACGTTCGCGGGGCTCGGCTTCTGGTCGGCCGCCTTCAGCCCCTTCTTGATCCGCTTCTTCTCCTTTCGCACATCGAGGGGGCTCTCGCCCATCGGCGAGCGGCCCACGAGGACCAGGGTGCTCCCGGCCCGCCGCGCGAGCTCCGTGGCGACCGACGCGGTGATGCCTCGGCCCCCGCCGGTGACGATGACCACCTGGTTCGAGGCCGGGCATCGGCCGGTCGGCGGGTGGGCCTCTACGGCGAGCTCCATGACCTCGCGCGTGCCGCTGGCGGCGTGGAAGATCTCCACCGCGCCGTCGGGGGTGGCGAGCTCCCCGCAGAGGATGCGGGCGATGCTGTCGGGATCGACGTCGGGGGATGCGTCGACGACCCGCGCGTGGCACTGCTTCCACTCACGGCCGAGGGCCTTCGTGAAGCCGCAGCGGCTGCCGTCGAAGAAGGCCTGGTCAGGGGTCATGCCTTCGTGCTCGCCGAGCATCGTGAGGCACAGCCAGTCACGCACCGGCACGTCGACCAGCTTCCTGGCCTCGGCGAAGGCCTCGAGCACGTCGCTCGCCACGTCGATGACGGCGTCCGGCGCCAGGTCACCCATCGCGAGCATGCCGCCCTGGCGTGCGATCTCCTCTACGAGAGCTTCCTGGACGGGGCCGTCTCCGAGGATCTTGATGGCACGACCGCGGACGTTGCCCTCGATCATGCTGGGCCGCCCGACGCGGACCGGGCGCCTGACCCAGAAGCTCGTCGGCAGCTCGCTGACCGCGTCTTCGACGGGCTCGCTGTAGTCGTCACCCTCGATCTCGTGGTGGACGACCGCAGGGGCGGCGCCGATGCGCGAGGCCAGCCAGTCGGCCAGCTTGCCGATGGTCGGGAACTCGGCGAGGACGAAGCTGTCGTCGCGCTCCACGCCGAAGTGGTCGCGAACGTCGCCGAAGATCTCGGCCTGCTTGACCGTGTCGATGCCGAGGTCGGCCTCGAGCTCGTAGTCGATCTCGAGGTCGTCGCGGTCGTAGCCCGTCTTGTCTCCGATCACTCCCAGGAGGTAGTCGAGGACCTCGTTGTTGGCGGTGACCGGCGTGATGTCCGGCATCGCAGGCGCATCCAGGGTCGGGGAGTCGGGATCGATGTCTGCTTTGCTCGACATCCAGCCGGCGAGCGCTGCGATCGTCGGGTACTCGGCGAGGACGAAGTCGTCGTCGCGCTCGACACCGTAGGTTGCGCGGACCTCGCTGAAGATCTCGGCCTGCTTGACCGTGTCGATGCCGAGATCGGCCTCGAGCTCGTACTCCGGATCGAGGTCCTCGAGGTCGTAGCCGGTCTTCTCGGAGATCACGCCGAGGAGGTGCTGGAGGACCTCGTCACCGCTGACGGTGCGCTCAGGGGTCAGGGTGGACTCGGAGAGCACCTCGGGCGTCGGCTGCCCAGGTGCCTTCGAAGCGAGCCAGGTCGCCAGCGCCTGGATGGTCGGGTACTCGGCTAGGACGAAGGTCTCGTCGCGCTCGACCCCGTAGTGGTCACGGACCTCGCTGAAGATCTCGGCCTGCTTGACCGTGTCGATGCCGAGGTCGGCCTCGAGCTCGTAGTCGGGCTCGATCTCCTCCGGGTCGTAGCCCGTCTTCTCTGCCACCACCGCCACGAGGTGCTGCAGCATCGAGTCGGTCGATGCTGGCTCTCTGGCCGGGGCGGCAGTCGCCGGGGTGGCTGCCGCCGGGGCGCTCCCGACCGCCCGGAGCGTGTGCTGCTCGAGCACGACCTCGACGGTGTCGTAGCCGGTGACCTCGCTGAGCCAGGCCTCCCGGGTGTCGCGGTCAGAGGTCCGCTGGTCGCCCTTGGCGATCTTCTTCCAGAGGCTGACAGCCAGCTGGGAGCCGAAACCGGCGGCGAGGCGCAAGGCGTAGTCGACCTCGTGGTGCCCGCCCTCGGACAGGTGGAGGTCGCCGAGCTCCGGATCGGGCTCCTTCAGGTTCGGGATGGGCGGCACCGTGCGGTACTGAAGCGCCTTGACGGCGATGGCGTCCTCGATCGAGGCGCCCATGGCGTGGCCCGTGAAGCCCTTCGTGTTGGAGACCACGACCTGGTTCGCGGCATCCCCGAAGGCCCGCCGCAAGGCTGCGATCTCCGCGCCGGCGCTGCCTCCTCGGGCCGGCGTGTAGGTCTCGTGGGACATGAACATGGTGCGCTTGGCCATGTCTTCGGCCTTGGCGCCCTCCTTCTGGCAGGCCTCCGCGACCAGGAGATCGACCTCGCAGGCGATGTGCTCCGCGTCCAGGCGGGAGCCGTGGAAGGCGGAGTTCGCGATGCGACTGCCGAGGAGCTCGGCGATGGGGATCACGCCCCGGGCGAGCGCATCCTCGCGACGCTCCAGCATCAGCCCCACCGCGCCCATTCCGAGGATCATCCCGTGGCGTCGGCGGTCGAAGGGCAACGCGGCGTCTGCGACGTTGGCCTCGGTCGTCGCGGCCCCCGCGGCCATGAAGCCGCTGGCCATCCACTCGAGCATGGTGTCCGTCGTGACATCGTCTGCGCCCAGGACGAGCACGCGCTCGCAGCGGCCGAGGCGGATCCAGTCCTGGGCCAGGGCGACCGCGAGGGTCGTGCTCGCGCAGGCAGAGTTCACCTGGGTGTTCGGGCCGCGCGCCCCTATGAACTGGGCGAACTGGGAGTGGCCCATCGACAGGACCTGGAAGAGGAAGCGACGGTCGTAGTGGCCGTCGTGGTCGACGCCGCCGCTGAGGATCTTCTCCACCAGCTTGTCGAGGCCCGGGAAGGCGCTGGCGAAGATGATCCCCGTGCCATCGCGGAGGGGCTCGGGCAGGGCCCAGCCGGTCGCGACGCGCTTGCCGGAGCCGGTCTCGTGGTAGGTGCGGACCAGCGGGATCCCGGCGTCGCGGAGAGTGTCCAGGCCGGCAGCAAAGGCCAGCTGCGTCGTGCGATCCAGCGCGAGGATCCAGCTCTCCGACACGCCGTACTCGGCGAGGTCGAAGTGGCCGGCGCGTCCGGCGAGCTGGATGACCTGGTCGTCGTCGGTCACGGGCAGGAAGGAGCCCTGACCGGCGGCGTCCTTCACGAGGCGGACGAGGTTCTTTGTGAGGAAGCGCTCGCGGTAGCCCGCGTCGATGCGCTCGATGCGCTGGTCGCCGCGGAGGATGGACTGGATGTTGTCCTCGTCGAAGACCCTCTCTCCGCCCGGGAGGCCGATGGCCGCTCCGGTGCAGACGATGCGCGCCGAGGCCGACGGCTGCGTGGCCAGGGTGGCCCCGGCGGGTTCCGGATCGGGCTCGACACGGGCGGCGTCGAAGGCCGCCCAGCTGGCGGTCAGGAGACTCTGGATGGCTGGGAGCAGTGCCTGGGCGAAGTGTCCGGCGTCCAGACCGTCGAGGCCGGCCGTGGCGACGCTCTCGAGGAAGTTCCGGACGGCGTCGGGACCCACGGAGGGCTCGCTGGGGGTGGGGGTGGGCTCCGCTCGCCGGCGAGGCTGTGTCGCCACCGCTGGAGCCGAGCGATCCCAGTGGGGCTCGTACTGGCCGAGGCGGGCGGCGAAGTAGTCGATGAGCGCGCGGATCGAGGGGTGGTCGGACAACAGGAAGCCGGCCTCGCGCTCAAGGTGGAAGCGGCTGCGCAGCTCCGCGACGAGCTCGGCCTGCCGGACGGTGTCGATGCCGAGATCGGCCTCGAACTCCATGTCGATGTCGAGCTCGTCTCCAGCGACTCCGACCCGGTCGCCGATGACCTCGAGCACGTTCTCGACGATGTAGGGGGTGGCCTGGAGCTCGTCGTCGGGTGTGACGGCGGACAGCGCCGTGCTGGTGGCGAAGCGCGGCCGGGGGTCGCTGAGGAGCTCCGGGATCTCCTCGGTGGCGTCGGCGTCGATCGGGAAGCCCATCGCGATGAGCCCGGCGAGGGAGTCCCGGAAGCTGCGCTCACCGCCGAGCTTCGGGTGGTTCGTCGAGAGCGAGCGGTGAGGGCGGTCCTTGAGGATGGCCGAGGTGAAGCCGGTGAGGGCACGCTTGGGACCGCACTCCACGAAGATGCGGGTGCCGTCGGCGTACATGCGCTCGATCTGGTTGACCCACTCGACCGGGCTGGCCACCTGGCGGGCGAGAAGCTGGACGATCTTCTCGGGATCGTCCGGGTACCAGCGGGAGTCGACGTTGGTGGTGATCGGTCGCTGGGGCGCCCGGATGTCCAGCTTCGCGAGCACCTCGCCGAGGGGTTCGGATGCCGGCGCGACGATCGCGCTGTGGAAGGCGTGGCTGACCGGAAGCGGGAAGACGGTGATCCCGCGGCTGCGGAAGGACTCGCAGGCGGCCTCGACGGCGTCGGTGGCGCCAGCGATGACGGTCTGCTTGGGGCTGTTCTTGTTGGCAGCGACGACGTAGCCGGGGATCTCGACGAGCACCTCGGCCACCAGCCTGCTCTTGGCCGCGATCGAGGCCATGGCCCCCGGGTCCTCGAGCTGGATGTGCGCCATCTCGCGCCCGCGCGCCGTCACGGCCAGCAGCGAGTCGCGGAAGCTCATCGCACCCGCGGCCACGAGCGCCCCGTACTCGCCGAGGCTGTGGCCGGCGACGACATCTGGGTAGAGCCCGTAGCCGTTGAGCAGACGCAACAGGGCGATGTCGACGGCCAGGGTCGCCGGCTGGGAGATCTCCGTTGCGCGCAGGCGCTCGAAGTCCGTCGTCTCTTCGCCGGTGAGCCCGCGGATGAAGTCGCGGATGCTGTGGCCGAGCTCGCGGACACAGATGCTGTCGGCCTCGTCGAAGGTCGCCCCGACGATGGGGAAGCGGTCCTCGAGATCGAGGCCCATGCCGAGGTACTGGCTTCCCTGGCCTGTGAAGAGGAGGGCGAGCTTGCCGTCGCAGGGGCCGTCCTCCAGGTGGATGGACCTCATGCGCAGCAGGTCGAAACCCCTGCCCTTGGAGATGGCCTTGCGGGCTCTGGCGATCTGGTCCTGACGCTCCTCGATGGTGTCGGCGGCCGCAGCCAGGCGCACTGGCATCGAGGGCTTCCACGGGGCCTTCTCGCCGCGCTCGATGCGGTCGAGGGCCCGTGACAGGCCGGAGAGGTTCTGGGCGCTGACGGCCCAGATGCCGACAGGTAGATCCCGCTCCACGAGCTCGACCCTGGCGCTGCGGGCAGGCGCATCTGCCGCTGGCACCAGGCCCGGGATGTGCTCGACCAGGACGGCGTGGAAGTTCGTCCCGCCGAAGCCGAAGGCGGACACACCGGCGGCGCGCCGCCAGCCCTCGGCGAGCCAGGGCTCGGCGCTGGTCTGGACCTGGAGGGGGATCTGCTGAAGGGGCAGGTCCTCGCGCGGCTCCCGGAAGTTGATGCTCGGAGGCAGCGTCTTGTGGTGCAGGGCGAGCGCGACCTTGATGATGGAGGCGGCCGCGGCGGCGCTCTTGAGGTGGCCGATCTGGCTCTTCACGGAGCCGATGCGGATGGGGCCGCGGGCCCCACGGCGCCCCGCGCCGACGACCTCTGTGAGGGCCTCGACCTCGATCTTGTCGCCGACGACCGTCGAGGTGCCGTGGCACTCCATGAGGTCGACCTCGACGGGATCGAGCCCGGCGTCGGCATAGGCACGCCTCAGCGCGCGCTTCTGCCCCTCGATGTTCGGGGCGGTGATGCCCTTGCCCTTTCCATCAGAGCTCGCGCCGAAGCCCTGGAACACCGCGTAGACCCGGTCGCCATCACCCTCGGCGTCAGAGAGGCGCTTGAGGACGAGGATGCCACAGCCCTCGCCCATGACGAAGCCATCTGCGGAGGCATCGAAAGGACTCGAATGATCAGGGGACAAGGCCCCGATCTTCGAGAACTTTGTGAAAGTCGGGGGGTCCATCGTGCGGTCGGAGCCGCCGGTGACGACGAGGTCGAAGTCACCGTCCTGGAGACCCTTCACGGCTGCCTGGATGGCGGCCATGGACGACGCGCAGGCCGCGTCGACGGTGAAGTTCGGACCGCCGAGATCGAAGGCGTTGGCGATGCGTCCGGCGATGACGTTCGAGAGCTCGCCGGGCATCGAGTCCTCTGTGATGCTCGGGAAGCCCTGCTTGAAGCGAGTCACCCAGCCATCGAGCACTGCCTCCCGGATCTCGTCGGGGAGGGCCGCGAACTCCGGGACCTCGGCGAGCGCCGCCTGCATGGCTGGGGTGAAGACCCGCAGCGTGGAGTTGTCGCGGAACTCGCCGCCGCCCATCGAGTTGCCGAGGATGACGGCGACGCGGGATCGGTCGATGGCGGAGTCGCCCGTGACGCCGGCGTCCTCGAGGGCCTGGCCGACTGCCTCGAGCGCCATCTTCTGGACGGGGTCGATCGAGGCCGCCACCTTCGGCGGGATCCGGTACTTCTTGCTGTCGAACCGGAAGTCCGTGACGAAGGCGCCGACCTTCGCGTAGGTCTTGTCCGGGACGGAGCGATCCGCGTCGAAGAACAGCGCCGGGTCCCAGCGGTCCTCGGGGACCTCTCGGATGCAGTTCACGCCGCCGGTGACGTTCCGCCAGAAGGAGGCGACGTCGTGGGCCTGCGGCAGCACGCAGCCGAGCCCGACGATGGCCACCGGCTCGTCGACAGCGGGGGTCGTCGCCGGGGCTGGCTCCGGGTCCGCGGGGGTGATCGTCGGCGTGTAGACGGTGCGGACATCCGCGAGCGCTCCTTGTAGGGCGAGCACCGGTGCGCCGACGGCTGCCGCCGCCATCAGCGGCGTGCCGGTGATGGGGAGGCCCTCCCAGGCGGCGATCTGCCAGAGCACCGCGGAGCCCACGGCGCCGCTTGGGTCGGCCACGAAGCTGCGCCCGTTGCTGGCTCTCAGCGCGATGGACGTGCGCCCGCGAGGAGCCGAGCTGTCCTGCCAGGCGACGACGGAGCCCACGCGCTGTTCCCACTCGACGCAAGCCCGCGCGTAGGCGTCCAGCACGCCGCAGAGGTCCCCGTGGCGCTCGGCGAGGGTGCGGGCCAGCGCGATGCCCTGACCGGCGGGCACGGCGAGGCCGACCGGATCGTCAGCGGCAAACCAGCCCTCGCTCGCTTCGTAGGCGTCCAGCCCGGCGACGAGGCGTCGGATCGCCGGAGAGATCGGGGACGCGGCGACCCGAAAGCCGTTGACGACATGGGTCGAGGTGTCGGTTGCGCGCTCCACGAGGCGCCGCAAGTGGGGCCCCAGCCCCAGCTCGTTGAGCCCCCAGAGCTGCTCTGCGAGCACCACGCCTTCGGCTCCCAGGGCGGCGGCGGACGCGGCGGTGTCGGGGCCGACGGAGGCATCCAGGACCAGCCTCCCGGTGCACTGATCGAGCAGGGAGAGGCCGTCCTCGCTCCCGCAGAAGCCGCCGGCCTCGCGCCCGACGACGAAGAGGCCCTCGAAGTTCTTCGGGCACGGTCTTGCCTCGCGCACCTCGAGCCAGGTCTGACGTCCGCGGGGCTTCCTTCCCGCGCTGCAGAGCACGACCGGTCCAGTTCCGGGGGCCTTCTGGTCCGGACGCACGCGAACCCAGGCGCCGGGATGGACCTCCTCGGTCCAGCTGGAGGTGAGGTCGATGAGGGGGATGGCCCCGGTCGACAGCACGCTCTCGGCGAGAGAGGCCACTTCAGCGGGCAGGCGAACGAACAGCTTCATGGGGCATCCGGCGTGAAGCGGTGGTGGCAGAGAGCGCGTAGCGCCCTTCGCACTCTTGGGTGCGAGAGAGCCTAACCGCGCGAGCTGGTGCGCTTCGGTGACGGGTTGGGGAGAACTGGACCGCCTCCGTGCAAGGCCCGTGCCGTAGAGTAGACCCATGCTCACCCTCCTCCTCGGCATCGCCTGCAGAAACAAGGACACCCCGGTCGACAGCGGCTTCATCGACGACAGCGAGCCCGTCGAGATCGTCGACAACGACAGCGACGGCTCACCAGAGGACGAGGACTGCGACGACTTCAACAACACCGTGAAGCCCGGCAACACAGAGGTCCCCTACAACGGGCAGGACGACGACTGCGACGAGTCCACACCGGACGACGACCTCGACGGCGACGGCTACCTCGAAGAGGACGACTGCAACGACCTCGACGCGGAGGTGAACCCGGGCGCGACCGAGACCTGCAACGGCCTCGACGACGACTGCAGCGGCGAGATCGACGATGCCGTGGGGGACCTTTGGTATGTCGACGCCGACGGTGACGGCTACGGCGATCCGGACGCCGAGTCCCAGAGCTGCGACGGGGAGGAGGGCACGGTCGCCGACAGCACGGACTGCGACGACACCGACGGCGGCGTCTACCCGGGGGCCTCCGAAGAGTGCAACGAGATCGACGACAACTGCGACGGCACGGTCGACGAGGGCGTCCAGACGACCTTCTACGTCGACGCCGACGGAGACGGGTCTGGCAGCGCGGATCTCACGACCGAGGCCTGCGACACGCCCACCGGCTACGCCGACGACGACACCGACTGCGACGACGGCGACGCCTCCATCTCGCCGAACGCCACCGAGATCTGCGACGGGGTCGACAACGACTGTGACGGGGACGCGGACACAGGCGCCGTGGACGCGACCACCTGGTATCGCGACAGCGACAGCGACAGCTACGGCGACGCCACAAGCAGCGTGGACAGCTGCGAGCAGCCCAGCGGCTACGTCGAGGACGACACCGACTGCGACGACACCGACGCCTCCAAGAACCCAGGCGTCACCTGGTACATCGACTACGACGGCGATGGCTACGGCAGCGCCGAGTACACGACGGAGAGCTGCGAGCAGCCCAGCGGCTACGTCGACGACAGCGACGACTGCGACGACACCGACGCCGACGTCAGCCCGGACGGTGAGGAGGTCTGCAACGACATCGACGACGACTGCGACGGTGACGTCGACGAGGGCTCCGCGTCCAGCAGCACCTGGTACGCCGACAGCGACGGGGACGGCTACGGCGACTCCGGCACGAGCACCGAGGCCTGCGACCAGCCCAGCGGCTACGTCGAGAACTCCGACGACTGCGACGACACGGACGCCGACGCCTACACCGGCGCGACCGAGGTCTGCGACGGTTCGGACAACGACTGCGACGGCACGGTCGACAACGACGAGGAGGTGCTGGGCGACGAGGACTGCTCGGCCCTGTCATGCGATGACGTCCTCGACAGCCGCTCCGGGGCCAGTGACGGCAACTACTGGATCGACCCGGACGCCACCGGCACGGCCTTCGAGGTCTTCTGCGACATGAGCAGCGAGGGCGGGGGCTGGACCCTGGTCGCGAACATCGACGACGTGAACGACCCCTGGCTGCTCGCCCAGGACGCGACCTGGGAGAGCACAACCCTGCGAAACGAGACGACCTTCCCGAGCTACTCGACCGACATCGCCGTCACCACCAAGTACGAGAGCTGGACGACCATCGAGGTGACCGATGTCTACGTCTACTACAAGAACGACGGCGCCTACTTCCTCTGCGAGGGTCTCGACGTCAACGACACGCTCTCCAACGTCTTCTCGACCACGCCCTCGGCGTCCTACTGCGCCTCGAACTGCACCTCCTGGTCAGAGGACCGCTTGACCCAGGCCACGATGGACCCCGTGGGTCTCAACTGCAGCGACCCGAACGAGGGCTGGATGAGCTCCACCAGCTACACCACGGCGGAGAACGCCCGCATCGGCGGCCAGTCCAGCTGGTCGACCTGCTGCGTCATGAACGCCTGGGCCGGTGCCGCTGGGGACCGCGGCTTCGACACCTCCGAGTACAACAAGACCTGGGGCGACTACAACGACGGCGAGGTCGCGGACGACAACATCCTCGTCTTCGTCAGATGAGCGCCGCTACCCTCTCGATGTCCCTGTGAAGCACCCGGTCCTCTGTCCAGCGGGGGACCACTCGGCGGATCGCGGCCCAGACCTCTTCCACAGCCGGAGCCAGCTCCACGCGCTCCCCCTGGATGGGCTCGCCCTCGGAGGTGAACGAGAGCCCGTCCCGGCGGAAGTCCAGGCCCTGGGCTGACACCAGCAGCTCCAGCGCCACGACCTGCTCGAAGCAGTCGACGATGCGCAGCAGGCCGCGGGCAGCGGTCGGGCCCATGGGCACGTGGTCCTCGTGGTGCTGGCCGGTGGGGATGCTGTCGACGCTCGCGGGGTGGGCCAGCCCCTTCATCTCGCTCACCAGCGAGGCCGCCGTGTACTGGGCGAGCATGAAGCCGCTGTTGACGCCGCCGCCTTCCAGCAGGAAGCTGGGCAGGTTGCCCGTGAGCTGACCATAGGTGAGCCGGAAGATGCGGCGCTCGGCGATGCTCGCCACCTGGGTCAGGGCGACCTTGAGGTGGTCCAGCGCCAGGGCGACCGGAGCGCCGTGGAAGTTGCCAGCCTCGACGACCCGGTCCGCGAAGACCAGCGGGTTGTCGCAGGCTCCGTTGAGCTCGAGCATCACGGCGCGCTCGACGTACTCGAGGGCATCGTCTGCAGCGCCCAGCACCGCCGGGGCGCAGCGGATGGAGAAGGCGTCGGCAGAGCGACCCTCGTTGACCAGGACGGAGCCGCGGAGCAGCGCCCGCACGCGGCGAGCGACCCAGACGGCGCCGGAGTGCCCGCGGGCGGCCAGGGCGGCCTCGTCGAGACAGTGGGCGTCGGCCTGCACGACCTCCATGCTCATGGCCAGGGCCTTCTCAGTGACACGCAACAGCCGCTGGGCGCGGTCCACCGCCAGGGCCCCGAGCGCCACCGTGAGCGTCGCCCCGTTGATGAAGGACAGGGCCTCCTTCGGGGTAGGCGAGTAGGTCGACAAACCTGAGATCGCCTGGGTCCCCGGCATCTCCACGCCGTCGAGCCGGGCCACTCCTCCCAAGCCGAAGGCGACCTGCGCGACGTGGGCGAGAGGGGCGAGGTCTCCGGCTGCGCCGACCGAACCCTGGCTGGGTACCACCGGGACGATGTCCGCCCGCAGCATCTCGACCAGGCGCTCGGCGGCCTCTGGGCGGCAGCCGGACAGGCCGGCGGCGAGCACGTTCGCGCGGCAGGCCATGAGCGCCCGGACGTGCTCGGAGGGCATCGGCTTACCGACACCGGCGCAGTGGCCGAGCACGAAGGCTCGAATGCGCTGGCTCTCCGTGGTGTCCATCGCCTGCGTGCCCACCAGCCAGGCCTCCTTGCGGGCCAGGATGTCCGGCGGATCGAGGGCCAGCCACGCCGCGTGGTTCGAGGCCATCGCCGCTCGCGCCTCGCCCCCCAACACCACCGAGGCGCCGCCCGCGATGGCCGTGACGTCCGAGGGGGTCAGGGTGTGGCCGTCGATGACGATCAAGCGATGCCCCTCGCCAGGCCGCCGACCTCGGCCTCGACCGCCCGCTCGAGGTCCGGCCCGGAGACCAGCGACTCGATGGAGCGGAGCTGCTCGGCTGGTGTCTCTCCGGCCAGCGCCTCCCCGATGCGGACCCAGGCAGGGTAGGTCCCGGTGCCGAGGTGCACGCCGGGCTCGAACTTGAGCCGGTGGGTGAGGGCCCGATGAGCGCAGAGGAGCTCGATGGCGACAACTCGCTGGGCGTTGGCCACCACCTCTGCGGCTCGCCGGGCCGCGGTCGTGCTCATCGCCACGTGGTCTTCCTGGTCTTCGCAGGTGGGGATCGAGTCGACGCTCGCCGGGAAGCTCAGGGCCTTGTTCTCGCTGACCAGGGCAGCCGCGGATGTCTGCAGCGCGAGGAGGCCCACGCCGGGCCCCTCTCGCAAGGATGCTGGCAGGTGGACGCTCAGGGCTCCGGTCGTCAGCCGATAGAGGCGGCGCTCGGAGATTGAGGCGATCTCGGCGACGGCGATCTTCAGGACGTCCGCCGCCATGCCGACTGGCTCACCGTGGAACAGCCCGGCGCTGAAGGCCTTGTTGTCCCCCTCTGCGTCCACGAGGATCAGCGGGTTGTCCGTGACCGCGTTGAGCTCGACGCCCACCTGCTGGTGGACGAAGCGCAGCGCATCCCGCGCGGCGCCGACGACCTGGGGAGTGCAGCGCAGGGCGTAGGCGTCCTGCACCTTGCCGGGCACAGAGTCGACGAGCTCGCTGCCCTCCAGCAGGCGCAACAGGTTCGCCGCGCAGGCCACGGCCCCGGGGTAGGGGCGCAGGGCGTGGACCTGGGGATGGAAGGCCCGCGTGACCCCGCGGAGGGCCTCGACCGACAAGGCCGCGGCGATCTCGGCGACCTGCACCAGGCGGATCGCATCGGCCAGGGCCAGGGCTGAGATGGCGGTCGTGACCTGGGCGCCGTTGGTGAGCGCGAGGCCCTCCTTGGGGCCCAACACCAGCGGTCTCAGCTCGGCGCGTCGAAGGGCCTCTCGGCCGGAGACGAGATCCTCGCCGACCCAGGCGCGGCCTGTCTCGTCGTCGGGATCACCCTCTCTGTGGCCGATGATCAGGCCGAGGTGGGCCAGGGGTGCCAGGTCCCCGCTGGAGCCGCAGCTCCCCTGTGATGGCAGCCACGGGTCAACCCCCCGGTTCAGCAAAGAGAGCAGGAGCTCTACCAGCTCTGGGCGGCAGCCGCTGCGGCCCCGCGCGAGGGCGTTGGCGCGGAGCAGCACGGTGGCGCGGGCGGCGTCGCGGTCGACCGGAGCGCCGACCCCCGCCGCGTGGGAGCGAATCAGGTTCCGGGACAGCTCGTCGAGGCGGTCCGCGGGGATCCGGACGCGCGCGAGGGAGCCGTAGCCGGTGTTCACACCGTAGATCGGGTCTCCGTCGCCGACCTTGCCAGCGACGGCGTCCTCGACCCAGGCCCGGCTGGCGGCCATCTCCTCTCGGGCTCCTGGATCGAGAGAGACCACGCGTCCGTCTCGCGCGACCTCGACGAGGCCCTTGAGGTCCAGGCACTGGCCGTCGATCGGGAGCACGACGGGGCCCTTAACCGAGGCTGAGCATGCGCCCCCTGGCTTCGTCGGCCTTCTGTTGTCGACCCAGGATCTTCCAGTGTGCGATCGCGAGGCCCCAGGCCTGTCTCGCCGGGCCGACCTCTCCGGCGTCGGTGGCGAGCTCGGCGGCCAGCTCGGCGGCTCGTGCGCCATCGATGTGCGCGGCACCCTCCCCCTCGGCGACCTCGAGCGCGAAGGCCAGGTGCTCGTGGAAGGCCCGCCAGTCCCCGAAGTGGGCGGCGATGGGCAAGGCGATGGCCTCTGCGACCCCTCGAAGTCCTGTCCGACCGAGGGCGCGGATCCGTGTCAGGGCCAGCTCTTGCCGGCCCCGGGCTTCGGCCCACTGGCCGCTCTCGATGTGGATGAGCGCCAGGTGCAGATCAGAGCTCGCGACGTCCCGCCCTGCCCCCTGCTCCTGGAAGATCTGCCGCGCAGCGTCCACGTGACCCAGCGCCTCCTCGTAGCGCTCCGACTGCCGCTCGATGGCCCCGAGCTGGGCGAGGCAGTGTGCGCGCCCGGCGTGCTCTCCGCAGGCGTCGTGGTGGAGGAGGGCCTCAAGCACGTGCTGCCGGGCGAGGTCGAGCTCCCCGTACTCACAGGCCAGCCACGCCCGCTCCCGCTGGCAGGCTGCCTCCATGTCCGCAAGCTCGCGGCTGCGGGCCAGCGCCAGGGCCTGTTCGATCGACTCGGTGGAGAGGGCGCGGTCGCCGCGGTGACGCAGGACGGTCGCGCGCAGGCACAGGGCGTGAATCTCGAGGTCCTCCCAACCATGCTCGAGCGCGGCGTCGAGGAGCCGGTGCCCCCACGCGTCGGCGGCGTAGAGATCGACCTCTGAGAGAGACGTCCTCGCGCGGATGGCCCACCCGTCGCCCCATCGGCGGTCTCCTCCCCCCAGCCGCATCGAGCGCATGACCTCCTCGCGCTCGTCCAGGAGAAGGGCTGCCTCCCTCGAATCACCGCAGTCGCAGCGCTCCCGCGCCCCGGCCAACAGCGGTGCGAGGGCCTCTTCGGGCCGGCCGGCCCGCACCAGGTGGCGCCCGAGGCGCGCCTGGGCGTCCGGGCTGTCGGTCTCCGTCAGCACGTCGGCAGCGGCGGCGTTCCAGCTCTCGTAGCGGCCCCCGTCGCGGGCGCGCTTCGCGAGGCTCTCGTGGAGCAGGTTGTGCTCGAAGGACCAGCGGAAGGCCGGTCCCTCCTCGCCGCAGCGCGCGAGCCGATGGGCGATGAGGGCCTCGACCAGGCGCAGGCTGACCTGTAGCCCGGCTCGCTTGCTGACCTGCCGCCACTGGCGTGTGTCGACCTCGAGGCCCATGACCGCCGCGATCTCCAGCATGTGGCCGTCGGTGTCCGGGCGAGCCTCGAGGAAGCGCTTCGTGCGCTCCGTCCAGAGGCGATGGACGTCGTCGGGGAGTTCGGTGTCCTCGCCTCCCCGGAGGCGGAAGCCGGCAGGGGTGGGCACCAGCACCCCTCGCTGCACGAGGTCGCCGACCAGCTGGACGGCGAACATGGCGTTCCCGGCGCAGCGCTCCTCGATCTGTCCGGCCAGCTCACCGCGAAGACCCAGGATCTGCCTGACCAGAGCCCGGGTGTCCTTGCCGCCCAACAGCGGCACGTCGACCATCGTCGCGCGCTCCTGTTCCAGGAGTCGGGCCAGCATCGAGGCCTCGACCGGACGCTCGGCGAGGACCTCGTCTCGGACGGTCGCGAGGACGAGGCAGGGCAGCTCTCGCGTGCTCCAGAGCAGGTGTGCGGCGAGCCCCAGGGCGTCGACGCTCCACTGGATGTTCTCCAGGCGGACGACGACGGGTCGAAAGCGCGCCAATTGGGCCAGGTACCGCTCGATGTGCACGTAGCGTTGGCTCGGCGAGGTCATCTTGATGCCCCCGGCGATGAGCTCGGACAGCGCCGTGGCTTCGTCAGGGTCCTCTTCACCGAGGCGGCGCAGCATTCCGGTGACCCGCGCCAGCGCCGCGTCGGGGTCGAGGTCCTGGACCCGGAGGTGACGCGCGAGCATCGGCGCGAGGCCGTCGTCGGCTCTGGAGGGCTCGGCGTGTGTGGCCCAGACCACGGCGATGGCGCCGAGGGCATGGCCACGCTCGCAGAGCCACCGCGCGACACGGGTCTTGCCGACCCCGACCTCTCCGCGAAGGACGACCAGGCGCCCGCGGCGGCTCCGCTCGACCTCGGCGAGGGAGTCCCAGAGGCGGTCCCGAAGCTCGTGGCGCCCGACCAGCGGAATGTCTCGGAGCCCGAACAGCCCGAGCCCCACGCCGGCCATGCGTGGCGGTGGCTCCTGGCCATGTGGGCGTCGCCACGACGAGGGGAACGGAGCGATGGGCTCGGGCTCGATCGACGCGTCGATCTCGTGGGCCGCGGGTCCGCCTCGGTCCTCGCCCTCCCAGGTGATCTCGAGCGTGTCCAGGGTCGGCAGGGGTGCGGTCACGTCGAAGGACGTCTCGTCGATCTCCACCGGTTCTGGCAGGCTCATCAGGGCCCACGTCGCGTCCGCTGCGCGCCGGAAGCGCCTGAAGGGGTCCTTTTGGAGCAGGCGCCGGAGCCAGCCCTCGAAGCCCTCTGGCACCCCAATGCGTGGCTCCAGGGGGGGGGGCTCGGCCCCGAGGTGAGCCTCGATCGCGCCGCGCAGGCCATGTGCCGAGAACGGCGGGGCGCCGCTCACCAGCGTCCAGGCCAGGCAGCCCAAGCCGTAGAGGTCGGTCCAGGGTCCCCAGTCGCGCCAGCGCCCCTCGATCTGTTCGGGGGCCATGTACTGCGGCGTGCCGGCGTGGTGGTTGGCCAGCTGCACATCGCCGAGGCGGTCGACCGCTTGGGCGAGGCCAAAGTCGCTCACCTTGATGCCGCCCGCCGACAAGAGGACGTTCTCCGGCTTCACGTCCCGGTGCACGACCCCGCGGGCGTGGGCGTGGGCCAGGGCGTCGAGCACGCACAACAGCGCCCAGCGCAGCTCCCGCCAGCTCAGCTGCCCGCCGGCTCCCACAGGCCCGCCGTCCGCGAGCTCCATGGCCAGCCAGGGCGAGCCAGCCTTGAGCACCCCGCGGCTGCGCTTCTCTGCCTCTGGACTGATCTCGCCGTAGTCGTGGACCAGGAGGATGTGGGGGTGATCCAGGCCGGCGGCCAGGCGGACCTCGTTCTTGAACGCGCGCAGATACTCGGGGTCACGGGCGCCGCGGTCGGTGAGGACCTTCACCGCCACCGCTGGGTCCCCTGGGCTTCCGTCGACGTGGTTGGCCAGCCAGACCTCGCCCATGCCCCCCCGGCCGATGCGAGTCTCCAGATCGAAGGGGCCGACCGGAATCCCACTCATGAGGGCATCGTACCCTGAGGGCGATGAGCACCTACCAGGACGACTTCTACCGGGATCCCACCCTCTACGACCTCGAGTACATGAACCTGGTCGAGGACCTCGAGCACTATCGGCGCCTCGCGCTGGCCGCGGGAGCCGTGCTCGAGCTGGGCTGTGGGACGGGCCGTGTGACCCTCCCGATGGCTCGCACCGGCGCACGCGTGGTCGGGGTCGACCTCTCCGTCCCGATGCTCGAGTGCCTGGAGCAGAAGCTCGAAGCGGACCTCGACGTCCGCCTCGTCCACGCGGACTTCCGGCACCTCGACCTGGGCCAGACATTCCCACTGATCGTGCTGCCCTTCAACGCCTTCCACCACCTCTACACGGCGGACGAGGTCCTCGACTTCTTCGAGCGGCTCGAGGCGCACCTGGAGCCGGAGGGGCGCTTCGCGCTGGACCTCCTCGTCCCGGACTTCCGCTTCTTCGAGAGGGACCCCGATGGCGTCTACGAGGTCCGCCGCCGTCCCGACCCGGACGGCGGCATGATGAAGAGCTGGGAAAACGGGTGGTACGACACCATCGCCCAGGTCAACCACGTCCGCTACCACTACGAGCGCGCGGACGGGCGCCGGCAGCTCATCGAGGTGCCGATGCGCATGTGGTATCCGCAGGAGATCCTGGGCTTGTTGCGGCTGGGGCGCTGGACGCTGCTTCGCTGCGACCAGGACTTCAAGGGGACCCCGCTGGGTCCCAAGGCGATGAAGATGGTCCTGGTCTTGAGGCCAAGGAAAGGAAGAGGCCGGGCCTCCTCGTAGCCGAATGTGGGGGGGGGGGACGCACTCGGCTAAGCGTGAGGAGGTCCCGGCCAAGACCATTGAGACCTTTCATCAAGGACTCTAGCTGGGTACGATCTCGGAGTCAACCCCCGCGATCGCAGGTCGAGCGGACTACTCGCAGACTGGGGTCTCGTTGCGATCGATGAGCTCGTCCTCGAGGACGCCGTTGTGCCAGCGCTCTTCCTTGATCTCGTCGACCTCGAAGGACCCCTGGACCACCATCTGGCTGATGGCCTCGTAGCCGGAGAAGTAGATCTGGAAGTCGCCAGTCGCCTTTCCGCCGGGCTCGAGTGTCGATCCGTCGTCGATGCGGACCCAGCTGCGGTGGACCTCGACCCAGTTGTCCAGGCCGGACTCCTGGTCGTCGATCGGGCGCCACTGGTTGCCCTCGACCTTGTAGTCGTAGCCGTCGTGTGAGAGGCCGGCGTAGGTCGTCAGCTCGGCGGCCCACACATCAGCTGTCTCGTTGAACCAGTCGACCCACTCGGTGTAGGCAGCCGGGTCGGGGTCACGGCTGTCGATTGCGAGGTACCAGGCCTGGTTTCCGTAGTCGTACTCGCGGATGGCCGGGCACTCGCCGCCGTCGGCGATGTCGCAGTCGCCGAAGGTCCCGGAGGTGACATCTGAGACGGCGTCGACGTCGACGATCCAGGCGCTCTCGAACTCCTCCGCCGCGAACTTGGAGTGGGCGTAGCCGGAGTACCACTCGCGCGGGAAGAACCAGTTGTCGCCGCTGTCGGCAGGGTTGCGCTGGAAGGCGCCCGCGTTCAGGTAGTAGATGCTCCGGTCGAACTCGTCCTCGGACCAGTTCTCGACGGTCTCGTAGCGGTCGAGCGGGATCGCGATGGGCTCGCCCGGGTCCTCGTAGGCCTCGATGTTGTCCATCGACAGCGTGAACTCGCTGTTGCAGTCGGCATCCGCCGCGTCGATGTCTCCGTCGTTGTCGTTGTCGACTCCGTCGTTGCACTCCGTGTTGCCGAAGACCTGGTTGGCCTCGTAGGGCGTGTCCAGGACGATGCAGTCGGCGTCTGCGGAGTCGGTCCAGCCGTCGCCGTCGTTGTCGATCTCGTCGGCGCACTCGTCGCCGTCGGTCTCGTAGGGGTCGTTGGCGCTGATGCAGCCGCTGTCGAGAGCGTCCACGAGGCCGTCCTCGTCGTCGTCGATGCCGTTCGCGCAGCCACTGTCGGCATAGCCGACCTCGTAGCCGTAGACGCCGCAGTCGGTGTCGTCGCCGTCGATCCAGCCGTCACCGTCGTTGTCGACGCCGTCGTCGCAGAGGTCGTCGGCGCTCTCCGAGATGTCGAAGGGGGAGACGCAGTCCACGTCCCCGGCCGCCTCGTCGCCACCGGTGTCGCCGCCGGAGTCGCTGCCGGAGTCCCCGGTGTCTTCGGTGTCGCCGAGGTGGTCGGTGCCTCCGTCGCCGTCGTTGTCGATGCCGTCGGTGCACTCGCTCGTGAAGTCGTCCTCGAAGCTGCCGATCAGGCAACCACCGTCCTCGGTGTCGACGAGGCCGTCACCGTCGTTGTCCTCTCCGTCGGCGCAGTTGCTGGGCCCGGCGAGGTCGTCTTCTGTGAGGCGGAAGGGGTGGATGCAGCCCGGGTCTTCGGCGTCGGCGAGGCCGTCACCGTCGTTGTCGAGGCTGTCGTTGCAGGGGATGGTCCAGAAGCCCTTCTCCTTCGTGAACTGGATGCAGTCCGGGTCGACGTCGTCGGCCCAGCCGTCGCCGTCGTCGTCCTCGGCGAAGTCGGTGCAGGTGCCGCTGGCGATGGAGCCCTCGTCGCCGCCGGAGAAGGCGGTCTGGCAGTCGTCGTCGTCAGCGTCGATCCCGTCGCTCTCGCTGCCGGTGTCGACGAGATCGTTGTCGATGCCGTCGTTGCAGGGCAGGGTGCCGAAGTGGGTGTTGTCCTCTGGAGCGCCGAAGACGCAGTCCGGGTCGTCTGCGTCGGTCCAGCCGTCGGCGTCGTTGTCCTCTTCGTCCGAGCAGGTCACGTCCGCCTCGTTCTCGTAGACCTGCGTGGCCTCGAGGCAGTCGGCGTCGTCCGCGTCCGTGTCGCCGTCGTTGTCGTTGTCGATGCCGTCGTTGCAGGCCCAGATGCTCAGGCCGGCCTCTGCGTCGTAGAGGTTGCAGTCGGGGTCGTCGCTGTCGGTCCAGCCGTCACCGTCGTCGTCGTAGTCGTCCCTGCAGCGGTCGCCGTCGGTCCGGCCGCCCTCGTCCATGTCCAACGCGGTCTCGCAGCCGTTGTCGGCCTGGTCGATGTCGCCGTCCCCGTCGTTGTCGGCTCCGTCGCTGCAAGACAACGCCCCGTTGGTCGCGCCGTCCTCTGAGCCGCTGTGCATACAGTCGAAGTCGAATTCGTCGGCCCAGCTGTCGCCGTCGTCGTCCACGCCGTTGCTGCAGCTTGCGTCCTCTGTCGCGAAGGGATCCGGGCAGTCGGGGTCGGCCGCATCGATCGCGCCGTCGTCGTCGTTGTCGACGCCGTCGTTGCACTCCCAGCGTGCGTCGAAGCCGGTCTCCCAGGCGCCATCGAGGCAGTCGGGATCGTCGAAGTCCGCCCACCCGTCGTTGTCGTCATCGATGAGATCGTCGCCCTCGAGCGTGTAGCAGGTCGAGCCGGACTGGATGCACTGTGTGGGCTCGAAGGCCGGGTCGATGACGAAAGCCACCCTGTAGTCCTGGCCACCGCCCAGGTCGTGGTGGAAGGTCAGCTGAAAGTCGCCCTCGGAGGTGATGATCGCCTCGCTACGCCAGGCGTTGATGTTGTCCTCGAGCAGGTAGAAGGCGTCCTTCTCGATCCACTGGTGATGGTGCGGACCGGTGATGGTCTCGTCCACCGGGTTCGGGATCTCCGCGGCGTTGCCCTCGGCGTCCCACCTCCAGGGGCAGGACGAGGCCACGTCCCGATCCTCGTCTTCCCACTCGTCGACGCTGCAGTCGATGAAGGGGATCTTGCCGTTCTGGGCCTTCTTGTGCAGGCCCAACTCGTCCTCGTCGACGGTGGCTGACGAGTTCACGGACAGCCACGTGTGGTAGGTGCCGTTGATCTCGGCATCTTTGGGCGTGCAGGCAGTTGCCAGCAGGAGGATCGGGCTCATGTGGAAACCTCGGAGAGAATCCGCAGTTGTCGCAGGGATTGGGCTTCTTAGTGGAGGGCATAGTGCCGGTCAACCCGGGACGCGTAAACCGGTGGTCACGGGGTCCAGGTCGCCGCGATTCCAGCCTCGTGCTCGGCGTGGAGCCACTCGAAACCGAGCCCCTCCAGCACCCGCGTTCGGAGGCGCACGCTGTTGGTGAACAGGCGCAGGGAATCGGGCGTGAAGCGCGGCTTCTGGTCGATGCGCGACTGCAGGCGCTCGTTGTTCCGGGCGGCCCAGAGCTGGACGTAGCTCGGGACGTAGGTGCTCCAGAACCGCATCGGCGTCCCCCCCACCCGCTGGTGGACGCAGTCGTAGAACTCGCGCAGGGTCGGCTGGGAGCGATCCGCGAGGTGCACGATCAGCCCGGGCTCTGCCTCGGCGAGCAGCACCAGGGCGCGCACGCAGTCGTCGACGTGCATCGTCGGCACGTGGTTGCGCCCCTCGCCGGGGAGCCAGGCCTTGCCCGCGCGCATCCGCTCGACCATGGCGAAGGGGAAGCCCGCCCCGTAGATCGCCGCGATGCGGGCGATGGTCCAGCCGCGCTCCCTCGCGATTCCCTCCGCCGCGACCTTCGAGGTGCCGTAGCGGGTGTTGGGGCTCGGCTCGAAGTCCTCTTCGACCCACAAGTTGCTGCGGTCGCCGTAGACGGCGCAGGACGAGGCGAGGACCACCGGGGTCTCGCCGACGACCCCCGCGAGGTTCTCCGTAGCCACGCGGTTCAGCAGGTCTGGCGTGGTGCGCCCTGCGCCCCGCACTCCGCCAGCGAGGTGCAGCACGCGATCGGCGCCGTCGATGAAGCCGTTCAGCGAGGAGGTATCGAGCAGATCGCCCCGGACGACCCTTGCCCCGGCGCCGCGGACGAGGTCTGCGCTGCTCTCCGAGCGGGCGAGCCCCACGACCTCGTGTCCCGCGCCGATGAGCTCTGGGAGGAGGACCCGACCGATTCGGCCAGAGGCGCCCGTGACCGCGATCCGCATGAGGGGCGATTAATCTAAGGTTGGGTCATGGGCACGCATGGACTGCCTGCGGACCTCCGCAGTATCGATCTCGACGCGGTGCGTCCGCCGCCGCTCCCCCCACTGGACGAGGTCGCCATCGCGCCTCGCCCTCCCACAGGTCCGCATCCGCGGATCCCCTTCGAGAACCTGGCCTTCGAGGGAGGCGGGGCCAAGGGCATGGCCTACCTCGGTGCCCTGCGGGTGCTCGAGGACGCCGGGCTCTACCCGGACCACGTCCTGCGGGTCGCCGGCACCTCCAGCGGCAGCTTCTTCGCCGCGATGGTGGCCTGCGGCGCCTCTAGCGACGACCTGCGCCAGCTGCTCTACGACACGGATCTCGTGAAGCTGCTCAAGGACGCCCGCTTCGGGCGCTTCAGCTGCGCGCTGAACCTCTGGAGCGAGTTCGGCTTCCATCCTGGCCAGAGGCTGCTGGAGTTCCTCGGCGAGCTGCTCGCGGAGCGCACAGGAGCGATGGACGTGACCTTCGCCCAGCTGCTGGAGCGCTGCGGGCGCGAGCTCTGCGTGCCCATCGCCAACATCACCCGGATGTGCGCCGAGTACTGCCATCCCAAGACCACCCCTCACATGCCCGTGCGCCTGGCCATCGGCATGAGCATGAGCCTGCCGGTCCTGATGCGGCCCTATCGGCTGGTCCACCGCATGGGCTCGCCGAGCTGGGAGGAAGAGGACCTCTACACGGACGGCGGGATCCTCTGCAACTTCCCGCTGCACGTCTTCGACGGTTGGTGGCTGTCCATGAAGCCGAAGGACTCCTTCGTCCGCCGCCTCGGCCCGCTCATCGGCACCGGCGAGTTCGACAACCCGCTGGCCCGCTTCGATCCGCGAGACGGCAAGACCCTGGGCTTCACGGTCTTCGAGATGGGGGAGCGCGACGTCAGCGCCGAGTGGCTCACAGAAGAGGGCGGTCCGCCGCCGCGTCCGGACACCATCCTGGCGCGCATCGCGCGGGACCGGGAAAAGGCCATCGACGACAAGCGACAGCAGGCCATGGCGCTCCACCACGCCTTCGGCCGCCTCATGCGGGCCCTGGATGCCTGCGAGCACAACGACGACGGCCTCATCGATCGAGAGGAGATCAGCGGCCTGTTCACCCGGGGCGGGCTCTCTGAAGAGGACGCGCTGATGCTCTTCGGAACGACCTCGGTCGAGGACATCTTCGGCCTGCTCGACAGCGACGGCAGCGGCGTCATCGAGCCAGAGGAGCTCGTCCGCTTCATGGACGCCCGCAACATCGGGCTCACCGCTCGGGCGATGGGCTGCAGGCGCAGCGAGAACAAGCAGGTCGGCAGCTTCATGAACAACGTCTTCCAGACGGTGCTCATCCACGTCCGCAAGATGAACCTGCGTCGCGAGGACAAGGGCCGCACGGTGCCGATCGCCACGGACTACGTCAGCACGACGAACTTCGCGCTGCAGGAGGCCGACCGCTCCTTCTTGATCGAGTCCGGCGCGCGAGCGACCCGGGCCTTCCTGGACGGCCTCGAGGGTGGCGATCCATGAGCGAGGACGCCTCCGGGCCGGTCAAGTTCTTCATGCGCCTGTTGTTGAAGCTCGGCTGGAGCGTGGGGGGGGCAGAGGACGACTTCCCGCGTGTCTGGGGCAAGGACCTCGGGGACCTCTCGGAGCGCATGGCTGCTGGCGACGTCGTCTTGCTGGGCAACGGCGGGGGGCTCTCCCACGTCGCGATGAGCATCGGCGGCGGGGTCCTCATCCACTCGATGGCCACCGAGCAGACGATGCGGGGCTTCATGGGCTCCTTCTGGGACATGCTGCGGAGACCCTGGTGGTGGCTGACCGGACGAGAGGAGAAGACAGGCGTCATCCGCGAGACCCTGGCGGCCTTCCTCGACCGCTACGAGCGCGACGCCTACGTGGTCCTGAGGCGTCCGGGCCTCGACGAGCAGCAGCGGACCCGCGGGGTCGAGCACCTCGAGAGCCTGGTCGGGAAGGCCTACGACTACGACTTCTCGCACGGAGACGACGAGTACTACTGCAGCGAGCTTGTGGTGGAGTTCTTCGAGGCGGCGCTGGAGGAGGAGGTCGAGGTGGAGACCAAGGCCGTCCGTGTGCCGCTGCTTCTCGACCGCCAGATCATCGAGCCGATCGTGTTCCTGACGGCCGGGGACCTGGCCCTGGTCGAGGCGAGCAGCGGGGCCTGGGTGACGCAGAAGGAGCACCTGGAGGGGCTCGCGGCGGCTGAGTAGGGTGGGCGACTGACCCAGTGTCGGTACCTCATCGGGTGTCCGGGCAAGCAGCGGGATTGGAGGGGCCATCACCGTCCCACTGGTCGCCCCAACACTCCACGCAACCGTCGAGTCGCAGGGCGCAGCAGCCTGCGTATCCGCAGTCGATGTCGATGTACTCCCCGGTGGGCGGAAGCAACGCGCTCGACCCGGTGCAGTGAAGGTCTCCGTCGGCGTCGATCACACAGGCGAACCCCTTGCCGGCTGCGAACTGGACCGCCGAGGGGAGGTCGTCTGAGGGGGTTCTCCCTGTGCACCGCTTCCTGTCAGTCCGCGTCGGCGGGTCACAGCGGGTCCCCATTGGCATCCAACACGGCGTACTCGCCGATCTCGTACTCGACCAGCCAGGTGCCGGACTCGTCCGTGTACTCGATGGTGAGGGTCTCGGCCTCGACGACGCCTACACCGATCAACTCACTGATCAGCTCTCCGTTGTCGGGTCCATCCGGGAGAACGAGCGCGTAGGTCCCGTTTGGCACTGCCTCGTATGAAGTGGGCGGACAGCGTAGGCACGACGACAGCAGTATGCCGGCGACTAGCCCAATTCCCAGGAGCACCGCGGAAAAGAGCCATCTCACTGCGGGTACCCCCCGAACTGCCCTTCCTCGTGGGCAGAAACCGAGATGTCGTAGCGGTCACGGTCCTCATCGTAGACGAGGAGTGTGATCGTGCCGGCTTCACCCCAGGGGTGACCGACGGCGTCCTCTCCGTCGACCGTCGCGCTGAGCAGGGAGAGCGGAGCTTCGAGCGCTGCGTAACGGCGCGTTTGACAGTCAGCATGACCCTTCGTGCCTTCCTTGCCCCGGCCAGACTACCTCAGTCGATCCGCCGGCGCTCCTCGTGCACCAGGCGCTTTGTCGGGTAGCCCTCCAGGCCGTGGTATTCGGCGTTGTCCGGTGAGATCCGGTAGTGCTCCACCAGCACGTGGAGCTCCTTGGTGCGCCGGGGTACCTCTACGGGGATGCGGCGGGTCTCTCCGGGCTGCAGGCGGTTGTCGGCGATCTGCTTCGCGGCTGGCCACCACTCCCAGACCTGGCCGATGCGGTAGGTGGTGGTGGCCAGGACCTGGCCCTTGGCGTCCAGCGCCTCGACCTTCACCAGCAGGTAGCGCTCGGGGTCTCCGGTCGGCACCAGGTGGTCCGCCCGCGAGTTGGTCAGGACGACCTCGTCGCCGACGAACTCCACGTCCACTGCTGGCGGGAACAGGGAGTAGAAGGCGACCTCTTCTGGGGGCAGCGAGTCCTTCGGGATGCCGCTGCCGAGGAAGAGGTGGCGGCGACCAGGGCGCTCCACGCCGCCTGGAACCAGCGCCCGGGTGACCTCCGGCATGTGGCAGCTCTGGCAGGTGGAGGAGGAGCCGGATTCGGACCACTCCTCGCCGGTGTTGAAGTGGCAGACCAGGGCCTCTTCGTAGGTGCTGACCGCCTGGTGACAGCTCGTGCACGCCGTGTTGTCGAGCAGCTCCGGCGCCTTCACCACCGCGTGGGGTGCCTCTGTGTCGCCGAAGGGACCGGCGATGCCCTCTGGGCGCCAGTGGCAGCCGACGCAGCTGAGGCCCTCGTCTCGGAAGGCGGCGGAGAAGGCGGGAGAGGGGCTCCTCTGGGGCTCGCGGACCTTTCCGGTGTGGAGGGCGAGCTCGGCCTGCTGGTCGCTGGCCGGGGTGTGGCAGTTCAGGCAGAGCCAGCCGACCTCTGGGTCCTTCGCCAGCTCCTGCTGGAACTGCACGTCCGTCCAGGCATGAGCGTGCACGGAGGCCTTCCACTCCGCGTAGATCTCCTGGTGGCAGGCTCCGCACTCGGCGGCGGTCGAGCCCTCGCCTGGCGGCACCCGCGGGGACTCCCACGTCGCCGCGAGCAACAAGAGGATCAACGTTCGCTCGAGAGCCCCGACCTGAGCAGGTTGCCGTCGCCGTTGGCGAAGAAGAGCTCGGGCTGGCCGTCGCCGTCGGCATCCGCCATTCGGGCGGGTCCGGAGAAGCTGCGGCGGACGTGGAACACCAGGGCCGGGGCGAAGGCGGTCTCGAGGCTGCGGTACACGGCCACGCGCGAGGTCGTCGTGTCGGTGAAGGCGACATCGAGGCGTCCGTCGTCGTCGAGGTCCATGATGCTGACCTCTCCGCCGAGGCCGAAGTCGAAGTCGAGCTGCCAGCCGCTGGCAGAGGGATCGGAGCCTCCGACGAGGACCTCGTCCATGCCGTCTCCGTCGAGGTCGGCCTTCTCGATCGAGCAGTCCTCTGCCGGGCAGGTGACGATCGCTGCCCCAGAGCCGTCCGTGTCGGCGATGGCGATGTCGCCGACGACCTCGCCGATGCTGCCGCTGTCGACCTCGTCGAGGTCTCCGTCGTAGCTGGTCCAGGTCCCGACCTCGTCGACGACGACCACGCTGGCGGAGCCCAGATTCCCGCAAGCGAGCTTGTGACCGCTGGCCTCGACGACCCCGATCTCGGTGATCGCTCCGGTCGCGAGGTCCGCGTCTGCAGCCCAGAGCCACTGGCCGTTGTCTTCGGTCAGCGCGAACAGGGACTCACCGCAGCGAGCCAGGTCCAGGCCTTCCGCGACAGCAGTGCCCGAGGTGCCCTCCAGGTCGATCTCGTGATCGGACTGGCTGACGAGGCGGTAGCTGTCGCCGTCGTCGGGCTCGAGGTGGTACACGCGCAGGGTGGTCTCGTTGGCGTCCTGGGGCTTGCGGATGGCCACGATCTCTGGCCAGCCGTCGCCGTCCCAGTCCTCTACGAGCAGCGGCGCCACACCGTGGCTGTAGACGCCGAAGGTGACGAAGCCGTCGTCTGCGAGGTCCCAGGGGAACTCGGCGCGGCCCGGATACAGTGCCAGGACCTCTGAGGCGATGATCACGTCCGGCACGCCGTCGCTGGTGAAGTCGCCGACGCCGACCGGCCCCCCCGTGTGGATCGACGCGACCGCGCGGTTGAGGAACTCGCTGGCTTCGTTGTGATCCGAGGTGACGATCCGGAGCTGCTCCGGATCACCCTCGGCCATGACGAGGTCCGCGATGCCGTCGCCGCTGACATCTCCGAGGCTCAGGGTCCAGCCGGCGTACTGGTCGATGACGTACTGCTTGGCGTTGGTCTTGAAGGTCCAGAAGGCGAGGACGCGGAGGGCGTCCCAGCTGGGCGGTCCGACCGCGACGATCTCCGCCGCGCCGTCTCCATCCAGATCCTCGCAGGGGAGGAGGCGTGAGCCCTCCTCCAGCGGCGGGGTGATGTCGGTCCCGCCGAGCACGATCCCCGCCTCTACCCAGTTGCCGTCACTCCACGCGAGGCGGTGGACGGTGCCCAGCCCCGAGCTGCCCTCGGTCAGGAGCACGATCTCGGCGCCGTCGCCAGCGGTGACTTCACCGACGGCCACGGACCAGGGCGTGATGTCCGGCTGGTAGGGCAAGGCGGGCTCCCAGCCCCAGACGCCGTCGCCATGGAGGACCTGGAAGCCGCCGCTGTTGCCGTCCCCGAAGGCGATGACCAGGTCCGGGACGTTGTCTCCGTCGACGTCGCCCAGCGCGGCACCGGCGATGCTGTGGCCGGGGACCTCGAAGCCGCCACCCCAGGTGAAGCCGCCGCCGGCGCGACCGCGCATCAGGACCACCTCGCTGGAGGTCCACGCCACGACATCGGGTATGCCGTCGGCGTCGATGTCAGAGCCGGCCAGGCCCTCGATGGCGGTCGGGAAGCGGGCGACCTCCTGCGCGGGGGTCCGGAAGTCCCCGTCCTGCCAGAGCACGGTCTCGTCGACACCAAGGACCATGCCCGACTCGACCGCGACCATGAACTCGGGGGCGAGCTCCGTGGGCCAGCCGCCGTAGAGGCCCACCTCGGGTGCATCGGCGCTCGTGATCCAGCTCGCCTTGGGCTCCCCGGAGGTGGCACCATCGGCGGAGCCGGTCGGGGTGACCGTGATCTCCTGGGGGATCGAGCTGGAGACGAGGACGACGCCGTAGCCCATGGAGTCGAGCGTCACGTTGTCCGTCGTGATGTTGAGGATCGAGCCGGCGATGGACACGTCGACCGTGTTGAAGTCGCCAGGGATGGCGACGCCGTAGGCATTCACCAGCCGCACTTCGACGCCCACCTCGCCCGCGGCGGTCATGCTGCCGACCTCGACGCGGACAGGCGTGGAGCCTTCGAGCTCGGCGGTGACCGGCACTATCTCCGTCGTCGTGCCGCAGCGCGTACAAGCGACCATCAAAAGAACCATCCGGAGTCCTCCGGCGCTCAGGATAGCCCCCAGAATCAGTTCCAGGTCCACCAGGACCAGCGCTTGACGCCGAGTGGACCTTTGAGCTCCCCGACGAGGGGGTCGTCGGGGTCGACGCGGTGGGCCTCTCGCAGGCGCTGTTTTGCAGGGTCCAGCCGCCCGTCCTCCCAGAGCAGCCAGGCTTCCAGCGCGAGCATACGGGCAGAGAGCTCGATGTGGGCCGCACCCGCCGCCCCGAGCACATCGCGCACCGCCACGAGGTCCCCCCTTCGCATCAGGTGCAGGGCGTACTCGGACATCACGTCCCGGGCGATCGTCGCGGGCTCGCCGTCGGGGATCTGCTGCAGCACGCTCTGTGCGCCCTCCCGTGCCTGGGCATAGCGCCCCATCGCGTAGAGGTGACGCGACAGGCGTGCCCGGGTCAGGTGGTCCTCTGGGTCCAGGCGCAAGGCCGTGCGGAAGGCCTCCGTCGCCTCGCCCTGGCGCAGGTTGTTCAGCAGCATCTCGCCGTAGACAGCCCAGGCGACAGCGGACTCGGCGCCCCCGCCTCGAATCCAGTGCTTGCAGTCGGACAAGGCAGCTGCCAGCTCGCCGAGGTCCTGCAACAGCGACAGGCGGAACAGGCGTCCGACGTCCTGGTCGTGTCCCTCGTGGCAGGCGGCGGTGGCCAGCTTGAGCGCCAGGAGCTTTCGGCCGGCGTCCGAGGCCACGCTCGCGGCGACGAGGTAGTCGGTGTCCTGGTCGATGAGGGCGCGCAGCTCCTGGTGGACCTCTGCGTCCTCCATCGCGGTCAGACCACAGCGAGCGCAGCGGCCCTTGCGCCGAATGCCCCCACAGTTGCGGCAACTCCCGGGCTCCGGGGGGTCCAGCGGCAGGTGCCAGTCCTCCTCTGCGAGGACGTACTTGCAGCGGTCGCAGACGTAGAGATCGACGGGCTGGTTGCGCACCCGCCGCGTATCCCACGACAGCGTGCCTTTTTGGCATTCCGGGCAGCGATCGTCGGCCATCGACCCTGGCGAAGGGGGGGCCCCGACCATACCGGATGCGCCGTGAGACCGCCCGAGTTGGTTGCCGAGGTCCTCGAAGACGCCCTCGTCGGTTCGCCCGGCCGCTTCACCCGCGAGCTGCTCGCGGATGTCTGGGGGGACCACCACGCCCAAGGGCGCGTCCTGCGTGCCTTTCGCGAAGCCCGGTGGATCGGCAGCGCTCGGCGTCGCCCGGTCCGCGAGCTGTTCTTTGCGGTGGTGCGGAGCAGCCGCTGGTTGGAGGGTGCGTTGCGCGCCGGCGGGTGGTCCGGCGAGCGGCGCGTCGAGGCCCTCTGGACCAGGATGATCGTGGCCTGCGGGCTCCCGTCGTCTCGCGCCGCCGAGGTCTTTGGAGAGGACGTCTTCGGCGCCGAGTGTGTGCTCCCCGAGGGGCGCCGCGAGCGCCTCGCGCTCCAGGGGTCCCTACCAGAGTGGTTCGTCGACGACCTCGAGGACCTCGACGTCGCAGAGCGCTTCGTGTCCGCGCTCGACGACCGGGCCCCCCTGACCCTGAGGTGCAACGCTCCGGTCGAAGAGGTCCTCGCCGAGCTGCGAGCTTCCGGTCTCGCCGTGCAACGCACTCGCTTTGCGCTGTATGGGCTGGTCGTCGCTGGACGGACCGCGCTCGGGGATCACGACGCCTGGAGACAGGGGCGCGTCGAGGTCCAGGACGAGGGATCCCAGCTGGTGGCGGAGCTGGTGAAGCCCCCCAGGCGCAGCCGCGTCGTGGATCTCTGCGCCGGAGCCGGCGGGAAGTCCCTGGCCGTCCTGGCCCGAGCACCTCGTGGGGTTCGGGTGGAGGCCCTCGACGTGAGGAGCTCCGCCCTGAAGCAGGCACGCTCACGGGCTCGGCGCGCTGGCGTGGAGCTGGCGACCCGGCGCATCGACCCCGCCGCGCCGATCGATGTTCGCCCCGCCGCTCGCGTGCTCGTCGATGCCCCGTGCACAGGCAGCGGGACCCTGCGCCGGAACCCGATGTTGCGGTGGAGGCTGAGCCCGCCATGGCGCGACGGGCAGGTGGCCCTTCAGCGGGACCTCCTGCGCCGAGCAGCGGCGATTGTTCGTCCCGGCGGAAGACTGATCTACGCGACCTGTTCGGTGCTGCGCCCCGAGAACCAGGACCAGGTCGAGGACTTCCTCGCTGCACACCCCGGCTTCAGCGTCGTGCCAATCGCCGAGCCGCTCGGGAGCGCGCGGGCAGCAGATCTCGGGGGTCCATACCTGCAGCTGGAGTCAGGCGTTCACGGGACCGATGGGTTCTTCGCGGCGGTGCTCCAGCGGGGTGGTTGAAGGTAGACTTTGGCGGATGTGCGCACTGCTCCTCGGCTTCGCGCTGACCTCTCCGGTCGGCGGCCAGGAACCCCCCGAGGAGGCGCCGGAGGCGCTGGTCGAAGACAGCGCTGACTCGGGCGACTCGGGGACGGAAGAGGAAGTCGTCGAGCCGACTGCCGGCCGCAAGGACCGTCGACGTGCGTCGAGGAATCGCGGCGACGTAGATGGGCGGGATTACACGCCCTACTACATCGCCGTCGCAGCGCTGCTGGGGCTCTGGCTCGTCTCCCGCATGCAGCCCCAGCGCCAGGAAACCACCCGTCGCCCCTTGCGCCACGATCCTGTGAGCGACGACGAGCTCGGGCGGTTCGTGTTTCACGCTGTGTTGACCGCTGACCTCGACGAGTACCGGGAGCTCTTCCTCACCGGCGGCGAGGCTCACAAGGTCCTCCACGGAGGAGCGCAGAACTACATGGAGCAGCGCAGCGAGAAGGCGCTCGAGGACACCCTGGTCGAGCTCTCCGTCCACGTCCCGGAGGGCGCGATGTTCAGCGGCACCACGCGGGTCGGGGACGTCCTCCACCTGGAGGTCCGGAACGACCGCGACGCCAGCCGCAGCGTCCCCGTCGGGACCACCGCTCGGGTCGGCGCGGTCCTGCGCCTGATGACTCCCGCCGCTCAGCTGCTGGATCGAGGTGCGGGCTCGGCATAAGCGCGGGCCATGCTGACATTCCTTTCGCTGCTCGCCTGTCCGAAGAACGTCTCCACCGAGGTCGCCGCCGATGCCCCTGGGCGTTGTGGTCTGCAGGACGATGGCTCTCGCACCTTCGTCGTCCTCCACGTCAACGACGTCTACCGGATCAGCGGGCACGGCGATCGCGGCGGGCTGGCTCGCGTGCGCACCCTGCGGACCCAGCTGGAGGCCGAGTGCGGTGGGCCGGTGTTGCTCACGCACGGGGGCGACGTGCTCTTCCCCTCCGCGCTGTCGCGGGCCTTCGACGGGCGGCAGAAGGTCGAGGTCCTCAACCTGCTCGACGGCGACGCGGACTCCGACGACGACTACATGATCGCAGTCCCGGGCAACCACGACTTCGACCGCTCCCAGATGAAGGACGCCGCGCTGCTCGGCAACCTCTTCGGGCGCTCTGGCTTCCACTGGGTCGCCAGCAACGTGCGCTGGGTACCCGCCGCGAAGATCGCCGGGGTCTCAGAGCGCCTCGTGCTCGACGTCAACGGTGTGCAGGTCGGGGTCTTCGGGCTCACCACCGACATGAAGAAGCCCGCATATGCCCTGATCGAGGGCGACTACCTCGCCTCGGCGGCCGCCCAGACCGTGGCTGTCCGGGCCGACGGGGCCGAGGTCGTGCTGGCCCTGACCCACCTCGAGGCGGAGGCTGACGCGGAGCTCCTTCGCCACCAGGACAAGGGCCCGGATCTGGTGCTCGGGGGCCAGGTGCACGAGGCCGAGACCGCCAAGGTCGATGGGCGCTACGTGCTCAAGGCCCAGGCGGATGCGATGGAGGCCCGTGTGGCCTGGATCACCCTCGCGCCGGACGGCGGGGTCTCCGTCGAGCACTCCTCGGTCGCCCTGGACGTCTCCGTCGCAGAGGACCCGGCGGTGGCGGCGGCCTCGCAGGCATGGTGGACCGCCTACGAGCTGGCCGTCTGCGAGGACGACTGGGGCTGTCTCGATCGGGTGATCGGCACTGCTGGCACGGAGCTGGTCGGCACCGAGACCGCCCTGCGACGGGGCGAGACGGCGCTCGGCAACGCGGTCGCGGATGGCCTGCGTGCCTCCACCGGCGCGGACGTCGCCCTGATCAACGCCGGCGCCCTGCGCCTGAACCACGACCTCGCCCAGGGCGAGGCCATCACGCGGCGCACCATCGAGGAGCTCATCGCCTACGACGAGCCGGTTCGCGTGATCGAGATCTCCGGCGCCCGGCTCGCAGAGGTCCTGAATCACTCGGTGACCGGCTGGCCGGGGCACGGCCGCTGGCTCCAGACCTCCGGGCTGAGCTTCCGCCACGTCGACGGCCAGGCAACAGAGGTGCACATCCTCACGAACGAGGGCCCGGTGGCCCTGGACCCGGCCGCGACCTACCGCGTCGTCGTGATCAGCTGGCTGGTCGATCCCAAGATCGGGGACCAGGACGGCTACGGGCAAGAGGGCCACGGCGCGCTGAACATGGGCGACATCGTCGAGGACGGCGTCATGCTCAAGGACGCCGTGTCCCAGGGGCTCTCTGGCCAGGTCCTCGCGGTCGTCGAGGGCCGCGTGTGCCAGGACGACGGACCTTGCCTGGTGCCGACTCCGTAGCGCCTACAGCCGACCCTGCAGACCCTCGAGCTGCACCAGGGCCTTGCGGTAGTCGGTCCGCGCCTTCGTCACCTCGACCTCTGCGGCGTCGCGCTCGCGCTGAGCGGCGAGGACGTCCTTCTGGATGGCTCGGCCGGCCTCCTGCAAGGCCTTCTCGGCCAGCAGGGTCTCCTCGGCGAGCCGCAGGTTCAGCTCGGCCAGCTCCAGGCGTCGCTGCGAGGTCTCCAGCTCCCTGACCAGGCGCGCGACCTGCCCGGCCAGCGCGGTCTCCATGGCCCGCAGGTCGATCTCGGCTCGGGTCACCCCCGCAGCCTTGGTCCTCAGGTCGCCGCGAGCGGCCCGGTTCATCAGCGGCACCGAGAAGTCGGCCCCGACGTAGCGGTTCGGGAAGTCCCGCCCGAAGACCTCCTGGCGGGCGAGCGGGTAGCCGCCGCCTACCTCGTCGTTGTAGCCGGACCAACCCGCGGAGGCAGAGGCGGTCAGGGACGGGAGCTGGGCATGGCGCGCGACGACCAGCTCGGTGGCGGCTGCGTCGATCTGGATCCGCTGCGCCCTGAGCCCGGGGTTGCCGGCCATGGTCGCCTCGATGGCCTTGTCCATGTCGATGGCCAGCGGAGGGATGTCTCCTGGGAGGGTGGTCACGCTCACGGTCATGGTGTCCAGCGCCAACAGCGTCGCCAGCTTGGCCTGGGAGGAGGCGTGGAGGTTCTCCGCCTCGATCAGCGCGAGCTCCGTCTGCGCCACCGCCGCCTCCACGCGCGTCAGCTCGACGGGAGCCATGTTTCCGGCCTCGAGCTGGGCTCGGACGATGCGGCGCTCCTCCTTGGCGACCGCGACCGCCTCTCGCGAGGTCTCGAGGAACTGCCCGGCGTAGACGAGATCCCAGTAGGCGACAGCGACATCGGAGAGCACGGACTGCCGCTTCTCGTGGAGGGCCGCGTCAGCGCTGTCCACCGCGTTCTGTGCCGTCGTGACGGCTTGGAGGTTGTAGGCCATGCGATGACCCTTCAACAGCTCCTGTGACAGGGAGGCGGTGAGCGATGAGGAGCCCGCCGCGAAGTCCTCGACCTGGAAGGGGCTGTCGGGGTCGAGCTCGACGGCGAAGTCGTTCCTGGAGTTCTCCCAGTCCACCGACCAGGACGTGCCGGTGGGCAGCGTCTGGCCGAGCCCGGCGTTCCACCAGAGGTTCGTGGTGGTCGTCTGGTAGTAGAGGCCGAAGGCGGGATCGCGCTGCTCCGAGGTGCTGAAGGCCCGGCCCGCGCCAGAGGTGAGCACAGGATCCCAGACGCCGCGAGCCGAGAAGAGCCCGCCCTCGGCGATCGACAGGTCCTGGCGCGCGCCGGCGATCGATGGGTTCGCCTCCTCGGCCATGCGCAGCGCGTCTTCGTAGGAGACCTCGACGGCCCCCGCGGTTCCGATCAAGAAGGGAATCACTTGGCGCTGACCTCCTGTTCGCCTCGGTGTACGGCATAGCCGACCGCGCGGGCCGCGAAGGCCTTGAGATCGTCCAGGGTCGCATAGAGGAAGGGCACGAAGAAGAGGGTGAGGATCGTCGCGGCTGCGATGCCGGCAGTCACGACTCGTCCCAGGGGAGCGTAGGGGATCCCGATGAAGGTCGAGGATCCGACCGCCATCGGCAGGAGCCCGAAGATGGTGGTCATCGCGGTCATCAGGATGGGGCGGAGGCGGCGTTCACCGGAGCTCAATAGCGCCTCGGTCCTGCTCATACCGGCCCGCCGGAGCTGGGTGACGAGATCGATGAGCACGATGCCGTTGTTGACCACGACGCCTACCAGGATCACGAGTCCCACGCCTCCCATCACGTCGAGCGGCGTACCCGTCAGGTACAGGGTCCAGTAGACCCCCACCAGCGCCATCGGGATGGTCGTGATGATGGCCAGGGGCAACAGGGTGCTCTCGAAGAGCACCCCCATGATGATGAAGACGAAGGTCACGGACAGCAGCAGGGCCAGGTTGCGCGCCTGGTCGTTCTCCTCCTGGTCTTTCCAGCGGCCGCCGGTGGTCCAGTCGTAGCCGCGAGGGAGCTCCAGGCCCTCCATGGCCACCGCGAGCCGACCGTGGGCCTGCATCATCTCGACGTCCTTGTCGAACTCCACGGAGATGGGCAGGCGCGTCCTGCGCTCGCTCCGGTAGATCGTGCCGAAGCCCTTGCCGACCTCTGCGTCGGTCAGCGAGCGCAGCGGGATGGCCGCCTGGCTGGTCGGCGACCAGACCGGGAAGTCCAGCAGGGTCTCGAGGTCCTCTCGGTCCTCGAGCTGGAAGCGGGCGTAGACGGTGACCTCTCGCTCCCGCTCCCTGAAGTCCGGGAGCTGGGTCCCCTGCATCGCGAAGGCCAGGGTCTGGCCCACTGTCGAGGCCGACAGGCCGTGCCTTGCCACCCCGTCCCGGTCGATCTGCAGGCGGATCTCGTCGCTGCCGTCCTCTTCGAGCCCCAGCTCGGCGTTGAGCACCCCCGGAGCTCCCCGGGCCCGCCGGACGACCTCGTCGGACAGCGCCAGGAGCACCTGCGGGTCCTCTCCCTGGATGTAGAGCTCGAAGGTGTTGGCGCCGTGCCCGGAGCCCCCACCACGGCCGCTCCACACTTCGACGCCGGGTTGCTCCGGGATGGCCTCGAGGACGAGGTCCCGGATCTCCTCCTTGCGCTCGGCGTCGACCCCCTTCTCCAGGTAGATCCAGATGAACCCCCGGTTGGTCGTGCTGCGCATCCAGGTCCGGTAGACCCGGATGTCCCACTCCTCCTGCTGGTCGGCGATGGTCTGTTCGATGGTCTGGATGGCCTCTAGGCGCTCGTAGTAGCCGAAGGTCGGGCTGACCTCGACGCGGAGCTGGAAGTCATCGAGGCCGCCGCTGTCCTGGTCGGTGCAGCCGACCGCGTCGAAGGGCAGGACCACCGTCAGGATGGTGATGCCGAGGACCACGAGGAAGGCGTCGAAGCGGTTGTTCAGGACCCACGCCAGCCAGCGGGTGTAGCGCTTCGAGAGCCAGGTGATCCAGGCCGGGTCCGCCTTCACCGCCGTGTCCTTGAGGTAGACCGTCGACAGCGGCGTGAAGACCAGCGCGACCAGCAGCGAGGCGGCCAGGGCGAAGACGACCGGGAAGCCCAGGGAGCCCATGAAGAAGCTGAACATCGCGTCGTCGCTCATGAGGATGAGCGGCAGGAAGACCACCATGGTCGTCAGCGTCGACAAGGTGATGGCCAGGTTGACCTCTGCGGTCCCTGCGATCGCTGCCTCTCGCGGGTCCGCAGCGGCCTGGCGTCTTCGGTAGATCGTCTCGACCACGACGATGGCGTTGTCGACCACCATGCCGACCGCGATCATCAAGCCCATCAGGGACAGCAGGTTGAGGCTGCCTCCGGTGAAGTAGAGCACCGTCACCGTGATCACCAGCGACATCGGGATGGACGCGGCGATGAGCAGCGTCATCCGGATCTCCCGGAGGAACAAGAACAGGATGATCACCGCGAAGAAGCCGCCCTGGATGGCGGTCCGCGAGAGGTCGACGATGCTGTCCTCGATCAGCGCGCCCTGGTCGAAGAAGGTCTTGAAGTGGATGCCCTCGAGTCTCGGGTCCTGCTCCAGCTCGTCGAAGGCCTCCTGGACCGCCTTGGCCGTCGCGACCGTGTTGGCGGAGGACTCCTTCGACACCCCCAGGCCGGCGGCGTCCTGGCCGTCGAGGTGCCAGATCGAGGCGCTCGGCTCGATGCGGTAGTGGATGGTGGCGACGTCCTCGAGCACGACCCCGGGCCCCACCGGAGTGCGAGCGAGATCGGTGAGGTCCTCGTAGCGAGCGAGGCTGCGCACGTAGCGCACTTGACCTCGGTCGTTCAGCCTCCCGCTGGCGAGCTGGAAGTTGTCGCCGCCGAGGGTCCCCATCAGCTCGTAGAGGTTCACCCCGTGGGCGAACAGGGCGTCTCGGTCGAAGTCGATCCAGACGACTTTTTCGTCCACTCCCCACACCTCGACCTTGGCGATCCCGGGGACACGCTCCAGCCGTGGCGCGACGATGTTCGCCATGATGTGGTGGGGGTCCTCGACGGTCTCGGGGATGCCGGCGCCGGCCCACACGACGGGCTCGTCGTCGGGGTCGAAGCGCCAGATGCCGTAGCGGTCGACCGCCTCGGGCAGATCCGGCATCGCCCGCTCCATGCGATCGACGACCGAGTTGTAGGCGGTGTCCAGGTCCACGCTCTGGTGGAACTCCAGCCCGAAGCCCGCGCTGCCTGCAGAGGCCCGGGACTCGATCTCCTTGAGCCCCGGCACGGTGGAGAGGTGCTCCTGCAGCGGGCCGACGACCTTGGCGTCGGTGTCCGCAGGGGTCGCGTCGACGTAGGGCACCCACACCCACATGAAGGGGGGGTTGAAGCCAGAGGGCATCATCTGCAGCGGGATGTCGACCAGCGCGATGACGCCGGTGACCAGCAGCGCGAGGAAGCCCATCAACACCGTGACCGGACGTCGCACGGCCAGAGCAGGCAGCCAGCGCCTCATTTCTCGAGGGCTCCGGTCACGCCGAGGTAGACGACCGGGATGACCACCAGCGTGAGCAGGGTCGAAGAGACCAGCCCGGCGATCACGGTCAGGGCCAGGGGCTGCTGGATCTCCGCTCCGGCGCCGAGGCCCACTGCCAGGGGCAGGAGCCCCAGGGCGGTCGTGAAGGTCGTGATCAGGATCGGGCGCAGGCGGCTCACCCCGGCGGCGATCACGGCCTCTTTACGCTCGAGGCCCTCTGCTCGGTTCTGGTTGACGCGATCGACGAGCACGATGGCGTTGTTCACGACCATGCCAGCGAGCACGATGAGGCCGATGAAGACGACCACGGACAGCGCCGAGCCAGTCAGCGCCAGGGCCGGGAGCACGCCGACGGCGGCCAGGGGCACGGAGAAGAGGATCACGAAGGGGTGGACCAGGCTCTCGAAGGTGCTCGCCATGATCACGTAGACCAGGAAGACCGCGAGCAACAGCGCAAAGGCCAGGGAGCGCAGGGAGCGCTGCATCTCCAGGGTCTGGCCGGCGAGCTCCCAGTCGTAGCCCTCGGGTAGCTCCAGCCCGGCCAGGGCGAGGTCGATGAGCTCCGTCGTCGAGGCGAGGTCCATGCCCTCGAGGTTCGCGCTGACCACGGCGGCTCGGCGCTGATCGACCCGGCGGATCTCGCTCGGTCCCTCCGCCTCCTCCAGCTTCGCCACCGCCGAGAGCGGGATCGGTGGGTCCAGCCGCGGGTTCACGTTGATGCGGCCAAGGTCCTCGACGCTGCCCCGGTCGGCCTCGACGAGCTGGACCACCATGTCGATGCGACGCTCGCCGCGACTGAGCCTCGAGGCCTGTGCGCCCTGGACCTTGTCACGGACGGCGGTGGCGACGCCGCGGGTCGTCAGGCCGAAGCGCTCGAGCAGGTCGCGCTGGTAGCGAACCCGGACCTCTGGGAAGCCCGGGACCAGGGAGCTGTGGACGTCTCGAAGGCCCTCGACCCTGGAGAGCCGGGAGACGACCTCGTCGGCGGCGGCGCGAAGCTCGACGAGGTCGTTGCCCGTCACGACGACCTCGACCGGTGTGCGCACGGTGAACAGGGAGATGGGCTCGACCTGGACCGACAGCCCCTTCAGCTGGGCGAGCTGGCCGCGGAGGCGCTCTGCGACCTCTGCCTGGCGGCGCTCCAGGTCACCTCCCGGCTGCAGCTGGACCAGGATCCTGGCGCTGTGCTCTCCCTCGTCAGGCCGGGCGTCGGCCCGTCCCTCGGAGCCGATGGTCGCGTGCACCTGGGCCACTTCGCTCTCGGCGAGGATGAGCTCCTCGGCGTAGCTGTTGACCGCGACGGTGCGATCGAGGGGCGTGCCGACCGACAGGGCGGTCGAGAGGGTGAAGCGGCCCTGGTGAACCTCCGGGATCAGCTCCTGGCCCACCACCGAGAACAGCCCGAGGGCGGCGACCAGCGCGAGCCCAGACGCGCCGAGCACCGTGCCCGGGCGGTCCAGAGCCCGGCGCAACAGCGCCGGGTAGTGGTGGGCGAGCCGTCCGTAGACGCCATGGAAGAGGGAGGCGCCCCCCTGCATGAGCCGCCGGAGCAGGGGGAGCAGGAGGCGTCCCAGGTGACTGGCGACGCGGCCGACCAGCGCGGCGCCCCCGACGAAGAGGAAGGCCACGAGCTCCAGCGCCAGGCGGACGAAAAACCGCAAGAGCTGGTATGGCAGGGCCAGCCAGCCCAGGCCGGAGTTGCCGCGCCAGGACTCGCGGATCTGTGTGATCGAGCCGAAGCGTTCGTCGAGCCAGATCCCCCGCACCCTGGTGACGCCGACGGGCATCACGATGTCTCTGGCCGCGGCCATCGGCACCAGCACGAGCGCCACCGCCAGCGAGGCGAGCAGCGAGAAGACGACGGCCAGGGCCAGGTCGCCGAAGATCTGCCCCGCCACGCCGCGGACGAAGACTATGGGCAGGAAGACCGCGACGGTGGTGAGCGTCGAGGCGGTGACGGCGGCCGCGACCTCCCTGGCTCCGGCGATCGCAGCGTCGGGTCGGGACAGGCCACGATCCCGGTGGACCGCGATTGCCTCCAGCACGACCACGGAGTTGTCCACGAGCATGCCGATTCCGAGCGCGAGACCGCCCAGCGACATGAGGTTCAGCGAGACGCCGCCGAGGTGCAGGGCCGCGAAGCTGCAGATCACGCTCTCCGGGATGGCCACGGCGATGATCGCCGTGCTGCGCACGTCCCGGAGGAACAGGAAGAGGATGCCGATGGCCAGGAAACCGCCGACGAGCGCTGTCTGGAACAGGTTGTCGATGGCGTCTTCGATGAAGCTCGCCTGGTCGTCCAGGACCGACAGCACGATCCCCTCGGGCAGGCGATCCGACAGGGACTCTCCCATCACCTCGGGGTCCTGGCCGAGGTGGGCCTTCACCGACCTGGCGATGTCCACGATGTTGGCGTCGGCTTCCTTGAAGACCTCGAGCTCGACGGCCTCTCGCCCATCGAGGTGGGAGACGACCTGCCGCTCCTTGTAGGTCTCCCGGATGGTCGCGAGGTCCTTGATCGGCACCCTCGTGCCGTCCGAGCGGATGATCTCGAGGGTCCGGATCTCCTCGATGGTGGAGAACTGGTTGAGGGTTCGGATCAGGAACTCCGTGTCCCCTTCCCGGATGCTCCCGCCGGCGATGTTCACGTTCTCCGCGAGCAGTGTGTTGGTGACCGCCTCCAGGGTCACGCCTCGGGCGGCCAGCCAGTCTTCTCGGACCTCTACGAGCACCTGGCGCTCGAGACCGCCGCGCACGCTGACCGCCGCCAGGCCGTCCAGGCCCTCGAGCTCGCGCTTGATCTCCTCCTCTGCCAGCTCCCGCAACAGGAACAGCGCCGCCTCGCCTTCGGGGGCTCCCTCCACGCTGGCATCGGTGGACAGGGCGATGCGGAGGATGGGGTCCAGCGAGGGGTCGTAGTGGAGGATCAGCGGGCGCCCGATGCCGTCGCCGAACCAGGTCGTCTGCAGGCGCTCGCGCACCCCTTGAGATGCCGCCGACATGTCCGTGCCCCAGTCGAACTCGAGCACGACGTCCGAGAGCTCCGCCCGGCTGCGGCTCTGGATTCCGACGAGGCCGTCGCTGGTCGAAAGCGACTCCTCGATCAGGCGCGAGACCTGGGCCTCGACCTCTTCGGGGGCGGCGCCCGGGTACTCCGTGCGAACCGTGAGGGTCGGATAGGAGAGATCCGGCATCAGGTTCATCGGCAGCTGGGCGTAGCTGACGAGCCCGAAGACCGCCGCGGCCAGGAAGATCATCAGCACGGCGACGGGCCGCGAGACGACCAGGCGGAAGAAACCCAAGCTCAGTCCTCTGCGTCTGCGGAGCCGTTGTCGTCGTCTTCGTCCTCCGGATCGTCGTCCTCGTCGTCCTTCAGCTCGAGCACCGGATCCTCCGGGTAGCGCACGCGCGCCTCGTCACGGAGGTTCACGTGGCCGACGGCGATGATGTCGTCCGCTGGCTCGATCCCCGTGATCAGCTCGGCG
Organism: Myxococcota bacterium; assembly: GCA_036012755.1. Taxonomy (GTDB): domain Bacteria; phylum Myxococcota_A; class UBA796; order UBA796; family CAJQPC01; genus JAAESX01. The sequence goes on along the minus strand of DASCPX010000071.1, from coordinate 2,781 downwards.
AGGTCGTCGTCCACGTAGCCGAGCTCGACCGGGACCTTGCGCGCCACCCGGTACGGACCGGGGATCTCCTCCTCTTCCTCCTCCTCTTCGTCCGCTGCGAAGAGCTCTGCGAAGAAGCCAGGCTCGTCCTCTTCTTCGGCGTCCTCTTCCTCTTCCGGTGGGTCCTCGACGCGCACCCGGTAGACGAGGGGCTCTCCCTCTTCGTAGACGATGCTGGCGCGAGGCACCACGAGCACCTCGTCGTGGCGGCCGACCTCGATGCGCACGCTCACGAACTGGCCCGGACGCAGCAGCAGCTCCGGATCGTCGAGGGCCACGGTGGCGCGGACGGTGCCGCTCATCGGGTCGACGGTCGGAGAGATGCGCTCGACGGAGCCAGGCACGGTGTTGTCGGTGTCGTAGACGCTGGTGAGGGTGGCCTCCTGGCCCGCGTGGAGGCTGGCGAGGTCTCGCTCGGGCAGCTTCACGACAACTCGGAGGCGCTCCAGGTCGACGATCGTGAAGGCGGGCTGGCCGCCGGCGACCTCGCCATAGCGGAGCTCCCGGGTCGCGACCGTGCCGGCGATCGGCGAGACGACTCGGGTGTGGGACTGGGTGCCGCGGGCCTCGACGAGGCTGGTGTGTGCTGCCTCGTAGAGGTGACGGGACTCTTCGAGGTCGCGGTTGCTGAGCACACCCTTGTCGTGCAGGGCCTGGACTCTCGTGAGCTCCGCCTCCGCCTTGGCCGCCTCTGCCTCCGCCCGGGCCAGGCCAGCGTCCAGCGAGGCGTTCTCGATCAGCGCGAGCACCTGGCCCTTGCGCACACGGTCGCCTTCCTCGACGTAGATCGCTGTCACCGTGCCCGTGGCTTCCGGGACCAGGGTGGCCTGGGCCTCTGACTCGACGACGCCGTTGCTCACGAGGAAGCTGCCAACGGAGCCGGTCTCGGCAGCGCGGACCTCGACCAACGCCCTGGGATCCTTGGGCTCTTCTTCCTCTTCCTCGTTCCCATCGGAGCCCTCACCCTCGGAGGGGCCACCGCAGGCCAGCATGAGCAGGAAGAGAAGCATCGTGAGGAGTGGGCGCTACGCCATGGCACCGTGGCCTATTGCGTGTAGCAGCCGTGATAGACGATGACCATGTGGTTGTTGGCCTGCGCACTGGTTCTGGCGGAAGAAGAACCGATCGTTGCACGGGTCGGGCTCGCCGCTTCGGTGGACAAACACTCCCCGCTGGTGGGCATTCACCTCGCTGCGAGCAACCGTGCAGGGCCCCTTCGCACGGGCTTCCGGGTCGACGGACGAGGTTGGCGCTACCCCACCCGAGAGGAGATCGACTTCTGGGCGGGACAGGGGGTGAGCGGGCTGCCCGATCACGTCGAGTGGGAGCTCACGGGGGCGATGGGGGTGCGCTACCTGGCCCGACCCGATCGGGCGAAGGACTGGCGCGGCCAGCCTGGAGTCGAGCTCGGACTCGTCGCTGGCTACTGGCACTACGCGACGATGGACGTCCAGGGGGCCTACGCCGACCTCGGGGCTGTGAAGTGGCCGCTGGAGGAGGCTCGGCTGGGGCCGGAGATCCTCGTCGGGCTGTTCTCTCCTGCCGACGACTTCTGGATCGTCTACATGCATCGCGCCTACCTGCCCATCCATGCGCGCCTCGACGGCGAGGGCGGTCGCTACGTCATCGGTGACCAGACCTTCGAGCCCGTCGAGGTCGTCAACCCGATCCTGGAGGCTGGCCTGGCCGCCATGGCGCATCGCGGGGTCTGGTACGGACAGGTCGAGGCCACCTGGCGGCTCACGATGCCCTCTGCGAAGAACCGGGCGGTCACACAGAGCCCCCCGGACGGGACGGTTGTGATGGTGGTCTCGGCCGGTCGAGCTTTCTGATCAGTCCTGGCGGAAGACGAGGCGCTCACCGTTCCAGCGGTAGTGCATCGTCGTGTCCTTGTCCGGGTGCATGTCGACGAGGATGTCCTCGCCACCGAAGCGCCAGATCTGGTCGATGTGTCCGTCGCGTTGCATGTCCAGCTCGGCGCGTTCGGCGCGCCCCTTGCCGTTGGGGTAGACGTCGAGCCTCCACGTCTCCTCCGGGCTGAGATCCACGATCGCCGCCTCGACCGGGCGTCCGTTCCAGTCCAGGGCGGCGTAGATCCCTGGAGACAGGACCTGCGAGCTGGCGCCAGCGCTCGGCGCCTCCCAGTCGGGGTCGAGGACCCAGCCGGCCCCGGTCCACTCGAGCTGTGGGCCGTAGCGCTCGGCGTCCATGGCGTCGAAGCGAATGTAGAGCTTGCCGTTGCGGAAGTGGCCCTTGATGTCCCAGAGCCAGTCGCGATCCAGGTCCACCCAGATCTGGCTCACGGAGCTGTCGTAGAGGTACTGGCGCACCTTCACGCGGTAGAGGGCGTCCTCTTCGGCGGCGTGGCCCGAGATCGGCATCCGGGTGGCCACCCCCGAAGGCGACTGGATCCTGCCAGCCCCGGCGAAGGGGTGGAACCGGACGACGCTGCTCGAGCGCTTCGACAGGGCGCGAATGAATGCGGAGGAACGGCTTCAGGCGGCCTTCGGTGCGGAGTTGGAGCGCACGGGCGTGACCGATCCGTACGAGTTGCCGGACGAGTGGATTGCGACGACACAGGGGCGCCTGTTAAAGGAAGAGTGTGAGCAAGCCACGCAAGCCACCTACCGAGACTGGTTCGACGCCGAAATCGAGTTCCGACCGCGACGAGCGGCCGAGGACGTGGAAGGAGTTGGGGAACCCGCTGCAACCGGACGGGAGCCTTCGGTACGAGACGCCGCG
>DASCPX010000070.1:0-336836 GCA_036012755.1 Myxococcota bacterium | reverse complement strand
CTCGTCACGCTCAGCGGTCGTCAGACCGTCCGTGCGCCTGCCCTCGTCCAGGTCGGCCTGGCGCACCCAGTTTCGGATCGCCTCGCCGGAGGGCTCGAACTCCCGAGAGAACTCCTGGGGCGTCCGGCCGGCGCGTACGAGCGCCACCATCTGCTCCTTGAATTCAGCGCGGTAGGGTCGTCGATGTCTGCGGGACACGTCTTCTCCTTGACGGAGTTGGGATCCAACTCCTCACGTGTCCACGAAAGCGGGTCAACTCCAGTGTCGAGGGTGCGTGGCTTGGTCGGAAGATTCTTCAAGCCCGTGCCTCTCCGTCCGAGCAACAACATCTGCGATTGGGCGGTGACCCATAGGGCCTCGCCAGACTCAGCCAGTTTGGAGATAGGGACCCATGATCGTGGATTTGGTCTGTGTGAAGCAGGGTAGCGCCTGAAGACGTGTCTTGCGGCGCAACTTCACCGTGCCGTCAGCGACCTGGGACAGTTGGCCTACGGGCCGCGTGGTGTACGTGGGGGGCATCGTGCGGCTGGCCACGGGCACGCTGCCGTCAGGCGAGACCGGCCAGATGGCCGGCGTGATGCGGGTGCTGGGCGAATGACCCTCCCTTGCCGGGAACATGTTCCCGGCAAGGGAGGGTTTAGGCCGGGAACACCAGGGAGATTCAGCCCCAAGTAGCTGAAATCCCGTGGTCCTCGCCTACTCCACGTACCCCATCGCGCGAAGCGCCTCGCGCATGTCCTCATCGACCTCGTAGGTGAGCTCCTCGAAGCCGCGCTCGCCAGCCTCCAGGCGGGTCATCAGCGCCTCCAACTCGGCCACACGGTCGGGCATCTCCGCGGCGAGGTTGACGAGTTCGTCCGGGTCAGCTGACAGGTCGTAGAGCTCCAGCGTGCCCGCGTTCATCGGGTAGCCCGAGTAGATCCGGTTGGTCTTGTCGTGTCGGATGTACTTCCAGCGCTCTGTGACGACACCGGTGAGCTGCCTCCCAGTGTGTTCGAGGTAGGCGACCCCACCGCCGTCCGCGTCCAGCACCTGCCACAGATCTGCGCCCCTCACTCCGTCGGGCGTGGGCGCGCTCAGCCGATTCAATACAGTTGGCATGACATCGATCGTCGAGACGACCGTGTCGACCTCGACCCCCGCGGGGCCGCCTGGATCCCGCACGATCAAGGGCACGCGCGTGGTCTGCTCGAACAAGCCGGCGTGCACGAACCAGAGGTCGTGCTCGCCCATGCTCTCGCCGTGGTCGGAGGTGAAGACGACCAGGGTGTCGTCCCACTGGCCAGTCCTCTTGAGTTCCCAAACGATCTGGCCGACATGGGCGTCAATCCAGGTGGCGCTTCCGTGGTAGTCGTCGACGACCTCTTCGGCGTACTCGACCCCGTCGAGCCAAGAGATCATGTGCTCGCTCTCCTGGTGATCCGGGGGGAAGTACCGCCACACGTCAGCGAGCTCGTTCTTCTGCTCGGAGGTGTACATGTCGTCGTAGCTGCCGGGTGCGTGGTACGGGGTGTGGTTGTCGACGTAGTGAACCCACAACAACCAGGGGTCCTCGTGCTCCTTCGCCAGGAAGTCGATCACCCACGGATTGGTCTTGTCGGCCTTGCGGATGCGATCACCACGGCGGATCGTGCGGAATCCCTGGGGCACGTTGCTGGCGTCCGGGTTCAGCCAGGGCATGTTGATGTGGCAGGCGGTCTCCCAGCCCAGACCGTCGAGGACCTCGGCCAGGGTCGTCACCTTCGAGCTCAGCCTCGAGACGTTCGAGTAGGCCCGGTGGTCCCGGGGATACAGCGAAGTGAAGATCGAGGCGTGAGCCGGGAGCGTGGTGGTGATCGGCGTGTAGGCCCGGTCGAAGCGCACCCCTTCCGCCGCGAGGTGGTCGAGATGAGGCGTGTAGGTGTCCTCGACCGCCTGGGCGCGCAGGGTGTCCGCCGTGATGAGCAGCACGTTCTTGCGCGCGGGCTCCTCCGCCGTCAGGGGAGCGGCCAGCAGGGCCAGGGGGACCAGGACGAGCCACCGTCTCATCGACGCTCCACGAAGATCGGCGAGGTCCAGGCGTGGTCCTCGCCGTCAGTGACGCTGAGGTAGTAGCTGTGCGGGCCGATGTCGGCCTCTGCGTCGACATACCCGCCGTCGAAGGTCCCGAGCACGACCCCGTCCCGTACCAGGGTCCCGGTGCCGGACCAGGCGAGCTCGAGGGGGCCCTCGATGACGACCTCGTCTCCAGGGCCAGCCTCGCCGACGCGTAGATCGACCACCAGCCGGCCTCCGGAGGTCGCCCAGGAGTGCCGGGCGTGCAGGGCGTCCCAGACGCTCTCGCGAGTGCACGGGTCGCAGCGGACACCGGTGAGGCCAGTGGCCCAGGGGTCCTCGACGCGCCCGATGCCGTGGTGCCAGCGCAGGCCGTGGCCATCGGAGCCGCCCAGGAAGCCGAAGACGAGGCCGGCGGACAGCCCGTCAGAGGCGTAGCTGCCGCCTTCGTGACCGCGGGCGGCGATGACCTGCTCGCCGGGTCGCTCGGAGAGCCCGTGCACGCTGATGAGCTCGAACTGGCGCTGGATGGCGGGATCGAAGTGCTCCCAGTCCGTGCCCGTCCAGCTCGTATGGTGAGGCGCGGTGAAGGCCGCGTGATCCGCGAGCGCCGCGTTGAGCGCTGGGGCGTCCGGCGCGATCCCGGCCGCGGAGGGCAGGAAGCCTCGGCTCAGCCCCTCCATGCCGTCCAGCTCCATGCTCTCCACCGGCTGGTCCCTGAAGTAGACGTTCCTGTGCCCGCTGCCATCGCGCCAGGTGGGGGGGGTGGTCCACTCGAAGCCGTGCAGGGTGACGAAGCCGGGCCGGCGACCGAACCACTCGGTGACCTGGCGGATCTCGTCATGGTCCGAGTAGGACAGCTGACTGCCGACGATGGTGTCGTGGTCGGTGAGCACGGCGAAGTCCAGGCGACGGGACCAGGCGCGGGCGAGGATCTCGTCCGGAGGCCCGGTGCCGTCGGACAGAGCCGAGTGCATGTGCACATCCCCGAAGGCCACGCCAGCGGGCTTCGCGGGCGCCTCGACGTCGATCACGGGGGCATCCGAGACGGGCTCGAAGTCCGGCAGACCAGAGAGCTTCGGCAGGCTGAGTCGCTCGACCAGGGCCTCCTTTCGTGCGCGCCTGGCCACCCACGCCTCAGAGCCCGCCACGACGAGATCCTGCCGCCAGCCGCGCGCACCCCAGTAGCTCCGCGTGAGGTCGACAGGATCGCTGATCCCCTCGCTGGAGACGAGGTGGACCTGGTGGCCGTGGGAAGAGCGCGTGACCACGACGAGGCCGCCACCTTCGGTCCAGTCCAAGGCCGGGAACTCGGCCCCCTGGATCTCACCCTCGTGGGCCAGCCCGGCCCGAGGATCGACCCAGGAGGACCAGGCCCCGTCCTCGTAGTGGAACAGCCGCAGCCACTTCACGATGCCCCCGGTGGATTCGCTGTCGTGGCAGGCGATCAACAAGCCACCGTCAGGGTCGGCGAGGCCCCTGGGCGCCGCCTGGATGCCCGGTCGATGCAGCACCACCGGTGGCTCGGCAGGCCTCCACACCGCGATGTCGTAGTCGGGATCGAGGCCGCGAGTCAGCTGGAGCTCGTCGAAGAGCACGACCGGGCCGTCCGCGTCGATCACCACGTCCGGGCGACGCTTGAGGCCACGGCCCCCGAGCTTCTTCCGCTCTGCGCCGTGCCCGTAGACGATGACATCGAGGCCTTCCTCCCAGGCGAGGTGAACGGCGCCGTCATCCGCGACCGCGAGCGCCGGGTGGGCGTTCCAGCCTCCATGGGTGAGGTTCTCGCTCTCGGCTGTCCCATCGACCCGCTGGAGCCAGACGTCCCGGCTCCCGTCGTAGCCCCCCTGCACCCAGGCGAGCCAGACACTGCCGTCCTCGCCCGCTGCGAGCCGCGGGTTCGAGGCGATGGGTGCCCTCGCGACCTCGCGCATGACGCCGTCTGGCTGGCGCAGCCGGATGACCTCTTCCCCTGCTTCGGATGAGGTCACGGCGGACCACAGGCCGCCAGAGGTGTCCACCGCGACCGTGGGGGCCTCGTTCTCGATGCCCTCGCGCACCACCAGCGGCACCTCTCGACTCACCCCCGCCGCCTCTCCGCCGACCGGCAGCAGCACACGCTCCACGGCCACCTCCGCCTCGATGGGCGCGACACAGGCAAAGGTGATCAACAGAGGAACCATGTGCGTCTTGACGTGTCGAGGGTAACAATTGCCTCAACAGAAAGAGACCCCATGACACTGCTTCTCGTTCCCCTCGCCTGTGGCGAAGCTCCCGACGAACCCCTCGCAGAGATCCCGGTCGAGGTCGTCGAGGCCCCACCGAGCTTCGAGGAGACAGACGCGGTGGAGCCAGCCCTCGACGTGCGGCTCGTCGAGCTCGCGGCCGCCGAGGACTGGGGCGCGCTCTCGACCGAGACGGGTCCCCTGGCCTCCTGGGCGCTGGTGAAGCTCGATCGCCCAGCGGACGCCGAGCTGATCGAGGGCTTCCCCGCGCCGCAGCAGGCCTGGGCCAACGGGCGCATCCACCTTGCAAAGGGCGATCCGAACGCCGCCGTGGCCGAGCTGGAGCAGGTGCCGGAGGGACACCCCCTGCACCGCTCCGCCCTCGCGAGCATCGCCGCGACAGAGGCAGCCCGAGGGGACCTCGCCCGAGCCCGGGCAGCCTACAGCGCCCTGGTCGCAGAGCCCGATCCCGCGGCAGGCTCGGCAGAGGCCCTGGCCGCCCTCGCCGCGATGGCGCCCGACCCCGAGCCCTACGAGCGTCGCCTGTGGGCCCACTACCCGAACAGCGCCGAGGATCCGACGATCCTCGCCGACGCGACCTGGCAGGAGGCCGCCTGGCGAGCCGATGCGCTGCAGGCCCAGGGCGCCTGGTCCGAGATCCTGGAGCTCCTTGGCCCCTTCAGCCACGACGCCTACGCCTCGGACCACGTGGGCACAGAAGACGCCTGCCGCTTCCGCTATGTGCAGGGCAGGGCCTACTACAAGAAGGGCAGGCGGCCAGAGGCGGTGAAGGCCTTCGGCAACGCGGCGCAGGAGTGCGACGGCGAGACCGGGGCCAAGCTGGCCTACCTCAAGGGAAAGACCCACCTGTTGCGCGGCCAGCACAACAGCGCAGCAGCGGTCTGGGAGCGCATGGCAGAGGACTTCCCGGAGCACAGCTTCGCCGATGACGGGCTCGTGCTCGCCGGGGTCGCGAAGGAGCGCTCGGGCGACATCGTGGAGGCCCGCAGGCTCTGGCAGAAGGCCATCGACGAGCTCCCCGACGGCGACATGATCCCAGAGGCGATGTTCCGGACGGCCTGGAGCCACTACCAGGCGGGGGACGGAGCGGAGGCCGCTCGGATCGCTGCCGAGCTCGGCAAGCTGCCTCCGTCACGGGACCGCTTCCACGTGCCAGCAGGCATGTACTGGGCCGGGCGCTGGGCGCTCTACCCGAAGGTCTCGGACCCGACGACACCGAACGAGGCGGGTCGGGAGGCAGCGCTGTCTTGGTGGACGCGCTGCATCGAGAGCCAGCCATGGAGCTTCTACGCCGTGCTCGCCCAGAGCCGCATGGCCGAGGAGTCGATGCCGGTGCTGGTCGAGCTCCCGGAGGCGGAGACGACCTGGACGCTGTCCAGAGAGGTCCTCGACTCCGATCTGCCCGCGCTGTTGTCACTGGGACTCGTGGAAGAGGCGATCTCGCTCCACGGCGAACACGAGACCTGGAGCCCCGACGAGATGGGCTGGTGGACCGAGTCCCGCATGGCCGTCGGCGACGCAGTCGATGCCCACCGCTCCTTGAGGACCTGGCTGCGCACGAACACACCGGTGGAGCCCTCGCCAGAGGTCGTCCACCTGTTGTCGGTCGCCTACCCGGACCTCTGGCTGGAAGAGGTCGAGGCGGCCTCTGCGGACTACCGCTTCGAGCCTCGCTACTTCCACAGCCTCGTGCGCGTCGAGTCGAACTTCGACGAGGACGCCATCTCCTGGGCCGGCGCCCGGGGCCTCTGCCAGGTCATGCCGGCGACGGGCAAGGGCGTCGGGGAGTGGATGGGTATGAAGGTCGGAAGAGACGACCTCCTGGACCCGGAGATCAACCTGAAGGTCGGGGCTCGCTACATGGAGTTCCTCCACAGCGAGTTCGAGGACAGCCCCTATCTCTCGGCGGCCGGCTACAACGCCGGCGAGCACCGGGTGGGCCAGTGGCTCGATGAGTGGGGGAACATCCCCACCGACGAATACTGCGAGCGCATCCCCTTCGACGAGACCCGCGGGTACGTCAAGCGCGTGGTCGGCACCTGGCAGGCCTACACCTGGCTGCACGAGGGCCGGGTCATGACGCTCGCCCAATACAACCACCGCGCACTGGCCACCGCCGACTAGCTGCACTACCTTTGGCGCAGTGCTGATCTTCCTCCTCGCTTGCACGGGCTCGGGTGACGACGGGCCGGGGTGCGAGAAAGAAACCTACTGGATCGACGCGGACAAGGACGGCTACGGCGACCCGGAGCAGCCCTTCCAGGCCTGCGCGCTGGCGAACGGACTGGCCAACAACCCGGACGACTGCGACGACACCCGCGTCGAGGTCCGCCCAGGCGCCACAGAGGACGACTGCACCGACCCCGTCGACTACAACTGCGACGGCTCCGTTGGCTACACGGACGCCGACGGCGACGGCTCCGCGGCTTGCCTCGACTGCGACGACTCGGACGCCGACATCGGGCCTGACGCCACAGAGATCTGCAACGGCAAGGACGACGACTGCGACGGGCTGGTCGACTGGTTCGCCGTGGACATGGAGACCTTCTACCCAGACGAGGACGACGACGGCTACGGCGACCCGGAGGGCGAGACGACGGAGGGCTGCGATGCCCCGGAGGGCTACGCCGACAACCCAGACGACTGCGACGACGGCGACTCGAAGGTCCATCCGGGCGCTGACGAACACTGCGACGGGGTCGACGAAGACTGCGACGGGGTCTACGACGACAACGCCGAGGACGCCCCCGCCTGGTACGTGGACGCAGACTCCGACGGCTACGGCGCCGGCGACCCGACCCGCCAGTGCGACGCGCCCCCCGGCCACGCCTCCAGCTCGGACGACTGTGATGACTCGGACGAGACGCAGTTCCCTGGCGCCGACGAGGTCTGCAATGACGAGGACGACGACTGCGACGGCGTCGTCGATGACGCCAACCGGGTGCCCACCGACCACGCCAGCATCCAGGACGCCCTCGATGCGGCCTCGAAGGGAGACCTCGTCTGCGTGGAGGCCGGAACCTACAAAGAGGTCCTCGACTTCGACGGCAAGGCCGTCCGCCTGCACAGCACGGAGGGCTCCGACAACACGGTCCTCTCCGGGCCCGGCGGCGACAGCGTGGTCTACCTCGTCGGCGCGGACGCCGAACTGGTCGGCTTCACCATCCAGGGCGGAGACGCCGCCTTCGGCGCAGGGGTCTACGTCTACGGCGGCGATCCCCACCTCGAGGACCTCGTCATCACCGACAACAGCTGCGACGAGAGCACCTGCTACGGGACGGGCATCTACCTCGGCTACAGCGCCGCCACGCTGTCGAACCTGCGCATCGTCGACAACGTCGCCGACGGAGACACGATCTGGGGCGCGGGGCTCTCCTGCGAGCAGTGCAGCCTCGACGCGGAGAACGTCTGGATCAGCGGGAACGAGGCCATCGGGAGCAGCTACGTCACCAGCTCGGGGATGTCCCTGAGCAGCAGTGACAGCTCGGTCTTCGACGGGCTGGTCGTCGCCGGCAACACGGCGGAGACCACCACGCTCTACTCCGCGGGGATCTGGGTCTACTCGGGCGGCACCACGGCCTTCTTCAACGCCAGCGTCGTCGGCAACTTGGGCATCTACGCGAGCGCATACGGCGAGGGCATCACGGCCTACAGCAGCAGCTCTCCCAGCGCGACCAATGTCGACGTCAGCGGCCACGAGATCGGCTGGGCGTCGCTCTACAGCAGTTCGCCGAGCATGACCTACAGCAACGCCTACAACGAGACGGACGACCCCGACACGACGGAAATCGACGGCACCAACGGGAACATCTCGACCGAGCCCGGGTACACGGACACCTCCGGCGCGGACGCCGGCAGCTGGGACCTGAGCCTGCGCTCGGCCTCGGACCTCATCGACGCGGGGGATCCATCTCGCAGCGACACGGACGGCTCTGTCAGTGACATCGGAGCCTACGGCGGACCCAACGGCGACGGCTGGTGAAGCGCCACAGCCTGGCGATCGGCTTGTCGATCGCCGCGATGGGGGCGACCTACCCCTATCTGTCCGTCGAGCTGGATCGGGCCGGAATCACCGGCTGGTGGCTGCTCGCCGCGATGATCGCGACCCCGACCATGCGGCTGTTGATCGGCAGCGGCTGGGGCGCGCTGTCGGACAAGCTTCGAGGTGCGGTCTGGGTCCTCGCCCTCGCCGCGGCCATCTCGGCGCTGGGCGCTGGACTCATGGGCCTGGGCGTCGCGCTGGCCGGTGTCTTCGTCTTCAGCGCGGGTCGGGTCGGCATCGATCCACTGCTCGACGGCTCGGTCCTAGGAGGCCTCGCGGACGACCGTCGACGCTACGGCAGGGTCCGGGCCTGGGGCAGCGTCGGCTTCGTCGTCGCGGTCCTCATCGGCGCAGCGATGGTGGAGTCTGGAGTGAGCCCCTTCTGGCTCGCTTGTGCCGTGTCGGCCGCCCTCGCCGCCCTGGCCTTCGCCCTTCCTCGAGACGCGGGGCAAGAGGGCCACCCAGGCATCCTCCCGGCCCTGCGCACGCTGATCTCGGACCGTCCGGTCCTAGCGCTCCTGGTCGCCTCGGCCTTCCACTTCGCCTCGATCAGCGTCTACGACGGCTTCTTCGCGCTCCACCTCGAGCGCCTCGGGCTGCCATCGCGCTGGGCCGGCATGGCCTTTGGCCTCGGTGTCGGCCTGGAGGTCCTGGTGCTCTTCGCGGGCCCCTGGATCCTCCGCCGCTTCGGGGCCCACAAGTGCATCGTGTTCTCCGTCGCCCTGGGCATTCCCCGCTGGCTCGTGTGCGCGTGGGTCATCGACCCGGTGGCGCTGGTGGCGGTGCAGGCCCTGCACGGGATCGGCTTCGGGGCCTTCTGGGTCGGCGCGGTCCACCGGGTCGCGACTCGGGCGCCCAGAGAGGTCCAAGCGAGCGCCCAGGCCGTCCTCGCTGCCGCGCTCGGTGGTGTCGGCGCCTTGATGGGCAACGCCCTGGGCACCTTCGGCGTCAGCACCTTCGAGAACACAGGAGACATCTTCCTCATCTCGGCCGCGTTGGCGACGGTCGCGCTGGTCAGCGCTTGCCTCGGGGGTGGTGCGGATTAAAAGAAGTGATTCCCCGATCACGAGCCCCTCGCGCGGAGACATTGCTTGATCCACCCCATCGTGCAGGAAGAGGAGGACCTCCTCGATGACATCCGGACCCGCCTCTTGGAGCGGCCGGTAGAGGTCGGCGCGTCAGAGGTCGACATCGTCGAGGAGCTCAGGCGCATCCGCAGCGACCTGGCCGGAGCAAAGGCAGAGGACCTCGGCTCGCTCCTGCAACAGTTCGACCAGCTCCACGCGCTCCTGGGACAGATCCGCAGAGCGCGGAGAACAGAGGACATCGATCCCGACTCGCCGTACTTCGCCCACATGAAGCTCAAGGAGGGCGAACGGGAGCGCAACCTCTACCTGGGAAAGGTGACGCGCATCGACCACGGGCTGCGCATCGTCGACTGGCGGAACGCGCCCATCGCGCAGATCTTCTACCGCTACCAGGAAGGCGAGGAATACGCCGAAGAGGTCGGTGAGCGCATCTTCGAGGGCGAGCTCGTCGCCAGACGCACGCTGAGCATCACTCGGGGCCAGCTGGAGCGTATCGACTCGCCCCAGGGCACCTTCGTGAGGGACGAAGCGGACTGGACACAGCTCTCGAAGACACCACCCAAGCTCGCTGGCGGCTCGGGCAGCAGCCTCTTGAAGCACGAGCGAGCGTCCGCGTCACACCGTCGGCTCGGTGTCGGAAGCAGCGCGCGTCCGCGCCGAGAAGACAAACACCTCCCGGACATCGCGGCGCTGATCGACAAGGAGCAGTGGGAGCTCATCACGAGCCCCGAGTCCGGGCTGGTCGTGGTGCGAGGCATCGCCGGCTCCGGCAAGACCACCGTCGCGCTCCACCGCGTGGCCTACCTGGCCTACCAGGAGCCCCAGCGCTTCCGCGGTGACCGCATGATCGTGGTGGTCTGGGGCAAGGCGCTGCGGGACTACATCTCGAAGGTGCTGCCCTCGCTCGGGGTCGAGGACGTGCCAGTCGTCACCTGGACGAAGTGGGCACGGGACCGGGTCAAGCGGCACCTGCCCTTCCTGCCCCGGCGCATCGCCGAGGACACGCCAGAGGTCGTCAGCCGCCTGAAGCTGCATCCGGCCTTCCTGCAGGTGATGGACCACCAGGTCGACACCGTGCCGAACCCGCCGACCGCAGAGGGTGTCTTCGAGGACTTCCTCGGCCTGTTCATGGATCTCGATCGGCTCTCACGCATCGTCGAGGACGCCGCCCCGGGGGTCTTCACCGCGGTGGAGCTGGAGCGCGCCTGGGACTGGGCACGGCGGCAGCGGGCGCGCCTGACCGACTGGGTCGCCGGCGAGCGCGAGGACGGCGCCGAGCTGGACGCAGAGGACGACGCGGTGCTCTTGCGGCTCTGGCAGCGCCGGGTCGGAGCTCTGCGCGGCAGGCGCAAGAAGTACCCCCTGCGCTACACGCACATGGTCGTCGACGAGGTCCAGGACCTCTCGCCGCTCGAGGTCAGCGTGCTGCTCGACACCCTCGACTCCCAAGGCAGCGCGACGCTGTCGGGCGACACCCAGCAGCACATCATCGAAGAGGCCGGCTTCGCCGACTGGGCGGACTTCTTCGAGCACGTCGGCGTCTCCGGGACCGCCGTGAGCACGCTCAAGGTCAGCTACCGCTCCACCCACGAGATCACCTCCTTCGCGAGAGGCGTGCTCGGCCCCTACGCAGAGGACGACGAGGCGCCGACCACCACGCGCCCGGGTGCGCCCGTGGAGCTCTTTCGATTCACGGACCACGGTGCCTGCGTGGGCTTCTTGGGCGACGTGCTCCAGCAGCTGGCCCGCCGGGAGCCCCTCGCTTCGATCGTGGTGTTGACGCCGAACCCCGGAGTCAGCGCCATGTACGCCGCAGGCCTGCGCAAGGCCGAGGTCCCCAGGCTCCGGCTCGTCGAAGACCAGGACTTCGCCTTCAGCCCCGGCGTCGAGGTCACAGAGGTCCAGGAGGTCAAGGGCCTGGAGTTCGACTACGTCGTCGTCGTCGAAGCGAGCGCTCGCTACTACCCGGACACCTCCCACACCCGGCGCCTGTTGCACGTCGCCGCGACCCGCGCGGCCCATCAGCTCTGGCTGGTCAGCGTCGGCACCCCCAGCCCCATCATCCGCTAAGGCGGCTCCGTGCCGTCCTCGTAGGGGTCGTACCAGACCTCGACGGGCTCCCCGGAGGGACCGATGGTGAGGCCGAGGCTGGCCAGCACCCAGAAGCTGCCGAAGCCGATGACCACGACGCTCAGGAGCATCAACACCACGGCCGCGAAGAGGACCGCTCGGTTGAGACCGGGGCCTCGTCGGGGCGCTCGGATCTGGTCGAACATCGCGTTTTGGCCTATCACTGCGACATGAGCGACGCGCTGCTGGCCAGGCTCCGAGAGGAGCCCGAGCATCTCCAACGACTCGTGACGCTGGTCGTCGACGATCTGCTCGATCGGCCGGTCGAAGACCTCGTCGATCCGGGCTGGCTGTCCGCGCGGCTGGTCGAGGGCTTTCGGGCCAGCGTGGACGACGACCGGACGAAGGGCTGGATCCGCAGCCGAGTGCAAGCGGCCCGGGCGCGCCTCGACGAACAGAGCGGTCCGCTGATCTACCGGGTGGATGGAGGGCTGGTCGACCCCGTTCGTGATCTGCTGAGGCGGCCCTACGAGCCCAACGAGCAGGTCATGCGCGCGCTGCTCGACCACCGGGCGACCCGGGCGATGGTGAGGGAGATGCTCACCGACACGCTCACGGAGTACGCAAAGTCGATCAAGGTGCCCGACCAGGCCAGCCGGGTCATCAAGTCGACGGGGATCGGTCGAACCCGCCTCGCTCAGTGGGCCGGCGCCGCGAAGGCAGCCGCGGAGATCGTCGGGAGCGAGGTCGAGAAGCGCATGGAGGACCGCGTCCAGACCTACGTCGACGGCGCGATCAGCCGGGCCATCGAGATCGCCGTGGAGCACGCCTGTGATCCCGCCAACACCCAGGCCTGGGCTGACATGCGCGCCGACTCGGTGGACGTGCTCCTCGGCTTCCCGGTCGAGACCTGGGCCGGCGAGATCGACAAGCTCGACCTCGACCAGCTCATCGACGATCTGGCCGCGACCCTGCGGGCCTTCGCCCACTCAGAGGCCTTCCCGGACCAGGTCCGCGGGATGCTCGAGCTCACCGTGGAGGAGGGGCAGGGTCTCACGGCGCGCGAGTTCCTCGCCGGCTCCGGCCTCGAGGACACCTGGCGCGAGTCACTGGAGGAGCTGCTCCTGGAGCGCGTGCAGGCCTTCGTTGCCACGGACACCTTCGCCACCTGGCTATGCGAGCTCACACAGCCCTGAAAGGACCCAAGCGGTGAGCTTCTTCGACTACTTCAAGTCGCCCCTGCCGGAGATCGTCGTCGACGAGGAGACGGCCGCGCGCCTCGCCCGGAGTGTCGCGGAGACAGGTGACCCGGCGGGCGCGGCTGAGGCGCTGAGGACGCTGGTCGAGGAGGATCTCTCCGGGCTCGGAGGAGACTTCGTGGACCAGCTGGGAGTTCCGACCGAAGAGCTCTTCATGGAGCTCTACCTGTTGGCATGGATCGGCTTCGTGCAGGCCATCGAGGACGGCGGCGCCTCGCGAGATGATGCGCTGCAGACCGTCGAGCCCTACCGGCTCGCGCTCCGCGAGTACATCGCCTTCGGCCACCGGGGACGCTACGACGAGGGCCCCGGACCGGTCATGGCCGTCGCCGACCGGCTGGCGGTAGGAGGGCGCGATGCCCGCCACGTCGTGCTCGGTTTCCTTCCGAGCAGGCTCGGGGTGCGCAACCGCCGGGGTGCAGTCGAGGGTCTCATGCGGCTCTCGGTGCTCGCCCAGAGATGCGGCTACGAGCTGGGAGCGTGCTGCTCATGATCACCCTGGTCGCCCTCGCCCTCGCCGTCGAGCCGGAGGTCGTGCCCTTCCGCACACCTGACCCGGTCCCGGACATCGAGGCCATCGTGCTGCTCGAGTCCAGCCCGGGGGAGCGCTACGCCTGCCACGTCACGGCGCTGGTCGACGCATACGGCGAGGTCCTCGACGCCGCCGCCGACGAGTGCCGTCCCGAGCTGCGGGCCACAGCTCGCGAGGCGGTTCGCAGCTGGCAGTTCCACCCGCCCCAGGTCGAGGAGCGGGCGGTCGAGGGCACCTTCGAGGTGGAGTTCGTCTTCGTCGCCGGCACTGTGCTGACAGACCTGGCCATCGAGGAGCACCAGGTGCTCGTCCGACTCCCCCCGACCGCCGTTCCCCGCTGGCCGACACCGCCGCGGGCTGGTCGACAGGGCAGGCGGCTGCTGGCAGACCAAGGCAGCGACGAGCTGCGCTGTGTGCTCGACTTCCAGGTGGACTCCCGCGGCATGCCCACCGAGGTGCGCGCCGTGGACTGCCCGGAGGTGTTGGAGCGACGGGTCGTCGGGCGCCTGTCTCGCTTCGGCATCGACGTCGTCGGCGCCAAGCCGGGGGACGGCTACACCTACCGCATCGACATCGCGCTGCACTGACATCTCTCGGAAGAGGGAGTAGGGTCCCGGTGTCGCACCCGAAGAGACCCTCTCATGACCCTCGCATTGTTCCCCCTGCTGATCGGCACCGCGGAGGCCGAGCCCGTCACCTACGACCTCAAGGGCACGCTGTATGTGCAGGTCTACAAGGACCCCACCACCATCGCCCAGGCCCTGGCCCACGACCACGTCGTCAAGGCGGTGGGCTGGTCGGGGACCGCGACCTGGGACCCAGAGGACAGCAGCGCCTGCGCCATGGACATCAGCCTGGAGGTCGCCAAGCTCGAGGTCGACGAGAAGAGCGTGCGGGAGCGGCTGGGCTACGACACCTTCCCGCGCGAGGGCGAGCGCGAGGACATCAGGGAGGAGATGCTCGGTGACAAGGCCCTCGAGGCGGACGAGCACCCGAACATCACCTGGAAGCTCACCGGCTGCGAGTTCGGCGAGACCCGCACGAACGTGACGGGCGACATGACCATCCACGGGACCACGACCTCGATCTCGCTGCCGATGACCGTCAAGGCCGACTCGGTGAACTTCTCGGCCAAGGGCAGCACGAAGATCAAGGCCACGCAGTTCGGGATGGAGCCCTACTCGGCCGGCTTTGGAGCGCTGAAGAACCAGGACGCCATGATCCTGGTCGTGAGCATTCACGGCACCCCGCAGTAGCCGTTGTCACGTCGCCGTCGGCGCATCGAGCCCTTCGACCTGAAGATCACCGAGCTCGAACCGAACTCCTGCGGACGGGGTGAGCACGAGGGCCAGCCCGTCCTGGTTCGCGGAGCTCCTCCGGGCGCCGTCGTGCACGTGCGTCCCTTCAAGAAGAAGAGGGGCACGATCCATGGGCGGAGGGTGCGGCTCGTCGAGCCCCCACCCGACCATGTCGAGCCGAGGTGCGCGGTCTTCGGCCTCTGCGGCGGCTGCGCGCTCCAGGAGCTGAGCCTCACAGCCCAGCGCGCTGCGAAGGAGCGCATGGTCAGGCGGATCCTCGCTCCCTTGGAAGGAGTCGAGGTCCACCCCGTGATCGGCGCTCCCGCAGCCTACGGCTACCGCAACAAGGTGGAGCTCAGCTTCGGCGTCCGACGCTACCTCTCCGAAGAGGACCACGCCGCTGGAGAGCCGATCGAGGGCAGCTTCCTCGGCTTCCACGCCCCGGGCCGCTTCGACCGGGTGGTCGACGCAGAGCGCTGCGAGCTGGTCCCAGAGGGCCTCAACGACATCATCCACGCCCTGCGGGTCATGCTCGAGTCCTCTGAGCTGCCCCCCTGGGACGCGCGGGCCCACACCGGCTTCTGGAAGCACGCCGTCTTGCGTGAGACCACCCTCGGCGAGCGCCTTGTGGCCATCTACACCAACGAGGGCGACGCGCTGCCCGACCTGATGACCCTGCGCCTCGACGCGACGCTCTCCTGGTACGTCAACGCCGGGGTCGCCGATGCGGCGATCGGTGAGCTGCGCTCGGTGATCAGCGGGGACGGCACGATCACGGAGCAGCTGGGAGAGGTGCGCTACCAGCTCTCGGCGACCTCCTTCTTCCAGACCAACACTCCGGCGGCCGCCAGGCTCTACGACGTCATCGCCGAAGCAGCGGGCAGCGGTCCCCGCCTCTGGGACCTGTACTGCGGAACCGGTGCCATCGGGCTCTACCTCGCGCCCCGCTTCGACGAGGTCGTGGGGGTGGAGCTGGACCCCGGCGCCGTCGAGGACGCCCGAGCAAACGCCGCTCGAAACGGAAGGACCGTCGAGTACCACTGTGGGCGCGTCGAAGATGTCCTCCCGAGGCTTCGTGGAGACGACATCGTCGTCGTGGACCCCCCCCGCGCCGGGCTGCATCCGAAGGCAGCGAAGTGGCTGGCCGCGGCGCCGGTGTCATCGCTCGTCTACATCGCGTGCAAGCCAGGGTCGCTGGCGCGGGATCGCGAGCTGCTCGAAGCGGGCGGCTGGGTCATGGTGGCGCTCTGGATCGTCGACCTCTTCCCCCAGACGGGACACGTCGAGGCAGTGGCACGCTTCCTCCGTCCGGGTGTCGCGGAGAGCTGACAACGAAGACGCGGCTGGACAGGATCCGAGGATGTCCACAACAGCCCTCCCCGCCGCGCTGGAACGCGTCCGGGCCCTCGACCCCAGGGCCGCCGACGAACTCGCCAGCGCCTTCACGCGCCTGGCGCGAGCCGGCGGTGCGCTCTCATGGGCCCAGGAGCGACTGCCCGCCCTGTTGGCGACGGCGGCAACATCCCGGCGCCGGCGGAGATCTCGAAGACCATGGTGGGCCAGGTCATCGAAGAGGGGCGGCCCGCCTGGAGCGACGACGCCCTGGCCGACGCCCGCTTCACGGAGGCCGAGTCGGTGCAGGCCTACGGGCTCCGGTCGATCGGCTGCCTTCCCCTCGGTGAGCAAGGAGTCCTCTACCTCCACGACCCCCGCGAGCCGGGCCGCTTCCCCCTCGACTGTCGCGCAAAGTTGACAGCGCTCTGCAGTCTCGCCGCGCTGGTACTGAAAGTGGACACTAGGACAGGCGACAAGGCGCCCCAAGGGCTGGAGGTGCCCGGGCTGGTCGGCTCCGCGCCAGCGATGGTGGAGCTCTACGAAGCGGTGCATGCATTCGCCGGCATGCCTTGGCCTGCGCTGGTCCTCGGCGAGACGGGCACGGGCAAGGAAGCCGTCGCGCGGGCCCTCCACTCCCTGAGTGACAACGCCGACGGCGCCTTCGTCGCCCTGAACTGCGGAGCGATCCCCGACGAGCTCGCGGAGAGCACGCTGTTTGGCCATGTCAAGGGCGCCTTCACCGGCGCGGACCGTCCGAGGGACGGCCTCGTCGCCCGCGCGGCCGGCGGAACGCTCTTCCTCGACGAGGTGGGCGAGCTCAGCCCCCGCGCCCAGCTCAAGCTCCTCCGCCTGCTGCAGGAGGGCACCTACAACCGCGTCGGGGAAGACCGAGAGCGTCGCGTTCGCGCCCGCGTCGTCGCCGCGACCCACCAGCCGCTGGAAGAGGACCGGGAGACCTTCCGCGACGACCTCTACTACCGACTCGCCGCCTGCGTGCTCAACGTGCCTCCCCTGCGGGCCCGAAGCCAAGACGTGCCCGCCCTCGCCGAGCACCTGCTGGACAAGGCCCTCGGCGAGCGCTCGGCCGCCGCAGCTCGGTGCTGCTCCCGGAGCACTTCCGCAGCGCGAAGGCCCTCGGGGTGAGCCGCCAGTGGCTCTACCGCTTGCTGGCCCGGTGGGAGGGCACCGAGTCACCCCCCTTCCCGGCAGCGCTGGGGCTGGAGCCGCTGAGCGTCCTCGGGAGGGGCTCGATGGGCTGGGTCTTCAGGGCGCGGGACCCGCTGTTGGAGCGGGACGTCGCGGTGAAGATCGCCAGGCCGGATCGGGGGGAGCAGGCCCGGGACGCGCGCCTGCTCGAGGGCGGTGGACGCCTCAGTCTCAGCTGTCAGGTCCCCGCCCTGGCCCGCCTGCACCGCTTCGAGCTGCGGCAGCGGCGACTGGTCCCCGTCGAGGTCCACTCGCTCGAGATGCCCCTGACCCGCCTGGAGCTCGAGCCGGGCCCCTGGCTGATCGAGGTGGGCGCCGAGGGCTACACGACCGTCCGCTACTCGCTGGCCCTGCGCCGGCAGCAGCACCACAGGGGAGAGGTGCGCCTCTTCAGACCCGAGCAGGTCGGCGACGGCTTCGTCCACATGCCAGCGAGCCCCTTCCACATGGGCGGGGATCCCGTCGCTCGCATGCTCGGCTGGCGAGTGGGGGGACGAGGCCCGCTCCGCAGCTTCGTCGTCAGCGGTGACCCACTCGCCCGGGGCGCCCTGGAGTCCTGTGAGCCCACCCTGGGCGATCGCTTCGTGCAGGAGACCCCCGTGACCTCCGCCGCCTGGCGCGAGTTCCTCGACGACCTCCCCCTCGATGAGGCTCGGAGTCTCGTTCCTGGCGAGGCCGGGCTGCATGGGAAGCTCCTTCCCTACTGGGAGCACGACGGCAGCCGGTGGATCCTGCCCGAGGACTGGGACCCGCACTGGCCCGTGATGGGTGTCTCACTCGCCGACGAGGACGACCTGCGGCTGGCCAGCCGCTCGGGCCTGGACCCCAACTTCCGCTCCAGCTTCGTCGGCTTCCGCCTGGTCAGCGAGGAGCCGGCGCCCTCCCCCAGCGCTCCCATGGCCGATCGCGCCTGAAGTAGTGGAGGGCTACCCCCGACCCGAGTCCCAGCGCCGCGATGGTCGCGGCGTCGCGCACGGGCGTCACCTCGACGAGCGCCGCGATGATCGCCATGCCGATCAAGAGCGTGGCTGCCTGGCCCGCTGGATGCGGCTCGGGGTTCGGGGCGGTCTTGAAGGCGTACCGCAAGGCCACCAGCGGCACGAAGGCCCCCTGGATGATCTCGCGAACGAACCACATGACCATGTGCCAGGGCTCGATGAGCCCGAGCATCTGCATCGACCACGCGTAGTTGATCAGGAAGATCTTGTCTGCCCAGCCATCAGCGACGGCGCCGGTCCGGGAGCAGGTCCCCCTCCACCGCGCGACCGGGCCGTCGAGGACATCGCTGAGCATCGCCAGGGTGAAGACCAGCGCGAACAAGCGACGGTCGTGCATCGTGAAGGCCGTGACGACAGCCAGGGGAATGCGCGCGAGCGTCAGGGCGCCAGCGAGGTTGAAGAGATCAGAGAAGCGGAGCCGTTCGTCAGGGGCACTCGCGATCGCCATCGATCCCACTCTCAGCGAGACCTGGCGGCGATCCTGCAGGACTCGAGGTTGGCGGGCGTCGCGGTGTCCACCACGGAGTCACAGTCGAGGCCCAGCTGGACGAGCGCGAGCTCGCTCCAGTCCCCGACGGACTTCGGGTAGCCACGATCGACCGCCATCAACACCTCGACGTCCTCCAGCGAGGGCTCGGCTTCCTTCCAGTCCTGCAAGACATGGCGGGCGCAGTCCTCGGCAAACCGGCCGGCTTCCCTGCAGATAGGCAGGCGCTCGGGCCAGGGGAGCCCCGAGGCGTCGAGCACCAGCAGCCTGCACTCGTCGTCCCTGCAGAAGCCGAGGATGTCCTCGACGGGCGTGCCCCGCCGCATCGCGCTGCCGATCCACGAGGACTCGCACTCCTTGTCGAAGACGCCAGCCAGGTCACAGCGGGTGCGCGCCTCCGCGACCGCGCTGATGATGCGGGCACCGTCCGCGATGCAGAGGGACCATGTCGCCTCGTTGCCAGCGTATTGGGCGCACTCCGAGGGCCCAGCGGCGCGCACGGCCGCAGCAGGGTCCACGACCTCTGACTGTGCACCGCAGGCGACCAGGAGCTCGATCAATGCTCCTCGCGCCTCAGGTGGGCAGCGTGGAGCCGACGCTTGCAGAGCCAGCTGTCCTCGCCGCCCGAGACAGCGCAGAGCGACTCCGCCTCCTCGAGCGGCACCGAGTCGGCATGCACTCCGAGCCAGGCGAGCACGCTGGCCTCTCGCACGAGCGGATCCTCGATCGCAAGCACCACCTCTCGAACCGCGTCGAGCTCCTCCGGACCCATGCTCTCGATGCGATCGGAGTAGCAGTAGTCGCGGTCCGGCTGCTCGAGGGTCGAGCACTCGCCACCCCCTGGGGTACAAGCGAGCAAGGCGGACAGCAGCACGGCGCTCCCAGGCTCTTCCGGCGCACGATAACCGGACTCGACCAACAAGCCGCAGGTGCCCCAGATGATGTGGTTGACGACGATCGCCATGGCCTCCGAGCCCACCTTCAGCTGGGATCCTGCGGTCGATGTGCCCATCACCCTGGGTTCGGGCGGCGTGTGGTTCCTCATGTACGCCAACGTCGAGGACGGCCTCACTCCGGCTGGCGCCGTTGCAAGCCCTGCGGGTCCGGACGCTCTCGTCGCGGCGCACTACGACGCCTCCTTCGACACGACCTCAGATGTGCTGCTCTATGGCTCGATAGGTGCGGGCTTGGGGCTCGCCATCGCAGACGGGGCGCTGGACCGCGAAGGTGCCCACACCCGCGCTTTTCTGGTGGTCGAGTCCTTCGCGCTGAACCAGTTCGCGACGACCTCGCTGAAGCTCGCGGTGGACCGGCCTCGGCCCTACACCGCCCTCGGCGCCGGCGTACACCACCCCACCGATGTCCTCGCCGGCGCCTTGCTGGGTGGGACGATCGGATAGCTGGTCCCGACCCTGCACACGACGGACCGTACTCTCGCCGTCTCCGCCGGACCCCGCAGCCTCGTCGTCAGCCGCAGGTGGTAGTCCTCAGCCCGCGCTCGGGCAGGAGATGACGCGGTAGAGCCCGAGCTCGACGAGATCGGGGCCGAGGTCCACCCAGCCGTCGGTCGCCGGCGGCACGTTCTCCACGGCGACGGGCTCGACGACACAGCGCTCGAAGGGCCATGTCGCTCCGGGGTGTCGGTCCGCAGTGCCCCGGTAGACGTAGTCCTCGGCCTCGGGCTGCCCGGACAGGAAGGTGGGCGGCCTGGTGAGCGAGAGGAAGGTCCGCATGTGGCCGTGGGGATCTTGCTCCGGGTTCATGAAGACCCGGGCGTCCTCGCCGAGCCGGTGGGCCTCTCGCCGCAGGAAGATGTACTCCGACTCCCAGACCCAGCGCGGGTGGGGCTGGCGGGCGACGACGATGCTCGCCACGAGCACTGCGAGGATCGGGAGGAGGCGGCTCGGGCGCCACGTCCAGGCCAGCCCGAGCCCGAAACCAGCCAGCGCGATCCACCAGGTCTGGACCGGCAGCTGGAAGCGCAGCGGGTCAGCGAAGGGGAACTCCTTCGGCGCGTAGGGAAGGAAGGCGAGAAGCCCAGCCACGGCGGGCACCAGTGCAGCAGTCCAGCGCTCTCGGCGCAGCGTCGCCCAGAGCCCGGCCACCGCGAGCAGCGGAACCATGAAGGGCGTGACATTCCAGTTCAACGCGAGGTCCACGGCCCGCTCACCGGGTGCGATCAGCCGGACCAGGAAACCCAACTCGAGGTAGCGAGACCAGTCGATGACACCCCCTCCGACACCCCCTGGCAGACTCAGGAGCTGCTGGACGCGCCAGCCGACCAAGGCCAGCGCCAGGCCCAACCCGAGCCACCGCCGGTTCCTGGCGAGGAGGAAGAGCGGTACCAGGACGAACACACCCTGGAGTGGGCGCGTGTGGACGAGCAGC
This sequence comes from Myxococcota bacterium, assembly GCA_036012755.1. Classification (GTDB taxonomy): domain Bacteria; phylum Myxococcota_A; class UBA796; order UBA796; family CAJQPC01; genus JAAESX01. Next base: position 315,853 of record DASCPX010000070.1, on the reverse strand, counting down.
CCGATGGAGCAGACCGCCAGGACCTCGCCGAGCCGGTCGTTCCGCATCGCGCCGAGCAAGGCGCCTATCTGCAAGGTGGCGACGAGGACGAAGTGGACCTCGCTCCCGGCGAGGGAGATCGCCAGCGGACTGAGAGCCAGGAGCACCCCCGCGGCGTAGCGCTCGGCTCGCGTGGCTCCGAGGCTCGCCATCAGCGCCACCAGGAGCGGTACGGCGAGCGCGGAGAACAGGACGTTCATGCCGTGGACCAGGCCCGGGGGGTCGCCGAAGGCAAAAGAGAGGGGACCCATCACCGCGGCCCAGCCCTCTCCGTAGTAGAGATCGGGGTCGAAGTGCCCCCGGGCCGTGAGCAGTCGCTCGTATGCGGCGTCTCCGCCGAGGAGGAGCGAGGTCCGCGACAGGGCCACGCGCACGCCCAGCGCCATGACGAAGGCGCCGATCGCCTCGCGGGTCCTCGGGAGCGCGACGAGCGCCGCCAGGAACCAGCCCAGGAACACCAGCGAGAGCGCCCGGGGCCGCCAGCCCCCCTCGGCGGTGGGGAGGACAGGCTCCTCTGCGGCCGGCTCGGCCAGAGCCGGGAGATCCGCACAGGCCTGGTCGACTACGGCGGGGAGTGGCTCCCAGTCGAAGGACTCGCTGTGGTCCTCGAGGTCCAACCGCACCCAGAGCGCCCAGCCACCGTCACGGCAGACGGGCTCTCCGCCATCGTCGGCGGTGAGCTCCAGCCAGAAGTCCCGCTCGGGCACCTCGAGGTGCCAGCGCGCGAACTCCTCGTGACGCTGGACCTCGAGCAGGCGGGTGTCCGCCGGCAGTGGAGACAGCGGCTCGGCCAGCGCAACGGGGATCAGCGTCAGTGCAAGCACGGGCGGTTAAGCCGATGTTCCCATGGTCGCGCTCTCCGCATGCTCAGCTGCACGGTCCTGACGTGCTCTACCTGCTCACCGACCCCGTCTTCCTGATCTTCACCGGAGCCCTGCTCTTCTGGCTGGTCGGCGGCCAGCTCCGGGGCCGCTACTGGAGTCCCTTCGGCTGGATCTCCGAGCGGCGCCAGATCGGCCAGCTGGGCAAGGAGATCTCTGCCCGGCCACACGACCTCACCCTGCGCCTGGACCACGGCAAGCTGTGCGTGAAGCACAAGCAGTGGAAGCAGGCGGAGGCCAGCCTCGCCCCTGTCGTCGAGCGGCGCGAGACCTCGGCAGAGGCCTGGTACTTCCTGGGCCGCGCGCAGCTCGGACTCAAGCGCGTCGACGAGGGGCTCGCGGCCATCGACAGGGCGCTGGAGCTCCGGCCGGACCTGCTCTACGGCGAGCCACAGATGGTGGTCGGGGACCACTACCGCGCGGCCAAGGACTGGGCGCGGGCGAGGACGGCCTTCGAGGCCCTGGTAGAGACCAACGCCAGCTCGTCAGAGGGCTACTACAAGCTCGGCTTGTGCTGCCGAGAGCTCGGGGACAAGGAGGCAGCCCGGCGGGCCCTCGCCGAGTCCGTAGCCGCCCACGAGCACGTGCCGAAGTACAAGCGGCGGGAGAACCGGCCCTGGAAGTGGCGCGCCAAGCTCACTCGCGTCTGATCGCCGCGGGGCTCTGGCTCCTCGCGGGCTCGGTCGCGGCATGGATGGCGTGGTGCCACGACAGCCGCATCGCCCTCGACTGGGAGCGGGTGCTGGGCCCTGCTCTGCTGTTGTCGCTCCACCTCCTGTCCCTGGTCAGCTGGGAGCTGGTCTTCCTGATCCGCCGTCTGCGGGTGCTGCGGCCGCTGCCGCCGCTGGTGGCGCTGTCGGCGTGGTGCTGGGCGGGCATGCCGCCGGAGGTCTCGGCCGGGTCCGGAGCGCGTGACGGGCCGGACATCGTGCTCGTGACGCTGGACACCTTCCGCGGTGACCACGTGCGCCCGGACCTCACGCCGAGGCTGCTCGGGCTCGCCGACGAGGGCGTGCGCTTCACCCAGGCCGTGACGACCGCCCCGCTGACGGCGCCAGCCCACGCGAGCATGCTGACGGGACTCCCGGTCGACGAGCACGGGCTCCTCGCCAACGGGCGCGCGGTCGAGGTCGACACGATCGTCCCGGCTCTGTCGGAGGCCGGCTACCGGACCGGGGCCTTCATCTCGGCTCACGTGCTGGACCGCCACACCGAGCTCGACCGCGGCTTCCACCACTTCGACGACCGCTGGGGCTGGGGTCAGCGAATGAACTGGTGGCCTGTCGTCGACAGCCTCGACCTCCCACGCCGGGGCCACGTTCGGGGGGGGGACGAGACCGTCGAGCGGGCGCTGTCGTGGCTCTCTCCCGACACCGCCGACTTCGTCTGGGTCCACCTCTACGACGCCCACGCCCCCTACGTCGTGCCACCACGCTGGCGGCCCTCCGACGAGGCCGAGGAGCGGGCCCGCGACCTCGACCAGGCAGTGCTCGACGCCAAGCGGGGCACCCTGACCTCGCTCGTGGCCTTCCTGCAGAGCGCCCAGCCGGAGACCGAGAAGCTGCGCTATCGCAGCGCCATTCGCTACACGGATCACCTGCTGGGGACGCTCTTGGACGGACTCGACGAGGACACGATCGTCCTCGTCGTCGGAGACCACGGAGAGAGCCTCGACGAGCACGGCTACTACTTCAACCACGGCGCTCGACTCTGGGAGCCCTCCCTGGGCGTGCCCCTGGTGGTGCGCTGGCCCGGGGCGTTGGACAGCGGCGAGGTACGGGAGCGCCTCGTCGGGGTGTCGCTGGTCCACGACCTCGTGCTGGCCGCCGCAGGGCTCGCCGAGATCCCGGAGCTCGAGACGCGAGAGGTCCTCGCCTACACCACCGGCCAGCAAGCACACGCCCAGGCGCCCTCCCCTGACCAGGTGAAGGGCCCTAGACGTGGGGCCGCGCTCCGCTTCGACGGCAGCAAGCTGCTCTTGCACCCCGACCGCGAGCCTGTCTGGCACGACCTCCGCATCGATCCCCAGGAGCTCCACCCGCAGCCCGTCCCGGAGACGATGCAGCCGCACCTCGAGCGACTCCGAGCGCTGGTGGACGAAGTCCCGCCGCCCCTGAGCGACGAGCAGAGAAGGCGCCTGGAGGCGCTCGGCTATGTGGAGTAGCGAAGGCTGGCCCTAAGTAGCTGGAATCACTGCGGTGAAAGGCGGTGTGGCCGGCCCAAAGCGGCCCCGGCCGGCCGGATCGCCACTTGTCAGCGATTCCCGCAGCCTCCACGAGGTGGACGCAGAGCTCCACGAGTTCGAGGCTACCGGTGGGCGCGTGGCATTCATCGACTCGATCACGACGCTTGGCGGGAGCGACCAGTGGTGGGAAGACCTCACCAATGGCCCACTTGGAATCGCCGGCATCGCGCATCAAAACGCAAGGGGCACTCCGTTTGGCGGCCACCGGGTCGCTCATGACCCCGACGTGCACCTGTCGGTCTCGGAGTTCAACGTGAGAATCGAGAAGTCCCGCTGGTTCGATGATGGGCTTCCAAGGTCGTGGGCTGTCGTTGAGCCCGAGGTTCCGAGCCCTACGGACGCGCAGGTCCTTCCCTTCTTGGGAGAGCCAGAGGGGCGCGATGATCGAAAGCCGGCGGTCATGCGGTCTGCCTTGGCTGCCGGGCGGTCGGGCGCCATCCCGTCGTGCTGAGGACGGTGTTCTCCAGCTCGGACCAGCGCCCCGGATGCCGGCGGTGCAGCAGCTGGTCTGGGAGATCTTCGGGAAGGGTCCAGCGGACGGCCCCGATCCGGATCACGCCATCGCGCTGGGCGCCGCATGGCAGGCCGGGCTCGTGGCTCGTGACGCCGCGGTGGACGAGGTCGTCGTGACCGACGTCACCAGCCACACCCTGGGCGTCCAGGTCGTGCGCTTCGCCGAGAAACAGGTCCTCGACGGCTACTACCTGCCGGTCCTCCACAGGAACACCACCCTGCCCGCCCGTCGGGTGGAGCAGGTGCTGACCACGCACCCGAAGCAGACCGCGGTGTGCGTCCGGGTCTTCCAGGGAGAACACCGCTACGCCGAGCAGAACCGCCTGCTCGGCGAGTTCACCGTGACGGGCATCCCCCCGATCGACGGCCCGCAGCCGGTGGATATCTCCTTCGCTCACGATCTGTCCGGCCTGCTCGAGGTGGAGGCCACCATCGTGGCGACCGGCAAGAAGGCCCGCATCGTCATCGAGCAGGACGGCGCCCTGACCGAAGACGGGCGTCGACGCGCCCTGGCCCGCCTGGCCCGCCTGGCCCGCCTCAAGACGCCGGCCCGAGAGCGACGGCGGTACAAGGCGCTCCTCGAGCGGGCCCTGTCATTCGTCTTCCCGTTGCACGCGATGCTCGGTTCGAACAACCTGAACACCCCGACGAACTCGCGGACCCTCAACGCTCGCGGGCGCCTGTGGTCCGAGGGCGTCGTGACCTGGGGGCACGTGGTGCTCGCCGCAGAGGCCGTGCGGACTGGCTCGCAAAAGGACGGCACCTGCCTGATCTGCTATGCGCTGGACCCCCTCTTCGAGCGCAGGCCGGAGCTCCTCACTTCGGTCAATCGACGCTTCTGGCAGATGCGCAACGGACACCGTGGCCCGGGAACCCGCTGGCCCGACGAGTCCTTGCTCGCCAGCTGGCCCGACTTCAGGTCCCGGTCGTTGCCGCGAAGTCTGACCGAGGGTCGCGTCGTGTTGGCAAGCAGCGCCCCCCTCCTCAGCGCCCACCTCCCCGGGGCGGCGCTCGCCGACAACCTGGTGCCCGTCGTGACCCTCCGGGAGCCAGAGGCCCCAGTCATGATCCTGCCCGAGCAGTGGTGGACCCGGAGCCCGCTGGACGAGTGGCAGCCGGCAGATCCAGACTGAGCTCGCTGGACCCCGGTCCCTGCTGGCCTACACGGTCTGGGAGTGACGAGCGGGGCTCCGCCTCGCGTCGAATGCGCGCGCTACGAGCCGGGCCAGCGGGCGCCCCCGCTCGGTGACGCGGAGGTGGGCGAAGCCGACATCGACGAGACCCTCGTCGACCAGGGGATGGAGCTCGTCCAGCTCGGCCGCGAAGTGCTCGCCGAAGTCGATTCCCCAGAAGGCCTCGACGGCCTCGACGTCTACTACCAGGTCGCACATCAGCCCGTGGATGACCGCCTCCCGAAGGTCGTCTTCGCGGTCGCGCACCCATCCCCGAACGGCCAGCGGTTCGCCGGCTCGCAGCTTGCGCATCCAGGCGCCCAGCCCCAGCTCGTCCTGCCACATCACGCCGGCGACGTCGCTGATAGCGCTCGGCCCGAGGCCGATCATGTCCCCACCTCGAACCGAATAGCCCATGAAGTTCCGCGTGCGAGGCCCCTGCGCCAGCTCGTCGGTGGGCAAGGCAAAGTGGTCGAAGCCGATGGCCGCGTAGCCAGCCCCGACCAGCTCGCGTTGGGCGGCGAGCACGCAGGCGCTCCGGACCTCTCGATCCGGGAGGACGGCCTCGTCGATGGCTCGCTGGTGGCGGCGAAGCCAGGGGACGTGCGCATAGCCGAAGACCGCCAGGCGATCCGGGCGCAGCTCGATGACTCGCTCCAAGGTGGCCTCGAAGCTCTCCAGAGACTGGTGGGGCAGCCCGTACATGATGTCCACGTTCAGCCCCCTCCAGCCGCGCTCGCGCGCGAAGCGGAGGAGCTCCTCGACCCGATCTCCGAGCTGGGGACGGTTGACCGCGGTCAGCACCTTCAGGTCGAAGGACTGGACCCCCAGCGAGAGCCGACGGAAGCCCCAGCCCGTCAGGGCCCGGATCTGCTCCTGGGTGGTGACCTCCGGATCGGCCTCCACCGAGAGCTCGGCGCCAGGCACCGGTGGGAAGTGGCTGGAGAGGGCCAGCCAGAGCCGCCGGAGCTGCGGAACGTCGAGCCAGGTCGGCGTGCCTCCCCCGAGGTGGACACGACCGACCTCCACCCGCGGCTGGCGCTCCAGCTGGAGCTCGAGGGCGTCCAGGAAGCGGTCACCAGCGTCGCGGCGACCAGCGACCACCTGGTTGCAGGCACAGAAGGAGCACTGCTCTCGACAGAAAGGAACGTGGACGTAGAGCTGGGCGGGGCCCTTGATCGCCTGCAGCGCTGCGGTGGTCCGCTCCGGTGGAAGGGGACCCCAGACCGGCACCGTGGGGTAGCTCGTGTAGCGCGGGACCGGACGGTCGAATGCGGCGAGCTCCTCTACGGTCAGCATGACATCGACGAGAACACGTTTTCCGCCCATCCGCCAGCTGGCGCGAGTCTACGAGGCGCCGTCAGCGTGCCAGGAGGCACTCCGACCTGTGTCAACTCACACAGCCGCGATGCTATCGCCGGTCCAGCTGTTCCGCCGCTGCGGTGAGCACGTCGGTGATGCTCAGGAGTCCGACCACGCGCCGATCGTTGTCGACCACGGGGAGCGAGCCGATGCGGTAGTTGGCCAGCATGCGGCAAGCCGATCCCAAGCCTGTCCACTCTCGCACGGCCTCCACCTCGGTCGTCATCACCTCTTCGACGAGGGACTGGAGCTGGTCCGGATCGGCGTCGTCGACGTCGAGGGTGAGGACAGCCCTTCCGAGGACCGTGAGCAGGTCCCGCTGGGTGACGATGCCAGCGAGCACGCCGTCGTTGGTGACCGGCAGCTCGTGGATCTCGTAGCGGGTCATCATGTCCAGGGCCTCGCCCAGCGTGGCATTCGGTGCCGTGCAGAGCGGATCAGGCGTCATCACATCGCGTACGAGCACTCCTCCTCCACGTCGACCAGGGCAGAGACGCGACCACGGTCGGGGACCACGAAACCCTCGCGCTGGGCGAGGAGGATCTCCCGCTCGCGCCAGCGCTTCAGCAGGCGGATGACGGTCTCGGCACGGCAGGCTGTCAGGCGCGCGATCTGGACCTTGTACAGGCGCAAGGGGATGAAGGTCCCCCGAGCGTCCGGCAGCCCGATGGTGTCGCAGAGCCGCAGCATGAGCCGGGCGACGCGAGCCTCTACCGGGGCGAACTCCAAGTCCGCGAAGGCCGTCGCGATGCGCCCACAGCGGGCCAGGTGCGCGCGGAAGATCTCCGCCCCGAGATCCGGCGTGTCGAGCATGGCGGCGTAGAGCCGGGCCTCTGGGACCCAGGTGCCAGAGCCGTAGCCGACGCCGACAGCCGAGTGCCCGTACTTCGCGTCGCACACCAACGCCTCTGTCCCTGCGATCTCGCCTCGGACGACGAGATCGAGAGAGAGCACCCCGGAGGAGTGGGTCTTCTGGAGCTCGAGGGCACCTGATCGGACGACGACGAGACCTTTCACGCCTTGTCCCTCGTCCCAGAGGCGCTCGCCGCGCCTCCAGCGGATGACCTCGCCGAGATTGCTGAGTTGGTTCATCACGTCATGGTACCGAGCAAGTGGCGTGCCAGGAATGGCCCGACCCTTGCAAACCATGTGAATGGGATTCCCAAGCCCCCCAAGACCACGTGCGACGACCCATCCATGAGTGAGAAAGCCACAGTCCTCGTCGTCGACGACGAGGAACTCATCCGTTGGTCCATCAACGAGCACATGACTGCACTTGGCTATCGCGTGATCGAGGCCCGCGACGGCAAGGAAGGGCTCCAGCGAGTCGAAGAGCACGCTCCCGACCTGGTGCTGACCGACCTGAAGATGCCGCGCATGGGCGGGCTGGAGCTCATCCGGGCCATTCGGAAGTCCGGTCGAGACCTTCCCGTCGTGGTGCTCACGGCGCACGGCGCGGTCGACAGCGCGGTCGCGGCGACGCAGCTCGGAGCGCACGGCTACCTCTCGAAGCCCTTCGACCTGCGCGAGGTCGCCCTGGCGATCGAGAAGGGGCTGGAGGCCCACCGCCTGGCGACAGAGGTCCACTACCTGCGCGAGCGCCGCTCCAGCGGCTACGCCTCGATCATCGGTGAGTCGACCGCCATGCGGAAGCTCTTCGAGATGCTCCGGCGACTCGAGGACGTGGAGACGCCGACGGTCCTGCTCTCCGGAGAGAGCGGCACCGGAAAGGACCTCATCGCCCACGCCATCCACGACAGGGGGCCTCGCAAGAAGGGCCCGATGATGGAGGTCGACTGCGCGGCGCTACCCGAGCAGCTCATCGAGTCAGAGCTCTTCGGCCACGAGCGCGGCTCCTTCACCGACGCCAAGACCACCAAGCGGGGCCTGTTCGAGGTCGCCCGAAGGCGGGACGATCTTCCTGGACGAGATCGGAGAGATGTCGACCGGGACCCAGGCGAAGCTGCTCAGAGCCCTCGAGTCCCGCACCTTCAAGCGCGTTGGGGGCGTCAGCCCCATCCGGCTGGACGCCGGGGTCATCGCTGCCACGAACCGGGATCTCGCTGCGGAGGTCGAGGCGGGCAGGTTTCGCGAGGACCTCTACTTCCGTCTCAACGTCATCCGCATCACCATCCCCTCGCTGCGGGAGCGACGCGAGGACATCCCACGGTTGGTGGACCACTTCCTGGAGCGCTTCAACCGCTCCTTCCGGAGAGACGTGAAGGGCCTGTCGGCCGCGGCCTTGGACCGCATGCAGTCCTACCCCTGGCCGGGCAACGTCCGCGAGCTCCGCAACGTCATCGAGCGGATGGTCATCCTGGAGCCCCACGAGATCATCGAGGTCGACCACCTCCCTCCGGAGGTGCGCTATGGCTGGAGACATCAGGGCACGGCGACCGGAGCCCCCTTCCTGTTGCCCGAGAGCGGCGTGGATCTCGACGCCGTCGAGCGCAGCCTGATCGAGCAGGCCATGGACCGCACCAACGGCAACCAGTCGGCGGCGGCCCGCCTGCTCGGGATCACGCGCTACGCGCTGCGCTACCGCCTGGAGAAGTACGGCCTCGCCATGAGCTGAGCCGCTCTACTCAGGTGGCCCACCGTGGCGGGCGACGCTCGATGAAGGCTGTCAGACCCTCTGTGGGATCCGGGTGCGCCATGAGCTCGTCGAGGTACTGGCTCTCGAGGAGGGGCAGGTCGCTCTCCAGGGCCCGGCGCACAGGCGCCCGAGCGGCCCTCCAGGCGTGCCTGAGGCCATGGGCCGAGCGCGGCTCGAGCGAGTCCTGGTACCAGCGGCGCATGGCCTGCTCGGGCTCCGAGGAGAGGTCGTCGATCAGGCCGGCGGTCTCTGCTTCCTCGGCTCCGAGCACTCGACCGGTGATGACGAGCTCGGTGGCCATGCGCCCCCCGGTGCGCCAGCCAAGGGAGAGAGCCGCGATGGGCGGGAAGACCCCGAGGACGACCTCGGGGAAGCCGACATGCGCGCTGCCGTCCGCGAACACGCGCCCGCACCAGGTGGCCAGCTCGGCTCCGCCGCCGAGACACTGCCCGCGCACGATGGCCGCGGTGGGCACACCCAGGGCCTCCAGATCGTGGAAGAGCGCGTGGAAGCCCGGGAGCATTTCGGCGATCTGGTCGGGGAGGTGCTCCTCGACCGAGGCCCCGAAGCTGAAGTGCTTGCCCGCTCCCTCGAACACGACGAGCTTTGTCTCCGGCCTGGAGCTCAGCACCTCGATGTGAGCTCGGAGGGCGTCGATCATGTCGTGGTCCATGACGTTGGCCCGCGGGCGGGACAGGACGACGCGCTCGACCCCGCCCTCCGTGCGGCACTCGATCACGAGCGCTCTCCGGGCAGGACAGCCTGGATGAGCTCCTCGCTCCAGCCTTCTCCGGCGGCGAGGCGCCGGCGCAGCTCGGGGAAGTTCACCTCGCGCGCCCCACGGGTGCCCTCGTTGAAGGCCCGGAAGCCAGCGTTTGCCTCGGTCATCATGTTGAGACCCAGCCACGCGCGGTTCGTCTCCCGGTTCTTGTCCCAACAGCTCAGCTTGTGCTTCCGAATGGACTCGATGGTCTTGGTGAGGCAGCCGGGCATGGTCATCAAGAGATCGCTGCAGAGCTTGTCCACCGCGGCATCCAGGAGCGACAGGTCCATCTCGCCGCTGGCGAGGACAGCCTTCGCGGCCTGCTTGTCGGCGCCGGTCTTGGGCTCGCCGTGGCGAGGCCGCCCGAAGCTGTCGTAGGAGCCATCGGTCCAGACCAGGGGGTTGGCGACGAAGTCCCCGTCGACGCGCAGGGCGGGCACGATGTCGGTGATCAGGCCGAGACGCAAGGCCTTGTGGGCGCTCCAGGGCGCGCAGGCGGTGCAGCTGAGCATCGCCTGCTCGACGCTGACGTAGAGCGGGAGGAAGTCGGTGCTGCCACCGTCCGGGGCGCTGCCGTGACGGGGCCCCGCCTGGCCGAAGCGGGCCATGTCATGGGCGATCGAGAAGTCGCAGGCCATGCCGATCTCCTGACCGCCGCCGATGCGCATCCCGTTGACCCGGCAGATGACCGGCTTGTCGCAGTGGAGGATCGCCGTGACCATGTCGTTGAAGAGCCGCATGTACTGGCGGTACTCCTCTGGATGGCCGGCGTAGACCTCTGCGTACTCCTTGGTGTTCCCGCCGGTGCAGAAGGCTCGGTCCCCGGCGCCGGTGAAGACCGCGGCGACCGCGCGACGGTCACAGCTGGCCTTGCGGAAGGCGAGGATGACCTCCTTCACCATGTCCGTCGTGTAGGAGTTGAGCTGGCTCGGGTTGTTCAGCACGATCCAGACGTTGTGGAGCCCCTCGACGGGCTGGCCACCCGGGCCCAGGACAGGGCGCCGCTCGTAGAGGACGTGCTGGAAGTCGTGGTCGACGAGATCGTGATTGGGAAGCATGGGACCTCTCAGGGGGTGAGCACCAGCCGGCGCTGGGCCTGGTGACTGCGGACTTGGTCGAAGGCGTCTTGTATCCCGCCGAGGGGGCGAAGCTCGGTGTGGGCGCCGAGCTGGATGCGACCCTCCAGGACGAGGTCGACGACGGCGGGGTAGAGCGACGGATCGCAGCCCCAGGTGCCGATCGCGCGAGCGTCCAGGGCCATCAGGTTCGAGAGCCTCAGCGGGAGCTTGTCGAGCGTGAAACCGACCACGCAGAGCGTGGCTCCACGAGTGAGCAGACCGAAGCCGAGGGTCTGGCCAGAGGCGGTGCCGGAGCACTCGACTACGACCTGGTTCCGGGTCGCGACCCCCCACTGGTTCGACCAGGCCCGGATCTGCTTCTTGAGGGCGCGGGCGTCGACGTCGCGGACGTTCACGGCGCGATCGAGACCGAAGTCATCCGCCCGCGCCAGCTTGTCCGCGTCGATGTCCAGGCCGATCACCCTGGCCCCGCGGGCCTTGGCCAGCTGCGCAGCGTAGCCCCCGACTCCGCCCAGGCCGATGACGATGGCCAGGCCGTCCTCGCCGAGGCCCGAGCGCTCGAGCGCTGCGTAGGGGGTGCTGATCGCGTCGGCGATGACGGCGAGGTGCCTGAGGGTCAGCCCGCTGGGTCCGGGGAGCAGCGCGTCGGGATCGGCGGAGGCTCCAGGGACAGGGCAGAGGCCCCGCCCGGGGACCACCACGTGCGTGGCGAAGCCCCCATCTCGGTCGTTCCCCGGCATGACCTGCGTACTGCAGATCATCGGTCTCCCCGCCAGGCAGTCTCCGCATGCGCCGCAGGGAATGACCGCTGGGACCACGACCGGCTCTCCGAGGAGGTGCTGACAGCCCGCGCCAGCGGTCTTCACGACACCGCTGATCTCGTGCCCGAGGATGAGAGGCAGGGGCTGCCGCGTGCGAACACCGCCATAGAGGAAGCCGATATCGGTGTGGCAGAGACCGCAGCCGGCGACCTCGACCACGACCTCGTCTTCGGCCACCTCGGTGATGACCCGCTGGGCAGGGCGCAGCGACTCTCCGGCTGCGTGCATCTCGAATCCACTGACTGCGATCGTCTCAGACATCGACCTCTCGCTCATTCAAGGTCCCCACCACGCCGGTTGATGGAGCGCCCGAGGCTCCGAAAGGTGCGTCGACGCGGCTCCCGCCACCACGCCATCGCGTAGACCGGAGCGCGCTTCCACATGCCCGCCGAGAGCAGGGTGCGAGCATACCGACCTGGCCGGTAGAACTCCTTCAGGACCCGGTCGTAGCCGCGTTCGAGCTCGGCGACCGTCATGCTCTTCGGCTCCACGACGACGTCAAAGCCGGTGTAGCGCCGGTAGTCGTCCGTGAGCAGGCGGCCTTCGGCCTTCATCTTCCGGTAGAAGTCGGTGCCCGGATAGGGGATCAGCAGGTTGACGGCTGCGTTGTCGACCTCGATCTCGTTCAGGTAGTGGATGGTCTTGTCGAAGATGTCCGGGCCATCACAGTCCAGGCCCAGGATGAGCCCGGCGCTGACGAAGATGTCGTGGTCGTGAAAGCGTCGAACCAGGGACTTGTACTTGTCGAGGGGATTCCAGCTCTTCTCCACGGAGGCCAGGCTCGCCTCCTCGAAGGACTCGATGCCGACGAAGGCGAAGTGGGCCCCAGCCCTCCGAGCGAGGTCGAGGAGCTCGAGGTCCTCTGCCATCAGCAGGTGGGTCTGGAAGAACAGGCGCTTCTTCAGTGGAATCAGGGCCTCGAAGAGCTCCTTCGCGTAGGCCCGCTTGCCGCAGAGGTTGTCGTCCATGAACATCAGGTTCCGGCTCGGCGAGCGGCGGGCGTCCTCGACGACCTCCTCGACCGGGCGGGTGCGGAAGCCCGGGCCATGGATGGCCGAGTTGAAGCAGAAGCTGCAGCCGTGGGGGCAGCCGCGCGTGGCCTCCATCGGAGAGAAGTCGAGGTAGCGATCCGGGTGTCGCAGCAGGTCGAGCCTGGGTGCGGCGAGGCCGCTGATGCTCGGTGGCTGCTGGTTCCGGTAGCAGCCTTCACTCCGGCCCGCGGCGAGATCCTCGAGCACCCTCGCCCAGGCTCCGCCCTCAGCCTCGCCCGAGAGCACGGCGTCCACGTGCTGGAGGGCCTCTTCGGGCATCGCCGTGGCGTGGGTGCCGCCAGCCACCACCTTCGCCCCCATGGCCCGCGCGCGCCCCGCCAGCTCGTAGGCCTGGAGCGCGTTGTTGCACGAGAACGTGAGTCCGACGACGTCCGCAGACCGGTCGATGTCGATCTCCTCGACTCGGCCGTCGGTGATGTAGACGTCGATTCCGGCTGGTGTGCAGCTTGCGAGTCGGGGGAGCGAGAGGGTCTGGAAACTCTGCCTGGCGGTCGGCACCGGCGCAACGTCGATCAGGTGGAGTCTCATCGGGCCTCGCTAGCAGCGGAATCACGTCGAGGGTATCGGTCATGTGACCGATGTGGTAGGCCCTCCTAACGATGTAGGAGGGGACATGGTGACGACCCACCTGGATCCGGTTGTCATCGGCGGGCGCGGCTGAGCGATGAAACCCGGCACACGGCGGCTCTGGATGGCGCTGTTGGCCACAGCGTTCCTGGGCCAGACCGCCTGGGTCTACCTCGACCCCTCCGAAGGTCAGACCGTCGATCCGCAGGCCACGGAGGGCATCCGACTCTGGCACCGGCACGACTGCCAGGCCTGCCACCAGATCTACGGCTACGGCGGCTTCCTCGGCCCGGACCTGACGAACGCGGCGACCCGCTACGGCGAGGACCTCGAGCCCGTCCTCGACGCCATGCTGCTGGCCGGACCGGGTGGGATGCCAGCCTATGACCTGGACGAGACAGAGGTCGCCGCGCTCGCTGCGTGGCTGCGCCACATCGACGGCACGGGCGTGGGACAGGCCCGCGGGGAGACGCTGGCCGACCTGCCGTGGTGGGAGTTCGAGTGAGCGCGACCTTCACCCGCGGGGCGCTGGTCGCTCTCTGCACCGCGCTGCTCGCAGGCCTCCTGGCAGCTCTCTACACACTCCCAGCGGGCGCCGCGGTGATGGAACCGCTCGGCCTCGACATGCGCGCCCTCAGGCCCCTGCACACGGTCTTCGGCGCCGCCTGGCTCGCCCTCGCCGCGGTCGCCGTGCTGGCCCGGGTCCTGAGAGACCACAGCGCGCTCCGACTGGTGGTCGCGAGCTTCGCATTCGCCGGCATCGGCATCCTCGTGACGCTGCCCCTCGGGCACTGGTCCGGCCGGGAATACGTGGGCTTCCATCCAGGCTGGGCCATCCCGATCGCGCTCGGCTGGCTGGCGCTCTGCATCTGGGCACTGCGACAGCTGCTCCCCGCCATCTGGCGCCAGCCCGTCCACGTCCTGATGTGGGTGAGCGGGCTCGGGCTCTTCGCCTTCACCTTCGCAGAGCAGTACGCCTGGCTGCTGCCCCAGGTCCTCGAGGACCCCATCGTGGACCGCCGCATCCAGCTGAAGTCCTGTGGGACGCTGATCGGCTCTCTCAACTTCCTCGTCTACGGCTGCCTGGTCTGGCTGGGTGCTCAGCTTGGAGACCGGGACTACGGCCACTCGCGGACTGCCTGGGCGCTCTGGTTCCTCGCGGTGCTCAACAACTTCGTGAACTACGTCCACCACACCTACCACCTGCCCCAGGGACACGGGCTCAAGTGGATCGGCTTCTTGGTCTCGATGACCGAGATCGTCGTGTTGCTCAAGGCGCTGTCCGACCTCACGAAGCTCCACACCGACGGCGGCGCCTGCCGGACGCTCCTCGCCGCCGCCAAGGGCTGGACCGTCTTCGTGCTCGCGAGCTCGATGCTCCTCGCCCTCCCCCCATTGAACAGCCTGGTCCATGGCACCTATCTCGTGCCCGGCCACGCCATGGCGGGAATGGTGGGCATGGACACCATGGCGATGCTGGCTGTCGTGGCCTGGCTCCTTGGACAGCCCATGGGGGGAGCGCGCCGATGGATCGTGATGACGAACGCCGCGCTGGCGACCATGACCATCTGGCTCCACGCGGCCGGAATCGTAGACGGAATCACGCGCTTCCTCCATCCCGGCCCGGGCTTCACCCACCGCCCGGCATGGCTCGCGGCATCGCTCGCCCCGGTGCTCGCGGTGACCGGCGGCGCGGTCTTCCTGGGCTTCGCTGGTCTGTTGCCTCACTTCCTCCGTTTGGCCTTTGCGCGGAGGCGGCTCTGCGATGATCCGCTCGATGAAGAGACCGCTCTTGCTCCTACTGAGTCCCGAGGGACGCGTAGTCGAAGCCAGTGAGACCCTCGAGGGCTCAGAGGGCCGAGAGTGCGCGGAGGTCGTCGGGGCTCGCACCCTGGATGGCGAGCCGGTCTGCGCCAACGGCTGCCGGGCCCGTGACATGCCCAGGGGACTCCCCGTCAAGGCCCTCGGCGCGATCCTGCGCCTCACCTGCCTGACGACACCGAGCGGCTTCGCGGTCTGGCTCGAGCCGACCGAATCCGCCACGCCGCTCACCTCCCGAGAGCGCGACGTGCTCCAACACGTGGCCCAAGGCCGCACGACCGAACAGATCGCCCGTAGGCTCGGCATTCGACCCGCCACGGTCCGAACACACGTCGAGCATGCACGGGACAAGCTGGGCTGCCGTACGCGCGCCGAGGCCGTCTTGCGGGCCTGGAAGAGCGGTCAGCTCGAGTAGGGGGTCACACCGACGCCTCGCGCGACGTATGCACAGAGCAGGCAGGCGGAGACTCGAATGTCCATGGTCCTTGCCCTCCTCGCCCCTGCCGCTGCCTGCTCCGAGTCCGGGCCACCGGTGGAGCTCCTCCCCGCCTGGGGCGCCGTGGTCGGGACGAACACGACCCTGGTCGTGCGCAACGCCGTCATCACGGAGGACACCCTCCAGCCCGAGCTCTGGAACGAAGACCTGGGCGAGGCTGTGGATCTGGTGGCGCTGGAGACTGACGAGCACAGCTCCTTCGAGCCGGCTGCCGGGCTGGAACCCGACACCTCACTACCTGTTCACGTACAGCACCCAACAGCGGGCTTTCACGACGAGTGACGGGCCGGACGACGAGGCGCCCGACAAGGTGGACGTCCTCGACACATGGAGTGACCGCAGCATGGCCCTCCACGGCTGCGCCGGCGGAAACGTGCTGGCCCTGATCCTCGAAAATCACCCCGAGGAGGGGCAGGTCATCCACGAGCTCGAGGTGGCCGAGACAGAGGCCTTCGGCGAGATCACCCTGACAGAGACAGCTTCGGCTTCCGGGCTCGTCCGGCTGGAGGACGAGGACTTTGGGAGGCTGGACCAGCGCTTCGTCCGCGTCCGGAGCGTCGACCTGGCGGGGAACGTCTCGGAGACTTCCCAGCCCATCGCGATGCGGACGGACGCAACATCAGCTTGCACGACGGGCCCCGCCGCAGCTCAGGGGGTGCTCGCCTCGGTCCTTGCCCTCTGCCTGATCAGGCGGAGAGAGAGCGTCACCGCCGAGTGCGGCTGAAGAGGAACAGAGGTCCGGCGAGGGCGAAGCCGCCGGCGACGGTCGCGCCGATGACGCCGGCGATCCAGCCGGAGTGGAGGGCGAGGGTCTCAGCTAGGGTCATGGAGTTCTCCTTGGGTCGATTCCAGGCATGACTGGGCCCCCTTCGTCGCACAGGGGCCCGGATCGCCGAAGATCGCGAACTGGCGCACCGCTCCGGGTGCGTGGCTGATGATGGCCCCCAGGACGAGCGCCGTCCAGAGCGCCGGGAGCTGGTACGCAGGCAGTGTCAGGACGCACAGCAGCAGGGCCAGCTTGCCCACGACGACCCAGGACTGGAGCCAGCGGAACCAGTGGAGTCCGTAGCGGAACAGCTCTTCGAGAACGAGGAGTCCGCCAGTCAAGAGCGCCAGCTCCAGCCAGTCGTCGATGGGTTCACCGAACGTGGCGGCCCCGACGAGGAGCACAATCGAGGCGATGTGCGCCGTACGAAGCGCGATGCGCACCGCCCGCTGGCCGGGGAATCGTCGGACGCTCATGGGGCTCTGCCCTGCAAGTTGGACGCCAGCCTCACCGGTCCAGCGAGGGAAGCAGTCCCTGTCGCCTTAACACCTGGGCGATGTGCTGGTAGAGCTTGAAGCCCGATGAAGCCGGGTGAGCGGGGATGAGCTCTGGCATGGCTCCCGTATCCACGCCGATGGCCGGAGCCACGGTCCTGGCAGCCTCGAGCCCGGTCGTCGCACAGCGCTCGAGGAAGAAGACGTGATGCTCGGGCCCGACCCAGTCCCCGCAGATAGCCAGGTTGGGCAGCTTGGTGCGCACCGGGGGCATCTTGTTCCAGACACCCTTGCGGAAGTCCGGGTGACCCGGCGGGCTGCGCACGAGGTGCTGATGCACACAGGTCCCCGCCACGCCCGGCCAGACCTCTTCGATCCTCCGCCGAGCGCCCTCCATGAGCTCCGCGTCGGTCTGGTTGGCGGCTTTGTTCGCCACCGCGCCGTACTGATGAGCCTCGATGGCGGATCCGCCGGTGGCCTCGGCCCACTCGACGAAGGGGCGCTGGATGGAGCTGACCCAGAAGTAGTTGTTGATGTTCGGCCCCGACACCATGCCGTTGGTCGCCCTCTCGGGAGCCGGGCGCCCGGAGAACCAGAACCGCACGGTGTTGGAGGCGATGGCCTCTGGAGGATCTCCGAGGACGACGTCAGGGAGGCCCTCGACCTGCAGCGCCTTCATCGCCGGAGGGTCCACCGCGAGGATGCAGGCGTCGGCCTTGAGGCGACGACGACGGCCCCGAGCGTCCTTGGCCATGACGCCGCAGACGCGGCCATCCTCGACCACGACCTCCTCGACGTGGTTGTTGGTCAGCACCCTCCCGCCGCGGGACTCGATGAAGTCCGCGATGGGTCTGAAGACGCAGGCCTCGGTGGTGTCGCCCAGGTAGTTGAACGAGATGTCGCGCTTGTCGCAGACCGTGTAGTGCTGCAGGCTGGTCATGAAGGCCCCCAGCGCTGCCTCGTCCAGCTCCAGGAAGAAAGCCATGTGGACGAGGGACCGGAAGAAGGACCGCATGAACGGCGGCCAGTTCCTGACCAGCTGGAGCACGGTGTACTGGTCGTACTCCTCGATGTCCTTGGCGGGATCGAAGGCGAAGACGTGCCCCATGTCCCGCGCCATCGAGACCATGGCCAGCGGGTTGGCGCGCAGCACCAGGCGGAGGAACTCACGGTCCGCCAGCAGACCGGCGAAGGCGAAGGGATCCGGCAGCGGGCTGTTCCGGACCGTGTCGCCCACGTCGAGGAACCGGATCCGGTCCCCATCCAGACAGAGCGCCAGCTCCTGCCGCCCGGAGTCGATCATGTGGCGGTCGAGACCGTGCCGTGCGAGCAGCGCCCTGAGGTTCCGGTACTGCCTCCAGAAGCCGTGGATCCCGTGCTCGATGGGGAACTCCCACCGACGGTCATCCTGCTCGAAGGAGGTGGTGGTCATGGTCCCCCACCGCCCGCCGAGGAAGTGGTCCTTCTCCAGGACGGTCACCTTCGCCCCGCCGTGGGCGAGCGCCGAAGCAGCGGCCATTCCGGCGGCGCCGGCGCCGACGACGATCACATTTGCAGCCACTAGTCGGGTCCCCCCGAGCGGTCAGTCGATGAGGTCTCTGACTTGAGCCCATTCATGGCCGCCTGCTACCCGACCAGCAGGGCGGCCTCCATCGGTCATCCGACGTAGACTGTCAGCTTCCTGACGCCGCGCAGAGGAGCGGTGCGCCTCCTGCTCCCCGGAGGTCGTCGGCGACAGCCCGCGCGGTGACCACCGCGTCCCGGACCAGCGCGTCCATGCCGGGACCTCGAAGGCCGCTGCCACAGAGCCTCAGACCGTGGTGACGGGCCGCCAGGGCCTCCACGCGAGCCACGCGGTCCTGGTGACCGAGGACATACTGGGGAATGCCGCTGGAGTGGCGCGTGACCTGAGAGACGAGGGGAGCTCCGCGGACGCCGAGGGTCGACCCGAGCTCTTCGAGGGCGAGTGCGATCAGCTCCTCCTCCTCCCCGTGGACCAGGTCCGGAGAACGACCGCCGCCCATGAAGACCTGCATGACGCAGCAACCTTCTGGCGCCCGGTACCCGCGGTAGATCTGCTCGGCCTGCAGGACTCCGAGGACCGGGCAGTCCTCTGCCGACGGGACGAGGTAGCCGAAGCCCTCGCGCGGGGCAGACACCTGGTGCTGGGCGAAGCCGAGCGTCACGGCGGCGACCGGTGCGCCGGGCACCTGGCCGAGGACTCAGGCAAGCTCCTCGTCGAGCTCCGAGAGGTAGCGTCGGGCGGCCGGCGCAGGGGCAGCGGAGACCACGGCGGAGCACTCGACCGTGCCGAGCATGCTCCCTCCGACTCGGACACGGAAGCCGCCAGGCCTCCGCCCGATGCCGAGCACTGGCGCATCCAGCACCAGGCGTCGGCCCAGGGAGCGCGCGAGGATCCGAACCACCTGGTCCGTGCCCTCTCGGAAGCTGGTCAGGGGACGACTGCGACCCCGGGACCGGAGCAGCGCTAGCAGCAGCGAGCGACCGCGGCTCTCCAGGGCAGCGAGATGCGGCAGGCATGCCTGGAGACTGAGCTTGCAGGGATCCCCGGCGAAGACACCCGTGATGATTGGATCCACCAGGTAGCGGGCGGCCTCGGCCCCCAGGCGACGGACGGCGAACTCCTCGACGGTCTCGTCCTCTGAGCGGGAGGGGACCAGCGGCTCCATCAGCATGCGCAATCGCCCGCGCAGACTCAGCAGATCACTCTCGAGGAAACCCAGCAGGCTGGCCGGGAATGACCTCAGCCTGCCGCCTCGGCGAATCCACCGGCTTCCGCTGGGTGTGGAGCCGATCAGATCCCCCTCCATGCCCAGCTCCGAGCAGATCCCGCGAACCGCGCCGACCTTGTCCCGGAATCCCGTGGGACCTCCTTCCAGCACAAAGCCCCCACGGCGAACCGTCTGGATCGTCCCGCCTGCCCGAGGAGCAGCCTCCAGGCAGAGCACGTCGAGGCCGTCTCCGGCAAGCGCTCGCGCACAGGCCAGGCCGCTGATTCCTCCGCCGACGACGACCACGTCCATCAAGACAGGTCCTGCGCGAATGAAGCAGGCATCTCGTCCTCCACGCTGCGGGGCCGCTCGCTATGCCAATCCGCAAGAGCCGTGCCAGCACCAGAGAAGCCCCTGGTGGGGGTCGTTGCGGTCGTCGTGGCCAGATGCTGTCCGGGACCTGGTCAGGAGCTGACCGCTCAGCTGACGCCGGCCTCCCGAAGCCTCGCGCGCAGCGTCACCCGAGTGATGCCCAGCCGCCGGGCGGCCTCGCTCTTGTTGCGCCCGGCGGCCTCGTACACGCCGACGATGTGCTGGAGCTCGGCCTCCCGCAGGGAAAGGTCCGTGGCCACCGGCGCGCTCGGGGAGAGAACACCCCCAAGGGCGGCCCGAACCTCTTCGGCCCGGACGGTCTGCCCGGTCGTGAGCGCCGATGCCTGGTACAGGCAGTTCCGCAGCTCACAGACGTTCCCAGGCCAGCTGTGGGCGCGCAAGGCGTCCACGGCGCGCTCCCCAAGCCAGCGCACGTCGAGTCCGCTCTCCTCGCAGATGCCGTCCAGGAGCACCAGGGAGAGCTGCTCGATGTCCCCGAGCCGCTCTCGCAGTGGCGGGACGCGAAGGCGGAAGACGGCCAGGCGGTAGTACAGATCCTCGCGGAATGTCCCCTCTCCGACCATCGCCCGCAGATCCCGATTGGTCGCCGAGATCACGCGCACGTCGACGGGACGGGTGCGGCTGTCTCCGATGCGCCGGATCTCCCGGCTCTCGAGGACCCGCAGGAGCTTGGGCTGGAGACCCAGCGGCAGCTCGCCGATCTCGTCCAGCAGGACTGTGCCCTTGTGGCCCTGCTCGAAGAGCCCGGCGTGGTTCTCGTGGGCCCCGGTGAAGGAGCCCTTGACGTGCCCGAAGAGCTCCGACTCCGCGAGCGTGGCCGGGAGCACCGCGGCGTTGAGCGCAACGAGCGGCCCGCGACAGCGGGAGCTCTCGAAGTGAAGCGCCCGGGCGACCAGCTCCTTGCCGCTGCCGCTCTCCCCCTCGATGAGGACCGGCATTCCGGGGACCCTCGCCGCTCGACGGATGGCCTCGCGCAGCTGCTGGGTCGGCAGGCTCGAGCCCACGATGCAGCCGTGGCCATGACAGTCCGGACCCTGCCTTCCGCAGCCCGGCGCGCAGATGGTCGCGCCCTGGGAGATGCCGAGGCGTTTGTACACCTGGACGTCGAGGACACGGTCGAGCTCCGCCAGCCCGAAGGGCTTGCGCAGGAAGTCGCATGCCCCCTTTCGAAAGGCCCGGATGGCGACCTCGACCTCGGGGAAGGCTGTGATGACCACGACCGGGATCTCCGGAGAGACCTCCGTGAGCTCCGCGAGGAAGTCGAGCCCGTTGCCGTCCGGAAGGTGCAGATCGAGCACCACGGCGTCGAGGCCCGTGCTGTGTGTGATCCGCCGAGCTTCGGCCAGGGTCGATGCGCCGACGACGGTCCGATACCGCTCTCCGAGGTGCTCCAGGAGCGCATCGCACTTTCGTCTTCGACGATGAGGATCGTACCCTTCACGAGACAGCCCTCCTCTCGGCGTCGATGGGCCAGCGTAGTGTCACGGCCGCGCCTCCATGCCTTCCTTCGCCGAGCACCGCCTCGGCGCCATGGGCGGCCGCAAGCCTGCTGACGATGGCGAGTCCCAGGCCAGCACCTTCGGCCCGCGTGGTGAACAGGGGCTCGAAGCCACGCTCGAGCGCCTCCGGTCGGAAGCCCGGACCGTCGTCCTCGAAGCGGATCTCCAGCACATCCTCGACGCGGTTGGAGCCGATGATGATCCGGTAGGGCCTGGCACCTTCGTCCGGGCGGGCCGGGAGCTGGATCGCCAGCTGGTCCGGGTGCCGTGTGCCGCGGTAGATCCCCCCGTCCCTGTCCGAGCAGGTCCCCTCGGCGTCGGTCCCGGTGGAGGCCGTGCGGTCGTCCCACTGGACGCGCAGTGCCAACTCCTCAGAGGTGTAGACCGCCTGCAACGACACGAACTCCACGGCCTGGAAGTACAGGCGCGGCGCCTCGATGAGGTTGGGTACGGTCGGGAAGCGCGCCACGGGGACGCCGGACCAGTCTTCGGGAATGGCGTCGACGGCCAGCGCACGAAGGGTCTCGTCGTCCGTGTCCCGAGGGGAAGCGAGACTGACGACGTAGTGGGCGAGGTCCCAGATCTCCTCGGGGGAGAGGCTGTCGGCGAAGGAGGGCATCGGCGTGCCATTGAGGCCCGTGCTGACGGCCCGGTAGACGTCGAAGGCCGTGGAGCCGCCGCGGAAACTCTCAGCGTTGGCGAAGTTCGCCGGCAGGATGGGATCGTCCCAGTCGTCCTCGAGGTCCTCCCACGACGGCCCGTCCCCACGGCCCTGCTGACCGTGGCACTTGAAGCACTCGTTCTCCTGGTAGAGCTGGCGCCCACGCTCGACGGCCTCCGGCGAGGAGGGCGGCTGGGCACCGGAGAGCTGGGCCATAGGAATGATGGCCACTACGTAGACGGGGTCCGAGAAGTCCGGGGAGAGTGCCTTCACGTAGGCCACGACGTCCCAACGCTCAGCTTCGGACAGGGCCTTGTCGAAGGGCGGCATCGAGGTCCCCGGCAGGCCCTCGGAGACGATGGCGAAGAGATCCTCGTCCGTCGGGAGTTCGCCGGAAGGAGTGGTCCTGATCTTGAACGAGAAGTTGTCCGCGAGCACCCTGGGGCGGGGAAGAACGAAAGCGGCGGCCACTCCAAGGAGCGCGAGCCACATCAGTGGACCTCCGTGTTGGCCCGAGGCCGGTAGCCGGTGTCGGCGTAGATGAAGAGCACGACTGACCAGATGTCGTCCTGGTCCAGGAAGGTCTCCCAGGCCGGCATGGTCGTGTCCCAGGGCGTCCCCTCACTGGGCAACCCGGGTCCCCCCTTGGCGACGCGCCAGAAGAGGTAGCCCTCCTGCAGCATCGCGATGGTGCCGGGATCAGTGAAGTTGGCTGGAGGCGGCTGGACGGCCGGCGCGAGGTGGCCGTCCGCCGCCAGCGTGTCCCCGTGGCAGTAGAAGCAGTTCTCGTAGTAGACGACCCGTCCCCTGGCCACGCGCTCGGCGAAGGCCTCTGGGTCGGACTGCTCCAGATCGCGGAAGGGGTTTCGTGCGGTGTTGAGGTCGATCTCCACAGCCTCGCTCCCAAACTCGATCGAGCTCGGCGGCGAGGGGTGGACCGACCGGATCCGAGGCGGAGGGTCAGTAGAGGGGAGGCTCGCCTCCCAGCTCACCCAGGCGACCAGTCCGGGCACCAGCAGCACGACGACCAGGATCGGCAGGCGTTTCTTCTGGGTCATCGTGGCCCGCAAGGGCTCCCAGACCGCCTCGAGCGAGGCTCCACTGCTGCTGACATAGAGCAACATCGCGATCGCGGCGGTGGCGGCGTAGAGCTGCACCACGCTGCCAGGCGCGGGGGGATCGAAGCCGAAGGCGACCAGGGCGACGGTCGCCGCATAGAAGGCGCAGGCCGACCAGAACAGCCCCAGCTTGCGCCGCCCGAGGAAGAGCCCCACGGAGACGGCGGCGAACAGCGCGAGCGCGATCGACAGCCGGATCACTCGAGTCCTCCGTGGCCAGCGAGCCACTCGACCAGCGCCCGGTAGTCCGCGGCGGTCATGCGCTCGTAGAAGCCGTTGCCTTCGAGGGTCGCGCCCATCAGCCCTGGGGGATAGGGCGGATCGCCCTCTGCCATCGTGGCGTCCGGCTCCAGGATCGACTCGTAGAGCTCGCTGGTCGACAGCCTCGCGCCGACGTCGTGAAGCGGCGGACCCAGGGTGCGTACGGGCACCGCGATCTGGTGGCAGCCGACGCAGCCGAAGGTCGCGAAGACCTCTTCCGGGGGTCCGACAGCCTCCGGGGCGGCGGCTTCGGCGGGATCTCCTCCGCCTGCGCTGACGCAACCAAAGCGCTCCACGGGCTCGACGTCGGTCCCCTTCACGGTTGCCGTGCCTCCCAGGTCCTGCAGGAAGGCCGTGACGGCCAGCACCTGGCTCGTGAGCGCCGGGGTTGCCTGGCTGGGCGTCACGACTTCTTTCATCTGAAAGAGCTGGCATCCTGCCCCAGGTCAAGGTTGACTAATACAGGTGTAGGAGTGCCTCCCAGCCGTGGCTCTCGCAATTACATAGGCCCCCACCAAGGCGAGGATCACAGTGGCAGACACCGCACCGAGCGCCGCGAACCGCGCAGTTGCTCCCGCTCTGGTCCTGTTGGACCGCGACGGCACCATCCTGGCTGCGACCGCAGCGGCAACGACCCGCCTCGGCCAGTGTGTCGGCAAGGCCTGCTGGGACGTGGTCGGGGGGCTGGACGAGGAGCGCAGGCCCATCTGCTCGCCCGGCTGTACGACGAGAGTCGAAGAGGGCGAGACCTCGGCGTCCGACGCCTTCGTGAGGGGCGACCGGCGTCGCCTCGAATGCTCACGAGCGGACGACTTCGTGATCGTGGTCATGTCGGACGCCCCGGCCCGCGAAGGCCCCGCCCTCACGCCGCGGGAGACCCAGGTCCTCGAGCTCGCGGCGACGGGCTCGAGCGCCCGCGAGTCTGCAGAAGAGCTGGGGATCGGCGTCGCCACGGTGAGGAGCCACATCGTGAACGCACGCCGGAAGCTGGGAGCGAGGACCGTGGTGCAGGCGGTTGCGCGGGCGCTCGTTCAGGGTGACATCATCATCCGATGACGCGCAAACAGCGCCACTACCGGCTCACGGCTCGCGTCGACTGCGCCGGCTGAGCAGCCAAGCTCGGTCCCGAGGTCCTGGACCACATTCGAGACCTGCTGCCAGAGGTCGTCGATCCCCGCCTGGTCGTGGGAATCGGCGACGACGCCGGAGTGGTGCGCCTCGGAGACGGACGGCTCCTGGTCCAGACCGTGGACTTCTTCCCCCCCATCGTCGACGACCCCCGAGACTTCGGCGCCATCGCGGCCGCCAACGCGCTGTCGGATGTCTACGCCATGGGCGGCACGCCGCTCACCGCAATGAACGTGCTCGCCTGGCCAGAGGACCTCCTCGGCCTCGACGAGGTCCTCCTCGGAGCAGCAGAGGTCGTGGCGGACTCGGGTGCGATGCTCGTCGGCGGACACTCGGTGAAAGGGCGGGAGCCCCTCTTCGGCCTCTCGGTGACCGGACTGGTGGAAGAGGAGGCGCTCTGGACCCTGCGCGGCGCACGCCCCGGAGACGAGCTCGTGCTCACCAAGCCGCTGGGCACGGGGATCGTGTGCACGGCCGTCAAGCGCGACCGCTGCAGCCAGGAAGCCGAGGAGGCGGTGGTCGCCTCGATGAAGCGCCTCAACCGCTCCGATGCGCAGGGCGTCCATGCCGCGACGGACGTGACCGGCTTCGGCCTCCTCGGGCACGCCTTGGAGATGGCGAGAGCGTCGTCGGTGAGCCTGGTCTTCGACCACCTGCCGCTGTTTCCGGAGGTCGAGGCCCTCGTCGCCGAAGGCTGCGTCACCGGGGGGGGCAAGCGCAACCTCCGAGCCTTCGAGGCCGATCTCGACGCCCCCGACTCCTGGATCCGCGACGTGCTTGCGGATCCCCAGACCTCGGGCGGACTCCTGCTGGCGGTCGAGGACGCATCGGCTGTCGAAGGCGTTCGCGTCGGACAGGTCGTGGCAGGGCCTGCGCGGGTGCTCTGGCGCCCCTGAGCGCTGGCACACGCCGTGCATTACTGCGGACCCCAATCGAGGAGAACCCATGTTGTTCCTGATCCTGTCCGCCAGCGCGTCCGAGGTCGAGCTCACCCCCGAGCTGCAGGTCCGTCCCCGCTTCGAGTTCCGCTCACTGGACCGCGACGCAGCCGCAGTACACGCTGTCACACAGCGCTCTCGCCTGGGTCTCACGGCGACCCGCGGAGCCCTCTCCGGGCACGTCGTCGTCCAGGACGTGCGCGCCTGGGGTGAAGAAGGTCACACGCTGACGGACTACGCCGCGGACAACCTGGGTGTGCATTCCGCCACACTCACCTGGGCCCCTTCCGACAGCGTCGCGCTGACGGTCGGTCGCCAGGAGATCGCGCTCAACGAGCACCGGCTCATCGGCACGGTGAACTGGGCCCAGCAGGCCCAGAGCTTCGACGGCCTGCGCCTGCTCGCCGAAAACGGCGACATGCACGTCGAGCTCGCCGCCATCGCGCTTCGTGAAGGCGACACCGAGACCTGGGGCACCCACGACACGGCCCTGATGGGCATCGTGAGCGCCGGCTGGAAGGGCGCGGACGTCATCTACATCCCAGAGGTGGACTGGGCGACCGACAGCTGGCGCCACACAGGGGGTGTCTACGCCAGGGGCAAGGCCGGGATCCTCAGCGGGCGGATCGAGGCCTACGGGCAGCTCACCCCCCAGGACCCCGCCGGCATGATCGGTGTGCGCGGCGGCGTCGCGCCCGAGCTCTCCAGCAAGCCCACGATCACCCTGTGGTGGGACTCCCTGTCCCCGCGCTTCAACACGCTCTACGCCACGAACCACAAGTTCTACGGCCTCGCCGATGTCGGGGTCTTCCAGCTCGGTGATGCCACGCGCGGACTCCACGACGCCGCCTTGAAGCTGAAGGTCTCTCCCACCGAGAAGACCTCTGTGAAGCTCGACTCCCATCTCTTCCTGGCGGCCGACGACACGAGCCTCCTCGGAGAGGAGATCGATCTCTGGGGTGGAGCGATGCTCGACGGAGGTCTGGCGATCGGGGTCGGCGGATCGGCTTTTTTGTATGCCGATGACACCCCGACACAGCTATGGATGTGGCTCCAGCTCGACGCCCGTCTCTGAGCAGTCAGAAACCTGATCTGGATCAGTTGACGAGTCAAGGTGCTGGGGCGTCCAATCGACAAACCTCGACTAGAGGTTTCCTCGCTGTTGCAGCTGTCTTGCCGCGACACACCACTCTCCCCGCCGAAGCTGAGACAATCCAATGGTGCAGACCGATCTGCGGCCCCCCGCCACCCCTGTGTCCAACGCCCCGACCCACCGTCGATTCGCTCCCGAGGGGCGCTCGGTCTGGGACACCGTCGAGTGGGGGCGGCGCGACTGCGCCATCCCCGGGTCTGGCTTCGAGCAAGCCGCAGTAGAGGCACCGGTCCTCTGGTCGGAGACCGCCGTCAAGGTCGCCGCGAGCCGCTACTTCCACGGCCCGATCGCGCACCGCGAAGACAGCATCCGGACCCTGATCGCCCGAGTCTGCGACACGATCGCCCGGTGGGCGGCAGAGGACGGCGCCGTCGACGACGAGGAGGCCTTCCGAGACGACCTCCGCTGGCTCTGTCTGCACCAGCACGCAGCCTTCAACTCGCCGGTCTGGTTCAACGTCGGTGTGCGCGATCGGCCCCAGTGCTCCGCCTGCTTCATCAACTCCGTCGACGACGACCTCGGCTCGATCCTCGATCTCGCCAAGACGGAGGGCACGCTCTTCAAGTGGGGCAGCGGCAGCGGCGTGAACCTGTCGGGCTTGCGCTCCTCCCAGGAGGGGCTCAGCGGCGGAGGTACGGCCAGCGGACCCGTGGCCTTCATGCGGGGTCTCGACGCCATGGCCGGTGCCATCAAGAGCGGTGGCAAGACCCGCCGTGCGGCGAAGATGGTGCTGCTGGACGTCGACCACCCGGACGTCCTCGACTTCGTCACCTGCAAGGCGAAGGAAGAGAAGAAGGCCTGGGCGCTCATCGAGGGCGGCTACGACGGCAGCTTCGCCGCCGAGGCGGGCGCCTACGCCTCCGTCGGCTTCCAGAACGCCAACCACTCGGTGCGCCTCTCCGATGCCTTCCTCGAAGCCGTCGAGGCCGATCGGCCCTGGCCGCTGGTGGCCAGAAACGGCGAGGTCCTCGAGGCCCCGCCAGCGCGCTCCCTGATGCGGGCCATCGCCGAAGCCTGCCACCTCTGCGGCGACCCCGGTGTGCAGTTCACCGACACCCTCCAGCGCTGGCACACATGCTCTGAGACCGGGCCGATCAACGCCAGCAACCCCTGCTCCGAGTTCGTCTTCCTCGACGACTCGGCCTGCAACCTCGCCAGCCTGAACCTCCTGCGGTTCCTCGACGACGATGGCCGCTTCCAGGTGGAGCGCTTCCGCGACGCAGTCGATGTCCTGATCACCGCCATGGACGTGCTGGTCGACCGCGCCGGCTATCCCACGGACAAGCTCCGTGACAACGCCGTGCGCTTCCGGCCCCTGGGCCTCGGCTACGCCAACCTCGGCGCCCTGTTGATGGCCCGTGGTCTCGCCTACGACAGCGACAATGGCAGGGCGCTGGCCGCCTCGGTGACCGCGCTCCTGACGGGAACGGCCTACGCGACCAGCTCCCGACTCGCATCACGCCGTGGCGCCTTCGAAGGCCACGCCGAAAACGCCGCGCCGATGGCCGCCGTGATCGACCGCCACGCCCGCGCTGCCGAGGCCCTGCCCTCGGGTCCGATCGCAGAGTCTGCGCGACTGGCCTGGGCCCAGGCCCGGAGCGCACCGGATGGCTACCGCAACGCCCAGGTGAGCGTGCTCGCCCCGACCGGGACGATCGGCTTCTTCATGGACTGCGACACGACCGGTGTCGAGCCCGAGATCGCGCTCGTCAAGATCAAGACGCTCAGTGGAGGAGGCAGCCTCCGCCTGGTCAATCGCGGCGTGCCCCGGGCGCTGGCGGTGCTGGGCTACGGACGCGCTGAGCAGGCCGCGATCGCCGCCTGGCTGGAGACCCAGGGAACGGTCGAGGGCGCTCCGGGCCTGGAAGACGAGGACCTGGAGGTCTTCGACTGCGCCTTCCGTCCACAGAACGGGAACAGGAGCATCGACCCGGCTGGCCACCTGCGCATGATGGCCGCGGTCCAGCCCTTCCTCTCCGGCGCCATCTCCAAGACCGTGAACCTGCCCAGCGAGGCCACCGTCGAAGAGATCGAACAGCTGGTGATCGATGCCTGGCGCGCTGGCCTCAAGGCGGTCGCCCTCTACCGTGACGGCTCCAAGCGCACGCAACCCATTGGCGCCGTGGGCACGACCAAGCCCGCAGAGGTCGTCGCAGAGAAGCGCCCGCCCCGCCGCCGCCTCCCAGACGAGCGCACCGCCGTGACGCACAAGTTCTCCATCGCCGGCCACGAGGGCTACGTCACGGTCGGACTCTACGAGGACGGCGCCCCTGGCGAGGTCTTCCTGACCATGGCCAAGCAGGGAAGCGTGGTCAGCGGCCTCGTCGATGCCTTCGCCACGAGCGTCAGCCTGGCGCTGCAGTACGGGGTGCCGCTGAAGGTCCTCTGCAACAAGTTCCAGCACACCCGCTTCGAGCCGAGCGGCTTCACCGAGAACCGGGACATCCCCATCGCCAAGTCGATCACGGACTACGTCTTCCGCTGGCTGGAGCTCCGCTTCCTGGATGAGCCGGTCGATCTCCCGGAGCTGAGCCTCGACGACGGCTACGTGCGTCAGACGGATGCCCCTCCTTGCCACAACTGCGGCGACATCATGGTGCGCTCCGGGGCCTGCTACAAGTGTGAGACCTGCGGCGGCTCGAGCGGCTGTAGCTGAGCGCTCGGGCCCGGCGCGACAGAGGCGATCGCCCGCCCGGAGCGGCTGAGCTACACTGGGTCCGCTCAGAAGGCCTCCTATGGAAGAACTAGCCACCCCTCTGTCCGCGATCGCGCCCGAGATGGACTTCCACGTCCTACGGCACACGACGGGCCGGTGTCACCACTGCACGGCTGAGCTGCCCGCGGAGGTGCGTGTCTACAAAGACCGCGTGGACCTCTTCAAGCTCTGTCCGGACTGTGGACCCTGCACCCAGCTGCTGTCGAAGGACCCGGACTACTGGGCCGAGCTCGACACCTACTACTTCAAGGTCAACTCGGAGAACTACCCCCAGCGGGACTACATCATTCGTATGACCGAGCGCTGCAACCTGCAGTGCCCGATCTGCCTCGCCAAGGCCAACACAGAGGACACCCCGGACCTCGATCTCTCCGGACTCGAAGAGCTGCTCTCCCAGCGACGCGGCATCAAGATCGACCTGATGGCGGCCGAGCCCACCATCCGCAAGGACCTCGAAGACTGGATCCGCCGGGTCAAGGAAAAGGGCCACATCGCAGCCCTGCACACCAACGGGATCCGCCTCGCCAAGCTCGACTACGTCAAGCGACTCCGGGACGCCGGCGTGGACGAGGTCTTCATCCAGTTCGACGGCTTCGACGACGAGGCCAACCTGGCCCTCCGCGGTCGGCGTCTGCTGGAGACGCGGATGCAGGCCCTGGACAACCTGCGCGAGGCTGGCATCGCGACCTCGCTGATCGTCGTGATCGCGAAGGACCTCAACGAGGACCAGGTCGCGGAGACCTTCAGGTTCGCGACCAAGCCCGGAAACGGCTTCATCCGCGAGGTCTTCTTCTTGGGACTGCGCATGCTCGGGAGCGCCCGCCACGGCTGTGAGCTGGGCGAAGACCAGGCGCTCATGCCGGACGAGATCATCGATCTGCTCGTCCAGCAGGAACCACGCATCACCCGAGACGACATCCGCGCCTTCAACAAGCTCTACTTCGCGATGTTGTCGACGATGAAGGTCAAGAAGTGTCTCTACGTGCAGCACTACCTCGTCTTCCGAGACGACGACGGGACCTGGACGCCCGCCAGCGAGGTCCTCGATCTCCCAGGCGGTGAGCGCGCCGCCGACAAGTACGCGGCGCGCCTCGACAAGCGCGGGCGGGTCGTCGCCTCTGCGGGGCTGGCCGCCGCCCTGGCGCGGCAAGGGCTCCGGCCCTCCGCCTGGAAGCACCTGGGCGCGCTCCGGCGCCTGGAGCAGCTGACCGAGACCGGCATGAACCTGCGAGACGTGCCCAAGAGCGCGCTCTTGCTCGGCTTCATCACAGCCTGTGACCCCCACAACTTCGACGCCCAGGTCGCGGTCAACTGCGGCAAGGGCGAGCTGTCTTCGGACGGCGGGTTCATCGAATCCGGAGCCGTCGCCAACGTGAAGCGCGAGGCCCGCTTCGACGAGAGCGGGCGCGAGCCGCCCAAGCGGAAAAAGAAGGGCTGACGACCTGGGAATGGTCGCGGTCTGGGGTGCTTCGCCGCTCGGGTAGGGTGTGGGCGTGCTGCCCCTGTTGATCGCCTGCGCGAACACCATGAAGCCGCGAGGCGACGCGCCCTTCGAGCTGGGTCGGATGGTCTCGAGTGTCTTCGTCGCCGACGCCACGACCACCGAGCAGACGGACTGGGGACGGGCAACACTGATGCTCTCCTCGACCAATGTCGGGTGCGCCGAAATACGGGACGCTGGCTGGCTGAGCGACGACGACCGGACGCCCGTCTGGGAGGGTGAACACGTGGTCGCGAGGGTCTCCTGGTCCTACACCCCCTTCGACTGGGAGGACTACCGGGAAGGCGACGGTCGCGCCGGCTGGCAGGGCACCTACGGCAGCGGCGTGACGGTGCTCGAGCGCGGTCGTGAGGGCGCGGTCTACCGCCGCTTCTGGCTGGACGTCTACAGCGGAGGCACCGCCTGGGGGCTCGACGGCCAGATGGGCCTGCTCGAGGTCGAGGACTCCACCGCCGAGGTCACCAGCGGCACCATCGACCACGAGAGCGTCGATGCCCGTTTCAGCGCGCGAAACTGCGGCACCCAGGAGCCGGGGTGGGACACGGGGGACAGCGGATGACCTGGCTCCTCGCCGCATGCACGCCGAAGAACGACGTCGAGGTGGACCCGGAGCTCGTGCCCTTCGAGGTCCGGGAGATCGACAGCGCCCTCTTCCTGGAGACCGGGGCCTCGAGCGCCGAGTCGGGCCAGGGGGTGGGGATGCTCCTGATGAGCGACGACGAGGTCAGCTGCGAGCAGTACGAGGCGGCCTTCGGCGACAGCTACTACACCTCCACCCTGCTGGCTGGCCGTGGCTCGCTGTTCTCGGACTCCATCGGCCTGGTCGTCATCTTCTCCTGGTCTCACGACCAGGGCGAGAACGCCGGCTGGGAGGGCGACTACGCAGTGTTCTCCACGGCGGAGTCGGAGCGAGGGTCGCTCGAGCGCGGCGCCTGGGTGCTCCCCTTCGCCGACGGCCAGACCTGGCTCGGCCGCGCTGGTGGCTACGCTCGCATAGACGACAACAGCGGCAGCATCGAGGGCCACGTGGAGACCCGGGCCATCGAAGCCACCTTCGACGCCGAGTACTGCGGCAAGATGAGCGGGGACTACTACGCCGGGCACAGCGGCCGATGACGCTCCTGTTGCTGTCGTGCACGAACACCATGAAGGCGACCCGAGACGCGCCGTTCTCGCTCGGCTCGCTGAAGACGGCGCTCTTCGCCGAGTCCCAGTGGTCGACTCCAGAAGCCGGCACCGGCAGCGCAACGCTGCTCCTCGTCGACGACTCGGACTACACCTGCGAGGACCTGGAGGCCGAGCTCGCCGGCACGACGGAGCAGCGGGACTCGATCACCTGGACGGCCTCTGGAGCGGTCGTCGACGTCCAGTGGTGGAACAACACCGGCGAGAACATCGGCTGGGTCGGCGAGTACTTCCAGGGCGCCTACGGCTACGGCGGCTACTACTACTACGACTACTCCGACGAAGACGACCAGCAGAGGAGCGTCGACCGCCGCACGATGGCCTCGGCAGTCTTCGCGGACGAGCGCATCTGGCAGAGCAGCTACCTCCTCGGCCGCCTCGAGATCACCTCTGGGGATGTCCAGCTGGTCACCGGCACCATCGACACCGAGTGGTGGAGGGCGCGCTTCGAGGCCCACAACTGCGGTCAGATTGGCGAGGGCGACTAGTACCCCCGATCGGAAGTCGGAACGCGACTCCCGATGGCGCTGGGCGCCCGCCGCTTCGCGACGCCGGGGGCACTCGTTTCCTCGTCTGGGGGGCCCGCCCCCCGCGCCTTCGGCGCCCCCCCGGCGGCCCGCTTCGCGTGCCGTAGTTCCCGCAACGAGACGGTGGACGAGGTTCGGGACTTCGGATTGCGGGAACTAGCGCACTCGGGACGACCGGCTATCGTCTCCCAATGCTCTGGTGGATCAGCGCAGCGAGCGCGACCGACTCCTACGTGGTCGACGGCAGCACCTACACCTTCCACGAGGCGTACGCGGCGGCAGGACACGGCGACACGCTCTTGGTGGACCCGAGCTACGACGCTTCGGTCGAGAGCCGCCCATCGCCATCGAAAAGGACCTCTCCATCGTCAGCAAGACCGACGACACCTCCGTGACCTTCCAGAACCTGAAGGCCAACGGGCTCACAGGCGACACCATCTTCGCCACCGCCTCCAGCGGCGTCTACGCACTCAGCGTGAGCGTCGAGGCCTCGGAGATCACGAGCTCGGGTCCGATCCGCGCCAAGGGCAGCAACGGCAGCGGCACCTTCGACCTCCGCGTCATCAACACGACCTTCGACGCCAACCAGAGCGTGGGCACCGCGCCGGACATCGACGTGGACGGACTCGACTCGCTCACGGTCAAGGGCTGCAACTTCGGCAACAGCAGCTCTGAGGAGGCCAGCGGCTCGATTCGCGCCGTCAGCACCTCGACGACCATCACCACCTCAACGTGGAACTCCAACATCGGGCGGAAGGGCGGGGCCCTGGCCTTCGAGTGGAACGTGACCTTCGCGAACACAGGCGGTGTCGGGATCAGCGGGGAGGCCAACGCGGTGGACGAGGACTACACGCTGTGGAACAACGACAACAGCGACAGCCTGGCTGTCGGAGCCGGCGACATCCAGGGCGAGGATCCGAAGTTCGACGAGGGCTTCGATCCCTTCAGCTGCACCTTCCCGCCGGGGCTGCAGGAGACCTCGCCGGCGATCAACCGGGGCGACCCTGCGACTACGAACAACGACCCGGACGGCAGCCGCAACGACATGGGCGCCTTCGGCGGGCCAGACGCCAACCCGACCGGAGTTCCCTGGTCGCGAGGGGCCGACATCTCGAAGCCCCACGACACCGGCGAGCCAGACGAGAGCGATCCGCCCGATGACTCTGGACCCGATGACAGCGACCTCGAGGACGACACCGGGCTCCCCGAGCGCCCGGAGCTCGTCACGTGGATGAGCGGTGGCTGCGGGGCCGCCGGGGCGCTGGTCACCGTGCTGGGTCTCCTGCTGGTGCGGCGCCGATGAAGCTCGTCGCGACCTGCGGAGCTGGCCTCGAGGGCCTGCTCGCCGTGGAGCTCCGCTCCCTGGGCCACGACGTGGACGAGCAGGTCGGAGCCGTGACCTTCGAGGGGACCGCCGAGCAGGCCGTCGATGCGGTCCTCAGGCTACGCACCGCGAACCGGGTGCTGATCGATCTCGGCGGTTGGGCCGCCTCGAACCAAGAGGACCTCTACCGAGGCGCCTTCAAGCTGATCCGGGCGCGAAAGGACTCGCTCTTTGCGCCGAGCCAGACCCTGGCGATCCGGGCCTCTACCTCCGCGTCGATGATGATGGACGTCCGCTATGTCGCGCTGAAGGTCAAGGACGCAGTGGTCGACGCACAGCGCGAGCGCTGGGGCACGCGCAGCAACATCGACCGCGAGGCGCCCCAGCTCCCGCTCCGCCTCCGGCTGCACCGCAACCGGGCGACCCTGCTGCTCGACGCCTGCGGTGTGCCCCTGGACCACCGGGGCTACCGGAAGACGAGCACCGCCGCGCCGCTCCGCGAGACCCTCGCGGCCGGAGCGATCCTCGCTAGCGGCTGGACCGGAGAGGGCCCGGTGGTGGACCCGATGTGCGGCTCGGGCACTCTCCTCGTCGAGGCCGCCTGGATCGCCCAGGGGCGCTCGCCCCAGACCCTCCGCGGTGACTTCCCGTGGCTGGACTTCCCGGACTTCCCCCGCCGCCCACAGCTCGGGGCGCTTTTGCGCCCACCCCCGCTCTTCGGCGGAGACATCAACGTGCGCGCCTTGGAGGCCACCCGGGAGAACCTGCGCGCCGCTGGGCTCCAAGTGAAGCTCCGACGCGGAGACGCCATGCGGTGCAAGCGCCCCGGACCACGGGGCCTGCTCACCCTCAACCCGCCTTATGGCCACCGCCTCGAAGGCATCGACTGGCACGCCCTCGACACCTGGCTGCGAACCTGGTCCGGCTGGCACGTCGTCCTCGTCGCCGCCGAGACACCGGGTCTGGAGCTGGAGCCCGAGCGCGTGCTCAACGTGCGAAACGGACCGCTGTCGGTCCGCATCCTCTGCTTCAGCATCCCCTGATGGCGACGCCGCTCACGGCCTACCAGAAGAAGCTCTTCGTCTTCCTGAGCGTCGCCACCTTCTTCGAGGGCTACGACTTCCTCGCGCTCTCGCAGATCCTGCCGAACCTGCGAGCGGACATGGGCCTCTCCGAAGGCGGGGCCGGGGTCATGGTGGCGGTCATCAATATCGGCACGATCCTGGCCTACGTGCTCGTCCGCAAGGCCGACGCCTGGGCCGGCGGCGTGTCCTCACCATCACCATCGCCGGCTACACGCTCTTCACGGCGTGCTCCGGCCTCGCCCCGAACGTCTGGGCCTTCACGGCGCTGCAGCTCCTGGCGCGGATCTTCCTCATCGCCGAGTGGGCCACGGCGATGGTCTTCGCGGCAGAGGAGTACCCCGCCGACCGGCGCGGCATGGTCATGGGTGTCATCCAGGCCTTCAGCAGCCTCGGCGCCATCTTCTGCGCTGGGGTCGTGCCGCTGCTGTTGAACACACCCTGGGGTTGGCGGACCGTCTACTTCGCTGGCGTCATCCCCCTGCTCCTGCTCGCCTTCGCCCGGCGGGGGCTCAAGGAGACTGCGCGATTCGAGGCCCAGGCCGCCAAGGAGCAGGTGAAGACCTCGCTGCTGGCGATCTGGAGCTCCCCTACCGGAAGCGGATGATCCAGCTCGCGATCATCTGGTGCTTCACCTACATGTGCACCCAGAACGCCGTCGTGTGGTGGAAGGAGTTCGCCGTCAACGAGCGCGGCTTCACCGATGGCCAGGTCGGCCTGGCGATCATGATCGCAGCTGTGGGCTCGATGCCGCTGGTCTTCCTCGCCGGAAAGCTCCTCGATGTCGTCGGGCGGCGAAAGGGAGCGGTGATCATCTACGTGATCACGGCGATCGGCGTCGCCGCCAGCTACTCGCTCGAGTCCTACTGGGCCCTCACGGCTGGTCTCGTCGCTGGGATCTTCGGGGCCAGCGCCGTCCTCCCGGTCCTCAACGCCTTCAACACGGAGCTCTTCCCCACGAAGCTCCGAGGCGACGCCTACGCCTGGGCCAACAACCTCCTCGGCCGCGTCGGCTACGTGCTCGCCCCGCTGGCGGTCGGCCTCGCCGCGGAAGACCACGGCTTCGGTCCGGCGGTGACCGCCACGGCGGTGTTCCCCATCATCGCCCTCGGGCTGATCCTCCTGTGGCTGCCCGAAACCTCCAACCGCGAGCTCGAGGAGACCAGCGCGGTCCCGACATCAACATGATCAACTCGGTTTCATCGGGCTGAAGTCCCCTTTCGTCGATCCGTATAGTGTGGACATGAAGCGAAGACTCCTGGTGGGGACCGGTGCCGTGCTCGGCGCCATCGGCTTGGGCGCGGCCATCGAGGCTACCCGAGGAGGCGACCCCACCGGGCGCGCCCTGGGCATACCGGATCTGGATCCGCCCGAGGTCGTCGTCGTCGAGCCGGTCGAGGTCAGCGGGTCGGCGCGCGGCCACATCGTGCGCCTGGTTCCCGGAGCGCCCGGTGGTCTCGGACGGGAGGTCGGCCTCGGCCTCGTCGTCGTCGAGGACCTCGAGGAGCTCGATCCCGCCTGGGTCGCGTGGGCCGAGGAGGACCAGCCACTCCGCCTCTTCGGTGTGCCGGACGACCCGATGCTGCCCTACCAGTGGAACCTCTCCACTCTCGGCCTCGAGCAGGCGTGGACCCAGAGCCGGGGCGACGACGTGGTGGTGGCCGTGCTCGACACCGGAGCCACGGCGGGCCCAGACGGCCTGCCGCTGCTCCCTGGCCTGGACGTCGCCGATGGTGACGACGACCCCAGCGATGACGGCTGGCACGGCACCCACGTCTCCGGTGTCATCGCACAGACCACGAACAACGGGACCGGAACAGCGGCGGTGTCGCCCGGAGTGTCCATCCTCCCGGTCCGCGTCATGTCCCACTCGGGGGGCTCCAGCAGTGACCTCGTCCAGGGCATCGTCTGGGCCGTCGACAACGGCGCGGACGTCTTGAACCTCTCCCTCGGCGTGTCGGGGCCATCGACCTCGCTCGAAGAGGCCATCGACTACGCAGAGAACCAGGGCGTGGTCGTGGTCGCTGCCACCGGCAACGACGGCCTCTCCGACGGCGTGCAGTACCCGGCGGCATACGAGACCGTGCTCGCCGTAGGGGCGACGACCCTGAACAACGACGTGGCCTCCTACAGCAACCGCGGGGCCGTCGATCTCTACGCGCCCGGCGGCGACATCGACGTCGACGTCGACGGAGACGGCCTCGCCGACGGCATCCTGGCCGAAGCCGACTACGAGGGCAGGTGGCAGCTGCTCGCGGCAGAGGGCACGTCCGTGGCGGCTCCCCACGTCTCCGGCGCAGCGGCGCTGCTCATCGCCAACGGGGCCTCGACCCCTGCCGAGGTCCGAGACCTGCTGATCTCCACCGGCGAGGACCTCGGCTTCGAGGGCCCCCTCGTCGACCCTGCCGCGGCCCTGGCCGCGATCGGCGACAACAGCACGGTCGAACCCGAGCAGTCCTACAGCGGCGGCGGCAGCACCTTCGGCTCATCGCACCCCAGTGACGGCAGCGCCTTCGCCGAGGAGGGTCGCGGCTGCTATTGAGCAGCCATGATCCTGCTGTTGTCCTCCTGCTTCCTCACGCAACCCTGCCAGCAAGCCCGCCAGGAACGGGGTGAGGTCGGGGACTACGACCCCTATGAGCTCACGGGCTCGAACGAGTCGGTGGGCTCGAGAACCGCGCCCAGGAAGAGCTCTGGGCCGCCTGCATCGAAGAGACGTCCTGCGACAGGCTGACCGAGGGCTACTGCGCCCCGGTGTGGTAGACATCTTGCTATCGCGATGAGGGGATATTAGAGTCCTGAGCGATGCCGACCATCGCCTCGACGACGGAACTCTGCAAGCTCCTCGGTGACCCTACGCGGCTGCGCCTGCTGGCGCTGTTGCGCGAAGAGGAGCTCACGGTCGCGGAGCTCGTCGCGGCCACCGAGCTGCCCCAGCCACGGGTCTCGACGCACCTGGGCCGCCTCCGCGACGCCTCCCTGGTCGCCGATCGTCGGTCCGGCAGCTCGGCCTGGTACCGACTGCATCCTCGAGCCGTCGAGGACGACACGGTCACCGCAGTGCTGGCTGCCGCGGACGACCCACTCCTGGCGCGAGACAGGGAGCGCATGAAGGGCGTCGTGGCAGCCCGCGGCGGGACCTGGGCCGACGCCGTGGCGGGCACGATGGAGCGCCACTACTCCCCGGGCCGGACCTGGGAGTCCCTCGCCCGAGGTCTCGCTGGCGGGCTCCGCGGTGGCCGGGTGCTCGACATCGCCTCCGGTGACGGCAGCGTCGCGCGCCTGTTGGCTCCCTTCGCTGAGACCGTGACATGTCTCGACGCCAGCGAGCGGGTGCTGGAACGTGGTCGGGAGCGGGCCGAAGACACGATGCGCTTCGTTCACGGTGACCTGCACGAGCTGCCCTTCGACTCGGGCAGCTTCGACCTCGCCCTCATCCTGACGGCGCTGGTCTTCGCCAGGAACCCGGCCCTCGCCATCGCCGAAGCGGCGCGGGTCCTCGCGCCCGGCGGTCGCCTGATCGCCACGGTCCTGCGCCAGCACGGCCACACCGACGCCGTGGCCCCCTATGACCACGTCCACCTCGGCTTCTCCGTCGAGGTGCTCTCCGACTGGTCACGCGCTGCTGGGCTGGTCGTGCGCCAGTGCGCGGTGACCTCCCGCGAGCGGCGCGTCCCCCACTTCGAGGTCCTCACCCTGGTCGCGGACAAGCCATGAGCCGAACAGACGAGCTCTACGACACCCTGGGAGAGCGCATCGTGATCCTCGACGGCGCGATGGGCACGATGGTGCAGCGCCACGGGCTCGAGGAGGCTGACTTCCGGGGCGATCGCTTCGCCGACCACGAGGTGGACCTTCGAGGCTGCAACGACCTGTTGGTGTTGACACGCCCCGACGTCATCGGAGGCATCCACGACGCCTACCTCGAAGCCGGCTGCGACATCGTCGAGACGAACACCTTCAACGCGACCGCCGTAGGGATGGCCGACTACGGGCTCGAGCACATCGTCTACGAGCTGAACCGCGAGGCCGCCGCGCTGGCGAGAGCGAGCTGTGACAGGTTCCCGGACACCCGCTGGGTGGCTGGGGTGCTCGGTCCGATGAACAAGACGGCCTCGATCTCCCCTGACGTCAACGACCCGGGCCTGCGAGAGGTCCGCTTCGACGACCTCGTCACCGCCTACCTCGAGGCCGCCCGCGGGCTCACCGACGGCGGGGCGGACGTGCTCCTCGTGGAGACCATCTTCGACACGCTCAACGCCAAGGCCGCGCTCTTCGCCATCGAGGAGCACTTCGCGATCAGCGGTCGACGCTGGCCGATCATGATCTCGGGGACCATCACCGACGCTTCGGGTCGCACCCTGTCCGGACAGACCACAGAAGCCTTCTGGTACAGCCTCCGCCACGCCGAGCCCCTGTCGATCGGCTTGAACTGCGCCCTTGGGGCCGAGCAGCTGCGCCAGTACGTGCAGACACTCTCCGGGATCTCGGACGTTCATGTCTCCGCCCACCCCAACGCCGGGCTGCCCAACCACTTCGGCGAGTACGACGCCACGCCCGAGGCGATGGCCGCGGAGATCCGGGAGTGGGCGACATCGGGCCTCGTCAACATCGTCGGTGGCTGCTGCGGCAGCACCCCGGACCACATCCGCGCCATCGC
Organism: Myxococcota bacterium; assembly: GCA_036012755.1. Lineage (GTDB taxonomy): Bacteria > Myxococcota_A > UBA796 > UBA796 > CAJQPC01 > JAAESX01. The sequence continues at coordinate 276,308 of DASCPX010000070.1, read as the reverse complement.
GCAGGCAGTCCACGACGTCCCACATCGCGAGCCACCAGTCCTGGCCCCACGGATGCGGCTGTCGGGGCTGGAGCCCGTCGTGATCGGGGCCGGTCTGTTCGCGAACATCGGCGAGCGCACCAACGTCACGGGGTCGGCGCGCTTCCGCAGACTCATCACAGAGGGTGACTACGACACCGCCCTGCGCGTCGCGCGCCACCAGGTCTCGGGCGGCGCCCAGCTGATCGACGTGAACATGGACGAGGCCATGCTCGACGGCGTCGCGGCGATGCAACGCTTCCTCGATCTGTGCGCCGCGGAGCCAGACATCGCCCGGGTCCCGGTCGTCATCGACTCCTCGAAGTGGGAGGTCATCGAGGCCGGGCTGAAGTGCCTCCAGGGAAAGGGGATCGTGAACTCGATCTCCCTCAAAGAGGGCGAGACCGAGTTCCTCCGCCGGGCGCGGCTGTGCAAGCGCTACGGCGCGGCGGTGATCGTGATGGCCTTCGACGAGGATGGCCAGGCGGCCTCCGTAGAGCGCCGCATCGCGATCTGTGAACGATCTCACGGACTTCTCGTCGGCGAGGTCGGCTTCGATCCAGCCGACATCGTCTTCGATCCCAACGTCTTCGCCATCGCCACGGGCATCGAGGAGCACCGCGGCTTCGCGGTGGACTTCATCGAGGCGACACGGATCCTCAAGGAACGCTTCCCGAGCTGCAAGGTCAGCGGCGGCGTGAGCAACGTCTCCTTCAGCTTCCGCGGCAACAACCCCGTCCGGGAGGCGATCCACTCTGTGTTCCTCTACCACGCGATCCGCGCCGGAATGGACATGGGGATCGTCAACGCCGGGCAGCTGGCGGTCTACGACCAGATCCCCCCAGAGCTCCGGGAGCGGGTCGAAGACGTCGTGCTCGACCGACGCATCGACGCGACGGAGCGGCTGCTCGAGGTGGCTCACCAAGCAGAGGGCCAGAAGAAGAAGGGCGAGGATCTGTCCTGGCGTGAGCTCCCCGTCAGGGACAGGATCACACACAGTCTCGTGCACGGAATCGACCGCTTCATCGAAGAGGACGCCGAAGAGGCCCGCTCCCTGTTCGACCGCGCCCTCGAGGTCATCGAGGGTCCGCTCATGGACGGCATGGAGACCGTGGGTGACCTCTTCGGCAGCGGCAAGATGTTCCTTCCCCAGGTAGTGAAGTCCGCCCGCGTGATGAAGAAGGCGGTGGCCTGGCTGCGCCCCCACCTCGACGCGGAGAAGGGCCAGGCCAAGACGGCGGGCAGGATCCTGCTCGCCACCGCCAAGGGCGACGTCCACGACATCGGCAAGAACATCGTCGGCGTCGTGCTTCAGTGCAATGGCTACGAGGTCATCGACCTGGGTGTGATGGTCCCCGCACAGACCATCATCGACGCCGCGGTAGCGGAGCAGGTGGACCTCATCGGCGTCTCGGCCCTCATCACGCCGTCTCTGGACGAGATGGTGCACCTGGCCGAGGAGCTCGAGCGCCAGGGCGTGAGCGTTCCCCTGATGATCGGCGGCGCCACCACGTCGAAGGTCCACACCGCCGTCAGGATCGCCCCGGTCCGATCTTCGCCGGTCGTGCAGGTCCGGGACGCCTCTCGGGTCGTGGGGGTCGCCGCGGCGCTGCTGGGTGGGGATCGTGACCGTCATGTGGCTGAGATCGCCGCACAATATGCAGCACTGAGAGACAAGCGCGCGGCCAGAAAGCGCCCGCTGCGGCCCCTCGCTGCGGCCCGTCGCAACCGCCTGGTGATCGACCAGCCATCCCCTCCCCCGGCACTGCCGGGCCTCCACGTCGTCCAACCCGCTCTCGGGGACCTGGCGGAGCTGATCGACTGGGGCCCGTTGTTCCGAACCTGGGGTCTCTCGGGCTCGCTGGCCTCGATCCGGGCCGACCCGCGGGGTCGAGAGCTGGACTCCGACGCGCGGAGCATGCTCGACCGCATCGTCGCCGAGGACTGGCTGGAGCCCCGGGGTGTCTGCGGCACGTGGCCCTGTCGCCCCGATGGCGACGACATCGTGCTCGAAGGCGGAGCGAGGTTCCACACCCTGCGCCAGCAGAACGACAAGTCCGGACCGAACCTCGCGCTCGCCGACTTCGTCACAGAGGGAGACTGGATCGGTGGCTTCGCCGTGACGGCAGGCCATGGCTGTCGCGAGCGTGTCGCTGCCTACGGCGCTGGCGGCGACGACTACAACGGGATCCTGCTGGCCTCCCTCGCCGACCGCCTCGCAGAAGCCCTTGCAGAGTGGCTCCACCGAGAGGTCCGCAGGAGGATCTGGGCCTGCTCGCCACAGGAAGACCTGGACATCCCAGAGCTGTTAGACCAACGATATCAGGGTATTCGGCCAGCGCCAGGCTACCCGGCCTGCCCGGACCACCGGGAGAAGGAGACCCTGTTCTCCCTGCTGGACGCCCCTGGCAACGCCGGCATCACGCTGACCTCTGGCATGGCCATGCAGCCCAGCGCGAGCGTCTCGGGCTACTACTTCGCCCACCCCCAGGCGACGCACTTCGCCGTGGGTCGCATCGGCGAGGACCAGCTCCAGGACTACGCGGCCCGACGCGGCTGGAGCCGAGAGGAGGCCGTGCGCTGGTTGGGACCGCAGCTGACGTAGGCTGTCCGGCGTGTGGATGCTCTCAGCCCTGCAGCTGTCGCCGACGGTCGTCACCCTCGACAACGGGCTCACCGTCGTAGTGCACGAGGATCACAGCGCGCCGCTGTTGGCCACCTCGCTCCTGTACAAGGTCGGCGCAGCAGAGGACCAGCTCGACGGAGGGCGCACCGGCAAGGCCCACCTCTTCGAGCACCTGATGTTCGAGGGCAGTCGCTCGATCCCGCAGCCGGACAGCGATCAGGGTGTCGACGCGCTGCTCGGCGCGGCGGGCGTCACCACCAACGCCTGGACCAGCCACGACTGGACCGTCTACACGATGGAGGCCCACCCCGGGGCGCTGGAGCTGCTCTTCTTCGTCGAGTCCGACCGCATGGGCTGGCTCCTGGAGGGCTTCGACGACGTCGATCTCGCGAACCAGCGGGACGTCGTGGTCAACGAACGCCTCGGCGACGAGCTCAGCGACAACGCCCACCCCCAGTACACGATGTCCTGGCTCCTGTACCCGGAGGGCCACCCCTACCAGTACCCGGTGCTCGGAACGACGACCGACATCCTGGAGGTCGAGCGCGAGGAGCTGGAGCAGTTCTTCCGGAGCTGGTACGGCCCCGACAACGCGATCCTCGTCGTCGTCGGGGACATCGACGCCGAGACGGTGGTGGAGCGGGCGGAGCACTGGTTCGGCGAGGTACCGACGGGCCCGTCGCCGGCACGCACAGAGGGCATCCCGCACGAGCTGATGGGGAGCGAGCGCTGGGTCATGGTCGACGACCGGGCCCACCCGGCGATGTATGTCGCCTGGCCCACCGTGCCCCACGGTCACCCCGACGAGGCGGCCCTGGACGTGCTCTCCCTCATCCTCAGCGGTGAGCGCGGGACCCGCCTCGACGATCCCCTCCTCTATGATCGCGGTCGCGTCACAGAGGTCGGAGCGTGGACCTCGAACGGACGCCTTGGTGGGGAGTTCGTCGTGGCCTTCGAGCGCCCGGACGAGCCGCTGGCTCCGGCTCTCCGGGTCGTCGACCGGGAGATCGCCCGCATCCAGCGCTGTGGCGTCCGGCAGGAGGAGGTCGACCGGGTCGTGGGAGCCTGGCTGGGGGACGAGCTGCCGGCGCTCCAGGACGCCGACGTGCTCGCCGACGTGCTCGCGGTGTGTGCAGCGAACCACGGCGACGCGGACTGCTGGTCGGAGGAGATGCAAACCGTTGCGTCGGTGACCCCGGAAGACGTGCAGCGCGTCGCTCGAACGTGGCTGGGCGAGGACCGCATCCTGCTCAGCGTCGTCGCCCCGGGAGAGGACGAGGTCTTCGCGCTGAAGAACTCGAGCAGGGCCTACCCGCCGTGATCTTGCTCTGCTGCCTGGCCCTGGCGACCGAGCCTCGGTTGGCCCCTGTGGCCACGCCACCGGAGCGCCCGGTCTTCCCCGAGCTCGAGGAGTACGCCCTGTCCTCCGGCACACCGGTGATCTTCGCCCGCCGCGACGACATCCCGATGGTGCAGATCAAGCTCGGCGTCACCGCTGAGTACGCGGACCTCGAGCAGGGCGAGCTGCTTGCGACCCTCGCCACTGAGCTCTTGGGGACGGACACGCAGCGGCGTGACGCGACGGCGTGGCAGTCGGCCCTGCAGAGCCTGGGCGCCCGGGTGGACCTCAGGCTCACCCAGAGCCGCCTGTCAGCCAGCCTGCGCGTGCCTCGGGGGCGCGAAGCCGAGGCCCTCGCCCTGGTCGCCGAGGCCCTGTTCGAGCCGCGCTTCCGCCGGAAGGTGGCCAGGATCTACCTCGACTACTGGACCACCCACAGGGAGACGATCGAGTACCGCATCCACTCGGTACACGAGCGCGCGGTGAACCACGCCTTCTTCCCCATCGGCCACAGCCTGCGACATGCGAGCAGGACGGATGACCTCGGCGAGCTCACCGCCCGGGACGCAGAGGACCTCGTCGCGCGAGTCCTGCGAGAGGGCCGGGCCAGCCTCAGCGTGGCGGGCGACGCCGACGTCGAGGAGCTGATGCCGCTGTTGGAGCAGCACTTCGGCCAGCTCCGGGGCGACACCCCGGCCGAGCCCTACCAGGACATCGAAGGCCAAGGCGGACGCTGGCTGATCGACCGCACGGGCTTCGAGGTCGCCAAGCTCACGGTAGCGCTCGAGGGGCCGCCAGCGGGCCACCCCGACGAGGCGCCCGTGCGCGTCCTGTGGGGCATCCTCGCGGGCAGCTTCGACAGCCGCATGAGCATGGACCTCCGCGAGCAACGCGGGCTCACATACGGGGTCCACGGAGACATGCGCGCCTGGACGGGCCTGGGAATGCTCCGCATCGACCTCGACACCGCGCTCGACGACATCGGCGAGGCCTTCCTCGGCGCCGAGGAGCACCTGGACCAAATCGAGGAGGAGGGCGTGTCGCAAGCAGAGGTCGACCGAGCGATGGCCCACCTGCTGCTCGAGCAGGCCCAGGACTTCTCGCGCATCGAGCTCGTGTGTCAGCAGCTGCTGCTCGCCCAGGCATGGTCACTGGGGCTCGATATCTGGGACCGCGACCTGGACGCCTTGGAGGCGGTCACCCCCGCGGACGTCGCGATCGCTGCCAGGAAGTGGCTCGTCCCCGAGCGACGCATCTGGGTGATCACGGGCTCGGGGGACTGGATCGCCCACCAGCTCGAAGAGATCGACCGGGTCCCAGACCACGTGATCACCGCCGAGGAGATCTCCGCCGAGCGCTGAGCCAGAGGGCGCCCAGGAGCCAGAAGCCCGCACCGCCGGAGCCGCAGCCACAGCCCGGCTGGGTCGAGATCTGGGCTCTGCCCGAGTCTCCTACGGAGTCCTCGACCTGGGCCTCTGCGGCGGTCGTGAAGGTCCAGGGACCCGACGTGGTCCCGTCCTCTTCGACGACGCGCCACTCATAAGCCGTCGCGTACTCGAGGCCGGACCACTGGACGCTGACGGCCGAGCTCCCGAGATCCACCCAGGGCGCGGACAAAGCGCGCTCGAGGGTGAAGCTGCTGTCGGCGTCGTCCTGGTACTCGCCACGGGTCGGGGACCAAGTCTCGACCGTGATCGTGTCATCTCGGGGCGAGATGGTCAGGATGCGCATCCACCCGTCGCCGCCGTTGTCGAGCGCCTGGTAGTCCGAGAGCATCGTGTGGACCGTGTGGTCGCCGTGGTCATCGCTGCGGTGGGTCTCCGCCGTGTAGTGCCCGGCGAGCATCGCCACGACGTCGTAGTCCGCGAGGGCCTCGTCGAGGAGCTCTCCCTGGGTGGAGAACTGACCGCTCCCGTTCAGCAGGTAGTGGGAGACGACGATCGCGGCGTGGTCCCGGTGGTCCTCCAGCACAGACGCCACCCACGCGGCCAGCTCGCTCTCGGACGACTGGTCGTACTCGACGTGGACGATGATCCAGTCCAGGCCGCCGCCGCTGAAGGTCTCGTAGTGGTTGTCGTTGTCGTCGCCACGATGGCCGCCGTACCAGGAGTAGCCTTCGAAGCGCTCGATCCCGAAGGTCTGGTTGTAGCCGACGGTGGTCCCGTCGGGGTCCCCGTAGGGGCTCTGGTCGCGGTTGCCGACCGCGACGCCAAAGGGAACACCAGAGGCCTCGATGGTCTCGTAGGCCGCCGCGACGACATCCCACTCGGACATCTCGTCGTCACCGTGCTCGACGCAGTCACCGAGGTGGGTGACGAACTTCACGTTCCGTGTCTCGAGCACCGACACCGCCCACTCGGTCTGGGCGTAGAAGGTCGCGCTCTCCCCACCGCTGCAGTCGCAGGCGTAGAACTGGGTGTCCGGCAGGACGATGATGCTGAAGTCCTCGCCAGGCTCCCAGGGGCCGCGCCCAAAAAAGCGCACCTCGGCATCTGCCGCCACTTCGAGCACCACCTCGGTCGGCAGGTCGACAGCACCGTCCTCTGGTCCGACGAGTTCGACCCCCTGGGCAACACCGAGAATCCACAGCATGAACGCATCCTAGCCTGTTAGACACCACCGTCTGGAGCTTTCGAGTGGTCCTCTCCCTGCTGTCGCTGTCCCTCGCCCAGGACCCCTTGGTCACCGAGCGCGAGCCTGTCGACCTCAGCCTCCTGGAGACCGCACCGAGCTGGTCGCTGCCCCAGGAAGAGGACCCCCCCGTCGAGGGAGAGCTCGAGGAGCCGGTCCACTCGACGGCGATCCCCGTGCCGGGCCTCGAGCTGGAGATCCACGTCCCGGATCCCGCGGACGGCTTCCAGGTGTGGGGCTGGACCGTCAACGACGCGACGATGGACACCCGCGTCGGCATGCGGAACAGCTCCGAGTACACCGACGTCGTTTTCAGCGCGACCTTCTACCAGCCGGACCTCACGAAGCTCGGCGGGGAGATCGTCGAGCAGATCCTGCCGATGGACGACGAGGACCTGGAGATCACCGCCGGAGAGCTGCAGCGCTTCGAGCACGAGGAGCTCGGCGAGGTCCTCTATGTCAACGCCCACATCTGGGACGGCTGGCTGGAGCGGGACCTGTGGTCCCAGACGGTCGTCTTCAACGTCAAGGGCGGCGCGGTGATCATCCGCGCGACGAGCTCGGACACCCTGGAGCGCGCGGACAGCGTCCTGGCCAGCGTGCTGGAGATGGCCGTGGTGCTCGAGCCGCCCATCCCGGAGCTGGACCTTCCCTACGGCAGCTACGAAGCAGAGGCCGGCTACACGGTCGAGATCCCGACCGGCTTGCGAGCCCTGACAGAGGAAGAGGCGCCCGACTCCAAGCGCATCTCGGGGGACGGACCCTTCACCGGGCTCCTGGCCACCTTCCACGTGGTCGACCCGGCACAGCTGAACCGGAGCGTCTTCGACTGCGAGGCGGTCTCCGGCGCACCGCTGGAGGTCCTGGACCCCGCCAAGTCCACCGACGCGGTGGAGAACTTCAAGACCGCCATGCGGGTCGTGCTCAAGGGCGGCAAGTACCGCCTGGAGTCCAGCGGCGACGAGCAGTTCGTCGACCTGGACACCACCGTGCCGCTGTACGCGAAGGTCGAGGACGAGGTCCGCTTCATCGAGCTCGCCCACCGCGAGGCCTTCCTCTGGCGGGTGCAGGGCGAGGTCTTCGAGGAGCCTGTCCACGCCTCGGTCTTCTACACGGCCTACGACGACATCGGCCTGCTCTGCAAGGCGCTGGCAGAGGACGGCGACGAAGCGATCCTCGGCACATTCGAGGCCACGATGACAGGGGTCGAGATCCGCGAAGGCGAGCTCCACCCGATGCCGATGTCGCTGGCCTCGCGCTACAAGCGCTGGTGGCCCTGGAAGAACCCGCTGCTGCAGATCTACTGGCTGCCGGTGCCGCTGTTCCTGGTGGCGGGGTGGCTGGTCATCAGGGACGACGACTGAGGGGCCTCAGTCTTCGCTGCGAGCCCTGGGGCCGTACTCGAGGCGGCGGGCCTGGCCCTCGGCGCCCCGCCGCTTGAAGTCGACGAGCTGTGACCCGGTGGTCATGGTCATGTCGTACTCGAGCCACAGGCCCAGCGGACCCAGCGGCCGCAAGATCTGTTCGTGCCCCTGGTCGCCAGGATCCAGATCGGTCTCGCCGGCGTAGCGCATGCGGATGCCTTCGGGGTGGTCGAGGCGGATCGGGGTGCAACGCGAGAGCCCGTCGACGACGAAGGCGCTGCCGGCGATCTGGTCGACGTCGAAGTCATCTGCCATCCAGGGCGATGATGAGCTCGCCCGGATAGCGAATCGCCGAGCTGAAGTTCCTCTTCCAACAGGCCACGGGCAGGGTCCGCAGCACCCCGGGCAACAGCGGCAACAGACCGGACACCATCTCCATGTATGGACCGAGGGCACCGAACAACGGGATCGGGAAGGGCTTGTTCACGGGCGGGGGGATGACCGGGTTGTCGAACCCCGGCTTGCCCTCGACCCGCCTCCACGGGAGGGACATCACGGCACCCATGTTGCGGAAGAGGTCGATGACCTCGCCCGGGCGCACCTCGCCCCAGGTGCGATGAGCGAAGCGCACGGTCATCGCGTTGTCGCCTCGACGGCGCAGGATGAAGCGGCTGAAGCGCTCGTCGAAGATCGTGTTCGCGTAGGTCTTCGGGTAGCCGTAGATCTCCCGGCCAGCGAACATCGCCGCGATGTTGCTGGGGAAGATCCAGGGGATGAAGCCCCGGATTTGACCGTCGAGAAGGGCCGGCAGCAAGAACCCGGTCTCGGTGTACTCCGCTCCGCCGCCGGCATCGAGCTCGATCCCGGAGGGCGCGAAGTCCTTGAAGCTGGCGATCATCAGGATGGCGAACGGAAAGGCCGGATGCCACCGGATGGCCGGCGGCATGTGGTGCTCGATCCAGCCGTCCGCGGGCCGCTGGATGGGGATGTACGCCATGCGGATGTTGGTGGCCTGGTATGGCCCCGGCAGCACGACGACGCGGGTGCCCCCGGGAAGAACTGGTAGCTGGTCGTGTCCAGCTGGCAGGCCGCCTCCAGCGCCCCCTCCACGGCATTGCTGCCAGCGAAGTAGCCCAGGAAGCCGGCGAAGTGGAACCAGCCGGGGGTCTCCTCCATCACCCTGCGAAGGGCGTCGCCGGGCACCTCCAACAGAGCCGTTGGCACGATCGTACGCAGCTCGGTGTGCCTGGGCATATCGGCCAGCACGAGCCGCTCGCCGGCCAGGACTCCAGGCTCACGCGTGCCCAACCACGTGTCGCGGTGCCACTCGTCGATGATGCCGCTCTGGACATACCAGACACGATCACTGTCCTCGCCCCGCCGGAAGATGACCTGCTTGGCCTGGCAGGTCTCCGTCCAGCGTCCTCGCACGCGCCGTCGAGTGAGGCGAACAGCCGCCGCAGGAGGTCGCGACAGTTGTCGAAGTCCGCGTCGACCGCGACGCTCGCCCTGGTCGTCATCCCAAGCCCTCCGAGGAGGACGACTCTACTGGACTCGAACTCAGAGCAGCGTGAAGTAGAGGTTGGCTGCCTCGTCGAATCCCGCCTTGGTCAGCACCAGGTCCTTTTCCCTGAAGGTGCACTGGTGCTTGATCTGCAACAGCAGATCCCGGGGATGACAATTACGGAAGGGCCTCCCGGCGCGCCGGTAGTGGCGCTCGATCAGGTACTCGAAGCACCCGTCGTCCGGCTCGAAGCCGAGAGAGACCGCCTGGATGTGCAACAGCGTGCGGAAGTCGCGCTCGGCTGGGTCCTCGACGTTGACCTTGTAGGGGATGCGCCGCAGGAAGGCCTCGTCGCAGAGGTCCTTGGGATCGAGGTTGGTGGAGAAGACCAGGAGCGGATCGAAGGGCACCTGCACCTTGCGCCCGTCAGGGAGCCGCAGGTAGTCGATGCGTTGCTCCAGCGGCACGATCCACCGGTTCAACAGGGTCGCCGAGTCCATCCGCTGGCGACCGAAGTCGTCGATGACCAGCGTGCCGCAGTTGGCCTTCATCTGGAGCGGCGCCTCGCAGATCCCCGTGCGCGCGTCGAATTCGATCTCGAGGCTGTCCATCGTCAGCTCACCGCCGGCGACCACGGTCGGGCGACGGCACTTCACCCAGCGGGGGTCGAGCCGTTCCCGCGCGGAGAGCGTGGCGCGCCCGCCTCCCTCCAACGACTCGTGCACCATCGGATCGAAGACCTTGATGAGGGTGCCTTCGACGAGGACGGCGTGGGGAAGGTAGACGCTCGTCCCGAAGGCGCGCGTCATGCGCTCGGCGAGAGAGGTCTTGCCATTTCCTGGAAAGCCGAAGAGGAACAGGCCCTTGCCCGAGGTCATCGCCGGGCCGAGCTGCTGGAGCAGCTTCTCGGACACGAGGAGATCCTGGAAGGCGCGCTCGAGGTCCGCCTTCCTGGGGCTCTCGTTCGCGATGCTCTGCTCGCGCACGCTGACGAGGTACTGCTCGAAGGTGACCGGCGCCGGACCGACATAGCGGCTGGTTTGGAGGAGGTCGACGACCCTGTTCCTGCCTGCCGAGGTGAGGTCGTAGCGGAAGTCACCAGTGGCGGTGCCCGACTTGATCTCGACCTGCTTGAGCGCCTTGAGCTTCGCGAGGATGTCCGCGATGGGCTTTCGGGGGAGCGCCAGGGTCGACGCCGCCTGGCGACCCGTCGCGCCGGGGGCGCCCAGGAGGTACTTCAGCACGAGCCCCTCGACGAAGCCCTCGTCGATGCCCGCGGCGGCCAGGGACTTCGGCTCCAGCGGCTGGAATCGGGTCGGAGGAGGCGCCACGATGACCGGGCGATCAAAGGCCTCGGCCATGGCTGAGATGTTCGGCGGCTCCATCGGGGCGTTCACCGAGACCGTCGCGCCTCCGCCACCGGCGCTCGCCGAATCCGTGATGTCCTCGTCGAAGGAAGGCTCGCTCGAAAGAGGGATCCCCTGAGGTCGAACCGCGGCCTTCGGGTCCGGAGGAGCGTCGGCCTTGGCGCGCGCTGACTTCCGCGGCGGGGCCTTTCCGCCGTCCCGTCCCTTCACGTCCTGCAGGGCCTGGCGAAGAGATTCCTTGAGGTAACTGGCCAATCCGTTCTCCCGAGGGCCAATACTAAGGATACTCGATGCTCGAGCCCCCGGAACAGATGAACCGAGGAGGCGCTCAGGATGTCCTATGCTCCCGGCTCGATGGCATCTTCGCTGCCCTATACCGAAGCCACAGCGCTCTCCCGGACCGGGAGCCGCAAGACGCGCAATGCCGACCGCTTCGGGCTCTGGGATCCTCGCGAGGAGCTCGTCCTCAAAGCCCGCCGCGGCTCGATCTACGCCGTGGCGGACGGGGTCTCCTCCGCGGTGGACAGCGACAGGGCAGCCGAGACCGCGATCGAGTGCATGCGCGAGTTCTTCACCTCGGACCGACGAGCGGGCGAAGACCTGATCCTCGACCTGGTCGAGCGGGCCGACGCAGAGGTCCGCCTGACGACGGGCAGCGCGTGCACCCTGGCCGGGGTCTGGCTGCACGCCGCGGTGGCCACGGTCTTCAACATCGGCGACTCCGCCGTGTTCCTCTGGCGGTCCGGCACCATCGAGCGCCTCACCCCGGCCCAGCGGCGCGGCGGGGGACTGGCCGCGTACATAGGCATGGGGGGCGCGATCCGGCCCAGCATCCACGTGCAGGCGCTGCCATTTCGGCGAGGCGATGTCTTCCTCGTCGGCTCCGACGGCATCTTCGACGCCGTGCCGCCCGGGGACCTGAGGGTCCTCTGCGAGGCGCCGGCTGCCTTGCTGCCAACGGTGGCGACGAGGCTGGTCGACGGCGGCCACGACGATGACGCCACCCTGGTCTACGTGCGGGTCCTGGAGATCGAGGCCTCCGCGAGCCAGGCACGCGAAATGCGAGATGCCTGAGTCCCCGGAACCTCCCTTCGAAGGCGACTGGATCGAGGAGGGGACCGGGCTCCCAGCGAGCGGGCCGCAGCGGTGGTGGCGCCGCATCGCCGACGGGACCGTGGCGCTCACGGGCCCGAAAGCCCGCGTCGAGGCAGAGGTCTCGGGCTACCGGCGCGGAGCGGATCATCCCGCCTGCCCTCGGGTCATCGAGGTCGACGCCGGCTGGCTCCACATCGAGTCCCTGGGACCTCGACCCACCGACCCGCTGGCCGTCGTGGAGTCGTGGCCGGCACGGACAGAGCTGAAGGAGGGCCCTCTCCACACCCTGATTCCCCCTTGCGTGGTGGGCGTCCGCAAGGCCCTGCGGAGCATCGGCTGCCGATCCGTGGACCGAACGCTGGATCGGCCGGCCACCGCAGAGATCCTGGTCGGCCCCGGGCTCGGAGGCGTCCACGGAGCCTGGCTCCGAACAGCAGGCGACCGGACGGTGGCCCTGCGCTGGGCCCGCCACGCCCACGCGGGCCGCCCCGACCTCGACCGGGCCGCCGCCGCCTGGCAGCTGGGTCTCATCGCGGACCGCTTCGCGCTGTTGCCGCATCTGCTGGAGGAGGCCGTCCTCGGAAAGGACAAAGAGGCGGCTGAAGAGGCCCGAGAGGTCTTCCGGGCGTTGGCAGTGTCGGACCCCGCCGTGGTGGAGGTCGCCGTCGCCGGCGCCCCCAGCTGGCTCGACACCTCGCGCTGGACCGGCTCGATGAGGCCCGCGGAAGCTCGCCGCGTGATGCACCAGCTCAGCGGCATGTCGGTCGGCGGGTCGGTGCTGCACGTCAGGGTGACCCCTCCCATTCGCAAGGGGCGCCAGCCTCCGCGCTGTGAGCCCCTCTCCACGCGCCGTCGCCGGCTCTTCTCGCGCTGGTTCGAGGGCATCGAGACCGACGACGAGGGGCTGATGAGCGCGACCGCAGAGCCCCTCGCCGCCGACTTCGTCAGGGGGCTCTCCGGCCGGGTCATCGACGGCACCTGCGGCATCGGGAGCATGTCGATTGCCGCGGCGCGCGCTCCGGCGATCGAGACCGTGCTCGCGGTGGACACCAACATGCAGCGCCTCCAGATGGCCGCCCACAACGCCCGGATCTACGGGGTGGACATCGGACTGCGCCACGGCTCCGTGCTCGACGTGCTTTGGGAGCCACACGACGCCCTGTTGCTGGACCCTCCGTGGGGGGGCCGTGACTACGACAGGGGCGGGATCGGCATGGCCGATCTGCCCTTTCCGCTCGAAGAGGTCCTCTCGAAGACCTCGGCCCGAGTCCGCATCAAGCTCCCCCGCAGCTTCCGTGTCGAGGAGCTGCCGGGCGGGCCGTGGTCGGTCCGCGCCGCCGTCGACCGCCGCGGCATCCTGAAGTTCCTCGTCGCCGAGCGCTGATGGGCATCCCCTGGCTGCTGTTGCTCTTCCCGATCATCGTGGCGCTGACCTGGCGCCACGTCTACGCGGTCGGCCAGACCGCCAACGACCACTTCGTCGCCGCAGTCGTCGGAGGCTGCATCGGCTTCTACGGCCTGATGTTCAAGGCTTGTGGTGGCGACCTCGCGTGGGCTTTCTTGGCCGGAGCCGTCGGCATCTGGGGGCTGTTCTTCGCCATCCACAGAGTACGTTCCGCGCCTGGTTGGGTGCGCTGGCTGCTGGCCTACCCCTCCCAAGTGGCCTACGGCTTCGCCTTGTGGGGAGGCCTGACCTGGCTCGTGCGGGCGCCCATCGCCGCGCTGGCGGGCCGCGACTGGCTGTGGCCCGGGGCCTGGCTCCTCCTTCCCCTGTCGCTGGCGGTGCTCGGAACGGTGCAGTGCTACAGCCGGGGTCGCCGCCTGACACGCCACGTGGTCGCGGGGCTGCCGGGTCGCCTCGTGCAGCTCTCGGACATCCACGCCTCCGCGCTGATGCACGAGGAGGAGCTCGGTCCATTGGTCGAGGCGGTCAATCGCCTGGATCCCGCGCTGGTCGTCGTGACCGGGGACCTCGTCATGCCCTTCTCCGAGGCCGAGCACTCCTACCTGGTCGAGGCCCTCGCCCGCATCGAGGCGCCGGTGGTGTGCTGCCCGGGCAACCACGACCTGCCCGTGCTCTGGCAGCTTGGAGAGGCCCTCGCAGAGCGAGGCGTGAAGCTCCTCGTCGACGAGGCCATCGAGTCCGGTGGTTTCCACGTCACGGGAGTGAACTTCCACTGGAAAAACGCCCGCGAGGAGCTCGCCTCGGCCTTGCAGAAGTGCCCCCGAGGCGAGTCCTTCGCCGTGCTCCTGGCCCACGACCCTCGCCTGGGCGCCTGGGTCGACGAGGCCCGCTTCGACCTGGTGCTCTCCGGCCACACCCACGGCGGGCAGGTGGCCGGGAACATGCTCGGGCTCAACGCCTCGATGCTCCGGCTCTTCGGTGTGCGCGACCAGGGCTGGTTCGGCAAGCAGTACGTGCACTGCGGGAACTGGTACACGGGCCTGCCGCCGCGCATGGGGGTCGCTGGGGAGATCGCGGTCTTCGACCCCGCCGTCAACGACCCAGGATGAGCTCCAGCGGCGCGTGGTCCGAGGCGCGCTCCCGGGCTCGCTCCTCGACGTGGACCAGCGCACCCTGCACGCACTCGAGGACCGGCCGGGTGACGAGGAAGTGGTCGATGCGCATCCCGAGGTTGCGGTCGAAGGACCGCTGCCGGTAGTCCCAGAAGGTGTAGGCGCCCTCTTCGAGCCAGTCCTCCGTGGCGTCGTGGAGGCCCCAGTCGAGCAGCCTCTGCCAGCGCGCGTGCTCCTCTGGATGGAAGGTCGGCACGTTGGCCCACTCGAAGGGATCGAAGACGTCACAGCTGCGCGGGGCGACGTTGAGATCACCGGTGACGACCAGCGGCTGCTGGGGGTCGAAGGTGTTTGCGATCCACTCGATGAGGTGGTCGTAGAAGCGCAACTTGTAGGCGAAGGCCGGGCTGTCCTCGCGCTGTCCCTGGGGGCAGTAGAGGTTCACGAAGACGACGCCGTCGACCGTCGCGACAAGGACGCGGCTGTGGTCCTCTTCGATTCCACGCAGGCCAACGATCACGTCGCTCATCGGCAGGCGAGACGCGATGGCGACGCCGTTGTAGGTCGGCTGCCCGTGCGTGACGAGGTGGTAGCCCCGGCTGCTGAAGAGCTCGCGGTCGATCTGGGAGTCGGGGAGCTTCAGCTCCTGCAGGCAGAGAAGGGTCGGCGAGACCGCGTCGAGGAAGCCGATGACGTGCTCTCGTCGCGCCTTCAGCGAGTTGATGTTCCAGGTGACGATACGCATCGTTGTTGCCGGTTATCCTCCCCGCCGGAGGAGCGTTGCTGCAGCCCGGGGACCAGATCGACATCTGGGTGGTGGAGAAGCCACTGGGACAGGGCGGCATGGGCTCGGTGTACCGCTGCCACAACCGCTCGGCGCAGCGGATCCTCGCGGCGGTGAAGGTCCTCGACCCCTCGCTGAACCGGCTCGAGAGCGCCAAGGCGCGCTTCGTTCGAGAGGCCGAGATCCTCTTCGCGCTGGATCACCCGAACATCGTGAAGGTCCGCAACGTGCGCATGGACGCCGAGCTGCCCTACCTCGAGATGGAGTTCGTGCAGGGGGACAACCTCGAGCAGCGCATCTACGAGGGCCGGATCGAGCTCGAGGACGCGCTGAAGCTCTTCGTGCAGGCCGCCGACGCGCTCGTCTACATGCACGACCACGGCATCCGCCACCGGGACATCAAGCCCTCGAACATGATCGTCGAGGGCGGTGGCCAGCTGAAGCTCGTCGACTTCGGCATCGCCACCGAGCAGGACGGCAAGACCATCACCGAGTCCGGCCAGAACTTCGGCTCCGTGAGCTACGCCCCCCCCGAGTGGATCGACCCGGACGACCTCGACCCCATCAAGTGGGACGTCTACTCCCTGGGGGTCGTCTTCTACGAGCTCATCACGGGCCGCTTCGGCTTCCCCATCTCCGGTGTCGGGACCAGCCGCCAGAAGGCGCTGCAGGTCATGATCGCCAAGCAGAACCACCCTCCCCTGGACCCGGGAGTCCAGTTCCCGGTGGCGCTGCGCGCCCTCATCCGAGCGATGACCCGCAGCCGGCCAGAGGAGCGCCTCGCCACCGCAAAGGAGGTGCTCGACGCCCTCGCCGAGCTCGACACCGAACACATCGACCCGGAACACATCTTCGGGGACGAGCCCGAGCACCGTCCGACCTCTGCCACCTGGTACCCGGGCATGGAGGACAGCTCCGACACGATGATCCCCGACGTAGAGGACCTGCAGGCGGTGCGCGAGAAGATCCTGGCTCGCGAGGACGAGCGTCCTCCGGGGGGGATCCTGCCCTCGGCCCCACCCGAGGAGGCCCCGGAGCCACCGGCGCAGGCGCCCGAGCCGCCGTCGAAGGCTCCAGTGGTCCTCGGGGCGCTGGCGCTCGTGGGTCTGGCAGGGGCGACCGCCTGGTACTTCAGCCAGCCGACGCCTGAGCCTCTTGTCACAACCCGGGCCCTGGACGTGGTCGTCGCTGGGGTGTCTGCGGACACACCCGTCTCGGTCACCGTCGACGGTCGTCCGGGCACCGCCGAGGGACTCGTCTGGAGCTTCGGAGAGCTGGACTTCGGGGAGCATCTCGTCGAGGCCCGCGTCGGGCTGGACTGCACGGACGAAGCCAGCTGGTGCGGCGTCCAGAGCACCAGCTTCGACCTCGGCGAGGGCGAGGGGCTGGCCACCGCGACCATCACCGTCTCGGCACCCACCCCACGAGCGCTGTTGGTGTCGACTCCGGAGACGAAGAAGGCGCAGGCGACCGTCGGCGAGCTCTCCGTCGAGGTGGGTCGGGACCCCGTCGAGCTCGGCGAACTGCTGCCGGGACGACACACCCTGATCGTCGAGGCCGGCAAGTGCGAGGAGGCTGAGCTCGGCTGCTGGCCGGACTGCCCGAAGCACTGCGCGAGCTGGTCCCAGGAGCTGGTGATCGACTGGGGCGAGGGGGCCGTCGAGGTAGAGGTCCCGATCGAGGTCGAGCACCTCCCGAACCTGGGCGGAGGCGATGGTCTGGTGAAGGACCCGAACAAGGGGCACGCGAGCACCGGCGCGGCCGCCGCGGTGAGCTACGCCCAGTTCGCGAGCTGGCTGGGCAGCCACCCGGACTGGCAGCAGGACCAGGCCATCGACAACAAGAAGGCCGACGGCAACTACCTGAAGGGCTGGACGGACACGACGCCACCCGCTGGGAAGGAAGGTCAGGCCGTGGTCAACGTGAGCTGGGCAGCGGCCAAGGCCTACTGCTCGGGCCGCGGGGGCCTGGCCGCGCTGGAGGCCGATCCCCAGACCTGGGACGAGAACTCGACGAAGGTGGCCTGGCACGAGTACCGCCAGAACCAGGGCAAGCCCGCCTGGCGCCGCAGCGACGGCGGCATCTCGACGAACGTCGGCAAGACGGACTCGCGGGCCTTCATCGGCTTCCGCTGCGCGCGCTGATCAGCGCAGGAGCTCGAGCAGGTCCTCGCGCGTGAGCCCGGCGGCCACGGTGCCGTCCCCGAGCACGGCCTTGGCGACCGCGCGCTTCTTCTCCTGCAGCGCCAGGATGCGCTCCTCGACCGTGTCCTCTGAGATGAGCTTCACGCTGACCACCGGCTTGTCCTGGCCGATGCGGTGGGCGCGGTCGATGGCCTGGTCCTCGACCGCCGGGTTCCACCAGGGGTCCGCGTGGAAGACGTAGTCGGCGGCGGTCAGGTTGAGCCCCGTCCCGCCAGCCTTGAGCGAGAGCAGGAAGACCGGCGGCCCGTCCGGGGCCTGGAAGCGGGCGACCACCCCGTCCCGGTCCCGGGTCGAGCCGTCCAGCCGCAAGGGGTCCAGCCCGCCGATGCGCTCCTCGATGAGGTCGAGGTGCGAGGTCCACTGGGAGAAGACGAGGCAGCGGTGGCCTGCCTCTGCGAGGGCTTCGAGCTTGTCGACGAGCACGTCGAGCTTGCCGCTGACGTCCGGCCGGTCGCCAGGCAACAGCCGCGAGTGGCAGGCCGCCTGGCGCAGTCGCAGCAGGACCTCGAGGATCTCGAGGGCGCGGCCGTCGCCGAGCAGACGCGCGAGGTCCCCCCGGGCCGCAGCGTGCACCCCGTCGTAGATCTGGCGCTGCTCTGGAGGCATCGGGCAGCGCAACACGAGGTCTGTACGGGGAGGCAGGTCAGACGCGACCTCGGTCTTGAGCCGGCGCAGGACGAAGGGGGCGATGCGCCCACGGAGGGCCTTCGCGGCGCGCGCGTCACCCTGCTCGACCGGACGGGCGTAGCGATCGCCGAAGGCCTTGCGCCCACCGAGGATGCCCGGCATCGCGAAGTGCAGCTGTGACCACAGCTCGTCCAGGCGGTTCTCGACGGGGGTCCCCGTGAGGCTGAGGCGGTGGCTCGCCTGGAGCCGGAAGGCCGCCTGGGCGGTCTGGGACTCGGGGTTCTTGATGGCCTGGGCCTCGTCCAGCACCACGGTGGTCCACCGCTGCTCGCGGAGAGATGGATCCAGACGCAACAGCGCGTAGCTCGTGACGACCACGTCGGCCGAGACGTCCAGGTGGCGCCTGGGTCCATGGAAGCGGCAGGTGCTCAGGTGGGGGACGAACTTCTCGCACTCGGCGAGCCAGTTCCCGATGACGCTGGTCGGGGCGACGACGAGGCTGCGGCCCCCCTCTGCTGTGATGGCGCAGAGGGCCTGCAGGGTCTTGCCGAGGCCCATGTCGTCGGCGAGGATGCCCCCGAGGCCCCCGCTCATGAGCAACCGCAGCCAGCGGAAGCCATCGACCTGGTATGGCCGCAGGGTGGCCTTCACGGTGTCCGGGATCTCCTCCTCGGGCCAGTCCCCCGACAGCAGCTGGCGCAGCTCGGAGAGCTCCGGTGGGGGGGGGTGATCCAGGGCCTCGCAGAGCTCGGCGAGGGCCGGGAGGGCGTGGCGGGGCATGGAGCCATCGGTGTCTCGAGCGGCGACCAGGTCGGCGATGAGGTGACCGTGGGCCCCCATGAAGTCGATGGGCAGGGGCGCGTAGCCGGTGCCGTCGGCCAGGGGCACCAGGGCCTCGCCCTCGAGCCAGGCGTCCACGAGCCGATCGAGGTCGGCGTCGCTCTCGAGCCGGCCATCCACGAGGCGAACCGAGGCGGCCTCTGTGCGAACGGAGAAGCGCCCTGCCGAGCCGGAGACCGCGCCGCGATAGCCGGGCAGCCGGGCGCGCACGAACTGGAGCGCGTCCTCCTCCTCGAAGCTCCAGTCCCGACCGATGGGCAGGCGCAGACCCTCGACCTCGCGGATCAGCGCCTGCTCGCGGAGCTTGTCCCGCAAGGGCACGCCACCTCCGAGCAGCACCAGGGTGTCCGCCTCGACCCGAGCGATGGGCGGGTCGCCGTAGACGATGTCCAGACGCAGATCCAGCCTGCCTTCGCCGTCGTCGAGGCTCAGGACCAGGCGGGGGGGCTCGGCCTCGCCCTCTGGCAGGCGCGAGGTCTTCAGGCGCACCCGGACCTGCTGGCGGAGGCGCGGGAGCACCTCGCTGACAAGCAGCCCGGCGTCCTCTGGTCGATAGACGATGCCCTCGGCCAGCCGGCGCCGCTGAGATGGGGTCAGCCCGCCGTCGCCGAGGGGATGAAGCACGCTGCCACAGCGACCCACACCGCCGATGAAGCGCTCGTCGACGCGACCGTCCCGATGCAGGCTGACCCGGAACGCCGACCCCTCGTCGCTCACGATGACGACCGGCGTGATGAGCTCCTGCTTCACCTCGACGGGGCCGTCGAGGAGCACCTTGGAGCCGGCGGATGCCCAGGCCTTGAGGATGCGCCGCCATCCGGTCGCCGGGATCGGGTGCTGACCCAGGCTCATGACCTCGTCGATCACCAGGTCCTCTGCGCTCAGGTTCAGCCCGCGGACCTGGGACAGCAGCTTCGGCGCGGGCTCGATGGTGTCGCCTCGCCGGATCTCCCGGCGGATCCGGAGGGTCCTGCCGTCGCGCAGCAGGCGGTAGCGCAAGGAGCCGTGACCCTCTGGCTTGGGCAGCTCCTTGCCCTCGGCCAGCGCCTTTCGCATCGCGAGCATGGCCGCGACAGCGTGTGAGCAGCCCTCTTCGTGGCCGCAGTCGCAGGACCAGTCCTCGTCCTGGGGCCAGAGGTGGACCTCGTAGGGAACCGGGCGGCCGCCGACGCGAACGTGCAGCCGGATCTCCTCGTCGTCGGCCTCCTGGCCCACGACCACGTCGGCACGAAAGAAGCGCACGCCCTGGTCCCAGATGTGGGACGAGCAGGCCTCGCGGAGGGCAGCGAACAGGGCGTCCACCGCGCCCGCCTAACTCAGCGCACCTCGCCGGACAGGGCGAAGCCCGAAGTGTTGAGGAAGAACTCGTGGCTGGGAGCGTCGTCGATGGCGCTCCCGTCGTTGCCGTGCACATACAGGGTCGAGCCGGACCAGGTGGCGAGCTCGGAGATGCCGTCGTCGTCGAGGTCGATGCCGAGGGCCTGGATCGTGCCCGGGAGGTTCAGCTCGTGCATCGCGGCGCTCTCGTCGATGACGCCGTCTTGGACCCTCCAGACGCTGACGTCGCTGCCGGCGAGCTGGACGAGGTCGTCAGTCCCGTCGCCGTCCATGTCGGCTGCGGCGAAGGCGCCTGAGGCGCCGAGGCTGGTGGCGGTGGAGATCTTGTTGTCGGTGTCGAAGCCGCCCGTGACGTTGAGGAAGGTCAGGGCCCGGCCAGAGGTCGTGTTGAGCAGCATCATGTCGGCGCGACCGTCGCCGTCGAAGTCTCCGGCGATGGCCGGACGCTTCTGGCCGACACCGGAGGTGGGCTCGAAGCTGGGCTCGGTCTCGTAGCTCCCGCCCTGGTTCATGTAGATGCGCACCTTGGCCGCCGTGTCCTCGATCTGCCAGAAGTCGTCGAGGCCGTCGCCGTCGAAGTCCGCAAGCGCCGTCCAGTCGCCGATCTCGCCGAGCGACCAGCCCTCGTCGCTGTCTTCGGGCAGATCGTAGTCATCGTTGAACCAGACCTCGAGCTCCGCGCCGCCGGTGAAGAGCGCGAAGTCCTCGCCACCGACCACCGGCGCCGTGTCGTCGAGCTGCTGCGAGTCCGTCGAGGAGTCGTCGGATGGTCCTCCGGCCTCGGGGGTCTTTCCGCTACAGGCAATGAACAACAGCCACATGGAGGGCCTCCCATGGACAGGATAGCCAGCGACACTGGAGGCCCGATGCCCATCCCCCGACCCGACGCCGCCGAGATCGAGGCCATCGAGGCCGCGCTGGATGCGGCCACGTCGAGCGAGCGGCTGGAGTGGATGCGCTCGCTGAAGAAGAAGGACATGGAGGTCCTCTACGGGAAGTCCGAGGGGCGCGACGTGGAGCCCAACTTCTTCCTCTCACCGGAGGGCGAGGCCCAGACCTGGGCGGGTCGGAACAGCCTGCCTGCCTTCAACGACTTCGCGAAGGCCTTCGCCGATCACAGGGCCCGCGTCCAGGGCTACAACGTGAACAGCGGCCTCGCCGCGTGGTTCGGCGGACCCGGTCACTTCCTGGTCCGCGTGGACGGGGACCAGCACGGCGAGCAGCTCGTCTTCGACTACACCTGGGAGCCCGACGAGGCCCCGGGTGACTGGCCGCCGGTGGCGTCGAACCTGGAGCTCCCCTACCGCTTCGTCTACGGCAACATGAAGGACGTGGTCCGGCGAGTGAGCCGGGACCTCATCATCTCTGCGGCCTACCGCAGCGGAAAGCCCGAGGGTGCCTACTTCAGCCTGACGCGACCAGCATGATCCTCCTCGTCGCGAGCGCTCTGGCCCACCCCTTCAACACCGACGAGTACAGCCTCCGGACCCAGGTGAAGGCGTCCGAGACAGTCCTGGTCGGCCTCGTCGTGCTCGAGGTCCCGATCCCCGTGGTGCTCGGAGGCATCGGCGTCTCAGAGGACGACTCGGGGCCGATCAAGAAGCTCAAGGTCAAGAAGTACAACGAGGCCACCTGGGACACCATGGCCTCGACCCTGAGCGTGAGCATCGACGGCGAGGTCCAAGACGTGACCTGGCGGCCGATCAGCCACGAGATGAACGGCAAGGCCGCGGAGGGCTTCTTCCTCTACCTCGTCGGCTTCGACATCCCGAGCAGCGATCTCCCCGCGGGCGGCTACACGGTCGTCATCCAGAACTCCGGCTACGCCGAGGAGAAGATGGTCTACAGCGGCGGCGCGAGCGCGGTCGAGCCCTGGACCGTGACCGCCTCGACCGCCGAGGTCCTGCTCGGAGAGGCCAAGGACCTCGACCTCGCGCAGGAGGGTCGCTGGACCCGGGACGAGGCCATGCGCGAGTTCTCGGTCACCGTCGACAAGCCCTGAGCGGGTTCGCCCCCGAGCCAGCCGTGACTACCCTGGCGCCGTGGAAGCCGACCTCCCCATCGACGACACCCTGGTGATCCCCGGCGCCGAGCTCCGGGTCCTCACCTCGCGCAGCGGTGGGCCCGGCGGCCAGGGCGTGAACACCACCAACTCGCGGGTGCAGCTCCAGTGGCGGGTCCAGGGCTCCTCCGCCTTGGACGAGGCCCAGCAGGCGCGCCTGCTCCGCAACCTCGCGAGCCGCATCAGGGCTGGCGGTCTCCTCCAGGTCGCGGTCCAGAGCGAGCGCAGTCAGCATCGAAACCGCCAGCTCGCCCGGGAGCGCCTGGCGGAGCTGGTCCGCGAGGCCCTGGTGATCCGACCGAAGCGCAAGAAGCGCCGGATCTCCAGGGGGGCGAAGCAGAGGCGGCTCCAAGCCAAGCGCGCGAGGTCCGAGCGCAAGGCGTCACGCAAGCGAGTGCGCGAAGATCAGTAGAGCGACACCTCGTTGAGCCGGCGCTCGACGGCAGGGCCTCGAACGAAGCCGACCAGGGCGACTCGGGCCGTCTCGGGCATCGCCACGATGCGAGCCCCGGCGATCGGTCCGCGGAGCGCGGCGACCTCGACGACGACGGGGATGCCGCGCATCAGGGGAAGGTCCAGGGTGCACTGGAGCCGGGCGCCGGGCTTGACCTCCAGCGGCAGGCTCCAGAGGGAGAAGGACATTCCGCTCTGGGACACGTCCCGCAGGACCGCCTTGTAGAAGCGGTGACTCAGGTGGATGGACAGCGACATCCCGGACACCGCGGCGCGGCGGCGCTCCATTCTGCGCTCGACCAGGGTGAGCGAGGTCGGCGTCGCCAGCACCAGCCAGCCCATCTCGTCGATCCCGAGCAGGTCCGTCACGGCCTCGTAGCTGCCGCTGTTGCAGCCTCCCTCGAGCCGAACCGAGGCGCCGGTCCGCGGGGGTACGACCGCGCTCTCCGTGGAGAACGCCATCATCCGGTGTGCCTCAGGTGGACCGAGGCGGCCCTCCACCACCGCGCCACCCGGAAGGAAGAGGCGGGAGCTGCGCTTGTCCTCGACGATGCGGCGGAGGAAGAGGTCGATCTCGTTGGGCTGATGGATGCGGGTCATGGCGTACTCCGTGGTCTCACAGGTCAGACCCGCGAGTGGTTCTCACTGGAAATACGTTTGATCCCCTCGATTTCCTTCAGTCGGCCTCTTCGACGAGCTCGCCGCCGGTGTCGCATGTGTCGACCTCGTCGACGCGATCCTCGTAGAGGTCGTGCTGGATGCAGGCGAAGATGAGCAGCAACAGGGCCATCAGAACGCTATCGCCAGGCCCAGGAAGACCGCGGCGCCTCCAAGGAGTCCGTAGGTGGAGTAGCCCCGCCGCTTGTTCTTCGTGTAGGCCTGATCGAGGTCGTAGCGGCAGGTGGCGTCCTCCATCGCGAGGCGGGACTGACGCATGGCGATGGCGGTCCCTCCGGCCCCAGCGGCGAGCCCGAGCGCGATCCAGCCGAGGCCGTTGCCGGGCTCGTCGTACTCGTAGCCTTCGTCGGGGATCCCGGGTCCGTCCGGCCCGTGGAGCCAGAGCGCTCGGGGCTGCGGCGCGTACTGGCCCAGGACCGGGCGTTCCAGGTCGGCGCCGAGGGCCAGGCTGATGAGGACGAAGCTCACAGGATGCCGTCCAATACCACGACGTTGGCCCTGGCCTGCGCGAGGTAGTCGTAGGGCTCGCCGGACTCCAGCGGGTCGAGCTCCACGTCGCGAAGACCCACGATCTCGAGACCCGGTGTGGTCTCCCAGAGCATCACAGGGTCCTCGCGCCCCTCGGCCCAGGCTCCCAGCGCCTCGCCTTCGACGTCGAAGCTCTGGATCGACAGGTCGTAGCGCCTGGCCAGGTAGTTGAAGGCCGGATGGTTCGCCGCCATCTCCAGCTCGACCAGGTCCGCAGTGGCCACCGCGAGGGACTGGTCCAGGACCTCCAGCTCGGCGAGCAGCGCAGCGGTGTTGGCGGCGTAGGCCTCTGCGTGGGCGGGATCGACGCCGGTGAGGGCGTCCCGCACAGTGCCGGCCTGGAGGCCATAGCTCTGGGGGTCCGACCACGTGTGGGGGTCGATGCCGGCGTGGCTGTGGTCGCCCTCGACCCCGTGGCTGTGGGTCGCCCCGGCGAACTCGATGAGCTCCACGGCGGTGGCGGTCTCCACCACCTTGGCCGAGGGCAGGCTCGCGGTCGCCATCCAGGCAGAGAAGCCAGCGCCGTTGGTGACGATGAGGTCGGCGTCCGCGAGGGCGGCGACGACCTCGCCAGGAGGCTGCCAGGCGGGCGGGTCCTCTCCGGCCGGCAGGATGCAGGTCGCGCTCACGTGCTGTCCACCGATGCGCTCGACGAGGTAGTGGGCCGGCCAGTCGGTCGTGCTCACGGTCAGCGGCCCGGCGGGCTCCGGAGCGGTCGTGATCTCGGGGTCGCCGGAGCATGCGAGCAACAAGGCGATCACAGGACACTCTCCAGCAAGGTGAGGCTTCCGAAGGTGCTCAGTATCGCCACCAAAGCAGCCGCGCCCACGACCAGCAACACCTCCGCAGCGACCATCGAAGCGACGGTCCCGCGGCTGCAGCCGATGCGCTCCATGAGCCTCAGCTCGGCGCGCCGCAGCCGCAACGACAGCACCAGCACCAGCGCGAAGAAGGCCAGCGTCGAGACGGCGACCGCGGCGAAGTAGACGGTGGCTCCCTCGCGCACCCGCAGGACGATGCCGAGGATGGTGCGCACGACGGTGACCGGACGGACGGCCTGGAGCTGCTCGTCGAGGGCGTAGTCACCCAGGAGCAGGTCGTGGGCCTGCTGGTCATCGGGGAAGACCAGCACGCTCGAGATCGGCAGGTGGCCCGTGTCGCCGTGGAAGTGGAAGGAGGCGCGGTTCCTTGGCGTGACCTCCGTGATCATGAAGATGGCCGCCGTGGCCTCGAGGTTCTCTCCGGTGCCGGCGTCCCGGTTCAGGGAGTTGTCGAGGGTGACCTCCTCGTGGCCGTGGAGGTGCCCGTCCAGCACCCAGGTCGTCTTGAGATCGGCGAAGAAGGCGTGGTCGTCGGGGGTCCCGGTCGGCTCCAGGATGCCGACGACCTCGAGCAGGATCGGGTAGGCGCCGGCGATGTTGTAGAGGTTCGTGAGGTCCGAGCGCACGCTGTCGCCGACCTGGATGTTGAAGGCGGCGGCGGTCTCCCACCCGGCCACGATCTCGCCCAACAGGGCCGGCTTGCGGCCATCCCAGAGCTCCAGGTCCCGAGCGCTGAAGTAGTCCAGCGATGTGCCCACCAGCGGGGAACCGCCGATGCTGTGGCTGACATAGAGCGGCACGGCGATCCCGGCCTCGGCGCCCCGCTCGACGCTGGCGCTGGGGATGGTCTCCTTGACCTGGCCCCGGAAGTAGAGGCCCGTCATCGTGAGATCGAACTCGTTGCCCTTCTCGCCCACCAGCACCGGCGACGACTCCGCCCTGGCCATCAGGGTGTCCTCGATGAGCTGCGAGGCCTGCCACGTGAACAGGGGCAGAAACAGCGCGACGCTCGTCCCGAGCACGAGGACCACCGTGCGACCCGGCGCCGAGGCCAGGTACCGCAAGGCCAGGAAGAGGGCGTGGCGGATCACGCCCGCAGCTCCTCTACGGCCAGCCGCGAGGAGAAGCGCTCGAGCAGGCCCGGGTCGTGTGTGACGAGCAAGAGCGTGAGCCCGAAGTCTTCTGAGAGCGAGTCGAGGTGGTCCATCAAGGAGGTGGTGCACTCGGGATCCAGGCCCGCCGCCGGCTCGTCGGCGAGCAGCACAGAGGGCTCCGTCACGAGCGCCCTGGCGATGGCGACGCGCTGGCGCTCGCCCTGGGACAGCTCGCCTGGGCGACGGCGGGTCATCTGGCCGATGCCCAGCAGACCCAACAGATCCCTCGCTCTCGCGCGCGCCGCGCTGTCGAGGGACAGCGCCGGATTCAGCCGGTAGGGCAGCAGGACGTTTTCCTCCGCCGGCAGGTAGTCCACGAGCGGGAAGTCCTGGAAGACGAAGCCCATCTTCTTGATGCGCCAGGCCCGGCGCTCGACCTCGGACATGGCCGCGAGGTCGGAGCCGGCGACGCTCAGGGAGCCTGCGTCGGGACAGAGGACCCCCGCCACGAGGTTCAGGAGCGTGGACTTGCCGCAGCCGCTCGGTCCGAAGAGCGCCACGCGACCACCAGCGGCCACCTCCCAGGCGGGCAGGTGAAGCGAGAAGCGCTCCTCGCCGGGTCGCTGCGGGTACGAGAAGCGGAGCTCCCGAGCCCGGATCACTCCCCCTCCATGAGCTCGAGCAGGTCCAGGGGATCCATGAAGCCGCCCCCGCCGCTGGGGAGCTCGTCGAGCAGGAAGCCCTCGTCGTCGGTGGTCGAGAGCACGTTCTTGATGCGCTCGAGGTTGCGCATGCGCGTGGCGGTGATGCGCAGGCCGTCCGGGGTCTCTCGCAACGTGTAGACGGCGCGGTAGCGATTCACCCGGGGGTGCTTGTGGGCCTGGTGGGTCACGATGCCGCCGACGGACCAGTCCACGTCCACCCGGACCTCGCCCGGGGCGCGCTCGAGGACCTCGACCGTCTCGTAGTCCACCTTCTTCACGCGGATCGAGGTCTGCTCGCGCTCCATGTGGGCCAGGGTCGTCCAGTGCTCGACGTACTCCCTGGTCAGGGCCTCGCCGGTGAAGCTGTCGCTCAGCAGCTCGTGGATGGCCTGTCGATCGCCGGCGAGGTCATAGACCTCGTAGACCGGGGCGTGGAGTCCCTTGAACTGCTCGACGACCTCGCCGTCAGAGAGTCCGATGTCCTGCTTCGCGGCGCAGGCAAGGAATGACAGCCGGAGCATCACAGCCCGCGGAGTATCCGCCAACGAGTGTCACAGCCCCTGCAGAAAGGGCGTAGGCTGAGATCGGCAGGTGGAGAGAGCATGCTAGCGCTTCTCGCCACGATGAGTACGGCCGCCGCGACCGATCTCGGCGTCCACGAGCCGACAGGCTACGGCTGGATCGCCGGTTCCTACGATCGCTTCCCGACAGCCCGCACCTGGGAGATCTCGGCGCTCTCGACCGCCGTGGCCATGAGCGCGACCACCGTAGGTCTCACCGCCTGGCGTTTCTCCGACCCCAACCTGCCCGTCTACCCCTGGCTGGTGACGATCCCGGCGATGGGGGTGATGACCGCGAGCCTGGGCAGCTGGATCGTCAACGGCCAGCCCTTCGGCATCCAGGCGGCAGGGGCCGTGACCTGGATGATCCCCGCCACCCTCGGGGGCTTCGTGGCAGGCGCCGTCCCGGCCCTCATCCTGACCAGCGCGCTGCCGCCCGAAGAGGACATCTACGGCGTGGCCGCCGGCTGCGTCATCGCCAGCGTCGCCTACAGCGCCATCATCGCCTGGGGGCCCACCCTGGCCTCCAAGTCCCGGTGGTCGGCGCGCCGGCGGTCGGCGCGGCGCTACTGATTGGTGACCCTGACGCCGTAGTGGTCCGAGTAGGCGCCCTCTGACGAGGTCCCGCAGGACTCGATCTCGACCGGGGCGTCGAGCGTCCGCTCGGCGACGAACTCCCCGCCGAGATCCCGGGTGAGCACGTGGTCGATGACGCGATCCTCGCTGTCTTCCGAGTTCAGCGGGTTGTCGGAGCAGTAGGTGCAGTCCAGCCCGGCCTCGAGGTAGGCGTTGTCGAAGCCCTTGGACAGGTCGTTGTAGTTGTTGACGTTGTCCGTCGGCCCGTTGTTGAAGTCGCCGAGCATCACGACCGGGTTGGTGGCGGTCTGGTCGACCCAGTCCCGGAGCTCCGCGACCTGCGCCTCCTGCTCCTCGTCCCATGAGCCGGCGTCGCCGGTGTACGGGATGAGATCGAAGACCGCCGTGAGGTGCGTGCAGTAGACGTCCACGTCTCCGGCGGGCCCCTCCATCACGGCGTGCAGCGCCGAGCGCCGGTTCGTGGTGCTGGAGAAGACGTGCTCCTCTGCGCCGACCAGCGGATGGGGGGACAGCAGCGCCGTGCCGAAGCTGCCGTCGTAGGCGTAGGTGGTCGACTCGACGAGGCAGGTCTCGGTGACCGCGTCGATGTCGCCGCCGACGTTCGCCATCACGCAGCTCTGGCAGCCGGTCTCGAGCCCGAGGAAGGGGAAGGCGCAGTTGTCGAAGACACAGTCGACGAGCTCGTCGGTGCAGACGTCCAAGCAGTTCTCGTCCAGGCACTCGACGAGGCTGGACAGATCGTCCTCTGTGCAGGCGGCGCCATCGCCGAGGTCCTGCTGGGCATCCGGCACGTAGGTCGAGGCCCAGCCCCCCGTGAAGAGCTCGGCGTGGTCGGAGCGCCAGACCTCCTGCAGGCAGACGAGGTCGGCCTCGACGCCGTTGACCGCGGCCGCCGTCTTGGCAGCCCGATCCTCGGCGCCGGGCACGAAGCCGACCGCGAGGCCGGCGTTGTAGGTCAGGAAGGTCTGGGGGCCGTTGCAGGCGAGCAGTGCGAAGAGCATCGCCGGTTTCTAACGACGAGCAGCAATCCGGCGATGACAAGGACCGTGCCAGCTGGTCCACGGCTCGTCGAGCAACCGGAGGGGACCTCGACCAGCTCGGGCTCGGCCACGGCGAGGGTGTCCGGAGGCCAGACACCGAGCTCGCCCGTCCGGAAGTCCGTGCGCTCCCCGTCCTGGTAGACCTCGACCGCAACGACGAAGCTGGTGGGCTCCTCCACGGCCGGTGCGGTCCACGTGGCGTAGTCGGACTCCATGGTCTCGCCCTCCGGCAGGGTGAACAACAGCTGCCCAGGCCCGTCGAGCCAGACCGACAAGGTCAGGCTCTGGCCGCTCTCGATGGTGGTCTGGGAGAGCCGGAGATCACCGACGATCGAGGTCGAGACCTCGCCGACACAGGCGTCATCGACCAACCCGTCGCAGTCGTCGTCGCCGTCACAGTCGTTGTCGAGCCAGTCCGGCGCCTCGTCGGCGCCCGGGAAGACGCTGGCGTCGGTGTCGTCACAGTCGAGCGCGCCGAAGCCGTCACCGTCATCGTCGTCCGCGGACGGCAGGGTCTTCAGGGTCAGGGGCACGGCCGCGGTCGCCACTCCCCCAGTGACATCACGGGGACCGGAGCGCAGTGGGTGTGGACCGACAGCAACTGCCGAGCGCTCGGAGACGGCTGGTTCAGGCTGGAGATGGTCTTGCCGTAGCAGCTGAACGGTCGCGCCGCTCCGCTGGCCCCGTCAGAGCAGCCCCTCCAGGTCCTTCAGCTCGACATAGACCAGGTTCGAGACCGAGCGGATGACCTTGCTGCGGTTGCGGATCCAGCTCGTGTAGCTCGAGGTGCGGGAGTCCTTTTCGATGATGCCGACGATGGCGTAGGCCCAGCTCGATCCGTCGGGCTTGTGGGCGACGAGGATGCCCATGTCGCCGCAGAGCCTGGCCGTGCTGCCGGTCTTGTTGTAGACGGCGGTGCCCACCGGGATCGCCGGGGCGCCGTCGAAGAGGCGGTCGCGGCCGGGTAGGTTCATGAGCCGCTTGAGCTCCTTGGACATCGGCAGCTCGTCCCTCCACAACGCCCGGAGGAAGCGCCCGAGGTCCCCGGCGGAGGCCAGGTTCAGGTAGGTGCGACCAGAGCTGCCGATGTACTCGACGACCTCTGTCTGCGGGAAGAGGTGGCTGTAGTGCTCCTCCAGCAGCCGGTCGACCGCTCCGGGGCCGCCAACCTCTCCGATCGCCCAGTCCGTCGAGCTGTTCGAGGACTTCTGGATCATGCGCTCGAACTTCAGCTTCTCGTCGTCGCCGTAGCTCAGCTCCTCTGCCGCCACGCGGTGGAAGTAGGCGAGCGCCACCAACGGCTTGATCATCGATGCGCACTGCCGCGGGACCTCGACGTTGATCGACGCCAGCGGCCTGTCTTCCTGCAGGTCGTAGACCAGCCAGCTGGTGTGCTCGTCGCTGGCCACGATGCCGCTACCGCGCATGGCCTTGACGTGGCCCTCGATGGAAGCAGCGAGGGCCGAGTCCGGAGCGGCCATCGCGATGAGCTCGACGAGGGACTCCGGGACCTCGAGAGCAGGCACCTCGAGAGCGGGCACCTCGAGAGCGGGCACCTCCAGCGCGGGCGTCTCCAGCGTTGGGTCCTCTGCGGGGTCGGGGACGACCACCGAGACCCGCGGCACGACAGCGGACGAGCCGCTCCAGACGATGGCGTTGTTCTTGTGGCGAATGACCGAGGCGTCCACGCCCACGCTGCGCAACAGCGAGTCGTGCTTCGAGGCCACCCGGCGGGTCGAGGTGAGGTCGCCGTAGCGCCTGTAGACCAGGGCGTAGTTGCCCTTCTGGGTCCGCTCGATGACGAGGTCCCGCGCCACCCCCGTGCCGAGCATTCGCGCCACGCGGTCGTAGTCCCGCTTCAGCGCGTCGAAGTTCGGGCCGAGGCCGTAGCTGACGTTGTAGAGCTCGGTCTCGACTCGGACCTGCAGCAGCGTCGCCTGGGCCTCGTCGGCACCCCAGGCCTCCTTGAGCACCTGGTCGTGCTGCTCCACGATGGCCGCGGCCTTGGCCTCGCCCCCCTCCACCGGAAGCACGACGTGGTAGGCGCGCTCGGATGTGAGCACTACGCCCATGCGGCGAGCGACGTCCTCGCCGAGCACCGCCTCGACCTCGGCGAGCTGGTCGAGGGCCTCGTCGAGGTCGGAGCAGGCGCAGTAGCTCACCTGCCAGGCGCTGTCCTCGGCGAAGGCGGGCCTCGCGAAGACGAGCGCAGCGGTCGCGCCCAGTCCACGCAGCAGGTCTCGACGACTCGGCCTTGACACGTCCAGACAATAGCCTCCGGTGAGTGACTACGGAGCTGATTGATAGACTCCCGGCGTGAGCTGGTTGTTCCTCCTGGCCTGCGGCGGCGACGTGCAGCAGGTCTCCGTCGGCGGCTACCACAGCTGTGTCCTCCGCGAAGACAGCAGCATCACCTGCTGGGGCATCGAGGACGACGGCAGGGAAGAGGACGAGCGGCAGGTCACGAACGCGCCCGCAGAGGGCCGCTTCGCGCTCGTGGCCAGCGGCCTGCGACACGTCTGCGTCCTTGTCGTGGGCGGCGTCCCCGCGTGCTGGGGCGACGATCTCTTCGGCCAGGCCTCGCCCCCCGATGACAGCCGCTTCGACGCCCTCGCCCTGGGGGACGAGCACACATGCGGCCTGGACGGCAGGGACATCACCTGCTGGGGGCGCGACCTCGAGGGTCAGCTCGAGGTGCCAGAGGGCTCCTACACCGCGGTCTCCGCTGGCAGCAACCACAGCTGCGCCATCGACACCGACAAGCAGCTCGTCTGCTGGGGAGAGGGCGCCGACGGCCAGACCGATGCGCCCGAAGGAGACTGGGTCGAGGTCTCCGCAGGGGGGCGCCACAGCTGCGCCATCGACACGGACGACGCCGTGAGCTGTTGGGGCAACAACGACGAGGGCCAGACGACGACCTCCTCTGGGGTCTTCCTCTCGGTGGCCGCCGGAGCCGAGCACACCTGCGTGCTCGCGAACGACGAGACAGCGCGCTGCTGGGGCTCGGACGCCCTGAAGCAGTCCACGACGATCCCCGGCGAGTACACCAGCATCGAGGCTGGACTCGGCCACACCTGCGCCCTCACCACCGACGGGCACGCCGAGTGCTGGGGCGACAACACCTGGGGCCAGACCGAGCCCCCGCCCGATGGCTGAGAGCCGCGCGACGCTGTTCCTTGCACTGCAGCTGGTGCTGCCGGCGCTGGCGGGCATCGCGATCGCGGCTGGCCTGGGCGGTGTCGATCTCGGAGCGGGCCCGGGTCAGCGGGCCGTCCTCATCGCAGCGGCGGTCGCCTTCGGCTTGTCGTGGATCGTCGCGAGGCGCGTTCACTCCCGGCTCGGAGCGGTGCTGCTCGCCCGTGCCCAGACCGACGTCGAGCGCAGGGACGATGTGACCGGCCTGGGCAACGACAAGGGGCTCATGGCCTTGTTGTCTTCTGATCTCAGGGGCATCAACACCCTGGTGGTCTTCGAGACGACCGCTGATGTGCAGGGCTTCACCGCGGCCCTGCGGGAGGCGAGCCGCCCAGAGCAGGACCACCTCTTCCACATCGACGAGGGCCTCTATGCGGCGCTGTTGACGGGCACCTCGCCGAGCGACGCAGAGGTCGTCATCGGCCGGCTCGAGGCCCCGGAGACAAAAGCGACGAGGGCGCGGATGCGCCGTGGAGAGAGCGCCGAGGCCTGGCTGCAGCGAGCCCGGTCAGAGACGCCCGATCCCGGGTAGGAAGCGCCCGGTCTTCGCGGCCCAGGCGTCGAAGGCCTCTGGGTGGAGGGAGCGCATGTGCTGCTCCTCGCGCCTGGCCTGCCACATCAGCGTGCCGAGCACGAGCGGGTAGCCGGCGACGAGCACCAGGAGGGGTGCAAGGAGGACGACCCCTGCGAGCATGACGAGGATGCCCAGGTAGATCGGCGCGCGGATGACCGAGTACAGCCCGCTGGTCACGAGCTCGGTCTCCTCGGTGTCGATGCCCACCCGCCAGCTCTGTCCCATCTGCTGCTGGGCGACGACGACGACGACGAGCCCGCAGACGCAGGCTCCGATGCCAGCGACGAGCGGGATGATCCCTGGCGCTTCGACGCCCAGGTAGGAAGCGCCGAGGGCCCCGTAGGCGCCGGCGAAGCCCATGTAGATGGCCAGCCCGACGACGAAGAGGACGTGTACGAAGAGCTCCACACCCTCGCGGTTGCGCCCGGCGGTGAGCACGAACAGACCGGTCTGCCGGTAGAGACGGAGCGCCGGCCAGGCAAAGGCAGCGGTGGCCATGGTGAACGCAGTAGCAGGCAGCGCGATGCGGGCGAGGAGCTCGAGCATGGGCACTACTACCTCGTCAAGGCGACCCGGCGCAGCGGTCCTCGCGGTTGAAGTCCCAGCAGTAGACCAGCTCGCCGCCGGGGGGGACCGGGAGGGTCACCGTCTTGGGTGGGCGGCCGTCGTAGGCCTCCATGACCACGACGTGGTCTCCGGGGGAGAGCTCGCCCTGCCATGGAGCGGGACGGCGAGCGCCATCGTCGACCTTCACCTTGCCGTTGGGGATCGTGTTCACGACCAGCCTCCCCGGGTCGGTGGAGACCGGCTCGATGACCTCCTCGATCACTACGGGCTCCACGGCGGCGACGGCTGGGGGTATCTCTACGATCTCGACGACCTCGGCGATCTCCGGGGGCTCGGGCTCGTCGAGTACGACCTCGGTGGTCTCGACCGGGAGCTCTTCGACGACGACCGTGATCGGCTCGGGGCTCTGGCTCCAGTTCCACGCCGCCACCCCGCTGACTCCGATCAGCAAGGCCAGACCTGCCAACAGGGGACCACGCGGCGCGGACTCCGGCGCAGCCGTGATCGGCACGTCCGTCGTGTGGGCCTCTGGCAGGGTGTCGCTCCCGGCCCGGGGCTGCCAGGTCTCCGCGGCCCTCGGCTGGTCGAAGCTGTGCTCCTCGTCGTCGATGGTCGTGTGCCGCCTGGCTGGCCCACATCGCCACAGCTGTGGCGTGTCCTCGGGGACGTCGGGGAGCTCGGCCGTGACGACCGCAAGCGCCTTGTCCATGGCCTCTGCGTCGGCGAAGCGGTCCCCTGGCTCGTAGCGACAGGCAGCCACGATGACCGAGCGGAGCTGCTCGGGCACACCCTCGAAGCGGAGGGCGTGGGACTCGCTGGCGAAGAGATCCGTAGGCTCGTCGTTCGTGACGAGCGCATAGAGCGTGGCGCCGATGGCGTAGATGTCCGCCCGGTGGTCCACGTGCTTGGCCGAGGCCCGCTGCTCTGGCGGCATGTAGGCATAGGTGCCCATCACGGCACCGGTCCGGGTCCTCGTGCGAGCCGAGGCGACCCGGGCGATGCCGAAGTCGGTGAGCTTCGCCGTCCCCCCCGGTGAGACGAGGATGTTCTGGGGCTTGACGTCCCTGTGCACGATGCCCCGGGCGTGGGCATAGGCGAGGCCCTGAAGGACCGCGCGGGTGACCTGGACCGCCATGCGCGGCGGCATCGGCCCGTGGTTTCCGAGCCAGCGGTGGACGCTGCCAGCCATGAGCTCCATGACGAGGAAGACCGGGTCGTCGGCGTGCACGTCGTGGACCGTGACGAGGTTCGGGTGATCGAGCCCGGCCATGGTCTGGGCCTCGAGGACGAAGCGCCTCCGCAGCGGGCCGGAGGTCAACCCGGGGTCGAGCACCTTGATGGCCCGTTCGACGGACAGCCCCTCGTCGCGGGCCCGGTACACTACCGCCATGCCTCCTTCGCCGAGGACATCGAGCAGGACGTAGCGGCTGTCCGCGAGCCGACGGGGAAGGCGCTCCACGGGCGCAGGCTACCCCAGCGCTACCACGGCAGTCCCTCGGCGGCTCCGCGCAAGAGCAGCACTGCGCCCTCCTCCGCGTCGCCAGAAGCAGGAGCGCCGATGGCGAGGTCCTCGTGCCCGTCACCGTCGATGTCACCGAGGCCCTCCACGCGCGCCCCGAGCTCGCCGCTGTCGCCCCATGGGAGCTCGAGCACGCCGGAGACCGGCCCATGGACGACCCAGGCGGAGTCAGCACCACCGACCAGGAGCTCATCGACGCCGTCCCCGTCGAGGTCGGCGTGCCCCAGCGCCGTGCCGAAGCCCTCGCCACCGATGAGGGTGGCGTGACCATCGACGAACACGGAGTCGTCCCCGGGGGCGCCGACGACCACCTCGCCGAGCCCGTCGCCGTCGAGGTCCTCGATGAGCAGGGACCAGCCGAAGTCGGAGCCCTCGGAGCCCGTGAGCTCGGAGCCCGCGGTCAGGGGTCCCGATGACCATGGGCCGCTGAGCAGGTAGGCGGAGCCATAGGTGCTCCGGCCCCAGGCGCCGACGAGGAGCTCGTCCAGCCCGTCGCCGTCGACGTCCCCGCTGGCCAGCGCCGAGCCGGCGTAGGACCCGGCTCCGTAGCCATCGAGCCGCGGCACCTCAGAGGCCACGATCAGGCCGGAGAGCGAGAGATCGACGAGGTAGACGGCCCCCGGCTGCTGCTCGGCGAGCCAGGTCCGCTCGGCTCCGACGGCCAGGGTGTCGTCGTCGAGGAGGGCAAGGGCCGAGCCCAGCCGCTGGCTCTCGTGCCGGCCCGCGACGGTGAGCATCGCCGCATCCTCCACGCTCCCGCTCTCCGGCACGGCAGGGACCAGCCAGGCCTTCCCTGCCCGATCGATGGTCCCATCCCCGACATCCGCACCAGGAGCCCCGATGGCGAGCCAGCCTTCGCCTGCGGCCAACTCGGCCCCGGTCTCCTCGTTCTTTCCGAGCCCTTCCAGCGTCCAGTCCGCCTGCTCCAGGGTCGTCCCCGGGCTCACCGGCCCGCGCAGCAGGTAGACCATGCCGGCGTTGAGCGCCGCGGTCCCGTCGTGCTCGGTGGCGCTGACGAGCAGGTCGTCGAGCCCGTCGCCGTCGAGGTCCCCGGGGCCGAACAGTCCCCTCCCCGCGTGGTCCCCTCCGGCCTCGCCGTCGATGCGCTGAGCGCCCTCCAGAGCCTCGCCGAGGCAGGGCTCGGAGGACAGGCCATTGCAGTCGTTGTCGAGGCCATCACCGCAGACCTCGGGGTTGCCGGGCCAGGCCAGATCGCTGTCGTCGTTGCAGTCGCCAGCCTCCGCGATGTAGCCAGCGGGGGCCTCGCAGCTCTCGAGGGAGAGCTCGTCGCCCCCGAAGCCGTCCTCGTCCGCGTCGCGGTACCAGGTGCTGGTGTCGGCGGCCCCCCCGTCGACGGTGCCGTCGCAGTCGTCGTCGAGCTCGTTGCAGACCTCTTCGGCTCCAGGGTTGCGGGTGGCGTCCTGATCGTCGCAGTCCCCGCCGAGGCTCACGAAGCCGGCAGGAGGGGCGCAGGCGACGCGCTCGCCGAAGCCGTAGGCGTCGCCGTCGAGGTCCTGGTACCAGCTCACCGCGTCGATGGCGTCGTCCTCGTCGACGTCGCCGTCGCAGTCGTTGTCCTTTCCGTCGCAGGTCTCCGCTCGCCCTGGACGGGCCTCTCGATCGTCGTCGTCGCAGTCCCCCTCGGCTTCGGTGACGCCGTCGCGATCCCAGTCCTGGTGGGGATTGTCGACGACCTCTGGGGCCCGCAGCGGCGGTGCACAGGCCAGCCAGGTGATCACCACGGCACCACCAGGCCCCCAGGCCCGAGCTGGACCCGGTCCGTGCGGTCGGCCACGATGGCTCCACCAAGGGCGAGGGCTCCGGCGATGGCCACAGCCTCGCCACCGTAGAGCATGGCGCTGCCGCGAGCGTGGGTGGGCTTCGCGGCCTGGTAGTGCTCCCAGGTGTCAGCGCCCTGGGCAGCCCGCGCCGCCACGAGGTATCCGGCCACCGCCACGCCCCCACCACCGACCAGCGCCCCGGCTCCACCCAGCGCCACCACGCGAGGCGCACCCTCCTGGGGCAGGCGAAAGCCCTCGATCGTGGGCGGAGGGTCGAGGTCCAGGCAGCTCGCGGCGGCTCCGTCCGAGAGGGCCTCCCAGCCCTCGCCGTCCCTCATCCAGGCCTGGTCCCCAGCGACGAAGAACAGGGGCGGCTGGGCGTCGACGATCTGGTCGAGGGAGCGGCAGGCGTCCTCGTCGATCAGCCAGTCACCGCCTATGTCCTCGATGGCCTCTGGCACGACGAACACCGGGGCCGAGTCGGGGAACAGATCGACCTCGACCGTCCAGCCGGGCCCCTGCACGATGTGGGTCCCCGCGCGCAGCTCCACGCGCCGGCCGGCCGCATAGATCCGTCGACCGTCGACCGTCAGCTTCGCAGCGCGGGGCTCGGGCACGACCAGCAGGTCGACGAAGGGCCGCTCGGCAACGAGGAGACCCTCCTGCTCGAAGAGATCCTGCCCGCTTTGCGGGAACTGCGTATCCCAGACCAGCCCCGGCTGGAGCACGTGGGCTCGGGCGAAGGAGGAGCGCGCCTCCACCTCGTCGCCGAGGAAGGCAGCGGTGACGCCGAAGAGGTAGTGGACGCGAGCCGCGGTCGCCGCGTCGATCGGCTCCGCGAGGCAGAGCATGGCCGCCTCCGCCTCCTCCAGCGCCGCGCGCGCCTCCTCCCACTTCACGTAGGCGAGGTGGGCCTCCGCCGTGGAGAGCGCCGTCTCCACCTGGTAGCGGTGGGTGGTCTCGCCCTCACAGACCAGGAGCACGCCTCGGCCCTCGAGCCGGGGCTCTCCTAGGGGCACGACCTCGGCAAAGGAGCGCAGCTCGACGTCTCCGGCCCCGGCCTCCCCGAGGACCTCCGCAGCGCGCTCGGCCTCGCCCGCCCCGTGGATGGCGAGGGGGGCGGCGAGGGACAGCGACATCCAGATCACCACGTGCTCCCGTGGAAGATGTATGCCGCGCCGCTCTCCATGCCCTGCTCGGGGTGGGACTCGGCGCCGACGAGCAGATCCGGGACGCCGTCGTAGGTGAGGTCGCCGAGGGCGACGCTGGAGCCGAAGGAGTGCACGGGGTCCTCTCCCTCGATCATCGTCGAGGTCTCACGGACGAGGTCCTCTTCCAACAGCGGCGTGTGCACGAGGTAGAGGGCGTTCTGGGCATGCACCAGGAGCTCGTCGGGCCCCGCGCCGTCGAAGTCGCCCGCGCTGAGCAGCAGGCCCCCGGCGCGCTGGTTCTTGCGGTCACCCCAGAGCACCGAGTCCGCCTCCTCGAGGTCGAGCTGGGCCGTGATCGGACCGTGGAAGACATAGACGATGCCTGCCTCTTCTCCCGCCTCGTCGTTTCGGGACGCAGCGACGACGAGGTCGACCTGGCCGTCTCCGTCCACGTCCACGTCGCCGGTGATCCCCACGCCCATGCGCTGGCCGGCGGCGTCACCGAGCAGGCGAACGAGGGCGACGTCGCCGACGCGATGGGTCCCGCGAACCGTGCCCGAGATGACATAGGCCGCGCCGTTGTCGGTGTCGGCGAACTGGTACGCCCCCAGCACGATGTCGTCGAGGCCGTCGGCGTCGAGGTCCCCGGCAGGCATCATGGCGGAACCGAGTGCCGAGCTGTCGGACTCTCCGGTGAGCACGAGGGCGGACAGCTCGTCCGCGACCCCGCCCTGATCGAGCGGACCGAGGACCAGGTACGCGGCGCCTTCCTTGTCGAAGTCGTAGGTCGCCCGTGCGGCTCCGACGAGGAGGTCGTCCAGGCCGTCCCCGTCGACATCTCCGAGACCACAGACCCAGCCTCCGAGCTTGTCCTCGGCGCCTCGCCCGAGGAGGGTGACATCGGCGATGTCCTCCATGGCTCCCGAGCCCGAGGGTGGCCACGAGACGACATAGGCGGCCCCGGCCAGCTCACCGCTGTCGTCAGCGCCCAGCGCGCCAACGACCAGCTCGGACACGCCGTCGTCGTCGCTGTCCAACACCGCGAACGAGGAGCCGACGCGGTGATTCAGGCCGGCGCCGTCCCAGATCCACTCGGCGGCCTCGACATCGACGACCCCCCCGGAGGCCTTGTCGTGGATGGGGCCCTCGAGCACGTAGGCCCGACCGGACTGGGGCTCGGCGCCCTCGTGGTTCACGGCCCCCAGGATGACCTCGAGATCCCCATCGCCGTCGAGGTCCGCCAGCGCCGCGGCGTGCCCCAGACGGTCCCCGCCCTCCTCTGCGCGGAGACGCAGATCCGCATCCGCTGCGGAGACCGTGTCGGTGAAGCAGCTGTTGACCGACAGCCCGTCACAGTCGTCGTCCTGGCCGTTTCCACAGACCTCGGCGGCGTCGGGACTGGCGCTGTCCGTGCTGTCGTCGCAGTCGCCCGAGGACGTGGCGCTGAAGTCCCCGGTGGCTTCGCAAAGGCAGGCCTCGATCTGTGTGCCGTAGCCATCCCCGTCGAGGTCCTCGTAGTAGACGGAGCAGTCGGTGGCGTCCTCCTCGTCGATCTCGCCGTCGCAGTCGTCGTCGAGGGTGTTGCAGAACTCGAGCGCCCCGGGGTTGATGGCGGGGTCCGCGTCATCGCAGTCCCCGGCCAGGATCGACGCTGTCGGGGGCTGGGAGCAGGCCGGCACCGCGGTGGTGCCGAAGCCGTCGCCGTCGGTGTCCAGCCAGAAGGTCCGGGCGTCGCTGGCGTCGGGCTCGTCCGAGAGACCATCGCAGTCGTCGTCGAGGCCGTTGCAGAGCTCCTCCGCGCCGGGGTTCACCAGGGGCGCTGCGTCGTCGCAGTCCCCGTCGAGCTCGGCGAAGCCGTCGTGATCGAAGTCGTGGACGGGGTTGTCGAGGACCGGCGGCGCGAGGAGCTCCGGCGCGCAGGCCAACAGACACAGCAGGGACACCCACGGAGGATACCCGGAGCCCAGTTCTACAGCCCCAGGACCGCCTCCTCGATCTTGTAGAGCGAGTCCCAGCGCCCCTCACCGTTCTGCAGGACCACGAAGCCTCGCCCGTCGTCGAAGAGCGCGATCTCCGTGGCGACCCCGACCTCGCCGCCGTTGTGGCCCCAGATCTCCTCGCCGGCGAACTCCCAGCGGTACCAGACGAAGCCCTGGTCCTCGTCGAGTCCGGACCAGGCGATCTCGCGGAGGTCCTCGTCCCGGCCCCACGCCTCGAGGAAGACGCCGAGGTCCCGAGCGCTGCTCCTGAGCTGACCGTCCGGGTAGTCGGGGAAGCCATAGTGCCCCTCTGCCTCGTACTCGCCCTGTCGGTAGGTGTAGGGCATGGCGGGCTCGGCATCGAGGGTGGCCAGGTGCCAGCTGGTCTCGTCCATCGCGAGGGGGCCGAAGACGCGCTCTTCGCTGTAGTCCGCGAAGTCCTGCCCCACCGCGTACTCGACGCCGTAGGCGAGCAGCGTCGCCCCGGCGTTGGAGTACTCGTAGCTCTCCTCGGGGGCGTCGCCGAAGTTGCGTCGTCGCGAGTACCGCTCGCCGCCCTCGACGAAATAGCTCTCGCACCACTGGCCCAGCGGCACCTCCGAGTCGCCTTGGACGTAGTCGGCCTCGAGCACGTCCCAGTTGTCGACGATGCCAGCGACGTGGCTCCCGAGCATGCGCGGCGTGATCTCGTGGTCGACCTCGACCGGATGCTGGACCGCGAAGCCCACCGACAATGGCGCGTCGAGGGCGAGCTGGCCGTCCCGACTGGCCTCCAGCGCCGTCACGGCGATGACGGTCTTGGAGACGCTGGCGAGCAAGAAAGGCGTGGCCTCGGTGGCAGGGGTCTCCGTCTCGAGCTCGGCCCACCCGTAGCCCTGGCACCAGTCCACCTGGAAGTCCGAGAGCGTGCAGGCGGCGACGCCCGGGATGTGGGCCCGCTCCATCTCCTCGAGGACGAGGGCGTCGACCTCCGGGCGCTCAGGCCAGGTGACGTCGAGATCGTCGTCGGGCAGCTCGTTGGGTTCACGTGGGAGGGGGGCCGGGTCGGTGCAGGCAAGGCCGATCAGGAACATTGCCAGAGCGTAGACTCGCCGGCCGTGCTTCGCCCCATCACCATCGGTCTCACCCGCGCCCTGAGCCGCGTCGTCACCCCGCTGGAGCGCGACGGCCTGTGCCTGGACCCGGAGCTGCACGTCCTCTGCGCCGCCCAGGAGTGGATGCCGCGCCTCCACGACATCGATCCGGAGCTCTCCCGGGCGCGCTACCGGCGCAGCTCTCGCCTGGGAGGCCCCGCACGGGTCGAGCTCCACTCGGTCGAGGACCAGGGTCGCCTGCGGATCTACCGACCCGGCCCGGCCGCGAGCCGTGGGCTGCTCTACTTCCACGGGGGCGGCTTCGTCATCGGCTCGATCGACACCCACGACAGCATCTGTCGCCGCCTCGCCAGCGACAGCGGGCGTGTCGTGATCTCGGGGGAGTACAGGCTGGCCCCGGAGCACCCCTTCCCCGCCGCCATCGAGGACGTCGAGGCCATGTGGCGACAGTGCCAGGACCTCGGCCTTGACTCGCTCGCCGTGGGGGGCGACAGCGCCGGCGGGAACCTCGCGGCCGTACTGTCACAGCGCGTCGAGGGCATCGAGCGCCAGCTCCTCATCTACCCCGGCACGGACTTCGTCGGGCCCTACCCCAGCAAGGCGCTGTTCGCCGAGGGGCTGATGCTGACCGAGCAGCTCAAGCGCTGGTTCACCTTCACCTACGCCCAGGGAGCGGACATGAAGGACCCGCGGATGTCGGCCATCAATGGCCAGCTCGGGGGCCTCCCTCCGGCCCACGTCATCGTCGCCGGCTTCGACCCCCTGCGCGACGAGGGCATCGCCTACGCAGAGGCCATGCGCGCCGCAGGAGGCGAGGTCGAGCTGGTCCGCTTCGACAGCCTCGTCCACGGCTTCCTCAACATCGCCGGTCTGTCCCGGGCCAGCGACAGCGCGTTGACGGCGATCGCCTCGCTGATCGCGGTAGATTCAGACCATGGGTGAACTACACGACGACCCGGCGGAGTGGGCGAAGCTCGCGGCCAAGCTCTCCGCCGACCGAGCCGCCGAAGAGGCGATCACGATCGACGACGGCCCAGAGGTGGGCGACGACGACTGGCTCCGCACCTGGGACGACGAGGAGCCGACCGGCGTCTTTGGAGGCTTCGACGGCGAGCGACCAGAGGGCGCGAGCTGCGGCGAGGCCATCGATCCCATGCCGGGCACGGCGGTGGCGCACCTCATGGACGAGATCTCCGAGCAGGCCCACGCCATCGGCCCGGCCCAGCTCCACTTCTCGATCGGGCGAGGGCGGAAGAACGACCTCCAGATCTCCGTGGATGGCGAGGTCAGCCGCAACCACGCACAGATCACCCGCAACGGTGACAGCTTCTACGTAGAGGACCTCGGCTCCACCAACGGGACCCTGGTGAACGGCCGCCTCGTGGAGAGCGCGAGGCTCTTCGGCGGCGAGGAGGTCCAGATCGGCCTCACGCGGCTCCGCTTCGTGCTGATGTAGGGCTGGTGATCCGGCCGCTGAGTCCCGAGGATCTCGACGAGGTCCTCGCCATCAACCAGTCGAACCGGCCGGCGGTCGGGGACCTCGACATGCGGCGCCTGCGCGAGCTGGTCGGCTGGTCCAGTCACTTCCTCGTCGCCGGAGGACCCGAGATCACCGCCTTTCTCATTGTGCTCGGTCCGGGCGAGCCCTACGGCTCGCTGAACTACCGCTGGTTCGAGGAGCGCTTCGACGCTCATGCCTATGTCGACCGCATCGCCGTCCACAGCGATCACCAGGGGCTGGGGCTCGGCGCGCGGCTCTACCAGGAGTTGTTCCGCCTCGAACCGCTGTTGCCCACCACCTGCGAGGTCAACATCAGGCCGATGAATGCAGGATCGTTGCGCTTTCATCGACGACACGGCTTCGAGATCGTCGGCGAGCAGGACACCGAGGGCGGGGACAAGCGCGTCGCGCTCATGGCGAGATACAGCACCTGACCGAGGAGCCGAGCGTGCGCACCATCGGCAAGCAGGTCGAGGTCCCCGCGGCGATCGACGCCGTGTGGACGAGCTGGACCACCGCCGCGGGGGTCTGCGAGATGGGGCCGCCCGAGGCCTGGGTGGAGCCGCGCGTGGGGGGCGCCTACGAGTGGTACTTCATGCCCGAGGCACCCCCTGGACTGCGCGGGGCGGAGCGCTGTCGCATCCTCGCGTTGTTGCCTCCGCGGCTGTTGGTCTTCTCGTGGAACGCACCCCCCACGATCCCGCGGCTGCGCGCTGCAGGCGCACGGACCCAGGTCATCCTGGAGCTCGAGGATCGCGGCCCCAGGACTGGACTGCGCCTGACCCAGCTGATCGA
Organism: Myxococcota bacterium; assembly: GCA_036012755.1. Taxonomy (GTDB): domain Bacteria; phylum Myxococcota_A; class UBA796; order UBA796; family CAJQPC01; genus JAAESX01. The sequence continues at coordinate 233,361 of DASCPX010000070.1, read as the reverse complement.
TGGCACCGGCGAAGACTGGGACGCCTACATCGACTACTTCGACGCGGCGTGGGGCCGGGTGCTCGACAACCTCCTCTCGAACCACGGGTGAGCCCATGTGGGACTTCTTCCGCCGACTGCTGCTCGGCACCGTCGTCGAGGTGTTGCTGGAGCACGGCGTCGCCGTGGACTTCTCCAGCATCTCCATCGACTTCCACGACGACAGCGCCTTCCGCGTTCCGCGCTTGAACAACTACATGCGCTTCCACGGCCAGCTCACGGCGACGGTGATCGGCGAGCTCGACGACCGCGCCCGCCGCGGCATCGAGTCCAGCCTCCGACGGACCTGGCCAGAGCTCCTGAAGGTCGTCGACATCCCCATCGGCGACCGGTTGACAGAGGACCGAAACCAGGTCCGGGTCGAGCTCGTCGGCCAGCGCATGACCGTTTCCTTCGACCTCGAAGCGGACTGAGTGCTCGCGCTCCTCGGCCTCGCTGGCGCTACCACCCTGGCGGTCCTGCCCCTGGAGAAGGGCTCCGCCGGCGAGCGCTACGAGGGTCTCGGCGCGCCCCTGGCCGGCATGATCGTCGCCGACCTGTCCGAGGTCGAGGGCCTGACCCTCGTCGAGCGGACCCGGCTCGACGCCGTGCTCGCAGAGATCGAGCTGGGTACCGAGGGCTACCTGGATCCTGCTACCGCCCAGATGGCGGGCTCCGGTCTGGGCGCCGACCTGGTGGTCGTGGGCACCTACTCCATCATCGAGGGTCGCTTCCTGCTCGAGGCACGCGTCGTCTCGGTCGAGACCGGCGACATCCTCGAAGCAGCGGCAGCAGACGGCACGCCGGCGGACTTCGTCGCGGTGGAAAAGGAGCTCGTCGAGGCCCTCCTGGACGACCTCGAGCTGGAGTTGAGCGGAGCGGCCAGGCGCAAGGTCATCGTCCAGACACCGACGGAGTCCTTCGAGGCCTTCGCGGCCTTCGGCCAGGGCACGCACGAACAGTCTCTCGGCGACTCGACGGCCGCCGAGTACAGCTGGTCCCCGGCCGTGATGCTGGACCCTGGCTACCAGGCGCCCCGCGACGCCCTCGCCGAGCTGAAGGCCGGGCTCGAGGAGCGCACGGCGAGCCGCGCTGCGGCGGCGTACACCGCCTGGGAACAGGTCAGGATCGACGTCCTCGACGCCGTTGGGTCCACGGTAGAAGATCCGAACGACAACAAGCAGTTGGCGGCGTTTGCGATGCGCCTGGACGCCCTTGGCGACCTTGGACGGGACTGCCAGCGCTACGACGAGATGTAGGCTCACGCCCGCAAGCACGGCTTCCCGAAGCACCACGACAGCTACCCCGAGCTCCTGGAAGAGGCGTATGGGCTGTGGATCGAGCACGGACTGGTCGCCGCGCACGACAACCAGGGCGAGCACGAGGTCCAGCGAAGCGCCGTGAACCTCTTCCGCGACGAGGAGCACTACCTCTTCGAGCTCACCGGCTACGCGGTCGACTGGCGAATCGAAAAGAGCGATGGGCTCTTCGGTGCCATCGAGCGTTGCTTCCCACTGAGCAACGTCCCAGGAAGGCGAGAGAGGTGCGCGTCCTCGTCGAGGTCAGCGGAGCAGGGGAGACCCCCCTTCGCCCGGACTCTCCGGAGACCCTCGGTGATCTCGCGCTGCTCCACGAGGCCAGGGTCTACGCTTCGGCGGGGCGCATCGAAGAGGCCATGGCGACGTCCTCTATCGGAGGGCTCATCACCGTCGACCAGTCCAAGTGGGTCGACGACCACATCCAGGCGATCGTCGTCGCCGCAGAGAGCTACGAGCGGAACAGGGCGGCACACCTCGGGCTGACCCCAGAGGTCCTGTGGGGAGTCACACGAGCATACGCCGAACTCGAAGGGGGCATCGTACGAACCGACACAGACTGGTGCAGGGAGCTGCATCGCACCAAGGCCGAGATGGCCAGCTTCCGAGTCCAACAGCTCGCGGAAGGCCAGGAGGACCCCGACTGGATCACCCGGCAGCTCTGGAGCGTGGTCGCCTCACCTCGCGACCTCGGCTGCCTGGTCGGCGTCCCGGGCCGCTTCGCATCAGCGGAAGAGGTCTACGCCCACATCCACTCGGCCCCCGAGCGCGTGGTCAGGGGCAAGGAAGAGGACTGTGCGAAGGCCTTCCTAGTGATGAAGGAACACTACGATCCCGTACAGATCGTGTCCGAGTCTCCCCCGGGTCAGATGAACGCAACGCAAGCCACGATCGCCCTGGATGCCTACTACAGCATCCTCGTACTGCCGCTCTGTGTGACCGACTGACCTACTCGCAGACCGACTGACCCCAGACCGCCGCGTCGTTCCACTCGTTACAGTCCGAGACCAGCCCGAGCTCCTCGTCCCCGCCGTCGATCTTGGCGACGAGCGCGTAGATCTCGAGACCGGTGATGTCGACGCGGAACTCGATGGCGTCGTTGGAGCGCCCTGCGCGGACACCATCCTCTACGGTCTGTTCCTCGAGCAGGACGTGGCCGTCTCCCGTCACGGCGTACACACCGACTGGGAAGGGGTCGACGACATCAGCGACGCCCTGGTTCATGACCTGGACCCAGACGACGACCTCGCCCTCGTCGCAGTGGACCTCGCAGACATCGATGGTGCCGGTGAGATCCGGAAGCTCACCCTGCAGTCCGGCGAGCACGTCTCCGGAGCGGAAGGTGTTGTAGCGCAGCCAGTTCGGCTCGACCGAGGCGGGGATGGAGGCGTCGTCGTCGACGTTCGTGACGCTGTAGCCGTGCTGGTTCCAGACCTCTCGCGCGCTCTGCCAGCTGTCGTTGGCGTCACCGATGACACGAACGCCGCGCTCGGTGCCGGTGTAGGAGCTGGAGGTGTAGATGATCTCGGCGTGGCCGTCGGCGTCGACGTCGGCGATGGCCGGGTACTCGCTGCAGGTGGCGCTGGAGTGCCGCGTCTCCTTCAGCTTCACCTCGCCGTTGAGGCCGTTGTAGACCCAGACGTCGTTCTCGTCGGCGTAGATGACCTCTGCGATCCCGTCGCCCTCGAAGTCGAAGACCGCCGAGCCCGTGAAGCCCGAGCTGTAGTCCTGGGTGGTGTTGCCCCACATCGTGGCGCCGTCGGTGTCGACGACCATGTAGACGCCGTTTCCGGCGACACCGATCTCGGGCTCGCCGTCGCCGTCGAAGTCCGCGACGGTGGGCGGCCCGATCGTGTAGCCGGTGAGTTCGGAGCGCTGCCAGATGACGCTGCCGTCGTCGTCCTGCAGGCGCAGGCTGCCCTCTCGCGTCACGACGATCTCGCCGTAGTCGTCGTCGTCGAAGTTCCCCACGGCGACGAAGCCATCGCTCTGGCCGTTGGTCCAGATCGTGTTGCCGTCTGCGTCATAGAGGGCGTTGCCGACGACGACCTCGAGGTCACCGTCGAGGTCGATGTCCGCGGCCACACCCATGGGCGCAGCCCAGGGATGCCCGGCGCCAGCGCCCTGGCCACCGATCCCCCGGGTGGAGCCGTCCGCTCCGTTGAGGATGAGGTTGCCGATGACGACCTCGGCGAGCCCGTCCCCGTCGAGGTCGTGGATGCCGACCGCGCCGCACTGGGGGGTGTTGCCAGCCGGGGTGGCAGAGGTCTGCCACATCAGGGTGCCGTCGCCGCGGTACGCGCTGGTCCCGTAGGAGCCGCTGCCGACGACCTCGGCGAGCCCGTCGCCGTCGAGATCCCCGATCGCCGCGGTCATGGGCTCGCTGCCGAAGCTACCCCCGGACCACTCGATCTCACCCGTGACGCCGTCGAGGGCGTAGAGCACACCGACCGTGTTGGCGACGACGACCTCTGGGTTGTCGTCCCCATCGAGGTGGCCGACGACCGGGGTCGTGTAGGTGTCGCCCGGGCCCTCGTTCGCCCACTCCAGCACCGGCGTCCACCCGCCGACGACCGGCTCGATGATGCACTCCTCGAGCATGTCGACCTCGCCCGCCTCGGCCGCGAGGTTGTCGCAGATGTCGTCGTAGCCCGAGTCGAAGGGATCCCCGACGTCCTGGTTCGAGTTGAGCTGGTAGTCGGAGCAGGACAGGGCGAAGAGCAACATGCCGTCAACCTATCGCGCGAAGAGGAGGGTGGGCGGACTACCTCAAGACGTCCTCGGCGACATCCGGCCGATCCGTGATGACTCCGCCCACTCCCCACTCGGCGAGTTCCGCCATGCGCGCGGGGTCGTCGACGGTCCACACGAAGATGCGGTAGCCCTTGTTGTTCATCTTGCGGACGTAGCGGGGAGACAGGAAAGCGTCCTCGACGGCGAGCACGTCGGGCTGGGCCTTCTTGTTCAAGAGGAGCCGCTTGAGGATGAGCTTGGAGACCGGTGACAGATCGGCTCCGTCGAAGGTCCCGTAGATCTGGCCGCGCCGGATCTCCGGATTGGCGAGGCGCAAGGCCTCCAGCACATAGGGATCGAAGCTGGTGACGAGCACTCGATCCTCCAGTCCGTGCTGTTCGACGAGCTTCGCCACCGCGCCAGCGAGCTCGGCCCGGGTGGACTTGTCACGCGGGGACTTGATCTCGATGTCGATGACCACGTCCTCGCCGTAGTGAGCCAGAGCGTCCCCGAGCCGAGGGATGGGCTCGCCAGCGAAGTCTGCCGAGAACGACGAGCCCGCGTCCAGCCCCTCGATCGCGCTCCACTGGAGCTCGTCGACGAAGCCCGAACCGTCCGTCGTCCGCTCGAGGTCGTCGTCGTGCATGACGACGAGCTCGCCGTCGGCCGAGAGCATCACGTCCAGCTCGAAGCCGAAGCCGCGAGAGGCGGGGACCTCGAAGGCGGCCAGGGTGTTCTCCGGGGCCATGTCACGGGCGCCGCGGTGGCCGATGATGGCGACCTCGCCGACGGGATAGAGGTGGTCGACAGGACGGGGGTGGTGCCAGCAGGCCAACAACAGGGGAAGCATCCCCTCGCCCTAACTCCCTGCGCCACGCCGGGAAGTTCCGATTATTCCTATTATTCTGGGCCTCGGAAGTGTGGAAGAGCGGTCTCCTGGACGGCCGGGAGAACACCATGGTCACCATCCTTCTCGCCATCATTGGTTGCGGACACGGCCCCGACGACCCGACCACCGACAGCGGTCTGCCCGGCGACGACAGCGATGGGGGTACCGACAGCACCGCGGCCCCCGATGCATGCGAGGATCCTGGCGCCTGGTCCACCAGCATCCACGGCACGGTCACCGTCGAGCTCTGGATCGAGGCGGACGGCGAGCGAGAGGAGACGAGCTTCGAGGACTCCTTCGACGGAGACTTCCCCTTCGGCGGGATCTGGGTCTCCGCCTACACCGAGGACGACGACGGCGACCTCGTGTACCTCGACGAGACGGTCATCAAGTACCCGAGCACCGCCGGCGACTCCTACAGCCTGAGCATGCCCGCAGAGGCCCGCGGCGAGATCCGCGTCTTCGCGATCCTGGACGAAGCCAACGACCGGGTCATCGGCCCCGACGAGCCGACCGGGAACTACCCCGACGCGCTCGAGCTGCACCCGGAGGTCTCCGGCCACGAGGACGTCGACATCTCGATCGTCACCGAAGGCGTAGACCCCAACGACGACGGCGGAAGCAAGGGCAGCGGTGGTAGCTGCGGCGGAAGCGGCGGAAGTGGCGGGGGTGGCGGAAGCGGCGGCGGCGGCGGCGGCAGCGGAAGCGGGGGTGGCGGCGGTCTCGGGGGCGGCGGCGGCTTCGACGGCGACAACTGGCTCTTCGACCCCTCGGACAGCTGGGGCGCGTACATCACAGAGGTCGACGTCGACGGGAACCCGATCACCATCGAGGACGAGGACCTCCCCGACCACGACATCCAGATTCCACTGAATGACGGCGAGAGCCCGTTTGCGGTCGTGCCCTTCGTCACGGTCTCCGGAACCGTCGAGACCGTCGACGGCGGCATCTTCGACGACCTGGTCGACGAGGGCGCGAGCGTGCACGTCGCCGCGCTGAAGTACCGCCCCTCAGAGGACATCGCGCTGTCGCAGATCGAAGCGGATTCCTACGACATGCAGTCCTTCGAGTGGGACGAGCTGGCAGGCAACTCCAGCGTGCCCTTCAGGCTCTCGGCTCCGGCGAACAGCATCGTCTACCTGTGGGCCTACGCCGACAACGACGACGACGGGTCGGTCAACGGGCCCTACGATCCGGTCGCAAGCGGCGGAGAGAACGACGCCGGCAAGCTCCCGACCGGCGAGAACAACAGCGTCGGCAACGAGCTCCTCCTGGGACTCGCGGGCGGCTGAGCGACGCAGCAAGGACGCCCCAGCAAACACGACCCGCCACCCGAGTGAGCAATGAGCAGGAGCACGCGACCTCCGCCTGGTTGATAATACGGAGTGGATGGAGGTCCCCATGATCGCCCTGCTCGCACTGCTCGGTTGCCGGAACAAGGACTACGAGCGCATCGAGTCCGGACTACTCGAGGAGACCGCCGAGACCGGTCTCCAGGACGCAGACGCCGACGGCTACACCGCGGACGTCGACTGCGACGACCTGGACGCGACCGTCCACCCAGACGCGAACGAGGTCTGCAACGGCAAGGACGACGACTGCGACGAGGAGATCGACGAGGCCGTGACCGGCCTCTGGTACGACGACGCCGACGGGGACACCTATGGCTCACCCGCCACCGAAGCAGAGGCCTGCGAGGGCGAGGGAGGACAGGTCGCCGACAACACCGACTGCGACGACGACGACCCGGACGTGTACCCGGGCGCGCTCGAGATCTGCGACGGGATCGACAACGACTGCGACGAGGACATCGACGAGGACGTGCTGCTCTGGATCTACGCCGACGCCGACGAGGACGGCTACGGCGACCCGACGACCGGAGTCGAGTCCTGCGAGACGCCGGACGGCTGGAGCCCGGACGGCACGGACTGTGACGACACCAGTGACGACGTGAACCCCGGCGCAGAAGAGGCCTGCGACGAAGCCGACAACGACTGTGATGGCGAGGTCGACGAGGACGTGCTCCTGACCTTCTACGCGGACGTCGACGCCGACGGCTACGGGGATCGCACGAGCACGGTCGAGGCATGCTCGGTCCCCACCGGCTTCTCAGAAGACCACACAGACTGCGACGACACCAACAGCGACGTGAACCCCGGAGAGGACGAGATCTGCAACTCCATCGACGACGACTGCGACGGCGACACGGACGAGAGCTCGGCCATCGACGCGACCACCTGGTACGCCGACAGCGACACCGACAGCTATGGCGACGCCACGACCTCCAGGGTCGCCTGCACGCAGCCCTCCGGCTTCGTCGAGGACGACACGGACTGCGACGACACCAGCGCCGATGTGAACCCCACAGAGAGCGAGGTCTGCAACTCCATCGACGACGACTGCGACGGCGACACCGACGAGGACGCCACGGACGCGGACACCTGGTACGAAGACGGCGACGAGGACAGCTACGGCGACGCGACCTCATCCATCACGGACTGCAGCCAACCCTCCGGCTATGTCTCTGACGACACAGACTGTGACGACGAGGACGACGACGTCCACCCCGGGGCCGACGAATACTGCAACAGCGAGGACGACGACTGCGACGGCGACACCGACGAGGACGACGCCCTCGACGCGGACACCTGGTACGCGGACAGCGACTCCGACAGCTATGGGGACGCCACCTCCACGACCGAGTCCTGCGACCAGCCCAGCGGCTACGTCGACGACGACGACGACTGTGACGACACGGACGCAGACATCAACCCAGACGCAGAGGACGTCTGTGACGGGGTCGACAACGACTGTGACGGGACGACCGATCCCGACGGCGTGGACTCCGACGGTGACGGCACATACAACTGCATCGACAGCTCTGTGTGGGATTATGACTTCAGCACGGGGTCGCTCGCAGACTGGAGCATCATCGACCTGGGCGGGAGCAACACGCCGAACTGGGGCATCAGCGGTTCGTATGTGTACGAGGCGAGCAACGCCGCCTCCACCCTCCTGCTCGGTCCGGATCTCGGCGAGCTGGAGACCTGGACCTTCACCGCGAACGCCTACATGGGCGGCGCCGCCACCGACTACCTCGGCCTGGTCTTCGACTACCAGGACTCCAGCAACTACTGGATCGCCCGGGTGAACGACCCGACCGGGTACTACTCGCGCTTCAGCCCCACCGGGCGCGTCGAGCTCTACCAGTGCGCCTCGGGTTCGTGCAGCGTGGTGGCCTCTGACGACACTATCGACTTCACGATCAGCTACTCACAGGTCGTGGTGATGGCCGTCAGCGTGGACGGCGCGGACATCACCGTGTCCTGGGACGGGACCGACGTGCTGACGCACACGGCCTCTTCGAGTCCGGTGGGGGCTGGGACCATCGGGTTCTTCGCGTACGACAACGACAGCGGCAGCTACTACGGGGATCCCACGGTCACGAACCCCTGAACGGCTACTCCGCCCGGAGCACCATGAACTGCTCCCACTCCAGCACGACGCCAGCGGGAGGCAGGGGCCAGGCGACGGCCTCGGACATCTCGCAGATGGTGCCGGTGGCCTCTCCGTCGACCTCGACGACGCCGGACAACGGCACGATCGACGCGGTTGCGCCGGAGGCGAGGGCCACAGGAGGCACGAGACCACAGGGACCGGGAGGACCGGAGCCGCCGAGGCTGGCGTTGACGCGCACGCTGTGGAGCCCCTCCAGGTCGATAGTGTCGAGGTAGGGAGACAGGGCCCCGAGCATCGACTGCACCCCTGCGCCGAGGCCGCTGGCGGTGCTCGGATCGAGGTTCTGACCCCGCAGCATCGGGTAGGCCGCCCAGGCTCGCATGGCGCCAGAACTCTGGGCTGGCACCTGCATGCCCACGCTCGCAAGTGCCGGAGCGGTCGGATCCTCGGCGACGGCGTCGAGGACCGCGAGGCCGTAGCCCACCATCCAACGCTCCACCGCCTGGTCCAACACCGCGGACCGGGCCTTGTCCAGGTCAACGTCCTGGGCCGCCACGGAGACATCGACGGTCATCAGCGGGGCCCCGTCCACGGCCAGCGCGATGGCCAGCACGAGCTGCACCTCGCCAGGGATCTGCTGAGCGCTTGCGCCCATGCCGATGGTCCTGGGCTCCAAGGTGACGAAGCCCTCTACCGAGGCGACGGTCTCGAGCTTCACCTCGCCCAGGGTGGCGACGCTGCCGGCCGCAACGCAGTCCATCCGGGCCTCTGCGGCAGCCTCGCAGATCACGGCTGCCGCCGCCTCCGAGGCCTCGCCGTCGGTGATGGGGGGGACCTCGACGCCCGGGGGCTCGCTGGAACAGGCGAGCAGGACCAGCAGCATGGGGCTCCTCCGGGGCTGGGAGCCCAGGTAGCGCGTCTCGGACCCCGAGTCCCGGATGATAGGAGGTGTCGAGGAGGCGCCATGTTCTTGTTCGTGATGGCCTGTTCGACCCCGCCAGAGGACCTGGAGTGGGATGCGGTCGGCGAGACCCACCCGCTGGCCGGTGAAGCGAGCCCCGAGTTCAGCCTGGAGGACGTCAACCCGACCTCGGCCAGCTTCGGCGAGTTCCTGGGACCCGCGACCCAGGCGGGCCAGGTGAGCGCCTGGTACTTCGGTCACTCGACCTGAAGCTACTGCAGCTCCCAGTTCGGGAAGCTCGACGAGATGCAGCAGGACGTGCCAGGTGACGTCGTGATCATCGGCGTGAACGAAGCCGGCTTCGACAGCGGCAACGAGGGCTTCTGCGACGGCAGGGATCTGCCCTGGCTGCAGGACATCGACGGCGACAGCGGCATCGCTGACGTGTGGACCCAGTGGGACGTGACCTACCGAGACGTCGTCCTGGTCGACAGGGAGGGCCGCTTCCACTCGGTCTTCAACCTGACCGACAACAACCTGGGCGAGGACGCGAACTACTGGGGCCTCGTGACGGCTCTGCAGGACCTCGCCGGACAGTAGCGGCGAGCCCAGAGGATGAGTGCATGCGTCAACACACCGCCAACCTGGCTGTTGCCACCTCTGGCCCGCGAGAGCTCGTGGACATCACCCAACTCGTGCGCGCCGTGGTCCGGGCCTCGGGGATCTCGGAGGGGATCTGCGCGCTCTACGCCCACGGGGCCACCGCAGCGCTGATGATCCAGGAGAACGACGACCCCAACATCGCGCTGGACGTGCTCGACTGCCTCCAGGGTCTCGTCCCACAAGGGCGCTGGCGTCACGACCGCGTCGACGACAACGGTCACGCCCACATCCAGGCGGGCATCGTCGGCCCGAGCGAGGTCATCCCGGTGAGGGGTGGGAGGCTGGATTTGTCGACATGGCAGAACGTCTTCCTCTGCGACTTCGATGGGCCGCGGAGGAGACGAACGGTGGTCGTGACGATCCAGGGGGAGTGACTAGTTCTCCCCGGCGCGAGTTCCGACGCAGTCGGGGCTGCGACGGGGTGAACGACGGCACGCGCAGCGGGCCGCCGGGGGGAGGGCCGTAGGCCCGGGGGGCAGGGCCCCCCTGGAGGGAAACGAGTGCCCCAGCGCCGCCCCGCGGCGCGCGCCGAAGGCGACGGTGGAAGACGCGTCGCGACTTCTGCCGAGGGGCACTAGTCCTCTGGGGTCTCCATGCTGTCGCGAGCCCGGTCGTACTGCTTGCGCACGATGTCCGAGGCCACCTCGCGCGCGCCGAGGCCGAAGGCCAGGGCTGTGGCGAGGCAGAGGCTGCCGAAGAGCAGCGCGAACGTCATGAGCACGAAGTCCTCTGCGACGTCGAGGTGGCGGACCGCGGCTGTCGCGGCCAGCACCAACACGCCGTAGTAGGCGACGGTGCTCAGACCCTTCTGCATGTCGGGATCGGCGTCATTGCGGGATGCGATCAAGGCTCGGACGGCGTTGGCGACCGCGAAGCCGATGCAGAGGATGAACGCGGAGACAGCGACGTTCTTGATGCCGTAGGACATCAGGTCGTTGAGGTAGGCAGCCCAGGTGTCGAGGGCCAGGTTCTCGAGGACCTGTGCCGTGGCCATCAGGATGATGCCGATCTGGACGAAGACACCGACGACCTTGCTGGGGGTCTCGAACTCCTCCTTGTCCGAGAGCTTGCCGAAGCCGATGCCCGCCATGAGCTTGTCGAAGCCGGCAGTGGTCAGGACGTTGGTGGCGACGCCCCGCAGGACCCGTCCGGCCAGCACGCCGACCGCCAGCATCAGCGCAGAGACCGCGAGCTCGGGGAGCAGGATCCAGAAGCGGCCCATCATGTCGGTCAAAGGACCGGCGAGGGTCTCCAGGCCGATCTCGTTCAGGGCCGCGATGAGCGCCTGGAGCATGATGAAGAGGTTGACGAGCAGGCCCATCACGCCGCTGGCCTTGCGCTGACCGAAGAGCGCGTCCATGCGGATCCGGGCGATGAGCTTGTCGAAGCCGGCGGTCTTCAGGACGTTCATCACCACCGCGCGGGCGATGCGACCAAGGACGTATCCACCGACGAGGATGACGATGGAGACACCGAGGTGCGGCAAGAAGCCGACGACGGTCTCGATGGCTCCGCGCATGGACTCGGCGATGGGACCGATGTTCAGCGCGTCGGCGGCGGAGGCCAGACCGATCAGCATCACCAGCCAGAAGACGGTCCGACCGGCGTTCTGGCTGAAGGCGAGCTCCGGCTGGTCCTCGGCGTCCTCTGGGGCGTCGTCCTCTGCGTGGGAGAGCTCGGCGAAGCGCTTGTCGACGCCGGCCTTGTCGAGGACGGTGCGCACGATGGTCTCGAGCACCTTTCCGGCGACGACGCTCACCGCCAGGATGAGGGCGGCCTTGCCGACATAGGGCAGGGCTCCCGTGACGGACTCCAGGAAGTTCTGGATGGGTGCGGCGGCCTGCGAGAAGCCTGCTTTCTCCAGGGCGATCACGGAGACGAAGAGGCCCAGGGTCCAGAAGACCGCCTGGCTGATCCAGCGCTCTAGCTTGTTGGGCTCGCCACCCTCCAACAGGGGTCCCAGGCCGAGCTTCTCGGCGATCCAGTCGTCGATCTCGGTCTTGGTGAGGCCCTTGAAGACCAGGTAGGACAGCACCTTCGCCGCCAGCCAACCCAGTAGGAAGTAGCCCAGGCCGAAGGCGAGCGGCTTGACGGCCTCCCACAGCTGGGACCATGCACCCGCGCGCAGGGACTCCCACATGGTCGGGCCAGCCTCTTCGGCGAGCTCGGCGCCAGCTTCGTCGGAGGTCTCGACGGCGGGAGGCGCAGAGGTCTCCGCGACCGGCGGAGCGTCGGCTTCGGCGGGGGCGTCGGCCTCGGGGGGGGCGTCGGCGGGAGCGTCAGCCTCGACCGGAGCGTCGGCCTCGGCGGGGGCGTCGGCCTCGGGAGCGTCGGCCTCGGGAGCGTCGGCCTCGGGAGCGTCGGCTTCGGCGGGGGCTTCGGTCCCGGGCGGGGGCGACGGCGCGAGGGCCGGCGGCTCCTGCGCGAGCGCAGGACAGAGAACGAGAACCGACATCAACAAGAGCTGGATCATGGGGACCTCCGCGGGTCGGCGACCCTACCGCAAGCGTGGGCCGCTGTGGTGCTGGCCCAGCGATCAGGGCCGTCGAGCGAGCAGATCTCCCACCATCTCGGCGACATCCATGAGGTTCTCGAGCTCGAAGACCTCTTCCATCGGCAAGCTCAGTGAGAGCTCCTTCTCGACCAGGGCCGTGAACTCGACGGCGACGAGGGAGTCGTTGTCGTCCAGCGGCGCCTCGGGATCCACCTCGTCCTCTTCGGTGACGGTGGCCAGGCAGCAGCAGAGGTAGTCGACCATGGCGTCGAAGCGCTGCTCTGGATCGCTGGCGCCAAGGACCTCGTCACGCAACTCGAAGCGCTCCTGGGCCCGCTCGTCGCCGCCCTGTTCGAGCTCGAGCAGCTCGAGCATCAGGGGGGGGATGGGACCCAGGGACAGCCCGCGGGCCATCTTGGCGCGGTCGATGGGCAGGACCGCGGCGCGGGCTGTCTCGGACTGCATGAGCACACCCAGGGTCTGGAGCGCCTGCTCCGCAGACAGCGGAGAGATGCCCACCCGCGACCACCGGCTGGTGCCCTCTGTCTGCGCCGCCATGCCGACGGCGGCCCAGGGACCCCAGGCGACGCTCAGGGCCGGCAGACCCTGGCTCCTGCGCCAGGCGGCAAGGCCATCCAGCCAGGCATTGGCCGCCGCGTAGCTCGCCTGTCCTGCGGAGCCCAACAGCGCGGAGGCCGAGCTGAAGAGCACGAAGTGATCGAGGTCGCCGGTGAGCTGGTGGAGGTTCCAGGCTCCGTCTCGCTTCACCCCCATGACGCGCTCGACCCTGGCTGGGCCCTGCTCGTCGATGAGGGCGTCGTCGAGCACACCCGCGCAGTGGAAGACCCCCGCGAGCTTCGCCGGGATGACCCGCTCGAGCGCGGCGCGGTCGGTGACGTCGACCTGGGCCGTGTCCACCCTGGCGCCCGAGGACACCATGGCGGCGATGGCGCGCCTGGCCTCGTCCGAGGGCGCGCTGCGACCGATCAGCAGGAGCTCGCGAGCCCCCTGCTCGACCAGCCAGGAGGCGAGCTCCAGGCCGAGAGCCCCGAGGCCACCGGTGACGAGGTAGCTGCGGTCGGCCCGGATGGGGGCCTCGCGGAAGGGCTCCGGCCAACCCACCACGACCTTTCCGACATGCCGAGCCCGGGCCATGTGGCGGAAGGCGGTGACGGTCTCTTCCAGCTGGAAGCTGCGCAGCGGCAGGGCCCGGAAGCCACCCGCGGCGAAGCGGTCCATCGCCTCGACCAGGAGCTGGTGGATGAGCTCGGGCTCCCGCTGGCTCATCGTGACGAGATCGAAGTGGAAGTAGGACAAGGGCTTGCCGAGGCCGGCGACGCGGGTCTCGTCGAGGACGTCGGCCTTGCCGATCTCCACGAAGCGGCCACCTGGCGCGGTCAAGGCGAGGCACTCGCGGACGTGCTCGGCGCCGAGGGAGTTCAGCACGACGTCGAGCCCGCCGGTCAGGTCCCGGATCCGGGCGACGTAGTCCAGGCTGCGGGAGTCGAAGACGTGCTGGATGCCCAGCTCGCGCAGGACCCGTCGCTTTGACTCGCTGCCGGCGGTCGCGAAGATCTCCGCGCCCGCTGCCTGGGCGATCTGGACTGCGGCCATGCCCACTCCGCCAGAAGCGGCGTGGATGAGCACGCGGTCGTCAGCGCTCAGCTTCGCGAGGTGCTCGAGGCCGTAGGCGGCGGTGGCGTAGGCGACCGGGAGGGTGGCAGCGGCCTCGAAGCCCAGGCTCTCTGGGAGCTTCGCGACGAAGCGGGCGTCCGAGACGGCGTGGGTGCGGAAGCAGCCGGTGTTCGCCAACAAGGTCACGACGCGGTCACCGACGGAGAGCCCGCTCACCCCCGAGCCGAGGCTGGAGATCACCCCCGAGCACTCGCCGCCGAGCGGTCCGGGGTCTCCGGGGTAGGCGCCCAGGGCTCCGAGCACGTCGCGGAAGTTCAGGCCGGTGGCCCGCACGGAGATCTCGACCTCGCCAGGGCCCGGCTGGCTGCGCCTGGCCGGATGGCTGAGAACACTCTCGAGGCTTCCGGGCTGCCCGACGGTCCAGTGGCTGCAGGCGGCCTCGCCGCCTTCGCTCCGCTCCAGGAGGCGGGCGACCGAGCGGCCAGAGAGCCGCAACGCGACCTGGTCGGCGTCGACGTTGGCCTCGAGCTCGTCCGCGAGGGCCGCGACGGCGGACTTCGGCAAGGCGGGATCGAGGTCGACGTGGGTGCAGCGCAGCCCCGGGCGCTCCATCGCGATGACGCGCTGGAGGCCGAGCAACGCCACCTGGGACAGCTCGGGGACCTCGGCGGGGAGGCCGACGGCGCCGCGGGTCAGCACCACCAGGCGCGAGCCCTTGTCCGGGAGCGCGCGCACGGTGTCGAGGAGCTCGTCGACCCCCTCTGTCGCGCCGAGGGAGAGGCCTCGGAGATCGACCACGATCTCAGCGCTCGGGGCCCGGCGGTCCGGACCGACGAGGTCGACGGAGTGGCCGCGAGACTCGAGGGTGGCCGCGAGGGCCGCTCCGGTGCCGGCGCCGTCGTCCAGCAGGGCCCAGGAGGAGGGGCTCGCGCCGCGCTCCTCGTCCTCGAGGGCGAAGTGGAGCCAGCGCTGCTCGTAGACGTCGTCCGGCGCCGGGGGCTTTCCGCCGAGCACCGTGCGAGGAATGCGGGCGACCCGCAGGCCCTCGATGCAGGCATGGACTCCGCCCTCTGCATCGCGGAGCCAGATGTCCGCCACCTGGGGCTCGCGCAGCCGAGCGTGCGCCCAGAGCTCCCCCTCGCCCGAGCCGAGCCAGCTGAAGCGCTCGACGCCGACCGGCACGAAGATCGAGCTGCCGTCGAGCACCTCGGCCACCTGCTCCTCTGGCAGGCAGCGGGTCAGCAGCTGGAAGCAGCTGTCGATCAGCCCAGGATGCAGCGGGGCATCACGAAGGCCTATGTCCTGGGCCGGGGCGGCCATGCGACAGAGGGCCTCGCCGTCGACGCGCCAGGTCTCGTTCATCCAGCGGAAGGCGGCGCCGAGGGTGTAGCCGACCCGCGCGAAGTCCTCGTAGAAGGCCTCGGAGGGCCCCTTGGCATCGAGCCTGGCGCGGATGGCGTCGAGGGACTCTGCCAGGGGCTCCAGCTCGGCGGTCTGGGCCAGCAGGCGGCCGCTGGCGTGGAGCTGGGCGCTCCCATCCGGGAGCACGCTGCCCACCTTGAAGGCGACCTCGCCCTCGTGGCCGTCCAGGGCGATCTGGACAGTCCGGATCTCGTCGTCCGCGAGGATCAGGGCACGGGAGAACGAGACCTCCGCGATGCTGCAGGAGCCCAGGCCGCGGCTCTGGCGAGCAGCCGCCAGGGCCAGGGCGATGTGGGCGGCGCCAGGGGTCACGACGCGGCCGAAGAGACGATGGTGGTCCAGCCAGACCGGGCTGGCCGGACGGTGCTTCGCTTCGAAGACGACGGTGTCGATCAGGGGCAGGGCGAGGCGCTCACCGAGCAGGGGCTCAGCCGAAACCGGCGGCGGGGGGGCCGCGGTCGAGGGCTTGACCTCCAACCAGTGACGCTTGCGCTGGAGTGGCGTGTTGGGCAGCGGGATGGACCGACCGGCTCCGTAGAAGGCCTTCCAGTCGAGCTGCACACCCTGGAGGAAGAGCGAGGCCATCTCCGAGGCGCCAGGTGTCTCGGGCAGGCTGAGCTCGGGCGCCTGGCGAGGCACGGCCTGGACCTCCAGGGGACGGGCCTCGGCGAGGGCGGCGCGCAGGGACGCGAGGTCCTCGGCCACGGGTGCGAGACGATGGGAGAGCTGGGCTCGCCCGGCGAGGCTGCGGCAGAGGTCGACGAGCTGCAGGCCATCCCGGTCGAGCACGGCGAGCACCTCGTCGCGGAGCTCGGACAGCGCGACTGGCGTGTGGGCGGAGACGGGCAGGACCCAGGGGCCCTCGGTTCGGCCCTGTCGCTGGGGTGACGCGGGCGCCTCGCTGACGAGCACGTGGGCGTTGGTGCCGCTGAGACCGAAGGCGCTGATGCCCGCCACCCGCTCGCTGGCCGGCCAGCTCCGAGTCGAGGTGGGGACCTCGAGCGGGATGCGGCTGTCGATGTGGGGGTTGATGGTCTCGAAGTGGAGGTTCGGCGGGATGGCGCCTCGCTCAACGCAGAGCACGGCCTTGATCAGACCGGCGATGCCGGAGGCGGCCTCGAGGTGGCCGAGGTTGCTCTTGATCGTGCCGACGACCATGGGGCGCTCGGTGCCGAGGACCGCGGCCAGCGCGCCGACCTCGATGGGGTCGCCGAGCCCGGTGCCGGTGCCGTGGGCCTCGACGTAGCCGACCGCGGAGGGCTCCAACCCAGCGCAGTCCAGGGCGGCGCGGATGACCTCTTGCTGGGCCGGTCCGTTGGGGACGGTGATGCCGCTGGAGCGCCCGTCGTGGTTCACGGCGCTGCCGCGGACCAGGGCCAGCACGCGGTCACCGTCGCGCTGGGCGTCGGAGAGCCGCTTGAGCACGACCACGCCGCAGCCCTCGCCGCGCACGTAGCCGTCAGCCCGAGCGTCGAAGGCCTTGCAGCGACCGTCTGGGGACAGGGCCCGGGCGCGGGAGAGGTAGACGCTGACCTCGGGATCGAGGATCAGGTTCACCCCACCGGCCAGGGCCATCTCGCACTCGCCGTTGCGCAGGCTCTGGCAGGCGAGGTGGGTGGCGACCAGGGAGGAGGAGCACGCGGTGTCCAAGGCCATCGCCGGACCTTGGAGGCCCAGGTGGAAGGCCAGCCGGCCCGCGGCGAAGGCCATGGCGTTGCCGGTGCCGGTCCAGGCATCGACCTGGTCCGAGGGCAGCGAGCCGACGACCTTCTGCAGGTAGTCGCTGCTCCCGATGCCGACGAAGACACCGCCGCTCTGCATCGTCCCGGACCGCGCCGGGCACTGGCCGGCGTTCTCGAGGGCCTGCCAGGCGGTCTCGAGGAGCCAGCGATGCTGCGGATCCATGCGCTTGGCTTCACGCGCGGTGATGCCGAAGAAGCCAGCATCGAACTGGTCCGCGCCCTCCACGAAGCCGCCACGCCGGGCGTACATCTTGCCGGCGCTCTCCGGCGCGGGGTCGTACCAGGCGTCGATGTCCCAGCGGTCGGCCGGGACCTCTGCGACAGCGTCGCGCCCGGAGCAGAGCAGCTCCCAGAGCAGCTCGGGGGTGGTGGCGCCGCCTGGCAGCTTGCAGGCCATGCCGATCAGGGCGATCGGCTCCTCCGAGCGCATGCCGCTGCGGACAACGCGCTGCGAGCTGCCACCGAGGTCCAGCTCCGCCATCAGCCAGTCCACGAGCCGGCCCAGGTCGGGCTGGTCCATCAGGAGCGTGGCAGGCAGGGCCAGGCCCAGCTGGCCCTCCAGGCGGACCTTCATCTCGACGGCCATGAGCGAGTCGAGGCCGAGGTCGAAGAAGCCCTCGTCCAAGGGCACCGCAGCGCCCGTGTCGAGCTCGGCGACGCGGCGGACCTCGTCCCGGACGGCCTCTGTGAGCAGGCCCTTGCGGTCGGAGGACTCCGCGCCGAGGAGACGCTGGAGGAGCTCGGCGGAGCCCTGGTCGACGGCGCTCCGGGTGAGACCGAGCCTGGCGAAGAGCGGAGCGGGGCTTCGGGCCTCGAGCACCGGACGCAGGCGGGTCCAGTCCACATCAGCCAGGGCGAGGTGTCCCCGCTGGCCGAGCAACCCGGCCATGCGCCGCAGGGCCTCTGCCGGAGCGAGGGCGTGGAGGCCCAACCGGGCCAGGGCCACGCGCTCCTCGTCGGTGGCCATGCCGCCGTCGGCCCAGACCCCCCAGCCCAGGCTCAGGGCAGGCAGACCCTCGCTGGCGCGAGCGGCGGCGAGGCCGTCCTGAAAGGCGTTGGCGGAGGCGTAGGCCAACAGCCCCTGACCACCCCAGAGGGCGGACACGGATGAGAAGAAGACGAGGAAGTCCAGCTCGAGGTCACGGCTGACGCTGTCGATGACCCGGCTCCCGGCGACCTTCGCTCGCAGCATCGACTGGAAGGCTCCGTCGTCCAGGTCCTCCAGCAGAACGCGCTCGACCACGCCCGCTGCGTGCACGATGCCCTTGAGCTTGGGCAGGGACGCGACCAGGGCGGTCATCGCCGGGCCGTCGGCCACGTCCACAGCCGCGACCGTGACCTTGGCGCCTGCCTCTTCGAGGGCATCGACGGCGGGGCTCCGCTGACCGCGGCGGCTGGTCAGGACCAGGTGCTTGGCACCCTGCTGCTGGAGCCACCCGGCGACGTGGAGACCAAGGTCCCCCAGCCCACCGGTGACCAGGTAGCTGGCCTCCGGATCGATCGGTGTCCGCCTGGCGGGCAAGGCGCAGGGCACGAGCCGAGCCACATGGCGCTCGCCGCCACGCCAGGCGGCCTGCTGGCAGTCCGGGCTCCCGAGCTCGGCGAGGATGGCCTCGACCTCGGCGGTGCCGTCGAGATCGACGAGACCGCCCCAGCGCTCGGGCTGACGCTGTGCGACCGCGCGACCAAGACCCCAGAGGGCAGCCTGGTTCGGGTCCACCACGTCGGCCGCGTGAAGGGACTGGGCACCCCGGGTGACCAGGAAGACCGGAGCGACAGGGTCCCCGAGCTGCTGCTTCAGGCTGCTCAGGGCCTGGCTGCACAGGGTCTCTGCGTCGCCCCCAGCCAGGGCGCGGACGTCGATGACACCGCGACAGTCAGGGCCGATGTGCTCGACGACGCGACCGCCGGCGGCCTCCAGGGCCACGCCCAGCTCCGCGTGGGTCCCCAGGATCACCCAGTCACCAGCAAGGTCTCCGGCCTCTGCCGGGGCCGGCTCCCACTCGATCCGCAGAGCGTCGATGGTCCCGCGCGGGCCCTCCTCGACCCAGCAGCGACGGCGCTGGTAGGGGCTGGTAGGGAGGTCCAGCTTTCGCCTGGCCCGCTGGCCCTCGAAGCCCTCCCAGTCGACGGACAGCCCCGCGGCGGCGGCCTCTGCCAGGGTGCGAAGGAGCACCATGTGGTCCTCGCGTCCCTTGCGCAGGCTCGGGAGCCAGGCTGCCTCTGCCTCGGGCAGGCAGCGACGGCCCATGCCCAGCAGCACCGGAGAGGGACCGATCTCGACGTAGAGCTGGCACCCGAGCCTATCGAGGCCCTCCATCGTCTGCTTGAAGCGGATGGCATGGCGGACGTGGTCCCGCCAGTAGAGCGGATCTCGGACGCGCTCGCCGTCGAGGAGGCTGCCGTCGTGATCAGAGACCAGCGGGATCTTCGGGGCAGAGAACTCAATGCCAGAGACGAGCTCGGTGAACTCCAGCAGCATCGGGTCCATCAGGGCGCTGTGGAAGGCGTGGCTGACCGACAGCCGCGTGCCGAGGAAGCCGGCTGCGCTCAGCCTGTCGAGGGCCTGCTCGACGAACCGCTCCAGTCCGGAGATGACGATCTGCTCGGGGCCGTTGATCGCCGCGACACCGACACTCTCCGACAGATCGGCGATGACCTCGGCGACCTGGGCCTCCGTCGCCTGCACGGCCGCCATCGCGCCGCCTTCGGGCAGGGCACCCATCAAGCGCCCGCGAGCGGCGACGAGCCGCAGCCCGTCCTCGAGGCTGAGCACCCCGGCGACGACCGCGGCTGCGTAGGCACCGACGCTGTGACCGGTGACCGCCTCGGGCTGGACTCCCCAGGACTGCCAGAGCCTGGCCAGGGCGACCTGCAGGCTGAACAGGGCCGGCTGGGTGACGGCTGTGTGGTTCAGGACAGCGGGGTCCTCGCCGCGGAGGATCTCGAGCAGCGAGGCGCCGAAGCTGTCGCCGAGCTGCTCGTCGCAGGCATCGAGGGTCTCCTTGAAGACCGGCTCCGATTCGTAGAGCCCCATGCCCATGCCCAGGTACTGCGAGCCCTGTCCGGTGAAGAGGAAGGCGAGCTTCGGAGGGCTGGGAGGTGCCTCGTTGCGGACGACCTTGCGGCTCTCCAGGTCGGCCAGGCGCGCGGAGAGCTCCTCCTTTCCGCGAGCGATGATCGCCAGGCGGTGACGCATCGAGGCGCGCCCGACGTTGAGGCTGTAGCAGAAGTCCGCCAGGTCATCCTCGGGGGTCTGCGCGAGGGCGCCGCGGACCTCTGCCGCCAGCGAATGCAGGGAGTCCTCGCTGCGGGCGGAGAGCGTGAGCAGGGAGAGCTCGCGACCGGGCTCGCTGGCAGCGTGCCGGGGGGCGGGCTCGAGCACGACGTGGGCGTTGGTGCCACCGAAGCCGAAGCCGGACACGCCCGCGAGCTTGCCCTCGGGCCAGGTCTGGGTCTCCACGGTCACTTCGAGGGCGCCCAGGTCCATGCCGGGGTTTGCCTCCGAGAAGTGCAGCTGGGGCGGGATCTCGCCCTGTTGCATGGCCAGGACGACCTTGATCACGGCTGCCATTCCGGCGGCGGCCTCGAGGTGGCCGACGTTGGTCTTGACCGAGCCGAGCCAGCAGGGCCCCTCCCTCTCGCCGATGACCGCGCTGAGCGCGTTGACCTCGATGGGGTCGCCCAGCGGAGTGCCCGTGCCGTGGGCCTCGACGTAGCCGATGTCGTCAGGTGCGGCGCCAGCGTCCGCCAGGGCAGCCCTGATCACGCGCCGCTGGGCCGTCCCGCTGGGGGCGGTGAGGCCATTGCTGCGGCCGTCCTGGTTCAGGGCCGAGCCCCGGATCAGGGCGTGGACGCGGTCGCCCTCTGACTCGGCGGTCGACAGCCGCTCGAGGATCAGGACGCCGCAGCCCTCGCCCCGCACGTAGCCGTCGGCGGAGGCGTCGAAGGTCTTGCAGCGGGCGTCCGGAGCGAGCATGCCCGCCTTCTGGAAGGCCCGGCTGGCCTGGGGCGCGACCAGGAGGTTCACGCCTCCGACGATCGCTCTTTGCACCTCTCCCGAGCGCAGGGCGGCCACGGCCTGGTGCAGGGCCACAAGCGAGGAGCTGCATGCGGTGTCCAGCGCCATCGAGGGGCCGCGCAGGTCCAGCAGGTAGGACAGGCGATTGGCGGCGATGCTGTGGGCGTTGCCGGTGCCGCTGTAGGCGTCGGCGTTGTCGGGATCCGCGATCGACAGCAAGCTGTAGTCCGTGCTCGCGATGCCCACGAAGACGCCGGTGGACGAGCCCGCGAGCGAGTCGGGGGAGATGCCGGCTGACTCGAGGGCCTCCCAGCAGACCTCGAGCAACAGGCGCTGCTGCGGATCCATGCCGCGGGCCTCGCGCGGGGACAGGCCGAAGAAGTCGGGATCGAAGTCCTCGACGTGCTCGATGTAGCCACCGGGGAGGTCGTTCCAGCGCCCGGCGGGGGCTTCGCTGATGGCATCGACACCTTCTGAGAGGAGCTTCCAGAAGGCCTTCGGCGAGGCAGCGCCTGGGAAGCGACAGCCGAGGCCGACGACGGCGATGTTCTCGTCTGAGCGCTCGTGGCCGAGGATCTCGTCGAGGGCGACGGTGTCGGCGGCGAAGTGGTTGGCCAGCGCGACGACGCTGGGGTGGTCCCAGATCGCCGAGGTCGGCACTCTGAGGTCCAGGAACTGCTCGAGCTCGCCCATGAGCTCGACCGCCTGCAGCGAGTCGAGGCCGTGCTGGGTGAAGGGCGCGGAGGGATCGATGTCCCGGGGCTTCAGGCCGAGGAAGCTGGAGATGCGGCCCGTGAGCCAGGCCTGGATCTCGAGGCGGCTGCGCCCGGCGCCCAGGTCCGCCGCCGGTTGCTCCTCAGCGAGCTCGGCGACCCACTGGTGGAGCACCACTCCGCTGCCATCGAGGAACTCCAGGCGGGCGCCGTGACGCTGGATCTTGCCGCTGGTGGTCTTGGGGATCGTGCGGCTCTTCAGCAGCGAGATCGCGTGTGGCTGGATGCCGTGGGTCTCCGCGATCTCCGCTCGCACCACGCGAATCGCCGACTCCATGTCCACGATTCGGCCCTGACCGAAGCGGCGCGGGTCGACCTCTGCGGAGACGGCCAGGCGCTCCTCGCCCCGAACCTCGAGGGTGTAGGCGGCGCTGCAGCCGGGCCGCATGGCCGGATCGCACTCCTCGACCGTGAACTCGATGTCCTGGGGGTAGTGGTTGCGCCCGCGGATGATGATGAGGTCCTTGTCCCGCCCGGTGATGTAGACCTCGCCGTCCTGATCGAGGAAGCCGAGGTCACCGGTCCGCAGCCAGGTCCCCTCCCCCCGTCCCTCGAGCCTGGCGCCGAAGGTGCGCTCGGTCTCCTCCTCGCGCCTCCAGTAGCCCTGGGCGTTGCTGCCCCCGCGGAGCCAGATCTCACCGACCTTCAGCTTGGGGTTCTCCAGCAGCGTGTCAGTGTCGACGATGGCGATCTCGTGGCCCGTGTTCGGTGTGCCGCAAGAGACGAGGCGGACCCCATCTGGGTGGTCATCGGCGACGGGCTCGACCGAGCGGAGCTGCAGCTGCTGTTCGTCTACGGTGAGTGTGCGGAAGACCTCGTCGACCTTCTTCGCCGAGATGAACAGGGTGGCCTCGGCCATGCCGTAGCTGGGGTAGGAGGCCGTCGCCTTGAAGCCCACGGGGCCGAACCTGGCGAGGAAGCGCTCGGCGACCTCTGCGCGCACGGGCTCGGCTCCGTTGACGGCGACGCGCCAGGAGCTGAGGTCGAGCTCGGCGAGCTCCTCGTCCTTGATCTTCCTCACGACGAGGTCGTAGGAGAAGTTGGGCCCGGCGGTGACGGTGCCCTTGAAGCGGCTCATCGCCTGCATCCAGCGGACGGGCTTCTGGAGGAAGCTCATCGGGGCCATGATCGTGCAGCCGAAGCCGTTGAACATGGGGTTGATGCAGCACCCGATGAGCCCCATGTCGTGGTACTGGGGCAGCCAGCTGACCATGTGCTGGTCGCCTGTGAGCTGGAGGCGCTCTGTGGCGACCTCCTCGTTCACCAGCAGGTTCCGGTGGCTGAGCATCACCCCCTTGGGTCGCCCGGTGGAGCCCGAGGTGTACTGGAGGAAGGCGAGGGTGTCCGTGTCGATGGCCGGGCGGTTCCAGTCCTGAGCCAGCCCGGTGTCGATCTGGTCGGTGGACAGCCAGCTCAGCTCGGCGAGCTCCGGAGCCTGCGGCATGAGCGCCTCGGCGAAGGAGGCGACGAAGGAGGTCGTGAGCACGAAGCGAGGCTGGGAGTCAGCGACGATGCCCCGCAGCCTCGGCACGGTGCGGGCCAGCCGGGAGGGATCCGGCGGATAGGCCGGGACAGCGATCACGCCAGCGTAGAGGCAGCCGAAGAAGCCCTCGACGAAGTCGATGCCGGGGGCGTAGAGCAACAGCGCCCGGTCGCCGACGGCGCAGTGGGCCTGGAGGTGGGCGGCGATCGCTCGCACCCTCGACTCGAACTCGGCGTAGCTCTGCTCGACCTTCGGCCCGTCGACGTCGCCGAACTCGAGGAAACGGTAGAGCAGCGTGTCGGGGTGCGTGGCGGCTCGGGTCTGGAGCAGCTCAACCCAGTCGGTGAAGGCCATAGTCTCGGTCTCTCAGCGTCGTCGGCCGCGGCGGCGTGGGCGGCTCGCGGCGTGGTGTGCGGTCAGGAAGTGTTCCCACTTGAGCGGGCTGTCGGTCTCGAGCTGGTAGAGGGTGTCAGCGCAGCGCAGCTGCAGCTTGTTTCCCAGCTCGATGGAGATGGCCTTCAGGTCCTTGAGTGGGAGGAACCACTCGCCGACCACGAGCCTGCTGTTGCTCAGCATCGCGGCGCCCTCGGCCTCGTCGTAGAGCTCGGTGCCATCGACGCGGAGGACGCGCAGCCGGTCGGCCTCCAGCGCCACGCCGGTGTCGACGAAGCGGTCGCTGTCGACGGTGGGGAGCTCGCCGAAGTGCTCGATGATGCGGTCGTAGGCCTTCGCGACGGTCGTGAACTCGCCCTCGCCATCCGGGTGGAGACGCGTGAGCGCGTCGATCGTCCAACCGTCACCACAGCCGCCGCAGCGCAAGCGGTCGCCGTCCGCGGCCAGGCTGTCCATCGCGAAACAGCTCGGGCAGGCCCAGAGGTAGACCGGCAGCCCGTGGGCCAGCTTGTAGCTCCAGGTGAAGCCCTCGAGCTCGATGGTGTCCGGGTCGATGGCGATGCGCCGGGAGCACTCCTCCTCGATCTGCTGGGTGGACCAGTCTTCTGGGAAGGTGACCGGCTCGCTGAGCTCGAGCCGCAGCGGAAGGTATCGGGGGTACTGGGCCCACCGGGGGTGGCCGAGCCAGCCCGTGAGGTTGCGAACGAAGACGACAGGGCAGTCGATCTTCTTGAGCAGCCAGCCCAGCCCCGGGAGGACTGGCTGAGGGCGCCCGTCCCAGCTCCGGTTTCCTTCGGGGAACAGGGCGACGATGTGGCCCGCCTCGGTGTGGAGCCGGACCTTGGCGATGGCCGCCTTGTCCCGCGCGTACTTGGCCTTGGGGAAGGCTCCCACGCCGCGGATCAGCGGCCCGATTCGAGGGTGGCGAAAGAGCTGCTCGGAGGCCATGAAGTGCACAGGCCGCGCCATCGACAGAGCCATCACGAAGGGGTCGGCGAAGCCGGCGTGGTTGCCGAGCAGAACGAGGGGACCACTCGACGGCGTGGGAGCCAGGCGCCGCGTGCGCAAGCGGAAGAGAGGCCCCTGCGCGAGGCGACCGAGGGTCCTCCAGAAGAACCACGTCTTGTGGTTCACCGGTTCGAGAGCTGTGGTTGGCTGTTCTGGCGTGATTGTGCGACCTTCCTGAGCGCGCACGTCTATTCCGGTTGGGACGACGGGGCACTCGCCGCTGGGCCGGGCGTGCTATCGGCGTCCGCGTGAAGCCCGACATCCCTGCACAGGTGGACGTAGTCGTAGTCGGCGGTGGCATCGGCGGGCTCACGGCGGGGGCGCTCCTGAGCAAGGCCGGCATGAGCGTCTGCGTCATCGAGCCGGAGCTCAAGCCTGGGGGCTACCTCGCCGGCTTCGAGCGCAAGCGGTTCCAGTTCGACTCGGCGATCCACTGGCTCAACCAGTGCGGGCCGGGGGGCTTCGTCCACAAGGTCTTCGGCCACATCGATCGCGACCACCCCAGCTGCCCGCCGCTGCACCGGATCCGTCGGGTCCGCTGCGGAGAGCTGGACTACCTGTTGACCGACGAGCCGGACCAGCTGCGCGAGGCCTTGTGTCGGGACTTTCCGAGCTCCGCCAGGGGGGTGCACGAGCTCTTCGACAAGGCCCGGGTGATCGGCGACCGCATGGCTCGCTACGCCGAGTTCAACCGGGCCTTCGAGACCCGGAACATCTTCGGCAAGGCCTACGCCGGCATGCGCCTGAGTTTCTGGGGCCTGCCCTTCATCCGGGTCTACAAGAAGACGGCCGTCGAGGGCCTCTCCGAGCTCGGGCTCGAGCCGGACCTGGCGCAGCTGTGGTGCTCCGAGCTCGACTTCCTGTCGATCCTCGTGCCCTTGGGCTGGGCCTATTTCGGGGACTACCAGGCGCCGCCGAAGGGTGGTTCGATGGCCTTCCCGCGCTGGCTCGTCGAGCAGATCCGAGGAAACGGCGGCCACGTGGTGCTGAGGCGTCGCGTCGAGGAGATCCTGCTGGAGGACGGCCTCGCCGTCGGCGTGCGCACACACGAAGACGAGGTCGTGCGCTGTCGCTACGTGCTCGCTGCCTGCGACCTGGAGACGGTCTACGAGCGCATGTTGCCAGCCGGCACCGTGCCGGAGCCGATGCTCGAGAAGATCCGTGGTGCCGATCTCTACCCCTCGTCGGTGTCGGTGAACCTGGGCCTGGACTGCCCGGTGGAGGAGCTCGGCTTCGACGAGGAGTTCGTCTTCCTCACAGACGCGGGCCACGCTCGCGAGGACTACGGCAAGGGCGACCCCCAGCTCGCCGGACTGAGCGTGCTGGCTCCATCCTTCCGAGACCGATCGCTGGCGCCAGAGGGCAAGGGCACGCTCACGATCTACTGCTCGGCGACCATGGACCAGGACTGGAAGCTCGGTCCCGGAAACGAGCGCACCGCCGAGTACAGAGAAGCCAAGAAGGACTACGCCTCGGTGCTGATCGAGCGGGTCGAGCGAACGCTTGCGCCCGGTCTGCGCGGCCACATCGAGCTCATGGACGTGGCCACGCCGATCACGCACTGGCGCTACACGCACAACCGGGGCGGCAGCATCATGGCGGCCAGGCCCAACAAGCAGAACATCAAGGCCGGGGTCGCCCACTACGAGACCCCGGTGCCGAACATGTTCCTCAGCGGCCACTGGGCGGAGTACGGAGGTGGCGTGCCCATCGCGGTCAAGGCGGCGAGCAACGCCTCGCTGCTGGTCTTGAAGGCGGAGCGTCACCCGGGCTTTGCGGAGCTCGCTCGGGTGATGGACAGCCCGGATGTTCGCGGAAGCTACCGACCTGGACAGAAGACCCTGGTCGCGAGCTGACACAATGGTCGGGTGAACACCCTCGCGGCGATGCTGGCCTGCGTGCAAGGACAGGGGGAGACGCCGGGACGCACCGTCATCGAGGAGCCGGTCGAGGATCCTGTCATCGCCGTCAGCAGCCGCTGCGAGGCCCTTGGGCCCTCCAGCATCACGGGCTTCTACGAGGACAACCCGAGCTACACCGACGAGGTCGAAGAGCTGCTGCCCAGCAGCACTCCAGAGGAGCAGGGCCTGGACTCCGAGGTCCTTGGGGGGGCAGCCGACGAGCTGGCCGGCGAGCCCTTCGCCTGGAGCCTGCTGGTCCTGCGACACGGACACGTCGTGCTCGAGGAGAGCTTCAACGGCGCCAGCCAGACCCAGAGCGACAGCATCCACTCGGCGAGCAAGAGCATGCTCGGGCTCCTGGTCGGCCAGGCGATCGAGGGCGGAGAGATGGAGCTCGATCAGCCGGTGGACGAGCTGCTCCCGGAGCTCTTCGAGGGCCTGGAGCCCGGCAAGCGGGACATCACGGTGGAGCACCTGCTCACGATGAGCTCGGGGCTGGCGTGGACCGAGGACGAGACGGAGTACGAGATCGAGGACGAGGAGGACTGGCTGGCTGCCTACCTGGCCCTGCCCCAGGACCACACACCGGGGGAGCATTTCGAGTACAGCACCGGCTCCACCCACCTCCTCGGGGCGGCCCTGGCCCACGCCACGGGCTGGAGCCTCTGCGACCTCGCCCACGAGCGGCTGCTGGACCCACTGGGCGCAGAGGCGGAGCACTGGAGCCGCGACCCCCAGGGCTACTTCTCCGGCGGCTACGGGGTGGCGATGGTCCCCCGTGAGCTGGCTCGCTTCGGCCAGCTCGCCCTCGACGGCGGGAGCTGGGAGGGCCAGCAGATCGTCTCGGCGGACTGGCTGGAGGCAAGCCACCAGTGGCACCAGGACGCCGGCTGGGGCCACGGCTACGGCTACCTCTGGTGGCTGTGGCGCCCAGGGGACCACGAGTTCGCCGTGGCCTGGGGCTATGGCGGCCAGCTGGTCTACCTGCTGCCCGAGCAGGACATCGTCGTGGTCGTGACGACCAACACCCGTGACTACGCCCCGGACTACGACGCCCACGACCTGGTGATCGAGTACGTGCTGGCCGCCGTCGAGGACTGAGCGGTCGGCGCGATAGAGGGCCACATGCTCATCGCACTGTTGGCCTGCAAACCCACGGTCGAGGACTCGTCCGTGCCCTCCGAGCCCACCCCCGGGATCGCTCTCCGCGCCGACGGCTGGCTGCGCGGCGACCTCCACGTCCACAGCGACTACGAGGGCGGCTTCGAGGACGTCGCCACCAACCTCGCGCTGGCCGCCTCGCTCGCCGAGCCTGCCTTCCAGGAGGCCCACCCCGAGTACCGCGAGAACGAGCTGGACTTCGTGTCCCTGACCGACCACCGCATGGTCGATCAGCAGCAGGACGAGGGCTACCAGAGCGACTCGCTGGTGCTCATCGGTGGCGAGGAGTACGGCAGCACTGGGCACGCTGGGCTCCACGGCGTCCACGAGTTCGTCGATCACGATCCCGACGACGACGGCGTGACCCTGGAGGACGCGCTGCTGGCCATCGTCGCGACCCACGACCAGGGGGCGCTGTTTTCGCCCAACCACCCCTTCCTGCGAGACATCCCCTGGCCCTGGGACACGACCGACCAGGACGCTGTAGAGGTCTGGAACAGCGGCTGGGCGCTCATGGCGCCGCCCTTCCGGACAGAGGATCTCGAAGCCTGGGAGGCCAGCCATGGGGACGCCGGGGCCACCTTCCGACGGGCCGTGCAGCACCAGGGCGGCCTCGCCTCGGACCAGAGCCTCACCTGGTACGAGGCCCAGCTGGCCATCGGCCGGCACCTCGCCGTGATCGGAGGCAGCGACCGTCACGCAGTGCTGCTCCCTGGCTTCCCGACGACCTGGATCCGCAGCGACGGAGAGACCGAAGGTGCCCTGCTCGACGGCCTGGGCGACCGCCACAGCTTCGTGTCGAGGACGCCGGCCTCGGCCCAGGTGCTCGTGGAGGTGGAGACGAACTCGGGGAGCTGGCAGATGGGCGACGAGGTCCCGATCCCAGCCGATGGCGAGGAGATCACGCTCCTGGTCCGGGTGGGTCGCGCGTCCGGCGGAGAGCTGCAGATCCGCACCGGGGGGGCCTCCACCGAGGAGGACATCGAGGACGCGGAGCTGGGCCAGGTCCTGGTCGAAGAAGAAATCGACAGCGACGACTTCGAGCTCTCGACCACCCTGACGGTCATGCCGGGGGACTGGTTCTACCCGGTGGTGACAGAGCCCCTCATCGCCCCGGGCCTGGACGACGAGGAGGCCGACCTGATCCGCGACTTGGCGACCCAGGTGTCCAGGACCGGCGCAGAGGACTTCGTCGGCCTGGCCACGCTGTTTGCAGAGCTCGCTGACCAGGACGTGCTCTTCGACGCGTCCAAGTGCGACCCGGAGGCCTGGCTCCCCGACCAGCTCCAGTGCATGCCCGCCGACGACGACGCCCTGGCCTCCTTCTTCGTGCCCGACCGCTACGACCGGGCGCTGAACGTCACCGTCGTGGACGGAGAGATCACGGATCGCTGCATGGGCGCTGTCGGATCAGCGATCCGCTTCGTCGCCGAGTAGGGCCTGGCGCTTTCTGCTCCAGCTGGTGACGGCCAACCGCCAGAGAGCGGACGAGCGGGCAAGTGATCTCGGGGACCTGGGGCTGGCGCGGCGCTTGCTGTGCGGCTTGGCATGCATGCCACACAGCTCACCGCCCGCTCCGCCGGATTCCCGCTCGCCGATCCCTCGTGCCGCCGTCGGACCTGGGCCGCCATGCGCTCTCGATGGCCCCGCGTCCTCGCCGCCTGCCTCATGGGGAATCACCTCCACGTGCTCGTCGAGGAGATCGACGGCCGAGAAGAAGCGCTCTGGCTCGGCCGATCGTTGCGAAGGATGCGAGGCTGGCGCGGCGTGAACGTGGACTTCAGCGAGGCTGTGGGGCGAGTCAAGGTCCGCCGGGACATTCGCTACATCGCGCTCAACCCCTGCCGCGCGGAGCTCTGCAACGATCCGCTGGAGTGGGTCTGGAGCACCCACCGCGAGGTCTTCGGGGCCGCGATGGACCCCTGGCTGGACCGGGCCCGGCTGCTTCGGATCGAGGGCTCCGCCGACCGGCACCACGCCTACGTGTCCTCGGATCCCCACGTCTCCGTGGTCGGCACGGCACCCCCGCGCACCTCACCACCGAGCCCGGTCGCGACGCGGCCCATCGCGGACATCGCCCGCGCGGCGCTCGCAGCGACCCGCACACCGCTCGGCGGGCTTCGTCACCGGGGACCGGCGCGCGCCGAGTTCTTCCGTCTCGCGCACGAGCAGGGCTGGCAAGATGCAGGACTCCTCGCCCGGTTGGCCGGTGTCGGAGCCCACGCCGTCCGCAGGAGTTGGCGCGAGGCCCCCTCGCCGGCCGCGCGGATCTGCCTGGGTGACCGGCGCCTCATCGCCCTGACCCAGCCCTCGAGCAGGGTTGATCGGAGCCCAAGGACCGCAGCACGGTCCTTGGAGGCCGATCAGAGGGGTTGATCAGGCCTCAAGGACCGTTTGGCGGTCCTTGAGACCCGATCAGTCCGGTAGGCTCGGCAGATGCTCTTGCTCCTCGCCGCCCTCGCCTGCCGATCAAAAGACTACCCCTACATCGACACCTCGCCGGTGGACTCGACGCCGCCGGTCACCGACGTCGACGGCGACGGCTGGGAGGAGCACCTCGACTGCGACGACAGCGACCCGGACGTGAACCCCGGCGCCGACGAGATCGCCTACGACGGCCTCGACAACGACTGCAACGAGAGCACGCCGGACGACGACCTCGACGGCGATGGCTACGAGGCAGCGCTCGACTGCGACGACGAGGACGACGATGTCTTCCCGGGGGCCACGGAGATCTGCAACGGGCTCGACGACGACTGCGACGGAGAAGCCGACAACGCCGTGGGTGACACCTGGCATGTCGACGGCGACGGGGATGGCTTCGGCGACCCTGAAGTGACCGAGACCGACTGCGACGGCGGCGGCGGGCTCGTCGACGATGACAGCGACTGTGACGACGACGACCCACAGATCAACCCCGGCGCCAGCGAGACCTGCAACGAGATCGACGACGACTGCGACGGGGACGTCGACGAGGACGCAGAGGACGCGAGCACCTGGAACATCGACTACGACGGCGACGGCTACGGCTCCGATGCCTACACGGTGGAGAGCTGCGACCGACCCGAGGGCTACGTCGAGGACGGCACGGACTGCGACGACGGAGACGACGGCAGCAACCCCGGCGCCGAAGAGGTCTGCGACGAAGCGGACAACGACTGCGACGGAGACGTCGACGAGGACGTCGAGAAGAGCTGGTACCTCGACTACGACGGGGACGGCTACGGCGACGACGACTACGAAGTGAGCGACTGCGACCGGCCCAGCTCCGACTACGTCTCGACCGGCGGCGACTGCGACGACAGCGACACCGCCTACAACCCTGGCGCCACGGCGGGCTGCGACGGCGAGGACTACGACTGCGACGGCAGCGTCGACAACGACGCGGACGGGGACGGCTACGCCGACGCCAGCTGCGGCGGGGACGACTGCGACGACGCCGACACCAGCGTCAGCCTCTGCGGCTCCTGCGACGAGATCCTGTCCGTTGCGCCGAGCTCCACCGACGGGGTCTACAGCATCGATCCCGACGGCGCCGGCAGCTTCGACGCCTGGTGCGACATGAGCACCGATGGCGGCGGGTGGACCCTCTGCTTCGCCTATGACACGAGCAGCTACGACTCCAGCGAGTGGAGCTCCGTGTCCGTGGCTCGCGACAAGCTGCTCGCCGAGGAGTGGGGCGACACGGATCTGTCCGGCGACAGCACCACCCAGGGCAACTTCTGCAACCTCATGCCCGTCACCGCCGGCACCACAGAGCTCATCGGCGAGGTCGTGCAGGTCTCCGACAGCACGGTCTTGACCTCTGGCACCTACCTCTTGGACGACGAGGACTTCTTCACACAGATTCACGACGACGGCGCCTTGGAGTTCGACTGCCTCGTAGACGACAGCGGGGGCCGGCGTCTGCTGTTCGCGAACTACAACCAGCCAGCGAACATCTACAACTACACGGCGCTCCATGCCTGCTCCGGCACTGCCAGCAGCCACTCCAAGAACAACGCGACGGCCTACTCCGGCGACTGGGGGGTGGACGGACTGTTGATCATGTCCGCGGACCCCAGCGGCTCGGACTACACGACCGAGCTCAGCCTGCACGTGAACTGGTACTCGACCACCAGCTCACAGGCCCTCTACACGAACAGCTCGGACGCCTCGGTCACGAAGTTCGGCGTCACCGGGAGCTGGGTCTCCAACGGCTACGGGCGCACTGGCCAAAGCCCCGGCCCGAACTACTGCTACACCTACTGCGGCTACACGAACGTCGCGAACGCGGAGTTCAAGCAGCGTCTCTGGGTGAGGTAGGCATCTCGTCCCAGACGCGACCGTCCAACAGGCGGCCGGCCTTCTTCTTGTTGGTACCGCCCCACTGCTTGAAGAAGAACGGGACCCCGGCGGCCTCGCACTGGATCTGCGTGTCGCGGACCCATGAGGCCTCCATGGGGCGCGGCCGCCTCCCCGACTCGCCGCCGACGATGACCCAGTGAATGCCCTCGAGCGGGAGCTCCGGGAGGGCCTCCAGCATCGGCTCGATCGAGAGGAAGCGCACGGCGGCGGGCACCTTGGCGAGGTCCCCGATCCGTGAGACGCGCTTGCGGTCCTCGACCGACACACCCATCCAGACGTTGTCGGGCCAGGGCAGCCTCGGTGCCAGCTCGGCGAGACGCTCCGAGCGCTTCGTGAGGACCTGGAAGGTGTGCCAGGAGGCCCGCTCCATGGTCTGGAAAACGCGCAGGATGTACTCCTCTGGCACGTCGACGTGGAAGAGGTCCGACATCGAGTTCACGAAGACGACGCGAGGCTTGCGCCACCGCAGGGGCAGCTCGACAATGTCGGGCTGCAGCGTGACGTCGAAGCCGTTTCTGTAGCGCTTCATTCTCATCGCCAGGAGCCGACGGGCCATGACCTCGGCGTAGCAGAACTTGCAGCCGGGGCTGACCTTCGTGCAGCCGGTGACGGGGTTCCAGGTGACTTCGGTCCATTCGATCGTAGATGTCGCGGCCATGATCTCCTCGCGGGTGTACCCCCGATACGGAGCCAGAACCCCGACCCCCGCCTTCCGGACAGCAGCGCTGTAGACTCGGGCATGACCTTCCTGATCCTGCTGGCCTGCCGCAACAAAGACACACACGACTCCGGCTTCGTCGAGGACAGCGAGGTGCCCATCGTCGACGCGGACGGTGACGGCTCCCCCGAGGAAGAAGACTGCGACGACGGGGACCCGGCGCGCTCCCCAGAGCACGTGGAGGAGCCCTACAACGGCGTCGACGACGACTGCGACGAGGCCACGCTGGACGACGACCTCGACGAGGACGGCTTCCCCGCCGAAGACGACTGCGACGACACGGACGAGGACGTCAACCCCGACGCGGTCGAGGTCTGCAACGGCGAAGACGACGACTGCGACGGAGAGATCGACGACAGCGCCGGTGGCACATGGTACGACGACGGCGACGGCGACGGCTTCGGGGATCCCGACTCGTCGAGCCAGACCTGCGAGGCTGGAGACGGCACGGTCGCTGACGCCACCGACTGCGACGACGACGACGCCGCCGTCAACATCGCCGCGGAGGAGCTCTGCAACGAGATCGACGACGACTGCGACGGAGAGACCGACGAGGACTCGGCGATCGACGCCGCGACCTGGTACGAAGACGGCGACGCCGACAGCTACGGGAGCGACACGAGCAGCCGGGCTTGTGACCAGCCGGAAGGGTGGGCGGTCGTCACCGGGGACTGTGACGACACGGACTCAGCGGTGAACCCGGACGCTGACGAGGTCTGCAACGGCGTCGACGACGACTGTGATGGTCAGACCGACGACGACTCGGCGACGGACCGCAGCACCTGGTACGCCGACGCCGACGGAGACGGCTTCGGGGCCGCGGACTACGCCCTGGAGGCCTGTGATGCTCCCAGTGGCTACGTCGAGGACGACACGGACTGCGACGACAGCGACGCGGACACCTGGCCCGGCGCCACAGAGGTCTGCGACGGAGAGGACGACGACTGCGACGGCGACATCGACGACGGCGTCTTGTCCGACTGGTACCTGGACATGGACGGGGACGGCTACGGCGCCGGCACCGCAGTCGAGGCCTGCTCGGCGCCGACGAGCGCCTATGTGGCGAGCGGCGACGACTGTGATGACGGGGACACGGCATACAGTCCGGGCGCGGCCGCGGGCTGCGACGGAGAGGACTACGACTGTGACGGATCAATCGACAACGACGGTGACGGGGACGGCTACGCCGACGCCAGCTGCGGCGGGGACGACTGCGACGACGGGGACAAGAGCGTCGGGCCCTGCGGCAGCTGCCTCGAGATCCTGAGCGCCAACTCCTCGGCGACCGACGGGAGCTACGACATCGACCCGGACGGTGACGGAACCACCGTCGAGGTCGAGTGCGACATGAGCACCGACGGCGGCGGCTGGACCCAGCTCGCAGACTACGACTTCAGCGTGGACGGCTGCCCTGACGACTGGGTACAGACCGGCAGCTACTGCTACCGGGACGTCTCGGCGGAGGGAGCCGTGAGCGCCACGATCGACAGCCTCGAGGTGGACTACGGCGAGGTCCTCGCCCGGGTCGAGGCCTACCAGTACCACTCCATGGACGCCTTCGGGCAGTCTCGGAGCAGCTACGGCATCGACGACGACTACGTCGACGGCGTGTCGCTGACGGTGGACGACGGCACGGGCAGCCGCAGCCACGTCTACACCTGGGCCATCGGCCTGACCCCTGGCTACTACAGCACCTACGACTGCCCCGCCGACGGCGGCGAGGCCCCCGCGGCCTTCGTGGGCACCGACTACTCCTGCGAGACCGGCAACACGGCGAGCACGTGGACCTCCACCTGGTACTCGACGGCGCTGTTCTCCACGACCTGGGCCCAGGTGTCCCTGTCGGCGACGACCAGCGAGGACCTGGAGGCCCGGTTGATGAGCAACCAGGAGTCGAGCAACGAGGACGTGGGGGTCGCGGAGCTGGAGGTCTACGTCCGCTGACGGCCAGCCGCGCGGAGCCCACTACTCAGAGCGCGACTCGCATCCCCGCGTGGCCGCCGAAGGCCGTGCCTGGCTGCAGGTTGACCTGGGCGTATGCCCCCACGACGAAGACGTTCATCTGCAGACCGAAGAAGCCGCGGGGGACAGCGTCCCCGAGGCTCACCTGCTGGGCGTGCAAGAGGCTCGCCGAACCCAACATCGCCTCCTCTCCCTCGACCTTGGTGGTCAGCGTGCCGTCCAGCGCGATGTCACTCGCCGAGTGTCCACGCCGCCAGAGATCGTATCCACCGCCGGCGTACAGACTCAGCGCTCCCATCCGGACGTTGGTCGACAGCTCCAGGGGCAGGGCCTAGGTGGTCGAGTCGATGGCGTAGTCCCCAGTCGCGTCCCACCCGTTCTTGCCACGCTCGATGGAGACACCCTGGGTGAGCCGCCGGGAGTACTGGCTGAACTCGTATCCCGTCGTGAGGTCCAGCCCTCCCCAGCCCTTGTTGTCCTCGATCCGCGGCCTCAGGAGCTTCACCTGCAGGTGAGCCCCGGCGTTCATCAGCTCGCTGTCGAACTGTGTCTCATGTCGCTCCATCTGCATGCCGTTGGCGTAGATCAGAAACCGCCTCGCGGGGCTGTCCTCGTCTGCGAACGCCCCCAGGTTCATGCCCGCCATCGCCGAGACCTGGAAAGCGAAGCCCCCCTGGGGGAGCTGGGACTGTCCCTCTCCGATCCGCAGCCCGGAACTGGCCGCCGAGCCGACGCTCGCTCCGAGCACGAAGCGCTCGGCGTTGCTGGCGTAGTCGACCCCCATGCCCTTGGTCGAGAGCGCCGCCGCCTCTGCCATCTGGCGGAGGTAGTCCTCATTGATCGAGCAGGTGGAGCTTGTCCTCCACCGCCTCGGAGAACTCGGCCTCGAAAGAGGGGACGTCGATCCCCGCACGCTCCGCCTGCTTCGTGTCCACCTGGACCTCCAGATCCCGGGCGAGGACGAGGGAGACACAGCTCAGCAGCAAGGGCACCTTCCGCGTTCACGGTAGCCGAGGTGCACCCTCCACTTCGTTGCAGGAGGGTTTCAGAGGTCGTGGCCTCGCAGACCGCGAGGGCCCGCGGCGGGATATGTCGGCGGGTGCTCACCGCAACCGACCTCGCCATGTCCTATGGGGCACAGACGCTGTTCACCGGCTGCAGCCTGCAGCTCGACCGAGGCCAGCGCTACGGCATCGTCGGCGCCAACGGCAGCGGCAAGTCCACCCTGCTGCGCATCCTCGCGGGCCAGGAAGAGGCCAGCGAGGGCAAGGTCGCCCTGCCCCGCAACTGCCGCATGGGAGTGCTGGAGCAGGACCACTTCCGCTACGAGCAGACCCGCATCCTCGACGTGGTGATGATGGGCAACGCCGTGCTCTGGGAGGCCATGGAGGAAAAGGAAGCGCTGCTGGCGAAGGCACACGAGCACTTCGACGACGACCGCTACGCGGAGCTCGAGGACATCGTGATGCAGTTCGACGGCTACTCGCTGGAGAGCCGAGCGGCAGAGGTGCTCGGGGGGCTCGGCATCCCCGTCGCCCAGCACGAGCTGCCCATGAGCGCACTGTCCGGCGGCTACAAGCTGCGAGCCCTGCTCGCCCAGACCCTGGTCGCCGAGCCGGACATCCTGCTCCTCGACGAGCCCACGAACCACCTGGACATCCTCGCGATCGTCTGGCTCGAGACCTTCCTGGCCAAGTTCAAGGGCTGCGCGGTCGTCGTGAGCCACGACCTCCGGTTCCTGGACAGGGTCTGCACGCACATCCTGGACGTCGACTACGAACGCGTCATGGTCTATCGGGGGGACTTCACGGCGTTCACGAAACAGAAGAAGGAGGAGCGGCAGCGGCAGGAAAAAGAGATCAGCAAGCGCGAAAAGGAGATCGCCGCGCAGAAGGCCTTCATCAAGCGCTTCAAGGCAAAGGCCACCAAAGCCCGCCAGGCGAACAGCCGCCAGAAGCGCGTAGAGAAGATGGTCATCGAGAAGCTGCCTCGCAGCAGTCGCCGCAGCCCCAACTTCCGCTTCGAGCAGAGACGCAAGAGCGGACGCCACGTGCTGGCGGTTCGGAAGATCAGCAAGGCCTGGGACCACCCGGTGCTCGAAGACGTCAGCTTCGACGTGCTCCGCGGCGAGCGGGTCGCAATCGTCGGCCCGAACGGGATCGGCAAGAGCACGCTCCTGAAGATCCTCGTCGGGGCCCTCGAGGCGGACTCCGGCAGCTTCGAGTGGGGCTACGAGGCCGACTTCGGGTACTTCCCCCAGGACCACCACGAAGCCCTCGGCGACCCGGACCAGACGCTGCTGTCCGCGCTCTGGGAGTCATGTCCCCTGGAGCCCCTCGGCTCCATCGTGGGTCGACTCGCCCAGGTGCTCTTCGATCGAGACGACGGCGACAAGAGGGTGAAGAGCCTCTCGGGAGGCGAGGCCGCGCGCCTGTTGTTCTCACGGCTCGGGGTCGTCGAGCCCACCGTGCTGGTCCTGGATGAGCCCACGAACCACCTGGACATCGAGAGCATCCGCGCCCTGGCCAGGGCCCTGCGAAAGTACGAGGGCACGCTCTTGTTCGTGAGCCATGACCGCTGGTTGGTCGACCGCCTCGCCACTCGCGTCATCGAGATCAGACACGATGGCATCGTGGACCATCCGGGGGGATACCGCGCGTTCGTGCGGCGCCACGCTGACGACCACCTGAGCCACGACGCGGTGGTGCGAAAGGAGAAGGACCGCAAGCGTCGGGAGAAGAAGAAGCGGCAGGCGAAGCGCCGGGGGTGACGTGCAAGGTCCGGGCGACGAGGGAGACCCTCGCCTACCCGGACCGCAGGCTCTCAGTGCGAGTTGTCGATGCTCACGCTG
Organism: Myxococcota bacterium; assembly: GCA_036012755.1. Lineage (GTDB taxonomy): Bacteria > Myxococcota_A > UBA796 > UBA796 > CAJQPC01 > JAAESX01. Next base: position 195,471 of record DASCPX010000070.1, on the reverse strand, counting down.
ATCGTCCCGTCCTCGCCCGCCACCCGGTGGTCGTTGGTGATCGTGACCGCGATCTCGTCGTCGACGCTGCCGATGACGGCGAAGGGCCTTCCGTCCTCGTCCCACACGAGCTCGAGCGTGCGGTGAGAGTTGTCGATGTTGACCGCGATGCTGTCTTCACTCTCCCACCCGAGGACCTCCATCTCCATCTCGGAGAGGGACTCGACGGGCACGACGAGGTCGGCTGCGAAGGCGGCGGAGGGAAGGAAGTAGGCGAGGGCAACGATGGCGGTGCGGATGGTCATGGTAGCTCCGTTGGGGCTGGGGTTCGCCCAAGGAGGCAGCGGCACGCCCGTCCCCGATTCGTGCTCCGATCGCGCCGAGCATCATGCCGAGCACGCGCACGTCGTCTCGAAGGGGCGCGTGTGGATCCGACGAGCTCATCCCTCCCGAGACACCAGGCTCGCTATCCATCCTCTGGAAAGGGCGGCGGGATCTCGCCGATGTGCTCCCCTGGCAGCTCGAAGACCAAGTAGTACATCGCGTAGACGAAGAGCCCCTCCGGGTTGTCTACGACGTCTAGGTTGTCGGCCTCGATGATGGCGTCGAGATCGTGCAGGATGCTCTCGACCTCGGCGCGCTCGCTGTCGCTCAGGTGCTCCGAGCCCAGGTAGCCGGCCACGAGCGCTCGAGCGTCCGCCGCGTGCTCTGGAGCAAGCTCCGGTGGACCCTCGTAGGCGTAGTCGTCGCCCTTCTGAGCGAACCAGGCGAGGGCCTGAAGCAGGAAGCGGGCCTGGGGGCGGACCGAGCGGTAGTCGATGGTCTCCGGGGTGTCATCGACCGTGTGATAGAAGGCCATGCCCGGGCTGGTGAACCAGACCGCGGGGATGGGGTCGTCGAGCCGGTAGAACTCGTCCTGATCAGAGGCGAACAAGGGGATCGTGTCCCGGTGCACGAACGAGACGGTCGTCTCCGCGTACCTGCAGACCTCCTTCCAGCTGGCCAGCAGGTCCGGGCTGCGCTCGAGCCCCATCAGGGCCAGCGGCCAGTAGTCGGGAAGCACCCCGCGGCCGATGGGATCCAAGGCGATCGCGAAGCTGATCTCACTGTGTGGGACGAGCTCGTCGGCGAGGAACCACTCGGCGCCCTCCAGCCCGCTCTCCTCGTCGTCAGTGAGCAAGAAGACGATCGAGCGGCCGAGCTCGACCTCCTCCTCCACCAGCACCCGGGCCAGCTCGAGCAGGACCGCGACCGAGGTGGCGTCGTCGAAGGCGCCGTTGTAGACCTCGCCGTCCCTGTTCACGCCCAGGTGGTCGTAGTGGGCCATGACGACGATGTGCTGGTCGGCCAGCTCGGGGTCGCTGCCGGGCAGCAGGGCGACGAGGTTGGTCCCGTGGTCGTCTTCGGCGTCCGCGACCGTGCCGTCCTCGAGGAGCTGGAAGCGGCCGTCGACGGGCTCGCTGACGTAGTCCTGTCGATAGCCGTCCGAGCCCAGGGGTTCGAGGCCGATCTCCTGGAGCTCCCCGAGCAGGTAGTCCTGCGCCAGTGAGTGTCCGTATGAGCCGGGGATGCGACCCCCGAGGCTGTCGTCCGCGAGCACGTCGACGTGTGCCTTGACCCGCTCCATCGAGACGGCGTCTACGACCTCTGGGGCGAGCCAGGTGGGGATCGAGGTCTCGGGGGGAGCCTCCTCGCAGGCCAGCCACAGCAGGAACATGGGGGCACGTAGCCCGTCACCGACGGACCTGGCCCATCGAGTCGAGGTGCTCCCGGAGCTCTGCCGGCAGCGGCGCCGTGATCGTGCGGGCCCCCAGCTCGATCCGCCAGGAGTGAAGCCACAGACGACCGGGGAAGCCCGGCACGCGGCGCGGGCGCTTCGGACCGTGGCGCTGGTCACCGACCACGGGGAGCCCGGCGTCGGCGAGGTGGCGGCGCAGCTGGTGCTTTCGACCGGTGAGCAGGTCCACCTCGAGCAAGCTGAATCCCCCGAGGCGGCGGGAGACCCGGAACTGCGTCCGCGCTTCCAGCTTCCTCTTCCGCCGCGCGTCGAACAGCGGAGCATCGAGGCAGCCCTCGTCGGCCTCTGGCGTGCCGGCGACGAGGGCCAGGTAGGTCTTGCGGCCACTCGTGAGCCAGTCGCAGATCGTCGCCCGTGCCTTGCGGTTCGAGCCACAGAGCACGACGCCGGAGGTGCCCCGATCGAGGCGGTGCGCTGGGGCCAGCCCCCTCGGCAGCGAGCGCTGGGTGCGCAGCCAGGACACCAGGTCTCCGATGCCCTCTGCGTTGGCGTGGACCGCCATGCCCGCCGGCTTGTCGAAGGCGTAGAAGTGGTCGTCGAAACGCGTCAGCAGGCGGGGGCTCACGGCGCCGTGTAGTCCCCGCGAACCGTGACGGCAAACGCCCAGGCCAGACACCGGCCCGCGCTGCCCGGCACGATGGTACGTTCTCGGCCATGCTGCCCGTGTCACTTCTCGCGTTGTTCGCGTGCAACGACCCTTCTGGGCCGAACACGCCTGGTCCCACACCTGGCGAGTCTGCGGACACGGAGGGGCCCTCGGAGACCGAACTGGCGAGCTCAGAGAGTCCGCTCGTGGTCATCACCGCCCCCAACTGGGGCTACGACCTGGCCACCGACAGCGCCGCCGTCACGCTGGAGGGTGTCTCCCGGGAAGACGTGGTGTCGGTGAGCTGATCCATACAGGGCGGGGACTCGGGGGAAGCCGAGGGCGTCTCGGCATGGTCGGCAGCCGACATCGCGCTGGCCGAGGGAGACAACATCCTCACGGTGACCGGGTCGCTGTCGGGGAGCTTCTGCACCCTGAAGACGAGCGCGCGTCCGTGCTCCCAGTTGTTGGCCTCGAGTCGAGGAGACCGGACCGCGCCGCCGGCTGGCGCGGTGACCTTCAGGGCGTGCCCGCCGTCGACCTCGACCCGCTGGAGCGCCGCCCCGTTTCCGGCTCGCCAGGGGGCGCCGGCCTCGAAGTCGGCGATCGGCACCAGGAGGTCGTCGGGGGGCCAGCCGGTGTGCTCGCGCAGGGGGTACCGGCCAGCCGGATCGATCCCGACGATCGGGAGCTCGATGGAGCTCCGCTCGAGCCCGAGGTGGCCTCATCCGTCCTCGATCTCGACCAGGTGCGCGTCGCCGCTCCCCACGGTGACGGGCACGCGGAAGGTGCCGGCCAGGTCCGACTCGACCTCGACGATCACGCGGTCGGACTCGACGAGGGTGGTGGCCTCCACCCTGGGCAGCCGGCCAGCCTCGATCCAGAAGCTGAAGAAGCCCTCCAGGTCGCGGCCGGAGGCTGCCTCGAGCGTGGCGCGGACCTCTCCCCAGCCGATCCGCTCGCCCGAGTGCGCGTCGACAAGCCGCCGCGGCAGCTCCTGGACCACCGCGGTCAAGGCACCGCCGGCGGACCCGAGCAGACCTCCGGCGTCCTCCCCGCCGGCCCACTCGACGAGGGCTGGGTCGCCGCTGAACAGCAGCAGCTGCTCCAGCACGAACTCGACAGGCTCGCCCGCCTCGGGCAGCTCTTCCGGAGTCGCACCCTGGAGCAACAGGTCCTGCCGCAGCGCCAGCTCCTCGCCCGGCGTCGGCGGGTGGAGGAGCAGCCTGCCCTCGCCCTCGAAGACGAGCCCGACCCTCGCGCCAGTGCCTGGGGACGACAGGGGCGCGACGGCGCCAGAGTGGAGCAGGATGGTGGCGAGCTCCGTCTCCAGGCTCATTCCCGCGGGATCGACGGGCGCTGCCATCACGAAGCCCTCGTCGAGGCCCAAGGCATCGATCCGGACCTCGACGTCGGTGGCCGCCGGCGGTGCGTGCAGGAGAGCAGCGAGGAGGGGGAGCACGCCCCAGTGTCCCTCACGGGGGTCCTGAGGACCAGCGGCCGGACACCGGCCCCGATCACGTCGCACCGCTGCCAAGGCGGGCCCTCATCGTTTCCTGCCTCCTGGTCGCCAGCTCCCCCCTCGCGGACTGATCCAGAGCACCACCGCCACGCGGGACCAGCGGTTGCTGCTGGGTTATCGCGACTGCCAACCCAGGAAGGACCATGCTGATACTGCTCACGACCCTCACAGCTGAAGCGAAGACCCTCACCGTCTCCACGACCCAGCAGATCGAGGCCCCCGCCGACATCGTCTGGAAGTACGTCTCGGACTACGAGACCTGGAACCAGTGGACGGTCTGGAACGCCGAGATGGACCCGGAGGCCTCCTGGACCTACGGGGGAGACGCCGGCGCCATCGGCCACTCCACCGAGTGGACCGGCCCGGAGCTCGGCGAGGGCCGGATGGTCGTCACCGCTATCGAGGCCAACCAGTCCGTGAGCTACGACCTCTTCTTCGATGGCAAGGACACGGGCAAGACGTTCGGTCTGATCCTGGCGGAAGCCGACGGCGTCACCTCGGTGACCTGGGAAGGGACCTTGGAGATGGGGCCCATCGGGGCCGCGTTCTTCGGCAAGAAGATCGTCTCGATGATCGGCGACGACTTCGAGGGCGGACTGGCCAACCTCGCCGACCTGGCGGCCGCTGACGCCACCGCCGCCGTGCTGGCCGCCGCAGAGGCGCTGGTCGCGGAGACCACCGCAGCCCACGAGGCCGCGACCACCGCCGTGACAGATGCCGAGGCCGCCGCGACCGCCGCCGCAGAGGCCAAGACGGCCGCCGAAGAGGCCCAGGGCAAGGCCCGCCGCAGGTCGGACAAGGCAGCCGCCCAGACCGCCCTGGACGAGGCCACTGCTGCCGTCACCGCTGCAGACGAGGCCCTCGCCGCCGCGAAGACCGCCGCCGACGCGGCCGCAGCCGAGCTGGACAGCGCCCAGGCGGCCCTCGCGGCCCTGGCAGCGCCCACCGAGGAGGCCCCGGCCGAAGAGGTTCCCGTCGAGGAGGCCCCGGCCGAAGAGGTTCCCGTCGAGGAGGCCCCGGCCGAAGAGGCAGGGGAAGATGCCCCTGCGGAGGAGGCTCCGGCTGAAGAGGCGCCTGCGGCCCCGGCCGAAGAGGCCGGCGAGTAGCGCTCTCGAGCTATTCCTCGTACGGGGTCCAGAAGATCACGTTCGCCGCGCGCACGTAGCGGCTGCCCGTTCTTCAGTGGGTCTCGAAGAAGGCGGCGAGGTCATCGCAGGTACCCACCTGGGCGCAAGCCAGACCGGAGTCGGGGCGCGATGATCCAAGGGACGCCACGCTGGGAACTCGCGCCGATGGCCTCGGCAAGACACACTCGACCCGGATCTGAACAGGGAGAGGTCGGGCTGCTGCTGCTGGTCCTCGCGTGCGCCGAGTCGGAGGGAGATGACCCGGGCGAGTGCGTCGACCGCAGCGACAACGACATGGACGGACTCTTCGACTGCGAAGATCCCGACTGCGCGAGCGGCCCCGACGACGTCGGGTGGAGAGCTCCACGAGGTCGGGGGGCTGGACCCCAACGCATGCGGTCTGTACGACATGACGGGCAACGCGTTCGAGTGGACCCAGGACTACTACGCGAGCGACTACTACGACGAGTCGCCGACAGTGGACCCGGAGGGGCCGACGTCTGGATCGGCCCGGAGTCGCCGGGGCGGTGCGGTCAGCTACCCACCGTCGAGATGCCGGGTCGCAGATCGGAACTCCTTGAATGCGGGCGACACGCGCGACGACACGGGCCTTCGGGTGGTCAAGAACGCTGACTGACGGCTTGCGTGCGGGCCCTCGACGAGCTCGACGACGGGCGGCTGAGGATGCGGTTTCGGGTGGGGTCGATGGTTGAGGTAGCCCTGGATCCGGTCCTTTGGAGAGGATGTCGTGGCGACCGCACCGCCGCTCAAAGGCCGCGCTCCTCCTCCGGCCGCAAGGGGATCTCGCCCGCCAGAGCCATGTCGATGACCTGGGCGATGCGCGGGCCGTCCTGCGGGAGTCGCCCACCGATCGGCAGGTAGTTGCTGGCGTGATTGGTCCGGAACAAAGCGTCCGAGGGACGGGCATTGCTCACGAAGATCCTGAGTTCCTCGAGCAAGCCGTAGATGTCGGGAAGCTCCCAGGCGAGGCGGTGCCGGGTCGTCGCCAGGGGCGTGCCAGGGACCACCGTGAGCGTCAACGCCGCGAGGTACTCGGGGTCCATCGCGGTCGCGAGCCGGGCCGATCCGAGGGCGTGCTCACGACTCCGCTCGACGCCCCCCGCCCCGAGCAGGAAGATGGCGGAGACCTTCATGCCGGCCTCGTGGGCCTTGCGGGCGGCCTCGACGTGGGCGTCGTACAGGTAGTCCACCTCACGCGGCGCTCCGGGTGGGCGGGGTTGCTTGGCAAGGCGCCTCATCACGGTCTCGTCCCCGCTCTCAGGGCCCATGTAGAGCAGCGACAAGCCCAGATCGCGGAGGCGACGAAGGTCCTTCGGGCTCTTTTCGAGCACGTTGCTCGCCATGGCGTAGCAGCTGACCTGCTTCAGTCGGGGGAAGCCCGAGGCTGCGGACCGCAAGATGGGCTCCCAGCACTCCAGCGGCATGACCAGAGCATCCCCGTCCGCGACGAAGAGCTTGCGGACCTGCGGACCGCCCCGGCGCGCAGCATCGTTCAGCTCATCGAGGCATTCCTCGACCGGCCGGATTCGGAAGTGCTTCTGGCGATACATGTCGCAGTAGGTGCAGTTGTTCCAGCTGCAGCCCAGCGTGGCCTGGAGGATGAGGCTGGAAGCTTCGGATGGAGGCCGGAAAAGAGGCGGCTCGTAGCGCATGAGGGTCCTCATACTCTGTCGTCTCGGCTCGTCCCATGCCTTCCCACGCCGTCCCAGGGGCTCCCCAGCGTGTACACATGGTTGGCTTCGGACGGTCGAAGGCTTCGGTTGGTGACTACGCGCTACTGAGGCGCGCTCCTGGTCGTCGCCTTCCGCTGTTCGCTATTCGATTCGCCCGGGGTCCCCATCCAGGCCCATTCGTCGGGCTCCCACCCGCCGCCTGCTCCAGCGAGCACGGGGTCGAGAAAGCGGCTGACCGCATCCATCAGCTGGGACAGCGTCGCCCAGCGCAGGTCGCTGGCGCGCGCCATCTCCCGGTAGACCGGCTCCCACGCCTGGGGCGCATCGGGCACCATCGCCGGCAGCGGATGGGTCCCCCGGTGCTCCCAGGTCGCCGTGATGGCTGCGCGCAGGGACTCGGCGTCGATCGGGCGGATCGTGGCCAGCAAGGCGATGTCGGGGAGGTCCTTCACCCTCGAGTTCGGGCGGCTACGTGGCAACGTCAAGGCATGGACCTTCTCGGCGATGTGGGCCTCGAGCGGGTACACCTGCATCGTCACCGGCCCGACGCCGGCGAACTCCAGCCATGGTTCGCCCACGATGACGTCCGGGGTCGCGACGAGGGGCTCCGCGATGGCGATATCGACGCCGAAGGGCCTGCCATATTCCTTGTCTGCGAGGCGACACTGGGCGCGGAAGCGTAGCCCCTCGTAGCTCATGCCTTCCGCCTCGATCGTGGAGTGGCGCGGATCTGGGACGATCGTGAATGCGAAGTAGTCGCCCAGCGACCGGCGACCTGCTCGCTGCAGTCGGCTGAGGGCCTCGTCGGGGTCACCCCGCAGACGGAGGTCGATGTCCTTCGTCGTCCGAGCGCGTTGAAGGCGTAGCTCGAGCACCAGACCCCCCTTGAGCACGACGGCCTGTTCGAACTCCATCACCACGCGAGCCATGAAGCGATCGAAGACGAGCAGCTGCCGAAGGCGCTGGAGCTCCAGCCCGTCTCCAGCCGCGCGGCTGCGCAGGCGCTGCTCCAGTGCCGCCTTGAAGGCACCTGGGGTGGCATAGGTCCGTGCCATCAGCGCGCCTCACCAAAGTGCTCGACGTAGGACCGAACACCCAGGACCTCCCCATCGGCGAAGCGCCCTCTGGCGAGCCCTGTCTCCAGCGCCTGGCGGAGCAGGTCGGGCTGTAGGGAGATGGCCACGCAGTCGCGAAGCGTGCGCCCAGGCGCGGTGACGGGTACGTGACCCACCCACTGGTGCTCTCCGTCCGCCAGGTCGGCGAAGTGGAGCCGAAGCACCTCGGGCACGCGGAGTCGGCGCCTCCTCCACCCCGCGGGCACCGTCATGTGGACCCGGGCCGGGAGGACGTCCGACAGGTCGTAGAGCGCCAGCGCGGTCTCATGGCTGAACACTCCCCGGCGATCAGACCAGAGCCAGAGCTCGACGAGCTGTTCGTCATCCTGCGCGGGGAGGTGACGAATCCGGTAGACGCCACGCCGCGCACGGAGGATTCGCCCCCGTCTGCAGTGGTAGTGCAGGAGCTCCGGCGAGAAGCCCAGCTCCGCCGCCTGTGCGGTCGTGAAGTACCCGGCCTGGGCCACGGCGAGGTCCTGAAGCGCATCCCAATCGGGGCTGGCCCGCGTGCCGGAACGGGTCTCTGACATGCACAAAACTTAAGTCACGCTTTGGTTTTGTGCAAGAGCCACTGCCTGCCCGTGGAACGGAGACCAGCGAGGACGGGGTCCAGCAGCCGGTTGGCAGCACCGTGCAGCTCGTCGACGTAATCCCACGCCAGCTGTTCGACATCGCCCGGGCGCGAGTTCTCCGGGAAGAGATCGAGGCCGACGGCCCCCCGGAGTTGGTGCTCGAGAGGAGTCGGGATAGACTGCCCGCGGTGCTTCGTACGCTGCTGCTGTCGCTGCTCGCGCTCCTGCTGACGGCGGGAGTGGGCATCGAGACCGCACACCCCGACGGTCCGAGCGCGAGCGCTTCGCTGGACTGCTGTCCATCCAAGGCCGACAAGCCCGGCGAGACCGAAGTCACGGACTGCTGCGACACCGACCTGGGCCGCTGCTGTAGCAACGGCACGATGGTGCTCCCGGTCGCGGGCGCCCCGCTCCAGCGCCGAGTCACGGTGGTCAGCGAGCTCACCGCGCTCCCCGTTCCGCCGAGGCACCGAACCCGGGCCACCGGGCCACCCCCGACGCCGCCGCCTATCGCCTGAACTCCCTGCATCCTCCCCGCTCCCTCGCGGAGCGACCCCAACCTGCATGGAGATCCAGATGATCACCCTGATGTTGTTGGCCATCGTGGCCTGCGGCGGGGACACCCCTGCCACCGAGACCCCCGCCACCCCTCCCTCCGCCGAGGCCCACGGTGACGCCACCGTGCCCGGTTCGCACTCGGACTGGTGCCCCGAGCACGCCGTGCCCGAGTCGCAGTGCACCCGCTGCGACGCCTCCCTCGTCCCCGCCTTCCAGGCGACCGGGGACTGGTGCGCCGAGCACAGCCTGCCCGAGTCGCAGTGCCTGCAGTGCAACCCGGAGCTGAAGATCGAGCGCCCCCCCGAGGGGAGCTGACATGCCGACCCGTCTCCAGGGGGTTCTCCTCCTGGGGATCGGGCTGCTGGCTGCTTGCGACGCCCCCTCCGTCGAGGAGGAGGGGACGATCGCCGCTGCGGCCACGGCCGATCCCGAACTGTGCGCCGAGCACGGGGTGCTGGAGTCCGTCTGCCCCAAGTGCAACCCACGCCTCGTCGCGGTGTTCCAGGCCAAGGGGGACTGGTGCGAGGAGCACGCCTTCCCCGAGTCCTTCTGCCCGATCTGTGCTCCCGAGGAGCGCGGGCGGCCACCCGTCCAGCCGACCGGCACCGACGGCGCCCCGCCAGACGGCACCCTGGTGCGCTTCCGCGGCCCCGAGGTCGAGGAGCAGGCCGGCCTCGAGACCGTCGAGGCCGAAGCGCACGACTGGGTCGAGGGCATCGAGGCGGTCGCCCGCATCCGATGGGACACGACCAGGTCGGCTGTCGTGAGCGCCCGGTACGCAGGCGTCGTAGCTCGCGTTGGGGCCGAGGAAGGCGAACTCGTCACCGCGGGGCAGATCCTGGCCGAGCTGCGGAGCGCCGACGTGGCGGAGCATCGCTCCGGACTCTTCGCAGCGCGTGAGGTCCGGGACGTGAAGGCCGATGCGGTGGAGCGATTGGCCCGGCTGCTCGAGGCGGGGGTGGGCTCGGAGCGGTCCCTGCTGGATGCTCAGCAGGAGTTGGCCGAGGCGGAGCGCGAGGTCACCGCGCTCAAGGCCCGCCTGGGCCTGGCCGGGGCCGGCGAGGGCGACCGACTGGTCCTCACATCGCCAGTCGACGGGCTGGTCGTCGCCCGGCACGTCGGCCTGGGGGCGACCCTCGCCGCCGAGCAGACGCTCTTCGAGCTCGTCGACCCCAGTCGGGTCTGGGCTGAGATCGACGTGCCCGAGCGACAGCTTCCGCAGGTGCTCCTCGGCCAGGAGGTCCGGGTCCGCGTCGACGCCTTTCCGGAGCTCGAGTTCACCGGCAGCGTCGACATGCTCTCACCCGCCGTGGACCCGGCGACGCGCACGGTGTGGGCCCGCGTCGGCCTGGACAACCCCGACGGGCTGCTGCGCGAGAACCTGTACGGCCAGGCGACGGTGCTGGCCGAGACCGCGCTTCGGGCCGTCGTCGTGCCCTCGGCAGCGGTGCAGCGCGTCGGCGAGGTCAACCTGGTCTTCGTCCGGCAAGAGCAGGGTGTCTACGTCGCACGACGGGTGCGCGTGCTGGCCCGCGAGGGTGGGCGCGTGCGCATCGCCGGGGGGGTACACGTCGGCGACCTCGTCGTCACCACGGGCAGCTTCCTGCTGAAGACCGAGACCCTCAAGGACAGCATCGGCGCCGGCTGCTGCGACGTGGAGTAGGCATGCTCTTCGATCGAGTCATCCGCTGGTCGCTGCGACACCGCGGCGTCGTGCTCGCGGCCTGGGCCCTGGTGGGTCTGGCCGGCGTCATCGCGCTCCTGCGCCTGCCGCTGGACGCCTTCCCCGACACGACCCCGGTGCAGGTGCAGGTCAACACCACCGCGCCCGCTCTGTCCCCAGAGGAGATCGAGCGCCAGATCACGTGGCCGGTCGAGCAGGCCCTGTCTGGGCTGCCGGAGCTGACTGAGGTGCGTTCGCTGTCCCGCTTCGGGCTCTCGCAGGTCACCCTGGTCTTCGACGAGGACGCCGACATCTGGCGCTCCCGCCAGGTGGTCGCGGAGCGTCTCGGCACCGTCGCCCTGCCCGAGGGCGTCGACCCGCCAGCCCTCGGGCCCGTGGCGACCGGTCTGGGGGAGGTCTTCCACTACCTCGTGCGCGGCGAGGACTACACCGTCTCGGAGCTGCGGACAGCCCAGGAGTGGGTGCTTGCCCCTCAGCTGCGATCCGTCCCAGGGGTGGCCGAAGTGAACACCTGGGGCGGGGACGAGCGCCGCGTCGAGGTGCTGGTGTCGCCCGAGGCGCTGATCCGCCACCAGCTCACCTTGGACGAGGTGCTCCACGCCCTGCAGCAGGACAACCGCAACGTCGGCGGCGGCAACATCGACGACGCAGGCGAGACCACGCTGATCCAGGGAGCAGGGCGCTTCGAGCGGCTCGACGACCTGGGCGAGGTCGTGCTTGCAAGCCACCAAGGCGTGCCCGTCCGCGTGCGCGACGTGGCCGAGGTCACCGACGGACGCCAGCTCCGTCGCGGCGCCGTGACGGCCCATGGGCAGGGCGAGGTCGTCCTCGGCCTCGGGTTCATGTTGATGGGCGAGAACAGCGCCCACGTCACCGAGCGGCTGGAGGTGCGGCTGGCGGAGGCGGCCGAATCCCTCCCCCCCGGGATGACGGCCGAGCCGATCTACGAGCGCACCTGGCTGGTCGACCAGGTCCTGCACACCGTACGCACGAACCTCTTCGAGGGCGCCCTGCTCGTCATCGCGGTCCTCTTCGTCTTCCTGGGCAACTGGCGGGCGGGCTTCGTCGTCGCGCTGGTCATCCCGGTGTCCATGCTCTTCGCCGGGACTCTGATGGAGCGACTGGGCATCGCAGGCAGCCTGATGAGCCTGGGCGCCATCGACTTCGGCCTGGTCGTGGACAGCTCCATCGTCCAGGTGGAGAACGCTGTGCGGCGCCTGGCCGAGCGCCCGGACGAGGACCCCGTGCAGGTGGTCGGCGACGCGGCCCTGGAGGTCCGAAAGCCCACGCTCTTCGGCGAGCTCATCATCCTGGTGGTCTACCTGCCCGTCCTGGCGCTGGAGGGCGTCGAGGGCCAGCTCTTCCGCCCGATGGCCTTGACGGTCGTCTTCGCGCTGATGGGCTCGATGTTCGCGTCACTCACCCTCGTGCCGGTGCTGACGAGCCTGGCGGTTCGGGCGCGTGGCGCAGACCGGGAGTCCTTGGCGGTGCGCCTGGCGCAGCGGCTCTACCGCCCGGCCTTGCTGCGCGCTCTCGACAACCCGGGCCTGGTCCTGGCGATGGCGCTGCTGCTGGTGCTCAACGCAGCGTGGCTGTCCACCCGCCTGGGCACCGAGTTCGTGCCGCGGCTGTCCGAGGGCGCCGTCGTGGTGAACACCGTCCGCCTGGCCAGCGTCTCGCTGGACGAGTCGGTGCGCTACGGGACCGAGATCGAAGAGGTCCTGCTCCAGGCCTTCCCCGACGAGATCGAAGCCGTCTGGACGCGAACCGGGAGCGCCGAGGTGGCGACCGATCCGATGGGCATCGAGCTCTCGGACGTCTTCATCACGCTCACACCTCGCGACCAGTGGACCCGGGCGGACGAGCAGTCCGAGCTGGTCGCGGCGATGCAGGAGGAGCTGGCCGGGCTGCCGGGCATGAACATGGTCTTCACCCAGCCCATCGAGATGCGGGTGAACGAGATGGTCGCCGGCGTCCGTTCGGACCTGGGCATCAAGGTGTTCGGCGACGACCTGACGCGCATGCGCGAGATCGCGCTGCAGATCGAGCAGGTGGTGAGCGGGATCGACGGCGCGGCGGACCTCAGCGTCGAGCAGACCACCGGACTCCCCGTCCTTCGCGCAGCGCTGGATCGCGAGACTCTCGGCCGTCACGGCGTGTCACCGAGCTCGGTGCTGCTCGCGCTGGAGGCCTTCGGCGGCGTCGAGGTGGGGGAGCTCTTCGAGGGAGAGCGCCGCTTCCCGATCGCGCTGCGGCTGGAGGAGGAGGCGAGGCAGCACACCGACCAGGTGGAGCGGCTGTTGGTGACCGGCTCGGAGGGCACGCGCCTCCCCTTGGGCTTGCTGACCGAGGTCACGCGGACCGAGGGCCCCGCGTCCATCCAGCGGGAGTGGGGGCGCCGCCGCCTGGTCGTCCAGGTCAACGTGCGCGACCGGGACCTCGGCGGCTTCGTGGCCGAGGTCCAGGAGCGGGTCCGCGACGAGGTCACGCTGCCAACCGGCTGGTTCGTGCGCTACGGGGGCCAGTTCGAGCACTACGAGCGCGCCCGGGAGCGCCTCCTCGTGGTCGTGCCCCTGGCGCTCCTGCTCATCGCCTTGCTCCTCTACGCGACCTACGGCCGGGTGGTCGATGCGCTCCGCGTCTTCACCGGGGTGCCCTTCGCCGCCGTCGGAGGCGTCGCCGCCCTGTGGCTCCGGGAGCTGCCCTTCAGCGTGTCCGCGGCCATCGGCTTCGTCGCCCTGGCCGGCGTGTCCGTCCTGGCCGACATGGTGCTCGTGTCGACGATCCGCCGCCACCTGGACGCCGGCGTACCGGTGCGCGAGGCCGTGGAGCGCGCCGCGGTCGAGCGCTTGAGGCCTGTGCTGATGACCGGCCTGGTGGCGGCGCTGGGCTTCGTCCCGATGGCGTTGAACACCGGCATCGGCGCGGAGGTCCAGCGCCCCCTGGCCACGGTGGTCATCGGAGGGCTGCTGTCGTCCACCGCCCTGACGCTGCTGGTGCTCCCGGTGCTCTACACCCTGACCGCGAGGTCCCGGTGAGACGGACGGCGCGACTCGTCGCAGCGCTCCTGGGGGTGCAGGCGGTCCTGGTGGGGATCTGGTGGACGATCGAGCGAGTTCGGGCCCCACCCCCGCCCTTCGACTGGGCCCCGGTCGACGGGCCGGCCCCGTCGATCGAGCTCGCCCGGGGCGAGGAGCCCGTCCTGGTCCCGGCTGGCACGCACCTGGTCCACTTCTGGGCGACCTGGTGCGCTCCCTGCCAGCAGGAGCTGCCCGAGCTGATCGACGCAGCCGAGGAGCAGGGTGTGCCTCTGCTCGCGGTGACGGACGAGCCCTGGCCCGTCGTCGAGGCCTGGTTCGGAGGCAAGGTCCCCGCCGTCGTGGTGCGCGACCCCTCCGGCGCTGCAGCGGCGCGGTGGGGAGTGAGCTCCCTGCCCGACACCTGGGTGGTGTCCCAGGGACGGCTCGACGCCCGCGTCCAAGGGGCCAGGCCCTGGGCGGAGCCAGGCGCCCGCGAGTTCCTTCGAGGGCTGCGCTGATGCCCTCGCCGACGCCGAGATACCCCATGCACAAGACGCTTCGTCACCTCACCCTCGTGCTCGTCCTCCTCTGCCCCCTCCTGGGGTGGGCAGGCCAGGCCCTGACGCCGGACGAGGCCGTCCGGGCCGCCTTCGAGGCCAGCCCGGAGCTCAGGGCCGCGGAAGCGGTCCTGCTGCAGGCGGAGGGCGAGATGGCCCAGGCCTTTGGCGCCAACCCCACGTTGTCGGGCTCCGTGCTGGTGGATGGTCCTGCGGAGCTGCAGCTCAGCCGGCCCGTGTCCCTGACGGGGGAAGGCATGCGCCGACGCCAGGCGGCCGCAGCCCGGGTCGAGGCGGCGAACGCCCAGCTCCGACGGGCGCGCTTCGAGCTGGCCCACGCCGTGCGCACGGCCTACGTCGACGCCGTCGTCGCCATCGAGGTCGCGGAGGTGGCCGACGAGGGCCTCGCACTCGCCGTCCGGCTCGTGGACCTCGTCTCCCGGCTCGAAGCCGAAGGGGAGGCTTCTGAGCTCGAGGTGAACCTGGCGCGGCTGGCGCAGGCCGAAGCCGGTCTCCGGCTCATGGAGGCTAGTGCGTTTGAGGCCGCTGCCGCGGAGCGACTCTCCGCCCTGGTCGCGATGCCGGTCCACGCCGGAATGCTGGCCCGGGACATCGATGTGCCCGCGCCGTCCGAGGGCGTGGAGGAGGACCGCAGCGATGTCCGAGCGGCGCAGGCGGTGGTGTTGGCCGCAGAGCGCGAGCTCGCAGCCCAGCAGGCAGCGGCGCTTCCGCCGCTGGTGGTGGGGGTGCGAGCGGAAATCGATGGAGGGGTCACGACGGTGGGCCCGTCGCTGGCGGTGGAGCTGCCGCTCCGGAACCGGAACCAGGCCGGACGGGCCGACGCTCGGGGGGAGCTCCTCACGGCCCAGGCGCACGTCGTCGAGGCCGAGGCGGTGGCCAGCACCGAGGTGGCGACGAGCCGCCAGCGGGACGAGCTCGGCCAGGAGACGGTCTCGGCGCTTGGCCTGGACCCGCTCGCCGCGGCGGCGGCGGCCCTGGAGAGCGTCGAGGCTGGCTACGTGGCCGGTGAGATCGACCTCATCCAGGTCGTCCTTCTCCAAGCCCAGATCCTGGGCGGCCAGGCTGCGGTGGTCCAGCTCGAGGGCTTCGTCGCCCGTGCGCGCCTCGACCTGCTGCTGGCTGTAGAAGACCCGGCGCTGGTGGCCTCGCAGTAGCCGCCCTGCGGGTACACCGAGCGCTCAAATCACCGATATCACTTGCCTCCATCAGTAGGTGCAGTTGTTCCAGCTGCAGCCCAGCGTGGCCTGGAGGATGAGGCTGTGGGCCTCGCTCGGAGGCCGGAAAAGAGGCGGCTCGTCGCGCATGGGGCACTCATACTCTGTCCACCCGACTCGTCCCATGCCTCGCCAGCCGGTCCCGCGCCGTCCGGACGCGTGTCCGGAACGACCGCCTGCTGATCAAGCGAGGTTCAGCGTGACGCGTTGGCCGTCCTCGAGCAGGAGCGTTCCGGGTGGCGCCGTGGCCATCGACGCCCTCAGCGCCCGCGTCGGCAGTCCCAACATTCGCCGGACGGGACCGATGCTGTCGATCAGCACGGCCCGGCGGGCGCCGAGCGCCCCCAGCATGCGACCGCACGCCTCTTCGTCGTCGAAGTCCGGGCTGGCGATGGCGACGTGGCAGTCGGCGAAGAACGCCCGGACCTCGTCGGCGCCGGCGGGCGTCACGAAGCGATGCAGCGCCTGCTGGCAGAGACCGATCCGCATACCGGACCAGTCCAGGCGCACGGCCAGGGGTGGTGCGGCGGGGCGGGACAGGGTGTGCGCCAGCCGTCGCGCAGCGACATGGGGCCGACGAAGCCCTATGAAGGTCTTCCGCAGGGCCTCTCTCGGAGTAGCGTAGGGGATCGGGCGATAGGGCAGGACAGCGACCTCGAAAGCACCGAATCGAGCGGGCCTGTCCGGGATCAGGGGGACGCCGGACACACCGAGCCAGTCGAGGACGTCGGGGTCGGCGAGCACGGCGCCTGCCCCACCCACGCCGGAGACGCGCTCGGCCTCGGACCAGGTGATGAGGACGGGGTCATCGGCGACCGGTAAGGGCGGATCGACGCAGAGGCTGTCCTCGTCCAGGGTCAAGCGCAGACCGCTCATGCCCAGGTGTTGGAGGGTGAGCTGCATCGTCATCCGCCGGCGCGCCTGGCCCGGATCTCGGCCACGATGACCGGACGCTCTGCGTCCGGGAGCCGGTCCAGGAACACGAAAACCGAGCGCTCCTCCACCTCCAGGTGGGACCGCAGCAGCGTCGCGAAGGGGCGGCTGGCCGCCTGGAGCGCGCTGGTCCGAGGGCCCCCGGCCACGACCGAGTCCAGCGCCGCGACGACCGAGAGGCACCCCGTGTCGATGGCGTGGTGCTCGTCGGCGAGGCGCCGGAGCGTCGCAGCGAGCTCGGGTCCGAGTCCGAGTCGGAGGAGCCTCGGCGCGACGGAGGCGTCCTCGTCTTCGGCGTGCAGGGGCAAGGCCTCGCGAAAGTAGTGGGCGCAGTCCCGGGCGGTGGCGATGGCCCGAGGATCGCTCCAGTCCGGGAAGGCCAGCAGGGCCTCGATGCCGCCGAGGTACCGGCGGATCCGTGCGTGACAGGCCATCAGGAGGTCGAGGGGCTCCTCGGCGCCAAGCGCGTCCTGGGCACTCATCGGACCGCCGCGCGGACGAGCGCGTCCGGTAGCCGCTCCGGGCTCGGCAGCACCGACCAACGGGCCGCGCCGAACATCGCGGGGAGCCACCCCGACGCGGCGGCGTCGATCGCGAGGGCGTGCGTCCGGACGCCGACCCGAGCGCCTTCGGCCAGCGCCTTCCGAACATCGGCGACGCCGTGCCGCCCCTCGTACCGGTCGTAGTCGGTGGGCTTGCAGTCGCTCACGAGGATGAGGTCCCGGCAGGTCTCCGATCTGGCTGCCAGGCGTGCGTTCGCGTGGCGCAGTGCGGGTCCGATGCGCGTGTAGCCCTGGGGCGAGAGCAGCGACAGCCGTCCTCGACCGACCGACCACGGCTCGCCCCACCCACGCACCGTCCAACAGCGCACCTTGTGGCGGGTGTGGCTGGCGAACGCGAGCACCTCGACCTCCTCCCCCAACCTGTCGAGGACCTCTCCCAGCACCAACACGGAGTCCCTCGCCACATCCAGGACCCGCCGGTCCGCCACCCAGGAGTCCGTCGACAGGGAGACGTCGAGCAGCACCAGGGTGGCGACGTCCCGCCGTACCCGCGCCGACTCGACGTACAGCCGCGGACTGGGACTCCGCCGCGCCGCGAGGGTGGCCCACGCGTCGCACAGCGCGTCCACGTCGACGTCCGCGCCGTGAAGGGAGCGGGGGCGGGCCCGAAGTCGGTCCCGGCGTCGCAACAGCTGGCCGTACAGGCGGTCGATGGTCCGGCGATGGGCCGGCAGGGTCTGGCGCGCCCAGGCACCACCGCCGGGCGGGAGCGCCGACGGATACACCCGACACCAGCCCTTGCGGTAGCGGCCCGCTCGCGCATCCCACTCGTCGTACAGGACGGCGCGCTCGTCGGCGCCGACCTCCTCGACGTGCGCTGAGACCCGGCCCGGGTTGTCCAACACGTCGTACTCGTTGAAGCGCAAGAAGGCATCCAGCTTCTCGGCCCAGTCCGCCATGACCATGCGCCGCTGCTTCCGCGCCTGAAGCTCCGCGTAGTCCAGGTACATCACGACGATGTGGTTCAGCTCCTCGAGCTCCTTCTGGGTCAGGTCGTTCTTCGCGACGGCGACATCGCTCTTGAGGAGCTTGCCTCGTGGTGCCGACTTCCAACTCGTCAGCCCCATGTTCGGCCGTTCGGCGTCTGCTCGCTCGGCGATCAGCTCGGCCGCAGTCTTGCCGTGGATGGCCCAGTGCATCTTGTTCTGCACTGTCGCGTAGAAGGTCCGGGTGACGTCGGCGGCCGGGTCGTAGTCGACCGAGCACTCGGCGTAGATGTCGGTGACCTTCTGGTAGAAGCGGCGCTCCGAGGCCCGGATCTCCCGGATCTTCTCGAGCAGTTCGTCGAAGTAGTCCGCTCCGAACCGAGGGCCGTTCTTGAGCCGCTCCGAGTCGAGGACGAAACCCTTGATGATGAACTCGCGCAGCGTCGAGGTGGCCCAGATCCGGAACTGGGTCGCCGACCTCGAGTTGACCCGGTAGCCGACGGCGATGATGGCATCGAGGCCGTAGAAGCGCGTGAGGTAGACCTTGCCGTCTGCGGCAGTCCTTTCCATTTCGGAAACAACTGACTCAGCTACCAACTCGCCGGACTCGAAGATCTTCTTCAGGTGCTTGGAGATGGCCGGCACCTGGACCCCGAAGAGCTCGGCCATGCGCCGCTGGGTCAGCCAAACCGTCTCGTCCTGGTAGACGACGTCGATGCGGACCTGACCATCCGGCGACGTGTACAGGAGCAGATCATCCATGGCGTCCTCCTATCCTGACTGAACAGGTGTTCAAGTCCCGTCGAGCTGCCTGACTTCGGCTGCCTCGCCGGTATCCGCGTGCACGACCTCGCTGATCACCCGTGTGGTGGCGTCGTCGAGCCACACCTCCAACTCCCGGGCCAGCTCCTCGAACTGAGGCCAGAAGGTCTCGTCCAAGAAGCGCTCTGGAACC
The DNA here is from genome assembly GCA_036012755.1 of Myxococcota bacterium. Taxonomy (GTDB): domain Bacteria; phylum Myxococcota_A; class UBA796; order UBA796; family CAJQPC01; genus JAAESX01. The sequence continues at coordinate 176,647 of DASCPX010000070.1, read as the reverse complement.
CTGAGCATGACGGTCTGCCGTCGCTGACGAGGACGGCGGTAGGGCCTGAGCCCGTAGCGGCGTGCCAGCGCGAGGAAGAGGCGGCGCTTCCACGGGTCGGGCAGGCTGAAGCGGAACTCGACCGGAGGCGACTCCCGCTCGAGTTCGGCGAGGCGGGCCCGGATCCGCTCCAGCGCCGCCCCCGCCGCGTCTCGTTCACCCGGGGTCGCGGCAACCGCGAAGAGCGCCTCGACCTTGAGCAGGCGCTCGACCAGCTTCTGCTCGGTCACGTGTCCAACCCGAGCCAGCGCCGATGCGCTGCGACGTGGAGGGCATGGAGAGTGCCCTCGGGGAACACGAGGCCCTTGAAGAGGACGTCGAAGGAGTGGCCCTCGTAGCGGACCGAAGCCTCCAGCCCCGAGTACGGCTGGCCGTCCCAGTCGACGCCATGAATGGTCACGGGCATGTCCCCGAGTCGGGCTTCGCGTGGCCAGGGCAGCTCGCTGACCGCGCAGTGGAACGCCACCATCTGCTCGGCGTCGCGGTAGGCGTCGACGAGGATCTCTTCGAGGAGGGCTTCCTGGTCCATCCGGACCGCCTAACGCCGTCGGCCCTCCCGGCGCGCCCTCCGCTCAGCGCTTCTTCGTTTCCGCTTCTCTTTGAGGGCGACGGCTCCCGCGGGGCCTCGCAGCCAGGGCAGGAGGTCGATTTCCTCCAGGTCTGCAGCGAGTTGGCCTTGGGCCTCGAGACCCGAGAAGCTCTGGCCCTCCCACTCTGCATCGACGAGGATCTCCTCGAGAAGGGCCTCGAGGCCCGGCTCGCTCCACACCCGCGGCACGCCCCCGTGGCGGTGTCGAGGGACACTCAACCAGAGCGCCCCAGCCCGTGGCGGCGGAGCATGCGGAACACGGTGCCCTCGGCCAGTCCGGCCTCTCGCGCGACCGCCGCGACGTTGCCGTTGCAGCGTTCCAGGAGCGCGACCAGGCGGCGACGCTCGAAGGCGTCCGTCAGCCAGCGTCGAGCCTCGCGCCAGGGGAGTGTGCTCAGAGGCGCGGCGAGCGGGTCGAGGTCCTCGCAAAGCGCCGCGGGCAAGTCGTCGAGACACAGCGCGCCTCCGTCCGACAGGGCGACGGCCCTGGCCAGGACGTTGCGGAGCTCGCGGACGTTGCCGGGCCAGGACCAGAGGGCGAGGGCCCCCTGGATCTCGAGGGAGGGCTCACCTGGGCAGCCGAGCTCCGCGAGGAGATCCTCGACCAGGAGCGGAAGATCGTCGGCGCGTGCCCGGAGGGAGGGGACGACGAGCTCGACGACCGAGAGGCGGAAGTAGAGGTCCTCTCGAAAGGCTCCGTCGGCGACGAGCTTCCGGAGGTCGTGACGGCTGGTGGTGACCAGGCGGACGTCCGCCCTCTGGCGATCGTTCCCGCCCACCGGGAGGAAGGTCCTGTCGTCGAGGACGCGAAGAAGCATCGGCTGGAGCGAGCGCGGGAGTTCGTCGATGTTGGCGAGCTGCAGGGTGCCGCCGTGGGCCTGCTCGAAGGCGCCGGCGCGGTCTCGATGCGCACCGGAGAACGCCCCCGCGACGTGCCCGAAGAGCGCCGATGCGGCCAAGCTCGGTTGGGCCGAGGCGCAGTCGAAGACGACCCTTCGGCGGCGGAGGCTCAGGCTGTGGAGGGCCTCGGCCACGCGCTCCTTGCCCGAGCCGGTCTCTCCGCTGACGAGCACGGGCAGAGGGGTCGGGGCGACGCGGCCGAGCGCGTCGAAGACCTCTCGCATGGCGTCGCTTCGCGCGCAGAGTCCATTCGCTCGTTCCTTGTTCAGCCCATCGAGCACCCGCACTACGGCCTGGGACTCGAACACCAGCCTGCAGCTCCCCACGACGAAGGCTGTGTGAGGGGACAGCCACGCCTCCCCGACATCGGCCCCGCAGATGCGGATGCTCTGCCCCGGCGCAGCGCGAATCGAGACGCCCTGGTCCGTCGCTTCGAGGACCACGTGGTGTTCCGCGCAGGAGCCCGGCGGCAGTCGGACTTCGTCATCGCTCGCAGAGCCGATGGCGACGCGCGCCCCCGAGAGCTCCCAGCGCGCCCCTGCTTCCGGCCCACCCGTGCATTGAAGCCGGCCTCCCTCGAGAGTCTGAACGGCCCAGAAGGGGTGGGTCACGGGACGCGTCGTCATTCCGTTCCCCGACGCCGCCGGAGGGCCTCGCTCAGGGCCTCCGCTCTCCGGGCACGGTCCGAAGGGGCCTGCACCTCGACGTGGCGGAGCACAACGTCGAGGAGCGCGTCCGCGGTCCTCTCGACGAGGGCCTCGCATGCCCGCGCCGCCTTGTCCCAGGTCACATCGTCGGCATCGCAGGCGAGCACCAGGCGGTAGGCCTCGAGCGCACCCGCCGTGTCGTTCCACCCCAGCTCGCGCGCCTCCGCCAGCGCCTCGTCGAACAGCGCGAAGGCACGGTCCGACTCCCCGCTCGTAGCCAAAGCCACCGCCAACGCGCCGACCGTGTGGCAGGTGGGCTGCCCAAGGCCCTGGCTCTCAGCGCGGCAGCGGCCCAGGGCGTCGATGGCGGGGCGGCCGTCGAGGAGATCGGCGAAGGCGGGCCAGAAGCGGGCGCTGGCCTCCCACACCCGGAACCCGTGGGCCGAACACAGGGCCTCCTGACGTTGGGAGAAGGCCCTGACAGCCTCCAGATCCAGGCCTGCGATGGAGGCCTCGGCCAGGCCGTCCAGGCACACGCAAGCGACGAAGGTGTCGCCGCTGGCGGTGGCCTCGGCGAGCGTCTTCTCCAGCGCCGAGCGAGCCTCCTGGTGACGCCCGAGGGCCGCGAGGAGTCGGCCGGTGTCGCGCCCTCCCTGGAGCGCGAGTCGCGGCTCGGAGGACCCGGCTACGTTGCGCGCAAGCTCGAGGGCCTCGTCGAGCGCTCCCCGCATCCAACGGTGGTGACAGCGCTGCAGATCGAGGGCTTCGTCGAGGGCCCAGTCCGGCGCGTTCGCGTGTGATGCCAGCTCCTCCACCCGCTCTGCAGCCGCGTCGACGCCCTCGCGCACGAGGGCCAGCCGGCAGCGCCACAGGCCCATCCGTCCGAAGATCTCCGAGGTCTCGGCCCGCCCTGCGGCTGCCTCGCCCCACAGCGAGATCGCTCGGGAGACCTCGCTGAAGGCTCCCTGGCGCCAGAGCCGTTCGACCTCGGTCTCCAAGGGCGCCAGCGCCCCCTCCAGATCGCCGGCCTGTACCCGGTGGTGCCCGATCCGTCCGGGTGCCAGGCCCTCGTCGACGGCCACCTCGGCCCATGCGGCGTGGAAGGTGGACCATCGGCCCTTTCGTCGCGCGTGGGTGTTCAGAGCCTCTCGGGCCATCGCGTGGACCAGGCGCCAGGAGTCCCCATCGCGCAACGCGAGGCCGGCTTGGAGGAGGCGCTCGAGAGCCTGCTCGTCGGGGTGGATGCCCGCCCGGGCGCACACCCGCTCCCAGCGAGAGGCGTCGATCTCGAGGCCGCCGGCTGCCGCCAGCTCGATGCTGGAGGCGTCGACACCCTCGAGGACCCCCTCCAGCCGCCCCGTCCACAGGGCTTCGAGGTCGGGCGGCATCCCCGGGTCCGCCCCTTCGGCCAGGTCGTAGCCTCTCGGGGAGGGGACCAGCAGACCCCGTCGGACCCAGTCGGAGACCAGCTGGACCGCCATCAGTGGGTTTCCGGCGGAGCGCTGCGCGAGCGCTGTCGCGGCGGCGTCGTCCAGCCCGAGGACGGCCTCGGCCACAGCGTCGGTCGGCAGAGCGTCCAGGGCGATGCGCTCGGCGTCGATGGCCTTCAGCATCGCCGCGGTCTCGGGCTCCCCGCGCGAGGCCTCGTCCTGAACCGTGAGCACGAGCAGGATGGGGAAGGCGCTCCCCACCACGGCCTTGCAGACCTCGAGGCCTCGAGGCGCCCACTGAGCGTCGTCGAGGACGAGGACGAGGGCGCCGCCGAACGCGAAGTCCTGTAGGGCTCCAACGATCAGGACGTGGCGGAGGGCGGCCTCGGAGACGCTCGTCGGGTCGGCGAGCAGATCGGAGAGCGCGCTGCGGTCACGTGGCGGAGCGCCTCGAGCGGCGAGGGCTCGGTCCACCGGCACGTCGCCGATCGACGTGGCCAGCGCGACGACGAGACCCTCTCGAGCCTCGGCACCGTGGGTGGCGAAGAGAGCCGCCAGACCCTGTTCCCGGGCCCACCAGCACAACTCGAGCGCCAGTCGGGTCTTGCCCATGCCCGAGGGACCGCTCAGGACGAGGGCCTCGGCGCGGCCTTCGCGCTCGACCCGCCGGAGAGTCTCGCGGAGCCTCGTCGTCTCCTCGGCCCGTTCCACCAGCGGAACCGGGCGCAGACCCACCAGGGAAGCGCCCACTCCTCGGAGAGCGGGTGCTGGCCGGCGCGTCAGGGTCCACGGCCCGTGCAGGGCCCGGAGCTGAGCAGCCGCCTGAGCAGCGCTCTCGGGCCGGCGGAGGGGGTCCTTCTCGAGGAGCGCATGGACCCAGGCCTCGACCCCCTCCGGGACGGGCGTCGAGGGCGTCAGCGCGGGTGGACTCCGATGCAGGTGGTCCTGGGCCGTGGCGTCGTCGCCGAACACGGGGGCTCGGGTGAGCAGGTGCCAGGCGAGGCAGCCGACGGCGTAGAGATCCGTCCTCGGGCCTTGGCGGCCGCGTTGACCTCGGAGCTGCTCCGGGGCCATCCAGCCGGGGGTGCCGGCGTCGAGGCTCTCCGGCCCGAGGCGGGCGATGCCGAAGTCCGCGAGCGCGACGCTTCCATCGGCCCTCAGCAGCACGTTCGACGCCTTCACGTCTCGATGAACGACCCCTCGGGCGTGGGCGTGGGAGAGCGCCGAGAGCAGCTCCTGGAGCAAGCGGAAGACCTCGGGCCAGTCCCGATCCGGGGCGTCCTCGGCGAGCGTCGAGGCGGCGCGCTCCATGCTGAGCCACGGGCTGTCGGGCCAGCGCGGGTCGTCCTGTGCACAGCGGCCTTGTTCGAAGACTCGGACCACGTGGGGATGGTCCAGCCGGGCCACCGCTCGAACCTCGTCGGCGAAGGACGCCGTCGCCCCCGGAGCGCTCAGCGCCGGGACGACCTTGAGCGCGACCGGGAGCTCGGTGGCCGTATCGGTCGCGGCCCAGACCTCGCCCATTCCGCCGACCGCGAGTTTGTGGTCCAGTCTCGAGCGTCCGAGCGTCGCCATGCACCCAACCTATCGGGAGCGATGCGCTGGCACGCTTGTTGCTCAGTGGAGTCCCTCGCGCTTCGGCGTCCAAGGAGTCCGCGATGTTGCTCACCCTGCTCACCCTGTGCTGCGTTCCCGACACCAGCGATCCGGATCCCGGACCCGCCCAGCCAGCGCGCGACGAGGATGTCTTCGGGGACAGCGTCTTCGAGCCGGACAGCGGGGCCCCCGACGACGACTGCGTCGAGGGCGATCCCGAGGGCACCCTGCGCAGCATTCGCATCTGGACCGACACGAGCCCCTCGTGGGTGGCCTGGGCCGAGGTGGAGTTCAGCGGGTCCCGCGCCGGAGGAGACGTCGGCGCGTTGATCTCGGGGGCCACCCTGAGCGGGAGCTCCTCGGATGGCCTCGATGCGCTCCGGGACGGCGACCGCAGCACGATCTGGAACGCCGGGGACTTCGCTCCCCAGTGGATCCAGCTCGACTTCGGCGAGCCGATCACGCCCACCGTCCTGCAGCTCACGGTGGCCCAGACTCCATCGGGCGACACTCGGCATGTTGTCGAGATCGCTCAGAGTTGCGGGGACTTCGACCCTGTCCACATGTGGTCCGAGGACACCTCGAACGGCCAGACCCTGCGCTGGAACGCGGCCGCGGACGAGGCCTGCGACACCATGGACCTGAACCTCGTTCTGAAGAAGACGAGCGCCCCTTGCTGGGACTGCGAGTTCTGGTTCGATCCCATGGACGTCGAGGCCCAACGTCCTCGCCTCGAGGTGCGCTGGAGCCTCGACGGGGTGTCCTCGACGTCGGTGTTCCAGGATGGGCCATCAGGTGTCGACGGTCCCCTCACCAGCACCTTCATCATGGGTGCGGACGCGCTGCTGGGGCCGGGTTCCTGTGCATCCGGCGACGACGCGTGCAGGGCCAACTTCCTCCACAAGCTGCGCACCCAGGTGTGGGACGGCGTGCACTACTACAACGGCCTCGTCCACACAGACCTCAGCGCGATTCCGTGTGAGGCAGAGATCGAAGAAGCGCAGCTGTGGCTCTGGATCCACGAGGAGCGCGGTCTTGCGGGCGCCGACAAGACGAGCACGGCCGCCTTCTACAGGGGCGTGAGGGACTTCGACGTGGAGACCGTCCATGGGCTCCGCTACGGCGTGGGGGCGGACGGAGCGGACCTGCTGTGGACCACTCCAGGCGGCGACATCGGCGAGAGCGTCCTGGAGATCGAGGCCACCCGCGACTTCTGGGACCGAGGCTTCCACAAGGGCTCCCCCGAGGCCTGGTTCGACTTCACCGACCACGTCCAGGACCTGCAGTTCGAGCGCTGAGACATCGATGTCTCGTCCCCGCCCCAACCCCTGATCCAGATTCCCCACTTCGGAGATCCGATGTCCCTGTTGATCCTGCTCTCCTGTTCGGAGCACCTCGCCGCTGGCGACCCACCCTTCCGGTCCCCGCGGACCCCCGACCGGGACACAGCGGTGCCCCTCGACACCGGTTCAGCCGACAGCGACCCACCCGCCGACACCGAGGACACCGGGGACGCCCCCACCTTCGACACAGGCGAGGTGGTCGAGGCGGATCCTTGCGACGGGCTCACACCCGGGATGTGCTGGGTTCGCACGAACCCGATGGTGATCAGCGGCCTGGTGCCATCGATGGGCGCTCCCCCAGCCAGCGCCGTCGACGCCTACTTCGACGACTTCGGGGCCAACACGGCCCACGTCTGGATTACCGGGCTGCCCGCCGAGGTCGCTGGCTGGCGGACCCACGCAGGGAGCGACTTCCGGTTCATCGCCTGGCTCCAGAACGACGGGACGAGCGCGGCCAATGGCGAGGTGCTCGGCGGCGTGGGCGCGGGGGCCGACGGCCTCGTGGCCTACCAGGTCGGTGACGAACCAGAGGACCTGGCAGCGCTGCGGGAGATCGGGGTGGGAGTCGACGCGGTCCGTGCGGCAGATCCGGACGCTCTGGTCATCGTGAACTTCTCGGTGGGAAAGTCGGAGATCGACGAGATGTTCGACTACTTCGCCGACGACATGGCTGGGGACATCGTGTCCTACGACCGCTACAGCTACGACTACGGCGAGTACGAGAACATGATGGCGGTGCGCGAAGCGGGGCTCGAGCACGGCCTGCCCTACTGGCGCTACCTACGAAGCTTCGAGTTCACGGGAGCGACCCCACACTGGCCAGAGATCTCCGATCTGCGCTGGCAGGTCTACTCGGGCCTGACCTACGGCTTCACGGGCCACCATTGGTTCGTGTACCAGGTCAGCAGCGCACACACCCTGGAGCCGGCGTTCTTCACGAGCACAGACACCTGGACGGGCACCACCGAGCACTTCGACCAGGTCGCCGAGCTGAACCGGGAGCTGCTCCACGTCGGCCAGGTCATCACCCAGTTGACCAGCACTGGGGTGGGCTTCATCCCGGCGGCGTCCGTGTACACCCCCGAGAACCACGCGGACTGGACTCCCGGGACCGGGGGCGACCCCTACCTGAGCACGGTCGAGGCCGTGAACCTGCAGGCCTGGGAGCTCCAGGATCTGGTGGTCGGCCTCTTCGAGGACGACGAGGGCGAGCGCTACATCATGGTGCTCAACGGCAACCACGAGGGCGCGGACTGGCCCCTGTGGACCCACGACCGGGTGACCGTCGAGCTCGAGTTCGACTTCTCCGGTGCCGGGTCCGAGCTGGACGACAGCCGGATGGAGCTCCTCGATCCGGAGACTGGCGCGGTCTACGGCGCGGGTCTGGATGGCGGCGCTCTGCGGGTGGAGCTCCTGGCGGGCGAGGCCGTCCTGATGAAGTACGCGACGGACAAGGGCTGGGCTGGCCTCGACGGAGGCTGACCCCAGCCCTGGTCCCTTCGCGGCTGTACACAACGGAGGACGCGGTAGCCTCCGGCAAGCTTTGGTTCCTGTTGGCAGCCTGCAGGGTGGAAGGCGACGACGCGGGCGGGTACTTCGACTGCGAGGACCTGGGCTGCATGGACAGCCCCGACTGCGTGGAGGAGGAGACCGACGCGGACACCGACACGGATGTGACCGACGTCGACGGCGACGGCGTGAGCGTCGACGACGGGGACTGCGACGACACCGACGCCTGGGTCTACCCGGGCGCCACCGACGGGCTGCTCGCGAACCGCGACTGCGTGGATGGGGTCCTCTCGGGTGACCTCGGGTCCGCGGACACGCTCCTCGTCGGCGACGAGGGCTTTGGCCGGCAGGTCGTGATCGGGGGTGACCTCGACGGTGATGGGCTGGCCGACCTCGCCATCGCGGCGCCGGATGTGAGCTCGACGAACGTCGGCTCCGTCTACGTGTTCCTCGGCAAGAACCTCGGGCTGGGCGAGGTCCTCGGTCCCGAGGACGCGGACTGGGCCATCCAGAGCGAGGACTTCGCAGGCAGCGAGGGCGTCTCGGTCGCATGGGCCGGTGACCTCGAGGGCGATGGCTCCGACGACCTGCTCATCGGCTCGAGGGAGGCCCAACGCGCCTGGGTGGTCCGGGGCTCGGAGATGGGCGCAGGGGGCGAGGTCGACATCGAGTCGGTGGCTCGCTTCACGCTCACTGGAGCCATCGACCCGGGCTTTGCGCTGGTCGGTCTCAGGGGGCGGTGACCTCAACGGCGACGGCTACCCCGACGTGGCGGTCGCCGCGCCCTTCGGGTCGGACGGCCGGGTCTACCTGCTCTACAGCCGGCCGGACTGAACCGCCGCGGGCTGTAGGGGGCGCACGAATCGGGGACGGCCCCAATGCTCACCACCCTCCTCTTCTCCCTCGCAATCGCCAACGAAGCCGACTGCGTCAACGACTGCAGCGACGAGCTCGACGGCACCTGGTGGGTCAGCTGCCCCGATGGCATGAAGCCCGGACCCGCCGACGCCTGCGTGATCGACACCAGCGAGTGGCCCCAGGACGACGATGACTGCCCGCCAGGCTTCGTCCCAGGCCCCAGCGGTGAGTGCGTGCCGGACCGCGCTACGACCCTCGGCCGTGAGCTGCTGGCGCTGACCGCTTCCGGTCTGGCCTCGCAGGGAGCTCTGACCGAGACCAGGATGGAGATGCTGGCGGACTGGGGAGCGCAGCCCACAGACGACGTCCAGACCTCCATCGAGACCATCCTGGAGTGCTGGGAGTGAGCCTGCCGGCGGTGCGAGCGAGGCCAACGTCGCTCGCGCCGCCGAGCCGCGGCCCCCGAGGAAGCCTGCTATCGTCCCGGCAACAAGGAGAGACCTATGTCGTTGCTGATCCTCGGGACGCTCCAGAGCTGCACGGGCGACTGCGCCGATGGCTACGGGATGGACGCGGAGGGGGTCTGTCGCCTCCTCGCCGACACCCAGACGCCCGCGTGCGACTCGGGGGACGAGGGCGACGCTGACACCGACGCGGACGCCGACTCCGACTCCGACTCGGACGCCGACGCCGACGCCGACACCGACACCGACACCGACACCGACACCGAGGGATCTGGCGTCTCCGGCGACATCACCGTGGACTCCAGCGTGAACACGGACGGCGCCCTGGGCCTGCTCGTCCAGGCCTTCCCCGCAGAGGCGCTCCTGGACGGATGGCCCGGGGACTCGCCCGACACCCTCCCGGTCGGCTTCGCCGAGGCCGTGATCCCCGAGACCGGCGCCTCCGTGCCTTACAGCATGCCCGTGGAGCTGAGCGGAGAGACCAGCATGGAGCTCTACATCTTCGCCCACGCCATCATGGGCGACGGGGACTTCAGCAACGACCCCCGCGGGGCCCACCCGAGCAATCCGGTGACGGTGAGCACGGGCGCGTACACCATCGAAGTGGACATCACGGTCGACACCCAGTGAGGCGAAAGCGGCCCTGTTCGCCACAGCTGGGCTAGGATGCGCGGATGCCGAGCCTGCTGCTCGCCGCCATTGCGCTCGCCGATGAGCCAGGTCCCCCAGGGGGAACCCCGCCACCGGTGCCCCCCGAGCACCCGGTCGGCTTTCTCCTCCAGGTGGTGGACGAGGCCCAGAGGCTCGAGGGATCCCCCCGAATCGACCTGGTCGACTCGGATGGCGACGAGTTCGCGGTGTACGTGGTCGACGACGGCGAGGACCTGGACCTGGAAGCAGGGGACGGCAAGTGGAGCGCCATGGTGTCCGAGTGGGACGGGACGACGCTGGCCGTCTCCATCGACCTGGAGACGGAGCGCTGGACCGGCGAGATGGAGCTCGACCGCAACCGCGACAAACCCATGGTCCGGGTGCAATTCGAGGACAACGGCCGGCTGATCCTCAACGGCGGACCAGCTGACACCGTGGCGGGCGGGCCCGGCGCCGAGGCGAAGACCCTGGACCGGGAGCGTCTGCCGAGGGGCTGGTGGCTCTGGTTGGCTCTCTTCGGGGTCGCCGGGGCAGTCCTGGGCGGCCTGGCCTTCAAGGCCAGCAGGCGCCCGGTCGCGCGACCGAGCAGGCTCGATGGTCCCTCGTCGAAGCCAATCCCGCCGACCCGCTTGGACGAGGCAGGCGTCGAGGCAGCCCTCGAGGGACCCCTCGCCGCCTTCCGTGTCGTGGCGCTGGGCCCCCTGCCTCCAGGAGCGGCGGTCCACCAGTGCGCGGAGGCGGGGCCTCTCCCCCAGGAGCTCGTGCTCGCGGTGGAGCAGCTGGCGGCACGGTCAGGACCCCCGCCAGCCCTGCTGATCACCGCGCTGGAGCGCCTCGACGTAATGGGCCCGGAGTCGGCCTCCGAACGGCTGGACGCGCTGGTGGACCGCCGCTTCCCGCTGTGGGTGGTCGGGGGCCCCACCACCTGGCAGAGCTGGCCCGACCAGGGAGAGGGCTAGGTGGGACCGCTCCTCGCCCTCCTCTGCGGCGCCGCCCCGGCCATGGAGCCGCCCGAGAAGCACCGCCTGGTCTTCGAGGTGGCCGTACCACCACACTCGGTCTACACGAGCTTCGTCATCGAGCTGGACCGCCTCGGCGACCACCGCCAGCTGACCCTCACGGATGACGGCAGCCACAACCTCGATCGGCCCTACGACGGCACCTACGTCGCCAGCGACGAGGACGCTTGGAGCCGCTACGTAGAGGTGACGCTGGTGGGGATCCCCCTCGAAGGGGGAGAGGAGGTGCTCTTCTCGGGGCTCGTCCGGACAGAGGACGTCCGCTCCAGCACGATCGGCTGGCAGGTGGTCCAGCTGGCCGAAGAAGACCCCTTCACTGCCCGCCGGGTGGCGGTGGCTCGCCCCGGGGGCGCGGCCTCGATGGCCGAGGGCTTGCCGATGTTGGTGGCCTTCGGCTGGGGGCTCCTGCTGCTGGTCTTCGTGGGTACGCTGAGCCGGGGTCGGAAGTGAAGCGAGGCCTCGCCAGCCTCCTCTTGTTCTGCCTGGTCACCATCGCCTTCTCCTGGCCCCTCGCGGTCGAGGGTCGGACGCTGATGGTGTCGCGGCAGTTCGACCTCTACAGCCTCGTGTGGCTGGTGCACGCCGTGCCCTCCCTGGACGGCGCGCTGCTCACCCCCCTGTCCGCCTGGCCCCTCGGCCAGCGCCTGGTCCACGCCGACAGCTTCCTGCTGGTGTTGGTCGCGAAGGCCTGCCAGGCGAGGGGAACGACCCTGGCCGCGGCCCTCGCGCTCGTAGGACCGGTGCTCTCTGCCTGGGCAGCCGAGCGCCTCGCGGCCCGCCACCTCGGCATCCCCTGGCCGTGGTCGATCATCGCCGGGCTGTCCTTCGGCTTCTCCGGTCTGCAGCTCACGGCGCTGTTGGAAGGGCACGTCTACGCGATGCTGTGTCCCTGGATCCCGCTCCTGGCGTGGGCGTGGGCCGAGGCCACCCGTCCGGACGGGCGGACACTGCACGGCGTGCTCGCTGGCGTGCTGTGGGCCCTGTGCCTGCTCACCTCCGCCTACACCGGCATCGTCGCCACCCTGCTCCTGCTCGCCTGGGTGCCCTCGCTGTGGCGAGGCCGCTGTTGGCGAGCGCTGCTCGCAGCCGCAGCCGTGGCCCTTCCGGTGGGGCTGGCCTACCTGTACCTGTTCACCAGCTCCGGCGGCGAACAGCGCCTCGACATCGGCGCGCGGAGCTTCGCCACGGACGAGACCATGGCGGTGGGCTCGGCTCGGCTGGGGACCCTGGTGGGCTGGACACCCGGGATCGACCTGGCGAACCACTCCATCGCGCCGATGCTGGGCTTCACGGTCATCGCCCTCTGCCTCTTCGCCTGGCCCGCGCTGCGAGGGCGCGCGGAGCTCCGACCCTACCTGCTGCTGGCGATTGGAGGGGTCGTGCTGTCCCTGGGGCCAGAGCTGAACCTCTTCGAGAGGGACATCGGCTGGCCCTGGGTCCTGCTCCCACTCACCTGGCTGGAGAAGGCCTCCTTCTTCCACTTCCCGGCCCGCCTGCTGCAGCTCGCCCACCTGGGCATGGGCGTGCTCGCCGCGGCATCGGCCGCGCACATCGCGAGATCCCGAGGGCGAGTGGTCTTCCTGGTTCTGGCTACCGCCCTGGCCGACGTGCTGCTGTTCTCTGGGGCGCTGCAGCGCACGGCTCGCATTCCGGTGGCCACGCCCTCGGCCTACGCCGCCGCCCCAGCCGACCGCGCCGTGCTGGAGCTGCTTCCGGACTTCAACGCCGACCTCACGGACGAGGAGATGTACCTCAACAACCTCAGCTGCTCCTACCAGGCCGAGCACGGACGCTCGCTGTTGAACCTCTGCCTCGGCACCCAGCGGCGCGCAGGCCCCCGCTGGGAGGTGAGCGGCTGGTTGATGGGGAAGCTGCTCGTCGGAGAGACCGGGAGCGAGGTGGCGGAGATCCTCGCGGAGCTGGGAATCGGGGCGGTGGTGGTGCGCCCGGACCTCTTCCAGGGAGGGGATCGGGAGGCGCTCCTGGAGGCTCTGGAGGTCTCCCTGGGGCCGCCCTCGGCCACGAGTCGTGACGGCGGCGAGTACCTCCAGCTCTACTCGATTCCAGAGCCCCGAAGCCCGGTGGACCCGGTGGACCGCTACCTGGAGATCACCGGTCCAGGGAATAGACCCTGAGGGAGGCGTGGGTCTCGGCGGGCGCCCCCAGGAGCGCCTCGACGCAAGCAACGTACTCCTCGCGCTCGGCAGAGCCGACCGACAGCTCCTCCGGGTCCAGGTAGACGTCCCGGATTCCGATGCGGCGCAGGGTCTCCATGGACTCTGGGAGAGAGGACCGGAACGCGGGATCCCCGACGCACTGGTAGAGGTACTCCACCGCGGGCAGCGACGAGATGATCGCGTAGTCCTTCGGCGCAGTGCTGCTGCTCGGAGGCATGGCCCCGTTGACCAGGGGGCGACCGTGGAAGACCTGGTCCAGGAGCATGTGCAGGTTCGCGCCGGAGGCGGCTCCTCCCTGGGGCAGAACCAGCGCCGGCCCGGTTCCCCTGGACAGGGCGAGGGCGTGTGCCGAGGGGGTGCCATCTGTAGTCGGGCCGGGGAGCGTGGGGAGGGCGAGGAAGGCCTCTACCAAGAGCAGGCCAGTGACCGGGAGCGCCACCCAGCCGGACCGCCAGCGCTTCGTCAGGGCAGCCAGCCCGCCTCCGGCCAACAACGCCCAGGCCGGAGCTGCCAGCAGCATCGCCCGGTCGGGCCACCACAGCCGCCGCAGCATCGGAATCATCGGCACCGGGGCGAAGGGACCGGGTAGCAGCGTGTCCGAGGACAGCCTCAGCCAGGGCCCGCAGGCGAAGGCCACCCCCACCAGGACCCAGCACAGCGGCGCCGCCCAGCGCCGGGCGGGCGCCCTCCAGAGGGCGAACGCGGCAGCCCCGAAGCACAGGGGTGTCAAGCCCACGATGCCCTCGTGCAGCACGCCGAAGAGGTCTCTCTGCTCGAGGACCGCCGCGAGCGGAACCCGGTCGCTGGAGTGGTGGACCAGGGTCCAGAGGTTGGCGTCCGCCCCCCCCACGTGGCCCATCGCCTCGACGGTGTAGGCCGCCGGAAGAGCGACGACAGCGAGAGCACCAGCAGCACAGAGCAAGCTCGGCCGGAGCAGCGCCTTGCGCTCGATGAGGCCGAACACCAGCAACACGCCGAGACCCAGCCCATAGAAGAAGCCTGCATACCAGTAGGCCAGCGCGGAGAGTCCCAGCATCACCCCGGCCAACAGCGCGTCCCTGTCCCGGCGCTCCACGAGGGCGCGAGCCAGGAGCCCGAGGGCCAAGGGGGCGAAGATCGCAGCGAAGACCTGGCTCGGACGCCCGTAGGCCATCTCCCGCACCAGCGGACCCGAGACCTGGTAGGCCACCCCTGCCCCGAGCGCAGCGATGGGGGAGCGCCACCATCGTCCCGCGAGCCAGGCCATGCTGAGGCCGACACACCAGAGGCTGAGGACCTGGAAGATCGTGAAGCCCGCCGGCCAGCCGAAGACCGCCAACAAGGGCTGGCAGGCGAGGGCGTCCAGGGGGAAGCCGTTGAGCGCCAGCAGATCCGTGGTCGCCGGCCACATCAGCATCCGGTCGTGGGCCAGGCCGATGAAGCCGTGCTCCTGCAGCACCCAGAAGTACTGCACCGTGCCGGGGAGATCGGGGTAGGTGCCGTCGCCGGGCAGGAGCTCCCATGGCCTGGCGCTGGCCGGGAGCAGGATCACCCAGGCGCTCAGCAGCAGGGTCGCCGCGACCCACCACCGCACCGCTCCAGGACCGAGGCGTGGCAGGAGGGCCCGACGCGGTCTGCTCACCCCGCGACGGGCGGCTCGAAGTCCATGCCTGCGTCCTCGTAGGTCTGCCGCATTGCCTCGATGGCCTCTGCGCAGTGCGCCGAGGTGACATCGCCAGCCTGGACGCAGGAGCCCACGGTCCCCTCGCTGGGCAGGCTCTCCACACCCTCCAGCCCTCCTTCGACTCCCTTCTCGAGCTCCTCGATGGAAGCGCCGAACCAGTCGGCCAGCGCCTGCTGCTGACCACTGAGGTCGATCAGCTTTACCGCTACGGGGGCCCTGGGCGGGGGGACGGCGACGCCGGGCTCGGCGACACTGGGTGTAGCGGCACCCGGGACAGGGTCACCCACGGTCGGCACGGGGTCCCCGACGCTCTGGGACGTGGCCACCGGGCTCTCATCCTCCGGGCCGAAGACCTCCACGAGGCCAAGGCCCACCAGCACCACCAGGAGCACGGTGTTGGCGACGGTGAGGCGGAACAGCGTGGAGGAGCGTTCGTCGGTCACGGGCGTCTCGCGGCGGTGGATTCGCTGCACAATAGCCCGCCCGGGCAGCGGGACCGCGATCTTGAGACGAGCCGGCCAGGAGTTCACCCACCCCGCCGGACAGCTCGAGGTCTTCGCCAGCGATCTGCTGCTCACTCCGGCCACAGCGCTGCGCCTGCGATGACACGAATCGGGGACAGGTCCGCCGCTGCATCGAGGGCACTGGAGGAAGCCATCTGTTGGTCCATCTACCTGGAGCGCCATGAAGCCAACCGGCAGCGCGCCCTGGGCGAGGCCCCCCCCCCAAAGACCAGGCGCCTGCTCGCCCCCACATCCACCGCCAGGAGCTGGAGGCGAGGGTGACCGGGGAGCTGCCCGGGACCCCAGAGAACCGCCTGGCCTGGGCCTTGGAGCGGCTTCACTTCCTCGGCAACCGGGTCGAGGAGCGGGAACGCCTGGCCTGGGAGGGCCCCTGGTGGCATCGGCCGGAGGACGGAGACGCAGCCGCCTGCTGGGCCGGCTGGATGGGCGGCGCCTGGGACCAGCGCCGTGTCTTCGAGGGCCTCTACCTGGAGCACGCCGAGCGAGCATTCCGCTCGGTGCTCGTGGCCCGCAGGGTGCCATCGTCAGCCGCTCACCGAGCCATCGAGGGTCTCCGCGAGAGCTTCTTCTACCGCCTGATGATGCCCGACGACGACGGCGTGCCGGGCTGGGCGGAGCTGGCCGCGCGGACCCTGGAGACCGCAGAGGGCGGGCCGATGGAGCCACTGGTCGCCGTCCTGGGGGGCAGCCAGCGCCGCATCGCAGCGGTCTGCGCCTCCTCCCGGGGCTCGTGGCGGAACAACCGTGCGAGAGCTCGCCGGTGGCCCCACCCGCCTGGAGCGGGCCCAGCAGCTGGAGCGCAGGCTCGAAGAAGCGGAGGGACTCCTCGACACCCACGAGCGCACCGCCTTCGCCGTCCGCCGCTTCGCCTGGACCTGGGCCTGGGAGGAGATCGGCCCCGAGCCCCCGGCAGACACCACGCCAGACCATCTCCGCATCCGGCTCACGAAGGAACCCGCGCTTGGGCCCGAGCCCACATGGCTGGCGTGGGCAGCTCTCCTCTGGCGAGTTTTTCGAGAAGACAAAATCTCCTGCCCTCGCTGCGGCAAGCCCATGAGGGTCCCCGCGTTGACACCTTGAAGGCTGTCTGTCGTTCTTATCCCCGCCTGTTATCGGACCTATACGCAATTTCCTGTGCTCTAATGATTGAGCGCTTGAGCTTGTTCCAGTCGGGATGGCAGTGCCGTCGAGGTCTCAATGGTTCACAAGATTTGTTTTCCTTCGCATCAGTCACCTGCATATCGGTATCCTGTACTCGAGACGTGCCTCACGGTGCTCACATGTTTCGCCCTCCTCGGGTGTGGCGCAAGCTCCGATCCAGTTGACGACCAATGCGAACTGGGCGGGTCGATTCTCGTCGAGGAGGGGGTCTCCCAGGACACCCTTTGGGACTGTACGGTCGCGCCATACCAGGTGATGTCGGAGTTCAATGTCAGTGCAGCAGCTACCCTTACCATCGCCCCTGGAGTTACGGTTGAGTTCGGGGAGGATGGCTCGCTGGTGATCGGTGCTGAAGATGAGCATGGGAGCCTGAGCGCTGTGGGAACCGCGGACGAGCCAATTCTCTTCACTTCCAGCGCCGCCGTACCAGCCGCTGGTGACTGGAAGGCGATCGTCATCCATTCGGGTGCGAACTCAGCGACCATAGAGCACGCCATCATCGAGTACGGTGGAGCCAGCTTCAACGTGCCGGACTACGGCTGCTGCACCGAGGCAGCGCTGCTCGTCAACAACTCAGCGGTCACCCTGCGCAACACAATCTTCGCAGACAACGTGAGTGGGGTGCTGTTCAAGAATGGGGGGAGTGCAGTTGCCTTCAGTGACAACAGCTTCTCCGGGCACTCCGAGTGGCCGGTGCAGATCGAAGCGTCTCAGGTCGGCACGCTGACCGGCCCCAACACCTTCGACTCGGATGATGTTGTTGCCGTCGCGGGCGGGATCGTCTCATCGGATGCGACCTGGAACAATCTCGGCGCCCCCTACGAGGTGCTCGAGAGCGTGCAGGTCCAGGACGATAGTGCCCCAACGCTGACGATTGCCCCCGGGGTTTCGATGTACTTTGCCGAGGATGCCTATCTTTCTGTAGGCGACGAGGCGCAGGGAAGCCTGATGGTGGTGGGTACTGCGGAGGCGCCGATCCTGTTCAGCTCTGCGAAGGCCGTGCAGGGCCCAGGCGACTGGCAAGGCCTGCTGGTCAATCTCGATGCGATCGCTGCAACGTTCGAGTATGTCCATGTTGAGTATGCCGGCCAGAGCTTCAATGTTCCGAACTCCGGCTGCTGTGCGGAGACATCGCTGCTGGTGCGCGACGGCGACGTCGCGATCACGAACAGCAGCTTCAGCAATGGTGTCGATGGGGTGCGTTTCCATGAGGACGGGTCGGCAACTGCCTTTCACGACAACGTCTTCACCGAGCTCTCTGGCGCGGCAGTGGCCGGCACGCCAGAGGCGATCGGTACGCTCTCGAGCCCCAACACCTTCGACTCGGATGATGTTGTTGCCGTCGCGGGCGGGATCGTCTCATCGGATGCGACCTGGTCTGCTCTCGGCGCCCCTTATCGCCTGGACGGAAGGGTCCAGGTGAAGGGCAGCGCCGCGCCAACGCTCACCATTGCCGCAGGGGTGACCTTGAAGATGGGCGAGGACACAGCCTTGGAGATTGGCGCCGAGGAACAGGGGGCCCTGATCGCCGACGGGAGCGTTGCCCCGATCACCTTCACCTCGTCAAGAGAGAGCCCCGCGGCTGGCGACTGGGAAGCCGTCGGCATCTATGGAGCGACCACGGAGGCTACCTTCCGGTCGGTCATCTTCGAGTACGGTGGGGCCAGCTACAATGCGCCTACTTGGGGATGTTGTGCAGAGTCGCTGCTCTTTGCCCGGAGCGCTGCGGTGACGGTCGAGGACTCGGTCTTCCGCAACAGCGCCGGTCACGGCATCGAATTGGGCGAGACCGCCTCGTTGACTCAATCTGGCAACAGCTTCACGGATCTCGTTGGCGAAGACGTGATGCAGCACTAGCACTACCCGTAGCCACCGCGGGTGGTGCCGTCCTCGATGCCGAAGGCGGAGAGGAGCCCGGTGTCGTCCTCGATCTGGATGTCCCGCACGTTGCCGTGGCTGCGCAGGGTGATCTCCCCTGCGTCCACATCCAGGCTGGCCTTCACCCCCGGGACATCGTCGTTGATAGCGTCGACCATGTCGGCGAGGCTCATGGTGCTGATGTCGATGGAGATGTCGGTGCCGTTGATCGACAGCGTGCCATTGCTGACCGAGTCCAGGTCCTCGATGTCCTGGATCAGTGACTCGTCGGTCCCGGTGCCCTCGTAGCCGAGGTCCGCCACCGCCGAGTCGAGCTTCATGGCGGCGAGGACGCCGCTGTCGTCGTTGTCCAGCACGATGTCCTCGGAATCCGCCGTGGCCCGAGTGAAGATCAGCTGGTCGTTGGCGAGGGAGACCGAGACGTGGCTCACCGTCGAGTTGATGCGGTCCACCACGTCCTGCAGCGTGTCGGTGGCGTAGACGGCGATGCTGGTGCCGTCGACGTCGAAGGAGCCGTCGCTGATCGCGCTCTCGACCCAGGACGACGGGTCGTCGAACTGCTCGGGCTCGTCGACGTCGGTCCCGACGCTGGAGAAGACGTCCACCGTGAAGGTGTCATTCTTCTTCACCTGGCCGGCGCTGAGCGAGACCGTCAGCCCGCTCTTCTCCGTGTCGGTCGTCCCTGCCGGGGCCCAGGCCGCCCACTTCAGCGTGTCGACCTTGTTGCCGTTGGAGGCGGTGTAGACGTTGATCCGGATGGTCTTGTTGCCGCCGACCGTCCGGTTTCGCCGGACCTTGAAGATGAGCGTGTCATCGCCATAGCGTCCGTCGTACTCGCCGAGGACCGTCGGGCTGCTGGTCGAGGATCCGGAGAAGCTCGGCGAGATGCCGTCGTAGGACGTCGGCGTGGTGTTCAGCTCCTCGCTGGAGGTCAGGGTCGTGTACTCCACGTCCGTGACGAGCCCCGCATCCCCTCGAGATCGGTGCGTATTCTCGCCAGGGACTTGCGCAGGGCCGAGGTGCCCTGGTGAAAGAGCACCAGGTCCGAGCGCCGGCTCGCCTTGGCCGTCCTCGCCTTGGTGGACGTCGAGGACGAGCCCGTCGCCGCGACAGCAGAGATCTTCCACGCGGAGGTGACGTTCACGCCCACGCGATCGGATTGGGCCCCCTACGCCATGACCCCTCGGATCAGTCCTCGAGCAGTTGAGGACAGAAGCGCGCGTTGGCGAAGAGATCGCAGCCGTCGATGCGCTCGGCCCGGTAGAGCCCCACGTCCTCGTCCGTGTAGCGGTAGGCCCAGACGACCTCGTCCGTGTCCGGGTCGACCTCCAGGATACGCGAGCGGCTCTCGGGGTGGACCTCGTCGCAGCTGGCACCCTCGCAGTGTCCGATGGCCACAAGGACGTTGCCGCCCTCCAGGCGGTCGACGCCACCCCAGGCGGGCTCCCGCCAGGCATCCTCCGTCCACTCCCAGATGAGCTCGCCGGTCTCGTTCTCGAAGTCGAGTTCGTACTCGACGATCCGCGAGTGCGCGCTTGGCTGGCGCTCGCCGTTGTCGTAGACCAGCAGGCGGTCACCCTCCAGCTTCGGCTCGTGGGAGAGGAACCACCAGTCGCCCGTCATGCTCCACACCGACGAGGTGATCTGCCAGTCGATGACGCTCTCTTCGATGTCGACGCGGATGTAGCGCCCCAGGTTGCGCACGTTGATGTAGGCCCAGCGGGGAACGCCGTCCTCCTCCACGATCTCCAGGGCGTTGGCGTGGTAGAGGTCGCCCCGGGGGGCGGGCAGGTCGCCGTCGGAGACCGAGTCGTCGCTCTCCCAGGCCCAGACGAGCGCCCCGTCGTCGTCCGGGTCGCGGATCTCCACCCCGAAGCCGAGGTAGCCATCACCCTCGCGCGTGATGAGCCCGGCGACGAGTCCCGAGGGCGTCATCTCCACGTCGTGGTGGTAGGTCCCGCCTGTCAGGGGCTGGTCCCCGCGGTAGAGCACCTCGTGGCCCAAGGTCACGATGCGCGGGCTGCCCGGGTCGTCGTAGCCACCCCCATAGAGGATGTCGCCGTCGATGACGGAGGCGTCGACACTGCCGAGCTGGTTCTCTACCTCTGTGTACCAGCGCACCTCGCCTTCCGGATCGATCACGACCAGCCACTGGTCGTCTGTGGCCTTGCCATTCTCGAAGGGATTGAACAGCGTCCAAGCCCCTGTCATCGCCGCGGTATCTCCCTCTACGAAGCCCTCCTCCAGGCCCCGCGGCAGGCGCCCGGTGGAGGTGCGGAACTCGCCACGAGCCCAGAGTCCCGCGTCCGCATCCGCCTCGAGCACGCAGTCGTAGGTCGAGGACGACAAGAGGCCGAAGACCCCGGTCGAGTGGTTCTCTCGAGCGGTCTCGCTGCGCACGACGTGGACATCTCGGGGATCGTCGCGGGAGGTGCAGGTCAGCACCACCGTGCCGGGCGCCTCGAGCTCGACGTCGACGAACTTGCCGGTCACCGCCTCGCTGGGATCGACGCTCCAGTGCATGCCGAGGGTGCCCTCGGTCCGCTGGCAGGCGACGGTGGCGAGCAACAGCACCGACACCCTGTACCCGCTTCAGCGCTGCTCCGCTGTCCAGCCTCCGCGCGCGCTCTGGCCGACCAGCATGGTCCCGCTCATGCTCTTGGCGGAGGTGATGTCGCCCTTGAGGGTGACGGTCCCCGAGATGCGGCGTTTTCCGGTCAGGGCGATGCGCCCGTTGCCCTCGCCGTCGAGACGGTAGGTACCCGAGACCGGCACGTTCATCTCGACGCCAGCGAGGTAGAGCGAGCTCGAGCCCCCCACGATGTTGCCCTCCATGAAGTTCAGATCCAGCGTCAGGCCACGACCGCCGCAGGTGCCCTCCCAGATGCCGTCGAGGCTGTTCGCGCTCACCGGGGCGCTCGACACGGGCTCCGCGTCGGCGATCTCCTCGACTGGCGGGGGCGCGGGGGTCGTGGTCCTGGAAGAGGTCGTCTTCGAGGCAGTCGGCGACTTCGCAGACGTCTCTGGCACAGGCTTGGACGCGGCCTCTGTCTCCGCCTCCGAGCCGGGCGTTACCTCCGCCACCACCGTCTCGGGCTCCGAGCGGACCGACGAGGCGTAGAGCCCAGCGGCGAGCGCAGCCACGCCGACACCGATGAGCAGGGCCACCACGCCGAGGAACAGCGGAGCGCGCGATCGCCGAGGCGGGTCCTCGTCGATCCCGGCGCTGAGATCCAGCGTGCCACCAGGAGGCCGCACGGGGTCCGCCGTGGTGCCGCCAGTCCACAGTGGGGGCCCGAGCGGGTCCGCCATCGCCTCGACCGGCAGCGCCACCGGCTCCGCCGCGCTGGAGGCATGCAGCGCCGCACCGCTTCCAGGCGCCGGGTCGTCGAGATCGTCGAGATCGTCGCCGTCGTCGAGGTCGTCGACGCACATCGTCGCCCCCGAGGTCGGCGGAGACGGCAGCATGGCGGGGGCCTCCAGCGGGATCTTCTGCAGCGCGAGGCGCAGCGCCAGGGACATCTCGGCCGCGTCGAGGTAGCGCTCCGCTGGCTGGTAGCGAGTCGCGGTCTGGATGATGGGCACGAGCGCCTGGGGGATCCCCAGCATCAGCTCGTCGTCGAAGGCCGAGGCGTAGAGCTCGATGGGCATCTGGCTGGTCAGGTTCGCGTAGAGCGTGGTCCCGACCGCGTAGAGGTCGGCCCGGCCGTCGACCTTTCGAGCGGAGATGCGCTGCTCGGGGGCCATGAAGCCGATGGTCCCCATCACCGCGCCGGTCTTGGTCAGCTGCCGCGTCGCGTCGGTGAGGTGGGCGATGCCGAAGTCAGCGAGCTTCGGCTTGCCGTCCCGGGCGAGCAGGATGTTCTGCGGCTTGATGTCCCGGTGGATGATGCCCGCCGCGTGGGCGACCGACAGCGCGTCGAGCATGGCCAACGCGACAGCGCCAGCAGCATGCGGTGGCTGGGGCCCGTTGCGCTGGAGCTGGTCGTGGAGCGAGCCCCCCTCGAGCAGCTCCATCACCATGAAGGTCCGGGCGCCGTCTACACCGACGTCCACGACCTGAACGATGTGGGGGTGTTGCAGCCGCGCCATGGTCCGCGCTTCGGTCAAGAACCGCTGCTGGATCGTGGCGCTCTTGTTGAGGTTCGGGTTCAGGACCTTGATGGCACGCTCGACGTGCAGCATCGTGTCCCAGCCCGAGTACACCGTCGCCATGCCGCCGACACCGAGCAGCCCGCGCAGTTCGTAGCGTCTACCGGACAGCGGGGTCAGGTCGGTCACTGGCGGAGCCTACCCCAGCAGCTTGCCGATCCGCCTCGCCAGAGCGTTGATCGCCGGACGCTCCAGCTCCGGCAGGTTCTCGGCCGTGAAGCCCCCCTCCGGGACCTCGAGCGCGCCGAGCGCCATGCCGCAGGCGGCGTCGAGGGCGATGTCCTTCTTGTACCAGTCCGAAAACCACTCGGCGCCCTCTCCAACGGCCACGACCTGCTCGTCCACGACCTCCATCGAGAGCAAACCGCAGCGCTCTGGTGCGACCTCGTGAACCACCAGCGCGACCGCCTCGCGACCCGGCAGGTTCTGGGGCCAGTCCCCCTCCGGGTGACGCAGGATCGTGGCTCGCAAGGCCTGGTCGACCCGCTCGGGCAGGTCGATCTCCTCCGCAGTAGTGGGCGGTGGCAGCGCGACCTCGGGCAGGGGCTCCGTCGGGAGCAGATCGACGATGTCCGGGAGCGGCTCCGTGACCGGCTCGGCGGCAGGCGGATCCTCCTCTTCTCGACGCATCGACAGCTCGTCTTCTCCCGCTAGAGCCCTGTCGAGCTCCGCCTCGGCTTCCTCCATCGGCGGCGGCTTCGGGGCCCGCTTGAGGCTGAGCGCGTCTTCGATCTCAGCGGTCGCCGCGGCCTGCTCGTCCCCAACCGGGGCGAACTCGGCCTCTGCCAGCTGGGCGTGGTGTGGCGTCACCTCGATCTTCGCGCAGGCCTCTACGAGGTCACTCCGCACCGTGGAGAGGTCCGCGGCCAGCAGCACGACGACGTTGTTCGTGCCCTCGAAGCCGGCGTGGCCCGGCCACTCCACGAGCGGAGGCGCGCCGTGGTCGAAGGGGGGTGGGTTCTTGCGCCGCGAGTTCAGGACTTTGTCGGTCTTCTTCACGATGTAGCCCTGGTCCTTGCCGCGGGTAGTCAGGGCGATCCAGACCAGGCCGAGGGCTCCCTCCGGGGTGTCCATGCGCTTGCGGGCGCGCACACCATCCAGGGTGAAGCGCACCTCGACGAGCCGGCGGAACTGGCCGATGTCCTCGACCCCGCGGAAGTCCATCGCCGAGCGACGAACGTCCGGCGGGGCCTTGCCGTCGGAGGGGTCCGGGTCGAAGACCCCCACGATGTCGCGGCTGGGCTCGAGGAAGCGCCGAACGAGATCGGCGCAGTCGACGATCTCGCCCGGGACCGCCCAGCGGCCGCTGAGCACGGCGTCCCCGTGGAGGAGGAACACGTTGCTCTCGTCTGCGAGGTAGCGAATCTTCAGCTCTTCGATCCAGGCTGGCCAGCTCATCAGGCCTCCGGCATTGGGGTCTTGTAGGTTCCCGTCAGTGCGTCACCGGCGGAGCCGTCGGGGCGCAGGGGGGTGAGCCGGTACTCGCAGTCGCGCGCGCCCTGCGGGTGCGGGGACTGGATGCGCCAGAGCGGCATCAGGCGGTAGCCGCGCTTGGGACCGGTGTAGGTGACGTCGTAGACCTTGTCGTGCTCGACGGGCTTGGTGCTCCCGGTCGGGAGCGTGACGGTGCAGGCCACCTCGAACCGTACCTGCCAGCCCTCTCCCAGCTGGGGCACCGCCAGCTCGGCCTTGACGATGTGGTCGCCCACGGTGAGCTCGCCGGCGTCGAGGCCGACGAAGGCGTCGCACTCGCGGTCCCCCATGCAAACCCCGAGGCCCTGCTCGTCCCAAGGCCGCACCCCCTCGTTCAGATCGTCGATCGAGGGCTGCAAGAGCTCCTGATGCCAGGGCTCGAGCGCTCCAGTCGAGGGTGGCGTGGCCTCTGCCTCCGCACAGGCGGGACACTCGGGGCAGTCGACCGGCGCCGGTGAGGCGCAGGACAGGGCGAACAAGACGATCATGGAGAGCTCCGGTCAGGCTTGGCCTAACCGGCCCGTATTTGCTTGGGATGCGGGTTTTGTTTCAAGCTGCCGCAGGCTACAGCTACCTTGATCGAGAGAGGTGATGTTTGCTCGGACTGCTGCTCTGCTTCGGCTCGTCCCCGGTCTTCGCCGACGAGGACACCCCCGCGATCGAAGAGATCCCTACTACCGAGGAGACCCCCGCCGGGGGCGAAGAGTCCGAAGAGCCGGCGGTCGAAGAGGACGGCTGGGAGGACGCGGACCCAGGCGAAGAAGAGGTCATCGACGAAGTCTTCGACGAGGAGGTCATCGAGGAGGAGGTCATCGAAGAGGAGCCCCCGCCCGACAACCCCGTGCTCGGCTACCACCATGGCTTCGAGGCCGGACAGGCCGACTCCAAGCTCGCCAAGGACTACGCC
The DNA here is from genome assembly GCA_036012755.1 of Myxococcota bacterium. Classification (GTDB taxonomy): domain Bacteria; phylum Myxococcota_A; class UBA796; order UBA796; family CAJQPC01; genus JAAESX01. The sequence continues at coordinate 151,667 of DASCPX010000070.1, read as the reverse complement.
CTGCATGGCCTCGCCGGCTTTGGCGCGGGCTGCCTCATCGGCCCCTGCGGCTGCGTAGCGGTGCCCGCGATCGAGGCCGTGGTCGTGCCTGGCGTTCCCGCCGGTCCCTGGCAGGGCTACGGCAGCGAGTACCAGCAGGGCTACATCGAGGGCTACCGCCGGGGCGTCCAGCGCCGCCGAGTCGTCTACAGCCTCGTCGGCGCAACCGTGGGCACGGTCATCGGGGTCGGCACCGGCCTCGCCGTCATCGCCTTCCTCTAGGGAAGCTCTTGCAGAAGCTGCGCCTGAGCGCGCTGCGGCGCTTCATGCTGTGGTGGTTCTCCGAGCCCGCCTCGGGCGCCTACGTCAGCGGCAACGCCGCCATCGACTTCCTGGCGGCGCGGCAGTACCTCGAGGGTCTCGAGGGGGTCGGCATCAACGCGCTGGTCTGCGCGGCCATCGGCCGGGTGCTTTACGAGCATCCAGAGGCGAACTGCCGCATCGTCGGCCGCCACATCTACCAGGCGCCCAGTGTCGGCCTCGCCATGCCCGTGAACCTGGTGGGTCACGCCGGCCAGGAGCGCATGGCGGTCTCGACGATCGCCGTCCACGACGTCGACTCGATGAGCCTGCGAGAGCTCGCCGAGCACACGACGAAGCAGGCCAGGAGCGAGCGCGAGGGGCACCTCGTCGACTCCACGAACGAGCGGATCACCAGGTTCGTCGAGGCCATGCCCGACGCCGTGGCCCACCGCGTGTGGAGCCTCATGGGTCGCAGCGCCCACAGCCCACTGCTGGCGAAGCTCGTGTGGAAGCGCGTCCCGGTCACCGCCGCGGTGAGCAACGTCGGCTCCACCTACCGCGGCGTCCCCGGCATCTGGTTCCGAGGCGCCAGCCTCAGTCCCCCCGAGCGACTCCTCCACGTGGGCACGGTCTGGGGTATCAGCGGCGTCGTCGACGAGGTCGTCCCGGTCGACGGTGTACCCACCGTGCGTCCCGTCCTGCCGATAGTGCTCGTCTTCGATCACCGCCTCATCGACGGCACCCGCGCGGGCCGGATGATGGGCCGACTCGCGGAGATCCTGGGAGACCCTGCAGGCACCTTCGGCGAGGGCGCATCGCGCATCATCGGGGCGTGAAGCTCGGGCGCCTCGCGAAGCTGTCGCTCGGCCTGCTCGCCGGCCTGGTGCTGGCCGAGTGTGGCGTGCGGGTCTGGAACCCGTCTCCTGCGGTGCAGGTCGTGCGCGACGGCCAGGGCGTGGAGCTCATGGACCTCGACGGCACCACCGCCTGGTGCGTGCACAACTTCGCCGCACCCGCCTTCACCTTCGACGCCAAGGAGGCCGCCCTGCGCCGATGGCTGCCCGAGCTCGACGCCGAGATCGTGCTCTGGGAGGCCTGGGCCACCGACATCGACCACACCACCCGCATCGGCGACACCGTCTACCGTCTCGACGGCCTGAAGGTCGACGCCGACGGCATCCCCGACGCCTTCGGCCTCCCTCACAACGCCCTGCTCTTCCGCCACCTTCGGCTCTACGAGTTCGCCAGCCTGGAGCTCGTCCGGCGCCAGCCCCGCTCCGACGATCCCTGGAGCGCCCTCGTCGCCGAGGGCATGGCCGTGATCGGGCCGAGGCTGGAGGAATGGGTCGATCAGCGCCTGCAGTAGACATCCACGATCGAGCTCTTCAGGCGCCGGCGCCCGCGCCTGACGCGGCCCTCACCCACGAGCTCGTCGAGCGCGAGGACGATGGCCTCCAGGGCCTCGCGTCGAGCCAGCGTGGGGTTGTCTTCGATCGACAACGCGGCCACCGTTTCCGGCGGGAGACGCTCCAGGATCTGCACCGGCGCCAGCCCGCCCATCAGCAGCTGGCGCAGTCGCGCTGTCCCAAGGACCTCCCAGACGGCCACCTTCAACCTCAACGGCCCAGGCGCTCCAGGAAGGCGCGGCGGCGAGGCTGGTCGTCGTTGTGGTCGAAGTAGAAGCCCTCCATCCAGGCGAAGTCCGCCTCCACCTTGGAGTCCTCGAAGTCGGACATCGCGGCGATGTAGCCGTCGAGGAAGCCGGGCACGTCGAAGACGACCACCCCGCGCTCGGACAGGGGACGCAGCACCTCTCCCCGCCAGCACGACAGCTTGCCCGTGACCCCCTCGCCGAAGTCGATGGTCTCGAAGCGGTTGGCCTCCTGGGACAGCCGGTAGTCGAAGACGACGTCCACGCCGCGGCCCCGCAGGTACTCCGGAGTGGTCTTCTGGCCGTGTCCGGTCCGGGCGTCCTCTGGGATCGGAAGCCTCGCGACCTCGAAGTCGGTGAGCCCCACGTGGGCCTCCAGCGCTCGGACGCGCCCGTGGTAGACGAGCATCGCCTGGGTCCCGTAGTAGGCCGCGTGGAGGTCGATGCCCCCTGCCTTCTCGGCGATGATCGACCCTTGCCGCTGGGCCTCGGCCACCCACTCGGGCGGGTACCAGTCCTTCTCTTCGAGGATGCCCGAGACACCGCCAGGATCTCCTGGCCTCGCTCGCAGCTGTCCCGGGTAGGGGGACATCACGATCGCCGCCCCCACGAGCGCGGTCCACAGGGCGCCGTACTTCCTCGGAAGGGCCTCTTCGAGGGCGACGAGCAGCAGGGGCGTAAAGGGCAGGCAGAAGCGCGCGAACATGAAGTCGCCGACCCTCGCGAAGTGGAGGATGAGCACGCCGCAGACTGCGGTGATGAGCAGGGGCAGGCGACCCCGGGTCCTCCAGGCCAAGACGCAGGCCGCGAGCATGCCGACCATCACCGGCCAATAGGCCTGGGTGTAGAGGCGAAGGTGGAGGAGCCCTTGAGCCCAGTCGCTGCCACCCTTGGCGTACCAGGTGTTCGGGAGGAGCTCGCCGAACCACCACAGCTTCCAGGCGACATAGGGGATCCCGATCGCGGCGCCGACCGCCAGCGCCCAGCCGCCCTTGCGGCGCCCGGACAGAGCGCAGAGGAGCAGCACCGCGGCCCCCTCCGGGCGAGTGAGGGTCGCCAGGGCGCCGAGGAGGCCGACCACGAGCCAGGCCCGGCGTGTCTCGGCCCTAGCGGCCTGCAGCACCGTCGCCGTCACCAGCAGCGTGAACAGCATGGTCTCCAGGCCCCCGGTCGCGAAGCGTTGGAGGTGGAGGTGGAGCGCACAGGCCAGCGCAGCCAGCGGCCAGCCCGTCTCGAGCCGACGGAAGCCGAGCAGGCCGACGAGCACGGCATAGGCGGCGATGCCGAGCGCCGCGGCGACCGCGACAGGGTCGAGATCCAGCGCCAGGCCTCCGGCGATCAGCAGGGTCCACAGGAAGTTCGTGTAGCCCTCGAGACGCTCGCCTGCGTTGAAGACGAGCCCGTGCCCCTCGACGAGGTTGCGCGCGTAGCGGAAGGAGATGAAGGCGTCGTCACAGACCCAGGTCTCCGCTCGAGCCCGCCAGACGGCCCAGGCCACGGCCAGCGCGGTGACGACTGCGGAGATCTGGCGGGTGCGCCGGTCCATGCGGAGCCCTATTGTCTCAGCCCTCGATGTTCCTCCTCCTCGCCTGCACCCCAGACCCCTGGCAACCGGTCGACCTGGCCGAGCATGCCAACGTCTTCATCGGAACCGGCGGGCTCGGCTTCGGCTACGGCGGCCTGAGCCCGGCGGCGAGCGCGCCAGACGGTCTCGTCAAGGTCGGCCCCGACACCAGCGTCGACGGCGCGCGCCCCTCCTTCAACCACAGCGCCGGCTACAACTTCCCCGACACCCACCTCGAGGGCTTCTCCCACTACCGGCTCCCGGGCATCGGCGTCAGCGACGGCGGCGCGGTGCGCGTGGTGATGTCCGACTCCTCGAGCTTCGACGCCAACGACCTCCGCGCGCCCCTGTCCCACGAGGACGAAGAGGCCTGGCCAGGCTTCTACAGGGTGGAGATCCCGGAGGGGCTCGTCGAGCTCACGGCGACTCCCCGCGCGGCGCACCACCGCTACCAGTGGCACGACGAGGAGCGCTGGCTCATCGTCGATCTCAGCGCCGGGTCCGCCAGCGACATCAGCGAGCACGTCGCGAGCATCGAGGCCGACGCCGCTGGTTTTTCGGGAGAGATCGAGTTCCGGGGCAACGTGACCTCGAACGAGGACGACCACCTGCCCCTGTTCACGGTGGGACGGTTCTCTGTCCCCGCGGCAGAGGTCGTCGCAGAGGGTGACAAGGCAGCCTTCCGCTTCGACGCGGACGTCGAGCTGCAAGTCGGGCTCTCGGCGGTGGACCTCGACGGGGCGCGGAACAACCTCGAGGTCGAGCTCCCGAGCTGGGACTTCGCGGCGACCGTCGAGCAGGCGTGGCGTTCCTGGGACGAGGCCCTCGGCAACGTGCGGATCGCCGGCGGCACGGAAGAGGAGCAGGTGCTGTTCTCCTCCGCGCTCATGCACACGCGCATGATGCCGACACTCTTCACCGACATCGACGGACGCTATCGGGGGCTCGACCTGGAGGTCCACGAAGCCGATGGCTGGACCTACTACACGGACTTCAGCCTGTGGGACACGTACCGGACGCTGCACCCCTGGGTCATCCTGGCCTGGCCAGAGCTGGCCGCGGACCACGCCCACAGCCTGGCGGACATGGGCGCAAAGCGCGGCTTCATCCCCCGCTGGCCCGCCGGGGTCATCGAGTCCGGGTCCATGGTCGGCCACAGCGCGGACATCGTGCTCGGCGAGTCCATGCGCAAGGGAGTCACCGACTGGCCCGCGGAGGAGGCCTTCGAGGTCGCCTGGACCACCGCGACCGACCCGGAGGCCGAGCGCTCCCGGGGCGAGTACTACCTCGACCACGGCTGGATCCCCCACGACCTGGAGCACGGGGGAGTCTCCAAGACCCAGGAGTACGCCATCGACGACGCCGGCCTCGCGATGTGGGCGGCGGAGCTGGGTCGCGCAGACGAAGCCCGCATGCTGTTTTCCCGCTCTGCTAGCTACCAGAACGTCTTCAACCCCGAGACCGGCTGGATGCAGGGGCGGAACTCCGACGGCAGCTGGGTCGAGATGGAGATGGAGGGCTGGCCCGACCCCTACGTCGAGGGCAACCCCTACCAGTACGCCTTCCTGGCACCCCACGACGTCGAGGGTCTCGCGGAGCTCTACGGTGGCCCCGCGGAGCTGCGGGCGCGGCTGTCCGAGATCTTCGAGCTCTCCGCCGACGAGGAGGACACCTTCGCGCCGGACCCCTACTACTGGCACGGGAACGAGCCCGACCTGCACTACGCCTTCCTCTTCGCCGCCCTGGGAGACCCGAGTCAGACCCAGCGCTGGGTGAAGTGGATCCTCGAGACCCGCTACTCCGCCGGTCCGGGGGGGCTCGACGGCAACGACGACGGGGGCACGCTGTCTGCCTGGTACTGCTTCGCGACCCTTGGCCTCTACCCCCTCAACGGCACGGACGACTACGTCCTGACCACCCCGCGGTTCGAGGTCGCGGTCATCGATCGGCCAGGAGGCGCCTTGACGATCGAGGCACACGGCGAGGGGGACTACACAGCGGCTGTGCTGCTGGACGGCGAGCCGCTGCAGAGCGCAATCATCTCCCACGGACGGCTCACCGGAGAGCGCCACCTCCTCTTCCTCCGCAGTCCAGAACCCACGGACTGGGGTTCGTGGTAGAGGTCGGCTCGGAGGTCTCGGAGATGGGCATTCGCAGCACGCTCAAGAGCATCGCCAGGCGCGCCCTCGGCCTGGACGACTCCGGCCCGAAGCGGCCCCCGCGACCGCCCCGCGAGCCCCGAAGGGAAGCTTCCGATGAGGACTACTCGAACCTCGCGAACATCGAGTGCGGAGCACAGGAGCTCAGGGAACGCCTCGAAGTCGGCGAGCACATCGTCATCGTGGACGTGCGCACCTCGGCGGAGGTCGCCAGCGGCGTCCTTCCGGGAGCGCTGCACATCGAGCTCTCCCAGCTGAGGACGCGGTGGGAGGAGCTGAAGGACGCAGACGAGATCGTCTGCTACTGCGCCACCGGGGCGCGCAGCCTGGAGGCCGCGACCCTGTTGCGACAGAAGGGCCTGATCAACGCCACCTCGCTGGAGGGCGGCCTCGGCGCCTGGGCCTCGGCCGGAGGGGAGCTCGGGGAGCTGTAGGCGGCGTTGCCTACAGGCAGACGCTGGTGCCCCAGCTGTCCTCGTCGTTGTCTTCGTTGCACTCGCGGATGTCGCCCTCGTCGGCGTTCCCTCCGTCCACCTCCAGGCGCACGTCGTAGATCGTCCAGCCCTCGAGTCCGCCGACCTCGAAGACGATGCTGTCCTTGAGCTCACCGGAGGCGAGGCCGCTGGTCACGGTCTGGCTGGCGATCTGCTTCTCGCCGTCGGGGGTGATGACCGAGAGCACGACCTCGAAGGGGTCCACCACGTCCTCGTGGCCCTGGTTGCCGACCCGGCCCCAGACCCAGAGCGTGCCGCGGTCGCACTCGGTGTCGCAGACGTGGTCGAGCTTCACCACGAGGTCGGGCATCACGCCGCCGGTGCCGGCGAGGATGTCACCGGACCGGAAGTTGTTGTAGGTGAGCCAGTTCGTGTCCTGGGTCTTCGGGATCGTCGAGTCGTCGTCGACGTTGGTGATGAAGTAGCCGTGCTGGTTCCAGACCGGGCGGCCCCGCTGCCAGCTGTCGTCGTCGTCGCCGATGACCGTGACGCCGGAGTAGCTCGGTGAGCCGTAGGGGCTGGAGCTGTAGATGATCTCGGCGTTGCCGTCGTTGTCGACATCGGCGACCGCCGGGTACTCGCTGCAGGTGGCGCTGGAGTGCTGGGTCTCCTTGAGCTTCACCGCCCCGGTGGCCCCGTCGTAGACCCAGACGGCCACCTCGTCGGCGTAGACGACCTCTGCGGCGCCGTCACCCTCGAAGTCGAAGACCGAGGAGCCGGTGAAGCCGCTGGAGTAGTCCTGCACCGTGTTCTGCCAGAGCTCGTTGCCGTCCTTGTCGACGACGATGTAGACGCCGTTACCGGCCACGCCGATCTCGGGGTCGCCGTCACCGTCGAAGTCCGCGACCGTCGGCGGACCGATGGTGCTCCCGGTCAGGCCGCTCAGGGTCCAGATCTCGGTGCCGTCGTCATCCTGGAGCCGCAGCGAGCCCGTGTGGGAGACGACGATCTCGCCGTATGGGTCCGAGTCGAACTGACCGACCGCGACGAAGCCATCGGAGAGGCCGTTGTACCACTCGGCGTTGCCGTTTTCGTCGTAGATGGCGTTGCCCACCACGACCTCGAGGTCACCGTCGGCGTCGATGTCCGCGGCCACACCCATGGGCGCCGCCCACGCATGTCCCGCACCAGCGCCGTAGCTGCCCTGGGCGTTGAGGCTCCCGGTGGACCCGTCGTAGATCGCGTTGCCGATGATGACCTCGACATCCCCGTCGCCGTCGAGGTCGTGGAGCCCGACCGCGCCGCACTGCGGGCTGCTGCCACCGGAGTAGGCGCTGACCAGCCACAGCGAGCTCCCGTCCTCGCCGTTGAAGGCCTGGATTCCGCCGGAGCCAGCACCTACGACGTCGGGGTTGCCGTCGCCGTCGACGTCGCCGATGGCCGCGGTCATGGGCTCGCTTCCGAGGCTGCCGGCTGACCAGATGGTCGCGCCAGAGTCCCCCTCCAGAGCCCAGTACACACCCGAGGTGTTGCCCACCACGACGTCGGGGATGTCGTCCTCGTCGATCTTGCCGTCGCCGTTGTCGTCCGTGAGGTTGCCGATGACGGGGGTCGTGTAGACCCCGCTCGGCGCCGAGGAGGTCCACTCGATGACCGGGTTCCACGTGCCGGTCGTGGGCTCGTTGTAGCACTCGTCGACCGGAGAGAGCTCACCAGCCTCGAAGTACTTGTCATCGCAGTAGTCCAGCTCCACCTGCGAGTCCGAGTCGTCGGGGACCTCGCTGTCCTCTGAGCAGTCGACGCCCGGCGGGCAGGGCTCCGAGGAGTCGTGCTCGAAGCCCGGAGTGACGTCGCCGTCCTTGTTGAAATCGTACTGGATGCACGCGAGGGAGAGAAGAAGCATGAGTAGTCCCACAGACGATCACTGAACCCTACGCCAAGACTGCCCTCTACGTGACGCCTTCGCCACCGGTAGACGCTGACCGCGATAGGCTCTGGAGCGTGGAGACCGAGCGCCCGCCCCGAGTCCGCTACTTCACGCCCGCCGAGGCCAACGCCGCTCTGCCCCGTCTGCGCGAGCTCATCGAGTACGCGAGCGGCTGCTACGGCCAGGTGAGGCAGCTCGTCCAGACCCTTCGGGCGCCGGAGCCTCGGGTCGACCCGGAGGAGCTCATGGGGCAGGTGGAGGAGCTCCGCGCGGAGATCGCCCGCGTCGTCGAGCACATCCACGCCGAAGGTGTCGAGGTGAAGGGCATCGAGGAGCCGCTGCTGGACTTCCCGGCGATGCGCAACGGACGCGAGGTCTACCTCTGCTGGAAATCCGGCGAGGAGCACGTCCTGTGGTGGCACCCGCTGTCGACGGGCATCTCCGGGCGGCGGGTCCTCGACTACGAAAACCTCGGCGCCTGGGAGTGGCTGAACTGAGGCCGACTCTCAGAACTGGCGGCGCTTCATCCACTCGGGGAACTGCGTCCCCATGTTCCTGCCCGCCCAGTTCTGCGTGATCCGAGCGACGAACAGCCGCTCTCCGGGCATCTTGGTGCCCAGCAGATCCCGCACCTTCTGCGGGGCCAGCGGCGTGTCGAGGATCCAGGCGCCAGGGACGCGATTGGACCAGTTCCCCAACGACTTCAGCTCGTTGACGAAGTCTTCGCTCTCCTTTCCCGGTTCCCAGGTCACCATCAGCATCATCGACACACCTCCGAGGTGCGCCTCTATCCCGGTGCTACGATGCCGCCCGGAAGGAGCGAGCCTTGGGTCGACCGATCGAACTGGTGATGGCGCGCCAGTGGAGCGCCCTGTTGACGACACCCACGCTGCTCTTCGATGACTGCGGCGCGCTCGTCTACTTCAACCAGGCTGCCGCGCTGGTCGTCGGACGGTCCTTCAGCGAGTCGGGTTCGATGGCACCGGAGGAGTGGCACGCCGCCTTCCGAGTGGAAGGGGCGGACGGAAAGGTCGTCGGCTGGGAGGACAGCCCGCTCGCCCGAGCGCTGGCCTCCGAGCACGCCACCCAGCACACGTTGAGCCTCCGCGGCATGGACGGCCAGCGTCGGGTCGTCACCCTGACCTCGTTCCCGATTCGCGGACTGTCCCAGGGGCAGGCCGGCGTCCTCGTGCTGCTCGAGACGGCGGGCTGAGTGCGACTCACCTTCTACGGAACCAGGGGCAGCCTCCCCTCGCCGGGTCCAGAGACGACCCGCTACGGTGGAAACACGTCCTGCGTCATGGTCCAGAACGACGAGGGCCAGGTCCTCATCCTGGACGCCGGGAGCGGCATCCGCGCAGCCGGAGAGGCCATCCCCCCCGGCACGAAGCGCGTCGACGTCCTGCTCACCCACCTCCACATGGATCACATCCAGGGGCTGGGCTTCTTCACCCCTCTCTACACCCCCGACGTCCAGGTCCACATCTGGGGTCCACCGAGCACCACGCGGACGCTGCGAAAGCGCCTCAATCGCTACCTCTCGCCGCCGCTGTTCCCCGTCCGCATTCGCGAGGTCCCGTCGCTGGTCAGCTGCCACGACGTGACCCGGGACGGCTGGGACATCGGCGCTTTCCGCCTCAGCGGCCACCTCGTCACCCACCCCGGCCCCACCGTCGGCTACCGGATCCAATGCGGCGGGCGCACGCTGGCCTACATGCCCGACCATGAGCCCCAGCTCGGTTGCCGGAACGGGCTCCCAAGAGAAGAGTGGCTCTCTGGCTTCTCCATCGCAGAGGGCGCCGACCTCCTGGTCCACGACGCCCAGTACACCGGCGAGGAGTACGCGAGCCGCGCGGGGTGGGGACACTGCACGGCCGAGCTGGCGGTTCGCTACGCAGAGACCGTGGCCGCCAAGCGGCTCCTGTTCTTCCACTACGACCCTGCTCGGAGCGACGACGAGCTGGAGCAGGTCTGCTCCGCCGCCGCCTCGACCCACGAGGGCTCGATCGACATCGGCCCATCTGCAGAGTCCGCGAGCCACGAGGTCTGATGCTCCTCCTCCTATCGATGGCCTGCAACAGGACCCCCGACTGCCCCATCGGCACGATCTACATGGACGGCGCGTGCGTCGGGTTCACCCGCACGGACCCCGTCGACGCCGAGGTCTGGGAACCCGCCGTCGGCACGACCTGGCAGTGGCAGCTCCAGGGCGAGATCGACACCTCGCTGGACGTCGAGATGTACAACCTCGACCTCTTCGACGCGAGCGACGATGTCATCGAAGAGGTCACGGAGGAGAGCACCCTGATCTGCTACTTCTCCGCCGGCACCTACGAGGACTGGCGCGAGGACGCCGGGGACTATCCCTCGGCGGTGCTGGGCGACCCCCTCGACGAGTGGGAGGGCGAGAGGTGGGTCGACGTCCGCGACGACCGGGTGCGCGACATCCTCGAGGCGCGCCTGGACCTCGCCTTCGAGCGCGGCTGCGACGGCGTCGAGCCCGACAACGTGGACGGCTACGCCAACGACAACGGCCTCGGCCTCAACGAGACCGAGCAGCTCGACTTCAACCAGTGGATAGCGAACGAGGCTCACGAGCGCGGACTGTCGGTGGCGCTGAAGAACGACCTCGACCAGCTCGAGGAGCTCGTCGACTACTTCGACTGGCACCTCGACGAGTCCTGCCACGAGTACGACGAGTGCGACCGGCTCGCGGTCTTCACCTCCGCAGACAAGGCCGCCTTCGTCGCCGAGTACGTCGACGACTGGGAGGACGCGGAGTCGCTCGCGGACGATGTCTGCGGTACGCACGAAGGCCTGTCGACCATCATCAAGACTTGGGACCTCGGCCCCGAGTTCAACCCCTGTCCATAGAAACGTGAACGATGTGCGCCCGTTACGCAATCTACTGCAGGCCTGAGGAGCTGATCGAGGCCTTCGGTCTCGCCAGCGATACCGCCGTGCAGGCCAACTACAACGTCTGCCCGACCGACATGGCCCCCATCGTCCTCCAGGGGGCGACAGCCAACGAGTTGAAGTCCTACCAGTTCGGCCTGTTGCCCAAGTGGGCCGAGTTCGAGGCTCCGCACATGGCGTCCCGGTTCGTCAACGCCCGCGCCGAGACGGTCCTCAAGAGGCCGCTGTTCCGTACCGGGATTCACTCCGGACGGTGCCTGGTCGTGGCCAACGGATGGTACGAGTGGACAGGTCCGAAGGGCGGAAAGCAGCCCTGGTACCTCCACCGCGGAGGTGCGATGTTCGCCTTCGCCGGTCTCAGCGACAACGGCAGCTTCAGCATCATCACGGTGCCGGCGAGCCCGGACCTCGAGGACATCCACGATCGCATGCCGCTGTTGCTCGATGAACCCTTGCGCTGGCTCTCCGACCTCGACGAGAAGAACCTCGCCAGGATGCTGCGTCCTCCGGAGGCGAGCACGGTCGAGCGTCACCGGGTCGCCAAGACCATCGGCAACGTCCGGGCCACCGGGCCTCAGCTCATCGCGCCCATCTGATCGCTTGACGTAGCGTCGGGCCTCGGGATATTGGTCAAACCAATTGGCTCGACCAATCGAGGAAGATGACGAGGACCGAGCAAGCGGCAGAGGCGTTGACCCGCCGGGTCATCGCGGGCGAGTGGACCGTAGGGAGCGTGCTGCCCGCAGAGCGGCGGTTGGCGGAGTCGATGGGCGTCAGTCGCCCGACCTTGCGAGCGGCGCTGGCGCAGCTCTGCGCTGCTGGCCTGCTGAGCGCTCGCCAGGGCTCGGGCTACAGGGTCCGGAGCTGGCGTGAGACGGGCGGCTTCGACCTGCTGCCGCACCTGCTCGCGCAGCCCGATCGTGCCCTGGCTGCGGGTTTCCTCGAGCTGCGCCGCTGTGTCGCCGCAGAGGCCGTGGCCCGGGCCTGCGAGCGAGCCTCCGACGGTGACATCGAGGACCTCGAGGTCATGGCCCGCGCCCAGCAGGCCGAGGTCGGCGCCGCCGAACTCGACGCAGAGGCCTTCGCCGCCCGCGACATCGCCTTCTCCCAGCGCGTGGTCCGCGCCGCCGGAAACCCGGCCCTGGTCCTGCTCTTCAACACGGTCATGCGCACCTACGCCGTCCACCCCGAGCTGGCGGCCGCGATGCACACCGACCGCGCGGCCGTCGCGGCCAGCTACCCGGCGGTGGTGGCGCTGCTTCGAGCCGGTGATCCGGAGCAGGCCCGCGGGGTCGTGTCGACCACCCTCGAGGCGCTGGACGCCCTCACGCTGGCCCGCCTCGCTTGAAGACCTGGACCTCGCCCGAGCGCCGGGCCCGCGACCAGATCCTGAGCGCGATGCTCCCGCCGCTGCCAGGCCAGCCGGGCTTCGAGCCAGCCGCGGTCGAGCTCTTCTGGCCAGAGCTCGAGTCTCACGCGCCGCCGCTGTTGCGCTGGGGTCTGCGAGCTGCGGTCTGGGTGGTCTGGGCCTCGGCGCTCGCTCGGGGGCGCTGCCTGGGCTCGCTCAGTCCACCGCAGCGCGCGGAGCTGGTGCAGGCTCTCGGGGACTCGGCGCTGTACCCCCTGAGGCAGGTGGCGCTGGTCCTGAAGCTGGTCCTCTGCTTCGCCCACTTCCAACGACCGGACGTCCGACGGGCCGCGGAGGCTCGGTGAAGCTGCTGGACGGCCGAGGCTGGCGCGGCGACGAGCGCCTGGAGGCCGAGGTCGTGATCATCGGCAGCGGTCCGGCCGGTGCAGCGGTGGCCCGAGCGGCGGCGTCAGCGGGGGCCGACGTGCTGGTGCTGGAGGAGGGCCCGATGCCGCAGCCGGCGGAGACCTCGAGCGACAGCTTCGGAGCCATGAGCAGCCTGTACCGGGACATGGGCGTCGGCGTGACGCGGGGGAAGCCGGCCATGGCGCTGCTCCAGGGCAGAGCCGTCGGAGGTACCTCCGTCGTCAACGGGGCCATCAGCTGGCGGCTCCCAGAGGACGTCTTCGACGGCTGGCGTCGCGAAGATCCGGCGCTGGCCGAGGCCCTGCCCTGGGAGTGGATCGAGGCCGCCACGGACGAGGTCGAAGCCGGCCTCCACATCACGCCGACGGATCCGGCCGTGGCCGGGCGCAACAACACCCTGCTCGCCCGTGGCGCGGAGGCGCTGGGGCTGGCTCACCGACCCATTCGCCGAAACGTGCGGGACTGCGAGGGCCTTGGGCGCTGCTTGCAGGGCTGCCCCGTCGGCGCCAAGCAGAGCCTGGAGCGAACCTGGCTACCAGAGGCCTGCGAGCGAGGGGCGCGCGTCGCCGCCAGCGTGCGCGTGGAGCGGATCGAGACAGCCCAAGGTCGCGCCGTCGGTGTCACGGGACGCGCCGAAGGAGGAGCCCGGGTCTCGGTGCGGGCCACCCACGCGGTCGTGCTCGCCGCCAGCGCGGTGCAGTCCCCTGCCCTGCTCCTGGCCTCGGGCATCCGGCAGGGCCCCGTGGGCCGGCACTTCCAGTGTCATCCGGGTGTGGCCGTCGCCGGACGCTTCGGCGAGCCCGTGCGCATGTGGACCGGCGCGACCCAGGGCCACGAGGTCACCGGGCTGAGGGGAGAGGGCCTGAAGTTCGAGGCCCTTGGCTACGACCTGACCATCCTCGCCGCTCGCCTGAGAGGCTTCGGCGTCGACTTCGCCCGTGAGCTGGAGCGGATGCACGAGGCAGCCCACTGGGGCTGCGCGGTCCGCGCCGAGAGCGAGGGCCGGGTCGTCCTGCGCCGGGGCCGTCCGGTGGTTCGCTTCGACCTGGGTCGTGGGGACCTGTTCAAGGTGCGTCGGGGGGTGCGGGTCCTCGGAGAGCTGCTCTTCGCGGCAGGCGCGGAGCAGGTCGAGCCCGGGGTCTTCGGCATGCCGTCGGTGGTCACCGGGGCAGAGCAGATGCGCGCCTTCGAAGACGACGGCCCCCTGCTCGGCACGCACTACTCCATGGCCGTCACCCACCTCTTCGGCACCTGCCGCATGGGCAGCGATCCGGCCACCTCGGTGGTGCGCCCGGACTTCCGCCACCACCACATCGAGGGTCTCTACGTGGCGGACTCCAGTGTGTTCCCGAGCAACACCGGCGTGAACCCCCAGACCAGCATCCTGGCCCTGGCCACCCTCTGCGGGCGGCAGCTCACCTCATCTCGGGCTCCAGATCCACCCCGAGCCCGTCCGCCATCCGGTTGATGAAGTTGAAGTAGCTGCAGGTGGCGGCGGCGTTGAGGATCTGCTCGTCGGTCAGCCCGACTGCCCTCAGGGCGTCGACGTCCGCGCGCTTCATCTCGGAGGGTGACAGCGTCAGCTTCTCGGCGTACTCGCACAGAGCCCGATCCACGCTGGAGAGTTCGGCGCTCTTCCAGTCGCGCACGATGTGATCGACGAGGGAGTCCGGGAAGCCAGCACCACGGAGATCCTCTCCGTGCGCCTCCGTTCAGTAGAAGCAGTCGTTGGCCTTCGACGTCACGACCGCGATCAGCTCTCGCTGCGCGCGGGTCAGGGGGAGGTCCTCGTCGGTGGTCGTGGCGTGGTAGAGCCGCATCGAGGCCCCGAGCAGCCGGGGGTCCAGGCTGTGGAGCCGCACGATCCCGAAGACCCGCCCGGCGCGCCTGAGCGCGCCTCGGTAGTGCTTGGCGAGGCTGCCGAGGGCCTCGTCGTCGCCAACGGTCCGAATCCACGCCATGCCCTCCGCTAACCTGCGCGCGATGGACAACGTCTCGATCCCCGTCCTGCTCCTGACCTTCTTCGGGGCCGCGCTGCAGGGCGGCGCCATGCTGGCTGTCTTCATCGCCGCCGCGCGGTCCTGGACCCACACCACGGCGAACTTCAAGAAGGGCCTCGTCATCGCCGGGGGGATGGTGCTGCTCGACCTCCCGAACCGGGTGGTCGGGGCGCTGTACACGGACATCAGCGAGCTGATCCCCTTCCTGCCGAACCAGGACAACCCGGCGGCCGCGCTGACCGGGGTGGTCACCGGCGCGCTCATCACCCTCGGGCTGTACGGGATCATGGTGCCGGTGGCGCTTCGAGCAGGGGGGCCGAGCCACCCCTTCCCGAAGCTCTACGGGCTGCCGGACGCCACCTCGGGATGGCTCATCGGGGCAGGCGCCGGCTTGCTCTTCGGCATCCTGAGCACCCTGGCCTTCCACCTCCTCGGCATAGAGATCGGCTCGCTCCTCGACTTCGCCATGGATCTCACACCCGACCTCGACCGCGACGCCGGCTGGTTCCAGTGGGGGGTGGTGCTGCCGGCGGTCTGCGCCGCGGCGGTCGGCGAGGAGCTGCTCTTCCGTGGCGTGGTCCAGCGCTGGCTCGAGAAGTGGTTCGGCGGCACCGAGAGAGCCGGCTGGGTCGCCATCGTCCTGACCTCGGTGTTCTGGGCCATCCTCCACGCGCCGAACACGACCGCCCCCGGGATGAAGATCCTCCAGATCTTCCTCATCGGCCTCTTCTTCGGCTGGCTGGCACGCCGAAGCGGCGTCGAGAGCGCCATCGTGGCTCACGTCTGCCTGAACATCAGCGCCACCGCCCTGGAGCTGGCGGTCTGGAGTTAAGCCCACCCCATGAGTCAGCCCATCACGGTCCACGGGGCTCCTCGTGGACGCTACTTCGAGCGCTTCGGCATCAGCCGAGAGGTCCTCGACAACGTCCTCGCCGCCGCCCTCTCGGGAGGGGCCACGGACTGCGACCTCTTCTTCGAGCACAGCGTGGTCACCTCGGTCTCCCTGTCGGACGGCTCCGTCAACAAGGCCTCGACCCACGTGGACCTCGGCCTCGGAGTGCGCGCCCGCTTCGGCGAGGCCGTGGGCTACGCCTACACGGAGAACCTCGGCCTGGCTTCGATGCTCTCTGCTGCGAAGACCGCCTCGGCCATCGCTGCCGGTGGTGGCTCGAGGGAGACCGTGGACCTCGCGCTGTTGGACCTGCCCTCCTACTACCCGGTCCAGAGGCGCTGGGAGGCCGTCGGCATGGACCTGCGCGTGCCGATGGTGCGTCGCTGGGAGGAGCAGGCCTTCGCCCTCGACGAACGCATCCAGAAGGTCCAGACCCACCTCGTCGACGGAGAGAGGGTCCTGCTGATCGTGCGCCCGGACGGACGCCTGGCAGAGGACTACCAGCCCATGTGCCGGGCCATGGTCGTCTGCTCCGCAGAGGCCGAGGGCGGCCGCCTGGAGAGCAACAGCTACAACCTCGCCGCTCGCGCCGGGCTCGAGTACTTCGACGACCTGGAGCGGCAGGATCGCATGGTTCGAAGGGCCGTCGAGCGGACCACCTTCCTCCTGGACGCGGGCAAGCCCCCGGCTGGGGAGATGCCAGTCGTCCTCGCCGCCGGAGCCAGCGGCATCCTGCTCCACGAGGCCATCGGACACGGGCTGGAGGCTGATTTCAACCGCAAGGGCATCAGCATCTATGCCTCTCGCCTGAACAAGAAGGTCGCTCCCGACTTCGTCACGGTCGTCGACGACGGCACGGTCGAGGGCAGCAGGGGCGCCATCAACGTGGACGACGAGGGCAACCTCGCCGAGCGCACCGTGCTCATCGAGGAGGGTGTCCTGCGCGGCTACATGCACGACGAGATCAGCGCCGCCCACTACGGGGTGCAGCCCACCGGATCCGGCCGGCGGGAGAGCTTCCGCCACCACCCGATCCCGCGCATGCGGGCGACCTACATGGAGCCTGGTCCCCACTCCCCCGAGGAGATCATCGCCAACACGAAGCGAGGCATCTACTGCACCTCCTTCCAGAACGGCGCGGTCCAGATCGGAGCGGGCGACTTCACCTTCTACATGAAGACCGGCTGGCTCATCGAGGACGGCAAGCTGACGCGACCGATCAAGGACGTGAACATCATCGGCAACGGCCCCGCGGCGCTGGAACAGGTGGACATGGTCGGCGGCGACCTGCTGCTCGACGAGGGCGGCTGGACCTGCGGAAAGGACGGCCAGGGCGTGCCCGTGAGCCAGGGCCAGCCCACGGTCCGGGTGGGCTCGCTGACCGTCGGGGGTGAGGGATGACACCGATCGAGACGGCCAACAACGCGGTCGAGACCGCCCGGAGACTGGGCGCCGACGAGGTCAAGGCCTACGTGCGTTCGGGCAGCGAGGTCGAGCTGGAGCGTCGCGCCGGCAAGCTCGAGCGGGTCCACGAGGCCAGCACCCTCGGTCTCTCCGTGAGCCTCCTGGTCGACGAGCGCTTCTCCTCTCACAGCACCTCTGATCTGCGGCCCGAGGCTGTCGAGGCCTTCCTCCAGCGGGCGGTCGACGGGACCCGCTACCTGGAGCCCGATCCCGACCGGGCGATGGCCGCGCGGGAGCGCATGGGCAGCCTGGACGTCGCCTCCCTGGACGCCGCTGACGAGACCAGCTTCGACGGGCGAGACAGCGTGATCCGGCGAGGGGGCATCGCCCGGCTGGAGGAGGCCGTGCTCGCAGGCGCCGGCGACGACCTGGTCTCCGCCACGGCTTTCTTGTGGGACATGCGGAATCGCTCCGACTGCGCCTTCAGCAACGGCTTCGAGGGTCACTCCGAGCGCACCCACTTCGGCTTCGGCGGCATGGTGACGCTGAAGGAGCCGAGCGGAAAGCTGCCAGAGGCCTACAGCTTCATCAACGCCGCCCACCTCGACGACCTGCCGACCATGAGCGCGGTGGCAGAGGACCTCTGGACCCGCGCCGCGGCCGTCCGGGACACCTCTGCTTGCGCCTCCACGGTCTGCCCGATGCTGCTGGACGCCCGGGTCGCCCCCCGGCTCCTCGGCGCCCTGTTGAGCCCGCTCTCTGGCACCTCCCTTCATCACGGCCGCAGCTGCATGCACGACAAGCTCGGAGACAAGCTCGGCTCCAGCGCCTTTTCGGTCCTCGACGATCCGACCATCCCGCGTGGCCTCGGCTCGAAGCCCTTCGACGGAGACGGCTTCGTCGCCCGCGCGCGTCCCATCTTCACAGAGGGTGTGTTGAACACCTGGTACGTCGGCCTCTACCACTCCCGCAAGCTCGGCGTGGAGCCGACGACCGGGCGAGCCGGGAACGTGGTCATCGCCCCCGGCCCACGCTCCTGGCGGGAGATCGCCGCGAGCTACCCCGAGTGCATCCGAGTCACGAGCTTCCTCGGCGGCAACTCGAACCCCGCCAGCGGGGACTTCAGCTTCGGCATCCGGGGCCAGCTCTACCGCCACGGCGAGTGGGCCCAGAACCTCAGCGAGATGAACGTGACGGGAAACCTCATCGACCTCATCTCCCGCTTCGTCGAGCCCGCCAGCGACGTGTGGAAGCACTCGAGCTACCGCGTGCCGACCCTGGTCTTCGATGGGGTGCAGTTCTCTGGGACCTGAGCGACTCAGTCGAGGTAGCGGTCGAGCGATCTCGCGATGTTGTGCACGTTGGCCTCGAACTCGAAGGTGAGCCGCAGGTGTGAAGACAGGTGCGCCGGCGAGGCCCCGACAGCCGCCAGGTCCAGAACGAAGGCACGCAACAGCAGGTTCGGGATCCGCTCGATCTCCTCGGCACCGAGCCGCAGGTGACGATGGACCTCGCAGAGGTAGAAGACCATCAGGCGTGGTTCGAGGCGCTCGTCGTTGTTGCGGTAGCCCAGGTGGTAGGCCGTGTTCACGACGTCGACGATCCTCGGGCCGCGCCGAGCCTTCTCCAGGTCGAAGATGGCGACTCGCCCGTCCGCCATCAGGCTCGTGTGATCCCGATGGAAGGAGCCATGGATCGTCGAGACAGGTAGACCCACGGAGGCTTCCCGAGTGCGCTCCAGGATGGCCGCCAGGCGCCCGCGAGTGTCTTCGGACAGCCCACCACCGGTCCATCGGTCCACCGCCGGATCAGGCAGGCCCGCAAGTGGCACGCTCATCGACTCGGCGGAGACGAAGGCGGCCTGGGCCATGGCCAGACGCCTCAAGCAAGCCGCGGAGAGGTCGGGACGCTCGTCCCCACAGTCCGGGTAGACCGCGGCGAGGCGCGGGCCGATGCGTAGGAGGTGTCCGCCACTTGGGAGCGCGAGCGGTGCCGGGACACAGGCAGCCGTCTGCTCCAGTACCTTGGCGAGCCCTCGTTCGAGCTCGAAGAGCCAGGTCTCGACTGGCTTGTTGTAGACCTTCAGGATCAGGTCCCGGTCCTGCCAGCGAATGCGGAGCACGTCGTTGCAGGCGTGAGCGGCGAAGCTGGAGACCACCTGGGCGTCGCGGAGACCTTCCCTCTCCAGCGCGACCTCGATCGCCGGTGCCGAGATCGGGAGCCAGCGCAGGGCGGGGTGCTCCTCCTTGTCCACGCAACGGACGGTCCTGCGCTGACCGTGGAAGGGAGCACCCTCGAGGGCTGGGGCGACCCCTCCTTCCTCGCTAGCCAACAGCGCCGCGTAGGCCCGCAGCCTCCGACGGTCCAGAGCGCGCTGCCCCTCTCTCTCCCAGGCGGCGATCACGGCGACTTCGACATCGGACGACGAGCCGCGCAGCAGGCGGGCGAGATCCTCTTCGGGGTCGCCGTGTCCCGAGCTGGCCCAGTCCAGCAACCCGACGGGTCGCCCCCCTTCCATGATCCAGTTCGAGGCGTGCAGATCGTGATGACAGAAGGCGTCCCCGACGCCGATGAACCCCGAGAAGACACCCTGCACACCGGCGCTGTGAACCCGCGCGTCCAGGTTGCGCATGTGCTCCGCGGCAGGGAGGCTGCCCGACACCCGGTGGCCGTGGACCCGGGCGAGGACCCGAGCCGCCTCGACGAGGGCCTCCACCCGCCGCACCCGCGGGTCGCGTCCGGCCCTGACATCGGCGGTCATGAGCCAGTCGTCGCCTGCCTCGAGGAGATCCGGCACGACGCAGGGCGGCGGGTCGCGAAGGACCGCGAGCTCCCGCCGGCAGCGGGATGGCTCGTCGAAGCACTTGACGAAGCCTGTCTCCACCCTGAAGACCTGGACCCCAGCATGGCTTCCGACCGGGACCGCTGGTCCGAGGTGGTGAGGGGGCTTCGCCATTGTCGGAGCCTACCGCCGCGCTATCGTCGGGAAGACCACGCGCCGAGGACCAATGGCCTCCAGCTCTCGGGGACCCGACCACCGCCCCGAGCACCCGGTCCCGCGCGAAGCCATCGAGCGCGTCCTCGCCTCGGTACCCGACACCAGCTTCATCGACTGGGATGTGGCCAGCCGCGAGGCCCGGCGCTTCAAGTTCGACGTCTCCTTCGCCTGCGGCGACAGCGAGGTGCGCTGGTCGCTCAATGACAAGGGTGAGCCCAGCGCTTTTCGTGAGCGTCTAGAGACTCTCGGTCTACGAGTCACAGCAGCCTTTCTGGCCCTGTCCCCTCCCGGCGCTGTCCAGACGACCGCCTCCTTCAAGTACCGCAACGGCCGCCTCGACCGGATCGGGCTGTACTTCGAGGAGCTCGATGATGCCGAGCTGATCGACGCGGTCTTCGCGCTGGCTGGCCACCAGCCACCCCCTCGGCCAGAAGGCTGGCGACCGGTCGCGGTCTGCCTGGACATCCGCGACGACGCCATCGTTGCGGCCAAGGACTACTGGATGGCCGAGGATCGCCCGGGTGACTTTCGGCAGGTGCCCGAGGTCCTCGTGGACTGGCGAGACCGCCTGCCTTGGAATCCCTTCTTCGAGAACCGGCGCTATCTCTGGGGTCGCCGGGTCACCGCTGGAGGCCGAGGCGGTGACAAGCTCATGTGGATGCCCGAGTCCCACCGGCCCGAGACAGCCAGCCTGGCCTGGCAGGGCGTGGACCAGATCCGCCTCGACCTCGGACTCGCCGCGAATGCACACCTATCCGCGCTTCGGAGCGGCTGGGACTTCGAGGACTACCTCCACCCGGACCTCGTCTGCGTCGACTTCGGCGAGGACGCCAAGCCGGCGCGTCTGTTGGTCTACACCTCTGTGAGATAGCTGCCGCGCCGGGCCGGATGGTCCCTACAAACCCCGCCCGAAGATGAGATACACCGCGCCGTCCGCCTCAGAGCTCGCCGTCGCGGTGAGCAGCAGGTCATCCGTGCCGTCGCCGTCGAAATCCCCCAGGTTTGCGGCGCGGAAGCCCGCAAGCTCCCCCGGTGTGTCCCCAGCGAGCGTGGTTCCGGGGAGTGCGGTCCCCGACGCGGGCCCCCAGACCACGAGGAGGCCTCCGGCGTAGCTACCACCCGCACCGTTGGCCGGCGTGCCCAGCGCGAGATCAGCGGCCCCGTCGCCGTCGAAGTCGCCGACAGCGCAGCCGTACCCAACTCCCTCGTCTGCTGAGGACGCCTCGACACGGAGTCCTGCATCCGCCAGCTCATCAGGCTGGTCGGCGCTCATCAGAACCCAGGTCGTGCCGGCACTGGCACCGAGTCCAGTCACAACCAGGTCGGCAGCTCCATCGCCATCGAGATCTCCCGCACAGATGCCACTTCCCGCCTTGTCTCCAGCGTCCTCACCGAGCAAGCTGGTGGAAGCATCGGCGGGCCCAAGCGTGGACTCCACGGGCCCCTCGAAGACGAACACCGCCCCGGCATCGAAGCCCCCGGCATCTGCGTCCGGGTCGCCAACCGCGACATCGGGCAGCCCGTCACCGCTCAGGTCAGCCGTCCCGAAGGTGGCGGCGAAGAGTCCAGCCTCTTCGTCTCGCATCACGGCGATAGCATCGCTCTCGGTGTAGCTCCCAGACCAACCGCCCTCCATGCCCTGAAACAGGTACACGTGGCCGCCCACGTCCATCCCAAACGAGTCGCCCGTCAGGAGGTCTGGGTAAGGAGCCCCCGACAGAGACTGGATCAAGCTTGGCCTGCCCATTTGAACCGAGCCGAACACGGCCACTTCGGTACCGGATGCCCCATCGTAGAGGTAGACGGCGCCGCTACTCTCCCCCACCAGATACTCGTTCGCCCCGTCCAGGTCGGCATCCCGCCCGCCGCCTACTGAATAGGCGAACTCGTATTCGCTCCCCTCATCGCAAATGGAGCGCCAAGGTGAAGTCGGTGCGCGCGTGCCCCCCCGGTAGATGTGCGCGCAGCCGTGACCCTCGTTCGGCGCCCCGAGGATGAAGTCGGCCACACCGTCGCCGTCGACATCCCCCAATGGGGCGACGCCATTCCCGAACCCAGACCCGGCGTCCCCGCTGAGCCGCACGCCGTGGTCGAGCAACACATCTCCGTCCCACCGGCAGGTCGTCGTGTCGTCGCAGTCGTTGTCGAGCCCGTCGTCGCACTCCTCGTCGAGGTCCGGGGCGCGCTCGGAGGTCGAGTCGTCGCAGTCCCCGTCGAGCTGGGCGCTGTCCGCGGGTTGCGCGCAGGCGAGGATCTCGGTGGTGCCGTATCCGTCGCCGTCGAGGTCCTCGTAGAAGGTGAAGGCCCCGGTGACCTCCGGGTCGTCATCGTCGCAGTCCGCCCCGCCGTGGTCGATGTGGTCCTCTCCGTCTCCGTCGGCGTCGTAGTCGCTGCCGCCGGTGCAGTCCTGATCGACGCCGTCGTACCAGCTCTCATCAGCGGCCGGATTGACGCTCGGATCGGTGTCGTCGCAGTCGTCACCGTCGACCTCGATGGCGTCGAAGCCGTCACCGTCGCCGTCGCTGTCGCTGGTGAAAGCGTCGCAGTCGTCGTCGACGCCGTCGTAGAGCACCTCGTCGGCGCCAGGGTTGACGTCGGGATCCTCGTCGTCACAGTCCCCGGGCTCCAGCCCGAGCTCCGCGCCCCGCTCCTCGAGGCCTTCCTCGGCGTAGCCGTCACCGTCCGTGTCGACGACGTCGCGCACGAGCGCCTGGTAGCCGGCCGGGGCCGTGATGCACGCGGACAGCAGGAGGGTCAGCGAAGCGGCGACAGCGAGGCGCACTGGTGGAGCCTAACAGCCGCCCACCGCGCGACGGGCGGGCGAAGCGCCGGCGGAAAGCCCCTTCGCCGCTTTCGCTCCACGCCTCGCGGGCCGGACAGTTTCTGGCCTACCCCCTCGATACATGCACTGGTGCTCTCGCCAGAAGACCCCACCGTCACTCCTGCCGCGCTGCGATCCCCCGTGATCGCCGCGCTGCTGGGGCCGTGGCCGCTCCACCCTCGAGCTGATCGGCTAGCGGAGCTGCGAGGGACCGTCGAGCAGCTGGCCACAGAGGGCGCCGCCATCGACCTTCGGCTGGCCCGTCTCATCGGCTGGATCAGGGCCAACGACGTCGCGAGGCTCGGCTACTCCAGCTTCACCGCCTTCTGCAAGGAGCGGGTCCCCTGGCGCACGAGCCAGCTCCGAGACCTGCTGCGGCTGGTGGGGAGCCCGCTGGAGCTGGTGAAGGAGGCGGCCTCCAGCGGCCTGATCCCCCTCTCGATCGCGCTGTTGGCCCCGGGCAGGGTCGAGGTAGTCGACCAGCTCGAGTGGCTGTCCAGGGCTCGGGCGGGGCTGGTCTCTCGACGCTGCCCCACCGGCATCGATCGCGGCGGCGAAGACGACGGCTTCCGGGTCTTCGTCTTCGGGCAGGACGTGGCCGACATCCAGCAGGCCCGGCGGAGGGCGCGGCTGTACTTGGGCGCGCACCTTCCATCGAGAGAGGTCGACCGCTACATCCTGGCCTGCTGGAGACAGGGGCGGAGCGCCGAGCAGATACGGGCAGACGCCCGAGTGCCGCGGCCCAGGCTCGAGTTCAGCCCCTCGTGGTGCGAGACCCCGGATCCGGCCACGTCCCTGCTGGGCCCGTGGACAGAGCCGCGAGATCCCTGGCACGCCCTCGAGCTCCTCGACGCCCTGGTGGCCGTTCGGGATGGCCGCGTCGCGGCCCTGGGGCAGCTGGCCGAGACGGTGGTCCGACAGGGACTCCACTTCGACATGGGCTTCGACACCCTCGACGCCTTCGCCACCCAGGTCGTCGGGGTGAGCCAGCGGAGCCTGGAGCGCTACCGCAAGCTGGGTCAGACCTTCGACATGCACCCCGAGATCCGAGCCGCGGTCGCCGAGGGCCTGGATCTGGACCGGGCCTGCTTCGTGGGTGGCATCGCCCAGAGCGGTCGCGAGGCTCGGGACTGGATCGGGGTCTGCCGCTGTCTGGGAGCCCGCATGCTGGCAGAGGTGGGCGACCACGTCATCGAGCGGGGAAGCCGGCGGGTGCTGGCGGAGTGTCGGCGCCGGCTCAGTGCGGCACCGGCGCTCGCGAAGACAGCGGAGCCGGCGGAGCACGGCGGGCCTCCGAGCAGCGCTGTCCCCGAGGCGACAGAAACCGGCGGTGCCACCAGCGCGACAGAAACCGGCGGCCTCTCCGGCGGCGGTGGCGAGGCGACAGAAACCGGCGGTGCCCCCAGCGCGACAGAAACCGGCGGTCGTGTCACCAGGATCGCCTTCGGGGATCTGGGCCGCGTCGCTGCTCGAGGGCGCAAGACCCCCCACTACCTGCCTGTGGACCCGGACCTCGTGGAGGCGGCTCGGTGGTTCCTGGACACGGTGCCGGAGCCTCGCGGAAAGGGGGTCTCGGGACAGGTCAAGGAGCGCGACCGCTACACCTGCCAGAACCCCGAGTGCGGACGCCGGTCCTCGACGGTGGAGGCGCACCACGTCTGGTGGCGCTCCAAGGGGAGCGATGACGACCCGGAGCGGCAGATCACCCTGTGTCGGTGCTGCCACCTGCGGTTGATCCACGCCTCGGGCGCCCCGGTGACGGTGAAGCAGATCGGGGACGCGATGGTGTGGTCCTGGCCGGACAGGGTGGTGGTCGTGGGCCCGTGACCACGAGGTCGGCCTGCCGACCCACCACGACTCTAGCTGCAGCGGCCGGTCAACCGGTCGCGGCGGTCCTCCTTCAGGTCGCGGATGTCCTCCAGCCGATCGAGGCGGTCTTCGCGCAGGTCCGCGGGGCCGGTGAAGGTCCGGGCGTCGCGGATGTCCTCTGCCCGGTCGAGGCGGTCCTCGCGACGGTCGCGAACGTCCTCCAAGCAGTCCCTCGAGAGCTGCGGCGGGTTGTGGGCGTCGGCGGTCATGGAGAGAGCGGAGAGGACAACGAGGGTGCTGAACATGGTGGCTCCAGTGCCTGGGGTTCACGGGAGCTGACGCAGGCGCCGCCTGGTCCTTCGAGGTCTTCACAGTCCTTCGGAATCGCTCGCGTTAGCTTGATGGCGTGTGGCTCTGTCTGACCATCGCGCTCGCAGGGGAGCTCCCGGAGGCCGCCGACCTCGACGCCGAAGAGACACGGATGGGCGACGAGGTCGTCTACGACGGCCTCGCCTTCAACGTGCCCGAACTCCAGATCCTGGTCAGCGACGACGCCGCGGTGGCGGAGGCCCGGAACGCCATCGCCAAAGAGCTCATCGCGATGGGCTACTCGGCCAGGCGAAAGGGCGACCGCGTCTTCTACCACCACGACACGGGCTGGCGAAACACGGTGGTCATCCACGATGACGGCTGGATGTACATCCGGAAGCGCAACCCCCACATCCAGAAGCCGAGGACCATCCGAGGCGCGTGGTGGGAAGGGGTCCCGGTCGTCGAGTGGACCCCCTGCCTCGTGAACCCCCTCGCCTGCGTCAGCCTCGGCTCGTGGACCGTGCGTCCCCAGCTCATCGAGCAGGACAAGGAGCGAGTCGCCGGCGCAGCCGGGGGGCTCGTCGCCGACTACGGGGACGCGGTCGCCGGACGCGAGCTCGCAAAGAAGGTCTACGAGGACCTGCCAGACTGGCTCGACGGCATCTGGTACGAGGGCACCGACGCCTGGCACGACGTGCCTCCCTACGAGACCCCCGAAGAGCGCCGCCGCGCGATCCTCGACTACTGGATCAGCCGCACGGACAACCCCTACGGGGACGCCGTCCGCGTCGCCGTCGAGCAGTACATCCTCTTCGAGATACAGACCTCTCCGACGCCCTACACCGACGACGAGATCGCCTGGGCAAACGCCACCAGGCGTTGCGAGCGCGAGCTCGTCCTCCCGGAGGCCCCTTGGTGACCAACCCCGAGCGAGACGAACCGCGCTTCGACACCGACAGCGCAGAGGTCCAGGCGCTCCGCGACAAGATGCTCAGCCCGGCCCTGCTGTCCGCGTACATGCTGGCCAAGCTGCCCCTGGCGCTCATCGCGGGGCTGCGGATCCGCAGCTTCGACGCGGACCACTGCGCCGTCAGCGTGCCCTACCGCTGGCTGACAACGAACCCCTTTCGCTCGACCTACTTCGCCGCCCTGTCGATGGCCGCCGAGATGTCCACCGGCGCCCTCGGCCTGAGCGTGGTCGAGGCAGCCCCCGAGCCGATCTCCATCCTGATCGTCCGCATGGAGGGCCAGTTCGTGAAGAAGGCTACCGATCTCACGACCTTCACGTGCAGGGCCGGCGCAGAGATGGCCCAGGCCGTGGCAACTGCGTTGGCTACCGGGGAGTCCGTCGAGTGCACCGCCGAGACCATCGGGACGAACCCCGACGGCGTCGAGGTCGCCCGCTTCACCTTCACCTGGAGCTTCAAGAAGAAGCGAAAGAGGAAGCAGCGCAGCCGAGAGTGAAAGATCCGGCAGGCGCCGCGCGTACCGTGCTCGGAACGCGCACGCGCGACAGCTGTCGGAACTGCCATGGCCAACACCCCAGTCGTCTTCCAGCGAGGGATCCCCGACGCTGCCATCATCGAGCGCCACTACCTGGTGCCCAAGCCGCGGCAGCTCCAGAAGGCGACCGCCGCCTGGCTGGGGCTCTCCTTCCTCACCGCCTACGCCGTGCTGCCCTTCGGGGCGGAGCTCCTCGGCCTCTTCCCTGGCCTGCTCGACGGCTTCTGGGCCGGGGGCATAGCCTACGGCGTCCTCGCCGGTGCCTGCGTGGTCACCATCGGGCGGCTGAAGCCGAAGGTCCTCATCCCCCGCGGCGAGGGCAACATCCCAGCGGACCCCTTCATCGCCGCCACCATCGGAAGCCTCGGGACCTGGGCCATCCTCCACAACCTCATCCCCGCCCTGATGCCGTTTGCGGACATGGGCCTCGCGGGGCTGGTGACCCTCACCTTCATCAACATCGTCGAGAGCACGATGATCGGCCTGATGCTGGGGTCATTCGTGCGCTCGCGTACGAAGGCCTTCCTCCTCGCAGCGGCCTTCCAGGCGGCGCTCACGGCGCTGTTCGTGGCCTTCCTCTAGATCAGATCGAGGGGATCAGCTCGATCCAGGCACAGTCCGCGGGAGCCGAGGCCGCCTCCGCGACCTCTGCGCTCTGGGCCTCGTCGGTCGAGTGGCAGTAGTTCCAGAAGCCATCGACGGCCTTGAAGTCGTAGCGACTGAAGAGCGCGGCGTTCGGCTCGTGGTCGGGATCATTCTGGGCGATGACGTACCCCAACGCGTTGTCATAGCTCATGATTTCGTCGTCGCTCCAGGTGTCTTCGAAGGCCTGGTAGCGCCAGGTCTCGTTCTTGATCACGTACAGGCCCGAGTCGACGTCGAGCCAGTCACCTGCGACATCGAGCCCCTCTGCGGTGCTGTCGTCCGGGGCGGCGCTCCCCCCCGAGTCCGGTGTGCCCACGCAGGCCAGCAGCACGATCACGGCTCCACCACCGCGACGTAGCTCTCGAGCCAGATGGTGGAGCGAGCCCAGAAGGTCGAGCCGTCATGCGGCACCACCGCGAGGTTGTCCTTCCAGAACTCCATGTCCACGAGGATGCCATCGACCGAGCCGGTGTCGCCGCTCTCGACGAGGTCCGTCCACGGAACGACGAGGACACCCGCGTCAGGGTCGACCGTGCAGGTCGTCGTCGAGAGCGTCGTGTAGTCTTGGACCGCGGACAGGGTGTAGGTGAGACCGTCCATGTCCTCGCCCGGGGTCCAACTCAGCACGATGTCGTCCCCGCGCGGAACGATCTGGACGCCGAACTCGTCCTCTGAGGGATCCCCAAAGGAGGTGGATCTCAGCAGCTCCGGGAAGACGAAAGCGTCGGGTATGGTCTGTGCTGGATAGCTCTCCACACCATCGGGGATCTCCAGGTCGACCGCCTCGCCGGCGTACAGTTCGTGTCCGCTGTTGGAGTCCAGGTAGTAGTAGACCCCACCTCCGACGTTGGGAAGCGTCGCGTCGGCGACGTCCCCGTGGAGCTCGACATAGGTGCCGACATCCAAGGTGGTCCACATGGACTCGCCCCAGGAGCACTCGCCGACGGCGGGCGCCGCGTCCCACATGTGGTAGGGCCCGTCGATGGGTTCGTGCATCAGCAGATCGACCTGCAGGTACTCGTAGGACTCGCCGATGCTGCCGTAGGGGCTGCCCAGGTAGAACCAGGTCGGGTCGAAGGCGATCATCATCGCTCGGCCCAGTCCGGTGGGCATGTCGCGGTTGGGACTGTGGAAGGTGTAGGCGTCCTGCGACAGGGTCTCGTTGCCGTTGGCGTCAACGAGGCGCAGCGAGACGGTCTCCGCCGAGCCGTAGTCGGGGGAGGTCGCCGTGATGCAGGCGTCGGTCTCGAGATCCGAGCAGTCGGTCCCTATCTGGACGTCGGATGCGGCCGCCCACGTCGAGGAGCCCTGTCCGAAGTAGAGCTCCACAGACGACCAGTCGTAGCTCCCCTCTCGAAGCCCGACCAGCACCTGTTGTCCACCGTCTGACGGACCTACATCCGGAACGATGTCGCCTATTTCCGCTGCTTCCCAGGTGACCTGCTCCGAGAGCTCCTCGCACATGTTGGTCGCCGAGATCACCACCAGGCGGGAGGAGGTGCAGGGGAGCTCGATGTCCTCCGCGTAGAAGCGGTGGATGCCAGCGCCGCCGTTTTCGTAGTCCGCCGAGAGCGCCACCTTCCGGTCTACGGTGGAGCCGGTCTCGTCCGTGTAGATCTCCGCCGTCACGGTCGAGGGGGTCTCGCCTTGGAGGTAGGCATCGAGCGTGTAGACGTCGGCAGCACAGTCCATGTCGAGCGCTACGAACTCCAGGCTCTCGTAGCCGCGACTGGCCGCGTTTCCCAGCCAGTCGACGACCTCGAACATGCAGCCGATCAGGGTCAGAACCAGCATCACTCCGCCCCCGTCATGGCCTGGCAGACACAGTCGACCGGCTTGGTGACGACCGTCTCACCGCTGGACTTCGCGATGGTGAGCCCGACGAAGATGAAGGCCAACAGGGTGGCGATCATCATCGCCGAGCCCTCTGAGAAGACCGCGCCGAGCAAGGCGACGACGAACAGCCCCGCGGGCCCGCCCAACAGGGCCGCGACAGCTGCAGCGATGGCCAACACCGCGATGATGAACGCGATGACCGTGAGCCAGTACTTGATCTCCTCCCACTCGGACTCGCAGTCCAACGGAGGCGGCAGCGCGACAGCCTTGCCCTCCGCGATTCCGAAGTAGAGCGTCGAGAGGTTCGCCAGCACCGCGCCGTCGTCGAGGGCCTCGTCGAGGTCGTCCCGACCGATGTGGGCGATGAAGTCGTGCAGCTGGGAGAGGGTCCCGAGGGTCACCGGGCTGTCTTCCAGCCCCGGCTGCATGTCCTCGAGATCGATGCTCGCCTGGGCCAGGGCCCGGGGCATGTCGGTGAAGTAGGAGCGGACCTCGTCCAGGCGATCCTCGTCCGCGGCGCCTTGCACGCCGAGCCCCTCCAGCTCTTCGTTCATGCGCCCCCAGAGCCCGGCGATCTCGGCGAAGGCCGCTGCGTCCATGCCGGCGGCCAGGGCCTCTCGGATGGTGGTCGGATCCGTCTGGTCCCGGCAGGCGGCAAGCCCCTGGGCCATCGGAACGGCCAGCTCGTTGAAGGTCCGGGACAAGACAGCGGCGCTGATGGGCGCGTGCTCGGCCAACAGGACCCGGATGTCCTCGAAGGCAGCGCAGCCCGGGGCCACGGCGTCCTCGTGTCCCGTGCCAGCCAGCGCCTCCTCCAAGGCACTGGCGTAGGCGTCAACGTCCAGCGGCTCGCTGGCCAACTCGTCGATATCGTTGTTGTTACCAGGGTCTCGGTTGCACGCGAGGACAAGCGCCGCGGCCCCACCGAGCAGGCATCTTCGGGTCAACATGGCTCGAATCCTACTCCCAGCTTCGCCAGCAGCGCCTCCCTGATGCGCAACAGCGCCCACGAGTCCCGCGCGCAATAGGCCGACAGCATCTCCCTGATCTGCTGGCGCCTCGGCCCCGTCGTCGACGGGTCCGCCAGCTCCCCGTAGGCCAACGCCGCCTCGCCGCCGTCATCGAGGTCGAGGTCTTCGTAGCCCTCACCCGGAACGAGCACCGGGAGGACACGCTTGAGCCCGAAGGCTCCGTCGAAGTCGGGGTGCACGTACTTCTCGCGTAGCAGCGGCAGCAGGTCCACGAGGCGGGCACGGATCGCCTCCAGCCGCTCGGCGTGCGCCGACATCATCTCCCGCATCCGACCCAGGGCTCGCCCCTCGAACTCGGAGAAGACATAGATCGGACCTGGCTCTTCGAGGGCGTCGAACAGCGCCTCCACCAGCGCCCGGCGCCCGTCCGAGTGCGGCTCCATGAACCCCTCCCGGTGTACCAGCCCCGAGGCGTTCCTCGTGTGGAGCGACCACTGGACCACCACGGACTCGAAGGGTGCGGTCCCTGGAAAGGCCGGCAGGGCCGGCGCCCAGGCCTCGAAGTCCAGCGCGTGCACGGTCCCCTCGGCTCGGAGGTCCTCTGCCAACGAGGCGTCCACCACCGGAGCCCCGGTCACCCGCGCTCGATCGATGCGTTCGGTCAAGGGGCTCGGCTCGAGGGCACGCGGGACCCACCCGCAGCGCTCCCGGAAGGGACACTGTCGGGGCCGCGTACAGTGCGGACCCGCCTCGATCTCCGGCTCCTCTGCAGGCAGCACGGCCAGCTCGGGCAGGCGCTCGATCCACGCCTCGAGCCGGGCGTCGACCTGGTCGATCACCTCGAGGCGCTTCAGCGCGGCCATGACGTCCAGCTCCGACCCTCGCCGATACCGCCGGTTCAGGCGCCAGAGCTGGGCGCTGACCACCCGGAGGCCGCAGGCACGCAGGACGTGGACCTGCAGCGCGAGCTCATCGACATGCCAGGGCCGCCGCCGCGTCGCCGCCCGGAACCTGCGCAGCCCGAGCCCTCCATCGAGCTCCTCCAGCAAGTCGGCGCGGACACGGATGCCCTCCGCCTCGAAGACCTCGTCGAAGCGCCCGGACACGCTGCCCCGGATGGCCTCGCGCAGGCGCCGGCTGTTCGTCGTAGAGGCGCGCAGGTTCCGACCCTCGACGGGACTGTTGACCTCCAGCCACTGGCGCCGCCGGCACTGGGCGCCGGAGACCACGAGTCCGATCCTCATCGAGGCACTCTACGCGGAGACCACCGCGAAGCCCGCTGGATCCTCGACGAGCGCCTGGAGGTCCTTCATCGCCAAGGCGCAGGCCATGCCGTCCTCGACCCGCTCGTCGAAGGTCCAACCGACCTGGACCTCGGCCCGACCGTCCTCTTCGTGGATGCGGCCGATGACGGCGAAGAAGGGGCAGTTTCCCCACTCGAAGAGGTGGTGGTGCGCGACCTCCAGGCCGACAGAGCCGAGGTTCGCGATGAACAGGGAGCAGAACAACGGATCTGGATCGACCAGCGCCTTGGGCAGCCAGTGGCGACGGTCGAGCCACATCGCCAGCGCCAGGAGCGGGCCCATCAGGAAGCCCGGGATCTTCAGCAGCAGGGCGTTCTCCTTCTCCTGCCGCATGACCTCGCCGCGACGAGGCGGGTCGAGGCGCTCCCGGAGCAGGGCGCCCACCATCACCGGGTCGGCGTCCGCCGGCAGCTCCAGTGGGATCACCACCAGTGGCGCGCCGTCCTTCATCGACTTCTTCGCGGACAGGCTGACCCTCACGCCGTCCCGTTGGAAGAACCGCGTGCCCGTGACGTAGCGGTTCAGCCGGGGTCGTCCGTGGAACAGCCGGGCCGCCGCTGCGGTGAAGACATGGAGCAGCGTCACCGGCTCGTCACGCTCACGCATCCAAGCCAGGGTGCGGGTGACATCGAGGGTCTGGACATAGGTGACCTGCGCGTGGACCCGGGAGGGGGTCACGTGCGCCAGCATTCGCCGAAAGCCGGGGATCTCGCTAGTGATGTCGCGGTCGCGGTGGTAGGCCATGACAAGAGCTCCTCGAAGGCGGCGTCGACGTCCCAGGGCTCCGTGTCAGGGGCCCAAGGGGGACCTCCACGTAGCGCCCCCGGGTTGACGGTAGCCACTCCCGACCGCCAACACGCGCCCCCCGCGATCCTGCCCTCGGGCCCGGCCTGCTACGATCGAGCCGTGGACCTCGTGCTACCTCTGACGCGCTTCCCGTTGCCCGAGGGCGACCCCATGGATTGGATGACGCGAGAGGCGGAGGCCAACGCCGAGAGCAACCAGGGTCTGTCCTGGACCGTCATCGCCGGGACAGGGCGGGAGCGGCTCGCCGTCTCGCGTCCGGACCTCGATCCAGAGGAGTGCGCGCTGGCTGGCACCACGCTGCTCGAGCGCGACGACATCGCCTGGGTCTTCACCTGCGGCGAGGCCGTGCTGGCCTCTGGCATGGGAGTGCTCCGCCACGTCTTCGTGCTGCGCACCTTCCCCGATGGCTCCTGGGAAGCCGCTGTCCGTCCCTTCATCGGGGCCGACGATCTCGTCTGGCTCGGCGGCTGGACCCGCCACGCCGGCCTCGAGCCAGGCCACGACCTGCTCCATCCGCTCTTCCCCAAGCCCCGCAACGCCCGGATCCGCTTCCTCCGCGACTCTGACGAGACCATCGCGCCCGCCGCTGTTCAGGACGTCCCCGAGGGAGCCACCGAACAGGACGTCGCCCGCATGGCCGGGCACCTCATGGAGTCCTTCTTCGTCAGCCATGGCTTCGTGCCCCCCAGCGTCGTGCGGCTCCAGGAGAACAAGCTCGAGGTCCGGCTCTTGCCTCGCGACTGCGACGAGCACGCCGCTGGCGACCTCGCCATCCGCCTGGCGCAGGAGCCCGGGACCATGGCGGTCGGCGTGTTCAGCCGCGCCCGCGACACCGCCGTGCAACCCCCTGCAGAGCAGGTGAGGCTGGAGCTCGAGATCCGAGACGGCGGCACCCTCATCTGGCGACGGCGCTTCCGCATCGTCGGAGAGAACCGAGCCCGATGGCTCGACGCCTCCGGCGACGTGCTCGAAGCCCCAGAGGGTCGCGGCCGTCACTGGCTCCTGTAGGTGTTCGCGCTCATCCCGGCGCGAAACGAGGGTCCCCGCGTCGGCGAGGTCGTCCGGGCTGCGAGCGCACACGTCGAGGGCGTCCTCGTCGTCGTCAACGGCTGCATCGACGACACGGCCGAGCAGGCCCGAGCCGCCGGCGCAGAGGTCATGGAGTCCGATGCCGGGTACGCCCAGGCGCTCAAGGCCGGCTATCGCCACCTCCAGGGATCAGCGGTAGTGCAGCTCGACGCAGACGGACAGCACCCGGCAGAGGCCATCCCGCTGTTGCGCGAGGGTCTCCGAGAGGCCGACCTGGTCATCGGCTCCCGCTTCCTCGAGCCCTCGGGCTACCGGATGTCGCTGCGCCGTCGGGTCGCCATCGAGGGGCTGTCCTGGCTCACGATGGCCTTGATCGGCCAGCGCATCCGGGACGTCACCAGCGGCTTCCAGGCCCTGAGCCCCAGAGCGGTCGGGGTCTTCGCCGAGTGCTTCCCAGAGGACTACGCCGACGCCAACATCTTCGTGCTCGCGAGGCGCAACGACCTGCTCATCCGAGAGGTCCCCGTGAACATGCGACCGCGCTCGGGCGGGGCCTCCATGCACGACCGCGGCGCCCTGCGCTACCTGGGCGGCATGACGGCGCGCACCCTGCGAGAGGGCCTGCGGTGACCCTCACCCTCGTCCTGCCGCCGCTGTCCCAGCTCAACACGCCCTATCCCTCGACCGCCTACCTCGCGGCCTTTCTGCGGGACCACGGCGTCGCCTGCGTCCAGCGGGATCTCGGGCTGGAGCTCGCGCTGCGGCTCTTCTCTCGCGAGGGGCTCACGAGGATCTTCGAGGCACTGCCAGAGGACCTCCCCGAGCCTGCCTGGCGCGCCCTGTCCATGCGCGAGCAGCACCTGGAGGTCGTCGAGCCGCTCGTTCGCTTCCTCCAAGGCCTCGACCGCAGCTTTGGTCCCCGCATCCTCTCCGGCGCTCTTCCCGGTGGACCCAGGCTGGACAACAACGATCTCAGTCACTTCGGGCGCATGTCGGGCCAAGACGCCGCCCGCCACATGGCGACGCTCTATCTCGAAGACCTCGCCGACCTCGTCACGACCTGTGTCGACGATGGCTTCGGCCTCGCGCGCTACCAGCACCATCTCGCCGTCGGTCCGGCCAGCTTCGACGACCTGTGGAGCCGCCTGGAGATGACCAGCGTGGTGGACGAGCTGCTGGATGAGCTCGCCGACACGATCGACACCGAGGTCGTCGGCCTGAGCGTGCCCTTCCCCGGGAGCCTGTACGGGGCACTGCGCCTCGGTCGGCGACTGCGGGCGCGCGGCGCCGAGGTCTGGATGGGCGGCGGCTACATCAACACCGAGCTGCGCGAGGTCGACGAGCCTCGGCTCTGGCACTGCGTCGACGCCCTCACCTACGACGACGGCGAGGAGCCCCTGCTCGCCCTGATCAAACACCGCGAGACCGGCGAGGACGACCGGCATCGCACCCGGACAGCCGCTGGAGTGCTCCGGATGGAGCAGCCCTCGTCCTCGATGACCTGCGCCGGCTGGTATGGAGAGCTCGACGATCTCAGGTACCTGGACCTTATCGACAGGCTCAATCCGGCCCACCGCCTCTGGGCGGACGGGCGCTGGAGCAAGATCACGCTCGCCCACGGCTGCTACTGGCGCCGCTGCACCTTCTGCGACGTCGAGCTCGACTACATCAACCGCTACCAGGCAGCCTCCACCGAGCGCCTCGTGGACGCGATGGAGGAGCGCATCGTCCAGAGCGGCCGGCGGGGCTTCCACTTCGTCGACGAGGCCGCGCCGCCCCGCGGCATGAAGGCCCTCGCCCTGGAGTTGCTGGGCCGTGGCGTGCAAGCGACCTGGTGGGGCAACATCAGGTTCGAGACGGCATTCTCCTACGATCTCTGCAGGTTGCTAGCCGCCAGCGGGCTCGTGGCCGTGACGGGAGGTCTCGAGGCGGCCAACACGCGCATCCTCGAACTCATGGACAAGGGCGTCACCGTAGAGCAGGTGGCCCGCGCCGCTCGCAACTTCCGCTACGCCGGCGTCATGGTGCACGCCTACCTCATGTACGGCTTCCCGTCCCAGAGCGACCAGGAGACGCTGGATAGTGCGGAGATCGTTCGGCAATTGTTCAACGAGGGCGCACTGGACTCGGCATTCTGGCACCGCTTCGTCCTGACGCGACACGCGCCGATCTTCCAGGATCCGGCTCGCTACGGTGTCGAGATCCAGGACCAGCCGGCGGCCTTTGCTGCCAACGATATAGACCACTTGGACCCAGCCGGCGGTGACCACGACCGCTTCGATGCGCTCTTGCCGCGCTGGCTGGGCCGCTGGATGAAGGGTGAGGATCTGGAGCACCCCCTGCCAGGCACGACCGAGGCCCCCGACCGCATCCACCGCGCCCTCCACGTGCCCCGGTCCGAGGGCGGGAGTCAGCTCGTCTGGATCGGCGGCGAGCCCCTCGACGAGGACGGCGCCCTGGCCCTTCACGGACGCTGGGGCAGGACGCTGATCAGCGCTGAGGCGGACGTGCTCGACTGGCTCACCGAGGTCCTCGAGGCCGCCAGGCCAGGGACCGAACCGCTGTCGGTCAATGAGGCCGTGGCTACCTGCCCCGCATCTGCCGAGGCCTTCTGGCCGGACCTGAGGCGCATCGGGCTGCTCCAGGTCTGAGCGGCTAGACTGAGGCCTTGCTGCTCTTGTCGCTGGCCTGTCGACCCGCCGCCACGCCGGACTCCGATCCGGTCGTGCCGGAGCCCTGGGCCGAGCTCGCCCCCATCGAGCGAGAGCCCTTCCGTGCCTTGCTCGAGGCCCCCATCGAGGATCCCATCGCGCCGAGCCGCATCGAGCTCCTCGAGACACACCCTCTCGCCCTGGTGCTGGACGGGGATCGCGTCCACGTCTTCGACAGCCGCTGGCACCAGAGCGCTGCCCCAGCCTGCCTCGACACGGAGGACTGGCCCCAGTTCGAGACAGAGGGACGCCAGGGCCGCTGCGCCGAGGGCGAGGTCTACCTGCGCCGGGGGGCCTGGGTCTTCGACTCCGAGCCCGTCGACCTTGCCGTCGGTGATGGCGAGGTCTTCGTGGTGACGACAGACGGTGGCCTCTGGCGCGCCGACGCCAATCCCCGCCTCGACAACCCCTGGGACCACCTCCGCCCCGAGCACATCGCCGAGGTCGCCCCGGGGATGATCGATGTCTACGAAGACCAGCTCTGGATCGCCGGGGACTCACTCGAGATCCGGGCCCTCGACGGCGCCGAGCTGGAGGTGCACGCGCTGCCCTCGACCGCCCTGGCCGTCGAGGACGGTGTCGTCCACGTCGCCGAGGGCCTGTGGAGCCCAGAGGGCCTCGTCGAGCTCGATGTCCTGGGGCTTGCCCCCGGCTTCGCGACCACGACCGTCGGCCTCTACGAGATCGCCACGGGGAGCACCACGTCCCTGAGCGCCCTGGGCCCGGTCGCCGCCGACGGCGACCACGTCGCGCTCACCACCCCCGACGGCATCTGGCTCGACGGCGAGCTCTACCCGGGCGCCGCCGTGGACCTCGACCTCCGCGGCCCTGAGATCGCCCTGTTGCAGGACACAGCGGTCGCCGTCCACTTCGACGAGACGCGCCTCGGTGGCCTGCAGATCGCGATCGCCGCCTTCGCCGAGCAGCCCCGCAGCCCGGCCGAGAACGAGGACTGCGAGACCGTCACCCGCCTGGTCGAGACCGCTGCCGAGAACCGCTGCCTGCTGGACGACCTCCCCGCCAGCGTGGCCCTGGGCATCACGCCGCACCTGTCTCGGCGCGCCCAGAGCTGCGGGGTGCGCGAGGCCTTCGAGCCCGTCTGGAATGACGAGAGGACAGAGGTCGGCGTGCTCTTTCACGAGGAGCCGGAGGAGTGCGACGACGAGGCCTGCGCTGCGGACTTCCTCCTCTCCGAGGCAGAGGCGATCCGCGAGCTCAGCGAGCCGACCTGGGTGAGCGGTCTGTCGCCGGTCGAGGACCTCGGCCTGTCCTGGTCCGACGCCCTCGCGGAGACCGACCTCCCGCTGCGCTTCGTCTTCTTCGGCATGTCGGTCCTGCCGGAGATCGCCCACCACACCGACCCGCGCAGCAAGGACCAGTGGCCACAGCGCCTCGATGAGCTCACTGCCCCGTGGACCGAGGGACAGGCCTCGCTGCACGCCGGCGACAACATCCCGGCCTTCTCCCAGGGCGGCTGCGCGAACCTCTTCCTGCGGGAGTGCCAGCAGCTGGGCCGCGGCGGCGGTCAGATCCTCGACGACGAGGACATCATCGTGCTGGACCTGCTGCTGCACCGCGCGCTGGCCGCCGAGGACGGAACCTGGACCTTCCACCTTCCGGATCTCGGCGCCTGGGACTACACAGAAGGGTGCACCGTGGACGGCCGGCTCTGGTCGGGTGACTGTGGAGGGGCGAGGCTCCAAGCCTGGCTCTTCGATGTCCACGCCCGCTTCGTGCTCGACGGCACGACCGAGTGGGCCCTCCCCTCCGAGTTCGACGACCCTTGATGCTGCTCATCCTCACCGGCCTCTCTTGCAGACCCGACCCGGAGCCCCCCTCCGGCGACGCGCTCTTGTTGGTAGAGACCGGGCGCTCGCAGCTCACCTTGATCGACCGCAACGAGTACGTCGTGCGCGGCACCCAGTGCATGTTCGAGCTCGCCCCGGAGCTCTGCCGCCCGGCCAAGAGCAGCAAGATCGCAGAGTGCCTGCCCTTCGGCGTCGACTACGCCTTCGAGGACGGTCTCGAGTCGCTGAGGCTGACCTGGGCCCGGCGCGACACGGACATCGAGAGCGGCCTGCCCGGCTACGTCACCGCCTTCGAACCGGGTCACCCGCCGTCGACGATCTGGGAGATCGAGACCCTGGCCTACGACGAGCACCTCCCGGGCTACCGGGACGGCGCCTGCATCGACAGCGACGGGTGGAGCGGGGACTGCCACCTGAACATGACCCACGTGACGACGCCGAGCCCCGACGGGCGCTACCTCGTCCTCGCCGACACCCTGAGCTCCCGGGTGGTCTGGCTGCTCCCGGGCGACCCGCCGCAGGTCTACGCCGTGCTCGACGACGAGCACCCCGCGTGGGACGGCTTCCTCTACGCGAACAACGTCGAGCTCTTCGAAGAGGACGGCCGCACCTGGCTGCTCACCACCTTCAAGAGCGGAGACTTCCCCGACGTCGCCTCGCGCAACACCGGCCGCATCGTGCTGTGGGACGTCACAGATCCCAGCGACCCACAGCACGCCTGGTCCTACCCGCCAGAGGGCTTCATCGCAGCGGTCCACCACGGCAAGATCATGGAGGTCGGGGGCGAGCGCTTCCTCGTCTACGCCCACAGCCTGGGCGCCAGCGAGTCCTACGAGGGCTTCCACGGCTCCGTGGGCGTCGCCGAGTTCGACCTGGACGGCCCGATCTACCTTGGCGACGGCATCCTGCCAGAGGGGCTCGAGGGCTTCGGCTTCGTCCGGGAGATCGAGCTGGCTCCAGAGGGGGACCGGCTCTTCGTCGTCGACAGCGGCTGCGAGAACCCGGACATCACCGAGTGCACCCGCGCCGGCCAGCTCTTCGAGGTCGACTGGCCAGACTGGGAGCCCACCGGCCAGAGCGGCGCCTTCGACGCCGGCCACACAGCCCAGACCTTTCGCACCCTGTCCCTGGTCCAGGACGACTGGGGGATCTCGCTGTCCTTTCCCTTCGAGGTCGACGTGATCCTCGAAGACGAGCTCGGTCCCGCACTGGAGGGCGAGTTCGGACCCTGCGTCGTGCCTTGACGGACGTCGAGGTCGTCGTCGCCGCCTACATCGCGAGCGCGTGGCGGCGGCCGGACACCGTGGTCTTCGATACGCCCGACTGGTTCGAGAACCGGACGCCCTCGAGCCTCTTCGGCAACCACAACTCCGTGCGGCGATGCCGGCTCGATCCCAGGGCCTGCGAGCTCCGCATCCGAGCCACACAAGAGCACCATCGCGAGACCGGGGCGGACATCCGCTGGACGGTCACGCCGAGCTGCCGGCCCGCCGAGCTGGGCGAGCTGCTCCTGGCCGCCGGCTTCCAGCGCTCCTGGGCCACCGCGGGCATGCTCCGCGCCACCGAGCCCCTC
This sequence comes from Myxococcota bacterium, assembly GCA_036012755.1. Classification (GTDB taxonomy): domain Bacteria; phylum Myxococcota_A; class UBA796; order UBA796; family CAJQPC01; genus JAAESX01. The sequence continues at coordinate 112,537 of DASCPX010000070.1, read as the reverse complement.
GAGGGGGTGCCAGGGGACGTGAAGGTCTCCACGGTCGGCGCAGAGGACGCCGAGCGCTTCGCCAAGGTCTGCGGCGCCGCCTGGTCACTGCCGGACGACTTCATGGCCAGCATCGCCTCGGACATGGTCCGCTACATCAGAAGCGGCTGGATGATCTACGTCATCGCCTCGATCGACGGAGACGATGTCGGCAGCTCGCACGTGCTGCTGGCCCCGGGCAGCGGCTACCTCATGGGTGGCGGGGTCCGTCCCGACGCCCGCGGCCGCGGCGTCTACCGGGCGATGGTCGACTACCGCCTCGCGCTGTTGCGCGCACGAGACGTGGAGGAGGCCTCTGTGGTCGCGCTCGAGGACACCTCGGCCCCGATCCTCGCAGGCCTGGGGTTCCGCCGGGTCTGCGGGTTCCAGGACTACACCTGGAAGCCTCAGTTCTCCACGTAGACGTTGTCGAAGGCCACCTTCACCGAGTCGTCCGAGCGGTCCTCGAAGATCAGGGCCGGGTAGCCCTTCTCCAGGTCGCTGGAGACCGAGAAGCCCCGGATCTTCTGGTCCGAGATGTAGAACTTCAGCTCGCTGCCGTCGTGCTCGATGCGGAGCCGGTTGGGTAGGTCGTTGCCCGGCATGATGACCGGGGTGTGGACCTCGCCGGTTGTCGAGGAGGGGCTGCCGCTGAGCAGCCGCCCGATGTCGTACTCGACCTTCGTACTGTCGTGGTTGATGGTGAGGTAGTAGCCGTCGGCGTTGCCGCCGTTCCTGGAGAGGTAGATGCCGATGTCCCCCGTGCCCGTACCGCCGATGCGGGTCACGTCGACCTCGTAGACGAAGGGCGGGCTGAGGAACTCCGTCGTGTACGCCGCCACCCGCCACTGATCGCTGCCGGTGCCGGTCCCCACGACCGCTTCGTCGGCGACGACCCAGGTGGAGCCGTCCAGGTCCCAGCCCGAGGCGCCGTTGGCGAAGTCCATGCCCCCGGGAAGAGAGGGCGCGCAGGTGCCGACACCCTCGTCGATCGAGCCGTCACAGTCGTTGTCCATGCCGTCACAGGTCTCGGAGCGGCCGCTGTAGATCAACGGCATGCCGTCGTTGCAGTCGCTGGAACAGCTCTGCCCGTCCCCGTCCCGATCATCAGAGGTCGAGCCGTCGCAGTTCCGGTCGACACCGTCGCAGACCTCGCGAAGCCCCTCGTGGACCTGCTCGTCCAGATCGTCGCAGTCCCCGCCACCGCAGGCCTCGTCGAGCACGCCGTCGCGGTCGAGGTCGGCGTCGTCGGCGGTGCCGTTGCAGTCGTTGTCGACCCCGTCCCCGCAGACCTCGTCGAACTTGCCCGAGACGGTCGGGTCGAGGTCGTCGCAGTCCAGCCCCCCGCAGTCGAGGTGCTGGTCGCTGTCGTCGTCGGTGTCCCGAACGTCGACGTAGCCATCGCAGTTGTCGTCGACGCCGTTTTCGCAGTCGTCGATGGCGCCGGGGTTCACGCTGGCGTCGTCGTCGTCGCAGTCGGTCCCGCCACACCACTCCGCGCCGTAGCCGTCCCCGTCGTCGTCGACGTCGCCCACCTCGCCGTCGCAGTCGGCGTCGATCCCATCACAGAGCTCGATGGCGCCGGGATGGATCTCGTCGTCGTCGTCGTCGCAGTCGTCGCCGCCGCAGTCGTCGGAGTAGTAGCCGTCCCCGTCGTGATCCTCGTCGTCGGTGGAGTTGTCGCAGTCGTTGTCGATGCCGTCGAAGCACTCCTCCGTGGCATCCGGCGAGCGCGTCGGGTCCATGTCGTCACAGTCACCACCGCCACACTCGATGGGGTAGTGGCCGTCCTTGTCCCGGTCGACGTCGTCGGTCCGCCAGTCGCAGTCGTCGTCGACGCCGTTGCAGACCTCTGTGGCGCCCGGATGGACCTCCGGATCGAGGTCGTCGCAGTCGTTCCCGCCTGGACAGCCGGAGGCGTAGTAGCCGTCGCCGTCGAAGTCCACGACCACATCGTCGGTCCAGCCGTCGCAGTCGTCGTCGAGGCCGTTGCAGATCTCGGAGGCCGATGGGTGCACCTTCGGATCGAGGTCGTCGCAGTCGTCCCCAGCCGGACAGCTCGCAGCGGATGCGTAGCCGTCTCCGTCCAGATCGACCCCGCAGGGCGAGGGCTCGCAAGCCAGCAACAAGAGGACCACGGGCGACAGCTTAGCGTCCCGACGGCCCGGAACGAGCGGGGGTGATCGTCTCGACGATCGGGTACCGATCGCCGCGAGCGCCCTCCCCCACCGCTTTCAGCCAGACCCCAAGGTCTTGGGTTGACCACCCGATTCGACCCCCAATATGTTGTGCCTGCGTGCGACACCGCCCTCGCGCACTCCCCTCGTCGACGCAGGCCCCCGAGGCCACTCTCCTCCCCCTCCTCTGAACCCCGGCCGACGCCCGGTTGCCACACCAGATGCAGCAGTTCAGGACATAAGCGTTCCGGCGCTGCGGTTCGAGCACGGACCGTTCTGGGGTCGCGGGAATCCCAACCCGCGGCCCCTCCCTGATCCAAGCTCAGATCGGCGGGCGAGATCACGCTCGGGCTGGTACATTTCCGTCATGCACCAGGAGAACACGTGGCAAAGCGACGTGAGCAGTCCCCGAGGTCGGGGTCTGCTGAGCACGGGACCGGTGCAGGCGAAGGTCCCGGCAACCAGGCCGCACGTGGCAACCACTTCGCGACCGAGCGACTGCGAGACGGCGGTGGGTCCTCCCTGAAGGACCGGGTCCTAGGAGGACCCAGCCCGCTGCCCTTCAGAGAGGAGCTGGAAGCCCTCTTTGGCATCGATCTGTCCGACGTCCAGGTCTACCTCGGCCAGGACGCGGAGATGGATCGGCGCGGCGCCAGCGCTGCAGCCAGCGGCACGGTCCTGGTCTTTGCGGACACCAACCCCGACAAGGCCCAGGTGATCCGAGAGGTCACGCACCTCGTCCAGGAGCACGAGTTCGGGCCCGGGACCCCGGGCACCCAGTCCTCGGTCAACGACGCCGCCGAGCACGAGTCCCGGCAGGCAGGCGACGCCGCCGGCGGTGGAGGCATCGAGGTGCAGCAGGCTCCCTCGGCCGAGGTCCAGCTGGACCCTGCCGACACCTGGCAGGAGGCTCGGCGCCGGGCCTACGAGATCAAGGACGCCCTCCTGGATCACTGGACGGAGGACGAGAAAAAAGCCCTGCGTCAGATCCGCGGACAGTCCACGCTGATGCTGCAGGAGATCCGCGCCCAGTACAGCCAGATCACCGGCCACAACCTCGAGAGCGACTTCCGCGAGTACTGCAACTCGAGCCAGTACCGCGAGGCCCTGTCGATCCTGTGGCGGCAGCTGTCGATCTACGACCGGCTGCGCAGCAACGTCGACCCCGGCTGGCTGTGGGACAGCGGCGACGAAGAGGGCATGCTCGACGTGCTCCGGAGCGCCAGCAGCTCCCAGCTGGCAGCGGCCGCCAACAGCAGCCGAGTGCGTCGCCTCCTCCAGGAATACCTGAACGATACCGAGTACTACCAGGCTCGGAAGATCATGCAGCCGGACAACCTCTACCCGGTCGTGCTCGAGCGCATCCAGAACGCGAACAACTGGTTCAACGACGACGAGCAGGCCGTCTACAGCGTGCTGCTCGATCTCAACGTCGGCGATCGCCGGCGCATCTGGAACGAGAACCCGGGCCTGTTCGACTTCATGAACCACAGCGAGCGCTCCAGCGTTCGCCGCATGTGCCTCGGCTCGGAGGCAGATGCCCTCGAAGAGCGCATGAAGCTCGCCACGGAGGGCTGGGGAACGGAAGACGAAGAGGTCGCCGAGACCATCGAGCACGCCCAGCGCTCGGCGAACGAGGAGCGCACGATCCAGGCCCTGCTGCGAACCAACGTCGGCCCCAACGGCCAGCCTCTGTCGGAGGAGGACCGCGCAGCGCTGGAGCAGCGCCTCTCAGAGCTCGGCGGCATCCAGTCGAACCTCCTGACCGTCGAGCGTGACGAGGACGGCGACGTCTCGGGCGGCTTCCTCGGCGACCTCCACGGCGACGTCAGCGGGGACGAGTTCCAGGCCTTCAGCTCGCAGATCGGCGTCTCCCAGTTCGAGCTCGCGAAGCAGCAGATCCTCGACGCGATCGGCTTCTGGAACGACGACGAGGCCTCGATCAACGATGCCTTCGATCGGCTCAGCGCCGGCGACCAGACCCTGCGCGACCAGCTGTGGAACGACGCGGAGGTCCAGCAGGCCCTGACCCACCTCAACACTTCGGAGCAGTCAGAGGCCGAGACCTTCGCCCAGGGCACGCAGTACGACATCAACCTGCAGCGCCTCTCGGACGCCTACTACGGCATGGACACCGACGAGGAGGGCCTCTTCCGCATCGTCGGCAACATGTCATCTGACGACCGGGGCCGCATGACCCGCGAGCGGCCAGCCATCTGGCGCACGCTGATGGGCAGCGGGTGGCTGACGTCCGAGGAGCGCGACATGCTCCGGACCTGCGCCGAGACCGGCCGCATCCCCACCGACCGCGCCCTGGACTGGGCCTTCGGCGGGAGCTGGGACGGCACAGAAGACGAGATGATCGCCCAGACCTTCGCGCTCTTGAGCCCGGAGGAGAGAGCCACCTATCGCATGGGCTACTGGCTCCAGTCAGAGGGGGTCTCCCCAGCCGATCCGGAGCAGCAGCGCTGCCTGCGCGAGTTCCAGGCGCTGTTTGCGCGCATGGACTCCGAGCTCGGGGACGACGACCTGCAGCAGGCCATGGACCAGCTCATCGGACTGCCCTCCCGCGAGGAGCTCAAGACCGAGGAGGGGCGGCTGATGGCCGCGGGCATCCTCCACCACCGCATGCAGGACAAGATGGCCCTGGGCTCCGGACTCCTGACCTTCACCCTGGCCGACGGCCTCACGGACGCCGACGAGACCCGCGACCAGGCCTCCGTCCAGCTCGACGCCGCCTACAACCAGGCGATGGAGGACGGCGCGATCACCGCCGACGAGCTGGCAGTGCTGGCAGCCCTGGATGCCAACTTCGCCAAGCGCTACCGGGAGCACGTCCAGACAGTCGACATGATCCGCAACATCGCGGGCATGGTCGCCGCCATCGCGGTCGGCATCCTGGTCACTGTGCTCACAGGCGGCGGCGCAGGGCCAGCAGTCGGCTCCCTCCTGTCCCAGTGGGGCGCAGCAGCCCTCGCCGGTGGCGTCGCCGGTGCCGCCGCGAAGGTCGCCACCTCCGAGCTCATGGCCGGAGACCACTACGACGCGATCAGCTCCGAAGGCGCCGTCGACGCAGCCACCGGCTTCGCTGACGGTGCGACCGCCGTCCTGAGCGCCGGGCTGGCTGCGCGCTTCTCGAACTTCGTCGGACTCAGCCGGACCGGACTCGCAGGCCAGATGGCCGCCGGTGCGCTGGAGACCACCGGCGCGGCCGCGCGCTACGCCGGCCGGAACTTCGCAGGCGGCGCTCTGCGCGGGACGATCGAGGGCTTCCTCAGCGGTGTGGTCGGAGAGATCGTGATGACTGCTGCCGACGCCCAGATCTGGCGACAGTCTGTGTGGGAAGTCGTCTGCAGCTTCGGCGTCGCCGTCCTTCGTGGCGGTGGCATCGGCGCGGCCACCGGCGGCATCGTCGGTGGACCCGCAGAGGCACTGTCCGCGTTCGTCGAGGCCAGGCGTATTCCGGGCCTGATGGATGACCTGGCACGCCACGGACTCGTCCGGGCCGACCTGGAGGAGATGTCGATGGACGTCGTCCAGGCCATCGGTAGCGCCGACGCCGCGCTAGGGGCGAACAGGATGGACGATGCCGCACGGATCTTCGACGATCTGGGTGCAAAGGTCGGTGCAGACGATCTCGCACGGATTCGCGCGGCGTTGACCGACGCCCACGGCTTCATTCCCCAGTCGATGGACGACTACACCCGGCGGGTCGCACAGCTGGCCAGCCAAGGCGACTTCGACCAGACCATGTACCACGGTTCCAACAGCGACATGCTGGACGGACTCGACGAGACGCAAGGGCGAATCCTCTCGGCAGAGGACCTTCACCAGAGCAACGTCACACAGGCAACGGGAGAAGGTGATGCTTTCAGCGGCCGGGCCGGCCGCAAGGACTTCGTCTCGGTCGGCAGCGGCGAGTCCGGCTTCGGGACCGCGCTCGCATACGCCGACGCTGGCGGTTCGAGCACCCACTACAACGTCAAGCTCTACACCTTCGACGAGCTCGACGACGAGATTCGCCGGCTCCAGAACATCGTGGACAACTGGGGCAGCATCCCCAACAACGAGATGGGCGGGCCCATGGGCCAGATGTTCGGCCGCGACATCGACCAGTTCCAGTCCCAGCTCGGCAAGCTGCGCTCGGAGATGGACATCAGGCTGGCGCTGCCAGAGGGTAGCCCGCGGCGCCTCGGCGGCCCGGGACAGCTCGACAACTACCCGGTGTTGTTCGAGTTCGACGGCCAGGGCCTGAATCACCGGGGCCGTCCGGGCGTCAGCTCCGACGGCATGCTGGGTGGCGAAGGCAGCGTCTACGACCCGATCGATCTGCGCCAGCGGCTCGTCCGGGCCTACGCTCCGATGGAGAACATGCAGGACCTCCACGCCCGGCTCAAGGAGATCCTCGGGCACGACAACTTCGAGCTCATCCCGCTGGAGGCCACCTCCGGGAGCACCCCGACGCTGTCCCAGAGCACGCGCTCGGCGACCCGTGACGGCCTCACCGAGCTCGAGCGCAGCTTCCAGGCCTCCGAGCGAGCCTACGAGTCCGCCGCGCTCGAGGGTCGCGACGTGAGCGCGATGGACGCGCTGGAGCACATGAATGAGTGACATGCCAGACGACTACAAGCTCCTCGAGGCCGACGCCGTGGACTGGCGCCTCGAGGGCATCCGACGGCTCAAAAAAGACCGGGACGCCATGGTCGGGATGCTGAACGATGACGCACCCTTCTTGTTCAAGCATGGCGACGCGATGCACATCAGCGAGGTCCGGATGCGGGCTCTCGTGGCGCTCCAGGACCACTACCGCAAGGCGGGTCGAGCCTGGGACCTCGGACCGGTGCCCGTGCGCCGGGCCATGAGCGCAGCCGACGCAGAGAAGAAGGCGATGGCGGTGCTGGCGTCCCTGCCGGAGAGAGGGCGCAAGCTCTGCCTGCACGAGGCAGAGCAGTTCCTGGACCAGAGGGTGCAGCCCTTCGACAAACAGCGACCGCCGCTGCGCGCATACCGCGTCCTCCAGCAGCTCAGTCGCGTTCGATACGAGATCCAGGAGCCGCTGCCCGGCAGCCTGCTCACACCCCTGCAGCTGGAGGTCCAAGAGAGCCAGCTTGTGTCCGAGCGGCCCAGGCCCCACCTGCGCTTCTCGGGCAGCTCGGGAGTGCTCGGCTATGTCTACGTCGCCGGTGGCAAGTGGGTGCTGGACTTCGCGGAGGGCGCCGAGAGCGAGGCTCTCGAGGGCAGCGTGCGCGCCGCCATCGGCCAGCGCGACGCCACCAACGTGAACGATCTCAGTGGCATGCTCACGATCGCCCACGAGGTCGTGGCGTGAGTCTGAGCACCGCCCTGGACGCGGTGGCTGCCAAGGACCTTGGGCATGTCGGCCACTCCATCGCCGATGGTCGCATCATCGAGATCCTCCCCGACGAGGGTACGCGCTGGCTCATCGACCCCCGCCCGACAGAGGACCCGGGGCGCTACAAGCTCTGGCAGGTGGGCAGTCCCGTCTTGGAGCGTGGTCCCGTGCAGGAGCTTCGCATCGGGGTCATCACACGCCTCGCCCAGGTGCTCGAGCGCTGGGAAGGACGGGCGCTCACACCGGCTTGGGTCCAGGAGGCCCGCATGGCCCAGGTGCGGCTCATGGCCCTGTCCGTGACGGGCTGACCAGCAGAGTCAGCTCCGCCGCGCACCCGATCTGCTCGGGTGCCGGCGAAGGCGCGGACTACAGCTCTCAGGTCCCTTCGGGCTCTGCTGCGGGCTCCTCGGCAGCCTCCTCGGCAGCCTCCTCGGCAGCCTCCTCGGCAGCCTCCTCGGCGGGCTCGGCCTCTCCCTCAGCCTCTCCCTCAGCCTCTTCGGCGGGCTCGACCGCGACGAGGTCCATTCCGCACTCCGAGCACGCCCCTGCCTCGGCAGAGGTCACCTCGGGGTGCATCGCGCAGGAGTAGCTTGCCGCCGCTTCTGCTTCGGCGGGCTCGGCTGCCTCCGCAGGCTGGGCCTCCTCCGCTGGCGGGGCTGGCTCAACTGTCGGCGCAGGCGGCTCGGGAGGGGTCTCGGCGGTCCCGCAAGCAACGAGCGGGACGAGGAAGAGGGCGGCGGCAAGGCGCATGTTGGGCTCCGGGTGGATTTCCAGGCGCGTTTTCGCACGTTCCTCGCCAGCGCGCAATCCGGAGGGATCGGCATCGAAGCTGCGAATTCGCCTCGATGGGGTGTGGGACTCAGTCCAGGAAGGGCCGCACCTGCTTCACGACCAGCTGCCCATCCGCGAGCACCTTCCACTCCGTGTCGAGCAGCACCCTGCCTTCGGCCGAGCCATCGACCGGGAAGATCTGCTCGATGTCCCAGAGGTTCGACCCCAGCTCCTCGAGCGCGGCGTCTTCCAGGACGACATCGACCTCGGTGGAGGCTGACACCCGGTCGATGTCCACGACCTCGCCCCCATCGAGCTGCAGCAGCACTCGCTCGGGCCAGGTGCCAGAGCGGTTCGAGACGACGTCGAGCTCACCGATCTGGGACTCGACCATGTACCGGTCATCACTCGAGTATCCGGGGATTCCCGTGAACGCGACGATGTTGGCCTGCTCATCCTCGCTGCGAGTGTTCACGAGGATGGCCATGGCGACGTCGTCGTCGTCGATGCCGTACCAGGCGCGCTCCTCGACTGCCCGCTCGGTCCAGAGGCTGGCCCAGACACTCCCGAGGCCAGCTTCGATGGTCCTCTCCTCATCCTGATCCGGATCACAGAGGGATGGGCCGAGGTCGTCGCCGTCGAAGCTGTCCGCGGCGCAGACGCTCTCCGAGTCGTAGAGGCCCGCGCCAGAGAAACCGACGGCGTCCTCTGCGTTCGACGATGACCGGAACCGCACCATGGTCGTGTCGTCGCCGTAGACCTCCAAGATCGCGTCGTAGAGATCCAGGACGAGCTCGGGGTCCTTCGGCGCCTGCTCGATCGCTGCCCGCAGATCTTCGAGGTCACCTCCGATCCCGATGCCGTTGTCGTCCAGGTGTGCCTGGTAGGCAGACATCGGAACCAGGAGACCCTCCAGCTGGAGTTCGGCGTCGATGCGCTGGTAGAGCGTGGCCAGGTTCGTGCCCTTGCTGCCGTATGCGGCGACGCCAGCTTCGCGCTCGGTCGCCGAGGAGGTCGGGAGGTCGAGGAGCCCGACGAGGTCCTCGACCGAGAAGTCCGGCTCCACGATCTCGACGGGCTCGGGGCGAATGGACTCCCACCACGCCTCTGCTTCGTCCTGGGTCGCCGTGCGGATCTCGATGCCGTCGGCCCCACAGCAGAACTGGACGAGCTGGCCCTCCCAGGCCCGGAGCTGGTCCTGGGCGCCGGCGAGGTAGCAGTTCGGGGTGCCACGAGCGGCGGATCGCACGTTGAGGTGGGAGAGCTCCGCCTGGCGAGTCCCGGTGACGACACCGCTGACGACGCGCTCTATGTCGAGGGGGGCCTCGTCGAGCACGAGGATGTCCTGGAAGCCGTACTCGGCATCCTCGAGGTCCTCCAGGTCCACCAGGGTGAGCGTGCCGTAGCCCCAGCCGCGGGTGTAGGGCTCGTAGGTGACGCCATCGACCGAGCGCACCGGGATGGCGTCGCCCCATCCCTCGACGGCGGTCCGCTGGTTCGAAGAGGACGGCACGAACAACAGCGGTCGCAGCGACACCATCTCCAGGAGCTCCTGGTAGACCAGCTGGGCCTCGTCCAGGGTGATGGTGGTGGAGTCGTCCGCCGGGTCGTCCCAGACGGTGAAGCCGAAGACGCGAGCGCCGCCGGGCTGGATGTAGTGGGCCAGGTTCCCCGAGTAGTACCGAGGCGGGTCGTCCAGCACCATGCGCACGTAGTCCGCGTGCTGAAGCCCCGGGTAGCGGTCGGCGAAGGCCTCCGCGAGCATGTCGGAGTGGAGCTCGTACTCGTTCGAGTTCAGCACCAGGGGCGGGATCCCGTCCTGGTCGGCCGGGATCATCCACTTGGTCGCCCGGGTCTGGTCCACCGCCTGCGCGGAGACCGTGATCTCCACCCAGTGATCGAGGTCGGGCACGTTGTGCACGCAGGGCAGCTTGCCGAGCTCCTCGGCCGCCTCCAGGCATGGGCCGTCATCCCAGCCCTCGATGGGTTCGGGCTCCGGACAGCCGAGCAGCCCGAGCAGGATCATCTGCGTCTCCGGAGCCCGATCAGCCCCAGGATAGCCGGAAGCAGTCCTGCGGCGAGGCCCCCGGTGGAGCAACCGCCGGCCTTGCCGTCGAGGCAGTCCGTGCCGCCCTCGAGCCAGCTCCCCTCGACGTCCCGCTGCCACAAGGTCAGGCAGACGTCCGCTGGACGCTCGCCGGCGGCTCGGGCGTAGAGCGTGCCGTTGTGGCTGCCAGCGAGTGCCGCGTTGCCCCAGAGCTCTCCCTCCGAGTCCCGAGCCTCGATGAAGGTCGGCCCCTCCGAGCTGCCGGCGGCGTCGGCGTGGACGACCACGTTGCCGCTCTCCGTGCCGCGGTTCCAGCCCCACTCGACGGGCTCTTCGTGCTCCGGTGCGCGGGACAGCAGGCTCGCCGAGCGCGTCCCGGTGGTCCAGCCGATCTGCGTCTCCTGGCCGCCATCCTCCGGGGTGTAGACCAGCACGTAGGACGTCTCCGCCTCCAGCTCCAGGCCGAGGGCCACCCAGGAATAGTCGCCCTCGCCGTCGTGAGCGACGACCTCTGTGTGGACCAGCTCGTCGTCGACATGGACCTCTACGAGGCCGCTGGCGCCGACACCCGGACAGTCGGAGAAGAAGATGGTCGGCAGCAGATCGACGGGCACGTCGCTGGAGTCGTTGTGCGGGCTCGTGGCATACAGCGAGTCCGAGGAGCAGCCGATCCCGGTGTCCGCGGCAGGGTCCGCCAGCGCCAGGCTCATCCAGATCATCTACGCCTCCGCAGCATCAGGAGGCCGAACAGCGCCGGCATCAGCGCCGCACCAAGGGCCCCAGTCGAACAGCCGACCCGGCCATCCTCGCAGACGGTGTCTCCCTCGACGAAGGACCCATCGGCCTGGCGGTGGGACAGGGTCAAGCAGACATCCCGTGGCCGGGACTCCTGGGCGACATCACCGCTGAGGTAGTGGGGGCCCTCGCCGAGCACGAGCACCGTGCCCCAGATCTCGTCGTCGGGTCCGATGGCCTCGACGTAGCTGACACCCTCCGGATCGACCGCTGCGTCGAACTCCAGGAAGAAGCTCGCCACCTTGGACTTGCGGTACCACTCCCAGTCGACACCGTCATCCACGACCGGGGCGCCGGCGCCGAGTTCGGCGGAGCGCGACCCCGTGCTGAAGCTCAGCAGCGTGTCCTCGCCTCCACCGTCGGGTGCGAGCCAGATCTCGTAGTCCGTGTCCGGCTCGAGGAGGACGTCGACCTCGATGAAGCTGTAGACGCCGCCGATGTCCTCGACGGACTGCTCGTGAACGAGCTCGTCGTCGACGTAGACGCTGGCAGTGCCCGTAGAGCTCACAGCACCGCAGTCGGAGAGGAAGAAGGTCGGCACGATGTCCGTGGCGACGTCGAGCTCCTCCGCAGCAGGCAGGGTCGCCGTGACGCGGTCGAAGGTGCACGCCGGAGCCATGTCACCGGCGACGTAGGGGTGGGCAGACGAGAGCATCAGGAGGTGGATCACTTGCGCCTCCTGAGTCCGAGCAGGCTGAGCAGGACCGCGAAGAGAGAGGCGACACCACCGGCGGTGGAGCAGCCGACCTTCGACTCGCAGTGGGTGTCCCCCTCGAGCCAGGCGCCGTCGGGGCTGCGCTGGAAGGCGGTCACGCAGGCGTCGAAGCGCTGCTCGCCGGAGAAGGCGCCCCAGAGGGTGACCGAGGAGCCGGCGTCCCACCGCCAGGTGCGGTCGAGCACCTCGCCGTCGTCGTCGCGGAGTTCGAAGATGGCTGGCAGCTCGTTCGGCTGGGGGCCCGGGTCCACGTAGGCGTAGAGCGTGCCGATCCTGCCGCTTCTGTCTTCGTCGACGCTGCTGATCGTCGGACCGATGTCGCTCTCGACGAGCAGCTCCTCACCGACGAGCCAGTCGATGATGACCTCTTCGCCGCCGTCGCTGGGGGTCACGCGGACGTGGTAGCTGCTGCCCGCCGACTGCTCCCAGTCCAGCTCGAAGATGGTCGTGAGACCGTCCTCCGAGATGTCCTCCTCCAGCACCATCAGGTCATCCTCGTAGAGACGGACCGTGGCGGTCTGGCTGGCGTCGCAGTAGTCGAAGACCAGCACGGGGGCGAGGTCGACGGGGACCTCGACGTCCCCGTGCCGGGGGATGCTGGCGATGACCCGGGGGCCCTCGCAGATCTGGATCTCCATGTCCGCGGAGGCCACCGCGATGAGCGCGAGCGTCATCGCCGCCTCCGCAGTCCGAGGAGACCGATGAGACCGAAGAGCGCCGTGGGGGCGAGGCCACCGGTGGAGCAGCCGCGCCTGTCTTCCTCGACGAAGCGCTCGTCGGCGCCGACGCAGACCGTCTCCACCGCCGAGGCCAGCCCCGCGGCGTCCTCCTGGAAGACGGAGTAGCAGATGTCCTCTGTGGGTGCAGAGGTCGCCCAGGTGGTCTGGGCGGTGAACTCGACCTCTCCATCACCGACAACGCGGGTCTGGAGGATCTCGCCGTCCTCGTCGACGAAGTGGAGCAGTGAGAGCCCATCGGCGTCGATGGCAGGGGAGACCGTGAACGACCCACCGACCTCGACGGAGGTGTCGAAGTCGTAGAACCAGGCCTCGGCCTCTGTGATGAGCGGGTCGCCGCTGAGGCCACCGGAGAGCTCTGTGCCCGTGGTGAAGCCGACGGTCGCGGGCTCGGAGTAGCCACCCTCGCCGGGGACGACGCGGAGCTCGTAGTCGGTGTCGGGGGCGAGCTCGACGTCCAGGTGGAGGCGCATCTGCTGGGGGCGCCCGGACCAGTCGAAGTCGAAGACGTCGCTGGCAACGACCTCGCCGTCCTCTGTGATCTCGAGGGTCCACTGGTCTGGACCGTCGCAGTCACCCCAGAAGAGAGCGGCCGGGGACACATCGAGGGGCACACCCACGGCCTCTGGGCCGGGAAGTGTGTCGGTGACGGTGACGAGACTGCACTCCGGCTCCATGGCGTCGGCGTCGGCGTGTGCAGGCGAGAGGAACAACAAGACGGACATTCAGGCCTCCGTCACAGCCCTGCAGCAAGCATTGTGCCATCTGGCCAAGGGGTCGGAATCACTAACTGTCGTCAGGAGCCCTGCGCCTGGACCGGGACACGAGGATCAGTGTCAGGACCCAGGCCGCGCCGAGACCACCGCTGCCGTCGCAGCCGCAGGCGCGCGGGGTGTCCTCGTCCCCCCAGGACGAGCCTCGCCCGGGGCGCGCGTCCGAGTCGGAGGCCGAGTCGGTGCCGGAATCCAGCGAGCCCGTGTCGACCGGCTCATCAGAGGTCGTCTGGTCAGACACCATCTGCCAGAAGTCCGGATCGCCGCCATCGTAGTTCAGGGCCCAGAAGCCGACGCCGAGGAGCTCCGTCTCCACCGCCCAGGCGATCTTGACCCCGATGCTGTCGGTGTCGTCGTACCAGAGCTGCGAGGTGGAGCTGCGGAACATGTAGGGCGTGTCGGTGACCGTGTCGTAGAAGGTCTCGTTGCTCTCGGCGTAGGTCCAGGCCTTCGAGAAGGTCACCGAGCTGCTGTCCGCGGTGGCGGTGCCAGGGACGGAGTTGTCCGTGGTGGGCCACTCGCGGCCATACAGCGGGAGACCGACGATGATCTTGTCCGGAGGACAGCCCCACTTGATGTAGTCCTCGACGGTCCACTCGAGGCTGTAGCGCGACCAGGGGTCCCCGCCGTGGAGAGGAGACAGCGGCCCCGGGTTGGACCCCGACGAGTGGTAGCCGTAGCCCATGATGAACAGACCGTCGGAGGCGAAAGCCAGCTCGTCGTAGTCGTAGGCGCCGCGCCAGTCGATAGAGGGTGTGGAGCCGGGACCAGTCGATGTCCTCCAGATCCCCGGCCCAGAACGCCCAGTAGCCGTAGACCCAGACCTCGGGCGGCGGCCCGGGGGGCACGCGCTCCCCCACGCGAGGCGGGACGACGAGCTGCTCCGTGTGGGGCGAGGCCAGCGCGAGGGATAGGAGCAACACGCGCGGTTTGTACACCCTGGAGACCCCCTATGCGTCAGATCCGCGTCCACGAACACGGGGGCACCGAGGCCCTGATCGAGGAGCAGGTGAAGGCCCCGGATCCGGCCGAGGGCGAAGTGCTCGTGCGCGTCGAGGCGGTGGGTCTCAACCACCTGGATCTCTGGGTCCGCCGAGGGGTCCCGGGCCATCGCTTCCCCCTGCCGCTGGTACCCGGCTCGGACGCAGCCGGGGTCGTCGTCGACACCGGTCAGCGGGTCGCCCTGGCCCCCCAGACCCTCGACGGCCACATCCGCGGGGAGTCCATCGACGGCTGGTACCGCGAGCTCGTTTCAGTGCCCGAGGAGAGCCTGCTGCCCATCCCCGAGGGGCTCTCGACCGTGGACGCGGCGCCCATCGCCCTGTCAGCGCTCACGGCCTGGCAGATGCTGCGAAAGGCCAGGATCCAGCAGGGTGAGCGAGTCCTCGTCATCGGGGGGACCAGCGGCGTCGGGCACTTCGCCGTCCAGATCGCTCACAACGCCGGGTGCCACGTGGTGGCGACGGCCCGGAGCCCGGCCAAGCGCGAGCTCTGCCTCGAGCTCGGCGCCGACACGGTCCTCGACTCCGACGCCGAGCGCTTCCCGAGGAGCGACGTGGTGATCGAGCACGTCGGCGCCGCGACCTGGCCACGCAGCCTGCGCGCCCTGGACTGGAGAGGACGGCTCGTGACCTGCGGCGCCACCACCGGCGCGACGGTGGAGATCGATCTGCGCGTGCTCTTCTTCAAGCAGCAGGAGCTCATCGGCTCGACGATGGGGACCCGCGAGGACCTCCAGGCCATGTGGGAGGAGGTCCGGGCGGGACGGTTGAGGGCTCACGTCGGAGGGGTCTTCGAGGACCTGTCCGAGGCCCACACGGCCCTCGAGGGCGGGGTGCTCGGCAAGGTCGTCGCCCTGCTCAGGCGATGAGCGAGTCGATCGAGGCGCGCTCGCGGCGGACCGAGCGGGCAAGGCTGAGCTGACCTCGGGCACGGAGGAGGTTGTGCTCGCCCCTGGTGGGGGCGACCTCGGCGCTCCAGCCGAAGTAGGTCTCGTTCAAGGCGTCGGCGGCGAAGCGGGCGGCGAGCTCCAGGCAGATGCGCTCGATGCCGGCGGGGAGGCGCTCGCGCTGCTCGGCGGAGAGTGGGTGGACGTCGAGGTAGGCCCTGGCGCTGGCCTCGAAGAGCGGGAGGGAGAACTGGGCGTCCAGGACGTCCTCTGCGGCGGGGTTGCACCAGCTGCGCCAGGCGTCCCCTAGCTCCACCGACAGCGGCAGCTGCCCCATCGTGTCCAGGTCGAGCAGGCAGACGCCGCCGCCCTCCTCGTCGAAGCGCAGGTTGCTGACCTTGAGGTCCCCGTGGGCCACGCGGGTCGGCTCGTCGAGGTCGCCCTGCCAGCTCCGCCAGCCCCCCAGGATGCCCTCTGCGAGCCCGGCGACGTCACCCCTGAGCCGGTGTGTCCGATGCTCGTCCAGGGCGCTCTCCAGCACGGTCATGTGGTGAGGCGTGTGATGGGCCAGGGGCCGAGAGAAGGCGAAGTCGTGCTCGAGGTCGCTGGTGGCCCGGTGCCAGCGGGCGACCAGGGCGCCGGCAGCGGCCGCCACGCGCGGCTCGGAGAGCTTGTCGAAGGTCTGCCCGGGCACGAAGCTCAGGGCCCGCCACCGACCCGAGCAGAGCTCGCCTCCGACCGTTGTGAGCAGCCGCGGCGTGCACATGCCCCGCGAGGCGACGTGAGCGGTGACGGCCTCTATGTCCTCGTTCACGCGGGGCGGGAAGATCGGGTTGAGCTCCTGCACGACCGCGACAGGAGGAACCCCGACGACCCAGGTGTTGTTGATCAAGCCGCCGGACAGCGGCCGCCATGGCAGTCCGGCCAGTTCCGACCAGTGATGGAGAGGCGGTGTCGACATGACAAGTGCGAGGCTATTCCATCACGCCCAAGATCGGTGCGAACTCTTGAAGATCACGATAGGATCCTGAATAGGAGGCATCCCAGCATGCGCATCACCACGCTCTTGTTCCTGACACTGACCATGGCCGCGACCTGCAAGCGCAACAAGGGCGAGGTCACAGAGGTCCCGCCCGAGCTCACGGACGGCACGGCGGACGGTACGGACGGCTCCGGCAGCGAGGACGCGTCGACAATCCCGCAGCACGTGCAGACCATCGTCGACAACTTCAACAAGGTCTACTTCGACTTCGACGTGAGCGAGCTCTCGCCGGAGTCCCGCGCAGCGCTGGACGCGAACATCCAGATCCTGCAGGTCCATCCGAACGTCAAGGTGCAGGTGCAGGGTCACGCCGACGAGCGCGGGGCGACCGAGTACAACCTGGCCCTTGGCGACAGGCGCGCCAACGCGGTCAAGGACTACATGATCAGCTCTGGGGTGGCGCCCTCTCGGCTGGCGGTCATCAGCTACGGCGAAGAGGCCCCGCTCACCGGCGACTCCAACGAGCGCGCCTGGTCGCAGAACAGGCGAGCCGAGTTCATCGTCACCTGGGGTGGCAACGGCGCGGTCAAGTCGTCCACGGACTGAGCTTCGCTCGACACCCACTGCCACCTCGACTTCCCCGAGTTCGACGAAGACCGCGACGCGGTTGTGGCGCGGGCGCGCGCCGCGGGGGTCGACGGCGTCCTGATCCCGGGCACCCATCCGTCGACCTGGGCGCGCACCCGGGCGTGCGCAGAGGAGCACGGCCTGTCCTGGGCCCTCGGTGTGCACCCCTGGTTCCTGGCGGACTTCGATGACATCCCGCTTCAGGGGGCCTGCGCCGTCGGGGAGTGCGGTCTGGACGGGACTCGACCCCGGATGCAGCGGCAGCGGGCCGTCCTGAGGCGCCAGCTCGAGCTCGCGAAGGACTGGGGCCTGCCAGTGCTGCTCCACTGCGTTCGCGCCCATGTGGCGCTCCTCGAGATGCTCCGACCCTTCGCGCCGCTGAGCGGGTTGATGCACAGCTACTCGGGCTCGGCGGAGCTGGTGCCCGCCTTCTCAGAGCTCGGGCTGTGCTTCAGCTTCGGTGGGGCCGTGACCTGGACGGAGGCCAGGAGACCCAGACGAGCAGCCGCGGTCGTGCCGCTCGAACGGCTCTTCGTGGAGTCCGACGGGCCCGGTCAGGCCCCCCAGTCAAGGCGGGGTGGGCGCAGCGAGCCCTCTGATGTCGTCGAGGTCATCGAGGCGCTCGAGCAGCTCCGCGGGGAGGGGCTCGTCCGGGAGCGGCACCTCAGGAACCGGGACCTCTTCGGGGGGTGAGCGCAGGCTCCAGCGACCGTCCTCGGCGAGCACGACCCAGTGGCCCGTGTGGCGGTCCAGGCCGCTCTCGCGGTGGCGGTCCACGAGGACGAGCGCCGCTGGGCTGCTCCTCGTGCGCTCGTAGGCGGCCCACTCCGCGTCGCTGTAGAGCCAGACACGGACATCGACAGGCACCCGCCAGCGAGGGTGCCGCCAGCGCACCAGCCCGCCGACGGCGAAGGGCACGAGGACCTCGCCAGGATCGAGCTGATCGAGCGCAGAGAGGACCTCTACGGGGGCCTGGGGCTCGAGCCAGGCGTCCTCTGCGCGCGAGGTGGGCGGCGCTCGAAGCCAGGGCAGGAAGCGGACGATCCCGCACAAGGCGACCGCGGCGACAGCCAGGAAGACGACCCGAGCGAAGCGGCTCTGGCCAGCGGGAGCGCGCGGAAGCCACCCGGCGACGAGAGGCCCGAGCACCAGGCCGAGCCAGGCCACGTGCCGCACCGCGGTGAGCGCGAGCACGGCGAGCACGCCAGCGACGATGACCTCGAAGACCGGAGGCCGGCGCTTGATGGCGAGGCCGAGGCCGACAGCCAGAGCGCAGAACAGGCGCAAGCCGATCGGAGACAACAGGGGGGTCGCGGACCACTCGTCGAGCCCCCTCTCCGCAGGGAGCGAGGAGTTGTCGAAGACGTAGGACAACAGCTCCCAGCCGAAGGGGTTGGCGAGCCAGGCCAGCGCCGCCACGCCCACACGCCAGGGATCCCGCGCGCGGATCCCGGCGAGGGCGGGAGCGAGCACGAAGCTGCCGTGCACGTTGGCCCACAGGATCGTCAAGACGCCGACGTGCCAGGTCCGAGGCGCCCACAGCACGAGCGCCGCGAGCAGGAAGGCCGCGGTCTGGGGCCGCATGGCCGTGTTCTGCATCATGAGCAGAGAGGCGATGAGCACGGCGACGCCAGCGCCGACTCCCCGGCCACGCTCCCAGCCCACGCGCCCGACCAGGACCAGGGCACCAGCTACCGCCAGCGCGTTGAGGGCGACGAGGAGCTCCCACCCGCCGAGCTGGAAGAGCTCCCAGGCCGCTCGCTGGTAGAGCCAGCTGCCGTTGACGAACTCCCGGCCCTCGGCCCACGTGCCGACGTCGACGTCGAGGACCCCGTCCCGGGCCATGGCCAGGTAGCCAGGCAGATCCGAGGCGGGGACAGGGGTGTTCAGGGTGACCATGACGAGGATCACCCCGGAAGCCACTGCTAGGGACAGGCCGAGCCAGTCGGTGGGCTTCACGCTCGCAGGGTACCGGCTCTCCGGCGCGGCCTCAGACCAGGAAGAGCATCTCGCGGTACTTCGGGAGCGGCCACAGGCCGTCCGCCACGACACCCTCGAGGGTATCGACGGCCACGCGGATCTCCTCCATCACCGGGAGCACCTCGCGCACGTTGGCGTGGGCGTCGTGGCCAGCCGTCTCCAGCGCCACGTCCAGCCGGGCCCTGGCCGAGGTCAGGGAAGCCAGGGCGCCGCCGAGGGCGTCCAGGCGGGCGACCTCTGGCGTGGTGTCGACGGTCACGCCGCGAGCCTGCAGGTCCAAGAGCGCCCTCAGACCATCGGCCAGGGATGCGCGGTCGGCCATGGCTGCCGGGAGGACCATCTCGTCGACCACGATCTCAAGCGCGTCGGCCTCGATGGCGACCGCCGTGACGTACTGCTCGGAGAGAACGTTGTAGCGACTCTCGACCTCTGCGGGGCTGAGCACGCCGTGCTTGACGAAGACCTTGACGACGTCGTCGTGGCGGAGCTCGTCGAGGGCCTCTGGCGTCTTGCGCAGGTTCTTGAGCCCGATCTTCTCGGCCTCCGCCAGCCACTCATCGCTGTAGCCGTCGCCCTCGAACCGGACGGCGACGGACTCCTTCATGGCGCGAGAAATCGCGTCCATGGCCCCGAGGGCGCCGCCGCCTGCATCGTCGGCCCAGGCGGCGATCTGGAGCATGCCCTCGGCCACGATGGTGTTGAGCACCGTGACTGGCCACGCGGGGTTCTGGCTGGAGCCGACCGCGCGGAACTCGAACTTGTTGCCCGTGAAGGCGACGGGGCTGGTGCGGTTCCGGTCGGTGCTGTCCTTTGCGACGTGGGGCAGGTTCTTCACGCCGAGCTCGATGACCGCAGCCTCCGGCTCGGCCGGGAGGTTGCCGCCCTCCGCCAGGGCATTGCAGATGCGCGTCAGCATCTCGCCCAGGAAGCAGCTCATGATGGCAGGGGGCGCCTCGTTCGCGCCGAGCCGGAAGTCGTTCTCGTAGCTGGCCACCGAGGCACGCAGCAGGCCGCCGTAGCGCTGGACGCCGAGCAGCACGGCGCCGAGCACCGCGAGGAAGCGGATGTTGTCGTTGGGGCTGTCGGTGGGCTCGAGCCAGTTGTCGCCGCTGGAGTCCGACAGTGACCAGTTGTTGTGCTTGCCGGAGCCGTTGATGTCGGCGTAGGGCTTCTCGTGGAGCAGCACGCGGAAGTCGTGGCGCAGCGCGACGCGGCGGAGGACCTCCATCGTCAGCTGGTTGTGATCGACCCCGACGTTGGCCTCGCGGTAGACCGGAGCCAGCTCGAACTGGCAGGGAGCGACCTCGTTGTGGCGGGTCTTGGCCGGGACGCCGAGCTTGTAGAGCTCCTGCTCGACCTCCTGCATGTAGGCCTGCACGCGGGCGTTGATGCTGCCGAAGTAGTGGTCGTCCAGGCTCTGGCCCTTC
The DNA here is from genome assembly GCA_036012755.1 of Myxococcota bacterium. Classification (GTDB taxonomy): domain Bacteria; phylum Myxococcota_A; class UBA796; order UBA796; family CAJQPC01; genus JAAESX01. The sequence continues at coordinate 92,247 of DASCPX010000070.1, read as the reverse complement.
GGGGGCGCGGCGCCCGTGACGGTCCGTCCGCCGATGGCGAGGTCGGGGCGCAGGGCCCAGTAAGCGCTGTCGACGAGGAAGTACTCCTGCTCGCAGCCCAGCGTGGGCGTGACGTGGGTGGGCTCCATGCCGAGGCTGGCCAACAGCGTGTTGGCCGCGGCGTTGATGGCCTGCATGGACCGCAACAGCGGCGTCTTCTTGTCCAGGGCCTCGCCGGTGTAGCTGATGAAGGCCGAGGGGATGCAGAGCGTCTTGCCGTTGTCGCCCTCCATGATGAACATCGGGCTGGAGGGATCCCAGGCCGTGTAGCCGCGGGCCTCGAAGGTCGAGCGCATGCCGCCCGAGGGGAAGCTGGAGGCGTCCGGCTCGGACTGGATGAGCATGGAGCCGCTGAAGCGCTCGATGGCCCGGCCCTCGCCGTCGAAGGTGAGGAAGGCGTCGTGCTTCTCGGCGGTGGAGCCGGTCATCGGCTGGAACCAGTGCGTGAAGTGCGTGCAGCCGCAATCCAGCGCCCACTCCTTCACGGCGTGGGCGATGACATCGGCGTCAGCCGCCTCGAGGGTGGCTCCCCTGAGGATGCTCGCCTCGACGCGCTTGAAGACCGCCTTGGGGAGCTTGTTCCCCATCAACTCGAGGGAGAAGGTGTTCCGGCCGTAGAGCTCGGCTGCGGTCAGGGGACGCCCGTCCTCTCCCTGGATGCGCTGCATCTTGCGGGGGGTGCGGGAGTTGGCGGTCTGGATCGCAGCGAAACGGGCGGTGGCGGACATGGGCTCCTCGGGCAGTGGATCTCGATTGACGCCGGTCTATCAGGCGAATCGGGCCCGGGTCGTGACGATCACGTTGCTCCTGGAGTCGTCGCGCTCGAAACGTCGTGAGCGCTGGGTTCAGCCGAGGTCGTCCGCTCGGAAGACGGGGCGTCGTCGGAGCAGGACCAGCGCCAGGAGCCAGGGCCCGAGGAGCGCGCAGATGCCAGAAACCACACCGAGGCCATCGGGACGCGAGTTAGACCGCTCCATGCTCTTCGCCTTGCTCGCCTGCCCTTCTCCCTCGAGCACCCCCGAGCCCCAAGACGACAGCCGACTCGTCTCGGAGAGCGAGCCTCTCGAGAGCGAGCCTCCGGAGGCCGACTGGCCAGAGGGCTTCCAGCTCTGGATCTACCTGCGCCACAACCTCCTCGTGGACGAGAACCTCGACGAGGCCCTGTCCATCGTCGATAGGGCCGCAGCCGCTGGCTACACCGGGGTCGTGGTGGCGGACTTCAAGGTCCACCTGCTGCACACCGGCGCCCTGGACGAGACCTACGACGAGCACCTCGCCGCGCTGCTCGCGCGGATCGAGGAGCACGGCATGGTGGCCATCCCCGCGGTGCTGCCCTTCGGCTACAGCGAGGGCATCCTGCGAAGCGACGCCAACCTCGCGGAGGGCCAGGCGGTGGTCGCCCAGCCCTTCGTCGTGGGCAGCGCCGGGGTGCTCGAGGTGGACTCCGAGGTGTCCCTGCCCGGCGGCGACTTCAGCTCGGGCCTCGCCGGCTGGACCTGGTGGGACGACGGAGTCAGCGCGGACGACGGCGCGGCCCGTGTCGAGGAGGGCTCGGACAACGCCCGCCTGGTCCAGACCCTGGACGTCGAGCCCCACCGCCAGCTCCACGTCTCGTTCCGCCTGAAGACCCAGGACTTCTCGGCGGACTGGTTCAACGTGATGCTCTACGACACCGACGCCGGGCGCTCGCTGAACAGCACCACCTGGGAGATGTCCTCGACCCAGGACTGGACCCGCTACGACATCACGGTCAACACGGCAGAGGCGCAGACCGTCTCGCTCTACCTGGGCGTCTGGGGCAACCACTCGGGCACTGCGTGGTTCGACGACGTGAGCGTGACCGAGACCGCCCCGGTGAACCTGATCCGCCGGGACGGGGCTCCCATCGACGCCCGCTCGGATGGCCGCGAGCTGATCGAGGGGGTGGACCTCGACGACCTCGTCGACACGCGACTGAGGGACGACGGCACCTTCGACGAGTGGCACGAGCCGGTCGTGATCACGGTGCCGGAGGGGAGCTCCTTGTCGGTCGGAGACCGTGTCGAACTCGACTACTACGCGGTCGCGCCGGTCTACGGCTACCAGGTCGGCGCCTGCCTGACCGAGCCCGCGGTCCACACCTGGGTGGCGGACAACCTCGCTGCGGTCGCGGAGCGCTTCCCGGAGGCCCCGGCGGTGTTCTCGATGCACGACGAGATGCGCCACATGAACACCTGCGGGGCCTGCGCCGGAACTGGCCAGAGCGCCGGCGAACTCCTGGCCGACCACATGGTCTCGATCCAGGCCGCGGTGGAGACCGCGCGGCCGGGGTCCCGGCTGTTGGTCTGGTCGGACATGTTCGACCCCAACCACAACGCCCACGACGACTACTACCTCGTCGACGGAGACATCTCCGGGAGCTGGGAGGGGCTGGAGCAGGACGTGCTGCTGGTGAACTGGCTCCACAGCCCGGAGTCCCTGGCCCACTTCGACGGCCTCGGCCACGACCAGGTCATCGCCGGCTTCTACGACAGCGGCGACGGCGCGGCCTCCGCGGCCTCGGAAAAGGAGGAGGCCGCCGGGATCGAGCTCGCCGGGATGATGTACACGACCTGGACCGGGGACTGGAGCCAGCTGGAGGCCTACGCGGAGGAGGCGCTGAAGTAATAGGAGTATCCGGCACAGGTTTTCCGCCCTGCTGCGTTTACCTGGTGACCCCTGTCACGAGTGCGCGTTGCTTCTCTACCTTGTACTCGCCTGCAGCCCTGAAACCACCACCAACTCCGACGACGACTGCACGAGCATGGAAGCCGTCGGCTGGTCCGAGACCTCTCACGCCAAGGGGGTCGACGGCCAGGCCGACCTCGTCTTGCCAGAGGATGCCGTGCCTCGCCTCGACATCAGCATCTGCGATGCGAGGTGGCAGGTCATGGTGGATGACCTCGATGCGCTCTACGGGGACATGGACGGAGGACCCGGAGGAGGCGGGCCGGGAGGAGGAGGACCCGGGGGCGAGCCGCCAGAAGCGCTGGCTGACCCGGTCTACGTGCCGGTCGACGTCTCCTTCGACGACCGCACCTGGCCGAGCGTGGGCATGCGCTTCAAGGGGAACTCCAGCCTGATGCAGGCTTACATGGAGGGCTCCGGCAAGCTGCCCTTCCGCCTGGAGTTCGACCAGTTCGAGGACGACATCCCGGAGATCGAGGACCAGCGCTTCTGGGGCTTCAAGGTCCTGAAGTTCTCCAGCGGATTCAAGGACGACAGCCTGATCCGGGACAAGGCGACCGCGGAGACCTTCCGAGATGCGGGCGTGCCCGCGGCACGGGGTGGCTTCATGCGCGTCTACGTCGATGTCGGGGACGGGCCGGTCTTCTGGGGGCTCTACACCGCCTTCGAGGACCCCGCGGGGGAGATGCTGGACGACTGGTTCGGAGGCGACAGCGGCAACGCCTACAAGCCCGAGGGGGGTCCCGCCCAGCTGATGGAGTTCGACGCGACCGGCTTCGAGAAGAAGACCAACGAGGCCGAGGACGACTTCGGCGACGTCGAGGCCTTCGTGGATGCCCTCAACGCCGACCGCAGCGACGCCGAGGCCTGGAGAGAGGGGCTCGAGGCCACCTTCGAGGTCGACGCCTTCCTGCGCTACCTGGCCCTGAACAACCTGCTGGAGAACTGGGACAGCTACGGCAACATGTCCCACAACTACTACCTCTACGGCGACCCCGAAGAGGACGGCCGGCTGGTGTGGATCCCCTGGGACTTCAACATGAGCTACGGCTGGGAGGGCCACGCAGCGCCCCTGACCCTGGGCATGGACGAGGTGGACGACGACTGGCCCCTGATCCGCTACCTGGCAGACGACCCGGTCTACCGCGAGCGCTACCTGGAGCACATGGCGGAGATGGTCGAGACGCCCTTCGAGCTCGAGACACAAAGACAGCGCATGACCCGCTACCACGACCTGGTCGAGCCCTACGCGCTGGAGGAGCAGGAGCCCTACACGACCCTGAGCTCGACGGCGGCTTTCGAGGGCTCGCTGGAGGAGATCCTGTTCCCCCAGGTGGAGGAGATGCACGAGGCCGCCGAGGAGCTCCTGGCGGAGTGAATCGGTGAATCGGGGCCTGGATCCCTCACACGAGGGTCACCAGCGCTTGGTGCACCGCCTCAGAGCCTCCGAGTGCGTCTGAGGTGATCCGCCAGCAGCTCCACATCATCGGTGTGGTCGAGATCCTCGCCGAGCTTCAAGCGCGCTATGAGCCGGAGGGCCTCTGCGGCGCCTCGCTTCCCGGCCTCTACTCCAGGCTGGTGGTAGGCGTTGATGCCAGCAAAGCTCGCGTAGAAACCGACGGCTCGCTCATGCAGCGCGATGAGGGCCCCGAGGTGCACGGCCGTGAGGTCGTCGAGGATGATGGTCAAGCTCCTCCGGCCCGCCTCGGACAGCGCCTTGCGAGTCCCGATGAGGAAGCCCACCAGGTAGTCAGCCGAGTGGACGCCCGGCTCGACCTCGACCCCGAGGGTGCGACCGTGGCCGTGGACGAAGGTGGCGAAGAAGTCGTCCGGGCCGTCGCGCAGCTGCTGGACGTAGGCGTGCTGGTCCGTGCTGCCCTTGTTCCCGTAGACAGTGATCCCCTGACCCTCCTTGCCGAGGGACTCGCTCACGAGCTGCTGGAGGTAGCGGCCGAGCAGCGCCAGGCGGTCGCGGTAGGGCAACACCACCATCGCTCGGGGGCGGGCCTGCCACCAGGCCTCGGCCAGCATGAGCGCTGGGTTGTCCTCTGGCGCGCGGGTGGCCTCGTCCATCGCGGCCGCGCCTCTGAGCAAGCCCCGCCAGTCCTGGCCCATCAGGGCCATCGGCAACAGCCCGACCGCGGAGGTGACGCTGGTCCGTCCGCCGACCCAGTCCCAGATGCGCAGGCGGGCGAGCCAGCCTTCGGCCTCGTCCCACAAAGGAGAGCCCTCACAGGTGATGGCGACTGCGCGCTCGGCGAGGTCTGGACAGCGCGCTCGCACCTCTGCGAGGTTGTTCTTCGTCTCCTTGGTCCCCCCGGACTTGCTGACGACGAGGATCAGCGCACGAGAGAGCTCGAGGTCGTCGAGGGCATCTGCGACGCCCACAGGATCCGTGTTGTCGAGGAAGACAGGCCGCAGGCCGAAGCGCGGGAGCGCCGAGGCCAGCAGCTGGGGACCGAGGGCGGAGCCGCCGATGCCGCAGAGGACGAGGTGGTCATAGTCCTCGGCCTTCCGCGCCAGCGCCTCGATGGCCTCCCACTCCGCGGCGATCGCGGGCCCCTCCGGGCTTCGACCAGGGGCGCGCAGCCAGTAGTGACCGACCCGTCGCCCCTCGTCGGGGTTCGCGATCGCGCCTGCCTCGAGCTTGCGCATCGCCTCCAGGGCCGCCTCGCGCCTCCCCGAGTCGAGCGCGACGAGGCCCATCCGGCGCACGTCCAGGGTGATTCCACAACCTCGCCACCTCATAGGACCTCGATGCGTACGACGCCTTTCACGTTGGAGCAGGTCCCGCCCTTCGGCGCGAGCAATCGGAAGGGCCCGCCGAGGTCCTCTGGCAGCGGCAGGTCCCCCGACAGGCTGTGGACCAGGACGGCGACTCCGGCGGCCGCGACGGGCACCGGCTGCGTGGTCATCCCGTCGCTGGCCACGACTATGAAGTGCTCGCCGTCGGCCAGATCGAGGACCTCGACCAAGCGCACCCCGCGACCCTCCTTTCCAGGCACGAGGACCCCGACGTCATCTACCTGCCCGGGCAGGGCCGCCAGCGCCCAGCGGTTCAAGACGTGCTCGCCGAGGCGGATGCCCTCTTCGTCGTCGAGCACGACGGCGTCGAGCTGATCGAGCAGGTCGACCAGCTCCTCGGCCCCCCGCTCCGCGATGACGTCGACAGCGGAGGCGCTGCGCAGAGGGCTCTCCAGGACGTGGACCTCGCCGCCAGCGCGGTCGACGCGGAACCAACCAAGGTCCGTGCGGAACAGGCCCTTGACGCGCTCGGCGTCGGACTCGCGCAGGGTGGCGACCAACCTCTCCCTGTCGAAGAGCTTGTCGGCAGGCCACACGCGGCTCGCGGCGACATAGCCGCTGGTCGACGCCGCTGCCCCCGATGCGCCGCGCATGAACAGGACCTCTGGACGCCGCTCGAGCACGTCGAGGTCGACGACACCTCGATCGCAGCGCTCCACGGCGAGGATCGGCGGGTAGCGCCCCTGGAGCGCGTTCTCCAACGCGGTGAAGTCCCCTTCGGTGCAGTCGCCCGCGTGGTTGGCGAGCACGATGTCCGAGGCGTCGATCTGCTCCATGAGCAGGGGGCGAGAGGGGTCCACGCGGCGAGGATCGACCACGCAGATCACCGGCGCCAGGGACAGGTCGAGATCACTCCGGGCGAGCGTGTCGACGATGTCCGCGGGGCGCGCCAGCCCGGTGGCCTCGATGAAGATCCGGTCGGGTCGCGCCTGTTGGATCAACAGCCGCAGCGAGGGCACGAGGTTCTCCGGCGCGGTGCAACAGACACAGCCACCGGGGATGTCGATGACCGGGACCTCGCCGCTGAAGTCGCCTGCGTCGATGCGGGCCTCGCCGAAGTCGTTGACGACGACGGCGCAGCGCTCGGGCCTACGACGGACCTGGTCCAAGAGGAAGGTCGTCTTTCCTGCGCCCAGGAAGCCGGTGACGACATGGGTGGGGATCACGACGGCGATGGTAGCCTCGCCCGCTGCTCAGTGGTGGTGACGTGAAGCTCTACACCAAGATCCTCATCGGGATGTTCATCGGCATCCTGGCTGGCTTTCTCCTCGGACCCAACAGCTCGCTGATGCCCCAGGATGGCGTTCGACTGGGCGATCTGCCGGTCTATGCGGACCAGGACGGCGCGCCCCAGGGCGTAGAAGAGGGGCTCGCCGCCGGCGAGGCCAAGGCGGAGCTCACCGGCGCCACATGGAGCGACGATGGGCGCGCCTGGGTCCAGGTCCAGTGGGATCTCTCCAACGCCGACAAGCTCCGGCTGGCCGCGGACGGCGTCGAGGTCCCAGAGGGAGACAGCGCGACGGGCTGGGTGGACAGCGGGCGAGAGACCTACCGGACCTACTCGCCCCTGGGCGACTCGCTCGTGGCGTGGACGGTCTGGATCGGCAAGCTCTTCCTCCAGCTCATCAAGATGGTCGTCGTGCCGCTGGTGTTCTGCTCGCTGGTGGTGGGCCTCGCCTCCCTGGGCGACTTCCGCAAGCTGGGACGCATCGGTGGGCGAACCCTGCTCACCTTCACGGGCACGACCGTGGTCGCGCTGATCATCGGCGTCACCCTCGCGAACCTGCTGGATCCTGGCTCCCTGGTCAGCGACGCCGACAAGCGGCTGCTCTTATCGAGCTACTCGAACAAGGCGGGGGACTACGTCGAGGGCGCGGCAGAGGCCCCGACCATCGGGGAGCAGATCGTAGGCATCGTACCGACCAACCCGGTCGCCGCGGCGGCCGACGGCGACATGCTCGCCATCATCTTCTTCGCGGTGATGCTGGGAGTCGCGCTCACGCTGTTGCAGGTGGCTCGCGCCAAGCCCGTCGTCGACATGCTCGACGGCATCAACCAGGCCATGGTCATGGTCGTCCACCTCGTCATGAAGATCGCGCCGATCGGTGTGGCGACCCTGCTCTTCGACGTGGTCGGGAACACCGGCATATCGGTGCTCCTGGCCGTGATGGCCTACGGCGGAGTGGTCCTCTTGGGCCTGCTGCTCCACCTGTGCATCACCTACGGGCTGATCATCCGCTTCGGCGCAAAGCTGCCGTTTTTCGGCTTCCTGAGCGCCATGAAGGAGGCGCTGCTGGTCGGCTTCTCGACCTCGTCTTCCTCTGCCACGCTGCCGGTCACGATGGAGTGTTGCGAAGACAAGCTCCGGGTCAGCCCTGCCGTCACCAGCTTCGTCCTGCCCCTCGGCGCGACGGTCAACATGGACGGCACGGCGCTCTACCAGGGCGTCGCCGCCATCTTCATCGCGCAGATCTACGGCATGGACCTGACGCTCGGCGACCAGGCCGCCATCGTCGGCACCGCCACCCTGGCCAGCGTCGGCGCCGCCGGGGTGCCCGGGGCGGGCATGGTCACCCTGGCGATGGTGCTCACCGCCATCGGCGTGCCGGCCGAGGGCATCGCGCTGGTCATCGGTGTCGACCGCATCCTCGACATGTTCCGCACCGCCACCAACATCGCCGGTGACTCCAGCGTGACCGCGATGATGGCGAGGCTCGAGGGCGACGACATCGGCATCGTCACCGACGAAGCGGACGCAGCAGATCCGAAGCACGGCATGGAAGGCCGGACCGACAGCCTGGAGGCCCGCACGGTGGAGTCCACGGCGACGGAGAAGGAGCACACCGAAGAGGTAGAGAGAGAACAGGCCGAGTCGCCGACCGACCCTGGCATCGAGGAGTGAGGGCTCCGTTTCTCGAGGGAATGCGCCCGAGCGCGACCCTCGCCATCAACGAGGACAGCAAGCGCCTGATCGCGGAGGGCCGGGTCGTCACCCGCTTCGGGCTGGGTCAGTCGCCCTTCCCGGTGCCAGAGGTCGTCGTCGAAGCCCTCCGCAGCCACGCCCACGAGAAGGACTACCTGCACGTCGCCGGACTGCCCGCCCTGCGCGAGGCCGTCGCGAGCTGGTACGAACGCGGTGGGCTCCGGACCCGAGCCAACGAGATCTTCGTCGGCCCCGGCTCCAAGGAGCTCCTGTTCACTGTGCAGCTCGTCTGCGACGCCGAGCTGTTGGTGCCATCGCCCTGCTGGGTCAGCTACGCGCCCCAGGCCCGCATCGCGGGTCGCCCCTGCACCCTGCTGCCGACCTCGTTCTCGGGTCGCTGGCGGCTCACGCCGGAGGTGCTGGACCGGCACTGCTCCACACGACACCGAGCGCGACTCCTGATCCTCAACTACCCGGGCAACCCCGACGGGCTCTCCTACACCCCCGCCGAGCTCCGGGCGCTGACCGAGGTGCTGCGGCGGCACCGCGTGCTCGTGGTGAGCGACGAGATCTACGGGCCGATGGCCCACGACGGCGACCACCGGAGCCTCGCAGAGTTCTACCCGGAGGGCACCCTGGTCTCCGGGGGACTGTCCAAGTGGTGCGGCGCAGGCGGCTGGCGCGTAGGGACCCTGCGCGTCCCACAGGAGCTCTCCTGGATCCACCGAGCCATGTCAGTGGTCGCCAGCGAGACCTTCTCGGCGGTCTCCGCCCCCACGCAGTACGCCGCAGTCACTGCCTTCAACGAGGATCTGACTGGCTTCCTGGAGCGACAGCGCGCCGTGCTGAGGTGGCTCGTACCCCGCTGCACCGGGCCGCTGCGCTCGGCCGGCGTGCAGATCCATGAGCCCACCGGCGCCTTCTACTTCGTCGGCTTGATCCCCGGCGGCGGCGACGCAGGGGCCTTCTGCGAAGAGCTGCTCGAGGGAGCCGGGGTGGCCGTGCTCCCCGGCGCCGACTTCATGCGACCCGCCGGCGAGCTCAGCTTCCGCCTGGCCTACGTGGACTTCGACGGCGCCGCGGCACTGGCCGAGGGCGCGGACCTGGAAGAGGTGTGCGCGCCGACCCTCGACGGCATCCGGCGCATGGCGGAGTTCGTCGCCCGCTTCAGTCCCAAACACTCCGGATGACCCGGTCCAGGTCCGTCCAGCGGTGGTGCCCGCGGTTCGCTCCCAGCAGCGTCACCGCGATGGTCCGTCCCTCCATGGTCCGGAAGACCCCCGAGAAGCAGTAGCGCGCCGTGTCGGTGTAGCCGGTCTTCGCCGAGAGCCACTCGATGTCGTCGCGCCCAGAGGCCCGGTTCGTCGTGTGCAGCGAGCGGACGCGCGGCCCGATGCCCACCTCGACTGTCTTCTCCGTGGTCCAACTCCGCGCTGATGCCGGAATCGACAGGACCGGGTGGACCGCCACCGCCAGGGACGCCCGGGTCATGTCCCGGGCAGTAGAGAGGTTGTCGTCCTCGAGCCCGCTGGGGTCGGCCCAGGTGGACTGGGTCATGCCGAGGTCCACGCTCACGGCGTCCATGCGTGCGATGAAGTCGTAGTAGCTCAGCCCGGAGCTGACCCCGAGCCCGTAGGCTGCCCGGTTGTCACTGGCGACCAGCGCCGCGCCCAGCAGGTCCCAGCCCGTGTAGCACTCCCCCGTCGACATCCGGCTGCGCGCCCCTGACCTCGAGGGCCAGAAGAGCTCGGAGACGCAGGTCTCGGCGTCGAGATCGACCTCTTCGCTGGACACCGCCAGCGCCGTCACCAGCTTGGTCAGCGAAGCGACCGGTCGCCGATCGTCCGCCGCTCTCTCGTAGAGCACCTCTCCCGAGTCGACGTCGTAGACGAAGGCAGCCTGCGATCTCAAGCGCAGCCCCTCGCGCGGACCCACGGCGTCCAGGTCAGAGAGCCCCAGGAGGGTCTCGCTGTCGGGGTGCCAGTCAGGCGGCGCCCAGTCCGGCTCGGGCTCCTCGACGCCAGGCTGCCCGAGGTCCGCCTGGGCCGTGCCGTCCAGAGCGATGTCCGTACAGAACAGGCCCATCGCCAAGACGATGGCCGTCGACGCCACTCTCACCAACATCCGCTTTCGCACTGCAACCCTGCTCGCTGCGTCCTATCGATGAGATCAACCTTTTCTTGACGTGTCAAGTACTATGATCCAACTGATGAACTGGATCGCCGCCGCTGTTGCCTTGCTCGCGCTCGTGGTCATCGGCCTCAAACTACGGAGCGCTCTGGGCAAGGCCGGAGACCCGAGCCTGCAGCTCTGGGAGGACTTCGCGAAGGCCAACGACCTGTCTTTCGACGCTGGCGACCTCGTGCGGCCCGCCCAGGTGGCCGGGAACTGGAAGGGACGCGCCGTCGAGATCGAGCGCGGTCCCGCGCCGATCGGCCTCTTGCACATCGAGGTCCCCACGGACACCTTGCTGGCCACCGGCCTGGTCCTGCGCCGTGAGGAGGGCGCAGCGGCCATGGGCAAGTATGCGGGACTCCAGGACATCCAAGTAGGCAACGAGGCCCTGGACGACCTGCTCCGCATCCAGGGGATCGGCGAGCGCCACATCATCGCGCTGCTCTCCAACAAGACCGTCGCCCGCCGCCTCGGCCAGCTCTTCAGCCGCTACCCCGGCGCCCTCGTAGAGAAGGACTCGGTGTCGATGGTTCGCAAGCGCACGACCCGCCCGCCAGAAGACCTCGTGGCGCTGCTGGACGCCCTGACCAATGCCGCCGACGCCCTCGACCGCGCCAACCGCGACCTGACGGGCTCGACCCTCGGCATGGTCGACACCGCCGAGGAGATCACGGACCCCGAGGTCTCGCCTCCCCCGCCGCCGAGGACGGAGGACATCATCGCGCCGGTCTGGACCGAGGAGCCCCCCGAGCCCATCCCGGATGCTCCTGTCGACCCCGCCACCGAGGAAGACACCGCCCCCCTCCCTGACTTCTCGATCCCGCTGGTCGAGATCATGGAGACGCTGCTCGAACGGAGCCTGTCGGAGGCCGCGAAGGAGAACATCCTCGCCGCTATCGGGCCCCTGTCCTTCGTCATCGAGGTCGACGGCGTCTCGCGGTCCAGCGGCGACCTGCCAGAGGACCTCAAGCGCGGCCGCACGGTCCAGGGGCACCCACCGGGTCACCCGCTCAAGAAGCTGGTCGTGCGCTTCCCGCCCGCCCGGAATCCCGACATCGAGGCCTACCGCTTCGGCCACCGGATCACCATCGAGGCTCGCCCGGTGCACTGGGACGACTTCACGCGGCGAATGACCATGGACGCCACGGAGCGCTAAGCTCGCCCATGCTGCTCTTCCTCGCCTGTGCCGACGAACTCCCCCCGATACCCGAGGGGCTCAGGGCGCTGGAAGACAACACGGCGAGCTTCCCGGAGACCGAGTCCCTCAACGTCCTCAGCGGGCAGGAGGACGACTACGACTGGGTCCACGCTGCGGGCCGCATCGACGCTCCGCTCTCGGAGGTGTGGACGGCGATCCTCGTCGAGGACGTCTTCATCGACCGCCGACAGGTCGACGAGTGGGACATCACCTGGGACACGGAGCCCGAGTACGACGAGAGCTGCGTGCTCGACAACACGGTCCACGACGTCATCACGATCGAGTGGGTCACCGCCTGGCGAGAGGCGCTCGTCTGGGGGACCGAGGACGACATGGAGCTCGTCGCGATCCGCTTCGAGAAGATCGACGGCACCGACGTCATCGAGCGCATGGTCGGAAGCCTTCACCTGGTGAAGCTCGACGACGACACGACTCACTGGTCCTACATCGAGCACCTGGCCGCCATGCGACGAGACCCCGAGCCCCTCGTCGTCTACGTCGTCGACTTCTACGACGAGACACTCCTGACCCTGGCTGGGCAGGAGCTGCCTGACTACTCCTCGGAAGACGAGGACTGAGTTCCGGGGGGGCCGTCCATGCCCTCGAGCTGCCAGGGATTCTCGAGCACGCTGCGGATGACCTTCGCGAGCACGCCGCCCTGGAAGCCGTCGATGAAGCGGTGGTCGATCGTCGCGGTGATCGTCAGCTGAGGCAGCACGACGAGCTCGCTGTCGACGACCGCCGGTCGTTCCGAGATGGCACCGATGAGCACGTAGACCGGCACCCGCGCCCAGGGGGTCGGCGGGACGAAGCCCTCGTCGATGCCGAACATGCCTACGCTGGTGATGATGCAGCTGCCGAAGGGGTAGCGCTCGAGCCCCAGGGAGCCGACCTCGACGCCCAGGGATGACGTCAGCCAGCCCGTGAAGTGGACCAGGGGGCGAATGATCCAGGTCGGCAGCATCGCGAGCGGACCCTGGGACTTCTTGAAGGCATCGTCCCGCCCTTCGCGAAGCCGAGTCGCCAGCTCGCGGACCTCTGCGGCGATGTCTGCGCAGGACTTCTCGTCGATCCGCTCGATCTTGGCCTTGGCGAGGTTCTTGCCCCCCTCCAGCACGACCAGGAAGCTCACGTCGACGGTCTCGTGCGGGTGGTAGGCACCCCAGGCGATGCGCCCGTTGAGCGAGGGGGTCTGCTTCAGCGCTTCGCCCACGGCGCGGCCCACGAGGTGGGTGATGGTGACCTTCTCACCGGTCCGCTCCCGCGCCCAGTCGATGTAGGCAACCGCCTGGGTCGCGTCGACCGTGAGCTTGCCGTAGATGTTCCCCTCGCGAGGGGCCTCCCAGGAGGCGATCGCGAGCTTGCGGCGGACGGACATCTCTCCCATGGCTGCGGAGCCTATCGGAAAAAAGCCGAAAGCCAGGGGGATCCCGGTCCGAGGAAGTCCTTGTACATCTGCAAACAGGGTGCCCCCCATGACGAAACGGTTCTCCATCCTCGCGCTCGCTGGCGCGGGTCTCATCAGTGCCACCCTGACCAGCGGCTGTGCGACCGAGGGCGAGCTCGAGCTCGAGGCCGACACCGGCGAGTTCGCCGAGCCCGAGTACGACGTGCAGTGGGACGATCCCAGCTACAAGCCCTGGATCGACCGCACCGCCCCCGACGGCTACCCGATCGACATCCCCCTTGGCACCAGCCGCGCGGACACCATCGATCACGTCACCTGGAAGGGTGAGAGCGACGGCGACCGCTTCGGCATCTCGGTGGCTGCGGGCGGCGACCTCAACGGTGACGGCGTGCAGGAGATCATCGCCGGCTCGCTCTACAAGTCGGGCAGCGGCGGCGGCGACGGCGCGGCCTACATGCAGAAGGGCGCGTTCTCCACCACCGACGCCAACATCGGCAGCGCCAAGGGTCGCTACTACGGCCTCTCCGGCAGCGGTGCAGGCGAAGCGCTCGGGGCTGGGGGCGACCTCAACGGCGACGGCAGCGACGACTTCGTGGTCGGTGGCCGCTACTACGACGACACGGTCGAGACCTGGAAGGTCAACAACGGCATCGTGCACGTGGTCCACGGCTTCACCCGCGGCGCAAACGACCTCCCGACCGGAGCCGAGGCCTCTATCGACGGCGACAAGGCCTACGACTACTTCGGCGCTGGCGCCGACATCGTCGGTGACATCGACGGCGACGGCTACGACGACATCGTCATCGGCGCCACCGGCGCGGACGACAACGGCGCCAGCTCAGGCGCGGCCTACCTCTTCTACGGACCGGTCACCTCCGACACGAGCTCGGCCAGCGCCGACGCCACGATCGGCGGAGAGAGCGCTGGAGACGGCGCAGGTGCCCGCATCCGCGGCATCGGCGACTGGGACGGCGACGGCTTCGACGACTTCGCCCTCGGCGTGCGCTTCGAGGACACCACGGGCACGGACGCCGGCGCGGTCTACATCATCACGTCCTCGACGATGCCCGCAGACCTCAGCGACGCCGACATCATCGTGCGCGGCAACCTCGCCAGCAGCCAGGCCGGAACGGGCGTGGCAGACGGCGGCGACATGAACGGAGACGGCTTCGCAGACATCGTCGTCGGCGCGCTCGGCCACGGTGGAACCGGTGCGGCCTACTACCTCGAGGGCGACAGCGTCACCAGCGGCGCGAAGCTGGGCGCGGTGGCCACGGTCAAGTTCTCCGGCCAGCTCACCAGCGACCAGTTCGGGAGCTCGGTGGCGGTCGGCGACATCAACGGCGACGCGGTCGCGGACGTCCTCGTCGCGGCCAACCGCCAGGCGACCAACGATCGCGGCGCGGTCTACGGCTTCTACGGCCCCTTCAGCGGCGGCGGAACGATCCAGGCCTACGCTTCGGACGCCAAGATCGTCGGTGTCGGCGCCGGGGACTACTTCGGGAGCTGGGTCGACTACGTCGAGGACGCGGACTTCGCCGGCCGGAACATGGTCGTCGTCGGCGCCTCCAAGCGCGGAAGCGGCGACAAGGGCGCGGTCTACCTGTTCAGGGTGGATTGAGGGATTCCCGGGGGGATTGCCCGCTCACGGCCAGGGGCGACCTGCAGAGGTCGCCCCTTCGAGGATCAGTCCACGTGGAAGAGGTACACGGCACCCTTGTTGTTCGTGCCGCGTGAGCTGGCCCCGGCGACCACGGTGTTCTTGCCGTCCACCGTCGTGTTCGGGATGTAGTCGAGGGAGGAGCCGAACTTGTCGGAGCTGGCCACGCCGACCACCTTCACGTCCGCGCTGTAGGCGGCGATGGTCCCGGTGACCGGACCGTAGAAGCCGTAGAAGGCGCCACGGTCCGTGGAGCCCTGGCGATTCGACGCGACCAGGAGATCGTCGATGTCGTCCGCGTTGATGTCCCCGACGGCGACGTCCGAGCCGAGCTGATCGCCGGCGAGCTGGCCATAGACCTTCGCGGTCGCGACAGCGCCGAGCTTTCCGCTCGCCGTGTCGCCGGGCACGACGTAGGCGCCACCGAGGGTGCCGCCGTGGCCCAGGGCGCCAGCGACGAAGTCCTGCTTGCCGTCGCCATCGAGGTCGCCGGCGTGCTTCAGGGAGTTCCCCGCCTCGAAGCTCGCCGTGTTGCCCCGGTAGATGAAGTCGGCGTCGCCCAGGTCGGTCGGCATCGTGCTGGCCGTGATGATGTAGACAGCCCCAGCGTCGGTGCCGTTGGTGTCCTCTGCCCGGTTGCCGACACCGAAGTCGTCTGCGCCATCGCCGTCGACGTCGCCGAGCCCGAAGATCCGGGTGCCCACCGCGTCGCCCGCGCTCTCGCCGCCGATGCTCGCGCTGGCGGCGGAGGCGTCCGTGGCCGCGGTGACCGGACCGAGGAAGACATGGACCGCGCCGCTGTTCGTACCGTTGGTGTCCGCGCCCGTGGCGCCGATGCCGAGGTCGTCGTAGCCGTCGCCGTCGACGTCGCCGATGATGTCCATGCCCGCGCCGAAGAACTGGTTCGCGGCGTTTCCGTCGATCCGGTACTCGCTCGCGGGGAGGGTGTTGTTGCCTCGGTGGTAGCCGAAGACGACATAGGCAGCGCCGGAGTTGACCTTCCAGGTGTCGACCGAGTCGTCCCAGGAACGGGCGCCGATGATCCAGTCGTCCAGGCCATCGGCGTCCATGTCGCCGCCGCCGTTGACCTGCTCGCCCGCCTTCTCCGCCGGGCTCCCGTACCAGCGTCCCTTCGAAGCGTCCGCGCGCTTGTTGGAGCCGGCCGTGTCGAACTTGGCCCGGTTCATGTAGGCCGCGCCGTCGATGCTCGAGCCGGTCGAATCGTTCAGCGATCCCATGATCATGTCGTTGAGGCCGTCGCCGTTGACGTCGCCAGCGTTCCGCACGCTGATGCCGAGCTTGGCGTCCTCCCCCTCGCCCTTCCACTGAGCGTCCGCGACGTTCTCGGCGTTCGAGGTCCCGAGCGGGAGGTCGATGGGCACGCCGTAGGGGGCCCAGCGGTCGATCTCTGGCCGATAGTTCGGGTCGTCCCAGGCGATTCCTTCGGAGGGATCCAGGTCGTCATAGAGCCCGGTGTCCACATCGACCCAAGCTTGCTGGGCATCGACATCGGAGGTGGTTTCACAACCACTCAGCAACAAGACGAGGACGGACACGGCGGACTCCTGGGGGATCGAGGGGTGAACATATGGAATTAGCCCGTTCTCCGTCGCTTTCAATTCGGTATCAGCTGATGGCGGAGGAACAACACCGTCAGCTCGTAGAAGAGGTCCCGGTTGGATCTCTTGCGAAAGCCGTGGCCTTCGTCCAGCGCCACCATCAGCCAGACCTCCTGGCCAGAGCCGCGCACGGCGGCGACGATCTGCTCGGCCTCGCCCACCGGAACCCGGGGATCGTTGGCCCCGTGCACGACGAACAGGGCGCTGGTGATCTCGTCCGCGTGGGCGACCGGGCTGATCTCCTCCAGGAAGGCCCGCATCTCCGGGTCCCGCTCGTCGCCGTACTCCACCCGCCGGAGATCCTGCCGGTAGGGCTTCGTGTTCTCGAGGAAGGTCACGAAGCTCGAGATGCCGACGTTGTCGATGCCGGCCTTCAGACGATCGCCGTGCATGACCAGCGAGGCGAGGACCATGTAGCCCCCGTAGCTGCCACCGCGGACCGCCACGCGGGACTCGTCGAGCTCCGGATCCTCGGCGATCCAGTCGAGCACGGCGCCGATGTCGCGCACGCTGTCCTCGCGATCGTAGCCATCGTCCAGGCCGAGGTAGGTCCTTCCGTAGCCGTTGCTGCCGCGGACATTGGGGATCACGACCGCCATGCCCTCCTCGCGGACGAGGTATTGGGCGAGGCCCGAGAACTTCGGTCGCGCCTGGGCCTCTGGCCCGCCGTGGATGAAGATCACCACCGGATGGGGCCCCGGCGTGCTCGGGCGGTAGACGAAGGCGGGGATCTCGAGACCGTCGAAGCTCTCCACGCGCACCAGGGAGGGGCTGACGAGGTCGCCCTCGTCGAGGCCTCCGAGCTCGCTCCGGGTCCAGCGCGTCAGCTCACCGCTGTCGAGGTCCAGGGTGAAGGCGTCCCCGGGCATGGTCGGGCCGGACATCGTGAGCCCCAGCACGTTGGCGTCCCGGGCGAACCTCAACCCGGTCACCAGCCCGGCGTCGAGGCCAGCCGGCTCGCTTATCACCTCTGTCTCCGTGTCCATGAGGCGGAGGCTGCGGTAGCCCTCTTCGTTGACGACGAAGGCCAGCGTCTGGCCATCGGGGGAGAGCTCGAGGTCCTCGACGTTCCAGGGGATCTGCTCGCTCAAGAGCGTCCACCTTCTCGACTCTCGACGCACCTCGAGGTCCAGGCGGTAGAGCTGGCGGAACTCGCCGAAGCGGTCCGTGAGCACGTAGAGCACCTGGGGATCCGACGAGAAGATGCCGTGGTAGGCGGCAGGGTGGTCCTCTGGGGTCAGGCGCTCGGCCTCGCCGCTGGCTAGATGGACGCGCCAGAGCTCGGTGCGATCGACCTTCTCGTAGTGACCGACGAGCAGCCACTGGCCGTCAGCGCTGAAGCCGCGAGCGTGCCAGGCGCCCTCGAACTCCGTGACCCGCCGGGGCTCCTCCATGCGCGGCCCGCTCACGTAGACGTCCGTGTCGCGGCCGTTCCGGGCGTTGCTCGTGAAGGCCAGGACCTCGCCCGAGCGGTCGTAGAGGAGCCCGCCGTGGCGATGCTCTCCGTCGCTCAGCAGCGTCGTGCGCCCATCGGACCACTGGAGCACCTGCCACTGCTCGTCCCCGCCGATGTCAGCTCGCAACAAGAGGTCTTCCGAGCCTGGGATCGGCTCGACGCCGCTGACCGGCTCCTCGAGGAAGGTGAGCTGCTCGCGCATGCCGAGCGGGGTCGACACCCGGTGGATCTGGCTGGTCTCGCCGAAGCGCGTGCTGACGAGCACCTCGCTCCCATCAGGTGAGAGATCGACGAGCGCTGCGCTGCGCGGACTGAGGTAGGGCCTGAGCCTCTCTGCGAGGTCAGCCGGGACCTCTGGAGTGCCTTCGAGGCGGACTTCGGCGAGGGCGACGGCGAGGAGGAGGAGCCACATCAGTCACCGATAATCAAGTCCCCCCAGCGATGACCTGGTTCGGGAACAGCAGGCGGCCGCCTTCGTCCATCGACTCGCTGCGGGCGGCGTCCATGACGTCGATGAGCTGCTCGTAGGAGATGCTGCCATCGGGGACGAGCACGAGGTCCTCGATCTGCGGGGCTTCGTCCTTGACCAGGCCGAGGACGCGGGTGAGCTCGGCGGTGTCGAGATCCTGCCCCTCGCTGGGGATGGCGTAGCCGCCGGTGTCCTCGACTCCGAGGACGTCGTTGGCGCCGAGCACCATCAGCTGGCTCTCCGTGATGGCGACGCTGAGCTGGCGCTCCGGCGGCTCCGGGACGTCAGAGTCCTTCTGGATGCCCGGGAGCGAGGTGTCCACGACCGCGAGGTTCACGAACTGCGCCGCCACGAGCAGGAAGGGGATGAGGATGCTCACGAGGTTCATGATCGGAACCAGGTTGAGCTCTCCCGGGGTGTTGTCTCGACGTCGCATGCCTACTCCATGATGCCGCCCGCGAACACGGGCCAGGGGAAGAGTTCCTGCCCCTCGAAGGAGCGGGTGGTGTCAAGGGTGCGAACGACTCGGCCGAAGGAGATGCCGGAGTCGGGCACGATCACGATCTGGCCCTCGTGGGGATGGCGTGACTTCACGTCGACGAGCACCTCGCGCAGAGCCGAGAGGTCCTCGACCGTGGCGCGGCCGTAGAGGGCCTCGTCGCTGCCGTCGATCTCCCAGCCCCAGTCGTGCACGTAGACCGTGAGGTGGAAGGGCTCCGCGTCCGGGCAACAGCACATGGCAGGCAGGCTCGACTCGATGACCGCGAGGTCCACGAACTGAGCGCCCGCCACCAACACCGGCACCAGCGCCGCACAGAGGCTCATGACGGGGATGGCCAGCTGCTGTGGTCGGACGTGGGGGCGTGCGAGGCGTCGCATGGAAGGTCCGACCTGTGATCGCAGGTCGGGTTCCCGGTCGATAGGACCTTGACCTCCGATTGACGGAACACCTTCGATGCGCGGCTCCGGCGTCCTCCTCCACATCACCTCCCTGCCCTCGCGCGGGCCGATCGGCGACCTCGGGCCCGCCGCTCGCGACTTCGTCGACTGGCTCGCCTCGGCAGGTCAGACCCGCTGGCAGTGGCTCCCGCTGAACCCCGTGGGGCCCGGCAACTCGCCCTATGCCTCCCCCTCGGCCTTCGCGGTCGAGCCGGCGCTCTTGAGCCTCGAGGACCTCGTCGACGACGGCCTGCTCGATGCCTCCGATCTTCCAGCTGCGCGCTACCCGAACTCCACCGTGGACTGGGAGGCGGTGTGGCGCGAGAAGGAGCCGCTGCTGCGGAAGGCCGCGCGGGCCCACGGTCGCTCGGAGCCGATCCCGGAGTGGCTCGAGGCCTGGGGAGCCTTCGCTGGTGACGACGCCGTCGCGCTCCAGCTCCTCTGCGACCGACAGCTTCGTGGCCTGCGAGCCCACGCCGAGTCCCGCGGCGTGCAGCTCATCGGTGATGTGCCCATCTTCGTGAGCGGTGATGGCTGCGACGCCCGAGCCAAGCCCGGCATCTTCGACTTCGACAAGCGCGCCGGCGTGCCACCGGACTACTTCAGCCCCACCGGCCAGCTCTGGGGCAACCCCCACTACGACTGGGACAGCGAGGCGGTCTACAACTGGTGGAGGGCACGCTTCGAGCGGGTGTTGGAGCACGTCCACCGCGTGCGCATCGACCACTTCCGTGGCTTCGCCGCGGCCTGGGCCGTGCCCCTGTCCGCCGAGACCGCGATGATCGGCGAGTGGATCGATGGCCCGGGGATGAAGCTCTTCTCGAGGCTCGGACTCGACGCCAGGAAGCAGCTGATCGCAGAGGACCTGGGGCTCATCACGCCTGAGGTCGAGGAGCTCCGAGACGCCCTCGGCGCCCCAGGCATGAAGGTGCTGCAGTTCGCGTTCGGCTCGGAGAAGATGCGGCATGCCTTCCTGCCCCACGACTTCGAGACGACCAACTGCGTGGCCTACACCGGCACCCACGACAACGACACGGCGTCAGGCTGGTACGAGTCCGCGCCCGAGGAGGTCAGGCACCGCTTCCGGGTCTGCACCCGGTCCTCTGGCGAGGCCTGGGAGCTGGTTCGACTCGCCTGGTCCAGCATCGCCAGCGACGCCATCGCGCCCATGCAGGACCTGCTCGGTCTGGGCAACGAGGCCCGCATGAACGTGCCCGGCACCTGCGAGGGGAACTGGGGCTGGCGCCTCTCCGAGCCCCCCTCCGCAGCCCTCGCCGAGCGCCTCCGCGAGCTGACCTGGGTCACGGGGCGGTTAAGCTCGACGCCATGATCGGCAAGCTCGCGAAGCTCCCTCTCCGGCTGGCCAAGGCGGTCGGCAAGCGCATCTCGGAGGCGGAGATGAAGCAGCGGGCCGAGGAGCTGGCTCGCAGCGCGCCAGCTGCCAGGGAAGTGGACAAGGAGCGGATCCCCGAGCACGAGCTCGACCCGGAGCAGCCGGAGTGGTGGATCGACCCGGACGCCGTGATCGAGGGCGCCTGGTTCCTCGATGTCCGCGCTGCAGAGGACTTCACCGCGGGACACCTCCCGGGTGCGGAGCACATGCGCGAGATCGACGTGATGATCCAGCTCGCCGAGCTGCCCCCGGACGTGCGCATCGTCGCCTACGACGAGGACGGCCCCTCGGCGATGCGCGTCACGCGCTTCCTGCGCCGGCGAGGCTTCGACGAGGTGGTCGCCCTGCGCGGAGGAGTCGTCGCCTGGGAGAGGGCCGGGGGTCGGATCGAGTGATCCTGCTCCAGGTCGCCTGCGACCTCGCTGTCGTGGACTTCTTCGAGCCCGTCGAGCCCGTCGTCGAGGAGCACCCGGTGGTCGAGGACGACCCTCCCTGCCCAGAGGGAGACGGCACCCCGCAAGAGGGCTGCGTCACCGCCGAGGTCCACTGCGGATCGAGCTTGGACGGACACACGCGCGGGGGGCGCTCGGCCTGGAGCAACGACTTCTACATGGAGAAGTTCTGCGCACCCATCCACCACGACTGGGACGGCCCCGAGCGCGTCTACAGCTTCCGCATGGAGCCGATGATGGTCGCCACCGTGACGCTGGAGAGCCCCTGCGAGGACCTCGATCTCTTCGCCGCCAGCTGGCCACACGAGGGCTGCCCGGATCTCGAACACAGCGTCACCGCCTGCGAGGCGGACGTGCTCGAGGGCGACGGCGAGTTCCGGCTCGTGACCCAGGACAACCCCCAGACATGGCTCCTCGGAGTGGACGGGAAGCTCGGGGTGACCGGGGCCTTCACGCTGTCCGTGGAGTGCGTGGACCGATGAGCGAGCGCCGACGCTGGAAGCTGCCCGTGCAGATCCTGGCTTCGGCCCTGATCGTCGGCGCGCTCTTGTACTCCGCCGAGCCCGGAGAGGTCCTCGCCGCCGTGCGACAGGCGGACATGCGCTGGGTCCTCGCCGGCATGTGCATCAAGCTCGTTGGCTTGTTCCTCCACGAGGTCCGCCTCTGGGTCACGCTGCTGGCCTGGAGGCGAACACCCTTCTTCCACGTGATGAGCATCGGCTTCCTCTCCGGCCTGATGAACGCGCTGTTGCCGATCCGTGGTGGAGACCTCATCGCGATGGGGCTCTTGCAGAGGGAGCTGGACGTGCCCGCTCCCGCCGCGGTCGCCGCCGTGGGCATCACGGCCTTCATCGAGGCCGCGGTCTTTGGCCTCTTCCTGCTCGCCGTCATCGCCTTCGGAGCCAGCGAGTGGGAGGAGCTCGTCGGCGCCGCGCGCACGGCCCAGGCCCAGGGTTGGCTCACCCTCGCCATCTTCGGAGCCGTCTTTGGCAGCGTCGGACTGGTCCTGGTCTCCAGGCGCCTGCGCAAGGGCGAGCCCGAGCCAGAGAAAAAGGGCGTGGTCGCCCTGGTGCGCGAGACGGTGGTGCAGGCAGGCACGGGGATGACCGCCTGGGGCCCGGTGGCAGGGAACGTGGTCCTGGCCTTCGCCCAGGTCGCCGCGGTGGTGGTGGCCTTCTGGACCCTGCTCCCGGCCCTGGGGCTGGAGCTCGACTTCCCCGTGCTCGCCGTCTGTGGCGTCATCGCACTGGGCAGCATGGCGGCGATCGTCCTGCCACCCTCGACCGCCGCCGGCACGGCAGCGACCGCCGTGTTCGTGCTCGGCGCCTTCGGGGTGAGCGAGGCCGACGCCCTCGCCTACACCGCGCTGACGTGGATCGTCGCCAGCGGCCCACCCTTCATCGTCGGCTTCATCCCGGCGCTCCGCAGGATGGGTCGCATAGGGGAGCTCATTCGGGGCAAGCCGTGAGACACCTGCAGCGGCCCGCGACCCTGGCCCTGGGGGCCTTCCTGGTGGCGCTCGCGATCCAGCTGCCCCTCCACGCGGGCTGGCTGGTCGATCCGGCCGGCAGGACCATCGCAAACGCCTTCCACGGCGTGCACATCTGGTCCACCGACGTGATCTCCCAGGCCTTCTGGAGCCTGGAGTGGCCCTCGCCGACCTCTGAGGCCGGCTTCCCCGAGGAGCGCGCCCCCGCCTTCATGGGCTGGGCCTATCACCTGGTGTTGACCCCGCTGACGCCGCTGGTGAGCGTCACGGCGCTCATCAACCTGGCGGCCTGGGTGGGTCCCGCCCTGGGCGCCGCGGCCTTCGTCGTGCTCGCCTGGCAGCTCTTCGAGGAGCCCTCGCCGCTGGGCGTGTTCGTCGGCGCGGTGCTCTACGCCCTGTCCCCGACAGAGCTGGCGATGGCCCTGTCCGGGCAGGTCGAGAAAGCCCAGTCATACGTGCTGCCCCTGTGCCTGGCCGTGGTCCTGTGGGCATCGCGCGGGCCGCTGTGGCGAGTGGCCGTCGTGCTGCCGATCTGGCTCCTGGGGGCCTGCACCTCGCCCTACCTGGCGATGTTCGCGGCGCTGTCGTTGCCCTGGCTCTTGTGGCTGCGCCGAGCGGAGTGGAAGCGCTTCGTCGCCGCCAGCGCCCTGGTGCCCGTGGCGCTGCTGCTGGCCCGGGCCTACCTCGACCCGGTCGGGGCAGGCGAGCTGGACCCGATCTTCACCCCCGCCTACAACCCGGACGGCTTCCCGCCCCTGTTCGGCCACCCGATGCCCATCGCGGACCTCGACACCCTGCTGTGGGGAGCGCCCGAGCAACAGGTCGACTCGGTGCTGCTCCACAACCCCTACCTCGGGGCGGTGTGGCTGGTCGGGGCGCTGGTCCTGGGAGGGAAGCGGCGGCTGTGGATCTACCCGCTGGCCCTGGGCGTGCTCGTCGCGATGGGGCCGGTGCTGGCCTTCGCCGGAGAGCCCGTCTACGACATCCCGCTGCCTGCCGTGGTCTTCCAGTGGCTGGACCTGTCGCTGGCCCACGGCGGCCACTACTACCGCGGGCTGGTCGTGGCCCACCTGGCCCTCGCCGGCATGCTGGCGGTGTCGCGATCGAGGTGGCTGTGGCTGGTGTTGGTCCTCGGGGCCGCCGACGCGATCCGCAGCGTGGCCAGCTACGGCCTGCCCTGGCCGACGATGGAGCTCCCCGTCGCCGAGTGGAGGGCTTGGGAGCGCTACGAGACGGAGGGCGCAGTGCTGCACATGCCGCTTTCCGGCCCGAAGCTCCTGCCGAACAACCCGATTCGGCTCGCGGGACACGAGGTCCACGGGCGTCCTGTGCGAGACCTGCCCCAGATGAACTCGCGACCGCAGGATCCGGACCTCGACGCCTTCGTCGAGTGCATCGAGCGCTACGAGGGGCGCTGCGAGGGGGACGAGGTGCAGCGATTGAGGGGTGCCGGATTCGCCATCGTGGCCCTCGATACGCCGGATGACGCGACGAAGAGGAAGCTGCTTCCTGCCCTCGAGAGGGTCTTGGGCGAGCCGACCGGGGGGAGCTCAGAGCTTCTCTGGTGGGGGCTCCAGTGAGCCGCTGCGTCGCCTCACTCGATGGGGTCGACCTCGGGCTCGGGCTCGCCACGCTCCAGGCCAAAGGACAGCTGGGCTGAGCCATCCGGCAGCTCGGGGCGCTTGGCGTCGAGGACCGCAGCGACCACGCAGATCTCGAGGTCGCCCTCGTGGGCGCTGGCGGGCTTCACGGACAGGTTGCCGCCACGCGACGACACGTCCACCAGGACCGGGCCGTCGGCGTTGGCCTCGACGAGGCAGGTGTAGGCCGCAGGACTCACGTGCTCGGCCAGCTCTCGGAAGGGGAGTTCGTCGCCACTGGGGTTCGAGAGCGCGATGGTGAGGATGGGAATCATGGGGTTGGACTAACCGAATCGGGAGGCGCCGAGGGCCAGCGACGCGAGCAGGAGCATCAGTGCGTGCCGATGACGTCGACCACGACCGAGCCGTCCATGGTGTCGGCTCGGAGCGTGGTGAGCTCGGTCTCGAGGCACTTGGAGAAGTCGTCCTCGGGTGAGATCGACATCACCATCGCGTGGCCGTTCTGGAACAGGAGCTCCGCTCGATGCGAGGTGTTCGAGCCCTCCTTGCCGTCGCACTTCTGGGCCGGAGTCGGCGGGAAGCTCAGACCCGGCGGTGCGGACACGGGGGTGACCGACGGGGAAGCGGCGACGACGACACCTGTGGAGGCCGCGAACGCTGCGTCGAGGGCCGCCATGTCCACGGGATCCGAGAAGATGTCCTCGACCCCGGGTTCGTCGCCCGTGGTGCCGATGATGGACAGGAGCAGTGCGGACTCCATCTCCAGGAGCTCGACGACGTAGTGGCCGGAGGGGACGGAAGACGCGTCCAGACTCCGAAGAGCCTGCTCGAAGCAAGGCTCCGTGGGCTTGACGCTCAGGCCGCTCAGTTCCCCGTCCTCGGCGTCGAAGGTCACCGTTCTACTCGTGTCCCCAGGACACGTCTCGACGCTCAGGCCGCTCAGTTCCCCGTCCTCGGCGCCGAAGGTCACCGTTCTACTCGTGTCCCCAGGACACGCCTCGTGGGCCTGGCTCAAAAGGTGGGTCGCTTCGGCCTGTTCGGAGGTCCCGAGACCCGGCGCCTCGATGAAGGTGATCAGCGGCGTGGCGAGGGCGACTGAAGCGAGAAGATGCATGCCGAAGCCTACTGCGGCGACGCGGTCGCCGGGGTTCAGCCGCGATCAGGTCCTCTGCCACAGCATCAGGCGCCGCGGATCTTGTTGAGCGCCGAGCCGGCCACGTACCACTCGAACTGCTCGCGGGAGACCGTGTTGTCGGTCTCGATGGTGTCGGTGGTGCCGTCGCTGTGAGAGAGCACCAGCCTTGGCGAGCCCCCGTCGGCGATGGAGCCGATGCCCTCTATGGAGACGAGGTCGTCGCCGCGCACCAGGTCGTAGTCGTCGTGGTTCGCGAAGGTCAGGGGCAGGACCCCCTGCTTCTTGAGGTTGGTCTCGTGGATGCGAGCGAAGGAGCGCACGATGACGGCCTTGCAGCCCATGTGGCGAGGCTCCATCGCGGCGTGCTCGCGGCTCGAGCCCTCGCCGTAGTTCTCGTCGCCGAAGATGACCCAGGCCTGCCCGGCGGCCTTGTACTGCTTGGCGAGGTCCGGGTGAGACGCCTTCTCCCCGGTGAGGAAGTTCATTCCGACACCGAAGTCGCCCGTGTAGGCGTTGTTGGCCCCGAGCATCAGGTTGCCGCTGATGTTCGTGAGGTGACCCCGGTACTTCAGCCAGGGTCCCGCTGCCGAGATGTGGTCGGTGGTGCACTTTCCGGCGGCCTTCACCAGCACGCGCAGGCCCGAGATGTCCCGGCCGTTCCAGCGTGCGAAAGGCGTGAGACGCTCGATGCGGTCGCTGCCCTCGTTGATGACGACCTCGACCGATCCGCGCTGCTCCACGGGCAGGGGCGCCACGAAGCCGTCGAGCTTGGCGACGAAGCCCTCCGGGGGGAGCTCCTCGCCCTGGGGGGGCTGGAGCAAGAAGGTGTTGCCGTCGGCGTCGGTGAGGGTGTCGGTGAGCGGGTTGAAGCCGATGTCACCAGCGATGGCCAGCGCCGTGACGAGCTCTGGGCTGCCGATGAAGCCCAAGGTGGCGGGGTTGGCGTCGTTGCGGCCACGGAAGTTGCGGTTGAAGCTGTTGATGATGGTGTTGACGTCGCCCTTGTCGATGTCCACCCGTTGCCACTGGCCGATGCAGGGGCCGCAGGCGTTGGCGAGCACGACGCCGCCGACGTCGGCGAAGTCGAAGGCCTGCCCGTCCCGCTGGATCGTGGCCATGACCTGGTCGGAGCCGGGGCTGATCATGAAGCCGCTCTTGGCGCTGAGCCCCTTGTCGCGGGCCTGGCGGGCGATGTGGGCGGAGCGATCGATGTCCTCGTAGGAGGAGTTGGTGCAGCTGCCGATGAGCGCGAACTTCAGCTCTCGCGGCCAGCCCTCGGCCTCGCACTCGGCCGCCATGGCGGAGATGGGCCGAGCCCGGTCTGGGGTGTGGGGCCCGACGACGTGGGGCTCCAGCGTGGACAGGTCGATCTCGACGACGCGGTCGTAGTAGCGCTCCGGCTCGGCCAGCACCTCGGGATCGGCCCGGAGGTGCTCGGCGTAGCGGTCGGCCAGCTCGGCGATCCGGGCGCGACCGGTGGCCCGCAGGTAGTCGCCCATGCGCTGGTCGTAGGGGAAGGTGCTGGTGGTCGCGCCGTGCTCTGCGCCCATGTTGCAGATGGTGCCCTTGCCGGTGGCGGAGAGACTGCTGGCGCCAGGGCCGAAGTACTCGACGATGTGGTTGGTGCCGCCCTTGACCGTGAGGATCTCGCAGACCTTGAGGATGACGTCCTTTGCGCTGGCCCATCCGCTGAGCTCGCCCGTGAGGCGAACGCCGATGTAGCCGGGGTTGAGGACCTCCCAGGGCATGCCGACCATGGCGTCGACCGCGTCGGCGCCGCCCACTCCGACAGCGATCATGCCAAGGCCGCCAGCGTTCACGGTGTGGGAGTCCGTGCCGATCATCAGGCCGCCGGGGAAGGCGTAGTTCTCGAGCACGACCTGGTGGATGATGCCCGCTCCGGGCTTCCAGAAGCCGAGCCCGTAGCGGGCGCTGACCGAGCGCAGGAAGTCGTAGACCTCGCAGTTCTCGGCGTTGGCCACGGCGAGGTCGGAGTCGCCGCCCTCGTAGGCGCGGATCAGGTGGTCGCAGTGGACCGTGCTGGGCACGGCGACCGCTGACCTGTCGGCGACCACGAACTGGAGCAGGGCCATCTGGGCCGTGGCGTCCTGCATGGCGACGCGGTCGACCTGGAGATCGAGGAAGCTCGTCTTGCGATCGAAGGAGGCGGTCTCGGGCTCGACGAGGTGGTTGAAGAGGATCTTCTCGCCGAGGGTGAGCGCACGGCCGAGCCGGCGACGACCGATAGCAGCGCGCTCACCGGCGCGGGCGTAGACCTTCTCGATGGCGGAGATGTCGATCATCGGGCGGCTCCAAATGCAGGTGGAGGCCCCTAACCAGAAGGCCTCGTGCACCCAAGGTGGGCGCTCAGCGGGCGGGGCCCCTCTTCGACTTCGGGACGTTGCTGTAGAGCACCTTGTCGTAGAGCCAGTTCGGCAAGCGCCGTGTCACCCACATCAGGGCCCCCATCTGCCAGGGGACCGTGTACTCCCCTGCCCTGCGCGCGATGGCGCCGGCGACCCGGTGGGCGAGGTCATCGCTGGAGAGCAGGAACGGCATGGGGTTCTTGCTCCCGGCGGTCATGTCCGTGTCGATGAAGCCTGGCTGGACCGTCGTCACCGTGATGCCGCGGGGCTTCAGCTCGACGCGCAGGGACTCCATGAAGGTGCTGACCGCCGCCTTCGACGCCGAATAGGCCCCCCAGGTCGGCAGGCCGCGGAAGCCGGCCACACTCGAGATGGCCACGAGCTGGCCGCGGCCCCGGGAGAGCATGCCCTGCAGCACGGCCTCGACGCTGTGGACGACTCCGTTGAAGTTGACGTCCATGATCCAGGTGACGTCCGTCGCCTTGAACTCGTCCGCGAACTGCATGCCGATGACCCCGGCGTTGGCCACCATGAGCTCGCAAGGACCGAGCTTGTCCTCGAGCTGGCGCACCGCCGCCGTGAGAGCTTCTCGATCGGTCACGTCGGCGACGGCGTACTCGGCGACCCCACCGGAGCCCCGGACCGAGTCCACGACCTCCGCCAGCTTCGCCTCGCGGCGGGCGATCAGCCCCACGCTGTAGCCGCTCCTGCTGAGCTCGTGTGCCAGCGCCGCGCCGATGCCGGCGGACGCTCCAGTGATGATGGCGTGATAGCCCAAGGCGACCTCCAAGGGCTCCTAACAATGTCCTTCTCGCTCGGACCCTTCACCCTCACAGGGCCCCTCGGCAGGGGCGCCGCGGCCGAGGTCTACCGCGGCGTGCACGCCAGCGGGCTGGAGGTCGCGGTGAAGGTCCTCACGCACGAGGACGCCGCCTCACCGGAGCTCGTCCGGAGCTTCCGGAACGAGGTCCGCGCAGTGGCCCGCCTCGACCACCCCAACGTGGTCCAGCTCTTCGAGCTCGGAGTGGTGAGCCCGCGAGAAGCAAAGGCCTTCAAGGGTCGCTTCCAGACAGGCGCCCCCTGGCTCGCCATGCAGCTCTGCCCCGACGGCACCCTCACGAAGCACCGGGGCGCCCTCCCCTGGGCCCACCTCAAGCGCCTCCTGCTCCAGCTGCTCGACGCCCTTGGTCACGCCCACGCCAACGGCCTCGTCCACCGGGACGTCAAGCCCGGAAACCTGATGCTCGACGGCGACGACCTCGTGCTCACGGACTTCGGCCTCGCAGAAGGCCTGCTCGAGCCCGGCGCCGCGAAGCCCTCGGCCGGGACCCCGGCCTACATGAGCCCGGAGCAGCTCCGCGGCGAGTGGCGCAGCTTCGGCGTCGAGACCGATCTCTACGCCGTCGGCGCCGCCGCCTACACCCTCATCGCGGGGGAGCCCCCCTTCGGACGTGGCCTGGGCCCCGCTGTCTCCGGCCACCTCGAGCAGCCCGTGCCACCGCTCCCGGTGGAGCCAGCGACGGGCGTCGATCGCTGGATCGCCTGCCTCATGGCCAAGGAGCGCCGAGGCCGACCCCCCAGCGCCGCGCACGCAGCCGCGATGCTCCTGGACCTCGGCGAGACACACACGACCGTGATCCTCCCGGATGAGTGGGCTCGACCCAAGACAGAGGAGCGCACGGAGCTGATCTACGCGGGCCTCGGCCTCTACGCGCTCCGGCCACCCCCCCTCATCGGTCGAGTGGCACACCGCACCCGACTCTGGGAGCTCCTCGGCGAGGCCGTCGAAGGGCGCACACGCTGCGTGGTCCTGCGCGGCCCCGCGGGTGTGGGCAAGTCCCGCCTCGCCGCCTGGCTCTGCGCCCGAGCCCACGAGCTGGGAGGCCTGCGCGCGGGCCGGGCCTTCCACAGCCCCACCCCCGGACCCCGCCAGGGTCTCCCGGGGCTGGTCCGCCGGCAGCTGGCCGCGGAAGGGCTCGAAGGTCAAGCCCTGGCCCAGCTCGGCGGAGAGCAGCTCCTCGCCGACTGGCTGGACGGCCGCACCCGGCTGAGGCCTGCCGAGCGCTACGGGGTCGTCCAGCGGGCCCTGTCGGAGCTCGTCGTGACCTGGCTCGATGACGTCCAGTGGGGGCCGGACGCCCTGGGCTACTCGCGCTGGTACCTGCAGCGCCGGATCCCGGGTCTGTTGGTGCTGACCGTGCGCGACGGCCCGATCCCCAAGCGGGCCGAGGCCCTGCTGGAGGACCTGATCGCCCAGCCGGAGACGGTGCTGGTCGAGGTCGGCCCACTCGACGCGGAGGAGAGCGCGGCGCTGGTCCAGGGCCTGCTCGGCCTGGACCCGACCCTGGCAGAGCAGCTCCAGGCCCGCGCCGGCGGGATCCCCCTCTTCGCCGTGGAGCTGGTCGGAGACTGGGTGCAGCGCGGGCTTCTCGAGCGTGGTCCCGATGGCTGGCTGCTGTCGATCTCCGAGCCGGATCTGCCCAGCGACCTCTACGGCATCTGGCGCGGCGCCCTCGAGCGCATCCTGGGCGGTAGACCACCAGATGACATGCAGGCCCTGGAGATCGGCGCGGTGCTCGGCGCCGGGTCCGAGCTCGACGAGTGGCAGGACGCCTGCCAGATCCGCGGACTGTCCCCCTCTGATGACCTCATCGAGGTCCTCATCCAGGCCAACCTCACAGCACCCGACGAGGGCGCGCTCACCTTCGTCCACGGCATGCTGCGCGAGTCGCTCGTGCTGGCGGCGCGCCGGGGCAAGCGACTGGCCGGCCACCACGGGGCATGCGCCGATGCCCTGGGCGGCCGCCTGGGCGCAGGCATCGACGCCCGCTACGCCGAGCACCTCGTGAAGGCCGGCCGCCCCGAAGAGGCCCTCGTCCCCACGATGATCGCGGTCCGAGCCTGCCGCGCCCAGGGCGATCTGGAGCGAGCGGTCGAGCTCCTCCGGCTCTACGAGGAGGCCCTGACAGCGGCAGACATCCCTCCACAGGACGCGCGCTGGGGCAACCTCGCCCGGGAGCGCAGCCGCCAGGCCCTCGTCCGCGGAGCGACCCAGGTCGAGGAGCGCTCCAACCTCGCGCTGCTCGAGCAGGCCAGGACACACGGCTGGCGGGTCCACGAGGTCTTCGCCCTCCGCGAGCTCGGCACCGTCTACGCAAAGCGAGGACGACACGAGGAGGGCATCGCGCTGATGAACGAGGCCCTCGACATCGCCCTGGAGCTCGACGACGAGAGGGAGGCCGCGCGCTGCTGGTGGAACCTCGGGCTCGCGCTGCAGCGCCGCGGGGATCTCACCCAAGCCGGAGAGGTCCTGGCTCGGGCCGTGCGCTTCTCGCGGGTCTGCGGCGACACCCTCTGCGAGGCAGGCTCGCAGCTCGCCCTGGCCGATGTCTTCTGCCAGAGCGGGCGCCTGGACGCCTCGGAGAACGCCTCCCGCGAGGCCCTGGGTCTCTTCGCTCGGGAGCACGTGCTCCACGGAGAGGGCGGCAGCTACAACTCGCTCGGAGAGGTGGCGCGACAGCGAGGCGACCTGGACCGCGCCGAGATGCGCTACCGCCAGGCCCGGCAGCGCTTCCACGCCGCCTGCAGCACCGACGAGCACGTCGCCGAGCTCAACCTCGGCCAGACCTGCGCGATGCTGGGGCGCCACGGAGAGGCGCTGGAGTGGTTCGAGGCCTCCAGCGCTGGGCTCTCCAGGGCCACCTGGACCTACCTCGAGTCCAGCATCGGGGCCCTGAAGCTGCCCAGCCTGGTCGCGCTGGGACGCTACGAGGAGGCGCGCGGGTCCCTCGTGAGTGCGCGCGAGGCCCTCGCCCGAACCGGCTTCGCCCACCTCGACTGTGTGCAGGCGGGCAACCTCGCAGCCCTCTTCGCCCGAGAAGGCGGAGAGGACGAGCTCGCCGACGCGCTGTCCATGTTCGCCACGGAACACGAAGAGTCCCTCCGATGAGGCTCTTCTGTGGCATCGCCCCGGGGCTCGAGGAGGCCCTGGCCGAAGAGGTCCGCGCGCTGTCGGAGCGGCAGGTCGTGCCCGTCGAGGGAGGCGTGGAGCTCGACGGGGACCTCGTGGACGCAGCGGGCCTGGCCCTGTGGAGCCGCTGCGCCGGAGAGGTGCTCATACGCGTCGGAGAGATCCACGCCCCCTCCCTCGAGCACTTCAGGAAGGAGCTGTCGCGCCTGCCCTGGAAGGACTTCGTCCACCCGGGACAGCCCACCGACGTGCGGGTGTACGGCGGACGCCTGGGGCGCACCGACGTGGTCGCGAAGAAAGTGGTCCACACCGTCCGCGACGCGCTCCGTGGACCACGCCGAGCAAAGCGGCCACCGACGCACGCCGTCGGAGTCCGGGTCCGCCTCCTCGGCAAGCGAGCCGTCGTGTCCATCGTCGCAGCCACGGGGCTGCACAAGCGCGGCTGGCGCAGGGCGACCGCCAGGGCCCCCATTCGCGAGAACCTCGCCTCCGCCTGCCTCGTCGCCGCCGGCTGGCAACCGGGAGTGCCGCTGTATGACCCCTTCTGCGGCTCCGGCACCTTCGCGATCGAGGCCCTTCGCTGGGGGGCCGCTCCGGGAATCGGACAGACGCCGCCGGTGACGACCCTGCCTGCCTTCCCGCCCAGGACCTGGAAGCGCATGCTGGACGAGGCCCGCGCGAGCCGTCCGGAGCCGACCGAGGTCCTGGCCGCCGACCGCGACGTCGGCGCCGTCCGGGCAGCCCGTGCCAACGCAGAGCGCGCTGGCGTCGCCTTGCCGATCCTGCAGAAGGACATCTCGGCCAGCCTCGACAGGAAACTGACAGGTCCGGGACTGGTCATGATCAACCCGCCCTATGGCCGGAGGGTCGCGGAGAACGTGAAGCTGGCCCCGCTCTACCGACGGGCCGGAGACGCCCTCGGGCAGCAGGTTCAGGGCTGGCGGGTGGCCGTAGTGTGTGCGGACGCCGCCCTCGCGGGTCGCCTCGGTCGGAATGTGGAGGCGATCGCGCGGTTCTCGAACGGGGGCATCTCGGTGTCTCTTTTCATTGGTCAGACCCGCTGACTCCCCGTACTCTCCCCTCTTCCAAGATGAGTCACCCCTTCCGAAAGAGCTCTGACGCCCTCATCCACCCGGATGGGCTCGAGCCGAACGGACCCGCGCTGTCCCTCCTGGCGAGCGTGTGGATCCGTCGCCGCAGCGGCATCCTGCACGGACCGCACGCAGAGGCGCTGGTCATCCTCGGGCGGCCCGCCGATACCGACGGACTCATCTGCATGGTGGAGGGGCTCTACAACGACGGCATGGTCTTCCGCGAGGGCCCCCGACTCGAGCGGCCGGGACACTACAGCCTGGGCCCCCACATCTACGAAGCCGGCAGACGCCTGGCGGACCAGTCGGCGATCGTGGCCAGGGCCCACCACGTGCTCACCGACGCTCCAGGCGCGCCCGCGGCTCAGCGCCTGCCCCTCCGTCCGACCACCCGCGCCCTGATGATGCGGCGGCGAGAGACCCCGAACGTGCCCCTGAGCAGCCTCCTGGCGATGTTCCCGGTGGACAGGGACACCGTCATCGAGGACCTCTCGGTGCTGCTGGCCCTGGGGCTGTTCCGCTTCCGCGCCGGAGTCCGGCCGGCCAGCCCGCGCATCACGGT
Organism: Myxococcota bacterium; assembly: GCA_036012755.1. Lineage (GTDB taxonomy): Bacteria > Myxococcota_A > UBA796 > UBA796 > CAJQPC01 > JAAESX01. The sequence continues at coordinate 58,791 of DASCPX010000070.1, read as the reverse complement.
GCCGGATGCGATGCCGCCCCCGCGCAAGCGGACGGATCTCCTCGCTCGTCGCTTGAGGCGGGACCTCGACCGCTTCGACGGCGCGGACGACTGGAGGATCGTCGGCGTGAACCCGATGATGAGCGACGAAGCCATCAGCCGCGCGTGCAGCAAGATGCTCGGTCGCTACGGCCACCTCGTCGCGGACGCCAGCGTCCCGAACGACGCCCGTGACCTTGCCCGCATCCTCCACCAACGGGTCTCCTCTGCGGTCGCCCGCATCCGCCCGAGGACGACTCAGAGGAGAGCCAGCCCCTGATCTTCCGGGCGGAAGCGCTCGGGGTCGACAGTGTCCTTGCCGATACGCAGGACGAAGTGGAGGTGCGGCCCCGTGCTGCGTCCGGTGTTCCCCGACAGGCCGATCTCCACCCCCTTGTCGAGCTCGTCGCCGTCCTCGACGTAGAGCTGGGAGAGGTGGCAGTAGCTCGTCTTCACGCCGTAGCCGTGGTCCAGCACCAGGTACTTGCCGTTGACGGCGTCCTCTCCCGCGACCGAGACGGTGGCGTCCTGAGCGGCGACGATGGCCGTGCCCTCGGGCACAGCGAGGTCGACACCGTTGTGCAGCTTGCGCGTCCCGAGCACCGGGTGGGTCCGGTAGCCGTAGCCGCTGCTCACCCGCCAGCTGTCCTCGACCGGCCACGCCAGCGACAACATCCGCGCTGCGCCGATCGTCGAGGCCACGACGCGGTCCCCCTCGCGCTGGTCGGACCCCGGCAGGTACCGCCGGTGGCTGCTGTAGGCCTCTGGATCCGTCTCACCCGAGGCGACGGCCCGCTGGACCGCCCGATCTCGAGCCTCCTCGCCGATGGCCATGATCTCCAGCGTGGCCTCCGGGTTGGTGCCGACGTGGAGCGCGTCCAGCTCCTTCAGGGAGTTCGAGCCGAGCACGACGGCGGCGGCGGTGCGGTAGGGCTCGGGGAAGGGGCCCTCGCCGATGGCATGAGCGTCCGGGGCCTCGACGATCGCCTCGATGCGCGTGGCGAACTCGTCCGAGATCCCGGTGGAGAAGGAGGCGATGAGGCTGGTCTCGTAGGCCTCGCCGGTGGCCTTGGACATCGCCCACTCGCCGACCCCACCGATCGGGGTGCGCACGAAGAGGGCCACCACCACGATGGCGACCAGGAGCAGGTCGAAGCTGCCTCCTCTCGCCACTCGCTTCTTCGCTCTCATGGCAGCACCCCGTGCACGGGCAGGCCGTGCCAGGCGGCGAGGGCCGCGAAGAGCAGGAGCGCCGGAGCCCAGACGATGCCCTTGGTGCGGCGCTTGGGCACGTCGAGGCCTCCGACGATGCGCTTCCAGCCGGTCCATGCGAGGCGCCAGCCGACCAGGCCCGCGATCGTCCAGCCCAGCACCATGGCCGCGCCGGGGTGCCAGGCGGCGAGCTTGTCCTCGACCGCCATGCCGACGACCCAGCTCCCGGCGAGGGCGACTGGTGCCCAGAACAGCGGGAGCACGACCGCCTCGACCGAGAGCTTGCGCCGGTAGCCCTTCCAGTCCAGCTCCGGATCCTGGGCGGTGAGCGCGATCGCGAAGAACATGTAGAGATCGACAGCGAGCTCGATCAGCAAGGCCAGCCACACGGCGGGACTGACGAAGGCGTCCGGCTCGATGCCACCGAGGCTGAGCTTCACGGCGATGGTGCTGAAGAGGTGCTCGTTGAGCCTGAGCAGTCCTTGCAGGACGTGATCGTCGAGCCGGTCGGCGGCGAGGTGGACGCCGAGGGCCGCGACGGCGAGCTGGCCGAGCCCCACCCAGCCCGGTCGGGTCCTCGAGAAGAAGCCGTCGGCCTTGAGCGCGAATCCGAACATGGACGGTGTGACCTCGGTCCGTAGAGCAGGGTTCGTGCAGAACCTGTCCAGGGATGGGACAACGCTCCGACCCTGGGGTGTCTTACGGCAGAAGGCCCCGGAGCATTACGATGCACCGGCGCGATGGCTGCGATCCTGCTGGGACCCTTTCGAATCGACTCACCCCTGGCAGTTGGCGGTATGGGGGAGGTGTGGCGAGGTGTGCACCCCGAGCAGGGCGTGCCCGTCGCGGTCAAGGTGATCACGAACGCCCTGGCCAGACGCGCGACCTACCTGGCCTCCTTCCGCGACGAGGTGCGCGCCGTCGCTGGCCTCGATCACCCAGGCGTCGTGCTGGTCTTCGACCACGGCGAGGTCCCGCTGGAGGCCGAGCGGCTCAGCGGCGGGCGCATGCTGGCGGGCAGCCCCTACCTCGTGATGGAGCTGGCCAGCGGCGGCAGCATGTCGACCAGCAACCTCATCCGGACGTGGGCGGATCTCAAGGGCGCGCTCCTGGATCTGCTGGACGCGCTGGCCCACGCCCACGCCCGCGGCGTCGTCCACCGGGATCTGAAGCCGGGCAACGTGCTCGTCTCGGGTCCAGATGACACCCGACCGGGGCTGAAGCTCGCGGACTTCGGCCTCGCCCACGCCGGCGACGCCCTGGGCAAGCGCTACCGGGGCGCCAGCGGAACCCCGCGCTACATGGCCCCCGAGCAGTTCCACGGGCGCTGGCGCGACTACGGGCCCTGGACCGACCTCTACGCGCTGGGCTGCATGGCCTGGGAGATGGCAGCCGGGGTCAGCCCCTTTCCAGAGACGGACTACGCCGTCTTGAGGCAAGCCCACCTCTACGACGAGCCGGAGCCCTTCGCCTACAGCGAGGGCCTGCCGGTCACCTTCGACGGCTGGCTCCACCGGCTCCTCGAGAAGGACCCGCACTGCCGCTTCGCTTGCGCCGCCGACGCCGCCTTCGCGCTCACCCGCCTGCCGGACCCTCCCGGCTCGGCCACTCCCCTGGCCATCCCGCGCAAGCGCGCCGCGGCGAACCTCACCGTGCCCCTGTCCCTCGTCGGCCACGGACGCTCCCTCCCGACGCAGGCCTGGCTCGCGGAGGGCTACGGCGCCGCCGGCTTCGACGAGGACATCGCGGACGACGACGCCCTCGCAGCTCCGCCCCCGGTCAAGCTCGCCCCGACCCGGCCCCCGCCGCTTCCCCCGACCTGGCGTCATCCAGAGGCCCCTCCTCCTTCCCCCAGGCTCGTCGGCGCCGGACTCGGCCTGTGGGGACTGCGCACGGTCGCGCTGGTGGGACGGGAGCAGGGACGGGACCAGATCTGGGATGCCCTTCGGGACGTGGCGCTCACCTCTCGGGCTCGAGCCGTGCTGCTCAGGGGAGCGCCCGGCGTGGGCAAGTCACGCCTCGCCCAGTGGGCCACCGAGCGCGCGGCGGAGCTGGGCGCGGCGCGCATCCTGGCGGCGACCCACTCTCCTGGAGCCGGGTCTCGGGGCCTCGGCCGCATGCTCGCGCGCCACACGGGCTGCGAGGGTCTCTCCAACGAGGACACCCAGAACCGGCTGGAGCGCATCCTGCGGCGCCAAGGGGTGGCGGAGAGCTGGGAGTGGCGAGCGCTCGCGGACTGGATGAGCCCCTCGCCGGAGATGCACACCTCCTCCCCAGAGGAGCGCTACGCGATGCTCAGCCGGCACCTGGGCCGCCTCGATCGGCCAGCGATCGTCTTGCTCGACGACCTCCAGTGGGGTCGCGACGCCCTGGACTTCGCGCGCTGGGTGCTCGACGCCCAGGACCAGACACCCAGCCCGGTGCTGCTCCTGCTGTCGGCCCGCGACGAGGGCCTCGACGCGGAGACGGCGGAGGCGCTCGGGGGGCTCTCGAGAGACCCCAAGTGCCGGACGCTGAGCCTGGAGCCGCTTCCGGTGGAGACATTCCGGCGCCTCATCGAGGAGCTCCTGCTGCTCGACCGCAAGCTGGCGAGAGAGGTGCGGAGCCGCGCCCACGGAAACCCGATGTTCGCCGTGCAGCTCGTGGAGGACTGGGTCCGCCGGGAGCTCCTCGAGGTCGGTCGAGGGGGCTTCCGCCTCAAGGCCGGCGCCAGAGCCGAGATCCCGGACGACCTCCACAGCCTCTGGGATGGCCGGGTCTCCGAGCTGCTCCAGAGCGAGGACGAGCGCATCGCGCTGGAGCTCGCCGCCCTCCTCGGCGGCGTCATCGACGAGCAGGAGTGGAGGCTGGCGCTGAAGGAAGCGGGCTTGGACTGGCCAGCGGCGCTGGCCGAGGCGCTGGTCGCCCGGCGCCTGGTGCGCCTGGAGCCCGGAGGCTGGAGCTGGTCCCACCCCATGCTGCGGGAGAGCCTGGAGCGATCCGTGCGAGACGAGCGACGCTGGTCGGAGCTCCACGGGGCCTGCGCGCGCATGCTGGCCAGCCTCCACGGCGTCGAAGAGCGAGGGATCGCCTCCCGTCTCGGCAAGCACCTGGTGGCCGCCGGAAGACTGCGAGACGCGCTGGAGCCCCTGCGCCTCGGGGCGACCCAGCGCTACGAAGGGACCGACTACCCGGGCGCCATGAGCCTGCTGCGGCTGCACGCCCGCTGCTGCAAGGAGCTGGACCTGGAGCCCGCCGACGACGAGGTCGGCCAGGCGCTCCTGGTCCGGGTGCGGGTGCTCATCGGTCGAGGCCGGCTTGTGGACGGAGAGACCCTCGCCGAGCAGCTGGTCGAGCTCCACGGCTCCTCAACGATCGGCGCCTCCGCGCTCTGCGAGGCCGCCATCGCCGCCTTCAAGCGTGGGGCGCTCGAGGTCCACGAGTTGAGGACACGCCGCGCCGTAGCCCTGGCGCGGGTCCTCGGAGACCGCAAGCTCGAGGCCCTGGGCATCTGCCAGATGGCGCGCAGCGCCAGCCTCAAGGGACGCTATCGCCAGGCCATCTCCCTGGGTCGGCGGGCGGCCGACATCGCCAGGGCCGAGTCGGACATCCGCCGCCTGGCAGAGGTCAAACTGCTGCTCGGGCAAGCCCACGGCGAGCTCGGCGAGCTCGACGAGGCCGTCGCACTCACCCTGGAGGCCAGGGCCGGGTACGAGCAGGTGGGCAGCCTCTTGGGCCGCGCCTCCGCGCTCAACAGCCACGCGGACTGGGAGCGCCGGCGCGGCAACCTCGTCGCCGCAGAGGAGGGCTACCTCGAGGCGCTCGACCTGCTGCGGAAGCTGGGAAACCCCGACACGCTGGAGCCCTGCCTCAACCTGGGCATCGTCCGCCTCGAGAGAGCACACTACGAGGGTGCCCTCGAGGCGCTGCGGACCGGCCTGCAGCTCGCCGAGCGGGGTGGCCGCAGAGCCTGGGCCGGGATCGCGCACGCGCTGCTGTTGCCCACCTCTGCGGCGCTGGCGGACTGGCAGTCCTGGGACGAACACATGGCGGGCATCCAGCGCGATCTCCTCGGCACCGGCATCGTCGACGGGGACGTGGCGCGGGCCCTGCAGCTGGCCGGGGCCCTGGCCGGGCGAGCCGCCCCATCTCGCGCTCGCGTCGTCCTGGAGCTGGCCCTGGAGCAGTGGAAGGGCATCGGCCAGCCCGACCAGATCGAGGCGACTCGCATTGCGCTCTCTCGCCTGGACTGAGAAACGGGACCTCGCCGTCCTCGCCGCGGCGCTGGCGGTGCGGATCCTGCTCGACGCGCACTGGCTCTTCATCGATCCGGCCTCCCTCTCCGAGGTGGAGGAGGCCTGGAACGCCACGGTCGCCTGGATGCTCGTGCACGGCGACCTCGGCGGGGCGCTCCTGGACCTCCGCTACAAGGAGTTCTGCGGCGGCTGCACGGTCGTCAGCGTCATCGGAGCCGGGCCGCTGTCGGTCTTCGGCGACACCCTGTGGGCATGGAAGCTCCAGGGCTTCGCCTGGACCGCCGCTACGACGGTCTTCGGCTGGCTGGCGCTTCGCCGCATGTGCGGGTCCTGGGCCGCCTGCACATGGGCGCTGTTGAACGCAGCCCCTCCGGCGGCGCTGTCCGCCCAGGGGCTCGTGATCTTCGGCAACCACCACGAGGTGCAGCTCTTCGTGATGCTCGCCCTGTGGGGCTACGCGACCCGGCGCAGCTGGCTCGTCGGTGGAGCCCTGGGCTTCGGCCTGGCCTTCTGCCGCACCGCCGTGTTCGGGTTGCCCCTGTTGCTCGCCGCCGCCTGGACCCATCGGCGCTCCCCGAAGGAGCTGGCCAAACTGGCGGTGTCGTGGGCACTCGGAGTCAGCTGGATCCTGATCCCCAGCGCCGGCGGGGACTCCATCGGCTACAGCTTCACCGAGCTCTCCAGCGCCCCGCTGTCGCGGCTCATACAGCTCATCGATCCGGTCGTGGTCGGTGAGCGCGTCTTCCTCTCGGGAGCCTGGGCGGCGGCGCCGCTGCTCATCGGCGGGCTGGTGTCCGCCCTGCTGTCGCGGCGCTCGATCCTCGTGGCGCTGCCCCTGACCTTCGCCGCCGGGTTCGCGCTCTCCGGAGTCGCCCTCCCAGAGGACCCCGGCGTCACAGTCTTGATGAACGGGCGCTACTGGGGCCCCTGGGTCCTCGGCCTCATGCTGCTCGTCGCCGCGACCGCCGAGCGCCACCGTGGCCTGCTCGCCCTGCCGATGGTGATCGCCGCGCTGGTGACGCGACCATGGGCTCCGGACCCCACCCCGATGCCACGAGCCACCGAGCTCGTCTTCTTCGCCGCAGAGGCCAGCCATCGCCTGGACCTCGAAGACCTCCACGAGGCCCGCGGCGACGGCCTCCGCGAGGAGCTGCTCCTGCGGCTGCTCGAGGGCATCGCGATCGCTCGTGAGGGCGGGACGAGCTCCGATCCATCGATCCGCTTCGGCGTCGGACTGCACGAGGCCAGGGAGCCCTTCGGGGACTGGGAGCCCCCCGAGGACGCGGCGATCGGACGGGGAATGGCGGCGAACCTCGTCGCTCACCTCGGACCCGAGGCGCCTGCGGAAGGTTGGCTGGCCTCGGCCGGTGGGGCGGCGCTCCTGGCGCGCTGCGGCAAGCGCCGGGACTGCCTCGCGCGCGCCCTGGAAGACGCCGAGGAGCCAGAGGAGCTGGCCTTCGGCTACGGCCTGGCCGTGGGGCCACTGGATGCCCTCGAGCGGAACGCGCTGGCCGAGGTGTTCCCCACAGGGGCCTTCCTCGAGGGTGTGGACCATCCCCTCGCGGGCCTCCACCGGCCGGTCGGGACCGACGCCCCCCTGGACGTCCCGGTGAGGGCCTCTCCGGGCCGCTAAGATCCCTCCATGCTCTTGCTCGTCCTGTTCGCGTGTGGCCCGTCGGATGACTCCAGCCTGCTCCCGACGGACAGCGACTCCGGCGGCGCCGGAATCCAGCCACCATGCGACGGCACGTGGGGATGGATGGACGGGCGGCTGGACCCCCTCGAGGTGATCCACGTGGCGGAGCTCTCCGCGGTCGGCGACGGCTCGATGGAGGCCCCCTTCGGCAGCCTGCCCCCGGCGCTGGAGCTGGCCCGAGAAGTGGGCGCCCCCGCGGTGATGATCTGGCCCGGCACCCACGACGTCGAAGGGCTGCGGTTCTCGACCTCGTCCGGGGACCTGGACGGCTTCGCGCTCTGCGGCTGCGGGGCGGAGTCCGAGCTCGTCGGGAGCACGGAGGAGGCCACCATCTGGATCTCGGACCTGGAGATGACCGTCGCCGGCCTCGCCTTGCGGGAAGGCGGCCGGGGGCTCGTCGTGCGCGGGGGCGCTGAAGTGCGTGTCGAGGAGGTCTCGATCACGGACTCGAGGCGCACAGGGATCATCATCGACGGCAGCGGGACGAGCGCCGAGCTGGTCGACGTGCAGGTGACCGGAGTCGTGCCCGACGAGGACATCGGCTACGGCCTCGCCGTCCAGGGCGGCCAGGTGGTCGTGGACAACCTCCACATCGACACGACCTCCACCGGCCTGACGGAGGAGGGAGACGAGACCGGGGACGGCCTCGTCGTGACCGGCAGGGACAGCGGCTCCGCACCGGAGACCTTCTCCTTCACCATGAGCGACAGCACCGTCACCGACTCCGCGCGAGCCGGTGTGCTGCTCGACGGTGTGGCGGCGACCCTTGAGGGCAACACGCTGTCCGGCTCCGGCCTCGAGGTCGACGAGTCCGGCATCTTGATCCAGGGCGGCGCGATCGCCGACGGGAGCGACGAGGTCGCGAACGTGAGCTCCGAGCTCGGCCTCAACATCCAGGTCCTGGCGATCGAGTTGGTCGACTGAGTGGTGGCTTGAAGGCGCTGAAGCTCGGGATCGTCCTCCTCGTCACGGCGGCCTGCCTGCTCTGGGTGCTCTGGGGCATCGAGTGGTCCGAGATGCAGGTCTCGCTGTCGGACGCCCAGTGGATCTACGTGGTCCCGGTCTTCGGCGTCTACCTCTTCAGCCACTGCATCCGCAGCCTGCGCCTGCGGATCCTGCTGGACCGTCCGGACATCCCGTTCTCGGAGATGTTCGCCGTCACCGCGGTGGGCTTCCTCGCCATCAACGTGGTCCCGCTGAGGCTGGGCGAGTTCGTCCGCCCCTACATGCTGCTCGAGCGCGACGAGGTGCCCTTCGGCCAGTCCCTGGCTGCCATCTTCGTCGAGCGTCTCCTCGACCTGTTGTGCCTGATGGGCCTGCTGCTGGCGGTGGGCTTCTTCGTCGATCTGCCCGCACAGGGAGTGGTCGTAGAGGGCATCGACGTCTTCGCGGTCGGCCAGCGCGTCGTCGGCACCCTCATCGCCGTTGGCCTCGCGGGCCTGGTCCTGCTCCTGGTGGTCGGAGAGCCCCTCATCCGACTCGTCGCGCGCCTGGTCCCGGCGGCTCGCATCGAGGGGCTGATGCGGGCCTTCCACGGTGGGCTCGTCTCGCTGGTCCGGCGTCCGTTGCAGGCCGCGGCCACCCTGGCGATGAGCGCATTGATGTGGACCGGAATCTGTATCGGGACGTGGTTCGTGATGCTCGGCTTCGAGGACCTGCCTGCGCGCTGGGACACCGCCATGACGACCTGGACCATCACGATCACGGGCATGACCGTGGCCCCGACGCCCGGTTTCTTCGGCAGCTACGAGGCATTCTGTACCGCGTCCCTGCTCCTCTGGGGGGTGGACCGCGAGGTCGCCACGACCTTTGCGCTGGTCTTTCACCTGACACAGTTCCTCTTCATCGTCGGGCTAGGTGGCAGCTACCTCTTCAAGGAGGGCATCAGCCTCCGGAAGATCGTCGCCGACTCGAGGGAGGCCGCCTCGGCATGATGTTGCTCCTGCTGTCCTCTGGAAACCCCTGCCGCACACGAACCGACGTCGACTACGCAAAGGACGACAGCTGGCTCTGCCGCCCCGGTCACGACGAGGTCTGCACCTCCGAGCTCTCGATGGCGGAGGTGCTCGCGGACGGGAGCGTGGTCGACCTGGAGCTCAGGTCCCCGCGGAGCCCGAAACGGACTGCTTCTACGTCTACCCGACGATGGACCTGCGGCTCGCTCGTGGCCTGGCCGACATCGAGGACCTCGAAGACGAGACCACGGCGGTCCAGGCACAAGCGGCCAGGCTCTCAGAGGTCTGTCGCGTCTGGGCTCCGGCATACAGACAGGTGACCTTCGGCACCTACCTCAAGAAGGAGAGAAAGGCAGAGCCCTGCTTCGACGCTGCCTACGCGGACGTCGAGGCCGCCTTCGACCATTTCCTCTCAGAGGTCGACGGGGACTTCGTCCTCGTCGGTCACAGCCAGGGAGCACAGATCACCTCCAGGCTGTTGAGCGAGCGCTTCGACGAGGATCCCGCCTTGCGCGAGCGGCTGGTCGCCGCCTACCCCATCGGCTGGGGCATCGGCGTGGCGAGCGGCTCGACCACCGGGGGCTCGAGCGAGGAGGTGCCGGTCTGCACGAGCGAGGACGAGCGCGGCTGCATCGTGGCCTTCAAGACCTTCCTCTCCGGCCACGACAGCCCCGGGCAGGCCTTCCTGGAGGGAGACGAGATGGTCTGCGTGGAGCCCAAGGCCGACGAGGTCCTGGCGGCCTCGATGTTCCACAACGACGACTTCTACGCCCACCCTCAGACCGACGCCGAGTTCGTGGTCTACCGCGAGGCCTACACGGCTGGGTGCACGGGCTCCCCCGCGGCCCTCGAGGTGGCCTGGCGTGGGGAGGACGACCGCGACAACCCGGTGCCGTGGGACTCGGGGGCGCTCACGGGGAACAACGCGTCCCACGTGCTCGACATGGCCTTTTCGCAGGGGGACATCGCGCTGGACGTCCTGCGGAGGCGGTGAGCGATTAGCGGGAGCCGCTGGCGTGCTCGAGGAGCTGACGTTGGCCGCTCCCGCTCCCGCTGCCGCCGTCGATACCGCGGCCCTCGCCGCTGACGCTGGTTCCAAGTGCTACGATTACCGTCGCATATCAGCGATGCCCGTTCCGATTCTCAGGCTGGAGACCGACACATTCAGGAGAAGCGCACCGAGCGCACCCCCAAGCAGGACCCCCTCGTCGGAAGGGAGCTGGCGGGCCGCTACCGCGTCCTTCGTCGCATCGCGAAAGGCGGCATGGGGTCGGTGTATGAGGCGGAGCAGGTTCCGCTGGGGCGTCGCGTGGCGATCAAGATCCTGCTGGAGCCGCCCAACTCCAACGACTCAGCGAGCTTCGAGCGGCGCTTCTTCCTCGAGGCCTCGACCCTCGCCCGCCTGAGCCACCCCCATACCGTCACGCTGCACGACTACGGGCAGACCCAGGACGGCACCTACTACCTGGTCATGGAGTACGTCCGCGGGCGCACCCTGTCCCGCCTGCTCCAGGCGGAGGGGCCGCTGGCGCCGATGCGCACGATCACCTTGATGATCCAGGTCGCACGGGCGCTCAAGCACGCCCATCGCCACGGGGTGGTGCACCGCGATCTCAAGCCTGGCAACCTGCTGATCGCGCAAGAGGATGGCGCTGACCACATCAAGGTCGTCGACTTCGGCCTCGCCAAGCTCACAGAGGGCGACCAGTCGATCACGGTCACCGGCATGATCCTCGGCAGCCCGCACTGCATGGCCCCTGAGCAGGTCCAGGGGGCCGACCTCGACGAGCGCGCTGACATCTACGCCCTGGGCGTCCTGCTCTACCGCTGCATCGCCGGCGAGTACCCCTTCCACGGCCAGACGACCACGTCGACCATGCTCGCCCACGTCAACGAGCCGATCCCGCGCCTCACCGAGCGCTACCCGGACCTGGAGCTGCCAGAGGGCCTCGAGAGGCTCATCGAGTGCTGCCTGGCAAAGGACCCGAGCGGCCGTTTCTCGGACATGGGCAGCGTCATCAAGGGCCTCGCAGCCTGCGGCGAGATCCCACCAGAGGACCTCACGGCGCTCTCCACGATCGTAGAGCCACGGCCATCGCAGAAGCGGCCCCTGCTCATCGCCGCTGCTGTCCTTCTCGCAGCCCTCATCGTCGGCGGCGCCCTGCTCATGGGCGAAGACACCGAGACGGCGACCACCCGGACGACCACCCCCGCGGCGCGCAGCGTGGAGCTGAGCCTGCGCTCGACACCGCTGGGGGCCGAGGTCCGCAGCCAGGAGCGGGTCCTCGGCCACACGCCGATGAACCTGACCCTGGAGTCGACGGCGTCGCCCGACCTGCGCAGCTTCGAGTTCAGCCTGCCCGGCTATGTCTCGGCGCGCATCGAGCGTGACCTCTCGACCTCCAGCGAGCTCGAGATCGACGCGACGCTGGAGCGACTCGAAGCGCCGGCGGTCCTCGAGCTCCCGCCAGACCCCGATCTCGACTTCGAGCCCGAGCCGAGACGACCTGTCCCCGTCAAGACGACCCCGACCGTCGAGGTCGTCGCCACCGAGACGGAGGACGCTGGCTCCGGGAGCGAACCCGAGACGACGACCGAATCCGAGACCAAAGAAGCTCCCGCCGGGTACAAGGCCAACCCCTTCGACGACTGATCTGCTGCTGCTGAGGCCATGAAGAACTCCTTTTCGCGCTGCCTGCTGGGACTGTCCCTGCTCTGGTCCTCGACTGCCCTCGCGGCCCCGAAGGACGAGGCGCGACGAGCCTTCAACGAGGGCCTCGAGCTCATCGCCACCGGTGACTACATCGGCGGCATCGAGAAGTTCGAGAAGGCCTACGACCTCGTCCCCCACCCAGCCGTGCTCTACAACATCGCCCGCGCCTACGCCGACGCGGGACACTACGAAGAAGCGATCCAGACCTTCGAGCTCTACCTGGCCACAGAGCCGATCGACCGCGCAGCGGTCGAGGGCTTCATCGCGACCCTGCGGACCCGCATGGCCGCACTGGCACCGGTCGAGGTCCCCGAGACCACCTCCACCGGCCCGGTCGCGACAGCGGACGAGCTCGCCGAGCTGCGGCGCCACGCAGAGGAGCTCCAGGCCCTCGCCGAGAAGCTGGCGGCACGAGAGCAGGCAGCAGGCGAGGTGGTCGCGGTCGAGATCGAGGAGCCCACCACCGTCGAGCCCGAGTCCCTCGCCCTGGAGGGCGCGCTGGTCGAGGACCTCTATGCCCGGGTGGTCGTCACGGCGTCACGCTACGGCCAGGACCCGCTGGAGGCACCCGCCGCGATCACGATCCTCACGGCAGAGGACATCGCGATGAGCTCGGCGACGTCCGTGCCGGAGCTGCTCGCGCGGATCCCCGGCGTGGACGCCTTGTCGCTGACCGCCGGGCAGTCCGACCTGTCGGTGCGTGGCTTCAACAAGCGCCTGTCCAACAAGCTCCTCGTCCTCGTCGACGGGCGCAGCGTCTACCTCGACTTCATCGGCGCGACCCTGTGGGAGGCCCTTCCGATCACCCTCGCCGAGATCGACCGCATCGAGGTCATCCGCGGTCCCGGCTCGGCGATCTACGGCGCCAACGCCTTCGCCGGCGTCGTCAACATCATCACGAAGACCCCTGGCGATCCCGCCAACGACAACGTGCTGCGCGTCGGCGGCGGCACGGGGGGCTACGCCGACGGCTCGGCCATGATGAGCGGCAGGCAGGACAACATGGGGTGGCGCGTCTCCGCCGGCTACACGACCTACGGCCGCTGGGCCCAGCCGGTCGACCTGTCGACCCGTCCGGACCTCTACTCGGACGTCGAGGACCAGGACACGGCGCTGGAGATGACCAAGGCCAACGGGCAGGTCGACTGGCGAGTCGGGGACAGGGGCTTCGTCTCGGTCTCCGGTGGCTCGGCCGTGGGCCTCATCGAGTTCATGAGCCTCGGCGCGCTCCGCGACTTCTACCTGGACCAGCGCAACAGCTATGTGCGCGGCGACGCCGGCTACGGGCCGCTGCATGTGCGCGCCTTCTACAACCGCCTCAACGGTGACACCGGCAGCTGGTACCACCCGACCGAGGGCTACGCGCTCACCTCGCAGCTGCTCTCCGACGTCTTCGACGCGACCGCGGACGGCAACTTCCACTTCGGAGCAGATGACCGCCACACGCTGCTCGTCGGCGTGAACTACCGCTACAAGAGCATCGTCTGGGGCTTCCTCGACGCGGACCACGTCCAGCATCACTTCTCGGGCTTCATCCAGGACGAGTCGCGCTTCGGGCCGGTGCTGCTCTCCGGCGCCGTCCGGGTGGACAAGCACCCCCTGATCGCCAACCCGATCCCCTCACCGCGCCTGTCGGTGGTCACGAGGGTGGGCGAGGGCCGCGCGGTGCGTGTGAACGCCGGCACCGCCTTCCGGACCCCGACCTTCATGGAGTCCTACTCGAACCTCTACCTGGACAGCGGCATCGACGGCGTCCGCGTCAACACCGTCGGCGATCCAGAGCTCGCACCCGAGCGCATCGCGTCGCTCGAGATCGGCTACCTCGACCACTCCACCGATGTCTTCCGCGCCGAGCTGGCCGTCTATGGCTTCCAGGTCGACAACCTCATCGACCTCACAGACCTCGACTCCTCTACCGCGCCGGCGGGGGGCTTCGACGAAGACATCGGCGCCTACGTCGCGGGCCAGGCCAGCTTCGCCAACGAGGGGGAGATCTTCCGGGCAGTGGGTGCCGAGGCCAGCGCCGAGTACTTCGGCATCGAGGGAGTCGACGCCTACGCCAACTACGCCTACGAGCGCATCGCCGAGGTCGGCCAGGAGAAGACCGTCCTGCGCGCCACCCCGCGCCACAAGGTCAACGCCGGGGTGGCCTGGCGCAGCCCGTGGACCCTCGACATCGGCATGCAGGCGAACTGGGTCGACCGGCAGGTCTGGCCGATCCGCGGCTTCGACGAAGAGGGCCGGTTCATCTCGGTCGACACCGACAGCCCGGGTCGCATCGTGCTGTCGAACAAGCTCGTGTGGCACGTGCCCCTCGGCGAGGAGCGCATGGATCTGTCCCTGAACGCCTGGAACTGGCTCGCGGACATCCAAGGCGACACGGTCCAGCATCCCCTCGGGCAGCCCATCGGCTCCCGCTACCACGGCTCCGTCCAGTACCGGTTCTGATCATGACCCTCACCGGATCCCTCCTCCTCGGCTGCGCTTACGAAGCCCCCTTCGTCGACTACGGCGACTACCCGGAGACGGTCGTGCTCTCCGGAGACGTCGTGTTGACCAGCGGCTCGGCGTCCACCCAGAGCATCGACAGCGGTGGAGAGCTCCTCGACCGGCGCGTCGGGCACGTGCTCATCTACGAGGCTGACGACCTCCCGCCGCCCAACGGCTTCGGCTCGCCGATCGCCCTGGCGACCATCGGCTCGAACGAGTGGGGCGCTGGCTCCGGCGAGCGGCTGGGGACCTATGCAGAGGGCGTGGTGAGCGCGCCATGGGGGGTCACCGGCCTGGCCTCCGGCGACTACGTCGTCTCTGCGCTGATCGACAACGACGACGACTTCAACCCCTTCTTCACCGACTTCGCGGGCGGCGCGACCTGCGGCGATCAGCTGGGCGCCTACGTGCTCGACGCGGCCAGCGGCGAGATCCTGCCGCTGTCGGTCGAGGCCCCGGACCACGTCGACGGCATCACCATCCTCGTCGGTGATCCCCTGCCCTGGGAGCGTCCCGCATACGGCCTCGGAGCGATGGCGCTGGAGACCCTGCCCCACCGCAACCTCGAGAACAACGTCTTCAACGTGCACGACCACGAGTTCGACCTGGACTCGACTGGCATCTCGCACCCCCTCCTGGAGCTCGAGGACCCCACCGCAGAGGACTGCCCGACGACCTTCACGGTCATCGCGCGGGACAAGGACGGCGACGGCGTTGCAGACCCCCACCCGGTCGAAGCGGCGGCGGGGCTCGGCGCCATCGACATGTGGCCGGTCGTGGTGATGCGGCACCTCTTGGACGAAGACGGCAACCCCCCGGAGCAGGCCACCATCTCCCAGGCGCTCATCGACTTCCGGCCGAACCCGGACGACGGCGGAGCCACTCCCTTCCAGCGTGCCCTGACCCACTCGGACGACTGGGTCCTGCCCGCGGCGATGGTGCCGAATGCGCCCTACTCGAGCTCGCGCCTGCCGCTGCTATGGACCGGAACCGCCGTCCCAGTGCTCGAGGACGGCAGCTACGGCGAAGAGCTCGTCGGAGACGAGGTCCCGACCGGAACCTGGGGGCTCGTGGTCATCAACCACACGGGCCAGATCTGGATGACACCGAACTTGCTGTCCAGCGAGGAGCTCTGGGGTGAGGCGGCCATCGCCTCCCAGGCATCCGTCGTCGGACTCCTGCCCGAGTAGTGATCTTCCTCCTCTTGGCATGCTCCGTCGAGGAGCCGGAGCCGCCGGAGCCCGCCCCGGTCGAGGGCTCGGCGCCAGGGCGCGAGATGGCCTTCGAGTACCGGCCAGAGGGCGTGGAGCTCGTGCCGAGCCTCGTCGAACTCCACGCCGCGATGACCGCGGCTGGCCTCCAGGAAGCCGCAGTGGTGCGGGCACGCGCTGTCGAGCACAAGCCGGATGTGGTGGTGGCGAACATCGCGGCGGCGCGCACCGGCGCAGAGATCGGAGCCTTCGCGATCGAGGTCGGAGTCGCAGACCCGGATCTCGTGGCCGAACGCATGGCGCGCATCCAGACCGGCCTGGACGCCATCAAGGTGGACGGACCAGCCTCCGCTGCCGCGCAAGACATGGAGGCCTTCCTGCGCACCGGACCCCTTCCAGAAGAGGTCCTCGCGCGGCTGGACAATGGCCGGATGCACGCCCTCGATCTCGTCGAGGACCACGGTGGGGAAGAGATCATCCCGCTGATGGCGGCGGGGGCATGGCTCCAGGCCTTCGCACTGTTGGCAGGCGCGATGGAGGACACGGAGCGCTACGAGGCGGGCCACGCGCTGTTCCACAAACCGCCGATTGGCGACTACTTCGCGACCTACGCTGCGACGGTCGGGGGCGACGTCATCCCCAGCGGCGTGCTGGAGCCACTCGAGATGAACCTCCAGCTGATGAAGACCTACACCGCCTCGGACCCCATGAGTCCGGAGCAGGTCAGAGCCATGAGAGAGGCCTGCGAGGGCCTCCTCGGTATGCTCTGAGCGTGTCGGACCAAGGCCGCCGCGCTCCGCGCTTCGAAGTCCAGCTTCCGGTGGACATCGGCGTCTTCGAGACTCGCCTGACCTGCGAGACGACGAACGTCTCCCGGTTCGGCCTCCACATCGACAGCCACCCGGGCTGCAAGACCGGCGACCTCGTCTGGCTGCGGCTCCAGCTGCCCGACACGAACATCGTCGAGGCCACGATGATCGCCCGCCCGGCCCCAGAGGACACCAGCGGCTGCGGCCTGTCGTTCTCGGTCTTCGTCCACGGCAGCCGGCGCTACTGGGAGCGCTTCATCGCCTCTCTGGAGCAGGGTCAGCGGGGTGAGGCGGACGAGCGGCGCACCTTCCCGCGAGCGCAGGTCGCGGTCGTCTGCCGCATCGGGGGGCTCGACGGCGAGTGCTTCGACACCCACGACCTGTCCGCCGGCGGCGTCTACGTCACGACGCACCTGCCGATCTCGGACACCTCAACCGTCGAGTTGGTGATCGTGGAGCCCGACAGCAAGACCCACCTGGTGGTCTCCGGCCGGGTAGCCCGCCGCGACAGCGACGGGGTGGCCTTCGAGTTCGTCGACGTCGACGCCCCGACTCGCCGAAAGCTCCGCGCTTTCGTCGGCGGCGAGTGATGGACAAGCGCATCGAGGAGCTGGAGATCAAGTGCGCCTACCAGGACCAGCTCATCGCCGAGCTCGACGGTGTGGTCCAGGTGCTGAACCGCGAGGTCCAACAGCTCAGGCGAGACCTGGCTGAAGTCCGGGACCAGGTGGTGGCCGCGGGGGGGCAGGCGAACAAGCTCGAGGACGAGGTCCCGCCCCACTACTGATCTTCTTGAAAACGGTTTTCAATAAGGCTATACGTTCAGTGCCTAATTGAAAACGGTTTTTCAATATGACTCTTCGCCAGCTCCCCATCGGCCACGAAGCCACCGTCGAAGGACTCGACGGCAGCAGGGCTTTTCGCCTCCGCCTGCTCGAGCTGGGCCTGGTGCCCGGGACCACGATCCGGACCCTGCGCGTGGCACCCCTCGGTGACCCCCTCGAGATCGCCGTGCGAGGTGGATGCCTCTCCATCCGCAAGGCCGAGGCCGAGGCGATCCAGGTCAGCCGGTGAACTCGGGAGCGCGACCTCGTGTCCTGGTCGCGGGCAACCCGAACACGGGCAAGAGCACCCTGTTCAACCGCCTGACCGGCGGCAGGGCTCGCACGGGCAACTACCCAGGCGTCACGGTCGAGCCCCTCGTCGGCGAGCTCGTCCTGGACGATCGGACCCTGGAGCTGCGGGACCTGCCGGGCACGTATTCGCTGGTGGCCCACTCCCTCGAGGAGCAGCTCGCCATCGACTGGATCGCCGGCCGCAACGGGGAGCCTCGAGCTGACCTCGTCGTGGTCTGTTGCGACGCCACGAACCTCTTGCGCAACCTCTACCTGGTGCTGCAGATCCAGGAGCTCGGGCTGGACGTCGTCGTCGCGCTCACGATGATCGACGAGGCCGGCGCGGCCATGCCGGACAGCGAGGCTCTCGGGACCGCCCTGCAGTGCTCGGTGGTCGGCTGCGTGCCGCGGACGGGAGAGGGTGTGGACGACCTGCGCGAGGTGATCGCCCACGCCCTGGAGCACCGGGAGCAAGAGCCCAGGTGGCGCTGGAGCCCCCGGGCCGAGCTCTCCGAGCTCCTCGACGAGCTCGCAGGAGATTTCGGTGGTGAACGGGCTCTGGCTTTGTGGGCGCTGTCAAGCGTCGGAGAGGAGGACGAGCTCAGCGGCATCCCGCCCGGGGCTCGGGCCAGGATCGAGGAGCAACAGGGGCGCTTCGACGAGGAGATCGTGAGGGCCCGCTACGACTGGCTGGACCGCGAGATCGCGCCTCTAATCCCTGGCGAGGCCAGCCGGGAACGCACCGAGCGGGTCGACCGCGTGCTCTTGCACCCGGTCTTCGGCATGGCGATCTTCGTGGTCGTGATGCTCCTGGTCTTCCAGGGGCTCTTCACCTGGTCGGACCCGGCGATCACGGCCATCGAGGGCCTCTTTGGTGTCCTCGGCGAGCTGGTCGCGGGCCACCTCGCCCCGGGGTTGTTCACTGACTTCCTGGTCGAGGGGGTCATCGGCGGGCTCGGCAGCGTGCTGGTCTTCTTGCCGCAGATCGTCCTCTTGTTCCTGCTGATCGGGGTGATGGAGGACACCGGGTACATGGCTCGGGTCGCCTACCTGATGGACCGGGTGATGAAGCCCCTGGGCCTCCACGGGCGGGCCTTCGTGCCGATGCTGTCGGGCTTCGCCTGCGCCGTGCCGGCGGTGATGGCCACCCGGACCATGTCACGGAAGCGGGACCGCATCCTGACGATGATGGTCGTCCCGCTGATGACCTGCTCGGCCAGGCTGCCGGTCTACACCTTGATCATCGCGGCCCTGTTCCCGCCGAGGAAGGTCCTGGGCTTCTTCACGACCCAGGGCCTGATGATGATGGGCATCTACCTCTTCTCGGTGTTCATCGCCTTGGCCGCCGGGCTGGTCCTGTCCAAGACCATGCTCCGGGCGCCGCCGGCGCCGCTGCTGTTGGAGCTGCCGCCCTATCGCCTGCCCCGGCCCCCCGACGTGCTCCGCCACGTGTGGCGCCAGACCAGCCGCTTCCTCAAGGACGCTGGCACCATCATCTTCGCCTGCACCATCGGCATGTGGGTGCTGTTGAGCTTCCCCCAGGCCGACCTCGATGGAGCGGACGAGGGTGTCGCCGCGGCTCACCAGATCGAGCACAGCTACGCCGGTCGCATGGGCAAGGCGATGGAGCCCGTCATCGAGCCCTTGGGCTACGACTGGAAGATCGGCGTCGGGCTGGTCGGAGCCTTCGCCGCCCGCGAGGTCTTCGTCGGCACGATGGGCGTGGTCTACGCCATCGAGGAGCTCGACGAGGACGACCCGACCACGCTCCGCGAGCAGATGAAGGCCGAGCTCGATGCCTCCGGCCAGCCCGTGTGGACACCGCGCGTGGGTCTGTCACTGATGGTCTTCATCGCCCTGGCCTGTCAGTGCATGTCGACCCTGGCGGCGGTGAAGCGAGAGACGAAGAGCTGGGGATGGACGGGGTTCTTGTTCACCTACATGACAGCGCTGGCGTGGGTCGCGAGCTTCCTGACGTACCAGGGGATGGGGCTGTTGGGGTTCCAGTGACTCGGTGAATCAGTGAATCTGGGCCGTGCTTCGAAGCGGCGCGAGGCGGGCGATGGGGACGGCGCTCGACATCTGACGTTGTACCGGGCGTGTGGGCTGCTGGAGGACCGGGTGGCTGTATCAGCGTTGTTACAGCTCCCGGCGTCGCACGGGGAGTGTTCGGCCTGCCCGGCCCGAGGTCGCCTCTGAGCTGGCCGACCAGATTGGAAAAGAACTTCCAGTTTCGATCCTCGACCGGCGGGCCGCTTGGCGGGCGAGGGCTCACCGAGCGAGCCGGGCGAGCATCGCCCCGACCCTCCGGAGGTCGTCTCGAAGCTCCGTCTCGACCTCGAGGATGTCCAGCACTGCGAACACCTCGGCCGCGCTGCCCTTTGCGATACGGAAGTGGTTCCGCGCGGCGCCTGTCTGGTGGCCCCGCTCCCACCCTTCGGCCAGGTTCAGCACCATCGAGTCCGCCGCCCGGATTGCCTGGTCCTTCAGGTGTCCTCGGCCGGTCGGCCACCGGAGCTTGGCCACCCGGCGGTTCACGCTCACCGAGAGTGTGTAGACGTCGGTCCGCTCGAAGGGGAAGTAGTTGGTCGTGCTGCGCATGAGGGTCTCTCCATGGGGGGGCCGCAGGGGTTGAGGAGGCGGCCCCTCGCCCCCGGCGGGGCCGCCGACGATGCCCCGGAGGCCCCACTGGAGAGACCCGGCGCGGGACAGCTACGCAGCCTGAGCGACTTCGGCACGTGCACTCCCGCTCCCCGCTCCCGCTCCCGCTCTCCGCTCCCGCTCCCGCTCTCCGCTCCCGCTTCCGCTTCCGCTCTCGCTCCCGCTTCCGCTTCCGCGACCGCTTCCGCCTCCGCGACCGCTCCCCGCTGCCGATCCCGATGCAGCCATTTCCGACCTCCCGAGCGGCCGGTTACCCTCGAAGACCATGAGGAGAACGCGCCATGTGGGTCACTGTGGGCCTCCTGCTCTCATGTGAGCAGGACCAGCAGATCAACGTCCTCGTCCCCGAGCTGACCCTCAGCCCGGAGGCCCTCCACTTCGGTGAAGTCGTCGTCGACTTCACGGAGGAGGCCGTCGTCGAGGTCATCAACACCGGCCAGGCGCCGCTGACGGCGGAGCTCGCCTTCGCCGAGTTCGGCGGTGTCTACTCCGTCGACCCCGAGACCCTCGAGCTGCCTCGCGGCGAGCGCGCCGAGATCATCGTCCAGTTCACCCCCGCGACCTACAAGGACTACGACACCGAGCTGGTCTTCACGACCAACATCGAGGACAGCCCCGAGCTCGGACTCTCAATCACCGGCCTCGGCGGCGACGGCCCGACCCCGGACATCCACCTCGACCCCAGCAGCGTCGACTTCGACGTCGTCGCGCCAGGGGACGCCGACACCATGTGGTTCACGCTGAAGAACCAGGGCGACGGAGACCTGCTCATCGGCACCACCTCCCAGGGGGGCAGCGGCACCTTCTCCATCCTCGGAGACCCGGCCTTCCAGACGATCCCGCCCGACGGCTCCACGCAGGTCATCGTGCTGTACTCGCCGACGACCATCGACGGCGACAACGGCTCCCTGGCCATCACCAGCAACGACCCCGACGAGCCGGAGGTCATCGTCACCCTCCTCGGCAACGGCGGCGGCGACTTCGACTACCCGGTCGCGGTCATCGACGGCCCCGACTCCGTCGACCCGCCCGAGACCATCGGGCTCGACGGCTCGGACTCGTACGACCCCGGCGGCTGGGAGATCACGGACTACGAGTGGTCCCTGGTCGTCACCCCCACCGGCTCCGGCGGCAAGCTCCAGGACACCGTCGGGGACGCGACGGAGGCCTACTTCGACATCGCGGGTCGCTACGAAGTGCAGCTCGTCGTCGAGAACGAGCTCGGCGTCGTGAGCGCGCCGGCGAAGTACTCGATCGACGCCGTCCCGACGGACGCCATCCACGTCGAGATGATCTGGGACGCCGCCGCCGCTGATGTCGATCTCCACATGCTCGAGTCAGAGGACGCCTCCCTCTTCGAGCGCCCCGGCGACGTCTGCTACTGCAACCCCAGCCCCAGCTGGGGTAGCTCCGGGACAGAGGACGACCCGACCCTCGACCTCGACGACATCGGCGGCTACGGGCCCGAGAACATCAACATCCAGACCCCCGCAGACGGCGACTACCCCGTGCGCGTCCACTACTTCGACCACAACGGCGACGGGGCCCTCACCGCGACGGTGCGCTTCTACCTCGACGGCGAGCTCTTCGAGGAGGACTCGATGGTGCTGTCCCGCAACGAGGTCTGGAACGCCGGCATCATCCACTGGCCAGCGGCCACCGTGGAGGCAGAGGACGACGCCCCCTACGAGCTCGAAGCGCGGGGCTGCGACTGACATGGGTCTGTTGTCGGTCCTGGCCTGCTGGGCCTCGTGCAAGGCCTGCAATCCGCAGGTGACGCCACCGAGGTTCGACACCTCGCCCGACTCGGCGGGCAAGGAGTCCGCGGACTCCGTCGACTCGCGCGACACCGCGCCGCCGCCGATGTGCGCGCAGCCCGAGCAGGAGCCGAACAACAACGACACCGAGCCGACCTTCATCGCCCGAGAGAGAGAGGCCTGCGGCGAGATCTCCCAGAGCTTCGACCTCGACTACTACGAGTTCGAGACGCGCACCGCCGGCTGGATCGAGATCGACGTCGACGCGGCGGAGCGCGGGAGCGCGGCGGACCTCGTCTTCGGCCTGGGCTCTGAGGGGGGCCACGCGCTGTTGGCCGGAAAGGGCGCCCAGAGCTCCGACCCCTACATCCTCGTCCCGGTCCCGGGGGCCGACACCTGGCGGCTCGCCATGGCCGAGCAGGACCCCGGGCAGGGAGCCGACGAGGGCTACGAGTACTTCTTCCACGTCAGCGAAGCGAAGTCCCCCATCACCCCGGACAGCGTCGAGGTCGAGGACCACGGCAGCTGGGACCTCGCACAGCCCATCGTTCTCGGCGAGGTGGTCTACGCCACCCTCGTCGAAGGAGACGAGCGCGACTGGTACGTGCTGACGACCCCCGACGCCAAGGTGCAGCTCCGCGCCGAGATCGTGGCCCACCGCCTCGGCTCGCCGCTGGACACCAGGCTCGTGATGTGGAAGACGACCAAGGAAGGGGACTCCCTGAAGAGCAGCTGGGAGGAGTGGGCCGACACCAACCCCTTCGATGTCGGCAACGATCCGGCCTTCGAGCGCACAGGCGGAGGAGGCGAGGTCTGGTACCTGCAGGTCCTCGAGGCTCGCAATGGCACCGGAGAACTCTACTGGTACACCATCACCGTCAACGAGGTGAGCGAATGACACTCCTCTGTCTGTTGGCCTGCAACAAGACCACCCCCATCACCGACTCGACGATCACCACCAACGACAGCGCCGGGGACGACTCAGAGGTCCTCGATGACTGCATGACGGTGCCGGAGGAGATCTCGCCGAAGGACGGGGGCTCGGGCGTCTACTGGCGAGACAGCCTGCGAGTGACCTTCACCGAGCCCGTCGAGGACACCGCCTTCGCCCTCCGCAGCACCCCCACCGACACCGGCGTCGCCGTCCACGAGCCCGCGCTCATCGAGTCCTGGAACGTGACCGACCAGATCGTGGATCTCACACCCCAGGGCTACCTGCACGCGGACACGGACTACGCGCTGGACATCACCGTCTGCGACGTGACCTACACCTCCACCTTCTCGACCGACTCCTACGGGGACGCCCTCGACATCGAGGCCACCGATCTGGAGGGCCGGGCCTACGTCGTCGAGCTCGATGACGTGGACTTCACGGAGCCCGCCGGCTTCGGCTCCTTCCTGGGGCTCTACCTGGACGTGCCCATCCTCATCGGCGTGCAGGAGCTCAGCCCGGACGGCACCACCTTCGACATGCTCGGCGCCCAGGGGCGGCTCAAGAACGACGGCACCTACATCCAGAAGTGCACGGAGACCGTCGACGACGTGAAGTACACCGTCGCCACGTGGCCCTTCCAAGAGGTGAGCTTCAACGACCCCTTCTTCTCCGGCACCGCCGAGCTGGTGACGATCCGCTACGACGGCGCCGAGATCCCGGTCCACGACTTCCACATCGAGGGCACCTTCTCACCCGACGGAGAGAGCTTCGGCGGCGCGAAGCTCTGGGGTCTTGGAGACACTCGCAACATGGCGCCGATGTTCGACGAAGCGGACGACCCGAACTACGTCTGCGAGCTCGTGTCCGGCTCCGGCGTGGAGTGCGAGCCCTGCCCGAGCGACGGCGAGCCCCTTTGCCTGTTCCTCAAGGGCGAGGACATCACGGCAGAGCACCAAGACTACATCACGCTCAAAGAGCGGGATCGCGAGGTCGTCGAAGAGTGTCCCGGGTCCGACTAGTAGCCCTGGAGATGGTCGCCCGAGCAGAGCGCCGCTTCCGTGACGAGATGTGGGCAGCGCTCGCAGAGGAGCCAGGCACCACCTGGTCACGCTACGAGCGCACCTTCGCCCGAGTGCGCGCGATCGAGCACCACCTGGACCTCGTGGAGGCCGACCTGGAGCTGTTGACCGAGGAGCTCGCCGTCAGCCCCGACGACAGCCTCCTGCGAGAGCTCCGAGCAGGCTTCCTTCGTTGTCGGGACGACCTTCGGGGCCTACGAGAGGCCGGCCGCTTCGCCCTCGACGGCTACGGGGTGGAGATGGACTGGACCCGCAAGGCCGCGGGCATCGACCCGAAGGCCCGCGCCGAGCTCAGGCAGGGGATGGAGTGGGCATGCACCCTCGCCGACGAAAGCGCGCGCTTCGTGAGCGAGCACATCGACAAGCTCGACCTCCGCATGCGCGAGCTGGACGAGGAGGCCGCAGAGCGCAGGGCGGCCCTGCGCGAGGTCGAGGACCTCCTGTCGTGAGCGCCCGCGCCCTCCGCGCCCTGAGGCTGAACCTCTTCTTCCCCTCGTGGAGGGACATCGCGCGACACCAGGAGGCGATCGCGATCCGCCCTCCCCACACGAGGCTGCGGCTCTGCCCGGACAGCGGGTGGCCCCACGCCGACGAGTGGCTGCGGGTGCGAGTGGACCACGACCTGGCCGATGACCTGCTGCAGCGCATGGCGCACCTCGGCGAGGCCGTCGCCGAAAAGGCCCGCTACCTCAGGGCGATCCGCGAGATCGAGCCCCTGGTGGTCCCGCCACCGCACGCCGCCCTGGTCGACCCGGGACCACCAGCGCGCTGGGAGTTCGTCATCGACCGCGTGGAGCTCGCCCTGCCGAGCTTCGTCCGCTGGACGCTGCGCCTCGACCTCGACGGCGATCCCCCCGAGCTGATCCAGCTCCGCGACCTGCTGGGCGAGCGCCCCGTCGCGGAGGCCTGGCGTCTGCTCCGCGAGCTCGAGGAGCTCGAGCTCGTCGAGCTCGTCCGTGGAGAGATCGGCCCCGTGTTGCACGAGGGCAGCGGCCCCTGGATCAGCGCGGTCCTCTCGCGCGCGAGCCGCGGCCGGGGTCCCGTTCGGGTCGATGATCCGATCGCTGTCGACGTCCCCGTGCCCACCGCGTCTCACGGCTTTTCGATGTCGCGCCAGCGAAAATGGTCCACACCGCGCGATGATGTGAGGGACTTGAAGCGATGGCTGGCTGCTCGGAGTAGCCGGAACGTGGTCTACAGCTACTCAGGATGGAGTTCATGACGCCTGTCATCCTCGTCGTCGACGACGACCCAGACGACCTGGATCTCTTGCGCGAGGCCTTCTCGGACATCGGCTTCGAGGGCGAAGTCGTGGGTGTCGAGGACGGTGAAGCCATGCTCGAGCAGCTGGCGTCCTCCATGCCCCACCTGGTCGTGCTCGATCTCCACATGCCCCGCCTCCACGGCCTCGACGCGCTGAAGCAGCTCCGTGCCCGTCATCCAGCCGTGCCGGTGGTGGTGATGACGACGAGCTGGTCAGAGGACGACGTCGCCGCCAGCTACCAGCTGGGCGCAAACAGCTTCATCATCAAGCCGGTGCTCTATGACGAGCTCATGGACACGGCGCGAGGGCTCGTACAGTACTGGTTCGAGCTCTCGGAGATCCCCTCCCCGGCCCGCGGCGGCTGATGTCGGACTTCCGCGATCCCGCCGAGGCGGCGCTGCATCCAACCGGCGGCGTGGCGAACGCCGAGGCGCTGGCGGTGGTGGCCCGCGCCTGGGGAGGGCGGAAGAGCGGGGTCGTGCGATGCGAGCACCTCTCCGGCCGGGGGCTGCTCCTGCACGGAGAGCCCCGGGACGCAGAGAGCCTCGCCTTCATCGTGCAGTCGCTCTACTCCAGCGGAATCCAGTTCAAGGAGGGCGACGCCTTCTCCAACCGCCCGGAGCCCAGCCTGGCCCCGCACCTCTGGCACGCCGCCAGGAGCAACTCCGGTGAGCAGGTCATCGACGGTGACAGCCTGGACGCCACCCTGGTCGACGGACCTGCCATCCAGGCGGTCGGGCTGTTCCCGCTGGCGCCGATGACACGGAAGCTGCTCGCCGTGCGCCACGACCCGCGCGAGAGCCTCGGGGACCTGATCACGCAGGCGGACCTGCGCCTGTCGGGGATCGCGGAGGACCTCGCCACCCTCGTCACCCTCGGCGCGCTTCGACTGCGGCAACCGGCTGGCGGCGGGGCCCGTCCGAGGCGCTCGAGCTGGTCCCTGAAGAAAGGCACCAGGCCAGAGAGCAAGCCACCGCCTCGCCGACCACCGCCCAAGGCGAAGCCCGAGCGCGCGGTCCGTCGGCCATCGGAGGCCTCCCGAAAGAAGATCCAGCAGCTCAACGCCCGGCTGCTGCGCGAGCTCGACCTCGTGAACGCCGCCGACGACTGGACGGTCATCGGGGCCAACGCCCGCATGCCCCGAGAGAACATCGAGCGGGCCTGTGAGCGCATGACCTCGCGCTACGCGAAGCTGATGGACGACGATCGGCTGCCCGGCCACGTCCGCGATCTCGCCCAGGAGATCCACGCCCGCGTCCTGCTCGCGGTCGGGCGGATCCAGGATGGAAAAGCGGAAGCAGCCAGCACAGTGGTCATGGGCGATCCCCTCGAGGAGGGGCAGCGCCTCTTCCGCGAGGGCCGCATCGACCTCGCGCTGAAGTGCTTCGCCAAGGCCCGGCAGGACACGGGCTCCCCCATCGCCCAGGCGTGGCTGGGTTGGATGATCTACAACGACCCGTCGAGGCCGCGTGGCGACCGCCGCCGCAAGGGGCGCGACCTCGTCGAGATGGCCGTGAGCTCGGCGGAGTTCCTCCCGGACCCCATCTTCCTGATGGCCCGGATCGAGTTCCTCGAAGGCGACCTGCTGCGGAGCTGGAACAGGCTCGAGAAGCTGATGAAGTTAGCCCCCGACCATGTCGATGGACGCGCCCTGCTGCTGGAGGTGCGGCAGGAGATCAACAAGGAGCGCTGATGACGGAACGTACGCTGTCGCTCCTGGTCGTCGACGACGACCGGGATGACCAGGAGCTCCTCGCGGAGGCGCTCGCCGACGCGGGCTTCGCGCACCCGGTGGTCTTCGTCGACGACGGAACCGAGCTGCTCGACTACCTGCATCGCCGGGATCGGTTCACGGACCGTGATGCCTACCCCGACCCCAGCCTCATCCTGCTCGACCTGCAGATGCCCCGCATGGAGGGAATGGAGGCGCTGGCGAAGCTCCACGACTACGAGAACCTCTGGCGCATCCCGGTCGTCGTGATGACGACATCCTGGTCAGAGAACGACATCGCCCGGGCCTATGACCTCGGAGTGAACGCGTTCCTCATGAAACCGGTGCTCTACGAGGAGCTGGTCGAGCAGGTCCGCGCCCTGGTGACGTTCTGGTTCCGTCACGCCGAACTCCCGAGTATTTAATCGACTGAAATGGCGGAGTGCGGATCCTTGAAATATGCGTGCGCCAGTGACCGATCCTTCGCTCCACCCCGACATAAGGCCAGACCTGGCGTCCCTGCGCCTGCTCGCGCGCGCCTGGGTGAAAGGCGATAGCGGGATCTTCAGCTCACCCGTCGTGGAGAGCTCCGCGCGCCTGCTCGAGGGCAAGCCCGTGGACCGAGGGAGCCTCCAGGCGGCGATTCGCATCGTCTACGTCGGAGAGGCCTCCTTCGAGCAGGTGGAGGTGCTCGCCAACGCGAGTACGGACCTGGCCCCCGACCTCTGGGCCTGCGCAATGGCAGCGGCGAATCCAGAGGCCCTGCGGGACGCCCTCGACGCCGCTTGGGTCCAGCGCTCCAGTGCCGTCGCGGCCGTGCGCCTCCCGCTGGCGATGACCACCCGGCGCGTGCTCGCCCAGCCCAACTCCCCGCGCCTGACGCTGCTCGACCTCATCGCGAGCGCCGATGTGCCCGTCGCCACGGTCGCTGCAGAGCTCAGCGCGCTGGTCGCCATCGGCTTCTTCCGTCTGCGGCGCGCCGCCAATCGGGGTCGGCATCGACCACGCTCGGTGCCCCTGCGCAAGCGCACGCCGCGAACTCCGGCGTCGGAGGCGATGGCGCTGCGTCGGCTGCAGCGGGACTGGGATCTGGTGCGGGGCGCGGACGACTGGACCGTCATCGGCGCCAACCCGACCATGGACCCCGCCATCATCGAGCGTGCCTGCCTCCGCATGCTCAGCCGCTACGACAAGGCCGCTCGGGACACGCGATCCTCTGCCGAGAGCCGTGAGCTCGCCTCGCGGATCCGTCGACGGGTGAACATCGCCGTCACCAACATCAAGTCGGGCAAGGCGATGACCCACGCCGAGGCCAGGCTGCGCCAGGACCCGATGGGCGAGGGACGACGCCGCGCCGCCGCACGAGAGTGGACACTCGCCGCGCGGTGCTTCGCCATGGCGCGCAAGCAATCGGAGAACGCCCAGAACATCGCCTGGCTCGGCTGGGCCACCTACAACGACGCGGCCAGGCGCGAAGGGCCCCGCAAGGTCCGAGCTCTCGAGCTCCTCGCGCTCGCCGAGTCGATGGGCGGCCACGCCAGCGAGGTCCAGCTCCTGCGCGCACGCGCCGACGCCGCGGAGGGGGACCTCGTGCGGTCCTGGAACCGGCTGGAGCGCCTGCTGGAGCAGGACCCCTCGGACGAAGACGCGAGCGAACTCCTCGCGGAAGTGAAGCTCTTGATCAAGCGGGACCGCTAGAAGCGTCCCCGAAGGCGTAGAATCGTCTCAGTGCGAGTCGAGGGCTACCGGGAGCTGAGCGAGTTCCGCCGCAGCCGTCGCTCGACGGTGTATCGGGCGGTTCGCGACGAGGACGGCGCGAGCGTCGTCATCAAGGTCGGCCGCGAGGACGCCGCGGTCCGTCTCGAGAGCGAGTTCACGCTGCTGCAGGACCTCCAGGTCCCGGGCGTCGCGGAGGCCCTCGACTTCCCGCACACCGACGAGGACCTCCCTGCCCTCGTGACCGCTGACGCCGGCCCGCTGCACCTCGGCCACTGGCGGAACGCCCACGACTTCGACCTGAAGATCATCCTGCACCTGTCGATCCAGCTGGCCGAGATCGTCGGGCGCATCCACCGCCGCGACATCGTCCATCTCGACATCTGCCCCCAGAACATCGTCATCGACCCCGATCTGTTGTGGCTGACGATCGTGGACTTCGCGCGGGCCTCTCGCGCACCGGCGCTCCAGCGCTCGACGGGCATCCAGGGGCGCACCGCCGGGGGCCTTCGATACATCGCCCCGGAGCAGACCGGCCGCATGAACCGGAGGCTCGATCACCGAGCGGATCTCTACACGATGGGCGCGGTGCTCTATGAGCTGTTCTGCGGCCGCCCGGCCTTCGACTTCGCGGACGGACTCGAGATGGTCCACGCCCACCTCGCCCGTTCGCCAGAGCCGCTGGAGTCCGTCGACCCCCAGATCCCCGAGGTGCTGGCTCGCATCGTCGAGCGCTGCCTCGCGAAGACGCCAGAGGACCGGTACCAGTCCGCCGAGGCTCTCCAGGCGGATCTGCGGCGCACCCAACGACGCGCCATGTCGTCCTCGTCGATCGCGGTCTTCGAGCTCGGACGGCACGACGGGGCCGCGATCCGCTTCCAGGACAAGCTCTACGGCCGCGAGGGCGCGCTCACCGAGCTCACCGCGGCGCTCGCCGCGAGCCGCGCCATCGCGACCGTCGCCCTCGTCACGGGACCCGAAGGCAGCGGCAAGAGCCACCTGATCGAGAGCGTCAGGGAGCCCGTCCAGCGCAGGGGCGGCCTGTTCCTGTACGGGCGCTTCGAGCCCGAGCGCGGCGCTACGCCCTACGCGGCCCTCGCCACGGCGCTGCGGCACCTCGTCCGGCGCATCCGTCGACTCCCGGTGGAGGAGCGGCAGGTCTGGGCGGCCCGCCTGGAGCGGGCCCTGGACGGTCGGGCAGCCGCGCTCTCCGACCTCGAGCTCGAGCTCGAGGGCCTGGTGGAGATGCCGCCGCTGTCTCCGCTGGATCCCGAGCGGTCGGGGATCCGCTTCAACACAGTGCTGCGCAACTTCGTGCGCTCGTTGTGTCGCGCGGAGCAGCCGCTCGTCCTCGCGCTGGACGACCTACAGCGGGCCGACGACGCCACGATCGACTTCCTGGCGAGCTTGACGCGAGACCCGAGCCTGCGCCACCTGCTGATCGTAGGTGGGAGCCAGGACCCCGGTCTGCTCGCAGGCCTCGACGTCGTCCGCATCCCGTTGCAGCCCCTCGACGCGAGCGCGCTGATGGCCCTCTGCGGCGACGCGATGAGCCTCGACGAGAACGCGGCGCGAGCACTGGCGGACATGTGCCTGTCGCTCACGGAGGGCTGGCCGATGGCTACGCGGCTTCTGTTGGAGCAGCTCCACGAGCAGGATGTGCTCCGCTTCGACACGGACACGGGCACCTGGACCTGGGACATCGTGCGGCTCGGCGCCGGCGGGCTCCGCGCCGACATCGACGAGATGATCGACGCCAGGGTCGAGGACCTCCCGGCCGACAGCCGCCGGCTCCTCGAGATCGCGGCCTGCCTCGGGTCATCCGCGAGCCTCGAGATGCTCGCCGAGCTCCGTCGCGTCGACATCGCAGCGGTCACGTCCCTCCTCCGGCCCTGCCTGGACCGGGGACTGGTGCACGCCGGCAGGGCCGAGGATCCCGACGCAGCAGGTTGGCACTTCGCCCATGACCGCGTGCGCGCCCGCATCCTGTCGGGGGCCGATGCGGATCAGCGGGCGACCACCGAGCGGCAGGCCGGGCTCGTCCGTCTCAGCCACGACCAGGGCCTGTTCCGCGTCGTCGATCACCTCAACCGCGTCGGGGCTCCCTCCGCCGACGAGGAACGCGCGGAGCTGGCCGATCGCAACGCCGAGGCTGCTCGACGAGCCAGGGCCATCGGCGCGCCGCAGGCCGCCCGCGCCTACCAGGCCCGCGTCCTGCACCTCCGCGAACCGACCCGCGAGGACAAGCTGGAGGCCCTCCGCTGCGCCTGGCTCTCCGGCGCCGACGAGGAGGCCGCCGGCTTCGTGGAGGAGCTCGGGAGCGAGACCGTCGCGCGCCTCGCGGTCCGCTGTCACGTCCAGCAGAGGCGGTATCGGGAGGCCCTCGAGTGGGGGACCATCGCCCTGGCCGAGCACGACGTGGCGCTACCTGCGGAGCTGGATCGCGCCATCGCAGAGGACCTGTTGAGGATCGAGACCGGAGCTCGGCCTCCTCGTGACCTGCTCATCACTCCAGCATGCACCGACGCCGACGCCATCGCCCTCGGCGAGCTGCTCGGAGAGCTCGTGAATGCGGCCTTCTTCACGGACCCGTACCTCTTCTCCTGGCTGCAGGTGCGCATGGCCCTGCACTCGCTGGAGCACGGGCCGATGCCGAACGCGGCCTACGCCTGGACCTGGGTAGGCGTCGTGCTCGCGACACGCCTCGACGAACCGGAGTCCGGCTGGGCACTGGGCCGCCTCGGCTCGGAGCTCGCCGAGCTCGCCGACGCCGCCGAGCGGGCGCGGGTGCTGTTCACCTTCGCCAACCACCTCAACCACTGGCAGGTCCACCTCCGCACCAACCGCCCGATGCTGCAAGAGGCGGGAGAGTTCGCCGCGGCTGCCGGCGATGCACACTTCTCCGCCTATGCCCGCGCGGCCGACGCGCTCATCGCCCTGTCGTTGGGGACCCCCCTGGACGAGGTCCTTCGCGACACCCGCTCGGCGCTGCAGTTCTGTGCCACGGCGCTGCCGCCGGCGAGGGGCAGCAGCGAGCCCGTGGTGGACGTGCTCACGGTGCTGCGCCAGACGGTGCTGAGCTTCCAGGGGCGGAGCTTCGGACCGGGGCTCCTCGACGACGCCAGCTTCGAGCTCTCGGCATTCCTGGCCAGCGCGGACCTGAACGCGACCTCCAGCGCCCTCGTCGAGTCGCTCCAGCTCATGCTCGCGGTGCACAACGAGCACTTCGACGCGGCGGCGCGACGCTACGAGGCGACCCGCCCGGCCGCGCTCCAGGGCGCGATCCAGCTGGCCGACCACCTCTTCCACGGAGCCGTGGCGCTCGCGGCCCTGGACCGCCGAGCGGACCTCGTCCCGCTGCGCCGGGAGCTCGCCACCTGGACGGAGACGGCTCCAGCCAACTTCCGCCACCGCCTCTGGCTGATCGACGCCGAGATCGCGCGGCTCGAGGACCGCCACATCGAGGCTGTGGAGCTCTACGACCGCGCCATCGACCGAGCGGGAGACCAGGGCTTCGTGCACGACGAGGCTCTCGCGAACGCGCGAGCCAGCCGCTTCCACGAGATGCGGGGCTGGGACCGCTTCGCGACCGTGTACCACGAGGCCGCGCTCTCGGTCGCCGAACGCTGGGGCCGGGCCCGACCGCGCCCGACCAGGCCTCGTGCCCAGGCCAGGGAGGGCAGCGAGCTCGACCTGATGAGCGTGCTGGAGGCCGCAGAGGCCATCTCCTCCGAGGTCGAACTCGGCGCCCTGCTCGATCGGCTGATGCGGGTCTGCCTGCAGGCTGCTGGAGCGAACCGCGGCGTCCTGCTCCTCGAGCGCGAGTCCGACCGCGCCGTGGTCCGCGTCATCGGCTCGCTGCAAGGCGCGGACTACCGGGTAGACCTGATCGAAGAGGATCTGGACTCATCTTCCCATGTGCCCTTCGGGGTCGTGGAGCGCGTCCGGCGAACATGGGATGCCGTCGTGGTCGACGACGCACAGCACGGGGAGTTGGCCGATGACGACCACGTCCGGACGACCGGTGTGAAGTCGCTGCTGGTCCTCCCGATCCAGCGCCAGAGCACCCTCATCGGTGTCTTCGTCCTGGAGAACACGCTGGTGAGCCACGCCTTCACGCCCTCCCACATCGGCGTGCTGGAGCTCCTGTCCTCGCAGATCGCCATCTCGCTGGCCCAGTCGCTCATGTTCGAGCAGCTCATGGAGGAGATCCGCGAGCGCACCCTGGCCGAAAAGGCGCTCCGGCGCAGCGAGTTGAAGTACCAGTCCCTCTACGAGCACGCACCGGATGTCTTCGTGCTCTGGGATGCCCGCACCAGGCGCATAGCCCAGTGCAACGCGACCACCGCCGAGTTGCTGGGGCACGCACCCAAGTCACTCTCCGGGGTGCCGATCCTCGACCTGTTCCACCCGGCGGCGCACGGCGTCGTAGAGGCCGTCCTCGCCGACTTCGACCGGGACGGGGAGATCGAGGGCGCCCGACTGCTGGCGATGCATGCCGACGGGCATACGATCCCGGTGCTCGTCAACGCCTCGGCGGTGCGCGAAGGCGACCGCGTCCTGTACTGCCAGGCCGTGCTCCGGGACATCACAGCCCTGGAGGAGGCCCGAGCTCAGCTGGAGCAGGCGAACGAAGACCTCGAGGAGCGCGTCCTGCTCCGGACCCGCCAGCTGAGCGCGGCCAACGCCGATCTGGCCTACAGCAACAACGAGCTCCGCCAGTTCGCCTACCTCGCCTCGCACGATCTGAAGTCCCCCATCCGTCGAGTCGCCAGCTACCTCCAGCTGCTCCAGCGGCGCCACGGCGAGGTGCTCGATCCAGGCGCCCACCACTACATCGACAAGGCGATCGAGAGCAGCGTGCGCATGCAGGCGCTCATCGACGACGTGCTCGCCTACTCCCAGGTCGGTCGCGACAGGCGCCCCCCGGGCGAGGTCCGCTCGGATCGAGCGCTGCAAGCCGCGATGGAGAACCTGAGCGTCGAGCTCGCCGAGTCGGACGCCGCCGTCGAGGCGCCGGACTCGATGCCGGTGGTGCTCGCCAACGAGACCCGGCTCATCCAGCTCTTCCAGAACATCGTCGGCAACGCGGTGAAGTACCGCGACCCCGGGCGCAGCCCGGTCATCACCGTCGAGGCCAGCACGATCGAGGGCTACGTCGAGTTCGTCGTGCGCGACAACGGCATCGGCTTCGACCCCGACTACAATACGCGCATCTTCACCATCTTCAAGCGCCTCCACCACCGCAGCGAGTACGGCGGCAACGGCATCGGTCTCGCGATCTGCAAGAAGATCGTGGAGATGCACGGCGGCAGGATCTGGGCAGAGAGCGAGCCAGGAGACGGCTCGACCTTCCACTTCACGCTCCCTGGAGCCCAGCGTTGACCAGCCCGGCGCGGGACGCGCTCGAAGCACTGGTGGCTCAGTTCTCGGAGCGCAGCGCCTTCGTCCGTGAGCTGGTCCAGAACAGCCTGGACGCCGGCGCCGGCCGAGTCGAGCTCAACGTCGTCCAGGAGAAGCGGCGCATGGTCATCGACGTCACCGACGACGGCGAGGGCATGGACCGCGAGGTCATCGAGACCCACCTCCTGACCCTCTTCTCCAGCTCGAAGGAGAAGGACCTCACGAAGATCGGGAAGTTCGGCATCGGCTTCGTCTCGCTCTTCGCGCTGAAACCCGAGCTGGTCGTGGTGGACACGGCCCGAGACGGGGTCCACCACCGCGTGATCTTCGACGCCGACTGGAGCTACACGCTCGCTGAGCTCGACGAGCCCTTCGAGGGCACCCGCGTGCGGCTCTACG
Source organism: Myxococcota bacterium (assembly GCA_036012755.1). Classification (GTDB taxonomy): domain Bacteria; phylum Myxococcota_A; class UBA796; order UBA796; family CAJQPC01; genus JAAESX01. The sequence continues at coordinate 24,413 of DASCPX010000070.1, read as the reverse complement.
TGCGGACCTGGGGCAAGAAGGGCGAAGCCCTCGCGGGGGAACTGAGGCAGGCCATCCACTACTGGTGCAAGCACGCGAGGGCGGAGATCTGGACCGTCGGCCAGGGCAAGGGCTGGTCCTGGGACGAGGAGGTCGTCGGGACCTGGGACGTCGACGCCATCCTGAAGATCGAGGTCGAGTCGCCCGGCTTCCGGGCGGTGCTCGGACCCTGGCCGGAGAAGGTGACTCCGGTCGCCTACGTCAATCGCGGACTCACCCTGCTCGAGGGCCGCGAGGACACAGTGCCCGGGGTCACCTTCCGGATCGAAGCAGCCCAGCTGGAGCACACCCTGACGCGGGACAACGTGCTCCGGGACGCGGGCTTCGAGGAGGTCGTGGAGCACCTGCGACAGCTGGCTCGCGGCCCGCTGACCAACAAGCTCACAGAGGAGATCCGGGCCTCCGTCGCCGCCCAGGACAACGAGCGCATCGAGGCCCTCGTGCGCGCGGGACAGCACCTGCCCATCCCAGAGGACCTCGCCTGGATCCCGCTGGCGAACGGCGGCTACGCTCGCATGGAGGACTTCGAACCGTCCTCGTGGGTCATGTTCGGAGAGCAGCCCCTCTGGTACGCGCCGGGCCCTTCGGCCCTGGTCAGGGCCCTCGGCGAGGAGGGCTCTCAGGTCTTGAGCGGAGCTCCTGACAGCATGGCCGCGTCCCGGCTCTGCGCGCGCTGGAGCGGCTTGGTCCCAAAGCCGGTCGCGGAGGCCTGGATCAAGCCGCAGCTCGGCCCGGAGCCTCGCCTGGCTGCGGCGATGCGTCGGGTCGCGAAGACGAACCCGATGGTCGGTCGCGAGCTCATCTGCGCTCGCTTCGCAGAGGGCGGCTCTCGCTTGCAGGGCCGCCTCGCCATCCTCCAGCGGGAACCGGGACAGCTCCAGCAGGAGCTCGACGACGACGGTGTCCTCGTGATCAACGTGGATCACCCGCACTTCAAGCGCGCGGCCGCGCTGCCAGCCGACATCGGCGGGAGCGTGCTCCTCGTCGCCGCGTTGCGGGCGGTGGGAGACAACGTACGCCTCACCTCTGGTGTGCTCCTGGACCTGCTGTCATGAGCCTGCGCGACGAGCACCTCGACGACGCGACCATCCTCTCCCGCGGCGAGTTCCGGCTGGACCGCCGACGCGCGATGGAGAAGCTCGCGCGCTTCCAGCTGGAGCACCCCCACCGCTACGTGCTCGAGCTCGTGGCGACCGCGGTCCGCGCGGGGGCGACCGGGATCCGGATCCGGAACGACGCGGACGACTTCGAGATCGAGTGGGACGGCGAACACCCCACCTCAGAGGAGCTCGAGGCGCTCTTCGATCACATCTTCACGCGCTCGATGGAGGGCCGCGCCCGCATGCTGCAGCACCTCGCCCAGGGGATCCACGGCGCCCTCGGGCTGGACCCGAAGTGGGTCCACCTCGAGAGGCCCGGAGCGAGGCTGGACCTGAGCGACCCGACGAACGTGACCTTCGACGAAGCCCCCCGGCGACAGGGTGTCCTCGTACACGTGCGCGAGCGCTTCGGGTTGGACGTGCTGCGCGAGCTGGTTCGACCCTTCGACGTCGCCTACGAGGAGAAGATCCTCCGGGCAGATGCTGCCTGGTGTCCCCTGCCCGTCGAGGTCAACGGCCGGCCCCTGCGGCGCCCGCTGACGGGCCCTCCTCCGAACTACCCGAGCATAGAAGGTCTCTGGCTCGCGGACGCCGGAGACGTCGCCGTCGTCCGCGACGGCATCCGCGTCGAGTCCCTTCACGTGGACCTCGGACCGATAGCCCTGGCCGGACACATCCGCGCCGATGGCGTGCGCCTCAACGCCTCCCGCAGCAAGGCGGTGCGCGATGAGCACTGGCGCAAGGTCGAGGGGAGCCTGTACGAGGCCGCGGGCGAGCTCCTCGTAGAGCAGCTCCACGCCGAGGTCGCCTCCTTCACCGTCGGGATCCTGCGACAGGCCGCCCTGAGGCTCCTGCGCGTGCGCCGCGGGCACCACGGACCCCTGAGGAAGGAGGAGGTGCTGGAGGACGGCGCCGGTCGCCTGTGGTCCTTCGCCGACATCTTCAGAGCCGAGCTCATTCGCCGCTATGACACCGTGGGCATCGCCGCGCCGGAGCTCCCGGAGCCCCAGTTCCACTCGGACTCGCCGGTCCTGCAGCTGATCGACGAGCTCGGGCTGAAGACGAAGGACTCACAGAGCTTCCTCGAGGACCTCGCACAGGGCCGCCGACGGAGGCAGCAGCTCCGCTCGCGGGCCCTGCCGCTGAGCCACGGTCGCGCCCTCCACGAGCGCCGCTTCGAGGGCGAGGGCATACGAGGCACGGTCGCCTTCGACGCACTCTTCGACGAGAAGCGGGGGGCCCGGCTGGAGCTGCGCGTGGAGGGCCTCCCCGTCGAGGTCGTCACGATTCCCGTGCCGGGGCCGATCAGCGTGCGCGTCGAGAGCGAGCGCCTGCGCGCGGACCCCCGCTTCCGCCGCGTGGTCTCCGATGGTGCGCGCAAGGAGGTGGTCGCCCGGTGCATCGAAGAAGCCAGGGCGCTCCTGGCCGAAGTGGCAGAGAAGCACCCCCGCCGTGCTCTCGTGAAGGGGGCGCTGTTGGAGCAGGTTGCCTCCTCCGAGGAGCTCTCCGACACCGTCGAGCGAGTCCCGCTCTTCGACACTCTCGACGAGGGCCTCGTCTCGCTGGAGACCATCCGGTCGTGGTCGAGCAAGGATGGCGGCTTGCGCTGGGCTCGCTCCGTGCTGGTCGTGCCCTTTGGGGCGCCGCGGGTCCTCCACCCCCAACCGGCCCAGCTGAAGGCCCTGCGGGCCCGCTTCAAGAAACTCGAGGACGTCACGACGTCCCTCGAAGACGAGCTCGTCCGCCGCCGTAGGTTCTTGGCCCCGCCGATGCCGCCGAAGATCACGGGCTACGTCGTCGCCAGGGCCTACGTCGAGACCGATGAGTTCCACGGCGAGATCGGGCTGGGCGTCGAGGGCGGAGAGAGCCGCACGGTGGTCGTCGTGCTCCACCACGGAATCGACCTCGGCCAGCTGAAGGTGCCGACCGGGCTCCCGGCGACCCTGGCCGTGCTGGAGCTCCCGGGGGCAGAGGGCGACGCCCGCATGGAGGGGTTGAAGGACCCACAGGCCTGGGTTTGTCGCCTGTCCAAGGAGCTGCTCGACCCCCTGCGGTCCCTGGTGCTCGCCAACGTGCACAGCCCGGACCGGGAGGCACCCCTCCAAGCCTGGCTGGAGGGTGCGCTGCGGGGCTGGCGTCCCCTGCCCAACGAGCTGGAGACCCTGGCCTTCGCCCAGCACGCCGACGGCTCCCCCTTCGCGCTGATCGACCTCCCGGAGCTCCCGAAAGGCCCCGTCGAGTGCCTGCCCGAGGCACCCCCCTCCTGCCCGCCGGACCTTCAGCACGTGCTGGTCCTGGACGCCAGCCGGCGGCGGGTCGTGCAGTCGGTCACCAAGCGCGCCCTCCGGGACGTGAGCCAGCGCTTCCAGCTCCGCCGCGAGGCCCACGACCGCTTCATGAAGCGTGCGAGCACCTCGACCATCCCGATCGGCGACGTCGTCGCCATCCAGCCCCTGGGAGACGAGGACCTGCGCGTGACGGTCGCGCTGTCGGTGGACCCGGAGCGCGAGCCATCCCTACGCGTCCGCGTGCTCCACCAGGACCGCCTCCTGTGTACCGAGATCCAGCCCTTCCCCGTCCCTGCCGACGCCGTCGTCATGGGCCCCAGGATCGTCCCGGATCCGCTCTTCTCCAGCATGGCCGACCAGCACGAGATCCTCGGCGCGACCCTGAAGCAGGCGGAGACCGCGCTCGGAGCCTGGCTGGGCTTCGCGGCCCTCCCAGCCAACGCCAGGCGGGCCCTGTTGCTCTACCTGCTGCGCATCCGCTCGGAGCCCACTGTCCGACAGGCCGAGGTCCTCGCGAAGCTCCGCAGCATCCCGCTGTTGCCCCGAATGGACGGCTACCTCGCCAGGCTCGACGACATCGAGACAGAGGCAGCGCTGGTCCCCCAACGACTGGCCGGCTCAGAGGTCCCCGATGACCGCACCTGGCTCATCGGGAGCCGCGTCGTCCGTCAGCTCCTCGAAGCCGCGGGCGTAGAGATCATCGAGGGCAGGCTCCTGCTGGAGGCCTACGAGCAGGGGGAACAACGGCGGGAGCGGCTCGAGGTCGAGACCCTCGCCCCCAAGGGTCTCTACGGCACCTTCTGGCGAGCCGACGCCGGACACTGGCTCGGCCTGCTCGATGCAGGCGGCGGGCGCATCGACTGGCTCCTCCAACAGCGCTGTGTCTCCAGCGAGAAGCTGCCCTTCCCCGTGCACGTCCGGGTCGACGACGCGCGGCTCAGAGCCCACCCCGACTTCAGCGGGCTGGTCGGGAGCGCCGAGCTGGAGAGCGCACGGGCCCGCGCTCGCGCGCTGGCGGACGAGTTCATGGTGCGGGTGATGAGGCGCCTCGCTGGAGAGGAGGCAGAGGGCCTCTACGTCATGGACGCTGGAAGCCAGCTTCCGGCGGTGCTGGCCTGGGCGGCACAGGCCGACCCCGAGGTGGTGCCGGAGACCGCGTTCCTGCCGACGTCGACGGGCGAGTCGATCGGGGTCGCCGAGCTGCGAGATCAGGCAGCAAGGGGCTGCATTCGCGTGGCGCACGCGGGCACGCGGGGACGACCAGCCGAGCCGGACCGACCGGTGATCACCCTCCACGCCGATTCCTGGTGCAACCTGCAGCCCTTCGGTCGCGTCGAGGACTACGGCGACGAGCTCGCTCGCGAGGTGGCCGCGCGAGGTCGCATGGAGGCCGAGCCGCAGCGCGTGCTGCCCCGGGCGGACCCCACGGTGGTGCTGACGATGGAGCTGAGCGGTGACCGAGAGGGCTTCCTGCAAGTCCACGACAGCGGCAAGACCTACCTCCACCTGCACGTGGGCTGGCGACAGCTGACGCGCATCGCCCATCGTGGCCCGGTGCCCCTGTCCGGCCACGTCTCCGACCCCGCCATCGAGGCCGACGACACCTGGTCCGGCCCAGAGGACGGTGCAGCGCTGCAGGCTCTCCGGCAGTTCCTGGTGGAGAAGAGCGAAGAGGCCCTCGAGCAGCTCCTCGATGCCGGTCCGCCCTACCCGACCCGTCTCTGGCTGGGCATCCTCCGTCGCACCTTCCGCCACCGGCGCGACGTGCCCTCTCCCCGTGGAAAGCCCCGGCACGGAGACTGGAAGAACCGCCTCGCGGGCGTCCCCCTGTTCCCGACGGGCGGTGGAGAGACGCTCAGCGCCTGGGAGGTCGTGCAGCTGCGGCAGAAGCCCCGGTGGGTCAGTCCGGAGCTGGCCGCGCCCTCCCTGGACCGCCCCTTCCTGGTCCTGGAGCGCTCGCTACACTCCATGGCCATCGAGTTCTTCGGCGGCACCTTCGACCGGGAAGCAGCGCTGGAGGCACAGCGGGTGCACTCCCGTCGCTCACGCGAGGCCCAGCCCTTCGCGCTCACCGGCCGGTACTACGCCGAGGCGCAGCTGAAAGGAAAGGGATGGAAGGCGCTGTTGGCGATCGACGCCGGCCTCGGTCCCGGTCGGCTCTCCTATCGCTGCAAGGGGGTCCCCCTGTGCACGGAGGCCAGCCCCTTCCCTGGTCTGGCGGGGGTCGTCGACGTCGACGAGGCCAAGCCGGACTTCACCGGCCCGAAGCCCCTCGCGGCACGTGACGCCGCTTTGCTGAAGTCCTACGTCGAGCTCGTCGAGCGAGCAGCGCCCAAGCTCCGAGATGCCTGCCTCGGACGCCAGCGGCTGGCCGGCGTCCTCCAGAGGGCTCCCTCGGCGATCCGGGCTGCCTGGGCGAGGATCCCCCTCTTCGAGACCGTCGATGGCTGGACCACGGCGGCGGCGCTCGAGGCGTCGATCCAACAGCACGGGGTCGTGCTCTACGGGAGCGAGATCCGCTCATCCGGACCCCTGATGGTCCTCCATGAGCCAGCAAACGAGCGCCTGATCGACGCCTTCGGTCTCAAGGACAAGACCGAGCGCCTCGGCGCCTGGGAGGCTGCGCAAGAGGCCGCCGAGATCCGCGACGAGCTGCGGAAGCTCGACGCGAGGCAGGCCCGGTCCCACAATCGTCTCCTCCGAGCGCTGAAGAAGAGCCTGGGCGACCTGCTGGAGGGGCTGGCCTCCGCGGCCTGGGCCAAGGAGCAGGCCCACCCGGAGTTGTTGCCGCACGCGCTGAGGGAAGCGGCGGAGGCCTCGCCCGATGGCGCACCGATGATCATGGCCGTGTGGTACCTGGCCGACGCCGCGCTGAGGGAGCGAGGCACACCCTGGGCCGCCCAGGAGCTGGCGATCCGGGTCGGAGAGCGCTTTGCAGGAGTCACGTCGCAGACTCCATGATCTCGGCGTATTCTCGGGTGGGAGCCCGGAGAGTGTCATGTCCCTACTAGTCTTGTTGCTCTCGTGCATCAGCGGCGAGGCACCGCTGTCCGAGACCGGCAATGGACCGACGGCGCTGCCCGATGCCGACGGCGACGGCATCCCCGATGCCCTGGAGGGCGACGAGGACCCTGACGGCGACGGCCTCTCCAACTTCGAAGACGACGACTCCGATGGGGACTGCCTCACCGACGCCCTGGAGCGAGGGGACCTCGGCGAGGGGGTGGTGCGCGACTCCGACGGGGACGGGACGCCGGACTTCCTCGACACGGACAGTGACGACAACGACCTCGACGACGGCACAGAAGCCGGCGACTGCGACGACCCGCTGGACTCCGACGGCGACGGAGAGATCGACCCGATCGACTTCGACGACGACAGCGACACCATCCTCGATGTGGACGAGGGGCTGCTCGACCACGACTACGACGGGGCTGACAACCGGGTGGACCTCGACAGCGACGACGACTGCCTGATCGACCAGCTGGAGGCTGGCGACGACGATCTGGCCTCTGAGCCCTGGGACTCCGACGGTGACGGAAAGCCGGACTTCCTCGACACCGACAGCGACGACGACGGCGTAGACGACATCGACGAGGTCGACACCTGCAACGGTGACGATCTGGACGGTGACGGAGTCCTGGACCACGTGGACCCGGACACCGACGGCGACGGCCTCGACGACGAGGAGGAGGCCGCAAAGGGCACGGACCACCGAGACAGGGACTCCGACGGCGACGGCTACGAGGACGGCCTGGAGGTCTTCGCCGGAAGCCTGGCGTCGAACGCCCAGGTCGAGCCCACCGGGACCTTCCTCACCATGGGGCCCAGGGACATCCAGGAGCTCACGCTCCAGTCCATCCTGGACGAATACAGACTCGACCTCTTCATCATCGTCGACACGGCCTACAGCTACAGCTGCTACCACCCGAACCTGCCGACCGCGATGGAGACCCTGACCCAGCAGATCTTCAGCCGCTTCGACAACGTCGCCCTCGGCTTCGGGAGCTACGACGACTACCAGTCTGGGAACATGGCCTCGTCCAGCGGCGTGCCCTTCGAGCTGGAGCACCAACTCTCCACGGACCAGAGCTCACTCGAGACCGCCGCGAAGGGCCTCTCCTCGATGAGCTACGGGGGCGACGCCGCGGGCTCCTCCTACGAGGCCCTCTACCAGAGCGTCACCGGCATCGGCTACGATCAGGACTGTGATGGATTCACCTCTGGAGTCGACGTCCAGCCCTTCAACCCCTGGTCCGGCGATGCCTACGGCGGCGCGGACGCTGGCACCTATGACTCCGCAGAGGACGGGACCGGCAGCGTCAACGGCGTGGGGTGGCGCAGCAACTCCGCCCGGGTCGTCGTGCTCGGCACCGACAACGTCCTGCGCGACCCGGACGACGGTGACGAGGCGCCAGAGGGCTCCTGCTACGACCCGATTGGATCGGCGGACGCCACCCAGGCTGTCATCGACCGTGGTGTGAAGGTGCTGGGAGTGTCCGTGTACGAGTGGTACAGCTCGGACAAGAGCGTCGACGAGGACCTCGAGCAGCTGGCCATCGAGACCGACTCCTACATGGACACCGATGGTGACGGGGTGAAGGACGAGCCCGCCTACCTGACGGGCAGCTGGGACTGGCCCGACCCGACGACTGTGCTGGATGCGGTAGAGGATCTCATCGATCCCCCTGCGCCGCTGGACCACTCGGTGAACCTCGCCCACGACCCAGATGACTGGGTGACGTCCCTGTCCCCGGAGGGCGCCGTCACCGGCCTCGACTTCGGGGACGCGCTGGACATCCTCCTCGAGATCACCTCCCACGCACCCATCGCCGAGGACGACCAGTTCTACGAGATTCGCGTCGAAGTGGAGAGCGAAGGCGAAGTGGTAGAGGCCTTCCCCATCTGGATCACGATCGAGCCCGAGCGGTGATCCTGTCTGTATGGCTTGCCTGCTCCTCGGAGCCGGCGGAGGTGGTCGTCCCGACCATCGAACAAGAGCGTCAGGACCTCGTGGAGGGGCTCGAGGCGCTGGTGGAGCGGTCCGCGGCGGAGGGCACCTACGACTGCTGCACGACGACCCCGTGCCTGCACTGTGTGCGGATGACCGGCCACTGCGGCTGCGCAGAGGGCCTTCGCCGCGGCGAGCCGGTCTGTGAGGAGTGCGCCTATCACTGGCAGCGCGGCCAGGGCGCGATCGAGGGGGTCGACCCGAAGGACGTACGCTCCTTCCTGGAGGCGGAGCGGGCGGCGAAGGGCGAGGCTCTGTGCGAACCCGAGGCGCACTAGCTGGGTGGTGTCACGGTGGCGATGGTCGCCGACGGGCCATTGCGAGCGACTATACTGGTGGCCCCTGCTCGGGAGGGCGTGGCGATGCTCCTGTTCGTGCTCGCGTGCTCGGATGACCCCCACCCGACACCGCTGGACACCGAGGGCCGTCACTCCACTCCGCAGGCGGACTCCCCAACGGACTCCGAAGCGGAGGACTGGACTGTCCGACGTGGTACTCGGACATGGACATGGATGGCTACGGCGTGGCCGAAGAGGCCGTCGAAGCCTGCCTTCAGCCCCTCGCAACCTCCGCGGTCGCCGGAGACTGCGACGACGATGACAGGGCGGTCCACCCAGGCGCCGAGGAGCACTGCGATGACCGGGACGAGGACTGCGACGACGACGATGCTTCCTCCTTTCCGGGAGCGGAGGAGATCTGCGGAGATCGTGCGGACAACGACTGCGCGGGAGACGGGGACACGGCCTGCCGCCTGGTCGGGGAGGTGGACCTCGCTGACGCCGCCGCCAAGCTGCTCGGTGACAGGGCTGGAGAGCTGAGCGGCACACGCACCTGGATTGGCGGGGACAGCAACGCCGACGGCACCGTCGATCTCGCCGTGATGGCGACCGGACAGTTCTGTACGGGCAAGGACATCGGTGCGCGCGTGTACCTGCTCACGGAAGGTCCGCACTCGGACGCCGACCTCACGGACGCCGACGCCGTCCTCTACGACGAGGACCGCTCACTCTCGTTCTGCTCGGCGTTTGGGGTGGTCCCTGACCTCGACGGTGATGGCAACGACGACCTGGTCGTGGGGGCCACACTGAACAACACAGTCTATGTGCACTTCGGTCCAATCTCGGGTCCGAGAGACCTGGACGACTCGGACCTCGACATCACGAGGCCCACCATCGGGTCACTCGGAGGGGGACTGGCGGCTCCTGGCGACATGGACGGTGACTGCTGGAACGACATCTTGCTCGGGGGACCCGGTCGCAGCGGAAAGCAGGCGTTCCTCTTCCTCGGACCCGTCACCGCGGACCGCACGACCGACGACGCCGCAGCCACCATGTCCCTGAGCTCACGCCAGAACTACTCCTACCTGGGTCTGTGTGCTTGTGGCGGCGACGTCAACGGCGACGGGCTGCCCGACGTGGCCCTGGGCGCTCCTGGTTCCGGAATGGACCACGGCGCCGTCTACGTGGTCCACGGCCCGCTCACTGGTGACCTCCTGCTCGCAGACGAGGGCGACCAGCTCGACGCGGCCGCCGCACGCTTCGAGGGGGAGCAGAGCCAGGACGCGGCCGGCAACTCCGTCGACTGCTCCGGCGACGTGAACGCGGACGGGCGAGCAGACATCCTCATCGGGGCGCACCACAACAACAGCGACGAGGACAGCCACGGGACGGCGTACCTGATCACCAGCCCGACGACGGGCACCGTCTCGCTAGCGCTGGCGGACTGGTCGCTCTCTGGCGCGTCCGCGGGCGACTCGGTGGGGAGCACACTCTCCTCGGGGAGCGACCTGGATGCTGATGGGCTGTCCGATATCGCCGTGGGGGCCTTCGGCGTCGGAGAGGACGTCGGAGCACGATCTACCTGTTCTACGGCTCCGTCACGGGGAACGTAGAGCCGGCGGACGCTGACGCTACCCTCGTCGGCGAGGGCTACGAGGACTACGCCGGGATGGTAGCTGGCGGCGCCGACGCGGACGGTGACGGCTTTGGGGACCTCCTCGTCGGCGCACCGGGAGAGTCGACCAGTGGGAGATGGGCAGGCGCCGCCTACCTCGTTCGTGGCGGGGACGACTGACCGACGGTCCTCGGTTGGCCAGTCGACGTTCCCTGGCGCTCCCGTGCGGAGAGAGCGTCGATCACACAAGTCGTTTCGCCGAGAGCGACTTGCCGCATCAACTCCACCTGGCTGGAACGCCATGGTTCACCGAGAGCGACTTGCCGCATCAACTCCACCTGGCTGGAACACCATGGTTCACCGAGAGCGACTTGCCGCATCAACTCCGCCTGGCTGGAACACCATGGTTCACCGAGAGCGACTTGCCGCGCCAACTACGCCTGGCTGGAACACCATGGTTCACCGAGAGCGACTTGCCGCGCCAACTACGCCTGGCTGGAACACCATGGTTCACCGAGAGCGACTTGCCGCATCAACTACGCCTGGCTGGAACACTGGACTCCGCGTACTACTTCGTCACACCATCACTGATGGCCAGGAGCCTCCAGGCAGCGCTGCGGGGCAGCCTCCGAAGACAATACGAACAGCGGCGCCGCTGAGGTCACTACCTCGCCAACTCGAAGCCCACGGATGGCAAGAACGGCCAAACCTCCACACGCTGCCCGTCCCAGCTCCCCGGCTTGTCCCAGGGGTCGATGAAGACCGGCGCGATGACCGCCCCCGAGCGAATGACGATGCGCTTGCCCTCGCGGCGCCACCCCGCGAATGCGCCGACGTAGAAGATGGCCGAGTCGTCCCCGATGAGCCCGACGCCGCCAGCACTCAGGCCGAGCTCGACGCGGTTCACCCCGGAGCGGTAGGGGATCTGTCTCGCGACCGTGGAGTGTCCTGCGCCGAACACACCGAAGTACGGCATGGGCACCACGCTCAAGTGCGCGCGAGCGACCCAGTGCTCGGAACTCCCAGCCCTGGAAAGGGCCCGATCTCCAGAGCTGGCGACAACAGGAACGCTCCCAGCATTGCACTCATCTGTGCCTCCTCAGAGATGGAACAGCGCGAACTCCAGGATCTCGCGCATCTCGTCAGTGTTCGCTTGCTGACGGAACGAGCTGAACACCACCCTCCCCTCGCCCGCGTGGAAGGACACCAACAGCGGCGAACCCGGGAAGGGGGTCTCGACCTCTCCGCTCTGGTAGGTCACGTCGCCCACGAGGTGGACCGAGGTGTAGTCGGACCCGCCTACGACGACCGGCCACACGGGCAGGTCGAAGGTGATGTCCACCTCATCGGTGCCGAGATACTCGGCAAGGGAGGCATTCGACACAGTCGATGAGACGGCCTCTGACACGCCGTACTGTGCAGCGTCGGGCACGGTGTCCTCGCCCAGGAAGTCGAGCTTGTCCGGCCAGGTCTGCTCCACGACGTCGTATGCCCAGTCGGAGGCGTAGACGCCGCCACCCGCCGAGACGTAGTCCGCGAGGTTCTGCTGCACCTCGAGCGCGGTCATCTGGTCGGCGCTGGAGACACCCCAGATGACACCCTCCTCGACGTGACCTCCGTCGAAGAAGAGGACGTCATGGTCCGCCATCCGTGTCGGATCCTGGAGCAGCGACAACAGCGCGTCCTTCGAGGACCCGTCGAGAGTCTCGACGCTCAGGTTCGGCACGGCGGACAGCACGGCGGCGAAGTCGTCGTAGTAGCCCTCGACCACGAGCACGGAGAGCTCCGGAAGTGGCGAGCAGCCCTCCCACACCACGGTCTCGTTCTGCGCGTCGACGAGCTCGAGCTCGTAGGACTGTATGACCGCTCCCTTCCACTGCACGCTGACGGTGAGAGGCAGGCCCGCGGGGACCTCGCTGAAGCCCCACACGCCGTCGGTGTCGGCGACGGCCATCTGTGCATCGACGATGACCTCTCCGTCACGCGCCACCACCGTCACGCTTCCACCCACCAGCGGGCCATGTCCATCCGGCCGGCAAGAGCGGCCCTCCAAGCTCGCGACCCCATGCGGCTCGGCCACGTCGGGGGTCTGCTTGTTGAGTCCCGACTCCACGCACGCCAACAGGATCCACGGCATGAGTACATCGTAGCTGGCAAGCCCGCCCCTCGCGAAGCTACGCTCGCGCGCATGCTCCTGTTGATCAGCACCGCCCTCGGCGCGACCGCCGCCAGCCTCGTGACCTCCATGGAGGTTCCGAGCGCCGACCTCGTCGACGCCACCCTCGACGCCCACACCGACGCCACCGCAGTGCAGACGAGCATGGGCACGATCTCACCCGAAGCCGGCTCCGACTTTGCCTGGCTCTACACCGGCAAGGTCGGCGTGGGCCCGGAGACCGGGACGGACATCAAGCCCATGGGGACGAAGGGCGACCGGAGCACCCTGACCCTGGAGCTCGCAGCCCCCGCCGGCGCGAACTCGCTGGTGTTCGAGTTCTACTTCCTCTCCGCCGAGTACCCCGAGTACGTCGGCAGCGCCTACAACGACACCTTCCAGGCCATCGTGACGGGCTCCGCGTACACGGGCAACGCCGCTCAGGACAGCGGCGGGAACGACATCAACGTCAACTCCGTGCTCTTCGCCGTGACCGCACCCTCGGACCTCTCCGGAACGGGCTTCGAGAACGTCGGCGGCGGGACAGGCTGGCTCACGACCGTCGTGCCCGTCGACCCGAGCACCAACCTGACCCTCGAGTTCACGGTCTACGACGTCGGCGACGGCATCCTCGACTCCGGCGTCGCCCTCGACAACTTCTACTGGTCCGAGAGCGACATCGACACGCCGATGATCGTGCGCAGCATCACGATCGACTACCTCACGCCCAAGCGCGCTCCCGAAGACGGCGGGATCGAGACCGCCATCACAGGCGAGGACTTCAACGACTCCTGTATAGCCTCCTTCGACGGCGTCGAGGCCCCGACGACCTACGTCGACGACAACACGCTCACTGCCCTGGTGCCAGCACACGAGCCGGGGCTCGTCGACGTGACCGTCAGCTGCATCGCGGTCGAGGACATCCTGGAGGGCGGCTTCACCTACTACACGACCGAGGATGGCGCCGAGCCACCGGCGCTGCACTCGGCGAGTCCCTACAACCACGACAACGAAGGCGGCGAGGTCGTCACGGTGCTCGGCGAGGGCTTCGTCGACGGCGCCACCTTCCTCGTCGACGGCGTGGACGTCGGGGGCTCGCTGATCGACGGAACCCAGGCGACCTTCTACGCCCCCGCACACGAGGCAGGCCTCGTCGACCTCGAGATCGTGAACCCGGACGGGCTCGCCGACGTTCTTCACGGCGCGCTGCTCTACAACGAGCCGGTGGAGCTCCCAGACACGGCGGCCCCGGACTCTGGCCCTGCCGACTCCGGAACAGAGAACCCCGACGATCCCCTGTCTCAGGGCACCGGTTGCACCACCGTACCGATAGGAGCCGCCTGGCTCCTCGGCCTCTTCTTGATCCGGAGGCGTCGATGAGCTTCCTGATGCTGTTGGCCTGCACCGACTACAACATCCAGCCCGACCCTCCCGAGACGCTGGAGCCGGATCCTCCCCTGCCGGTCTACGTGAACCCGGTGGCGGTGGCAGGCCCCGGCGGAGCGGTCAAGCGCTGGGAGCCCATCGGCCTCGACGGCTCGGAGTCCTGGGATCCCGATGACGAGGACGCCGAGCTCTTCTACAGGTGGGAGGTCACCGAGTCCCCCGCCGGCACGCCCATCCTGACCGGGGAGTACGCGCCGGATCCGGAGTTCCTCGCCGGCGAGATCGGCCTCTACGTGGTGCAGCTCCATGTCGAGGACGACGACGGGCTCACGAGCGAGAACTACGCAGCGAGCCTCGTCGAGGTCATCCCGTGGGAGGACCTCAGCGTCACGCTGACCTGGGACACCGCCGAGGCGGACCTCGACCTCCACCTCCTCCAACCCGATGGCGTCTACTTCGGCGAGGGGGACTGCTTCTTCGCCCAGCCCGAGCCCGACTGGGGCGTCGAGGGCGACAGCTCGGACGATCCGGTGCTCGACCAGGACTCCGAGACCTCGGAGACAGCAGAGACCATCACCCTGTCGCGCCCCGAAGAGGTCTCCTACGACTTCCTCGTGCACTTCTATGATCCCCGCGACTCGACGCGGAACTACGCCACGCCGACGCTCACGATCGAAGCCGAGGGCAGCGTCGTAGCGGAGCGCACTGGGCCCAAGCTGACGATGGGCCAGGTCTGGCGGGTGGGCAGCCTCGACTGGAGCGGCCCGACCTTCACGAGCGACGACTCGACCACCACCCACGAAGCGCTCGGCGGGCCCGACTACAACCTCTGAGGTAGCTTCACGGGGTGTGGGTCTACATGCTCGGTCTGACCGTGGCGAACGCCTCGGCAGAACAGACGCGCTGGCTGGCGGATGCCTACATGGAGCTCCCGTGGGTGGTGACCGTGCCGGGAGACGTGTCGGCCAGCCAGGGAACGGCCGATGCCTTCCGCGTCCTGCTCGAGCTGGAGTGCCGGACAGAGGACCTCGAGATGGTCTGCACCATCGAGGACGCCGCCTTCCAAGGTCGCGCGACCCGTTCACACGCGGGGGACGTCGGGGACGAGCTCGTGGACATCCGTGACGGCGTCATCGGCGCCAAGGTCACGATGCGTTTCGTCGAAGGTGGCCGCCTGGCGGTGACTCCAGACCTCGACGACGACGATCTCACCCAGCGGCAGCGTGCCCTGGTCGAGCAGCTCATTTCTCGAGCCCTGGTCGGCTTCGACGGGGTCGCCGTGGCAGCGCCGGAGCTCCCGACCTGGATCCAGGAGGACAGCCTCCTCGTGCAGGTGCCGGGGACCTATGCCCAAGGCATCATCTCCATCCGCCACATCCGCGACGGCGACGTCGTCCACAGCCAGGGCGAGGGCAGCACGCGCACACCGGCTGGCACCGGCTTCCTGCTCCAGATGGGCGCAGAGACGAGGACGATGGAAGGGCAGCTGGTCGACCGCTGGTGGTGGGCGGCCGGCAAGCCGATGGTCAGCAACGCGACCCGGGCGGAGTACCTCCAAGGCGGCGTGCTCAGGCGTCTGGAGGACGGGGAGCACCCCCTCGTCGGCATCGGAAGCGGCGAGCTGTTCCTCGAGGGCCCCTCTGTCGACGCGGCGGTCATTGGCTCCGGCGCCTACGACGAGCGCCGTGAGTTCGACCTCGGGGCCGTCCCGGAGGTCAACAACATCTGGCTCCGCGGCAGCCCGGTCTACCGCCGGCGCGCCGAACACAAGGACACCATCGGCTACGAGCTCCTCGTCGGCTACGGCCTCCCGGCGGGGCTGCGCCTGGGGATGGGCTACGCGAGCCACCTCCAGCGGACCCACGACACCCTCGCGAACCCATGGCCGGTCACGGCTCACGACCTGCTCGTAGGAGCCTGGTACCGACCCCCGGAGGAGCCGGTGGCGGCACACCTCGGCGGCTTCTGGGGCGCCAGCTTCCGCGACTACCACGTGACCACCCCTCGCATGATCTGGGTCCCGATCGGCGGAGCGGAGGCAGGCATCGACCTGGGGCTCGGCCGCATCTCGCTGGGGGCCTTCGTGCGCCTGACCGTCGACGGCGCCGCCACGATGGTCACCCACGGAAGCACCAACCGGATCATCCAGTCCTTCGAAGCGCAGGCGGGGATCCAGGCGACCGGGAGGCTGCTGGAGTGGTGATGTTCCTGCTGTTGTTGGTGTCCTGCGCCCAGCGCCACGTCTACTACCCCTGCTGGATCGACGCGGACGGGGACGGCCTCGGCGATCCGAACGGTCGCACGGGGTCCTGTCTCGCGTCGGGCTTCGTGGCCAACGACTACGACTGTGACGACACGGACCCTGAAGTGCTCGGCTGCGAGGACACGGGCGAATAGACGTCCCGTGCGTACTGGGCGACCATGCGGTGGGTGTTGAAACGGGGGATGCCGCCGGACATGGAGGCACGCACCATGCCGAGCCAGCGGGGTCGGTCGGTCCAGGTCTCGAGCACACCCTCCAAGACCTGATACAGACTCTCGGCGTCCGCGGCGTCCTGCTCCTCGACGCTGGCAGCAGCCCGGGTCGCGCCGATGGCCCAGCCGTTGTCTCCGTCGAAGCCCTCTGGCCACCAGCCGTCGAGGACCGAGGCGTTGAGTCCGCCGTTGAGCACCACCTTCTGGCCGCTGGTCCCGCTGGCCTCTCGCGGCCGTCGGGGAGTGTTGAGCCAGAGGTCGGCCCCCTGCGTGAGCAGGCGCCCCAGCGCGATGTCGTAGCCCTCGAGGAAGACGACCTGCCCCCTGAAGTCTCGCGAGGCCTTGAGCACCCGAGCGACGAGACGCCGTCCCTCCTCGTCTCGGGGGTGGGCCTTTCCGGCATAGACGATGCGCAGACCGCGAGCGAGCAGGGCGCTCAGTCGCTCCTCGTCGCTCAAGAGCAGGTCCGCCCGCTTGTAGGGTGCGAAGCGTCGAGCGAAGCCGCAGATGAGCGACTCCTCCGGGAGCCAGACGCCCGCTCGCCGCGCGACGGCTGCACGCAAGCGGTCACGACATGGCTTCCGAGCCGCCCAGAGCTGTCCGTCCGAGACAGGGGACAGGTCGATCGCGCCCTCCACCAGCGCCTCACGCCAGCCGGGGTCCGCTCCGTCGAGGAGCCGCTGGAGCTCGTCCGCCATCCAGAAGGTCGGGTGCACCCCGTTGGTGACGTGGCCGATAGTGTCGTCGTCGAACATCCGCCGGCTGACCTCGCCATGCAGCGCCGAGACGCCGTTGCAGGCGCGGCTCATGGTCATCGCCAGCTTCGTCATGTTCAGGGGAGTCGCCAGGTCGCTCGGGTCCATCCGGCCCCGGTCCATCAGCGCGCCCTCGTCCCAACCCGCCGAGCGGCGCCAGGGGCCAAGGACCTCGTCGACGAGATGCCAGTCGAAGCGGTCGTGCCCCGCCGGGACGGGGGTGTGGGTGGTGAAGACGGTGCGGGAGCGCACGAAGTCCTCGTCCCCGCAGGAGCGCATCCACTCCATCGGCGCCAGGGCGCAGTGTCCCTCGTTGAGGTGAAGGACCTCGGGCATGCGGTCGAGGGCCTGCAGGGCGCGCACTCCGCCGATGCCGAGGAGCACCTCCTGCCGGATGCGCATGCGAGTGTCGCCGCCGTACAAAGCACCCGTGATCGCGCGCAGATCGTCGTCGTTTCCCGGGACATCAGCGTCCAGGAGGAAGAGCTCCACGCGGCCGACCCGCTGTCGCCAGATGCGAGCCTGGTATGTGCGCTCCCCGTCAGGCACGACGATCCGCTGCGGCATCTCCTCGAGGCCCCAGGGGATGTTCGCCGGCCACGCAGAGGCCTGCTCGCCGCGATCGACGATCTGCCGGAAGTAGCCGTGGGCGTAGAAGAGCCCGACGGCGACGAAGTCCAGGCCGAGGTCGGAGGCCGAGCGCACGTGATCCCCGGCGAGCACGCCCAGGCCGCCGGAGTAGATGCGCAGCGACTCGTGGAGACCGAACTCCATCGAGAAGTAGGCGACACGGCCGAGCTGGGGGAGGTTCCTGCTGGCCCAGGTGTCTGCCTCCGCGCGGTATCGCTCCATGGCCCCGACGAGCGCGGCGGCTGCAGGGTCTTCGAGGTCGGGGCGCTCGGCGAGCAGGGCGGGCAAGCTGTGGCCGAGCTCCTCGTAGCGCTCCGGGTCGAGACCCTCGACGAGCCTTCGGGCGTCCGGGTTCCAGGTCCACCACAGGTCCTGGGCGAGGCTCGACAGGGGTCTCGAGGGCGGCTGGATCACAGGCGACGTCATGGGCACACAGACCGGTGAGCCGGCCTCCGGTCACGTCTCGCGATATCCTGGGAACCTCCGAGGAGATGGCGAGCTGAAGACGCTGGTGCCGCTCGACGCCGAGCCCAAGGTGCGTGGGGACGCCCTCTATGTGGCCGACCTCGCCCTCGAGGGCTGTCTCCACGGCGCGACGGTGCGGTCGCCCCACGCTCACGCGTTGATCCGCGGAATCACCCTGGATCTCGACTACGACTGGGCCGAGGTGGTCGTGGTCACCGCCGCGGACGTGCCCCATGACAACGTGTGGGACAGCAGCTACCGGGATGGCCGTGCTCCACTTCGCCGTCGAGCGCCACATGGACAGGATCGCCCGCATGATGTCGATGGCCCCCATGGCAGCGCGGCGAGCAAACCTGCTGAAGAAGGGAGACCGGACCCTGACGGGCCAGGTCGTCGACGACTCGCCAGCGGTGAAGGTGATGGAGGCCGCCATACGCAAGGCCGGCGCGAAGACCCTGGCCGAGCCCGGGGATCGCCCGGGTCGACGTCGCTCCGTCGCTCGCTTGATGGCGGGGCGCGGCATGTCCGTCGCGGTCCTCGGGGCGGGCCGGCCCGGCGACGACATCTCCGAGCGCGCCGGCAGCGTGGCGCTGGTCCTCCGCCGTGACCGGGTGCGCCTCTACGCCCCCGGCGCCGAGTCCGGCCAGGGGACCGACACGGGGCTGCTCCAGGTCCTCTGCGACCGCCTCGGCCTCCCCTCCGACCAGCTGGAGATCCGAGCGCGAGACACGGACCGCGTCGGGGCGGACGGGCCCTTCCTGGGATCCCGCGGGCTCTCGCGCGGAGCTCCGGTGGTCGCGAAGGTGGCGGATGCCCTCGCGGCGGCCGTAGCCGAGGAGCTGAAGCTCTATGGGGACTTCTCGGCCCTGGTGCACCAGCGACGAACCTCGCGCAAGCTCCAGGTCAGCGCCAGCTTCGACGACATCGACCCCCTGGAGTGGGACGCGATCCATCGCACCGGAGATGCCTACCGGGACCGGACCTGGCACTGCGCGGTCGTTGACGTGGTCGTCGACGCCGACACCGGAGAGGTCATCGTCCGCCGAGTGGTCACGGCGACGGACGCGGGCCGGGTGGTCCACGGAAAGCTCGCCCGCGGGCAGATCGAGGGTGGCGTCGTGATGGCGCTCGGAGGCGCACTCTCTGAGCGGGTCGGCCTCGACGAGCGGGGCGCCTTCCGCGCCGCGGACTTTCGGGACGCCGGCATCTTCTCCAGCCAGGAGGCCCCACGCAAGGACACTCTCTTGTTGAAAGCAGACGCGGACGAACCGACCCGCGGTCTCGGCGAGATCGGCGCGCTCGCCTGCGCGGCGGCCCTCGCCCAGGCGATCGAGGATGCTACTGGGGGCGTCCTCGACACGCTGCCGATGGCTCCAGAAGACGTGCTACAAGCCATCCCATGAGGCTCCGCTTCGACGTCAATGGGGACTGCGTAGAGCTCGAACGCCCCGGAGGAACGCGGCTCCTCGACGTGCTCCGCGACGACCTCGGGTTGATCGGGGCCAAGGAGGGCTGCGGGGACGGTTCCTGCGGAGCGCGCACGGTCCTCGTCGACGGCAAGGCCCACAACGCCTGCATCGTGCCGGTCTGCCAGGTGGTCGGTCGGCGGGTGCTGACCGTAGAGGGCCTCGCCGACGACAGGAAGCTCGACGCGGTGCAGGCAGCGCTCGTTCGAGCCGGGGCGACCCAGTGCGGCTTCTGCGTGTCCGCCTTCTTGATGGTCGCGGCCGAGCTGCGCCACACCGACGAGCCCATCGACGGAAACGGTCTGAAGGCCGCGCTGGCCGGAGTCGCGTGCCGTTGCACCGGCTACCGCCGCATCCTCGCTGCGGTCCACGAGGCCCTCGGTGGCTGAGGCCCACCCTGCTGAGGTCCACTGTGTCGACAGCCTCCAGAGCGCCTTGGAGGCACGCGCGAAGTTCCCCTACGCCGTCGTCCTGGCAGGCGGGACCGAGGTGATGGTCGCGATCAACGCCGGCCGGCTCGAGCCCCAGCTGCTGCTCGACATCAGCCGCGCAGAGGAGCTGACGCGCATCGAGCGGACCCGACGCTTCATGCGGATCGGAGCGCTGGCGACCTGCACCGACATCGCGCGCGCTCTCGACGTGCAGCGGCGGGCGCCGATCCTGGTCGAGGCCTGCAGGAGCCTCGGCTCTCCCCAGGTACGCAATCGCGCCACACTCGGCGGTGCCATCGGCACCCTCTCCCCGACCGGAGACCTCCTCCCGGTCCTGCTCGTGCTCGACGCCGAGATCGAGGTCGCCAGCACCACTCGGGGTCCACGGACGGTCCCGGTCGGCGACATGCTCGGCGGCCTGCGAACCGGCCGCATCCGCAGCGACGAGCTCATCACGGCGGTGCGCATCCCTCATCCGCGGCCGGGGGACGAGACGATCTACCGCAAGGTCGGCGGGCAACGGATCCACGGGGTCGCGATGGTGCTCTTCGCAGGCCGTCTTCAGCTCGTCGAGGGGGTCGTCGAGGAAGCACGGGTCGTCTTCGGCTGCCTCGGCCCGACGGCGCGTCGCTGCAGCCGGGTCGAGCAGGCGCTCGTCGGTGGTCCGCCCGACTCCAAGGTCGCGTCATTGTTGGCCGAGGACATCACGCCGATGACGGACTTCCGCGCCTCCGCGGCCTACCGGAGTCGCGTCGCAGAGAACCTCCTCCGAAGCTGGCTGGACTCCCTCCGAGGCTGAGCCGGCGCCGATCCCAGAGGTAGATTCCACACCCATGCCACGCCCTCCGAACCCCGCTCCCACCGTGGCTGAGATGCCCGGAGCGGTCTTCTCCCGCATCGCCCACAAGATCCGCGCTCACGAAGGGCCCATCTACCCGCTGCACGTCGGCGACACCTACCTGGAGCCCTTCGTCGGCGGCCGCATGCAGGACCTCTCCGTCGAGCAGTTCCCGGGCATGCACAGGTACACCTCGCCGCAGGGCCTGCCCCAGCTGATCTCCGCCTGCGTGGACAAGGTGCGCCGCGAAAACGGCCTGTCGTGCGAGCGCGACAACGTGATCGCCACCGCAGGGGCCACCGGCGGGCTCGCAGCGGCGATCGGAATGCTGGCCGCGCCCGGCGAGGAGATCCTGATCCTCTCGCCCTTCTGGCCCCTGATCCGCGGCATCGTCGAGACCTTCCGCGCCACCCCGGTCGAGGTCCCCTTCTTCGGCGTCGCGACGGACGCCGCCTCGGCGGTCGAGGTCGTCCGGGCGAAGCTCACGGAGCGGACCGTCGCCCTCTACGTGTCGACCCCGAACAACCCCACGGGCAAGGTCATCCCTCCTGACTGGCTCGAGGCCCTCGCGGCCCTGTGTCACGACGAGGACCTGTGGCTCCTGTCCGACGAGATCTACGACCGCATCATCTTCCGCGGCGAGCACGCCAGCGTCGGCGTCTTCGCCCCCAAGCGGACCTTGTCGGTCTTCTCCTTCTCGAAGGCATACGGCATGGCAGGCAACCGCACCGGGTACGTCGTCGGCCCGCGCGACGTCATCGCCTCCTGCCGCAAGATCTCGACCCACACCTTCTACTCCGCCCCGACGAGCGGCCAGCTCGCTGGCATCGCGGCGCTTCGGGACGGCGAGGCCTGGCTCGAGGACGTGCGCGCTCGCTACCACGCCGCCGGCGACGCAGCGGCCGATGTCCTCGGCGTCCCCCGCCCCGAGGGCTCCACCTTCCTCTTCCTCGACGTCTCACGCGTGCTCGATGAGCGCGGCGTCTTCGGCTTCCTGGAGGACTGCCTCGACCAGGACGGCGTGCTGCTCGCCCCCGGCCCGAGCTTTGGCTCCTACCCGACTCACGTGCGCGTCTGCTTCACCTCGGCCCCACCAGGGGATGTCGACATCGCGGCTCGCAAGCTGGCGAAGCGCCTGCGTTGACCTGGCTGACGCTCACGACGATGGCCGCTGCGGAGGACCTGCCCGAGTTCTCCGCCCATCCCATCGACGCCGACCGCTTCCACCCGGCGATGGACTCGCGCCTGCTGCTGGTGCAGGACGCCCAGCCCCTCACCGGCCGGGGCTTGCAGCTCCGGGCGCTCTACACCCATGCTTCGAACCCCTACGTCTGGGTCGACCGGGTCACGGGCGAAGAGACGGAGGTGGTCACGTCCGCAAGCACGACCGTGCTCGGTGGTTCCTTCTGGCGCGGCCGAGCGCGCGTGGGCTTCGACGTCCCGGTGCACCTGTCGTCGACGGGCCTCTACGGGACCGAGCGCCTCGGCCTCGGGGACGCCCGCCTGGAGGGACGGTGGAGCCTGATGGAGGGCTCCGACGAGGCCTTTGGCGCGGCCCTGACCGGCGGTGTCGGCTTCCCCCTCGGGGAAGCGGAGCGCCTGCTCGCCCCCCCAGGGACCTGGGGCGAGGTGGGCTTCGCGACGGACTACACGGTGGGCCGGGTGCTCACCGCCGTGGAGCTCGGCTTCCAGTTCGGTCCCAGGGCGGAGCTCCACCCCGACCTGACCTGGGACGACCAGCTGCAGTTCGGCGTCGGCACCGCCGTGAGGGTCCACGACCGCGTGGACCTCGGCGCCGAGCTCGTCGGCGCGACCCAGCTCGACGACTTCCTCGGCCTCGGCCAGGGCACGCCGATCGAGGCGCTACTCGGCACGAACATCGCCCTCGGACGGGACATCTCCTTGCGCATCGCCGGCGCCGCAGGACTCACCGACGGGATCGGCGCCCCGGACTGGCGCGGGGTGGCAGGGCTCTCCTACCGGCCAGTGGAGACCAGAGTGGACACAGATCTCGACGGCATCGCCGACCACCTGGACTCCTGCCCACAGTCCGCAGAGGACCCTGACGGCTTCCGGGACGAGGACGGCTGCCCGGATCTCGACGACGACGGCGACACCCTGCCTGACCTGAGCGATGCCTGCCCGCGAGAGGCAGAGGACATCGACGGCTACGAAGACGGCGACGGCTGTCCGGAGGGCAACGCCACCCTGCTGGTCCGGGTGGTCGACTGGGGCGGGCGGCCGGTGCGCGCCGACGTCGTGCGTATCGTGGGCGCGCAGGACTTCGAGAACACATCGGAGATCGAGGTCGTGCTCGCGACGGGCACCTTCGAGCTCGAGATCGAGGCAGCGGGCCACAGCCCCTGGTTCGACACAGTCGAGATACCCGAGAGCGGCGTGGTCGAGTTGGACTCGGAGCTCATAGGCTTCGGGGCCAGAGGCTACGTAGAGGTCCACGCCCTGGACGATCTCGGCCGGCCCCAGCGGGAGCTCATCGTGCTGATCGACGGCGACCTGCGTCCGGTTGTGGTCATCGACGGCAACCCGCAGCTCGAGCTGGAGCCTGGCGCCCACGAGCTCATCTTCTCGGCACACGGAATCTTCCCTCTCCGAGCCGAGCTCGAGGTGGTCGAGGACGAGCAGCGCACGCTGGAGGTCACCCTCTACCCGGAGCTGGTCCACCTCACCTCGGACAAGCTCATCCTCGACAGGCGCATCGAGTTCATCTCCGGCACAGACGAGATCCTGGAGACCTCGAAGCCGGTCTTGGACCAGGTCGCCGCGACGATGATCGACCACCCGGAGATCAAGCTGTTGCGAGTGGAAGGACACACAGACTCCAGCGGTCCGGACGCGATGAACCTCCGCCTGTCCCAGGAGCGCGCCGACGCCGTGGCCCGCGGACTACGACAGCGCGGCGTAGCCCCCGGCCGCGTCTACGCGGTCGGCTTTGGAGAGGACTTCCCCGTCGCGGACAACGACACAGACGGAGGAAAGGCGAAGAACAGGCGAGTGGACTTCTTCATCGAAGAGAGGGACTGACCGCGGTGATCACTGAGAGTATGGCCGGCGGTTCCGAACGGGCGGACCCCAACTGGCTCGAGGGCTCGCGCTTCATGAGGAGGCCGCTGAGCTGGTCGGACGAGGACGGTGAGTACGCTGGCACGACGATCTGGGGCGTTAGAAGCAGGCTGGGCAACGCGCTCGGGGCGGGACCGAAGTCACGCTCGCCGCATACGCTGGGTTCGATGTGGATCGACGGCCAGATGGGGCATTACTTGCCTTCCGGAGCACAAGCCCCGGCCGACGCACCCCCGACCGCCCCATCCGACCCGCTCGGCAGCGGCGGAAGCTCGTGGGAGCGTTTCGCGCCTCGGGCCTGAGCCAGACGAGGTTCTCGAAGAGGCACGGGATGTCGACGACGACGCTGGGCCGTTGGCTGCGCGAGTTTCCCGAGGGTGCGGCCTTCGTGGAGGTCACC
>DASCPX010000069.1:0-1597 GCA_036012755.1 Myxococcota bacterium | reverse complement strand
TCGGGGGATCCTCAGGGCCTTTGCAGTGTCCAGGTCCAGGTCCTGTCCGACGGCGGCCACCAGCCGATCGAACCCGAGGGAACGGGTCTGGCCCTCATCGAGATCGAAGATCGGACCTCGCGGGCCCGCCTCGACCCCGTGCTGTCCCAAAACTCGGCCGGGGCCTCCGTCCATCGATCAGGGAACTCAGGTGAGTTGTCGGATCCTGGTCGACGAGGGAGCATGATCGGATGCTTCAGCTCCCGTTCGCGCTCAAGCTCTTCGTCCTGATCGTGTCGGGCTGGATCAACCGTCGGCATCAGCTCGCGATCGAGTACCTGCTCGAGGAGAATCGGGTGCTCCGAGAGCAGCTCGGGAAGCGGCGGCTGCAGTTGACGGATGCTCAACGGCGACGACTCGCGGTGCGGGGCAAGGCGCTGGGCCGGAAGGCCCTCGACGAGCTTGCCGGGCTGGTGACGCCGGCGACGATCCTGCGTTGGTACCGGACTTTGGTCGCGCGGAAGTACGACGGCTCGAAGAATCGAGGGACCGGCCGGCCGACGACTCCGGTGGACCTGGCCGCCCTCGTGGTCCGCATGGCCCAGGAGAACCCGACCTGGGGCTACACCCGCATCCGGGGCGAGCTGTTCCATGTGGGACACGAGCTCGGCCGAAGCACCATCCAGCGGATCTTGTCGGACTACGGCATCGAGCCCGCTCCGGAGCGCAAAGGGCGGATGCGGTGGAAGACATTTCTGAAGGCGCACTGGGAGGTCATTGCTGCGGCCGACTTCTTCACTGTCGAGGTGCCCACTGCACGCGGACTCGTCCGATACAGCATCTTCTTCGTCATCAAGCTGAAGACCCGCGAGGTTCACATCGCCGGAATTTCGCCCAACCCGACCGGCGAGTGGATGAAGCAGCTCGCCCGGAACCTCACCGACGCACAAGACGGCTTCCTCGGCGGGGTTCGGCATCTGATTCTCGACCGGGATCCGCTCTACACCGCCGCGTTCCGCGCAATGCTGAGCGACTGCGGCGTGAAGTGCCTTCGCCTGCCCGCCCGGAGCCCAAACTTGAACGCCTACGCCGAACGATTCGTGCTCTCGATCAAGTCCGAGTGTCTCGATCGCGTGATCCCGCTGAACGAGGCCCACTTGCGTCGGTGCGTTCGCGAATACGTCGCGCACTATCACGGAGAGAGGCCGCACCAGGGGCTCGGGAACGAGCGCATCATGCCGCCGTCAAAGGGACCGACGCCCGATGCTCCCCTTCAGCGGCGAGAGCGGCTCGGCGGCATCCTCAACCACTACCATCGTCGCGCTGCGTAGAGCGGGAACAACCGCTCTGTCATGCGCAGCAGGCGCCACGGCCCGAGGCCGTGAGGCCGGTGCCGACGTGCGCGGACCCGTTGCTGAGAATTCCCAATGGAGCCCGATCCATGAGGGCGAACGGGCGCGATCGAGTTTTGGGACAGCACGGGGTGCGGATCGGCCGAGGGCAGCGAGGTCGGCTTGAACGGCTGGGCCGGTACCTGCTTCGTCCAGCGATCTGCCTTGACCGTCTGCGGCTCCGCGAGGACGGGCTGTACCAGTACGATTTCAAGCGTGCCTGGTCG
>DASCPX010000068.1:0-2277 GCA_036012755.1 Myxococcota bacterium | reverse complement strand
GAGGCCCTCGTAAAAACCACGATCTCGGCTCCCACACGACCTGTTCACGAAACGGCTTGCCTGGGTACGGCGAACGGGTGATCGAAAGGTGTGTCCTGGTGCTTCTCGCTCTCGGAGCCCGCGCATGTTTCGTCCGACTGACCCGCAGACCTCATTGTTGGAGAGCTACCACCTCCTCCCGCCGGCCAAGCGGGCCCGGCTGGAGACCTCCTGGGCGCGGCCGTTTCGTGAGAGGGTCCTTCCGCTCATCGACGAGGAGGTCTTCCGGGAGGCCTTCGCCGCGGACGGCGTGGGCCGGCCCAACCGCTCGATCCGGCTGCTCACGGCCGTGCACCTCCTCAAGGAGTGGAACGACCTCACCGACGCCCAGGTCCTGGAGCAGCTCGAGTACAACCTGCAGTGGCACTACGCCCTCGGCCTGGAGTCCGCAGCGGCCCACCTCTGCCAGAAGACCCTCCACAACTACCGCGTCAAGCTCATGCAGAGCCAGCGCGCTCAACACATGTTCAACGCAGTCACAAAGGGGCTCGCCAAGCAGGACGGCCTCGCCATCGGGCGACAGCGCCTCGACTCCACCCAGGTCATCTCCAACATCGCCCAACTCACCCGCCTGGGCCTGTTTACCGAGACTATCACCCACTTTCTGCGCGACCTGCGACGCCGTGCACCCGACACCCTCGCGGCCCTGGAGCCCGGCTACGCCAAGCGCTACCTCGAGAGGGAGGGCTACTTCGGTGACGTCAAGAAGGAGCAGGCGAGGCGGCGACTGCCGCTCGTGGCGCGGGACCTCTACGCCCTGGTCCGCGCCTTCGAGGACGACACGGAGATCCTGTCCTGGGAGAGCTACCACCTGCTGGTTCGCCTGCTGAAGGACCAGTGCGAGGTGGTCCCGCCCGCCGACGCAGCGACCGAGCCGGTGGTCGTGACCCCCAAGGCGCCCCGGACCATCGCATCGGACTCCCTGCAGAGTCCCCATGATCCCGACGCCACCTACGGGCACAAGGGCAAGGGCTACCAACTCCAGGTCAGCGAGACCTGCGAGGACAATAACCCCTACCAGCTCATCACCGGGGTGGACCTCGACGGCGCCCATGAGTCGGACCAGAAGGCGGTCGAGCCCATGGTGGAGCAGCTCGACGACAAGGGCATGAAGCCCGACACCCTGTTCGGAGACACCAACTACGGCAGCGGGAAGAACCTGATCGCCTGCGCGGAGCAGGGCGTGGACCTGATGGCGCCGGTGCAGAATCCGACCGCTCCTGCGCCGCCGGATCGTTGGCAGGAGGCGGTCGAGCCGAGCCAGAGCCAAGGGGCTCCCGAACACGAGGCGACGCCTGCAGCGGCTGCGGAGTCCCCTGCCGAGTCGCCTCCCGCGTGTGTCAAGGCCCCCACGGAGGCCGAGCCGGTGCCCGCTCCTGCCACCCAGGACGGGGCGGCGGCGGTGTCTTCGGCCGACCCGGAGACCGAGCCCCCGCCAGCGGGTCCGGCCCCCGCTGCGGCGTCATCGGCCGATGGCGCTCTTGCCCCCCCTCGGCATGGTCTCGACGCCTTTGAGTTCGACGCGACGTTCCAGGAGGTCCACTCCTGCCCTGCGGGCGAGGCCCCGCGTGAACAGGAGGCGGTGGCCAAGGGGCGCAAGCAGGCGACGTTCTCCGCCGATGCCTGCCAAAAGTGCCCACTCGCCGCGAGTTGTCCCACGCGTCAGCTGCGCTCGGGGGAACGTCGCCTTCGCTGGCATCCGCCGAAGGCCGCCACCGCGCACCGCCAACGGGAACAGCAGGGCGACGACTTCAAGGAGGCCTACAAGATCCGTAGCGGGGTGGAATCGACGATCGGTGAGCTGAAGAACTGTCATGGCGGGGGCGATCTTCGGGTTCGAAGGAGACCCCAGGTCCAGGCGGCGCTGACCCTCAAGGCCCTCGCGCTGAACGTCAAGCGCGCAGTCACCCATCACGCCGAGCAGATGATCCAACAGCTCCGAAGCCCCTCGGAGGGGCTCGCCCCGGCCAGATGAGGCCCGACGGGGGCGCCGCACGCTCCGAGCGCGCCCACGGGGAGCCCTGCGACCGCTCACAGAGACTCTCCCGAGCCTGTTGACGACTCAGACGAACTGTGACGCGGCGTCTTGAGCGATGGTGTACGAGCCTGCACAGGGTGGCAGCGCACGCCAGATCGCGGATCGAGGGGGTTCTTGCGAGGGCCTCAAGCCTGCGCTCGCTGGGCAAGCCGCGTGACCGGGCGGTGAATCACACCCATTCAGTCCTGAATCTGAGGGAG
>DASCPX010000067.1:0-47545 GCA_036012755.1 Myxococcota bacterium | reverse complement strand
CGGCATGGGCGGCATGGGCGGCATGGGCGGCATGGGCGGCATGGGCGGCATGGGCGGCATGGGCTTCTGACCCAGTCCTCCCTCCGAGCCCCCCTTTCGGCCTTCGAGAGGGGGGCTTTGTCGTTGTTAGGGTGCCCTCTTCGACTCACACAGAGGGCCACGCATGAAGCGACGCTTCTTCCTCCAGGGTGCCGGCGGACTAGGTGTCCTGGCCTACGCAGGCTGTGACGGAGCACCGTCCGACGTTCCGGACGAACCCATCGATATCGACGACTCGGGCGGCCCCGGGACCTTCCCGGGCCTGAGCACCGCCACCATCGACACGATGGAGGCCCTCACGGAGGAGGTCCTCGCCGACACGCCGTGGGCCGATCGCTTCGGAGGCGCCTTCGTGACCTTTGGCGAGTTCCTCAACGAGTTCCACACGGAGTACCCCGCCGCTGCTGAGACGATGCGCCAGGTGACAGAGGCCTCGCTGCCCTTCATGAGGCTCGTCGCCGACGTCAAGAAGAACCCTCCCGCCACCCAGGAGGAGCTCGAGGAGACGGTCTTTCCCGAGCTCTACACCTTGACCGAGACGCTCTCGGGCATGGAGTCGACCATCGACGACATGCTGCAGGAGATCGACGACAAGGAAGGTGGTCGCCCTCTGCGAAGGCACCGACCACACCGAGTACATCGCCGCCACGGTCCAGCTCGACGAGGAGATGCGCACATACCTGTCGGACAAGGAGATCACCCCGAGTCCGATCGCGAACACCGTGTTGTTCTCGAACCAGGAGATCGGCCGGCGCTGGACCCAGCAGGAGTTCGAGCCCATCGAGGGCACCAGCGATGTCGCCAGCGAGGCCCAGGCCCTGCTCGACGACTACGACTGGTCCGACTACGGCGCGCCTCCGCCACCGGAGATCCAGAAGCGCTGGGACAGCCTCATAGGCCAAGGTCTTCGGACCGAAGCCGGCGCCGAAGTTCGACATGTGCGAAGGCATCATGATCTTCGGCGCGACGATCCTGATGCTCCTGGCGATGTGGGGGACGGCGTCCACCCTCATCACGGGCTGGATCGCCGTGATGGGCTGGATCGCCGCCTTCACCTCCGCCTGGGCGGCGATGGCGATCCTCTTCGTACCCTTCACTCTTCTGCATCATCTTCGTGGCCGCTATCGTGGTCATCCTCGCCACCTACTGGAACGCCATCGAGGACTGCTTCTGATGCGCCGCCTCAGCATCGCCGCGACCCTCGTGGCCCTCACCGCCTGCTTCGACAACTCCGAGCCAGAGGTCATGGACGTCGCCATCGACTGCACGGATGGTGCCTTCGACGTCCGCATCCTCGCGAAGGGGGACCCAAACCAGGTCAGCAACGTCACCATGGACGTCGAGATCGACTCGGTGGAGACCGAGCTGTTCCCGGAAAAGGACCTCGACTACGACATCTCGGGCGGCTTCTCCCAGTGGGAGCTCGAGGACTACGCCCTGTCCTGCGACGGCGACTACACCTTCGTGGTCACCGCCACCAACGTCATGGGTCTGACAGGCACGGAGGTGGCCTACTGGCCCGAGCCGGACGTCGGACTCTCCGACATCGAACCGCCCCACGGCACCAGCGCCGGCGGCACCCAGGTCACGATCAACGGAGAGAGCCTGGAGCTCGTGGACCGGGTCACCTTCGACGGGGTGGACTCCACCATCCTCCTGACGGCTGAGACGGCGGTCATCGTCGAGACCCCTCCTGGCACCGTTGGAGCGGTGGACGTCGTCGTCCACGACCGCGGCACCGAGGCGACCTACGAAGAGGGCTTCACCTACTACGAGGACGCGTCCGGGCTCAACGACGGCTTCGTCCTGGCCAGCATCAACATCTACAACCCGGACTTCCTCGACTTCTCCAGCCCCTATGCCTCGACCTACGACGACTTCATCCAGCTGGAGATGGTGTTGAGCAACCCGCCACAGGCCTGGGAGGTCACCTACCCCGCCAACTACCCGGTGGTGGACTGGGGAGACTGCTCTGCTGGCGGCGACCTGGACACGGACCCGTGGGACACCGTCGGCGATGTCCTGACGATCGACAACCCCAGCCTCGGCGAGCGCAGCATGGTCCACGCCACCGACGGCGTCGTCTACTACTACGTGACCGACGGCATCGACTACACGGCGTGGCATGGCCAGGGCTTCGACCTGATCTTCGAGGAGGAGGACACCTTCATCCCGACCCAGGAGCTCGCGGACGCCATCGTGATCGGTGACGTCAGCCTCGACTGGGAGACCAAGGGCAGCCTCGCGTGGGGCGAGGACTTCTCGATGACCTGGGACCCGGCGACGCCGCACGACGGCCTGGAGTACTACCTCCACGTCACGGACTCGGGCAACACTACGCTGGTCTCGCACTACTGCACCGTGCCGGCGAGCGACGGCGAGCTCAGCCTGACCTGGGAGGAGCTGACCTCTGGGATCGACGAGACCTCCGTGGGTCGGCTCTACCTCGACGCGAGCTGGCACTCGGGAACGGACACCGCCGTCTTCGAGCACGACAACGGCAACTTCCACGCGATGTCGCTGTCCTCCTACTGGTACGTGCTGGACGTCGAGTGATCCTGGCGCTGGTCGCGTTGTCCCTGGCGAGCCCGGATCCGGAGGCCATGCTGCGTCCGGACTGGGAGGTCGCCGAGACCTATCCCCAGGCCACGCTGCACCTCGCCTACGGCATCTGGCGTGTCCTCATCTCCCCCGGCGACGGTGGGCGCTGCCCGATGCGACCCACCTGCTCCCGCTATGCCCGAGAAGCCTTCGCGCGGGATGGGCTCGGGGGCTATGTCCTGACCTTCGACCGGCTGCTTCGTGACGGAAACCCCACTGCCTACCCGCCCTCCGCCGACGGCTTTCATGGCCTCGATCCTGTGTCTGCTCATGTCCCTCCCGGCAGGCTCCTGCTGGGCGGCCACTGTCGAGATCAGCGACGAGACGGAGCAGAGCTCTGCCTCTGACCCCATGCCCTTCCTCCTCGAGCTGTACGAGGAGGAGGACTACAACGGACTCCGGACCGAGGCCCTGCGCGCGGATCACGAGACGAGCGACCCCCGCTACCGCTACCTCGCCGCGCTGGCGAGGGTGGAACAGGACCAGGACGACGGGCTCCGCGAGCTGACGACCCTGACAGAGGACAGCGAGGTCGGAGAGCTCGCCACCTTGGCCATCGCCTCGGTCTGGATGGAGGAGGCTCCGCGGCTGAGCGCGGCCCACTACCGCGCCTACCTCGATCTCCACCCGGAGGGCGCCCACCGGATGCACGCCGCAGGTCAGGAGGCCTACGCGCTGGCAGCCGAGGGGCGCTTCGGCATGGCCCGCACCGTCCTGGAGTCGGAGGGTGTAGCGGTCGGGCCGGAGCTCCTCTCCACCCTGAGCGATCCGCCGAAGTGGAAACGTCCGGCGCTGGCGAGCTTCCTGAGCGGAGCCCTGCCCGGCGCCGGGCAGCTCTACGCTGGCCAGCCACGAGAGGCGGCGAGCGCGCTCTTGGTCAACGCCATGTTCATCGGCGGCATGACCTACGCCGCTCGCCAGGAGCAATGGGCCGCCTTCGGAGTCCTCGCCTTCTTCGGCGTCGGCTTCTATTCGGGCAACGTGTACGGGGCCGCGGACGCGGCGATTCGCCACAACCGCGGTGTCCGCGACGACATCCTCGACGACTTCGAAGCCGCCGGCCTGGAGCCGGCACCGCCGATGCTCGGTCCCTGATGCTCTAGAACTGGCCCTGCGCGAGGGGAACGGAGACCTGCCAGCCTCCACGCGGATCCGGAGTCACCAGCGGAGTCGGGACGCCGACGCCCCAGCGTCCATCGCGGCGCTCCAGCAAGACTCCGCTGGCCGAGGCCAGCCCGCGACTCTCGTCCATCCGCATCGTCAACAGAGCGCCCGTGCCAGCCCCCAGCGCCGTCCCGCTCATGATCATGGCGCCGGTCGGACCGACGTCGAGGCCGTAGCTGTAGTAGTCGATCAAGAAGGCGATTCCTGCCCCGGCAGCGGTTCCGGTCAGCGCAGCGAGGTTGATGACGTTCATCCGGGCCCGGGAGATCGGGAAGCGCCAGGCGAGGGCTGCGCCGAGTGCGGCGCCAGCGTCGGTCCCGAGGGCCATTCGAACGAAGGCCCGGCGCTCGTCGCTCCAGGCGTGTTCCTCGTCGTCGTACCAATAGGCGAAGCTCCAGCCCGTGAGGTAGGCGCCGTAGGCAGCGCCGCTGTTCACCATGGCGACCTGGCCCGCGGAGGGCTGGACATAGTGCGCCACCGTCGCGCCGGATGCGGCGCCCAACAGGAAGCCGCCGGTGGTGTACCGATAGACACCGCGGTAGTCCCGCGGGGGCTTGATGGCGCTGGCGGCGAGGCCGTTGCCCGCCCCGAGCCACTCTCCGGTGAAGACACTCATCACCTGGCCGGTCGTCGGCTCGAACTCCTTGCCGATCCAGAGGCTGCCGCCGATGCCCGCCCCGAGTCCGAGCAGTCCCATGCTCACGGGAGTCAGGGGCTCGGAGGGCTGGAAGGTCGAGGCCGGCAGGAGGAATCCGAAGAACGCGGCGCTGGCGACGGCCTGGTCGATGGCCAGCTCGGCGCGGGCCAACGCGACGGCGTTGGGTCCACCCTGAGCGATGATCGTCTCGAGCAGCCCATACATCTCGGCCGCATTGGGCGCGACTCCGCTGTCGCCGTAGTCGGTGGCGATGCGCGTCAGGACGATGCGGGCTTCGGGGTACTGGCCGAGCTCCATCAGCTCGAGGGCGACGGCGTAGAGAGCTCGTGCTTCCAACTCGTGGAGCTCCGCCGCGCTGGGGCCTTCCTCGACAGGCTCCTCGGGGGGCTCCGCGGCCTCGACGGGCTCCGCGGCCTCGACGGGCTCCGCAGCCTCGGGTTCGCCGGCCTCGACGGTCTCGTCGGCCTCGACAGGGGGGGGGACTTCGGCCCATGTGGGGCCTAGCAGGAGGAGGATCAACAGATGCAGCATCGGCTCTCGGGCCCTGACAACAAGACGGTAGCTCTTCCCCCACTCCCCCGCCACTGTTAGCCCCCAAGCCATGCCGGCTCTCTCGCTTCCCAGGCTCCTCGGAGCGATCGGCAGCGCCCTGTTGCTGGTGGTGATCAGCCCCCCGGACAACCTGCACTACCTCCACTGGTTCGCCTTCCTGCCGCTGTTGTGGGCCCTGCGCCCGGGCGACACCCGCGGCAACGTCGTGCTGTCCTACCTCTGCGGCTTCGTCGCCGTGCACAGCCTCTTCTTCTGGCTCACAGAGAGCATCGTCCGCTTCTCGAACATCCCGGCCTACGCAGCGATCCAGATCGTCGTCGCCTACGCCTTCGCGTCGGGCTTCTGGTACGCCATCGTCTTCGGCCTCGTGCAGCCGCTGCGCAAGCACCTCGGCGTCGCCTGGGTCTTCCTCGTCCCCGCCGTCGAGGTGGCCATCGAGGTCCTGCAGTTCTCGCTGTTCCCCTACTACCACGGGGTCTCCCAGTACCGGACGCCCCTGACCTGGCAGCTCGCCAGCGTCACCGGTGTGATGGGAGTGAGCTACCTGATCTTCCTGACGAACTGCGCTCTGGCAGAGGTCGTGTATCGCCGAGCCGAGGGCCGAGGCATGCCCTGGGCGACCCTCGGCGTCACCGCCGCGCTCTTCGTGGCGAACCTGGGCTACGGCGCCTGGCGCATCCCCCGCGTCGAGGCTGAAGTCGCCACCTGGCCGACCATCAAGGTCACCCAGCTCCAGCAAGGCATCTCGATGGAGGAGCGCATGAAGGGCTCCGCGCGCGACGCGATGCTCAGCTGGGTGCGCATGACGGGAGAGCTGGTCGGCGAGGACGTGGATCTGGTCATCTGGCCGGAGGGAGCCACCCCCTATGACCCCCGGGCCGCGCGGGTGGGTCAGCTGATGACCAACCTCGTAGGGAACATCCGGGCGCCGATCGTCTTCGGCGGCGGCTTCGCCGAGGGCAAGGTCGACCCGGTCACCGGGCGCAAGTACGTCGAACAGCGCAACAGCATCTACCTGATCACGGCCGACGGGCAGATCACCCAGCGCTACGACAAGATGGTGCCGCTGCCCTTCGGCGAGTACCTCCCCTTCGCGGACACGTTCCCCTTCCTCAAGGAGATCATCCGGGGACCCGGGGACTTCGAGGCTGGCTCGGAGCCCGTCTTCTTCGCGGTCGATGGCATCGACGGCACCTTCACCACGCCGATCTGCTACGAGGCCATCCTGCAGGACTTCGTCCACCAGAACCTCGCGGAGACCTCGCTCTTCGTGAACGTCACCAACGACGGTTGGTTCGGGGACACCCAGGCGCCACACCAGCACGCGATGCTGAGCGCGGTCCGAGCCGTAGAGAACGGGGTCCCGATGGTGCGCATCGCTTACACCGGCGTCTCGATGCACGTCTCGCCGACAGGGGAGATCACGAACGAGACGGAGCCCTTCACAGAGGTCATTCGCATCGTCGAGACGCCGATCGGTCGGGTCGACACGGTGTACAGGCACATCGGCGACACCTTCGCGTGGCTGTGCGTCCTGGCCTCGTTCTGCGGGTTGTTCCAGGCCCATGTGCGATCTCGGAGAGCTGGTTCTGTCACACACCAGCAGAGCTCGTCGTAGAGCTTCCCGAAGTGGCTGGATCCGATCTCGCCATGGTGTCTGACGAGGAGCTCATGGTCCGCGTCCAACAAGGAGACACGGCGGCATACGACGCGCTCTTCGCGCGGCACTCGCGCTCTGTGTATGGATACCTGCTGAGACGAACCCGCGAACCCGAGCTGGCGAGCGAGATCTTCCAGGAGACCTGGCTCAAGATCCACAAGGGCCGCCACACCTACAGACGCGACCAGCGCTTCCGCCCGTGGCTCTTCGGCATCGCGCTCAATGCAGCTCGTGACGCCGGTCGTCGCTCCGCTCGTCGGATCGAGACGGTGGACACAGAGGCCGAGTTCGTCGTCCCGAGAGATCGACACGAGGAGCGCCTCACCCTCGAAGCCGCCATCGATCGGCTCCCCGAGAAGCTCCGCGACGCCTTCCTGCTGGGAGCGGTCCACGGCCTCGATCATCGCGAGGTCGCCGCCCAGCTCGACATCTCCCCCGACAACGCTCGCGCCCGCATCAGCCGCGCGCGAGCTGCCCTGCGCCAGATCCTCTCGGTATCTGGCCTCGCCTCCCCGACCGGGGAGGGCTCGTGAACGCCCGCCTGCAGGACTACCTGCTCGGCCTCGGCCCCCATCCCGGGGACGCGGCGCTGGCGAAGTTCACGGACGTCGAGCTGCCGGCAGGGCTCGCCGAGCGAACGCTCACCCGCGTCGAAGCAGCGCGGGCCTCAGAGCCTCGCCAGGCCAACAGTCCTCGGTGGAAAAAGTTCGTCGTCGCGGGTCTCGCGGTGGCTGCTGCGACAATGCTGGTCGTGCGCAGCGCCCCGGAGACCGGCGACGTCTCTACGATGACGGCACGCGGGCTCGACGAGACGACCCCCGCGGTGGCCCTCAAGATGGCTGCGGAACACGACGGGGCGGCTCTGCGCCTCCGGGACGGCACGGCCTACGAGCCTGGTGACACCTTGTTCTTCCGCTACCACATGGAACGAGATGGCTGGATCCACCTCGTCCACGCCGACGACGAGGGCGTCCACGTGCTGACGCAGGCCCGCGTCGAAGGCGGCGAGGACGACCTGCGCATCGGCGGAGAGCAGGTCGTCTGGACCCTCGAGCCCGGCGACACCACCTCTGTCTTCGGTTTCGTCACAACCAACGAGGCCCTGGACGCCCACGTGCTCGAGAGCGAACTGGAGAAGAGACTGACAGACCGCTCCCCCAGCGGTCAGACTGTCGATCCCGAGGACCTCTGCGCCGCCGCCCTCTCCAGCGGTCTTCGCTGTGACGCTGCCAGGGTCGAGGTCGACAGATGATCCATCTCCTGCTCGGATCCGCTCTCGCCGGGAGCCTCGGAACAGCCGAGGAACCCAGGGACCTCGACCGCATCTACGAGCCACGCCGCGTGGCGGTCGTCATCGGCGTGGACAGCTACGAGGATCCGGCGCTCACCGACCTGAGGTTCGCCGCGAAGGACGCCCGCGATCTCTCTGCGGCCCTGGATGCCTCGGGCGACTTCGATCGGGTCCTCACCGTGACGGCGCCCGATGCGACGAACCGTGAGGGCATCTACAAGGCGCTCGAGTTCGCCACAGCCGATCTCCAGCGCGATGACACCTTCCTCCTCTACCTCTCCGGCCACGGGACCCTGACGATCGACGTCGTCGACGGCACAGAGCTCTGGTTCCTCCCCTCGGACGGCCGACTCGCCGACGCCGAGGGGACGGGCATCCCCATCGCGTGGCTCGAGGAGCGCGTCGCCGAGGTCGAGGCCCGCAGGCGAGTGCTGGTCATGGACACCTGCCACAACGGACGCGAAGGCAGTCGGAGCGGTGTGGATGCGACCACCGCCGCCATGCTCGAGTCCATGCGCGGCGCCCCCCCCGCGCCCCGCGGTACCCGTGAGGTGAGCGAGTCGGAGGCGCGCCTCTACGCAGCCCAGTACTACCAGCCAGCCATGGAGGATCCCGAGCTCGAAAACGGGGTCTACACCCACTTCCTCATCGAGGCGATGGAGGCGGGCGCCAGCGAAGCGGACCTCGACGGCGACGGGCTCGTCGACGTCACAGAGGCCCACGACTGGGCCCGCGACCGGACCATCACCTACACCGGCGGACTCCAGGTCCCTCGCGCCGAGTACCGCATCGTCGGCCGGGAGGAGATCTACCTCGCCGGCTCAGAGGCCACGCGCACGGCCGCCGAGCGCGCCCTCATCGCCGCCACGGACCAGCTGCTCGCGAGCGCCCAGGTGCTCATCGACGGCCAGGCGCGCGGCGTGCTGCCAGAGGTGGTCGCCGTCGAGCCGGGGAGGCACACGATCGAAGTCCGGGACGACCAGGACCGCACGCTGCTCAAGCGGACGACGCGCCTCGCAGCCGGCGAGACCGTGATGGTCGAGGACCTCTTTCCGAGGACGACACCGTCGCTCGAGCTGGTCGGAGGCGGCGTGTACCGCCACGGCCCGGGCGCCGGAGTCTGGCACGACCAGGCAGGGGCCCTGGAGCTGGCGCTGGTCAACCCGAGCTGGGGCCCGCGGTGGCTGGAGCCGGACCTCCACCTCGGCGCAAGCGCCTGGCGCGGCGAGCTCGAAGCCGAACCAGTCGAAGTGACCGCCGGGACCATCGCCTTCGGGGCGACGCTGGCGTGGAGGCCGACGAGGTTCCCGGTCACGCTGGGCCCCGCTGCCGGCGCCGTGCTCCAGTGGCGCCGCTTCGACGACTTCGACCCGGTCACCTACGAGCTCCTCGAGCACCGGCAGGCAGGTCCAGCGGCCGCGCTGGGCGGCCGGGCGACCCTGAGGATCCCGCTCGGTGAGCGCTACCTGGTCGCGCGCTATGACCTCCGCGTCGTTCCCTACAGCTATGGCGGGATGGCGACGAGCTATGCGCAGCACGGGGTGGGCGTCGGCATCGGCCAACACCTCCGCTAGCCACACGGTTATCCTCCGGGGGTGAGCTGGCTTCTGCTGCTTGTGGCCTGCGAGCCGATCGGCCCCGGCTCCGGCGTCCCCACGAGAGGTCTCGTGGAGCCCGGAAACGGCAGCCTCAGCGTCGACCGCACCCGCATCGACTACGGCGCGCTGAGCGTCCTCACCGATGGCTACCAGGTAGAGGTCCTGCAAGTCCGCAACACCGGTGACGCAGGCCTGGTGGTCGCCGGGCTGAACTGGATCGCAGGAGCGGACGTCTTCTTCTCGAACGCCCCGGCGCTCGTCGAGCTCGACGCCGGACAGACCTTCGACGTCACGATCACCTTCGAGCCACACACGGAGGGCTCCTACGAAGCGGTGGTCTTTCCCAACGGGCTCGTCGAGATCGCCCTCACCGGCGAGGCGACCGCTCCGGTCGCGCGCCTCCTCGAGGGCGACGACACCCTCGACCCGGTCCCCGTGGGCTGCGGCGCGAGCTCCACCTTTGCGCTCTTCAACGACGGCTCCGAGCCCCTCGAGGTCGAGTCCCTCGAGCTCGGGGGCGGAGAGGACTTCTCCCTGGAGGGGGATCTCCCCG
This sequence comes from Myxococcota bacterium, assembly GCA_036012755.1. Classification (GTDB taxonomy): domain Bacteria; phylum Myxococcota_A; class UBA796; order UBA796; family CAJQPC01; genus JAAESX01. Next base: position 37,429 of record DASCPX010000067.1, on the reverse strand, counting down.
GGGAGTTGGGCCCCGGCGAACACGTGCTGTACGAGTTGTGGTTCCAGCCGCTGTCCGGGGGCGCCCAGGATGCCTCGGTGACGCTGCTGTCCAACGACCCCGCCAGCCCCTCCGTCGGTCTCACGATCAGCGCCTTGGGCGTCCCTGGAGAGGCGGTGCGAGAGACACTCTCGTATGTGCCCAGCCAGGCCGTGGACCTGATGTTCGTGGTGGACAGCGGGCCCGAAAACGCGACACACCTCAGCGGCGCGAGGGACTACGCGAGCGTGCTGTTCGACCGGCTCGACGGCCTCGGCTCCGACTGGCACGTCACCGTCGGAAACGGCGAGGACTCCTGCCACAGCACCTTCGACCCCTACCTCGGCAGCGACGTCTACGACGCCGAGACCGCCGGCCCGGCGCTGGCCTATGGCCTCCTTCCCCAGGGGGACGGCACGCGGCGCCTGCTCCAGCTCGCGGTGCAGCTCGTCGAGCGCACGGACAGCGGAGAGTGCCTCGAGGGCTTCCTCCGCGCCGAGGCCATGCTCCACGTCGTGCTCGTGCTCTCCGGCGAAGAGGCCTCGCCCCAGGGGCTCGAGAGCTACCTCGACCAGCTCCGAGACCACCTCGTCGATCCCGACAACCTCGTGATCTCCGCGATCGCCGGGACCGGAGGCGCCTGCACCCACGGTGGCAACGCGATCAGCGCAGCGAGCGAGACCGGCGGAGCCGTGCTCGACATCTGCGAGGACGACTGGGACAACTTCTACACGGAGCTCGCCGACGCCGCGGTCAGCGCGGCCGGGGGACCGCTCCGGGTCGAGCTCGAGCTCCCAGCGGTGCCCGAGACCATCGAGCTCACCCACGAAGGGCGCTCCCTGACTGCCTGGTCCTACCAGAGCGATACCGCGACCCTGGAGATCGACGGAGTCACAGAGGGCCTCGAGCTGGGCGCCCAGATCGACCTCGCCTACCTCGCAGCGCAGGTCTGTCCGTGAAGACGCCCAGGATCGCCGGAGGTCTGCTCGCGATGGCGGTCGCGGCGCTGGTCGGGCTGGTCGCGAGCCTGCCCAATGGCCTCGGCGTCGCCACGGTGCTCGGCGTGGCCTGTCTCGCCGGACTGCTGCTTGCAGCGCTGGTGCTGGTGGTGCGAACCGACAGGGGACCCTCCGCGCTGGCGGACATCCAGGCGCCGGAGCGCAGTCCCATCGCGGAGCTGCGCGTGGCGCGGGCGATGGGAGTCGGCGTGGGTTTCGTGCAGGACGACGGGTCCCTGTCCACGCCCTCACCGACGCTCACAGCCATGGCCGGTCCGTGGAACGGCCCCCTGGACTGGTGGCTGGCGGTGCTCTCCCAGGTCCGAATGCCGACACCTCGGACCTGCAAGCTCTGCGGCGGCGGGGAGCGAGCCGGCCTTCTGCGCCTGGACATGGACACTCCCCGAGGTGTCCGCCGGGTCTACCAGCTGAACCTCCACGGGCACGCCCACGAGTTCCACGACGTGGATGGGAGCCTGCTCCTGGTCCGGGACATGACGGTCACGAGCGTCTCGGAAGAGAACCTCCGGCGCCTGAACGAGGAGATGACCGTCGCCCGCGACCAGGCCCTGGCTGCCAGCCGCGCCAAGAGCGCCTTCCTGGCCAACATGAGCCACGAGCTGCGCACCCCGCTCAACGCCGTCATCGGCTACTCCGAGATGCTGTTGGAGGGTCTCGAGCAGGACACGCTGTCGCCCGGGAGCACGAAGCAGGACCTCGGGCGCATCCGCTCCTCGGGCATGCACCTGCTCGACCTCATCAGCGACGTCCTGGACCTCTCCAAGGTCGAGGCCGGCAAGCTGGAGCTGAACCCGGAGCGCTTCGAGGTGCGCGATCTCGCGAGAGAGGCCATGGCCATCGCCAAGCCGATGGCACGGAACAACCGCAACAGGGTCGAGCTGGACTGCCCAGCGGACGTCGGGTCGATGGTGGCCGACCCGATCCGGGTGCGGCAGGTCCTGTTCAACCTCCTGTCGAACGCATGCAAGTTCACGGAGCGGGGACGCATCCAGCTCAGCGTCCGCCGCCTCGCCGGGGGAACCGAGGACCAGATCTGCTTTCGCGTCGCCGACACCGGTATCGGAATGGACGAGACGCAGAGGCGGCGCCTCTACGAGCCCTTCTACCAGGCCGACACGAGCTCCACCCGCGTCCATGGTGGCTCCGGACTCGGGCTCGCCATCTCACGCCTGCTCATCCAGGAGATGGGCGGCCACATCGAGCTGCAGTCCGAACCAGGCAAGGGTTCCACCTTCACCATCATCCTGCCGGCGAAGGCGCAATGCGCCGCCTCGACGCTCTCGGCCTGATGCTCCTGCTATTGCTCGGCTGCCCGCCCAAGGACCCCGTCGTCCACGACTCGGACTCGGTGTCGACTCCTGACTGCGGCACCTTCGTCGACGGTGACTGGGCGATCGCGCGCAGCACACTGGTGGGCACCGACATCGAGCTGCTCGGCGACGAGGGAGAGATCGGGACCGCCATCCCGACCGTGATGCTCATGGGGGGCTTCAACGCGAACCAGGCCCCGAGCACGCTGGTCGAGCGCCTGCCAGCGGGCCACGGCCTCGTCCAGGTCCGACTCGACCTGCCGGGAGGCGGCGACGACGACGAAGAGAGCGACTACTTCGGGCACGCCAGCCGGAAAATGGTGGTCCGGGCGCTGCAATTCGCCTCGGGAGAGATCCCGGACGACTCCGGCTGCTCCATCCGCGACTACTTCGCGACCGTCGATGTCGACGCGCTGGTGCTCTTCGGTCGCAGCAACGGCGGAAACCTCGCCGTGGCGACGCTGACGGATCCCGAGGTCGAGCCCCCTGCGGTCCGCGGACTCGTGACCTGGGAGACCCCCTCCGGACCGCAGTTCGTGCTCGACGAGCTGGTCCTCCCCGAGACCCGCGAGTGCACCCTGATGGAGGGCAGCGGGCTCATCTGCAAGGTCGACTACAGCCAGCTCGAGTGGGACGGCCGCCCCTGGCTCGATCGCAACGACGACGGTGTCCGCGACGAGGACGAGCCGACCTTCGAGGGGCTCCTGCTCGAAGAAGGGCGCCTCCACTCACCCTTCCTCCTCGAGACCCTCGGCGACCGCGAGGGGGTCATGTCGCTGGAGGAGTCGCTGGACTGGTTCGCCCTCCGCAACGCCTCCATCCTGGTGGAGGACACCCCAGAAGACCTCGCGGTGATCGTGCTCGGCTCGGAGAAGGACCACTTCCAGGTCATCCCCGACGCCCCCCACGTCATCGGGCTGGGCCTCGCGTTCCAGGAAGCCGGCCACTGGGTGCGTCTCAACCCCGACAGCGCGTACACGGGCGAGGAATCGGAGAACGACGCCGGGGGTGGCCTCGACTTCGAGGATCCTGGCTGGCTGGCTCCCGAGGATCTCGCCCCGGGCACGCTGATGGCGGCCGGGATCCAGGAGATGGGGCTCCGCATCCTCGAGGACGACTGGTCAGCCGACCGCTGAGCCACCTCGGATCCGACGGATCGCGACGTCGACGAGGAGACTGCCGATGCCCGTCCAGAGCAACCACAGCCAGTGGTGGCGACGGTCCCGACGGTCTCGAACCCCCTCGTCGAGGAGCACGCGCGGGTCCGGTAGCACGCGGCCTCCGCTGGCGGCCGCGATCGCCTCGAGGCGGTCGATGTCCAGGAGCGTACCGCTGAGCTCCGGCGACGGCGGCGGCGCCACCTGGGCCCGCACGACACCCGCCGGGGTGCCGGGCCCCGAGGGCACGACGGCGGTCAGCAGGAGCGGTCCGTCCCACTCCACCGTCGCCGCATACCGACCAGGAACCACCTCGTCGAAGTCCACCTCGCGCTCTGTCCCGTCACCGCGGATCCGCAGCTCCGGGACGAGCCCCTCGCGTGGCACTCCGAGCACGTCGAGGACATCGAGGACGACGACGACGCCCTCCTGTGTAGCCTCCACGGAGATGAACAGCTCTCTGGTCTCCGGACGCAGCCGGATGGCCTCGACGAGCTCGGCGAGCCAGGGAGAGAAGCCCTCCCACTCGACCCAGCGTGAGCCCCAGCCGCCCCCGAGCTCGCTGCTGAAGACGGTCGCCGAACCGAGCCCGTAGCGCCAGCTCGACAACAGGGGGCGGCTGCGGTCGCCGAGGACGAGACCGAGGGAGGCGGTCGGCTTGGCCCGAGCCTCGTTGTAGCCACCCAACAGTGGCGCGGCGGACCAGTCACGAGAGCCGGCGAGCGGGCTGCCGGGCATGGCGCGCACCGAGTCGTCCTCTTCGACGGCGTTCTTCCGCAAGAGCGTCATCGTCTCCTCGACGAAGATCTTGGGGAGGTCCTCCAGGGTCTCGGTGTACCAGGCCCGACCACGACCGCGATCCGCCACTCGCTGCAGCTCCTCTCGCGCCGCCTCTGCGGACAGTGCGACCGTGGAGACGCTGACGGAGCTCGCCGAGATCCGCCTCATCAGGTCGCTGTGCTGGTCGATGCGCGTGTTCCCCCGCCCGTCGGTGAGCACGATGATGTGGCGCACGAGCGCGTCGGTGGCGGCCAGCGCCTCGAAGGCGACCTCGAGGGCCGGGTAGATCTCGGTCCCGCCACTGACGCGGATGCTGCCGACCGCCTCGATGATGGCTGTCTTGTTCTTGGCTCGGGTGAGCGGGACGATCCACTCGCTGGAGTCGCTGAAGGTGAGCACGCCGACCCGTGAGTCCGGCGACAGCATCTCGACGGACTGCGTCACCGCCGCCACGGCCAGATCGAGCTTGCCCTCCCGAGCCATCGAGTCCGAGCGGTCGATGACGTAGGCGACGGCCAGCGGCGGCGGCTGGCGCTTCTTCTTCTGGGGAAAGACGACCGGCAGCGTCCGGTCGAGGGGCTCCATCCACTCCTCGTCAGAGCCCAGCCCCTGCGGACCGCCGGCCAGCACGAGGTCGACGCCATCGTCCCGCACCAGCGCCTGCAGACGCTCCGGGAGCTCGGGATCCCAGGCCTCCATGTCCGGAGCGAGGAGCACCAGCGCGGCCCCTTCCGGGGTGGCATTCGGGATCTCCGAGACCGAGCGCGCCTCGACCCCACGGGCGAGGAGGGCGGCGACGAGGACCTCGTGGCGGTTGCCATGTACGAGCACCGGGCCGTCCGTCGTGGTCACCATCCAGCCCGAGCGCGCGTCGTCCCCTGGCCAGGGATCGCCGCCATCGACGAGGGCTTCGACCTTGTGCGTGCCAGCCCGAGGAGCGCGGAAGCTCATCCGGAGCTCCTGGGTGCCGGGCACGAGCTCGACGTCCTCTTCGGCGAGGACCTCGTCTCCGAGACGCAAGACGACCGTCGCAGGACCGGAGCCCGTCGAGTGCACACGCACCAGGGCCTCGGTCCGGCTGAAGGCCTCTACCGCCAGGGGCAGGTCGAGGCCGTGGACGCCGCGGTTGTCGTCGGCGACGCCCGGCGGGACAGGGTGGATCTGGACGCCTCGCGCGCCCGCGAGCGCCGCCCCGGCAACGACCCGCTCGACCCCAGCCTGACCCCGGGTGTCGGCGCCGTCACTCAGCAGGAGCACCCGCCGGGACTCGGCGGGAGGCGCCGCCGCGACCGCGAGGTCGACCAGCGCCGCCAGATCGGTCTCGTCGTCCCCGGAGGCCTCTACCCACTCGACGGGCACATCCGTGTTGGCGAGGTAGCCCTCCACCAGCCCACGGACATCCGCCAGGCGCGCCTCGCTCATGGAGCCGGAAGCATCCACCGCGACGACCAGGGACAGATCCGGCACGTCTCGCAGCGTCACCGGTCGGGCGGCGGCGAGGACCAGCGCCCACAGCGCCAGGATGCGGACAAGCAGGGAGCCCAGGTTGCGGGCCCGATCCGCGAGCGCGTTGGTCTTCGGCAGGACGAAGACCAACAGCGGTGGGAGGACGAGCAGCCAGAGGAAGACCGGATCGAGGACCTCGAGCGGCTCGGTCCACAGCTCCGTCGGGGTCGCCCAGCTCATCGCGGCGCCACGAGGAACTCGGTGAGCAGGATGCCCAGGGCACCAAGGGCGAGGAAGACGTGCGGCGGACGCGTCGGGCTCTGCTTTTCGCGCTCGGCGGGGACCGAGATTGCCTCTCCGATCGCCATCGTGGCGTGCTCATCGGGCGGGTACCGGAGGGCCACCAGGCGCTCTCCGGTGCGGTCCTCTACGCGGTACACACCAGGAGACAGGTCCCCTACCCGGCTGATTCCGGCGTCGAAGTCCCAGGCGCCGGGGGCGTCGACGCGCTGCACACGCACGGGCGCTCCTGGATCCACCGCGATGCCATCCGCGGTGGTCGAGGCCAGCCCGGGCGCCAGGGACGTGGCGTCCTGGCGCGCCCAGAGCAGCAGGTTGTAGACGAGCTGCGGGAAGGCAACGGTCAGCGGCAGATCGGAGCGCCGCAGATCGAAGCCCACGGCCAGTGTCGGCGGGCTCTCGGCGGAGGCCACGATCGCCGGGCCGTCGTCCGTCGACGCTATGACGCGCCCCCTCAGCCGAGGCAGGCTGAGCACGCTCACCTCTTCCACCGCGAGGTGGCGGAAGGTCACGCCACGGAGCAGCTGGTGGGTGTAGTCCCAGGTCGTGAACTCGGGCTCCGAGGCCCGGCCCACCGGCGGAAAGGGCCCACTGGCCGGCGGTGGGTCCAGGTACACGCTCGCGCAGGACACCCGACCGGCTGGAGCAACGCGGTCGAAGATCACCAGGTCGAGGTCGCTCGGAGGCCGGCGGTAGGCGTCCGGGGAAAGGACCCGAAGCTCCAGGCCCGGCATCAGGCGGAGCACGTCCTCCAGGTATCGGTTGCCATCGGAGACCAGCCAGGCGCGAGCTGGCCGAAGCGACGGCAACAGCGCGTATGCCTGGTCGTTCGCAGGCAGGCTGTCCTCGTGGTCGACGAGCCGCGCGAGGACCCAGTCCCCCTCGACCGGATCCATGCGGAAGGTCTGCTCGAGGCGTTCTCCGGCCCCTATGGAGAGCTGGACGACGCCGAGGACAGCGGTGGCGCTCTCCAGCTGGACCTCCACCTCCCGTGCCTGGGCGTCGTGGTTGACCACGACCAGCCGGATCGCGTACTCCGGCGGCAACCCGGGCCCGGCGCTGGCGGCGACCTCGTCGATGGACACGTCGGGGGCGGCGTCCCCGACGATGCGCACGTCGAGACCCTCGATGTCCCTGTCCGAGACCACGATCGGGTCGAAGCCGAGCTCCCGGGCGAGCGCGACGCCGAGCTCCAGGTCAGCCTCGCCGTTTCCAGCCGCCGCGCGCCGCAACCCGGCCTCTCGCTGTTGCGGGGAGTCGCTCGGGCTGGCGAGCAGCTGCACGTCCTGGCCCGCCAGCACCAGGCCGGCCTCCAGCGCCCGGGCCAGGGCCGCAGCGGACTCCATACGGGGAGCCATCGACGGGGACGCGTCGACGACGAGCACGCGCCGGCTGGCCTCCTCGGCCTCGTCGGGTTCCGCCTCGACCAGGGCCGCGCACAACAACCCAGCCGCGAGCAGCTGCAACAACAGCGCGATGATCTCCCTCCAGAGGGGATTCACCCGCCCCTTCACCCGCTCCCGCCAGGGCTCCAGGCTGGGCACGATGACCAGCCTGGCCTTCCGACGGAGGAAGAACAAGAGCAAGAGCAACGCCGCACAGACCGCGAACAGTCCGCCGGCCTGGGCGACCGAGAGCAGACTCACCGGAGCAGGCCCTTCCCTCGCAAGAGCGTCAGGACGAGGTGCTCCAGGTCGGTCGGGTCACCGGTGACCGTCTGCACCAGGGGGATACCTCGAGAGACGCAGTAGCGGCCCACATCACGACGGTCTCGCCGGCCCTCACGACGGATGCGGTCGACCTGCTCCCGGCTGACACCGCGCAGGACCTCGCCGGTCTCCCCATCCTGTAGATCGAAGCGCTCGCCGAGCAGCGGAAGCTCGATCTCCCCCGGCGCCGAGAGCTGGACGAGGCCGACATCGAAGCGCTCGTGCAGCAGGCGGTCGACCGCTGTCCGCCAGCTGGTGCCCGGGAAGTCGCTGATCAGGATGGCGACACCGCGAGCCTGGGTGAGCTGCAACATGCGCCTCACGGCGCCTTCGATGTCGGTGCCAGGCTCGAGCTCGACCTCGCCGAGGTGGCGCCACAGTCGCAGGACCTCGGCGCGGCGACGGGCCGGACGGAAGGGGCGACCGAGGTTGCCGGCGAATGGCCAGAGGTGGACCTGGTCGAGGTTGGACAGCGCGACGTAGGACAGCGCCGTGGCGACCTCCCTCGCGACCCGTGCCTTCGTGTCGCCGCGGACGGGCCCGACATCGAGCTCCATCGAGCGCGACACGTCCACCAGCAGGTGCACGTTGAGCTCGGTCTCCTCCTCGGACAGCCGGATCATGAGCTGGTCGAGGCGCCCGTAGAGGGTCCAGTCGACGTACTTCAGGTCGTCGCCCGGCGTGTAGGCCCGGTGGTCAGCGAAGTCGATGCCAGCTCCGAGGCGCCGGCTGCGCGTGCGAGCGGCGTAGCGCCCGGAGTGCACCCGACGAGTGGCGATGCGGAGCAGCTCGAGCTTTGCGAGAAAGCCGGGCGAGAGGTCCATGTCAGCCCATGCTCTTCTTGGCGGCGGCGACGGCGTCGGCGACGAGCTCATCGACATCGACGCCCTCTGCCTCTCCCTCGAAGTTCAGGATGATGCGGTGTCGCAGGCAGGCTGGTGCGACCGCGGCGAGGTCCTCTGGCGCGAGCACCGGCTGGCGATTGCCGCCGCGCTCGACGAGTGCCCGCACCTTGCCAGCGAGCACCATGCTCTGGACGCCGCGGGGAGACGCGCCGAAGCGGACGTAGCGCCCGGCGGCGTCGGGACCGTGCTTTGGGTGGGTGTTCAGCAGGATGCGCACCGCCAGGCGCAGCGTCTCGGGCGATGTCGGCACCTCGCGCACCGTCCGGCGCATCGCCTGGATGCCGTGCCCGTCGAGCACCGCCTCCGGCTGGGGGTCCTTCGTGCCGGTGGTCCTGTCGAGGATCGTCAGCAGGGCGTCCTCGCCTGGAAGACCGAGGTGGAGCTTGACCAGGAAGCGGTCCAGCTGTGCCTCTGGCAGGGGGTAGGTGCCCTCCATCTCCAGCGGGTTCTGCGTCGCCACGACGATGAAGGGCGCAGGCAGCACGTGGGTCTCGCCGAGCAGCGTGACCTGGCGCTCCTGCATCGCCTCCAGGAGCGCCGACTGCGTCTTGGGCGTCGCGCGGTTGATCTCGTCGGCGAGCACCACGTTGGCGAAGATCGGGCCGCGCCGCAGGCTGAAGTGCTTGCGTCCGACATCGTCGGTGCTGACGAGGTGGGTGCCGGTCACGTCCGCCGGCATCAGGTCGGGGGTGAACTGGATGCGCGCGGCCTCCAGGTCCAGCGACTGGGCCAGCGCGTTCACGAGCCGGGTCTTGCCCAAGCCAGGGAGCCCCTCCAGCAACACGTTTCCATCCGCAAACAGCGCGGTCAGCACGCCATCGACGACATCGTCGAGGCCCACGATCACGCGCTGCACCTGCTCCCGCACGGCGCCAAAGGCTGCCTGGAACTCTGCCGGAGTCATCGCTCCTCCTTCAATCCCGCGAAATAGGCCGCGACCATGTTCTGCATGAGCGGCGGCATGTCCTCTTCGAACAGGGCCCGGTCGACCTCGTCGAAGTAGCCGGTCCAGGCGTCGTCGAAGTCGCTGCCCGGACCCGTCTGGATGGCCTTGCCCTCGACGGCCTCGAGGACCTGCTGTCGCTGCTCGTCCGTGAGGTTGCCAGGCCCGAAGCCCCCTTGGAGCTGCTCGAGGTCGCCGCCCGCCTCGCCGAGCTCACCCGCACCCTCGTTCGGCGTACCGCTGGGGCCGCCGGTCCCGCCTCCACCTTCCATGCGCTTTCCCTTCCCGGCGAGGTCGGCCAGCTGCATGCTCTGGACCGCTCCTTCCATGTCGTCTCGGGGGGCGAAGTTGGCGTTGTCGGTGCCGTCGGACTTTTGCTGCGTGGGCGAGTCCGCGGTGTGCTGGCCGCTCTCGAAGTTGCCAGTGCCGGTGTTGTCGAGATGGCGTGAGCCCTCACCCTCGGCGAGGCGCTGAGACTCCTGGGCCTCCTCGAGGGCGTCCACGAGCTCGTCGCGGAGCGCGTCGGCGTAGGCCTCGAGGAAGTCCTGGTAGGTCTTCTGGAGCCCCTGGGCGAGCTCGTGGGACTCGCTGAAGCTCTCCTCCAGGTTCTGCATGCCCGAGGTCGAGACCGGGTCGACCGTGTTCTGCTGGAACTGCTCCGGGAGCATGCTGCTCGCCTGGTTCATCGAGCGCTCTTGCCCGAGGGGCGCGGTCCCATCGAACTCCGGGTAGCTTCCCTGTCCGCTCATCTCGACGCCGCTGAGCGTGGCGCCGAGGAGGTCGTTGCCCATCTGCTCGAGCGCGGTGACCTCCATCAGCCGGCTCTCGATCTGGGCGGAGAACTCGGCGAGCAGCTGGTCGTCCGACAGCATGCCCTCGCGGGCCTCGTCGAGGGCCTCGTCGTATGCGGCCTGGCTGTTGAACTCAGGCGGGAGCTCCTCTTCCGGCTCCGGGGGCGGCGGTGCAGGCGGGGTCACGGGGGGGGGAGGAGGCTCGTGACGCGCGACGGGCTCGGTCGGCCGAGTCTCCGAAGCGGCCTGGACGGCCTGGACGCGGGCTCGGAGCTCCTGGACCGCCTCAACGAGCTCCACCTGTCCCTTGCGGCGCGCATCCGACTCGATGGTGTCGAGCTGGGCGAGGAGGTCGTCTCCTGGTCCGGCTTCCGGCTCCGGCTCCGGCTCCAGCGCCCGCAAGACGCCGACGAGGACCAGCGCCAGGCACGTGGCCGCCCCAAGGGCGAACAGACCGCGCGGACGTCGGAGCGGCGGCGGCTCCAGCGCCCCGAGCGCGTCGAGGGCATCGAGGCCAACCGCCTCGGCTGCCGGGTGGCGGGTGGCCTCGAGGTGCAGGGCGGTGTCACAGACCGCGTGGAGCGCCCCGTGGCGATCCGCCAGACGCGCCGCGACGCCGAGATCGATCGGCAGCGCCAGGCCCGCGATCCCAGCCGCGCAGAGGACCACCCCGGCGGCGACGATGGCCACGGGCGAGACATCCGCCAGCGGGAGCAGCGCGAGCACGACCGAGGGCACCGCCGCCCAGCCGATGTACTCGAGGGAGCGCTGGGTGCGGATGCGTCGCGCGAAGGGCGCTAGTGCCTGGCGGAGCGGGGACGTCGCGGCCTCCGGGGGTGTCCACTTCTGGCTCGAGGCTGCTGAACTTAGGGGTTCGCGGCCCAGAGGAGGGTCAACATTCGGCCAAGCCGACGCCCCCAGGTGTAGGTGAAAGGAGTGCCTGCTAACCTCCGCGGCGGACACACCCCGGGTGCCGGTGCGGCTCCTCCTCGTCGACGACGATCCAGAGATCCGCGATGTGCTCTCCGAGTACCTCGACGCGGTCGGACACGAGGTCTGCTGCGCCTCCAGCGGGCGCGAGGCCATCGTGCTCCTGGCGAACGACAAGGAGCCCTTCGACGCCGCTCTCGTGGACTGGCAGATGGCGGGGATCAGCGGCCGTGACCTCATCACCCACCTGGTGGAGCGCTACCCCGCCACCCTGGTCTTCGTGTCCACCGGCCACGACAAGCAGGTGGTCTCGGATCGCCAGCTGGAGGGCGTGGCCGCGGGCGTCTTCCGCAAGCCCTACCGGCTCGGCGAGATGGTGCGAGCCGTGCAAGCGAAGGTCGACGCGAGAGCCTCGACACGGAGTTGACGCGCTTTGCCGGTTGCGAGTCTCCGACAAGGTGCGTAAAGTAGTTCGCAGACGATGGACGGCACTCCATCGTCACGAGAGCCAACCTCCCCCGCCGGGCCCACCAAGGCAATAGTCTAGCGTCTCCTCCATCTCTTGCGGTGAGGGGTCAGCGGGGGAGGTTCTCCGCTCCCGGCACGCGGCTCGCGGCCGCCCGCTCAGTTCGGCGGCGGCCCCTCACGACCCGCCTTGCGGCCCTTCTCTCCACCGACTGCACCCGGCTCCGCCCGGTCCACCAGGTGCTGGTGCATGTGCGGTCGCGAGACGATGACCCGGCAACGCTCCGCGAGCTTCTCGTTCTCGATCCTCTCGCACCACTGGTAGGTGGTGGGATCGACGTCCCGCGTGAGGCTGTGCCAGCCGTAGTCTTTCACGAGGGGATCGCCGATGCCCTCGATGATCGCGACGCCGGCGGCCTGGTCCGTCTTGGCCGTCTCGACGCCGATCTTGAGGAAGCACTCGTCCTGCGAGGCGCCGTCGAGGCCTTCGCAGTCGGCGAGCGTGGTCCACGAGGCGGGGTCGGGCTGGCACGCGAGAAAGACAAGCAGGCTCATGGGGGAGACAATAACCGTCCCTCGGAGAGCAGATGCTGGACTACCTGATCGAGGCCTTCTCCGGGCCGGGCAGCGCCTTCATGTACGCCATCACCGCGCTGATGGCCTTCGCCCTCGCGGTGGGGCTCGAGCGCGCCTTCCTCTTGCTGCTGAGGTGGCGGGTGGACACGAAGGCAGTGGCGTCCAAGCTCCAGGACCCGCAGGCGGCGGCAGAGGCGGCGGGCGCGACACCGTTGGGCAACGTCCTGCGCGCCGGCGCCGCCGAGTCCGACGCAGAGGCAGCGTGGGACGCCATGGGCGCCGCCACCGCAGCTGCCGAAGCAAGGCTCTCCAACCGCGTGGACTACGTCGGCACCATCGCGAACATGGCCACGATGCTCGGCCTGCTCGGCACTGTGTACGGGCTCATGCTCGCCTTCTCGGGCCTCGGCGACGCCTCGGCGGGCCAGCGCGCAGTGCGCTTGTCCGAAGGGATCAGCACGGCCATGGCGACGACCGCGTTCGGCCTCGTCGTCGGCATCCCGGCGCTCGGCCTCCACGCCTGGTTGAGCGCGCTCGTCAGACGCCGAGTGGCCGAGATCGAGGTCCTGGCGGGGCAGCTCGTCGTGGTCCTGCGGAGGAAGGCATCCGCCGACTGAGCCGAGTAGCCTCCACAGAGGTCGACCTACGCCCCGCGCTGCTCAGCATCGTGGCGCTGATGTTCCTGCTCATGCCCTTCCTGCTGCTCACGACCTCTGTCCAGAAGCTCGTGGGCCTCGACCTGCACGTGCCACCCGCCGCGGCGACCCTGCCACCGGATCCCGCGGGCATCGTCGAGGACCTCGTCGTCGACGTGCTGGGCGAGGACCTGCGGGTCTCGGCCTCGGTGCGACGCACGGACGTCGGCGCGGACGCAGGTGATGTCCAGCAGCGCGTCGTCGAGCTTCCCGGGACCGAGTACGGCCTCGACCTCGCCGGGCTCCAGCTGGCGCTCCGCCAGCTCAAGTCCGTGGACCCCGACCGCGATGCCGTGCTGCTGGCGCCGGACGACGGCGTGCCGGGGGGCGACGTCGTGCACCTGATGGACGCCCTGCGCTCCGACGCCCACGGCGAGCTCTTCCCGGAGGTCGCCCTCGGGGGCCAGGCGGCCGGGCCCGAGTGAGGCGCCTCCGCAAGCCGAAGCGCCCTGGCGTGGCGACCGCCGCCGCCGCCCTGGCCCCCATGGTGGACATGCTGACCATCCTCCTGGTCTTCCTGCTGAAGTCCTGGTCCACGGATCCACCCGTGCGCGCGGACGACACCACCTTCGAGCTCCCGACCTCGACGAGCGAGGCGCCCGTGAAGAGCGCGACCCAGATCGACATCACGGACGATGGCATCTACATCGAGGGCATCCGGATCGCGGGCACGCGCTACTACGTCGAGCACGACGACACGCTCATTCGCGAGCTCAACGACGTGCTCGCCAAGAAGCCGGGGCCGGTGCAGGTGCGCATGGACGAAGAAGCTCCCTACGTGCTCCTCCGCAAGCTGCTGTTCACGGCGCAGCAAGCCGGGGTCGAGGACGTCACGGTCGTCGCGGTCAGTCGCTCGAGTCTGTGACCTCGGGACCCTTGCGGCGGAGCGGGCTGACCTGCGCGGCGAGCTCGTCGATCGGCCGCCCTCGGATCTCCGGGACCGGAGCCGGACCCGTCCCCTGCTCCACGAGCTCCTCGATTGGCCGGCCCCTGATGACCGGCTTCTTCTTGGGGTCACGTCGCTCGCGGAGCAGGCGGCGGGCTTCGTCGCGGATGTGATCGTTGAGCACGGAGCTGCCGGCGATGAACTGCAGGTCCTGGACTCGGAAGGTGTGCATCAGCCGAGCGGCGATCGGGTGCGGACAGTACGGATTGCAGGCGACCGCCTTTCGCACGTCGTAGCGGGGGGCCCACCGCCGATGCTGGACGATGAGCTCGAGGACCGCCGGCTTCGTGGGTCTCAGCGCCGCGATGGTGATGACGTCTCGCTCGAGGAGCCGCGGATTGGACAGAAGGATCTCCACCACCGCCGGGTGCTTGTCGCGCAGGAGCCGATCGATCACGTCCCGGTCGAAGGTGCGGGCCATCGCCTTGCGGCGGCCCAGCGGGAGCTCGAGGTGCTCGTTGTCGGGTGCGGCCTCCTCGACGGTGATCCCCGGCTTGTGGCGGTCGCTGAAGAAGAGCGGGATGACCTCCTTCAGATCCGCCGCGTATGCCGCGGTGTAGAGGTCTTCGATGCGGTCGTAGTCCAGGCTGTCCCGGAAGAGCTTCGAGTTCAGCGCGAGCTCGGTGGCGGCGCGGCGGAACCTCGGGCTGCCGCCACGGCCCTTCACGGTCAGCAGGTGGAGCACGGCCAGCAAGGTCGCGTCGTCCACCGTGCGGGTGAAGGTCCGGATGACCTCTGGGAGCAGGCTGCGATCGGCGATGGCCTGCATGCGGAGCGCGAGGTTGTCGGCGAGGGCGTAGGCCAGGCCCCGCTCCCCTTGGGAGAGGAGGACCCGGAGGCGCTCGACGACGGCATCGACTCCCTGCACAGGGAGCTATGATACGCCGCATGAACGCGCGCATCCTCGCCGCAGCCGTCGTGCTCCTGGCCGTGGGAGCTGGTGGCCTGTGGGTGTTCTGGCCCGCGGAGCCGGAGCCGGAGCCGGAGCTGGAAGTGGACCGCCCGATGACCGAGAAAGAGCAGATCGAGCTCATGATGAGCATCGGGTACATCCAGCAGGAGGACCTCGACGAGCTGCCCGAGACGGATCCCCCGACCGAGTGAGCCGCTTCGCCTTCGAAGGCCTCTACCTCGCGGTGTTGACGCTCTGTGTCGGGGCGGTGGAGTTCCTGCGCATCGGCGCTCCAGACGACGAAGCACCCATCCCCCCCCAGACGGTCGCCGAGATCATCGCCGTGCCTCCGAAGCCGGAGGGCGCGCGAGCCGCCGAGGGCGTCGGGGATGGGCCCGGCTACAGCGAGGAAGCCTGTCGAGCCATCGATCGGGACCTGGACCTCCGCGACGCCTGCTGGAGGGCCCTGGCAGTCCAACGAGCAGAGCGAGACCCGGAGGGCGCCCTGGAGGCTTGCCGAGAGGTCCGCTTCGAAGAGGACCTCCACGCCTGCTACGCCGACGTCGCCGAGCTCCACTCGACGGTGGACCGGGAGTGGTCCGAGGAGGCTTGCGAGACCCTGATCCCGGTAGAGGACCGCACCTGGCACGGCCAGTGCTGGTTCGGAATCGCCCTGGCTCACTCGACCCTGGACCCCGACTACGCTCGCGACACCTGCGAGAGAGCGCTGGACTGGAAGAACTTCTGCCGCCACGACGTCAACGGCGAGATCGCACAGTACGACCCGGACAACGCCTTCTCATGGTGCCAGACGGCCGAGATGACGCCCCTGCAGCTGAAGGGCTGCTACCACGGCCTCGGCAAGTACCTGGGTCGGGTCGACGTGCCGAAGGCCCTGGAGATCTGCCGGCGGGTGCCGACCAGGGACGACATCCACCCCCAGCAGTGCTTCCACGGCCTGGGCTGGGCCCTGAGCGAGTCGGACCTCGACGCTGCGATCAGCACCTGCAAGGAGGAAGGCGGCGCCTACGCAGACAGCTGCCGGCTGGGTGTGAGCGCGAACGTGAAGCGCTTCGACCCGGAGCACGCGGTCGAGATCTGCGGCGCTGTGTCGAGCCCGAAGTTGAAGAAGAACTGCCTGAAGTTCGCCGAGAGGTAGCGACCCGCGGGGCTACAGGCTCTTCTCGACCTCTTCTTCCTTCTTGTCGATCTTCTTGTCGTCTTCTTCGTCGCCCTCTGAGGCGTTGCGGAACTCACGCACGCCCTGGCCCATGGACTTCAGCACGCTCGGCAGCTTGCCCACTCCGAAGAGGATGAGCACCAGGGCCAGGATGATGAGCAACTCGGGGACGCCGAGGGTCCAGAGCGGCACGGCGGCAATCATGGCTTCTCCACGCCTGAGAGGTCCCTTTTAACCCGCATCCGGGCTCCATGAGCCATCTTCGACGATCCAGCCCGTCACGAGGGCCGCGGGCGTAACGTCGAAGGCTGGGTTCCAGACACGCACGCCGCGAGGGGCGATGCGAGTGCCGCGCACGCAGGTGAGCTCCGTGGCGCCGCGCTCCTCGATGGGGATGTGGCGCCCGCTGGGGCAGCGTGGGTCGAGGGTCGCGCGAGGGAAGGCGACATAGAACGGGATGCCGTGATGGCGCGCCAGCACTGCCAGGGAGTAGGTCCCGATCTTGTTGGCGACGTCACCGTTGTTGGCGACCCTATCGGCGCCGACGATGACGCTGGAGACCTTCCCCGCGGCCATCAGGGCCCCGGCCATCGAGTCCGCGATGAGCGTGCACGGGATGCCCTCGCGCTGACACTCCCAGGCCGTCAGGCGGGCCCCCTGCAGATAGGGGCGTGTCTCGCAGGCATAGACGCGCAGCGCCTGACCTTGACAAACCATGCTCCGGATCACGCCCAGGGCCGTGCCCCAGCCTCCAGTGGCCAGCGAGCCGGTGTTGCAGATGGTCAGCACGCCGCCGGGTGGGAGCACCCTTGCGCCCGAGTCGCCGATGGCCCGGTTGGTCTCGAGGTCCTCTCGGTGGATCGCGATGGCCTCGGCCTCGAGCTCCGAGTCGGGCACACGGTCGAGCCGCTCCAGCGCCCAGCGCAGGTGCACGGCGGTGGGCCGTGCGGCGAGCAGGATCTCCCTGGCGGCGGCCCGGTCCTGCCTCCGGCGCACGGACAAGGCGAGCCCGTAGGCGGCGGTGATGGCGATGGCCGGGGCACCGCGGACGACCATGTCCCGGATCGACCCGGCGGCGCCCGCCGCGTCGACGACACCGTTCCAGTGCTCCACCTCTGGCAACCGCCGCTGGTCGAGCAGCTCCAGGAGCCCTGGCCGATATCGAATCGCCTGGATCATGAACTCCAGACTACGCGACCGTTCCGCACCACCGCAGCCGCGCGATGTCCGCCGAGGTACTGCACGAGCACCGCCGCATCCCTCGGCTCACCCGGAGGTGGAGAGAACAGGGCCATGTCCCCCGCGCTGCCTGGCCCCAACCAGCCCAGGTCCTCTCGGCCCAGCGCCGCCCCCGCGTTCCTCGTGACTCCGAGGAGGGCCTCGTCGACCGACAGCCCCATGTCCACGCAGGCCAGCGTCGCGGCCCCGAGGAGCGACCTCACCGGAGAGGTCCCCGGGTTGAAGTCGGTGGCCACCGCCAGCGGGACCCCGGCCTCACGCATCGCCTCGACCGGAGGAGCCGGATCCCGAAGGTAGAGCCGCGCTCCGGGAAGGAGCACCGCCACGGTGCCGGCTGCGGCCATGGCCTCGATGCCCTCGACCGAGATGCGCTCGAGGTGGTCCGCCGAGGTGCAGCCGAGCTCCGCGGCCAGCGAGGCGCTGCCGGTGTGTTCGACCTGCTCGGCGTGGATGCGCCCCTTCAGCCCTCGAGCCATGCCCGCCGAGAGCACCGTCCGGGCCATCTCGAGCGTGAAGGCCCCCCGGTCGCAGTAGACGTCGATGAACTGGGCGTGCTCGGCCACGACGGGCAGCATCTCCTCGACGAGGTGCCGGACGTAGCCGGCCCGGTCCGGGCGCCACTCGGCAGGCACCGTGTGCGCGCCCAAGAAAGTACGGAGCACGCGCGTCGGCCAGCTGCGCTGTTCCATCAGTCGCAGGCAGCGCAGCTCGTGCTCGGTGGACAGGGCGTAGCCGGTCTTGACCTCGACGGTGGTCACCCCTTGCTCCAGGAAGTCCTGGAGGCGAGCCTCGAGGCTCTCGGCGAGTTCCTCGTCTGTGGCCTCTCGCGTCGCGCGGACCGTACCGAGGATGCCGCCGCCCTCTTCGAGGATGGTGCTGTAGTCCTCGCCCGCGAGGCGCCGTTGGAACTCCCGGGCTCGGGAGCCGGCGAACAGGGCGTGGGTGTGGCAGTCGACGAGCCCCGGGAGCCCGATGCAGCCGGAGCCGTCCAGGACCTCGTCCGCATCGGGCGCCGCCGCGCTCGGGCCCGTCCAGACGACCCGACCGCCCTGAAACGCCACCGCCCCGCCTCGTAGCGCCGGGCCGTCCATGGTGAGGAGCTCATCGATGTCACGGACGAGCAGCACTGGCCCCTCGGAACGCCGTCATGCTACATGGTCCTGCTTCCCTGGAGTCGCCATGAGCATCATCATCCTCGCGCTCGGCTGCGGCGGCGCGACGTACAACCAGGGGACCGACCTGCTCGACGACTCAGGCGCCGAGGGAGACACCGACACGGACACCGACGCAGACGGTGACTCGGACGCCGACGGCGACTCGGACGCGGACAGCGACGCGGACACGGACATTCCCTGGGATGGGGACTGCGGCAACTGGCTCGACCCCGTCGACCTGAGCGGATGGACCCGCGACTACACGATCCTCAACGGCACCGACGAGGGCACGGAGGCCCAGCTCGGCGAGGGGGCGGTCGGCGACGAGTACCACGTCGCGAGCCACCTCGTGCTGGGCTGGATCAGCGAGTGGGACGGCACCCTGCGCTACAGCTGCAACTCGGACGGAGAGGGTCTCTTCCTGGTCCAGGACCCCTACGACTACAACTACTCCACCTTCGCGGCCAGCTTCGGCTTCTACGGCCTGAACTACCTCCAGTACGAGCCCTACACGATGTACCTGCCGGACGAGTCCGTCGCGGGCGGCGTCGGCAGCTGGAACTACGAGCACACCGTCAACATCATGTCCGAGGACAAGACCGGCGGTGAGTCGGTCCAGATGACGGTCGACGTCCAGGGGACCTACCTCGAGATCGGCTGGAAGGACGTCGAAGTGCTCGGTGTCACCTACAATGGCTACCGGATCACAAACACCTACAACATGACCTCAGAGGGCTTCGGCGGTGTCTTCGGCGCCTTCGAGGCCACCGGCTTCGTCGACTCCTACTACGTCCCCGGCATCGGACTCGTCGAAGAGACCCACGTCCAGGACAAGAGCGACGGGACCAGCCACGAGATCATCAAGACCCTGACCGCATTCTCCGGCCTCGAGGCCGTGAACCAGTAGAGGAAAACCATGCTGCTCCTTCTCTCCGCGCTGTCGCTCGCCCATGCAGAGGGCTCAGAAGGCTTCGGGATCTGGAACGTGGACCCCACCTACACGACTGGGAACCTCGAGTTCTTCCTCGAGGTCTTCGTCGACGCGGAGCAGTTCCCGAGCCAGGTCGAGCCGAAGCAGGCAGACGAGGCCGGCGGCACGGGCGACCTCCACATCCAGAACAAGTCCACGACCTTCGAGTTCATCTCGATCAACGGGGTCAAGGTCGGCCGCCTCGGCCCGCTGACGACCGCAGAGGTCCACAACCTGCCCGCAGGCAGCTACGACGTGACCATCGAGTACCCCCACGGCTTCAGCTACACGAAGCAGATGCACACCACCGGCGGCACCTTCGACCCCGAGACAGAGGTGCTGGTGCCGAGCGACGAAGTCGTCCCGGTGCCAATGCCAACGGTCGACGAGGTCCCAGAGGCCATCCGGGACAAGGTCGAGGGCGACCCCGTCGACTCCGACGCGCCAAAGAAGGAGTAGCCCCCTCTCGGGCTACATCTCCCCGCCGTTGAACAGGATCCAGCTGCTCTCCGGCACGTCGTTGTCGCAGTCCGACTCGTAGCTGTTGATGTTGCAGAGGGTGTAGCCGGAGGTCCCTTCATCGATGACCAGCCGGTCATCGCCGCCCGGGGGCAGGGAAGAGGTGTCGCCGGTAGCCGTCTCGAACTCCAGCGTGTACGCGCTCTGCTCGCAGCCGTCGTCGGTGGTGCCGGAGCCCACGACCTCGCCTGTGTTGACCGTCAGCCCCGGGACGTCGTGGTCCTGGAGTCCACGGCCCGCGCGACCGCTCTCGATGGCGTAGACCAGGCTGTCGTCCTCGTCGAAGACGGCGAAGCCCGCGGAGCCCGGGGTCTCGCCAGGCCGGTAGACGACGCTGACCGTGTCGCCCTCCTCCACGCTGATCTCGGGCGTGGTGTCGCCCATGCTGTTGCTGTGCCAGCGGTAGCCGAGGGCCCAGGTGGCGCCTGCCTCGTCTTCGATGACGATCACGCGCGAGGGCGGTCCCCAGCAGGGATCGACGTTGCCGACGCTGCGGCCGTCCCGGTCCTGGCTCACGACCGTGCCCTGGATGTTCCAGGCCCCGTCCTCTCGCCAGTCCCAAGCCCGATCGCCAGCGTCGCTGCCGAGACAGACCACGCTGGTTCCGATGTGACCGTAGCTGAGCGCTTCGCCCATGCTCATTCCCGCCATGCCTCCGACCGCTCCACAGGCGACGAGCCCACCGAGCGACAGTCCGAGGACCAGGTGACGAACTTCCATTCCATCCTCCCTTCGAGGTGCACCCATCCTGACACTTCAAGTGGGCCTATTAGAAAGAAAACGTGATCCTGACTGTACTCAGCGCGTGCACAGGGGGAGACCCCGACGCCGGAAGCTCGCTCCTGGCGGTGCTGGCCGGGGACGACAAGCTCACGACGACGCGCGGGCAGGCCATCGACAGCGGTCTGTTGATCGACGGCACCAAGGCCCAGGGCCAGGGCTGGGCCGTAGCGGTCGCAGAGGGTCTGTTGATCGTCGGGCTGCCAGAGCTCGACGAGGTGCACGTGCTGGATGCCTCCGATCTCGGGAGGGTCCGCATAGAGGACATCACCATCGGCCATCTCGTCGGCCCCCGGGAGTCACGCTTCGGCGCATCGATCTCCCACGGGCCGCGTGGTCTGCTCGTGGGCGGTCCGGACACCGACGCGGGCACCACCTCGCCAGACGCAGGCGCCGCCTGGCTCTTCGCGGAGCTCCCGGTCGGCGAGGTCGCCGCCTCCAGCGCAGAGCTGATCCTCCACGGCGAGGCCGCCTTCGATCACCTCGGCGAGGTCGTCGCTCTCTGCGAGGACACCCTCGGCCTGGCGGCGCCCTGGCAACAGTCCGGGGCGCTCCTGGGAGGCGCGGTCTACCTCGTCGAGGAGGAGACCGGCGAGCTGCCGGTCGCGGCGGTTGGCACCCGCTGGGCCTCGGCGACCGAAGGGGCCCAGCTCGGCCGGGCCCTGGGCTGTAGAGAGGGCGAGGTGCTCGCGGGCGCACCCTTCGAAGACGGGGACCACGAGGCCGTCGGCGCTGTCTTCGAGCTCCCGGCCTCGCCCGGCGGCTCGATCGAGGGGGCCGGGACCCTCTCGCTCTTCGGGCTGCTCGGGCAGGACTACGCCGGCTCCTCGATCGCCACAGGGGACATCGACGCCGACGGGGACATCGACGTCGCCATAGGGGCCTTCGGCTCGGACGCTACCCTCCTCTTCGATGGCAGCCAGCTGGCCATCGGCTCGAGGTCGCCCCAGTACCTCTTCCCGGGCGGGGCGGTGTCGATCGGCGACCTCAACGGCGACGGTCATGACGACCTCGTCACCCACGGTGACTCTGTGAACGTCTACCGAGGTGGCGTGGGCTTCAACGACTGGCCCCGCATCCAGGAGGAGCCGGACGCGTCCTTCGAGCAGGCAGCGTCCGTGGTCGTGGGGGACATCGACCTCGACGGGGCCGACGACCTGCTGGTGCTCATCGAGCGCTGAGCTTCAGCCGGCCTGCTGCTTCATCACGCCGAGGATGTTGTCGTGGATGGCGCCGTTGGTGCCACAGACGCCGTCCTTGAGCGGGTTCGGCTGGTTGAAGCGATAGGGCTGGCCGTGGCGGTTGGAGGTCCGTCCGCCCGCGGCGTGGACGATGGCGACGCCACCGGCGATGTCCCACTCGTTGCGGGGCTTGTTCGTGAAGGTGGCCTCTGCGAGACCCGCGGCGACGAGGCCGAACTTGTAGGCCACCGAGCCGGTTGGGATGAGGTCGAGCTGGGCCTTCCAGGGGTCGAACCAGCCCTTCTTCTCCTCGCTCCGGCTGCAGACCACGCGAGCGCCGTCCAGGGCGCCGTGATCCGTGGTGGAGCAGGACTCGCCGTTGAGCCAGGCTCCGACTCCGACGATGCCGCTGAAGAGCTGCTCCTCGATGGGGTTGTAGAGCACGCCGACCACTGCCTCCTCGCCCCGGATGAAGGCGACGCTGACGCAGAACTCGGGGATGCCGAGGGTGAACTCGCGGGTGCCGTCCAGCGGATCGATGATCCAGGCGTAGGGCTTGTCGACCCGGGTGGGATCGGCCTTGGTCTCCTCGGAGAGCCAGCCCGTGTCCAAAAAGGCGTCCTTGAGGCGCTGCTCGAGGATGCGGTCGGCGGCGAGATCGGCGTCGGTGAGCGGGTTCTCCGCGCTCTTCATCTTCACCGTGTAGGAGTCCTTGTAGTAGCCGCGAATGGCGGCTCCAGCTTCGCGCGCGGCGGAGACGGCGAGATCGTGGACGGCCTGAAGATCCATGGGTTCCTCCATCGGCCGGCGGCTTATCGCGTCGCGGCCTCCAGGGCCGGATAGGGCGTGAAGATCGACTTGATCAGCGGCAGGTGGGGCTCGAGGTCACGCATGGCCCAGCGACTGGCGCGGGCGACATCGCTGGGCTTCGGCACGAGGTTCAAGGGCGACAGCGTGCGCGACAGGGGGAGGTAGATGTTGGCGTAGGGGCGGCTCTTGATGACGTTGGCGCGGGCGACCTGCTGAATCGGGTAGAAGATGAGCGTCGAAGGCCGCGGGGCGAAGCAGTCGACCGCCAGGATGAAGCAGTTGCGGTGGCCCTCCAGCCTCCCCTGCATCGCCGCCTTGAAGGCGACCCGCGCCGGCACGTTGTCGACCACGCCACCCTCTGTGAGCCGCGTGATGCCGTAGTCGGCGTAGAGCTGGTCCAGGAGGTGCTTCATGCGCTGGTCGTCCCGGTGCACGTCGTAGTGCAACAGGCCGGGCACGCTGCAGGAGAAGCCGGTGGCGTCGATGCAGTCGACGTCCTCTGTGCCGGGGTCGAAGCCGAAGACGACCTTGCGCAAGGCCTCTGGCGTGCTGGCGAACTCCTTGAACAGGTTCGCCACCTTCGAGATGTGACGCAGTCGGGAGGCCCGGAAGACGAAGCCCGGCTTGACGACATCGTCGAGGAAGTGCTCGTAGTAGCCGAGGTCGTGCTTCAGGGCGTCGACGGTGAGCCCCGTCGCCACGACGTAGAAGGGGATCTCGAGCTCGGAGAGCGCCATCACGCGGCCCTCCTCGTTCAACAGGAACTCGCCGATGGCCCGCCTCAAGTGGAGCCGCATGGTGGCGGGGAGGCCGTAGCGCGAGGGCTCGGGTCCCAGGGAGAACACCCGAGACCAGCTCAGGCGCTTGTTGGCCTCGACGAGGCGGGCGAGGTCGTGGACACGGGTCCGCGCGCGGAAGCAGCCCAGCAGCGAGCCGATCGAGGTACCGACGATGAGCTCGGGCTGGAGGTCGGCCCGGTGGAGCTGTGTGAGCAGCCCGGCGTAGCCGAACCCGGCGCCACCACCACCGCCGAGGACCAGCACGAGCTTGCGCACGGTGACCTCGTGGTCGATGCGAGCAGGATCGATGCCGAGGTTGTCGACGAGCACCCGTCGGCGCATCTTCGTGTCCTCGAGCAGCCCGGGCAGCACGCGGACCGCCGGCCCGAGGTGGTCCTCGTCCTCGAGCCTGGTGCGAAGCCGATCGCTGACCTTCCAGGCGTGGGTCCCCAGGGCTTCGCGCACGTCGTGATCGACCCCGTGCTGGTCGCGGATCTGGGTCAGCTTGGCGAAGTTGAGCACGTAGCGCAGCTGGGCGACCACCCCTGGGCTGACCTCGCCGGAGAGGGCGAGATCCCGCTCCAGGACCGCCGCCTCGAGCTCCTCGAAGGGAGCGCGGTGCGCGAGCAGCTCGCGGGAGCTCAGCGTGCCCAGAAGTCCTCCACCGCCTCGGCTGGTCGGCCGGGCCTCAGAGGCGCCCAGCTCGCCGGGAAGAACGCAGCGTAGTCCTTCCAGGCGAAGCGCCGCCCGACGAGGACGACGCAGCCTCGGTCATCCGGGCCGCGAACGAGCCGTCCGGCTGCCTGTACGACCCGCGACATACCAGGAACGAGGAAGGCATAGCCGAAGCCGTCCCCGTAGCGGTGCTCCATCCAGGCTCGCATGAGATCGCGCTCGAGGCCGACCATGGGCAGGGCGGGGCCAACGACCACGGCGGTCTTGAGGACGCCTCCGGGTAGATCGATGCCTTCGCTGAAGATGCCCCCGAGCACGGCGTGGAGCGTCCGGGGGGCTCCGAGCTCCCGCAGCCTGTCGACCAGCTCCAGTCGGGCCGGCTCGGTCATGCGGCGCTCCTGCAGGAGGGTCTCGCGCCCCTCG
Organism: Myxococcota bacterium; assembly: GCA_036012755.1. Lineage (GTDB taxonomy): Bacteria > Myxococcota_A > UBA796 > UBA796 > CAJQPC01 > JAAESX01. The sequence continues at coordinate 12,837 of DASCPX010000067.1, read as the reverse complement.
ACGACGACCTCTGGGGAGATGGCGTGGAGCATCGCGAAGGAGGAGTAGAAGACCGCCACGTTGCCAGGCGTGGCCTGCACGATCTCGGTGATGAGCTCGGCGGTCCGCTCCCGGTGGGCGGCGCGGTCCCGGTAGGTCGTGGAGATGCGCCCGGCCACGACGACCTCGAGGTTCTCTGGTGGGAAGGGCGAGGGGTGTAGGGACTCGACGAGGCGGTCGGAGTCGAGGCCGCAAAGATCGACATAGAAGCGAGTCGGACTCAGGGTCGCCGACATGAGCACGACCGCGTGCAGCTCGGCAAAGCGCGGCCGGAGCCAGGGCGAGGGGTCCACGCAGACCAGCTTCACCGAGCAGGGAGCGCTCTTGACGATGCTGGCGATCTCCTCGCCTTGGCCGTTTCGGCGCCACTGCTCGAGCACGGCCGCGAAGTCCTGCACACTCCGGGCGAGCTGGGAGAACAGATCCTCGTCCTCTGTGGGGCGGGCACGACGCAGCAGCAGGTAGTCGACGGCGAGCTCCTCGTAGCGCTCGCGCAGGTCGAGCCAGACCCGGTGGACGAGGTCGACGACCGCCTCGCCACGATGGACACGGCCGGGCTCGACCCGGTCGGGTTCGACGAGGTGGAGGGAGTCATCGATGGCCTGTTCGGTCTCGCGAGCGAGGCGGATCCAGGCGGTGAACAGCGCCGCGTCCTCGGCCTCCAGGGCCTCCGCAGCCCGCAGCGCGTCCTCCGCTCTCAGCTCCGGCGAGTGATGGTCCCGGGCCCGCTCAGGCAGGTTGTGGGCCTCGTCGACGACGACGATCCACTCGCCCGCGTCCTCCGAGAAGTGACGCGAGAGCTGCGAGCGCGGGTGGAAGACGTAGTTGTAGTCGCCGACGACGACGTCGGCGTGATCGGAGAGATCGAGGGACAGCTCGAATGGACAGAGGCGCAGGCGCTCACCGATGGCGCGCACGTCCTCTGGTTTCACGACCTCGTTCAGCAGCGAGGTCACGGCGTCCTCGACCCGGTCGAAGTAGCCGTCGGCGTAGACACAGCACTCGGGCCGACAGTCGACCACGTCGTTGAGGCAGGCCTTCTCCTTGGCGCGAATGCTCACGGCGCGCAGGGGCAGGCCCTTTTTGCGCATGAGCTCCAGGGTGGCCTCGGCGACCCTCTGCTGGGTGCCCTTGGCTGTCGCGATGAAGACCTTCTTGTCCTTCCGGTAGGCCTCTTGCAGCACTCCCTGGAGCACGGCGGCTGTCTTGCCCGTGCCGGTCGGCGCCGAGAGCAGGACCTGGCGGCCCCGAGCGGCGCCGTCTGTTGCGGCCTCGACGAGGGCCTCTTGCCCTGGGCGGAGCTCCGCGTGTGGAAAGGGCACCTCCGCCCCCCGGCGGCGAGCCATCCAGGCGTTGCGAGCCTCGCGCCCGGCGACCATCCATGACAGCCGCGCGCGGAGCCAGGCCTCCGTCTCCTCGAGGGGCTCGTCGACCTCGAAGCTGACCTGGGTGCCGTCGACCAGGGACACCAGCACCAGGCGACCGAGGGCGTTGCCCTTGCCCATGGCGTGGAGCAGGTAGCGGTAGAGGGCGACCTGGGCCGTGTACGCGGGCCAGTCGTGAGCCTGGGCGCGACCGAGCTGGTCTCCGTCCAGCGCGCTGCTCTTGAGCTCCTCGACGACCAGCCGACCGTCGACGTCCGAGAGCCCGTCGATGCGACCGCGCAGCACGCACTCCCAGTCGCGCACGACGACGCTGACCTTGACGCTGACCTCGGCGGCGAAGCTCTCGTCCTGGCTCTTGCGCCAGCCCTGCCAGGCGACGTGGGCCTCTGTGCCGGCCTGGAGCCGGGCCCGGGAGACAAAGGCCCCGGAGCGCAGGTGTCCGCTCGGCGGGCCGACGTCGATGGCGTCGTGCACGCTCAGGGTGAGCTTGCGTTGTCCGTCGTTCCACCTCAGCGCCACGCAGTCCCATATCGGGCGAGCGAGCCGGCCGCGCGCGTTAGCTGACCCGCATGTTCACCGGTCCGCTGTTCATCGTGGGCGCCCCCCGCAGCGGCACCAAGCTGCTCCGTGATCTCGTCAAGCAGCACCCTCGGATCGGCATCCCCGACTTCGAGACCGAGTTCCTGCCCCGGATGGTCGACAAGGACTGGGGAGACCTCTCGGACTCGCGGCGCTTCAACGACTTCTATGCCTGGGTCACGCGGATGATGTACTTCAAGTACATGGCCGACGATGGGCGGCTCATCGGCGCGGACACCTGGTATCGGACCTGCGAGAGCCACGATCTGCAAGGCGTCTTCGAGGCCCTCTGCCGCATCGACGGCGATGTCCCCTTCGCCTCCGCGGCGATCTGGGGAGACAAGTCGCCGAACTACCGCAGCCACCTGCCCCTGCTGAAGCAGCTCTGGCCAGAGGCGCGCTTCGTCCACATCGTGCGAGACGTGCGCGATGTCTGCCTCTCCTCGCACAAGGCCTGGGGCAAGCACGTGCTGCGGAACGCCCAGCGCTGGGCCGACGAGGTCAGGGACTGCTGTCACGCGGGCGTCGGCGACTACCTCCAGCTCCGCTACGAGGACCTGCTGCAGGACCCCGAACAAGAGCTGACCCGCATCGCAGAGCACTGCGACCTGGCCTTCGACGAGCGCATGCTCGACCCGGGCCGAGCCAGCGAGAACCTCGGCGACACGAAGGGCCAGCGGGGCATCGTCTCGACCAACGCGAACAAGTGGAGGGACCGCATGGACGCAGGCACCCAGCGGTGCATCGAGGCGGTGTGTGGCTCGCTCTTGTCGGAGCTCGACTACGAGCGCCGCTACCCGGAGGAGCCTCAGCGACGCTTCTCCAGCCGGCAGATGACCCGGTGGAGGCTGCAGGACGGCGTCGCGCTGATGAGGTTCCGGGTCCGTGACTGGGGCCTGTCAGACGCGATCAAGTACTCGATCAGCCAGCTCGAATCGACGCTCTAGGAGCTTGGTGCACGTTGATCCCGGCCTGTCGAGTCTCGATCTCGATGATCGACGCCCGATGATCGAGCCTCGGGTGCGGGCCTAGACCTCGGGACTCGTCGTCCTGAACATCGCCGAGGGCTGCGGCCGGGGCCGGAAGACGGCCGCTGGCAGGAACCACTTTCGAATCGCCCTGGGCAGCGCCGGCGAGGTGTTCGCGGTCTTTCAGATGCTGCGGCTGGACACGGAGCTGCAGGGCGACCTCCAGCGCATCGGCGCCATGCTCAGCGGACTCTCCCGCTGAGCCTTCTGAACGCGAAGCGCCACAAACTGTGGCGTTTTGGCCCGAGAAGCCTGTCTTGTCCGTCCCATCCGCCACACTTTGTGGCGATCGGCTGGCGCGTACCCGTGCGCCCAGCGGCACCCCTCACGCTACCTGCACCACCCTAATAGGAGCTCAGCCGGCGACCAAGAGCGCGCAGCCCATGAGCACCGCCATCACCACCAGGCCTGCCCAGATCATCCAGCTGGCGCGACCGGGCTGCTCGAAGGCGCGGTGCTTGCCGTGCCGCCTCTCCCGCTCCTTGCGGGCCTTCATGCGCCAGTCGTACTCCTCGGGCAGGAGCCAGCGCGCCTTGCCACGGGAGTCGACGTACCTCTTGTAGCCCTTGTCTGCGTAGAACTGCTCCTCCACCCGACGGCGCAGCTCGAGCTCGGCTTCCTGCTCTTCCTGGGCGCGCCGCCGCTCTGACTTGACCTTGGAGCGCACCTTCTTCTCGGCCAGCCTGCGCTTGCGCTCGTCGTGCTCTTCCTGGAGCTCCGCTCGAATGCGCTCCTCGGCGGCAGAGTGCTGCGGGTCCATCACCGCCTCGGATTATCCGAGGCCTCCTCGGCCGGCAATTCCAGCTCGGTGTCGACCTGGGCGAGGTCCATCGCCTCCGGCAAGGGCAGCCCGACCTTCAGCCGGTCCAGCTCGCGGACCTCTCGAGGGCGTGCCTCTCCGGTGGCGACGATGCGCTCGAGCGAGCTCGTCAGGAGCGTGCGGTGCTTCTGCTGGCGCGCATAGACCGCCAGCACGCGTAGGAGCTGGACGTCCGAGGGATCCTCGTCGACGAGCTTCTCCAGGTTCTCTCGCCCCTTGGGGTCCCCCTGGGCCATCCGGACCCGGGCGATGCCGATGCGGACACGGCGGTTTTGCCCTTCATCGTCCGAGCACTGGCCGAGGGCGCGGGAGAACAGCTCCCCGGAGTCCTCCAGGTGGCCCAGCTTGAAGTGGGCCGTGGCCTGCACCTCCAGGGCGAAGCAGCCCTCCGGTGCCCTCGTGGCGGCGGCGAGCGCCTCCTCGTCCCGGTCCTGGCGGAGCAGGAAGGAGCCGTGATGGGCACCGTACCGGGCCTCCAGCTCGGCGGCGCGAGCGAAGCGCTCCTCCGCAGCGTTGACGCGCTTGTCCTTCTCCAACAGGCGCGCGCCGAGCGCGAGCACGTCCCCGCGATCCGGCAGCACGGCTGTGGCGATCGCGCCGATGTCTCCGGGCCCCTGCATGGCCTCGGCGACGTGCCGTGCCCGCTCGTCGTCAGGAAGGTCGCACCAGAGCATGCGCCGATAGGACTCCCTGGAGAGCTCGTAGTCCCCCAGGCGTCGCTGGAGTCGAGCCAGGTCGCGCCAGGCCCAGGGCAGGGTCGGGTCGACCACGGTGGCGAGCTCCAGCGCAGCGACGGCGCCGTCTATGTCCCCGGCCATCAAGAGCGCGCGGGACAGGTGCTGCAGGGGCTCACGGTCGAGGGTCTTCCGCCGCAGGGCGAGCCGGTACCAATCCGCCGCCTCCCAACCCGCGTCCTGCGTGCCACCCTCCATGGCCTCGTGACCCCTGACGAGGGCTCGACCGCTGTCGCCGAAGTCGGAGCGCGGGCTGTCCTCGAGCGCCCACGGCGCGAGCACTCCGACCAGCGCCAGGACGAAGACCGCGATGGCTGCCTTCCTCAACAGGCCACTCTCGCGACCGCCGGGGCCGCGCTCGCTGGTGGGAGAGAGCCCCAGGACGACGCCCAGCGACAGGGAGGCGAGGATCTCGATGGCTCCGATTCGGAGTGGGAAGGTGAAGACGCAAGCAGCGCCGATGGCGCAGAGGCTCCCGAGCCAGCCGGAGAGCATCAGCCGGCGGCGCTCGCTGTCCTGCTGGATGGAGTGCCGGAAGCCCTGCCCGACCGCCACAGCCAACGCGATCAGCCAGATGGCGCCAAGGACGACGCCGTGCTCGACGAGCAGCTGCAAGAGCTCCTGGTGGGCGTGGGTCGTGTAGCTGAAGGTGGGGGTGGACTTCAACACCCGGAGACCCTCGTCGAAGCCATGAGGCCCCAGCCCTGCGAAGGGCGCCGCGGCGAGGAGGGAGACCGTGTCCGCGTAGATCTCACCGCGGCCCGTCAGCACGTCACTGCCGGCGGCCCCTGGGACGAGCCAGTCGCTGAGACGTCGCAGGAACTCGACCGGACCGATGTAGACCACGCCGACGACCACCGCCGCGATCGAGGCGCCGAGCCCGAGGCGACCTGCCCGCCCCCCGACGAGCCACACCATCGGCAGCATGGCCGCCAGGGCACAGAGGATGGCCCCGCGGCTGCCCGCGAGGAAGACCCCCGCCGCCAGCACGACCAGCGCGAGCACGTTGAAGGACCGAGAAGCCCCGCGGTCCCGAGCGACTCCAGCCAGCGCGAGGGGGGCGAGGGCCGCGCAGAAGATGCCGCCGTGGTTGGGGTTCACGAAGGTGCCGAAGAAGGGGTCCCGCGAAAAACCCGGGACGTCGCTGATCCACCAGATGTGATCGGCGCCGTCCGCCCGATGGGCGATGACCAGCGCGACCAGGAGCACCCCCGCGCCCACGCAGACCCTGGCTGCCCGAGCGGCCCGGCGCGAGTTTCGGACCACCAGGGCCGCTCCGAGCACCACCAGCATCCAGCACAGGGTGATCCCCCACTCCATCAGGCCCCGGTGCGCATCGAGCGCGAGCGGGAGACTCTCCGCGCCAGCAACCCCCGCGACATCGACGATGACATCGCCGATCCCGGGCTGGAGCAGTCGTCGCAACCCCGGACCGACCGGCAGGAAGACCAGGCCCCCGAGCACCGCGGCGGCGCTCATCCCACCGACGGTCCCGATGAGCACACCACCGGCGGAGCGGCGACTCAGGCCGCGCAAGGCCATGGCCAGCCCGACGACCCCCGCGAGCAGCGCCAGCGCACTCCTCCAACCGGGGTGGACCGTCGCAAAAGGCAGGATCGCCAAGGGGACCAGCGCAGCGAGGACGACCTCGAGATACCGGACGGGCCCTTCGAAGGCCGCTTTCAGGCTGGTATCAGCCCCCATGACCTTCCATGCTGGGCTTCCTATGCCGTGCTACGGTCCAAAAGTTGCTCAGGTTACGGACACCTGCGGCGACCCTTCCCAAGGCAGCAACCTATATGACCGATTCAGGACCCGGACGCTATCGCGAGGCGAACCTCGTCCACTACTGGCAGATCCTCTGGAAGCGCTGGCCGACCGTGGCCACCCTCGCCGGAGTAGTGTTCGTCACGGTCTTCGTGGGTACGCTGGTGATGACCGAGTACTACTCGGCGACCGCGACGCTCGAGATCAACCCGAAGGCGCCGATGATCCTCCCGGTCGAGGACGCCGGCGAGCTGGTGAGCGTCCGCACCAACGACGAGCGCCACGCCTACTACGCCACGCAGTACCGGATCCTGCGTAGCCGCACGCTCTTGCTCGCCACCATCGATGTCCTTCGCGAGCAGCACGGCATCACCGACTTCGACGATGAAGAGAACCCGGTGAGGACCTTCCGGAAGATACTCGACATCCGTCCGGAGGGTGACACCGAGCTCGTCCACATCACGATCATCTACCCGGACGCCGACAAGGCGTCGCTCTTCGCCAACACCCTGGCCCACTCCTACATGGACTCGAACCTCCAGCGCGCGAGGGACGACAGCAACCTCGCCCGGACGCGCCTGCTGGAGCAGAAGGAGCTCTACAACAAGCGCCGCCTCGACGCCGAGGAAGAGGTCCACAACTACGTCTACGAGAACGGCCTGCTGGGCGTCGACAACGAGCGCACCGCCATCCAGGAGGGGGAGAAGAAGCTCCAGAACCAGCTCGCCCAGGCCCAGACCGAGCGCCTGCTGGTGCAGTCGGACGTCGAGCGGCTCAAGCAGATGTACTGGAGCGAGGACTGGCTCGGTCTCGCCAACCACATCGCCCAACAGGACGAGGGCCTCGCCACCGGGATCGGCGAGCTCCAGAAGCTCCGGCAGACCCGCCAGGAGCTCTTGACCACCCGACGCGAGGGCCACCCGGACGTGGTCGCGATCGGCCAGGAGATCACGGGCCAGGAGGAGCTCGTGAGGGCCCAGCTGATGGAGTACATCGAGGGTCGAGAGGCGAAGCTCAGCCTGCTCAAGAACCGCGAGCGGGAGGTCACGAAGGAGCTCGGCGTGGTCAACACGGAGCTCGAGCTCCTCAACCGGAAGTTCCTCCACCTCCAAGCGCTCCAGGGGCAGGTCGAGAAGCTCGACGACTTCTACAAGACCCTCGACCAGCGGCTCGCCCAGATCGAGATCGTCAACGACATCCGCGCCAACAACGTGCACTTCGTCGACCGCGCCTGGTCCAACTGGGATCCGATCCGCCCGAAGATGACGACGAACCTGCCGATCGCGCTGCTGGTCGGAGTGATGGCGGGGGTCGGGCTGGCCTTCTTGCAGGAGTACCTCGACTCCACGGTCAAGTCCCGGGACGACATCGAGAAAGACGTCGGAATCCCCTTCCTCGGCGCCGTCCCGCTGGTCGATCCCGCAGAGCTGGAGGCGATGCCGAGCGAGTTCGAGCGCAACCTCTTCGTCCACGGGCGGCCTCGCTCACCGACGACGGAGGCCCTGCGAAGCATCCGCACGAACATCCTGTTCCGATCGAAGGACCGCCCCCTGAGGCGACTGTTGGTCACCTCGGCGGCGCCGCAGGAAGGCAAGAGCTTCATCAGCTCGAACCTGGCCGCGGTCATCGCCATGACCGGGACCCGGGTGCTGCTCATCGACTGCGATCTTCGTCGCCCAACGCAGCACAAGCTCTTCGTCCGCGACAACGGCCTCGGCCTGACCGGCGTCCTCGACGGACTCCCGTTGGAGGAGGCCGTCTGGGAGACGCCGATCCCCAACCTGGATCTGCTCGTCGCCGGACCGCACCCCGCGAACCCGGCCGAGCTCCTGGGTAGCCAGAAGATGCTCGACCTCCTCGACAGCATCACCGGCTACGACATGGTGGTCATCGACAGCCCGCCGGTCAGCGCGGTCGCCGATCCGCTCATCCTCAGCCGCATGGTCGATGGCGTCGTGATGGCGGTGCGCAGCAACCAGACCCACAAGAACCAGGTCATCCACTCGCGCTCGCGCCTGAGCGAGATGGAAGCCAACATCCTCGGCGCCATCGTCAACCGTCTCGATGTTCGGCGCAGCGGCTACGGCTACTACTACTACTACGACTACAACACGGTCTACTACGCGGACGCAGAGGCGGACCGGGACACCAAGGCCAGTTGAGGGGATTCCGCAGCATAGAGGTCGTCCTCGGGGCGGCGGTCGTCCTCGGGCTCGCAGGGCTCGTGCTGACCCTCCCTGCGACGGCCACCGTCGCCGGCTGTGTCGCGATCATCTTCGGCGTCTACTTCTTCACGAAGCCGGTGAACGCGCTGATGGCGACCTTCGTCATTCGCGTCATCATCGACCTGTTCTGGTGGGTCCCCGGGGACATCGGCGGGCTCAACATCCTCGAGGCCTTCGGTGGGGGCGTCGCCGCGATGGCGGCGGTGCTCTGCTACATCGAGATCAAGCGCGTCGAGCGCACCCCCGGCTTCCTCGCCCTCTGTTGCTACCTGGTCATCCTGGTCATCGCCGCTGGCCGCTCCGGAGAGGTCCGAGACGCCGCCGAGATCCTCGCCAAGTACATCGTGCCCCTGCTCCTGATGTTCCTGGTCGCGACCATGATCACGGAGGACGGAGACCGAAAGCGCCTGCTGGTGCTCATCACCGCGGCGGCGCTGGTGTCACTGGCGCTGAGCTCCTACCACCTGCTCTCGGGCCAGGCGCTGGAGCACTATCGCCAGGGCTACTACCGGCTCGTCGGCGGCTACAAGAACCTCCACAACCACGCGCTCTTCCTGCTGGTGCTGAACTGCGTGCTGGTCTTCTGGATCGACAACACCAAAGGCCTCCGGCGCGCCTTCGTCACCGGCTGCCTCGGCGTGGGCCTGGTGTGCCTCTACTACACATATGTGCGCACCGCGCTGACCGGCTTCGTGGTGTTCACCTTCGTCTTCCTCGCCGTCCAGAAGCGCTGGGGACTCGTCGGGCTGGGATCCGCTGCGCTGCTCCTGCTCCTGGTGATGAACGCCTCGATGCAAGACCGCTTCTCGGACCTCGTCACCTTCCTCGGTGACGACGCCCTCCACAACCGGCGCACCCTGGGCAGCGGTCGCGTCGGCATCTGGGGCTCCTCGATGGCGGAGTTCGCTCGCCAGAGCCCCGTCGACATGGTGCTGGGCCTGGGTCTCGGCGGGCACTACGAGATGACGGACATGTACGCGGACCTGTACCGATCCGCGGAGAAGTCAGACGACCTCGACTCCCACAACGACTACCTGTCACTGCTCTACCAGCTGGGTCCGATCGCGGTCGTCAGCTACATCGTGCTGCAGTGGCAGGTGCTGAAGCAGGGGCTGTTCGTGCTCCGCAACGGCGCCTCCGCGTGGGGCCGTGGCTACGGCGCCTTCATGATCGCGCTCACCGCGGTCACGGTCGTGACGAACCTCCTCTCGAACAGCTTCATCCAGCGCGTCACGATCGCCTGGCTCTTCTGGGGCATGGTCGGCATCCTCTTCGGGATGGCCATGGGCATCCGACGACGGCGCCTGTTGGAAGAACATCCAAGAGTTGTTCCACTGAAGGAAGCGGCGTGATATCGCGTGTGCCGGATGCGGTGGTAGCTTCTTCTACTGAAGTGAGCCCTTCTCAAGACAGCCCAGTGTTGGCCAATGGTGGCAACGGAAGGCTCGCAGACGGAGTGGTTGGATGATCACGAGTGTGTTGCTCTCGCTCGCCCTCGGAGCGGATCCAGCTGAGGACGACGCTGTCGCCCGGGTCAACTCGGGCGGCTTCGGCGGCGTCCAGCTGCCCGGGGAGCCCACGGTCGACCCGTCCTACTACGTCGGCGGCGGCGACACCCTGCACGTCAAGGTGCTCGGCGAGGCGGAGTTGACCGGCGCCTTCGAGATCAACCCCGACGGCAGCATGCGCTACCCGCTGTTGGGACAGGTCTACGTCTCGGGCATGTCGACGCAGCAGGTCGCAGGGCTCGTGACGCGGCTGCTCGACAAGGACTACCTCGTCGAGCCCGAGGTCTTCGTCACGGTCAAGGAGTTCGGCTCACAGCCGGTCGAGGTCACCGGCCTCGTCGACAAGCCCGCCGTGTACTACCTGGAAGGCCCGACCACCCTGCGCGAGCTCATCGCCGGGGCCGGCGGGGTCGCTGACGAGACCATCACGCAGATCGAGATCACGCGCGGCAGCGAGGAGATCATCGTGCGCTACGAGGACCTCGTCCGTCCCGGCGGCGACGTGACCATCGTCTCGGGCGACCAGATCCACGTCCCCCAGGGCAACGCCGTCTACGTGCTCGGCCAGGTCGGCGAGCCCGGCGCCGTGGCGTGGCAGGACGGCATCACGCTGACGAAGGCGCTCACCAAGGCCGGCGGGCTGCTCGAGACGGCGAAGATCAACAAGGTCTACATCCTCCGCGACGGCGACCGCATCGAGGTCCGCTACAAGCGAATCCTCAAGGGAAAGGAAGCCGACTTCGTCCTCGAGCCAGAGGATCAGATCTTCATAGACGTCAGCCACGTCTAGTGCCCTTCGGTAGAAGTCGCGACGCGTCTTCCACCGGCGCCTTCGGCGCGCGCCGCGACGCGGCGCTGGACCACTCGTTTCCTTCCAGGGGGGCCCTGGCCCCCGGGCCTACGCCCCTCCCCCGGCGGCCCGCTCCACGTGCCGTCGTTCTCTCCGTCGCAGCCCCGGCTACGTCGGAACTTGCGCCGGAGAGAACGAGGTTCCGACCTTGAGAAAGCCGGACCTCTTCGTCGTCGGGCACCCGAGGTCTGGCTCGGGTCAGCTCAACGGCTACCTGTCGAAGCATCCGGACATCTGGATGGCCAAGAAGGAGCTGCACTACTTCGGGCGGGACCTCGGCTACCACGACCCGCCGCGCAGCCTCCAGAACTTCGAGAGCTTCTTCGAGGACGCACCGTCGAGCGCAGAGAGGGTCGGCGAGGCCAGCACCTGGTACCTCTTCTCCGAGAGCGCCGCGCAGGAGATCCACGACTACTGCCCGAGCGCGGGCATCGTCATGCTGCTGCGCAACCCGATCTCGCTGCTGCACTCGCTGCACTCCCACTTCGTCTTCAGAGGTGACGAGGACATCGCGGACTTCGGCGCCGCGCTCGCCGCAGAGGAGGGGCGCAGGGAAGGCTCCATCGCCGAGCCGCCACACCGCATCCCGCGCGAGGCCCTGCGCTACTCGAAGATGGTCCGCTACGCGCCCCAGGTGAAGCGCTACTTCGAGGTCTTCGGACGCGAGGCGGTGCACGTGGTCATCAACGACGACTTCCGCGAGGACCCCAAAGCGGTCTTCCGCGGTGTCTGCCGCTACCTCGACGTGCGCGAGGACTTCGAGGACTTCGAGCGGGTCTTCGACGTGGACGCGCGGGCCCGGAACTCGAACCGCACGGTCCACTTCCGCGGGATCCAGGACTACCTCATCCACCCGGCGAGGCAGCAGGTGCTGGAGGGTCTGCGCCGAAGCACGGTGCCCGGCTACCGGTTCTCCTTGCGGGCCATGCGCCGGCTGAACATCAAGTACGTCGACCGCGGCGGCATGGACCCCTCGCTGAAGAGGGAGCTGCAAGAGCGCTATCGTCCGTGGGTGGACGAGCTGAGCGAACTGTTGGACCGCGACCTGTCCCACTGGTGCGGTGGCTGACGAGCGGACCACAGAGCGCGCCGCAGAGGTCGCTGCCGGCTCCGGCCTGGTCTTCGCGGGCAACCTGCTCAACCGGGGGCTGCGCTTCCTGACCAGCTGGGTCCTGGCGAACTTCCTGGGACCTGTCGGCTACGGCGTCTACGAGGGCGCCAGGAACTACGTCACGATCCTGGCGAGCTTCGCGCCGCTGGGGACGGACAAGGGGGTCGTCTACTTCGGCGCCCGCCAGCGCGAGGCCGGGGACCTCGAGGCCCTGCGCGGCACGGTCTTGATGACATGGATCTCGGCGCTCATCGGCGGGCCGCTCATCGGCGGCCTTGCGGCGCTCGTCGTCTGGCTCGCTCTCCAAGGAAACACCTGGGCGATCGCCGTGTTGGAGCCCATCGGCGCGCTGGAGGAGGGCCTGCCGAGGGTGCTGCTGTTGATGCTGCCAGCGGTCGGTGTGTGGAGCCTCCTGTTGGCGGCGGTGGGCACCCTGCGCGGCCTGAAGGACATGCGCGGTCAGACCCTGGCCTACCTGGTGGTGCTCCCCATCGGCATGCTCGGCGCGGCGGCGCTGTCCATCCCGGGCCTCGGCGTCGAGGTCGTCGCGGTGGGCTTCGTGGCAGCCAACGCCGTCTCGTTGGCCGTGGCCATCCCGCTGGTGCAGCGCCGCCTGAAGCCGCTGATCTCCGGCGTGAAGCCAAAGCTGGCCTGGGGTCGGATGCTGGCCTACTCGCTGCCGGAGAGCTTCTCCTCGATGCTGTTCCGGGTGAACCAGTGGGCGGACACGCTCATGGTGCTCGCCATCGCCGGGACCGCCGAGACGGGCCTCTACCGCACGGCCGTGACCC
>DASCPX010000066.1:0-1948 GCA_036012755.1 Myxococcota bacterium | reverse complement strand
CAAAAAGTGTCCGGGTCCCAGAACGGCGACCAGGCGCCGACGTAAGCCGACCAGACTAGATCTTCGGCGTAGTCGATCCATGCCTCAGTCCAATAGCGGACAGTCGCGACGGATTCGATGGATGAAAGCGCGTAGCTAGGGGCGTCTTGCCAACTCGAGGGATCGTCGGCCATGGCTAGCCCTTGAACACCAGCCACGCGATCCCGGCGACCGCCAAGATCGCCGGAACCATGGATCCATCGTCCTTGCCGCTTGATCCGGCTGGTGGCGCCAGGCCTTCGGAGCTAGGCGCGCCCAGCGATCCGCCCCAGGGACTCGAGGTCAAGTCGGGAGCGTCGTCTTCCTCTACTTCGGTCCAATGACCAGGCTTGCCGTCGTCGTACCAGTTTTGGGGGCTACCGACGTAGAAGGGATTACCCACGGCACCGCCGGGATCGTCGCCGCCGTTAAGGAGGTAGGTAGCCCAGAACCGGAGCCTACGCCCCAGAGCGCTAAGACCGCCTGTCACGCTCACCAATAGAAAGTGCCAGAAATCGGCTGCGCTGGTGATCCCTTCGTCTGCTAGGAAATCCCAACCCGCCCAGATCGCCGACGCATAGGAGCTGGCAAGCGGAGTATCCCGGTACTGTTCCGCGTCGTACCACTTCTCATAGACGTAAACCCCCGCCGGCTCGAGGACTCCAAGCCATCGGAACCAATAGCCGGACGCGATGTAGCTATCGCACTCTGCAACGCTCAGATTAACGCGGCTACCGTCGTCGTCATTGACGAAGACATATGAGATCATGTTGGAGCCTGTGTTCTAGGAAGTTGCACGGGGCAGACCGATCCAAGCGCGGTCCCACCAGGCGCCGCGATCGTTTGAGCGTTGGCGCGGAGCTCGCAGTGAGGCGGGACGGTTACCTGGAAAGGCTCGAAGGTAGGCGAATGGTCCCAACGTCCGAGGATGGCCCCCCCGCCCGCCTGGCGTAATGTCCAGCGAATGGTGACGGCGGGAGCTTGGACGCTAGCCACCAGGACACGCACCTCGGCGCCGATCTGACCCGCCGAAAAGACCAGAGTTTCGGGAACGCCCAGCGGCATCGGCCCCGGCACGCTCGAGCCCATGACAAACATCGCGGCGAGCTCGGACACGGCTAGCCCTGATCGATGAAACAACCGGCGCAGATAGTGATCGGGCCGCCTGTAGTGTTCTGGAAGCCCAGCGTAGCCGGCTCACCAGCGGGCAGGGCTTTTCCGATGTACAGCCCGCGCTGATCATCGCTCGCCGGAAGAACAAGAGTGACGTCAACCGGGGTGCCATTGGAGAGAAGCCGGCGCCGTGCAACGTCCACGTCGGTAAGCAGCATGTCGCCTACCGCGAGCGGGGTAGCTGACTCAATGACCAGGCGTCCGAGAACGCAAGGCTTTGCCGCGAGGACTTCAAGGATCGCGACACCCAGAGCGGGCACGATGACCTCCCCAAATCCAAACAGGAAGCTCGCGCCTAGCTGTTGACCCGGTCGCATCGCCTCCACTTCGGAATACTGACGCTCAGTGAGGAGATCGGTAGCGATGTAGCCGGTGGTGTTGCCGGGAGCCGCAAGGGCGCCAGCCACTACCATGTCGATCCCGCCCTTGGTGGGGACGCCGATGTAGTTGGACTGGTCCGTGCGGATAGCCGGCGAGAACGCGAGAAGCGGGAACCCGGCGACGGCGCCTGCGACGTTCAGCCGGTTGCTCGCGAACAGCGAGTTTCCGAGGACCTCCAAGCGGGTCAACTGTCCGCGCTGGTCGCTCAGAACCGCCAGCCGTGCAAGGAGCTTGCTGGTGGTCGCCTGAAACGTGAACTGGAACGCCGCAGCGGCGAGCTGCTGACCCGTCCCAATGAAGAGGTCCTGCCCGTCATCGGTGACCAGGCCAGCGGGAGCCGGCGCCTTTGCGAAGCCCCGGCGAGCACGCTGGCCCT
>DASCPX010000065.1:0-1517 GCA_036012755.1 Myxococcota bacterium | reverse complement strand
TGATACTGAAGGTAAGCGCTTCTCTGAAACTATCAATGCAAGCTCTAGAAAGGCTGAAGAGCATCGCTCTAATGCTGAGGCTTCTTATAGAGAAGGTGAAAATTATACGAAGGCGGCTAGTCTTGCTTCCAACACGTCGTCTAACCACAGTCAAAACCTCAATCAGGATTATGTTGATTGGCTTGGTGCGAAGTTTGATAGTGGGAAGATTAGTAGGGAAGAGCATAGCAAGGCTTTGACTGGGACGGCTGATGAGCGCAGCAAATATGGCAAAGAATTTGCTAAGGTTCAAGCCGATAAGGTAAGAGATGAAGCTCCTATTAATTCTTTTAAAAACTCGCAGGAGATTAAGAGCGCTCACGAAAGGAATGCAACAGTTATTAAAGGTAAGGGAGGAGGAGCTAACAATAACAATAAGCAGAAGGTTATTAATAAGGCTACAGGAGATGGGACTTACAGGAATGAAGTTAATGGCAGGCAAACGCAAGACAAAGTTACTGCCGCTTTGAAAAACAATAAAAACAAGGTGCAAGTGGATGGTCAAGGTGTGATAGACAAAGGGAAAAATATTAAAAATACGGTTGAGAAAAAGCAAGATAGTAGTTTAGCCATGGGGGCAGTGCCAGATTTAGTTAAGAATTTGCCTGGCAGTACAGGCGGCATTGTTAAAAATGCTGCCCTTAGTCCATTTAGGGATGTCGGGAATATGGTTACAAAACCACTTCGGGAAGTCACAGATGTGGTTACAAAACCTTTTACAGGGTTAGTTGATGATGCTAAGTCTATTGCCAAGCTTACAGGGCTTAGTGGTAGCGACAAGAAGCCTGAGGATGAGGGTTAATTATGTTTGTTATAAAAAGGGCTAAATGGGTGGGTTCCATCAAGGATATCATAGGTTTTTTTGGGAGTTACTGCATCCCAGACTTCTTCGGGGAACTTATTTTTGTGGGCAGAGGTCATGACTATGCTAAATAGAAGTTTTACAGCAAAAAATATAAAAACTCCAAAACCAAAGCTTGAGGTTAAAAATCCTAGTGCTATTCCTAAAGATATACCTAGGATGGTAGAATTTTTTCTGGATTGTGCGCACAACTCTTTACAAGCATCAACCTCTTCTTTGGAAGGGGAAGTGTCAGCTTGTGAGCCTTGTTTGATGTATGTTTGGCCGTCGATGGTTATGGTTTCTTTGCTCATGAATTCTCTCCTTGATTTGGTTAATTTTAGACGATTTGAGTGTGTTAATCAAATTCAAGAGAGGAGTTTGAGTAAGGGACGATCATCAAGATCCCAAAGAGACAAGGTGAGTAGTGGTTGGGCTTTGGGGTGTGTGTATGAGTGAGTTGTTGAGGTTTGAGATGAATTCAAATTATGGTGAAAATGATACTGAAGGTAAGCGCTTCTCTGAAACTATCAATGCAAGCTCTAGAAAGGCTGAAGAGCATCGCTCTAATGCTGAGGCTTCTTATAGAGAAGGTGAAAATTATACGAAGGCGGCTAGTCTTGCTTCCAACACGTCG
>DASCPX010000064.1:0-1734 GCA_036012755.1 Myxococcota bacterium | reverse complement strand
CGACATGTATCCGCCCACGACCCACACCGTGGTCTCCACCCCGTCGTGTGCCAAAACACGGCCGAGGCGATTTCGCTCGAACACAGGGGGGTTGGGGCATCTCGAAGGCCACGATCCAGGGCCGAAACCGCCCCGGCCTCCTGGGGAGGGCTTCCACCCCTGCCGACGTCGGCCCATGGCGTCGCTCATCCCCGGTCGCAAGCGCACCCTGCCCGTCCAGCCGATGCTGGTCTCGAGTTCCCCACGCCCCCCCGGCGTAGCGCTCAGGCCGCCTCACGATGGTAGTACTTCAACATCCCACCCAGCCTCTCGCGGCAGGCGATGGAGCGTTCGGTCCGGCCAGTGGTCTCTCCCGGGGAGATCAGCTCGCCGCCCAGGCCCTGGTGATGACGTTCACCGTGGTAGTGCGTGACGAAGTCACCGATCGCGCGACGAAGGTGGGCCTCCCCAAGAGGCACGATGCGGTGCAGGCACTCCGACTTGATGCTGAGCACGAACCTCTCGGCGTAGGAATTCAGATTCGGAGACGTTGCCGGAAGTCTGAGCGCCTCGGTGCCGCTGTCCCTCAGCATCTTCCTGAAGGCCGATGTGTAGAGCGGATCTCGATCGAGGATCAGGTAGCGAACGCCTCGCAGGAATCCATCCTCGGGGTCCGTCAAGTTCCTCGCGATCTGCTTCATCCACGCCTCGCACGGCTGGCTCGTGATCCCCGCGATCTGAACGCGGCGGGTCTCGATGTCGATCACGAAGAAGACGAAGTAGCGCACGAGACCCACAACGGTGAGCACTTCGACCGTGAAGAAGTCGGCGGCGGCGATCTCGCCGAGATGGGCCTTGATGAAGGTCCTCCACGAGGTCTTCCGGTTTCGCTCCGGGGCCGGCTCCAGGCCGTTGTCCAGCAGGATCCGCTTGATGGTGTTCCTACCGATCTCATGGCCGAGATGCCCGAGGGCATCGCGGATCCTGGTGTAGCCCCAGCCGGCATTGGCCTTCGCCATCGTGACGACAAGCTCCGCAAGCTCGGTTGCCGTGGTGGGCCGGCCAGGTGCACGCCGTTTGGCCCCGTCATACTTCGTAGCGACGAGCTTCCGGTACCAGCGGAGGATGGTGTCTGGCGACACGATCCCGGCGACCTCGCCGAGGATCTTGCGCCCCAGGAGCTTGCCACTGACCGCGAGGCGCCGTCGCTGGTCATCGTTCAGG
Organism: Myxococcota bacterium; assembly: GCA_036012755.1. Taxonomy (GTDB): domain Bacteria; phylum Myxococcota_A; class UBA796; order UBA796; family CAJQPC01; genus JAAESX01. The sequence continues at coordinate 531 of DASCPX010000064.1, read as the reverse complement.
CGAAGCCGTCGGCCGCCGAGCTGCTCGCGAAGGACGCGGTTCTCCAGCTTCAGATAGTCGATGACATCCTGCTGCTGGCGGTTGACCCAGCCGCTGAAGATCAGGAGGAGGAATTGAAGTGCGTTCGGCGGCGAGGTCGAGGACATGGGCGAAGCCTTGTGCGTCAGCGCCGATCAGCGCAAGGGAGACAGAGCTTCGATCCTGATCGGAGCCCTCCGGGGCCAGCAGGTCGCTGGAACCCCAACGGAATGGGCTCGGCCGTGTTTTGGCACCCCACGGGGTGCGGGGAGCGCATGTTCGACAAGGCGGGGCGCCACTCCCTGGAGGTGGTGCAGGCGTTCGAGGGGCAGGCGGCAGCTGGGTGGGGACCCTCAGCGGGCGCAGGCAGGATTGGCGACGCCGGGGGTGCCGAGTTCGGTCCCGTCACCGTAGGCGGTGGTGGCCAGGCACCAGTTCGCGCCGTCGTCGTTGGTCACGGCGTCGCTGATGGAGCCGCCGAGTGACATCGAGCTTCCCTCGTCGTGGGGGAAG
>DASCPX010000063.1:0-70962 GCA_036012755.1 Myxococcota bacterium | reverse complement strand
AAGAAGGCTCCCGAGGCCACGACGGCGGAGGCGAGTGCTGGTTGGACGTACGACGAGGGCGCTTGCCGAGGCAAGCAACCGAGGAGCCCGTAGGGGCGGCCGTCGCCGCTGGCGGCGGCCGATGGCCGACCAGGACGTTTTTCAGCAGCCTGCTAGGGCCAGGTCACCTCGACCACGTTGCTGCGCTCTTCGTGGTTGCGCTCTGAGAAGCGAGCCAGCCCGGAGACCATGAAGTAGAGCGTCTCACCAGAGGTGGGGCGCCAGTCGATGTCGACGAAGGGGGACTGCTTGATGTGGTCCCCGGCAACGGACGAGGCGGACTTGCAGGTCTGATCCGGGCGCATCCACTCCCACGTCGCGCCATACCACTGCTCGTCGTAGAGGATGAAGACCCAGGGGTTTGCGTTGACGTAGGTGCCGTCGCCGCTGATGTCCTGGGAGTCCCAGGTGCCTGCCTTGTCATGGTTCAGGCAGATCTGGTCACCGCCCAGATCCACCGTCACCGAAGACAGGGTCGCGGTCTCCGCCCACCCGCTGACGTCGCTGTGGAGCCAGACGACGTCGCCCAGATCGAAGCCCGGGGGGTCCTCGCCCGTGTCCTGGCCCTCCCCTTCGCAGGTGATGTCGACCTCTTCGGACCCTATGCCGCCGAACCAGTGCACGCCCTCGCGCAGCATTCGCCAGTCCGTGGTGTAGGTCCCCGGGCTCGAAGGGGCGACCGCGTCGACGTTGAAGACCCAGGTGTCGCCTGGCCGAACGTCGATGCCGTCGGGCAGGTACAGGCGCGTCGAGGTGGCCAGCGGATCGGAGTCGTCGACCGCCCCCAGCCGGATCTCGTCGTCCTCGCTCCAGGTCGTCGTGCCTGCGTTGGTGACGACGATGGTCATGAAGTCCCCAGCTGAGCAGGCCAGCTCCGGCTGGAGCGAGACGTACTGGACGACCGCGTCGTCCCCGTCCTTGTTGGTGACGAGCTCTCCGGTGTCGTCCTCGTCGCCGAAGACCTCGCTGGTGTCGTCCTCGGATCCCGAAGCAGTGGGATCTTCGAGGTTGGAGGGGACGTTCGTGCAAGCGAAGAACAGGAGCATGCCACTGCAGTGAGCAAGTGGCGTGCCAGGCGCCGATGGAGCCTGCGCGGGGGCTCGTCCGCAACCGAGGCGGGACCTGAAGTCCCCACTGCGACCTCAGAGGAGCAGGACAACCGCCTTCTTCTTGCCTCGCCAGAGCACGACCTCTCCGTCGGTGAAGTCCTCTTCCGACAGGCTGTAGTGCACGTCGGAGATACGCCGATCGCCGAGGCGGATGGCGTTTCCCTGGATCTGTCGGCGGGCGTCGGAGGTCGAGGTGCAGAGCTTCGAGCCCTTCAGCACCGCCGTGAGCGCCGCCGGGAGCTCCACCCGGTGGTTGGGCATCGCCGCCTTCGCCGCGCCGCCCGAGAAGGCCGCTCGGGCTCCCTCCAGCGCTCGCTGGGCTTCGGTCTGGCCGTGGATGATGGCCGTGGCCTCCAACGCGAGGACGCGCTTGGCCTCGCGCGTCTCGGCGCCCTGGAGCGCCTCGAGCGCCTCGATGCGCTGCAACGGCAGGAAGGTGAAGATGCGCAGGAGCTTGCCGACGTCCCGGTCATCCACGTTCACCCAGTACTGGAAGTAGTCGTAGGGACTGAGCATGCCGGCGTCGAGCCAGACCGCGCCTGCTGCCGTCTTGCCCATCTTCTTGCCGTCCGAGCGCGTCAACAGCGGGAAGGTCAGGGCGTGCACGGTCCGCTGCTCCACCCGGCGGACGAGGCCGACCCCGGCCACGATGTTGCCCCACTGGTCGTCGCCGCCCATCTGGAGGATGCAGCCGTGCTGCCGGTACAGCTCCAGGAAGTCGTAGGCCTGGAGCACCTGGTAGTTGAACTCGAGGAAGCTCATGCCCTTGTCGAGCCGCTCCTGGACCGAGGCCTTGTTCAGCATCGGCCTCATCGGGAAGTGGACGCCCACGTCGCGGAGGAAATCCAGGTAGTTCCAGTCGCAGAGCCAGCTCGCGTTGTCTACGAGCATGCCCTCCCCGTCGGACAGATCCAGCAGGAGGGAGAGCTGACCACGAAGCCCCGCCTTGTTCACCTCGAGCTGCTCCGAGGTCAGCATCTGCCGGGAGGTGTCCCGCCCCGTGGGGTCACCGATCATCGCCGTGCCGCCGCCCACGACCGCGATGGGCCGATGGCCTGCCCGCTGGAGGTGGGCCATCGCCATCACGGGGAGCAGATGCCCGACATGCAGGGATGCACCGGTGGGATCGAAGCCCACGTAGAAGGTCACCGGCTCACTGCCTTCCAGAAGCGCCGGGGCTCCCTCGGTGAACTGCTTGACGAAGCCGCGCGCGCGCAGCACCTCGAAGGCGTTCATGCTCACTCCAGGACTCGGGCGAACCTAGCCCCCGACGTCGCGACGGGCAAACGAGACCTCTGGTGACAGGAGGGTGTCGTAGACTGCCCCCACGGGGAAGGCACTCCCCGGACCAAGGGAGCCTGAATGACGTTCAACTACAGGTCCTCGAGCGATCTGTTCACGAAGGCACTGAAGGAGTACACGGAAGAGAAGCTGTCCCGGCCCGTCGAGCGGCACCAGATCGAAGACGACAGCATCCGCTTCGACTGCGAAGCCGCAAAACACCGTGAGCGCGTCGGGCTGCGGGTGCTGATGTCCTACCCGGGCGTGAAGATCACGATCTCGACCCTTCACGAGGACGCCTACGCGGCCGTCGACCTCGCTGTCGACAAGCTGGAGCGAAAGCTCCGCGAGACAGAGGACCGCCGCCGCACGATGAAGCGCCGCAAGAGCCGCCTCATCCCAGAGGACGAGGTCGACGTGCTGATGACCCAGGACGAGGAAGAGGTCCTTCGCGAGATGGGTGCCCTGGAAGACGTCCTGGAGGCGTCGCTGGGCTAGCCTCGGCGCCTGGCCAGGCCGAAGACCAGCGGTACCAACAACAGCGCCAGCCCTTCGCGACGCTCCCGCCTCGAGCGGCAGCAGCACCCGTCCTCTGAGCAGACATCGAGATCCGGACCGATCTGGGGCATCAGGTCGGTCTCGTAGTTGCCCGTGTTGGCCGGGTCGTGGTGGATGCCGGCCCACTGGACGTCCTGGTCCGCGTGGCCGCCGGTGGTCCAGCCGAAGAGGAAGCCTTCGCGCGTGCTGACGAGCACATCGAGGTAGCCGTCACCGTCGATGTCGCCCACCGCAGGGGATCCCAGGATCCACTGGCCGGTGAACTTCGGGAAGCCCGCGGCGCTCTCGCCCTGGGCGTCCCAGGCGTGCACGACGTAGCCGGCGGAGCCGTAGATCACGTCGTTGTCGCCGTCGTGGTCGAGGTCGGCGATGGCGGGGGCGACGAGGAACTGGAAGTCCTCGACCTGGCGAGGCCAGCCTGGCAGCGCCTCGCCGCTGGCGCCGGACCAGCCGCCGAGGGCGTGCTGGAAGTCGATGGCGGTGGTCAGCGCCATGCCGATGAGCGCGTAGGTCCCGGCACCGCCGGTGAAGACGTCGGGCACGCCGTCCATGTCGACATCGCCGACCGATGGGTTCACCGTCAGCGACACGAAGCTCGGCTCGTCGAGGTTGCTGGCCTCGCCGTAGCGGTCCTGGGCGTAGCCGATGTCGAGCGCGACGCTGCCGTCGTGGTGGAACACAGGCGTCTGGCCGATCATGATGGGGTCCACGATCTCGAGGTCACCGTCGCCGTCGAGGTCCACGAGCGCGACGCTGCCGGGGTGGCCGCTGCCGATGAGCGGCAGGATGGCAGCCTCGTTCACCAGGCCCGCGTTGGTGAACGGGAAGCCAGGCAGCACCTGGCCGGTCTGTCCATCGAGCCCGAAGGTGACCGACTCGTTGCCGTTGCTGGCGGTCTCGTTGCCGCCGAAGACCAGGTCGAGGTCGCCGTCGCCGTCGATGTCCCCCACCGAGGGCGAGGTGACGATGCGGTTTCCGCGCTCGCCGCAGTTCTCGGGGTGGCAGATGTCGAGCGGGTATGGGCCGAAGTCATCGCCCTCGTGGGTCCAGACGTAGAGCCGGCTGTCCATCGCCGCGGCGATCACCTCCAGCGTGCCGTCTCCGTCGAGGTCCGCCAGGGTGGGCGCGCCGACGATGCCCTCGTCGTAGTTGTGGTCCTCGTCGAGCACTTCGGGGTCCACACCGAGGGTGCGCACGGGCCAGCCGTCCACCGGGGACCCATCCGCGTGCCAGGCGTGGACACGCCCTTCCAGGGTCGCGGCGACGATCTCGGGTGAGCCGTCCCCGTCCAGGTCACCGCCAGCCACCGTCGCGATGATGGCGTCGCTCTGCTCGGAGTCCAGGGCCCCAGAGGAGATGGACTCGGCGTCGGCGTGCTCGACGATGTCGTCGTCCGTGTCCGTGGCGACCGGCCAGCCCGGGACGTCGGAGCCGTCGCCGTAGAAGGCGTACACGATGCCGTCACCGGTCCCGATGAGGACCTCGAAGACCGAGTCGCCGTCGAGGTCGATGAGCACGGGGCTCGACTCGGCGCTGGCTCCCAGATCGATGGGGAAGCCCGACTTCCGGTCCGGATCGTCGTAGACGAAGATCGTGCGGCGCGCCTGGCCCCGTCGACCCTCCAGGTCGGTGGTCGAGAGCCGCAGGGTGACCGCGCTGTCGTGGACCCGCTCGACACGGCCCAGGACGCCCTCCTCAAGCTCCGGCTCCAACAGCGGGGTGCTGGGCGCCAGAGCCGGATCGAAGAGCACGACGAGCTCGTCGACCGCCCCTGCCCCAGCGTCGATCTCGGTCCACTCCAGGGGCTCCCAGCCGCTACCCCACTCGAGCACCCAGCCGACCTCGCTGTCGTGGCTGTCCGCCGTGACGAGGATCTCCACCGGCTCGTCAGAGCTGTCGAAGACCTCGAACCACTCCGGGCCGCCCAGGCGCGCCGAGGGCGGGATCTCGCCATCCTCGACGAGGTCGAGGGCGTAGCGCGCGTTCACACGCCCGTAGCCATAGAAGGGGTCCCAGCCGGCGCTCGACGGGTAGGTCTTCGCCTCTTCCAGCTCGGCATCCGTGAAGTGGATGTCGTCGACTCCGGTGTAGAGGACCTGCCGGACCTGGTCCGCGTCCAGATCGACTCCGGCGTCCAGACCAGCCGAGATGATGAGCCCCGAGAGCCCGGCGATCTTGGCTGTCGCCCCCGTCGCGCAGCCGTCGCTCGGAGCCGACAGGTCCGTACGCGGACCGTAGTTGTTGCAGTTGAGGAAGTTCTGGAAGGAGTAGCTCTGGGCGTCGTCCGCGCCGTCGTAGTGGATGCTGTGGACGTAGAGGATGTGGTCGGCCAGCGCCGGCAGGTTGTGGTGGTAGGAGTTCTCGTCACCGGAGGCGGCGACTACGACCACGCCCCTGTCGTGGGCGTACTGCAGCGCACGATCCGTGTTGCTCGGGTGGTCCAGCGCCCCCATCGCCATCGTGATGACCCGGGCGTCGTTGTCGACGGCGTAGGCGATGGCCTCGCCCGCGCGGTTTCCGTCGGTGATGAAGGTGTCGCCCGTGCGCAGGGGCAACAGGGCGCAGTTCGGGCAGGTCCCGATGCGGCCCCCGTTGTCCCCCTCGCCCACCGCCTCGCGCATCGTGCCCGTGCCGTGGGTGCCGAAGCCGTCGTCGAAGTCCGGGTAGGGGTCGTTGTCGTCGCCGAAGAAGTCCCAGCCGGCGATGTCGTCGGTGTAGCCGTTGCCGTCGTCGTCCACGCCGTCGGAGAAGGCGTAGATGAGGTCGCTGGGATCGAGCAGGTGGTCGCTGCCATCGTGGCCGCTGTCGATGGAGACGCGAGGGTCTGCGGCGTAGTCCTGGATGTTGACGAGCCCGTCTCCGTTGGCGTCGTAGTCGAGCTCCGTGCCGTCCTGGTTCCAGGGCTGCGGGAGCTCCTCGACGTTCAGCAGCACCTTGTTGCGCAGGTCTTCTTCGTGCCACTCGATGCCGCTGTCGAGGACCGCCACGGCGACCTCCCAGCGACCGGTCTGGCTGTGGATTGCCTGGTCCATCCACACCCCCGAGCCCACGGCCAGCTCTGCCTCGCGCACGGTGTCGACAGACGACGCCGGGATCCACGAGATCATGTGCCAGTCGTCGAGGTCGTTCGGACAGCCACCGTCCTCGCCACAGTCCGGGTAGAGCGGCAGGGGCACAGCGGCGAGGGCGAGCGACACGATCAGCATCGCGGGGGCTTAGCCGGAAAGCCCCTGCGTCGCCGCTGGCCCTGCGGCGCCGTTCAGTTCGTGTCGCCCGAGGCGTTCGAGGTGTAGGTCAGGTTCGACGTCGTCGGGCTCGCCGTGCCGTAGAGGTACATGCCGTAGGCGCTGGAGTTGGCGAGCTCGGAGTCCGAGATGCTGCCGGAGCAGTAGTACCACCAGATGTTGCCGTAGCCGCTCCCGCCGCCGTACTCGACGAGGGCGTAGTCGACGTTCGAGTCCGAATCGACGCAGTAGTAGCCATAGTTCAGGCCGTCCCAGTCGCCGGCCGCCGGGGTGGACTGGGCGCTCGTGAAGGTGACCAGGTCGGTCGAAGAGCCGTTCAGCGCGAGGCTGCCGTATGTCCCCCAGCCGACGTAGAAGTTCACGTTGGACTCGAACTGCATCGTGACGCCCTCGTCGACATCGACGTGGGGCCGCCCGGAGCCCTGGATGTAGACCGCGCCCGCTACGAGGTAGTCCACGTCCAGGGCCTGCCAGGTCGCGTCATCGTCGACGGTGTCGGCGAGCACGTAGATCAGGTCATCGCCGTTGCCGCTGAACGACGAGCTGCTGTCCAGGTTGCCGAGGTGGTTCGCGGGCACCTGCATCGGGTAGTCGCCGTTGCCGGTGATGGTGTTGCCGGTCAGGGAGCCGCTCAGCTCGGCGTTGGTGGCAAGGGAGACGCCCACGCTGTCATTGCCGGAGACGGTGCTGTCGGTCATGCCCAGCTCGCCGCCGAGGATGTAGATCCCTGCGTTGTCGTTGTCGGAGATGTCGCAGTCCGAGAGCTCGGCGTCCGAGTAGTAGAGGTAGAGACCAGCATTGCCGTTGTCTCCGCCGTACTCCACGGTCAGGCCCGTGAGCTCGGCAGTGTCGGTCGTGTAGTAGCCCACGAGCAGGCCACCCCAGTCACCCGCTGCCGGGCTGCTCTTGGCGGAGCTCATCAGGACCCCGGTGGAGCTGCCGTCGATGGTCAGCAGGCCCGCTCCTCCCCAGCCCACGTACAAGGCGGAGCCGCTGGTGAAGTAGAGCTCGGCGCCGTCCTCGATCTCGATCTCCGGCCGCCCGCTGCCCTGGATGTAGAGCGTGCCAGCGACGTAGTAGGGCACGTCGTGCGCGGACCACGTGGCGTCGCTCGTGATGTAGTCGCTGATGACCTCGATGTAGTCCTCGCCGTTGCCGCTGAAGCTGTTGGTGGAGTCGATCTCGCCGAGGTAGTCGCCCAGGACCGACAGCGGGAAGTCGCCGTTCCCTGTCATCGTGTTGTTGGAGAAGGTGCTCCCGAGGCCCGCGGAGTCGAGGTAGAGCCCGTCGGTCTCGTTGTCCTCGAAGCTGGACCCGGTGACCTCCCACTCCCCGGCGTAGGCGTAGCCGCCGGCTCCGTCGCAGTCGTGGAAGCTGCTGTCGGTGACGACGAGGTCGACGTAGTAGGCGTACAGACAGCCATAGCCGTTGTCGCCGCCATACTCGATCTCGAGCCCGGTGAGCTCGCTGCCCTGGTCGTAGTAGCCGATGTACACACCGTCCCAGTCACCGCCGGATGGGCTCGACTCGGTGCTGGAGAAGAGCACGCCCGTGGAGCTCCCGTCGACGATGAGGCTGCCGTAGGCGCCGCTGCCGACCGAGAGTCCGGCGTTGTTCTCGAAGTAGAACTCGGTGCCGTCGTCGACCTCGACCTCGGGCCGCCCGGTCCCCTGGACGTAGATGTCTCCCGCGACCTGGAAGGGCACGTCGAGGAGCTGCCAGGTGGCGTCGTCGGTGACGTAGTCGGAGCCGACGAGGATGTACTCGTCACCGTTGCCGCTGAAGCTGCTGCTGGAGTCGAGCTGACCGAGGTAGTCGGCGTCGACGGACATCGGGTAGCCCCCGTTGCCGGTGATGGTGTTGTTGGTGAAGGTCGGTCCGCCAGAGGTCTCCAGCGCCGAGTAGTGGAGGCTGACGCCGTCGTCCTCGTTGTCCTGGACGGTCGTGCCGGTCATCTCCAGTGTGCCCCAGTAGACACTCACACCGTGGTTCTCGTTGTCGGTGAAGCTGGAGTCGCTGACGCTCACGTCGGAGTAGTAGAGGAAGAGGCCGCCCTGCCCGTTGGCGCCGCCGTACTCGAGGTCGAGCCCCTCGATGACGCTGCCGTCGTCGTAGTAGCCGATGTACAGGCCACCCCAGTCGCCAGCCGCGGGGCTGGACGCGCCGGAGCTCATCAGGACGCCTGTGCTCGTCCCTTCGACCTCGATGGATCCATAGCTGCCGGTCGCGACGTAGAGGTCCGCGCCGCTGTCGAAGTAGACCTCCGCGCCGTCCTCGATGGTGAGCACCGGGCGGCTGCTCCCCTGCACGTAGACATCGCAGGTGACCTCGTGCAGAAGGGTCGCGTCCCAGGTCTCGTCGGCGGAGATCGTGCCGCAGTGCTCGACGGTGCAGTTCTCGTCGATGTCGCCGTCACAGTCGTCGTCGGTCTCGTTCTCGCAGACCTCGCTCTCACCGGGGTTCACGCCCGAGTCGGTGTCGTCGCAGTCGCCGTCCACATCGGCCGTTCCGCTGGGCTGGTCACAGCTGGTGCTGTCGACGGCGTCGCCATAGCCATCGGAGTCGCCGTCGGTGTACCAGGTGGTCGCGTCGCTCGCGTCGTCCTCGTCGATGTCGCCGTCGCAGTCGTTGTCGGCGGTGTCGCAGTACTCGGTCGCGCCGGGGTTCGTCGTGGCCTCTGCGTCGTCACAGTCGGTGTCGAGATCCGAGTAGCCGGAGGGGGCGGAGCAGGCCTCGACGGTGGTGTCCGCGTCGCCGTAGCCGTCGGCGTCGCTGTCCGCGTAGAAGGTGGTCGTGACGTCCTCGTCGATGTCGTCGTCGCAGTCGTCGTCGAGCTCGTTGCAGACCTCTTCCGCGTCGGGGTTGATCGCCGGGTCCGCGTCGTCGCAGTCGGTGTCGACGTCCGAGTAGCCGCTGGGGGGGGCGCAGTCGGTGACGGTGGAGTCCGGCACGCCGAAGCCGTCGCCGTCAGCGTCCTCGTAGAAGGTGAAGGTGTCGTCTTCGTCGATGTCACCATCACAGTCGTTGTCGAGCTCGTCGCAGTACTCGGGCGCGTCCGGGTAGACGTCCGCCTCGGAGTCGTCGCAGTCACCGATCTGGTCCGAGTAGCCAGCGGGCTGATCGCAGGAGACCGCTCGCTCGCCGTCGGTCGTGCCGTAGCCGTCGTGGTCCTTGTCCGGGTACCACTCGGTATCGGGGTCCTCGTCGGTGATCCCGTCGCAGTCGTTGTCGACGTCGTCGCAGACGTCCACGGCCCCGTCGTAGGCGAGAGGCTCGTCGTCGTTGCAGTCGCCGGTGACGTCGGAGGTGTCCGGGGGCTGCTCGCAGGCCTCCACCGGGTTGTTCGCGTCGCCGTAGCCGTCCCCGTCCCCGTCCGCGTACCAGGTGCCTGGCGCGCAGGAGCTGTCATCGGTGACGATGCCGGAGTCGGTGACCGGGTCCTTGTTGCGACAGGCGAGGACGACGAGCAGGTAGAACATGGGGCCTCCGAAGCGACAGAGCTTAGCGTTAGAGGTGGCCCATGCGCTTCACCATCGAACACGCCTTCGAGTGCGACCCCGACCGCTTGTGGGAGCTCCTCCGGAGCCCTGACTACATCGCGGCGGTCGACGAGCGCGCCGGGCTCACGCGAACACTGCTGGACGAGCGCCAGGTGCGCGACGAGTGGGTGCAGCGGATCCGCTTCGTGCCCGATCGCAGCCTGCCTCCAGCGGCCCAGAAGGCCATGGGGCGGGAGAAGCTGGAGTATGTGCAGGAGCAGCGTTGGCGGAACCGCGATCGCAGCATGAGGTGGCGCGTGGACATCGCCGGGCTGGAGGGCCGCTACGAGAGCCACGGTGATCTCCTGGTGGCGCAGGCCCGAAAAGGCTGGTGCAACCGGCGGGTCCATGGACTGGTCACGGTGAGCCTGCCCCTGATCGGCGAGCGCATCGCGAAGCGCATCATCGTCGACATCGAGGAGAGCTACGAGGGCGCGGCGGTGGCGACTCGAGAGCTCCTGTCAACGAGAGGTCCGGAGTCCGACAACAGCTTGTAAACCGGCCCGCATGGGGTTGCGGATAAGCTCGAAAACCACAATTGTCATAGGGCACCGACGCCCTCGGAGGCTCCGCTTGGACGGCATCTCGACCGCTCTCTTGCTGACCGTCATCTCCGGGTACGGCGACGTGGACGCGGACGGGTACCCCTCCTACGATGAGCGCGCGGTCCACCTCTGGACCAACGCCGCCAGGGTGGAGCCGGAGGCCTTCCGAGAGGACTACCCCTGCCAGTGGAGCAGCTTCCTCACTGCTGAGACGCAGTCCAAGCCACCGCTGTTCTACAGCCGTCCCCTGAACGAGGCGGGGCGCTACCACTCCCAGGACATGCTCGACGAGGGGTGGTTCGATCACGACAGCTCACCGGGGGGTGACCATCCCTTCAGCGGTCGGGACTTCGGCAGCCGGGTGTCCTACTGGTACAAGGACTCCTCGACGGTCGGCGAGAACATCGCCTGGGGCTACACCCCCGGGTTCGACGTCGTCATGGGCGGCTGGATGTGCTCCGGCGGCCACCGCGCCAACATCATGTCCGACTGGTACCTGGAGCTGGGGACGGGTGTCGCGGGGTCCTACTCGACCCAGGACTTCGGAGGCGGCGGCCTCGACACCAACGGCAACATCGCCATGGCCGTGCACGAGCCGGCGCACCCGAACCCCGGGGCCCCGGTGGACTTCTACGTCGACTACCTCGGCCCCGGCCCGGAGGAGGTCATGGTCTTCCTCAACGGCGTGCCCTGGTCGATGGAGCTGGAGTACGGCGAGGACACCCAGGGGGTCTTCGCCACCACCGTCGATCTCTCCGAGGACTGCTTCGAGTATTGGTTCCTCATCGTGGACAAGGACGGCGAGCACCACTTCCCCGAGACCGGCAGCTACACGGTGGGCCAGTGCGACGCCGACTGGGTCGACCAGCAGCTCTCACCGGGCAACATGGGCGACGACGACGAGGACACCAACCTGCCCGGGTGGCTCCAGTGGCTCCTCGACCGTAGGGACGACGGCAACGGGGACGACACGGAGGTCAGCGGCTGCGCCTCGGCTCCCGGCTCGGTCGGCTTCGGGGTGCTGGCGCTCGCAGGGCTGTTGTTGCTGAGGCGGCGCGAGGACTGAGCGAGCCGCCTCTACGCGGCTGGTCCTCGGGACTCGACCTCGTGCACGAGCACGCAGTCGCCCTCCTCGGGCGCCAGGGCGGCGACCAGCCCGTCCGGTCCCAGGATCGCCGAGCGACCGTAGAAGCGGGTGCCGCGGTCGGTGCCCCAGGTGTCGGCGGCCACGAACCAGCCCTGCCAACCGGCGAGGCGCCAGCGCCAGTAGGGGAGGATGTCGTGACCCTCGTCGACCCAGTTGGTGCAGAAGGCGACGACCTCGGCGCGGCTGGCGTGGAGGTGGAGGGTGAAGCGGTCGTCGTTGAGGTCCATGCAGATGCCTGGAACGAGCCGTCCCAGCGGCGTGTCCAGGACCATGTGTCGTCTACCCATGCGCGCCCAAGCCAGGTCGAGCTCGAAGAGCAGCACCTTGCGATAGCAGTCGAACTCGCCGGTCGGCCTGACCACGAGCGCCGAGTTGAAGAGCCCGTCCTCGGCCCGCTCGGCGAAGCCACAGACGATGACGGCGCCCTGCGCGGCGGCGCGCTCCCGCAGCATGGAGAGCGTGGGCCCGTCCGCTGGCTCGGTGTGGGGGAGGATCTCGCCGGGCTCGGACCAGACGTAGCCGCTGATGGCCATCTCCGGACAGACGACCAGGTCGACCTCACCGCATTCGCTGATCAGAGAGGAGAGCGCGGCGCGGGCTCGCTCCGTATTGCCTTTCGGTGGTCGATACTGAACTGCGGCCAGTTTCACGTCAGTGGCATGCCTCGTGCAGCCCCGTCAAACACAGTGTCATTCTGGAGTCAAGCCCCTTCGGCAAAGGGTGTCCCCGCGTGCGTTTGATCTCGACAGCGCTGCTCCTCGTGTCTCTCGGCTTCACAGGCTGCGCGCCGGACACCGCCGACAGCGGTCCGAGCTACCCCGGGTGGGCGCTGGAGGCCGGGACGAGCGGCGAGACCTTCCTGCTCGAGGCTGGTGACTCGCGCAAGTGGAGCCTCGACGTGGAATCCACCGGGGTGCCCTGCGAGGGCTGCACCGTAGAGCAGCAGGCCCAGATCGCGGTGACCGTGGACATACAGACTGTCGATGCTCCATCCGAGCTCCAGGTCGCCCTGATCGCCGAGGGCCTCCGAGTCGAGCGCGAGGTCGCGGTGACGGGGCGCGAGAACGTGCTGTTGGTCGGTCCTGTCTTCCAGGGTTGCCGAGCAGCGCCCAAGTGTCGCGAGGAGCTCCAGCTGGAGCTGGTGTCCGACGCGGCTGTGCGCGGGAGCTGGTCCGTGACGGCACGGGCCGAGTCGATGCACGACGCCGAGAAGTGGGAGCACGGAGCGACGCTCGGGGTTCGCCTGAAGTAAACGCGCGACCCCGGTCAGATTCTGGCGGGGCCCCACGTTAGCCAGCGGTGTGTCCGACACCATCAAGGTGGTCAACGCCCGGGAGCACAACCTCGCCGGCGTCGACATCGAGCTCCCGCGCGACAGCCTCATCGTGTTCACGGGGCTGTCGGGCTCGGGCAAGTCGAGCCTGGCCTTCGACACCATCTACCAGGAGGGGCAGCGGCGCTTCATGGAGAGCCTGTCGGCCTACGCCCGGCAGTTCCTCGGGAAGATGGAGAAGCCGCGGGTCGACCACGTCGAGGGGCTCTCGCCGACAATCTCCATCGACCAGAAGACGGTCAACCGGAATCCGCGCAGCACGGTCGGAACGGTCACGGAGATCCTCGACCACCTGCGGCTGCTCATGGCGAGGCTCGGCACGCCCCACTGCCCGAAGTGCGACCAGCCGATCACCGCGCTGTCGGCGAGCCAGATCGCCGATGCCCTGCTGTCGCTGGACGCGGAGACCCGGCTCACGCTCATGGCGCCGCTGGTGCGCGACAGGAAGGGCGAGTATCGCAAGGAGCTGGCCGAGCTGCGCAAGGACGGCTGGGTGCGGGTCCGGGTGGACGGGGAGCTCCGGCGGCTGGACGAAGACATCGTGCTCGCCCGCTACGAGAAGCACACCCTCGAGGTCGTCGTCGACCGCGTCAAGGTCCGGGACGATCTCCGACCCCGCCTGCTCGAAGCCATCGAGCGCTGCCTCGCCATGGCCGAGGGCGTGCTCTCCGTCCTGGTCGCGGATGAGCACCGGACATGGTCCGCCAGCCGCTCCTGCGAGCTCCACCCGAACGTCAGCGTGCCCGAGCTGGAGCCCAGGCTGTTCTCCTTCAACGCACCTCAGGGGGCCTGCGGGACATGCAAGGGCCTGGGGGAGCTCGTCGACTTCGACGAAGCCCTCATGGTCGACACCAGCGCCCGCATCCCAGCCTGCTTCAAGCCCTTCGGCGAGCGCGAGAAGCTGCCCTTCTCCAGCATCACCCACGACGTCGTGCGCGAGGTCGCCGGGCACCTCGGCGCGGACATGCGCGTCTCATGGGCGAGACAGCCCGCGCACATCCAGCGGGGCCTGCTCGCCGCGGAGGACGTCGACTACACCTACACGACGGTCAAGGAGCGTGCCGGGCGAACAGACGTGCGAACCCGCAAGTGGGGCGGCATCGCCTCGGCAGTGCAGAACATCTGGCACTTCACCCACCACAAGCCCTACGAGACCTTCCGCCGCCGCCGCGACTGCCCCGAGTGCAAGGGCCGGCGCCTCAACGCCGTCGCCCTGGCAGTGCGCTTCCGTGGACACAACGTCGCGGAGCTGTCCGGAATGACGGTCGAGCAGGCCACGGCCTTCTTCGCCGGGGTCGAGCTCGCGGGGACGGAGCAGCTCATCGGTCGAGAGCTCATCCGGGAGATCCGGGACCGCCTCGCCTTCCTCGACGCCGTCGGCCTCGGCTACCTCGCGCTGGATCGCAGCTCGACGACGCTCTCCGGGGGCGAGGCCCAGCGCATCCGCCTCGCCGCCCAGGTGGGGAGCGGCCTCCAGGGCGTCACCTACGTGCTCGACGAGCCCAGCATCGGCCTCCACGCGCGGGACAACCAGCGGCTGCTGCAGACCCTCCTGAAGCTCCGGGACTCCGGCAACACGGTCCTGGTCGTCGAGCACGACAAGGAGACGATGGAGGCCGCCGATCACGTCGTCGACATCGGACCCGGCGCCGGGGTGGAGGGCGGCAGGATCGTCGCCACCGGAGCCCCCGCGACCCTGCGGGGAAAGGACTCGGCCACCGCCCGCTACCTCGAGGGCATCGACACCCTCCCCCTCCCAGAGTCCCGGCGACCCGGAAACGGCGAGCGCCTACGCCTGCGCGGAGCCCGCACGAACAACCTCCGGGACCTCGACGTTGCCTTCCCCCTCGGCCAGCTCATCGGCGTCACCGGGGTCTCGGGTTCGGGCAAGTCCAGCCTGGTCGTCCAGACCCTCGTCCCCGCTCTCCGCCAGGCGCTGCACAAGGGCAAGGACCCGCTGAAGATCCGCCGCCCAGGAGAACACGACCGCATCGACGGGCTCGAGCACGTCGACAAGATCATCGTCATCGACCAGGCCCCCATCGGACGCACGCCTCGCTCGAACCCGGCCACCTACACCGGCGCCTTCGGGGACATCCGCGCCCTCTTCGCCAAGCTGCCGGAGGCCAGGGCCCGCGGCTACAAGCCAGGTCGCTTCAGCTTCAACGTTGCCGGCGGCCGCTGCGAGGAGTGCAAGGGCGCCGGGGTCAAGACCATCGAGATGCAGTTCCTGGCCGACGTCGAGGTGCCCTGTCTCTCTTGCGAGCAGCGCCGCTTCAACTCGGAGACCCTCGAGATCCACTACCGCGGCAAGAGCATCACCGACGTGCTTCGCATGCCCATCCGCGAGGCCGCGGTCTTCTTCGAGAACCACCGGAAGCTCAAGCGGATCTTCGACGTGCTGCTGTCCGTCGGCCTCGGCTACGTGAAGCTCGGCCAGCCGAGCACCACGCTCTCCGGTGGAGAGGCCCAGCGCATCAAGCTCGCCTCCGAGCTCAAGCGCCCCGCCACCGGCCGCACGCTCTATGTGCTCGACGAGCCCACGACCGGCCTCCACTTCAAGGACGTCGAGCGCCTCGTCGCCGCGATGAACCGCCTCGTCGACGCAGGCAACACCGTGCTGGTCGTCGAGCACGACACGGACATCATCAAGGTCGCGGACCACGTCATCGACCTCGGACCAGAGGGTGGCAGCGGAGGCGGAGCGCTCACCGGAGAGGGCCCGCCCGAGCACATCGCCACCCTCGACACGCCGACTGGCCGCGTGCTCGCGAAGCTCCCGGACTTCGGCGGCCCACCTCACGTCTTCCGGCCGCGCAGGCGCACCAAGGCGAAACGACAAGGCGACCTCGTCGTGCGAGGGGCCCGCTGCCACAACCTCGACGGCATCGACGTCCGCATCCCAAAGGACAGCCTCACCGTCATCACGGGGGTGAGCGGCTCGGGCAAGAGCTCCCTGGCCTTCCACACCATCTTCAGCGAGGGCCAGCGCCGCTACGTCGAGTGCATGTCCACCTATGCGCGGCGCTTCCTCGGGCGCATGGATCGGCCGGCGGTGGACAAGGTCGAAGGGCTGGCCCCGGCCATCGCGATCAACCAGAAGGCGGCCAACCACAACCCTCGCTCGACGGTGGCCACGGCGACCGAGATCTACGACTACCTGCGCCTGTTGTGGGCCCGCGTGGGCGTTCCACACTGCCCCCGCTGCGGGCGTCGCGTGCGGGCGTGGAGTCCCTCCATCGGGGCTCGGCGACTGCAAGAGCAGGCAGGCCGCGGCTGGCTGATCGCGGAGGTCGAGGGCCTGGACCGCGAGGAGCTGCTGCGAACGGGCTTCCTGCGCTTGCACGCCGAGGGCGGGGAGCTGTCCCTCGAAGACGAGGCATCCGAAGCCTGCCTGGCGGCCGGGTGTGGGCTGGTCATCGACCGCCTGAAGCCAGCGACCGACTCCGCGGCTCGAATCTCGGAGGCCCTGCAGACCGCCTACGCCTACGGCAAGGGCCGCGCCATCTGGAGACCCCGAGAGGGGCAGGACCTCGTGCTCACGGCCGCGCCGACCTGCCCGGACCACGGCCGCGTCGGGCCGGAGGAGCTGACGCCCCGCCACTTCTCCTTCAACTCCTGGCTGGGCAGCTGCACGAAGTGCGACGGCCTCGGAAAGGTCGCAGGCATCGACCCGGTGCTCTTGCTGCCGAAGCCCCACCGACCCCTGTGGGACGCCCTCGACAAGCGCGTCGCCAGCGTGTTGAAGCGCAGCAAGAAGCAGCGGGGACGCCTGAGCTCGCTCTTGCGCTCCCTGGGGCTCAAGCTCGGCGACACCGTCGAGTCCTGGACCGAACAGCAGCGCCACGCGATCCTCTACGGCAGCGACGTCGAGCTCAGAGCCCGCTGGACCAAGCGCTGGGGCGGCTCGCGAAACAACGTCGTCGAGGACTTCAAGTGGGAGGGCATCATCCCCGTCATCGAGGGCTGGACCTCCACGCTGGACTGGCTCCGCCGCGAGATCGCCTGCCCCGGCTGTAGCGGAAAGCGGCTCAGGCCCGAGTTCCTCGCGGTCACCCTCGGAGGAGTGGACATCTCCTCGCACTGCGGGCTGACCGTCGAGCGCGCTCTGGAGTTCTGGGAAGGTCTCGAGCTCTCCGAGGTCGACGACGCCATCGCCGAGCAGCCACTGCAAGAGGTCCAGGGGCGCCTCCGCTTCCTCTGCGACGTGGGCCTCGGCTACCTCTCCCTGGACCGGGCCGCGGCCACGCTCTCCGGCGGCGAGTCCCAGCGAATCCGGCTGGCGACTCAGCTCGGGAGCGGCCTCACCGGCTGCATCTACGTGCTCGACGAGCCGACGATCGGCCTCCACCCGAGGGACACGGACCGCCTGCTGACCACGCTGGAGGGCCTCCGCGACCTCGGCAACACCGTGCTGGTGGTGGAGCACGACAGCGACACGATCAGGCGAGCGGACCACCTCATCGATCTGGGGCCCGGGGCCGGGGAGCACGGTGGCCGCATCGTCGCCCAGGGCACACCCGCCGAGGTCGCGGCGAACCCATCGTCGATCACGGGCGCCTACCTGAGCGGACAGCGGAGCATCCCCATCCCCGCCCAGCGCCGCAGCAGCCGGACCTCGATCCGCATCACGGGGGCGCGAGCGAACAACCTGCGCGACGTCGACGTCGAGATCCCCTCGAGGTGCCTCACGGTCGTGACGGGGGTGAGCGGCTCGGGCAAGTCATCGCTGGTCATGAGCTCGCTGGTGCCCGCCGTCGCTGCCTGCTTCAGCGTCAAGGCACCGAAGGCGCCCGTCGAGGCCATCAAGCTCCCGAGCGCGATCAAGCGTATGAGGACCGTCGACCAGAGCCCCATCGGCCGCAGCCCTCGCTCCACACCCGCGACCTACTCGAAGCTCATGGACCCGCTACGCACGCTCTACGCCGCGACCAACGAGGCGAAGCTGCGCGGCTTCGCGAAGGGCCGCTTCAGCTACAACGCCGCCACCGGGCGCTGCAAGCACTGCGAAGGACGCGGCTCGATCCTCATCGAGATGCACTTCCTCTCGGACGTCTGGGTGAGCTGCGACCACTGCAAGGGGCAGCGCTACAACGAGGCCACCCTGGAGGTCACCTGGCGCGGCCACACCATCGCCGACGTTCTGAACATGACCGTCGATACGGCCCTGTCACTCTTCACCGCCCACCGCACGCTGAAGCGGCCGCTGCAGGCGCTGCACGACGTGGGCCTCGGCTATATCCGCCTCGGACAGGCGGGCACGACCTTCTCGGGTGGCGAGGCGCAGCGCATCAAGCTTGCTCGAGAGCTCGGCGGGCGCACCAAGGGCTCCCTCTACGTGCTCGACGAGCCGACCACCGGGCTCCACTTCGCTGACGTGGAGAAGCTCTGCAGCGTGCTCCAGCGAATGGTCGACAAGGGAGCCACCGTCGTCGTGATCGAGCACAACGTCGAGCTGATCAGGGCGGCCGATCTCGTCATCGACCTGGGACCGGAAGGGGGCCTCGCCGGCGGCGAGATCCTGGCAGTCGGCACACCGGAGGCGCTCGTGGAAGCCGGCACCGACACCGGGAGGGCCATTGCCTGGTGAACCCCTGATCCTGGACTGCGAGTCCCGCTTCACCTGCACGACGAAGGGCGGCTGCTGCAAGAACCCCTGGCTCGTGCTCTGCGACCAGGCGACCAAGGAGAGCCTCGCCGCGCTGGGCTACGAGGAGATCTTCGAGCCCGGCCCCCACGAGGGCACCTGGGCCATCGTCAAGGGCGCCGATGGGGCCTGCTCCCAGCTGGGGTCAGACGGCCTCTGTGTCATCCACGCGGCCCACGGCGAAGAGGCCAAGCCGCTGATGTGCCAACGCTTCCCTTACGTGCACGTGGCCTCTGACGAGCACGTCTGGGTCTCCGCGAGCTTCGGCTGCGAGGCGGTGCGCCAGGGCCTCGGCGAGGCCCTCGATCCCGAGCATGCCCGGCGGCTCTTCGCAAAGGACCTCTGTGAAGCCGACCCTGACAGCGGCACGATCTACCCCATAGAAGAGGGCCTCGATTGGACCACGGCCCAGCTCGACGAGGCGCTGGAGGCCTTCGAGTGGGGCTCGGACGTCTTCGAGGTGATGGGCAGGCTGGCGGCCTTTCCGAACAAGGCGACCGTCCCCCCCTCAGAAGGCGAGGCCCGCTACGCCTTCGCCCTGACGCTCTACGCGGACCTCATGGACCAGGGCTCGGCGTGGTCCAGGCTGAAGGGCGTCTTCCTCCTGCCGCGAGCACTGGAGTTCCGGCTGAGGTACCGCTCGCGCCTGCTGGACACAGACATCGACATGGCGAAGGTGCGCAGCCACCCCGGACTGCTCCCCCCGGAGTCCCACGCCCTGCTCGTCCGTTGGCTGCGGGGCCACGTCCAGGGCCGCCGCGTCTTCCAGGACGCCCCCTGCGCCACCGCCGGCATCACGCGCCTGCTCCTCCAAGCGGACGCGGTGCTCTACTTCGCCCGCGCCCTGGCGATCGAGCGCGAGATCGAACACGCCGACGTGCTCCTGGCGCTGCGCCAGGTGGAGCTCTTCATCGCCCACCAGCGCGTGACGACCGCGCTCTCCAGGCTCGACCCTCGACTGCGCGCTTTCTGGAAGAGCCCCGGTGTGCGCCGGGCCGCGGCGTTGTTGCTCGCGCCCGCTCAGGAGAGCCGCGAGAGCGCGGAGGCCACCTGTCCTTCGTAGGGGCCGCCGAAGAGGATCGCGTGCACCAGCAGGGGGGCGATCTGGTAGACGATGCGGCGGCGCTCGTAGCCCGGCTCCAGCGGCCAGGACTCCCTGTAGGCGGCGTAGAAGCTCGCTGAGAATCCACCGAAGAGCTCGCTCATGGCGAGGTCGACCTCGCGGTGACCGTGGTAGACGGCGGGGTCCACCAGCGCCGGTGCGCCATCCGGGGCCGGCACGACGTTCCCTGACCACAGGTCCCCGTGGAGGCGCGAGGCGGGGGGATGGGCGGGAATCAGGGTCCCCAGCCGAGCGATCAGCCGCTCCAGGGCGGCGAAGGTGTCGCTCGCCAGCTGGCCACGCTCCAGGGCGATGCGCCCGAAGTGGGCCAGCCGCCGGTGGCCCCAGAAAGCGACCCAGCTGTCGGTCCATGCGTTGGGCTGCGGGAGCACCGCCAGCACGTTGTCCTGGTGGAAGCCGTGCCTCCGCGCCGTGACCCTGTGGAGCGCCGCGAGGCCACGGCCCAGCTCTTCGCCGAAGTCACGCCGCGCCCGCGGCAGCGGCAGGTACTCCATCGCCAAGAAGTCCTCGCCCCAGGCGATGGGCTCCGGGACCCGCAGGGTGTGGGTGTCCCTGAGAGCGCCCAGGCCCTCGGCCTCGCAGGCGAACATGCCGGGGACCGGGTTGGGGTTCCACTTCACGAAGACCGGCTGGCCATCCAGCGAGACGAGGCCAGCCTGGTTGATGTCCCCCCCGCCGAGCGCCCGAACGAACGAGACCTCGCCCTGCAGGGCCGCGCTCAGCCGCGCCAGCAGGGAGGGGCTCAGCGAATCCTCACCATGCACTCGGCTGGCAGCACGTGCTCGTCGTGCTCTGGCCGGAGCTTGCTGTAGGCGAAGGTGCAGACCACCTCACCGCCTCGGTCCCGCACGAGCTGGCGCGTGTTTCGCAGGCTGTTTCCGGGGCGGACCTTGTAGACACAGAAGACCGCCACGCGGACCTCGTCGAGGTCCTCTTGGGCCTCGATGAAGCGCTGCACCCGCTCGCTGGGGCCCGCCCCTCGAAGACCCAGGCCGTAGCTCGGCGTTCCCACGACCAGGCCCTGGTACCCGTAGAGGTCGAGGGACTCGGGCCGGTCTCCGATCACGTGCTCTTCGACCTGGAAGGCGCGGTCCTCGAGCAGCTCGACCAGCCGCGGCACGACCGTCGGGCAGAGACCATCCGCGTCGTCGTAGGCGACCAGCAGCCTGGGCGGGGAAAACGGCACGGCCCCTGCTAACCCGCAGCGCCCGGAGCACGTCGCTGGAAAAAAGACGGTAAATGCCGTCGGCGCTGGCCTCGTCTCGGTTGACCCTCCGAGACGGGCCACGGTAGGAAATCGACTGCCGTTGTTGCGAATGGCTCGGAGGAGTGCGCATGTCGAGCTGGCTCGTTCAGCAAGGTGACCGGAACTTCGCGGCTCAGGATCTCGACGAGCTGAAGAGGCTCGCCCGGTCCGGTGAGCTCGCTGGCTCCGACATGGTCCAGCCCCCCGGAGCCGCGGACTGGCTCTATGCCTCGGAGGTGCCGGAGCTCCAAGGTGTGCTCCAGAGCGGCACCTCGAGCCCGGACTTCGACGACGAACCCCTCCCCCAGCGCTCTCCCATGCCCCTCGTGGCGCTCTTCCTCGCCCTCATCGTCGTGGGCGGCAGCGCCGCCTGGTACTACGCAAACGAGCTGCCCGAGAAGGGCGAACTCGACCTCCTCGGCGCCAACGGCCTGGCGTTGACAGAGGTCCTCGTGACCCAGGAGAACGCTCCGCTCTACGCCAAGCCGGACGGGGCGTCGATCGGCACGATGGAGAAGGACACGAGCGCGGCCATCCTCGGCAAGCGCGGCGAGTGGTACCACCTCCGCAGCACGACCGGGACCGAGGGCTACGCCCGCGTCGACAGCGTGGTGCCGGCGTACTTCTTCGCCGACAAGGACACCCGCCTCGACTACGACCCGCTGTACAACCCCGACAAGTACATCTCGGTCAAGAACGCCAGCTGGCTTCAGCTCGACGAGAAGAACCAGAACCTGACCATCTTCCAGTTCATGATCCACAACCAGTCCAAGTTCGTGATGACGGACCTGGTCCTGGCGGCGACCATCAAGGACAAGACCGGCAAGGAGCTCGAGCTCGTCGAGATCTCCGTCGAGGGCAGCATCCCCAGCCACGAGGCGGTCATGGTCGGCACCCTGCAGCCCGAGGACCTGGATGACATCGAGGACAGGCGGCTCTTGACCACAGAGCTCTTCAAGGAGCTGGTCGAAGAGGACGAGGAGCTCAACCTCCGCTGGTCGGACGGCGTCGAGGTCGAGATGCATACCTCTGGCTTCACAGAGGCCAACATCGACATCCTCGAGGTCCGCGCGGTCCCGAACGACTAGCTGGAGAGGGGGACCCCCTCAGTTGACGACGAGCTCGCCGCGCTGGCGCAGGAAGGTCTGAAAGGTCCTCACGAAGAAGGGCACCGACTTGCCTTTGCCGAGGTCCAGGACCTCTATGACCCGGTCCCAGCGACCCGAGAGGCCGAAGCGCTGGCGCAGCCAGTGGTCGTACTCGTTCATGCGCTTGTCGTCTTCACGGATGTCGACGCCGTGGTCCTCGAGCGCGCGAAAGGCGCCGCGGAAGTAGGAGCGCAGCTCGCGGATCTGCCAGGCGGCGACTGGGCTGGCCGCGGATCTCAGGATGGGGAGGAGCGCCGTCACGCTGTGGATGGTCACGTCGTCGGCGGGCTGGGCCAGGCCCGCGCAGTTCTGGAAGCTCTTGGCCAGGACGGCGTAGCCTGTCCTCAGGTCGGGCTCGGTGGCGTAGACGATGGAGCCGGCGCTCGCGGCGATCCGGCAACCTCGCTGCTTTCTGAGGGCGTCGCCCAGGGCGTTGAGCACCCGCGTCAGGTTGGGGTCCACAGCCGCATAGCCCCGGAGGAAGGCGTCCAGCTGGACGGCCGTGGGGACGTCGAACCACTGGACGGGCTTGTTGACGAGGTCATCTGCGAGCTCGTTCCAGGCGCTCACTTCAGGGTCCCCGTGCCGACCAGCCCGATGACGCTGGCGCTCTCGTAGGTGTGGCCGTCCGCAGGGTTCACGGCAGAGGAGACCTGGCGGCGCCACATGTTCACCACGACCCAGGAGTTCTTCGGGTAGGCGCTCAGCATGCTGCTTGGCAGGGTAGCTCCTCCGTTGTCCTCCGCGTTGCAGATGAGCTCGCCGATCTGTCCGCCGGTGCTCGGATCGTAGAACTGCAACCAGAGGATGAACTCGTCGGAGGTCCCGGTCGGTGCCCAGGTGAAGCTCGCCCCGCTCTGGGCGATCCGAGCAGCGAAGACACCGCTGCAGTCGTTCGCGAGCGCCGCCGGAGAGATGCTGTCGAAGCCAGAGGTCGTGCGGAGGACGTCCTCGACCTCGACGTCGCCGTCCGGCACCGACAGATCCCAGGAGGCGTTCTTCACCAGGTCTCCCTGCTCGAGCCCCGAGGCGATGTAGTAGGGCTGGCCGTCGATGCTCTGGCGCTGGAGGCTGAGGCTCTTGCTGCCCGTGGAGAGGTAGGCCCACTGGCCGAAGTCGTCGTAGCTCGAGGCCGGAGGCGAGGCGGACCACGCCGTGTCGCAGCTGCCCTGGGTGGGGAGATCGTCGTACCAGCTGTCGGAGACCGGGGCGTGGAAGACCGCCGCCACGCCGAACTGCAGCTGGTCGCTGAGACCGAAGATGTCCGGGCAGGCATAGGCCAGGTACGACAGCTCGACCGCCCCTCCGATCATTCCCGTGGGCGTCACGTCCGTGTCGCTGTCGGAGTCGCTGTCGCTGTCGGCGTCGCTGTCGGCGTCGCTGTCGCCTTCGGGCTCGTCGCTGGTGTAGGTGAAGGCGTCGTAGGCGGTGTACTCGCCGCTGGCCGAGACCACCGTGACGTCGATCTGCGCTTCGACGCTGGAGGCGGGTGTCGTGATGACGAGCCGGTCGTCTCCGAAGCTCGTGACCGTGTCGATCGGGAAGCTGCCGAAGAAGACGCTCGGCGTGTCCGTGAAGCCCCACCCTGAGATCTCGACGCCGGTGCCGCCCGCAGGCAGGCCCCAATCCGGCGCCACCTGGGTGATGCAGACGGGGGCGCCCCGGCAGTCCCGCGGAATGGAGACAGAGGAGCTGTCATCCGCCACCAGGCCGGTGTCACCGAGGCCGAAGCCGCTGCAACCGCTCGACAGCGCGCCCCAGAGGGGTGAGGCTAGGACCATGTGGCGGCTCCTCCTGGCACATCACGGACCAGACGACGAGGCTCGTTGTATCCACATCGGTGGGCTGTCGCTCTGTCGCCGGTGCACCGCGGTCTGGCCGATTGCAGGAGCCGTCATCCTAGCCGGTCTGGCCGGCAGCCTGCCAGTCCCACATGACATGGAGCTGGCGCTGTGGCTGGGCCCGCCGACCGGCGAGTACCTGGCGGTGCACACGGGCCGAGCCCGCTATCACCGAGGCCGCACCTGGGTCTTCGGGCTGCTCTTCGGCGTCGGGCTCGGGCGGCTCTTCCACCGCCACCTGCTCGATCCGACCGATCTCGTCGTGTGGCTGGTCCTGGGCACCGTAGCGCTGGTCTGGGCCGGCGCGGCCGCCTTCTACCAGCTGAGATCGTAGAAGTAGCTCGAGCTCCACGTCTGGTAGTAGTAGCCCCAGCCGTCCGGCATGTGGTCGCAGAAGTTGCTCGTCTCGGTGGTGCACCAGCCGCTGCCGAAGCCGCAGGTCAGCACGTCTCGATCGAGCGCCATGTCCGCGACGTCCCAGGAGAAGAGGACCTCTGTCGAGCTCGGGTAGCTCAGGCTCGGCGTCGCGAGGGTCAAGAAGCCGTTGTCGTAGCCCTGCAGCTTGGAGGTCCCGGACTGCAGCACCATGCGGATGAACTGGTAGTCACCGTCCGCGACACACCACATCTCGACGAAGGCGGTGGAGTCGTAGGGTTCCGCCGACTCCATCAACAGCTCGAAGGTCGTGCCGTCGCTGCGGTACTTGCCGTTGACGATGTCGAAGGTGTACTCGTAGTTGTCGCCGATGTCGTCGTCGGTCGGGGCGATGGTGAGCCATGGTGGCTCGCCGAGCACGAGCTGGGCCGTCGCCAGGTAGGTGTTGGCCGAGTCCGTCATCGTCAGCACGAGATCGACCGTGTCTCCGGCCGAGCTGGAGCTGTCCACCTCGATGTCGAAGTCGGCGTCACCGTCGTCGTCGACGCCGAGCACACCGATGGTCTGGGTGCCGCCGTTGGTGCTCGCGGTCGCCGTCGAAGACGAGGCGATGGACAAGGTGCCGCGCACGACGCCCGTCGTGTCCATGGCGCCGACGTTGGTCACCTCGATGTCGAGCTCCGCGGACTCGCCCGCGTCGAGGAGCCCGTCGCCGTTACCGTCCGAGTCGTCGATGTCGATGCGCGTGATCTTCAGCACGGGCCACGGGACCTCGGCCTCGAAGTCCAGCGTCCAGGTCTCGACCCCATCGTCGAGCTCCCAGTAGAGCTCGACCGGCGTGGAGTCCGTGTGGGCGGAGAGCACCGTGAAGGAGGCGGCCGGGGCAGTGACGAGCTCTGCCGACTCCCACGCACCGGCGGTCAGCTCGACCGGGCCGCTGCCGCCAACGGAGACGTCGGAGTCATCGCTCTTCAGCTCGACGGTGACGGGACCCGCCGTCTCGGCGCCGTCATTGCGGAAGGTGCCGACGACGGTCACCTCCGTACCAGGCTCGAGGGTGGAGGGGGTCAGGTCGTTGTCCCTCAGCGTCGGCGAGGGCGGCTCGGGCAGGTAGACCAACGAGATCCCGCCAGCGACCCAGCTCGGGGTCTCTGTCGCTGAGAAGGTCTCGTCACCGACGGAGAGCTCGAAGGCGTCGGCCTTGCCCTGGGAGTCCGAGGTGATGCGGGCGTACCAGCGCAGCTCGCCAGCGGCAGGCGGCAGGAGGTCGTGCAGGTCGGTCACGTCCTCTTCGAGGGTCAGCACCCCCGCGGGCTCGACCGCGCTGTAGATCGTCTCCTCCCAGAGCGGGGCGTCGGGGTCGCCGACGCCGAGGTCCACCTGGAGCAGGGCCTCCTCGACGAGGGTGAGCTCCAGCGTCGCGCTGCTCGGGTAGCCCACGACCAGAAGATCCTCGAAGAGCCAGCTGTCCGCTCCATCGTCGAGGTCGAAGTCCACCGGAAGGTAGGAGTTCTCCGGGGTCTCCTGGTCGATCTCGATCTCGAAGATCGCCAAAGCGGAGCCATCCGCGAGGATCTCGTCGATGGTCTGCTCGGCGCCGACGAAGCTCGCTCCGCCCTCCGGGAAGCTGCCAGTGACGGTCAGGGGCCCGCCGTCGACATCGACGAGGTTGTAGACGGTGAGCAGGAGCTCTCCGGACTCGCCGGGAGAGATTGGATCCGGGTCCCAGGACAGCTCGTGGGACAGGTCGATGGTCATGTCGCGCACGACGATGTCGTCGACGTACCAGTCGTCCGAGTACTCGCCCTCGTAGCGCCAGGCGAGGTAGACCGCGCGCTCGCCGGCCCAGTCCGTGAGCTCGACGACCTGCGAGCGGCTCCACTCGTCGTCCAGGGGGGCCTCGAGGAGCTCCACCTCCACGTAGTCACCGTCCGCCGGGTCCTTCGAGGACGTCGACAACAGCAGGCTGTGGTTGGCGAACTCCGAGCCCTGTCCGTACTCCCACCAGGTGACCTGGATGCGACCCTCCGAGCTCAGATCCAGCGGCGGAGAGATGAGCCAGTCGTCGAGTGCGGGGACACCCTCGACCCCACGGCCATGGGCCGCGGAGGTCTCGCCACTGTAGGCCTGGGCCGCCGAGGTGTCCCACTGGTAGCCGGCGAAGCCCGCTGACGCGCTGGCCCAGCCCATGCTGTAGAGCTCGTCGACGCCGTCGGAGAGCTCGAAGTCCTGCGTGTAGGGGAGCGGCTCGCCGACGAGGTCCACCTGGACGAAGAAGGGACTTGCGATGTCCCCTGGCAGGTAGCTGGTGCTCGGTGTGTCGTTCAGATCGACGGCCTTGAAGTAGTACTCCATGCCCGGGTCCACGACGTCATCTCCCGGGATCTCCGCGGTCCACGTCAGGCCGTCGTCGCTCTCGAGCTCCAGCGCCGACCAGAAGGCGCCGTCCTCTACCCGGTAGGCGACGTCGACTCCGCCGACACCGTCGTCGTCATCTGCGCTGACGCTCAGCGGGATGGGCACACCGATGTCGAAGGGGCCGCTCGGCTCTGTGTGGGTCATCACCGGCCCGGAGAGCTCCAGGCCCGAGTCGGGGTCGTCGTTCGTGCAAGCCCCCACCAGCAACAGGATCACAGCTCGACCTCGCAGACGGGCGTCGGGTCCAGCTCCCAGAGGACGAGGGTGTCGTCGACGCTGACCTTGTCGGACGGGAAGGTGCCGTCGTAGTCGTCGTAGAGCCAGCAATAGGTGATGCACTGGAAGCTGATGATGTTGCCGTTGATGTCACCGACCGGGAGGCAGCCGAAGCCGCTCGGGCACTCCTGATCGTCCTCGCAGTAGACCCCACAGTACTGACGTCCGGAGCCGAAGTTGAGGCAGATGTTGTCCTCGCTGCCGCAGTTGCTGTCGTCCTCGCAGGGGCGACAGTAGTACCCGGTGGTCTCGTAGCACTCGCCGTTGGCCTCGTTGCAGAACTCCCGGTAGCCGCAGTCCAGCTGGGTGTCGCGGCAGCCCCGCGCGATGCAGGTCTTGGAGGCCAGGTCGCAGACATCCCCCGGCCAGCAGTCGCTGTCCTCTGCGCAGCCCTCCACGCAGGTGCGGCCTTCGCAGTGCTGCTCCATCCCGCAGTCGACCGAGGTGGCGCAGGCGACCGACTCGCAGACACCCTCGACGCAGACCTCGCCGAAGGGGCAGGCGGTGGCTTCGTCGCACTGGACTTCGGGCTCGCAGCCCATCAAGGCAAGAAGGATCACTCGCTGTCCTCGAAGCTGGCGCCCGTCGCGACGAGCTCGTAGCTCACAGTGAAGTACCAGGAGGGGGGCGGAACCTGGTCCTCCTCGAAGCGGATGCTGTTGCGCTCGCGCACGTAGGTGTAGTCGTCTCCGGCGACGAGGTCACGCACGAAGCTGGTCTCGTCCGCGTCCTCGTAGAGCGCGACCTCGATGGTCGTCTCGTCGGGCTGCTCCGAGAGCTCGAACTCGATGGCGAGGCCACTCAGGATCAGGCCGAGGTCCGCCGCGATGGGCGAGAAGTCATCGTCACAGATGCTCTCGATGAGACCGTCGGTCCGGTCGGCGAGGTCGACGTAGCGCTTGCCATAGTCCGCCTGGCCGTCGTCGCTGGAGCAGCTGGGCTCGCCCCAGAACTCGGGCTCGCGGGAGCCGACGACCGCAGAGATGTTGAACTTCGTGTGGTCGCGGAAGGCCCCCTCGCCCTTGAGACCCGCGTAGAAGGTGAGGTAGTCGTCCACCGGGTAGGGGCTGTCGTCGTCCTCGTCCGAGACGAAGATGAAGGAGAGGTTGGCCTCCTCGCGCAGGAACCCGGCGTTGGTGGTCTCGAGCAGCTCTGGCGTGAAGGCCATCCGAGCCCCCTCCAGGCCCATCTCGATGCCGGAGCCGCTGATGCCCTGGGCGACCATCTCGGCGAAGATCTCCGAGGCGTTGTCGGTGTTGGCGTCGATGACCGTGACCTCGTCGTTGAGCGTGAAGTCCTCGCCCATGGCGACGGCGTCCGTCACTCCGCCGTTTGCGTCGGAGTCGTCCGAGCGGGCGAAGACCACGTACTCGCCGTCTTCGAGGACGATGCCGTCCGGGAAGGAGAACCAGTTGCGCCCGCTGTCCGAGAGAGCGCAGCCGTCCAGGTCCAGGGCGTGCCCGCTGATGTTCTTGAGCTCGACGAACTCCCCGAGGGTCTGATCGACGCCGGCGGGGGTCGGGAGGAACTCCGTGACGATGAGGTCGCCGAACTGGGGCTCCTGGGCTTCGTCGAGTCCGGAGTCGTCCTCGCCGTCCCCGTCTTCGGGGGTCCCGCAGTCGTTGTCCGCCCCCGGTGTGCCGAGGTCACCGGATGCCATCTCGGAGGTGCTCTGGCACCAGTTGTCCCGGACGTCGTTGGCGGTGCCGCTCTCCTCGCCGCGATCGAGCGCCAGCGACACGCCCAGCGGGAGGGACCATTCACGGTCGTAGGTGACCCGGTCGATCTCGGCCCCGGTGGGCCCGGAGAGCAGGATCTCATCGTCTCCGCCGACGAACTTGCCGCGGAACTCGTCCTGGACGGTGTCCGTGGTGATCACGGCGAGCTGGTAGTCGACGTCGACGCCGTCGAAGTACTGGATGAAGGCCCCGAAGTTCGTGGCCAGCTTCACCTGCTCCTCGATCATGGAGCAGGAGTTGTCGACGACGAGCAGAACGTCGACGACCTTCTCCTTGTTCTGCTGGAAGACGTCGGCGTGCTTCTGCGTGTAGAACTCGTAGTCCGTACACGACAGGAGCAACAACCAGCTAGTCGGTCCCATCTCCGCTCTCCTCTGCGGTGTTCCCGTCGAGCACGCTGCCGGGATCGATACCAGGGACGACCTCGGCCAACAGCGCGTCGGCGAAGCCCGCGTTCTGGGCGCGCCAGTGGAAGCTCGAGAACACCACGGTCCCGCTGCCGACCTGGAAGCGCACCAACAGCGGCACCTGCTCGAGCTCGCCCCACCCCTCCTCTGCGGAGATGCGGTAGCCGACGTCGCCGCGAAGGACGACCTCGACGTCGTCGGAGACGTCCTCGACCAGCGCCCAGTTCGTGTAGTTGAAGTCGATGGACAGCTGCTCCGTTCCGAGCTTCTCTTGGAGCTCGCTGTCGATGATACGGGCTGCGGTCCGACCGGAGGCCCCGACCTCTGCGTCCTCGAGCAGCTCGTCGTCGCCGTAGAAGTCGATCATGTCGGGCCAGCACGCCTCGACGAGCTCATAGCCCCAGTCACTCACCCAGACGGTGCGACCGCGGCTGACGAAGTCACGCACGTCCTCGATGACCTGCTCGTCCGACACGAGATGATCGTCGGCGGCGAGGCTCTCCTTGTACATGTACTCGGCGAAGCCGCGGGTGCCGCTGTTGACGAAGAGCGCGTCGTGCTTGAAGAGCTCCTTGTTGCCGTCGTCGTCCTCGCCCGTGAAGAGGTGCTCGCTCTTGAGCCCCATCAGGTCGGGATCGACGGACTCGTCGTAGGCGGCCGTCGTGATGTAGCCCTCGTAGGGGATGTACGCGACGTCGAGCCGGTTGAAGCTCGCCTCGACCTGGTCGAAGTCACCGGTGACCACCGCGATCGACTCGAAGGGCCGCTCTACGAAGGTGTTCTCGGGGGTGCACCCCAGGGCCAGAAGCAGCATGCTCACTCCAGGATGAAGGAGGCCTGGAAGTAGATGTAGGAGTAGGCCTGGTTTGTCTGGTAGATGCTGTCTCGCAGGCCGAACTCGCGCCCGGAGATGTAGCTGTAGGCGATGAAGTAGACCGCCCCGGGGTCGAGGTACAGCAGCTCGTCGGGGGTGTAGCTGTGGTAGCCGTCGTCCCAGGGGTAGCTCGCGGCCATGCCCGGATCGGTGGTGCCGTTGTAGGTCGTGCCGTTGATCTCCGTGTAGAAGATCGCGTCCGGGTAGGTGCAGGCGCCGTAGCCGCCCTCCGTGTTGTACCAGACGTACTCGAAGTCGGTGCTGCGGTCCTGGGTGTAGTTCCCCCACAGATCCGGTGACTCCATGTACCAGTTGCAGGGCACGGTGGGCTGGACGCCCTCGACGATCTCCTCTTCGAGTCCGTCGGGGTCCCCCTGCAGGTGGAGGTCGTAGAGGTTGTCGGGCACGTAGTCGTCGATCGTCAGGTCCTGGCCGACGTAGGAGATCATCCCGGAGTTGGGATCGACGACCTTGTCGAGCGTGACGACGTTGGCGTCGGACTCGAGCCAGACGTAGTCGCCGGCGCTGACGGTGGTCGGGTTGGGGCAGTCCTCTGCCTCGCCTTCGCTGCCGCTACCGGTGATGGGCCCGACGACGTTCTGGTCGTAGGGCTCGGGCTGGGGTGCGGAGCCGAAGCCTGCGCCGCCGCCGCCGCAGGGCGGGTCCAGGGGGATGTAGAAGACAGCCGCGGAGGAGACGCGCTCCGAGAGCTCGCCGGACTCGTTGTTGAGACCGCGGACGACGACGAAGTACAGGCTGACGGCGACCTCTTCGAGGGACCAGTCGCCACCGGCGACCTCGAAGGCGTCGGGGATGCGCACGCCCTCGTCCTCTGTGGCGACGACGACGTCGCGTGAGCCGAGCTCTGCGGCGTTGGACAGGGTCATGCGACCCCAGAGGTTCTCTGCGTCGAGCACCGTGATGTCGTCGACGCGGATGTCCGGGTTGAGCCCGCCGTTGTCGTAGAAGGTGATGGAGGTGAGGTCCTGGGCGAAGTTGGTGTCCCGAGCCTTGATCGTGAACTCGACCATCGTGCCCTGGCTGGCCTCGGCCGGGTCCCAGGTGGCGACGAGGGCGACGCGGTCGACCTGGAAGCCATCGTAGAGGGTGACGATCTTGCCGCCGTCCTCTGTCCAGACGTCCCGAGCGCCGGGGATCGCGTCCCCTTCGATGCTGACCTCTGCCTCGACGAGGGTCTCCGCGAGCACGGTGACGTCGAGGACGTCGACGCCGTCGCCGAAGTTGACCCAGGTGCGGCCGTCCTTCCACTGGGTGTTGTGGCCCTCGAGGACGACGCTGACGCTCTCGCCGATCTTGCCCCGCTCGGGGGTGATGGTGAAGGTCTCGCCGACCACGCGGAAGCGCCCGATGTCGTAGTCGAGCCCGCCCACGATGGCCGTGACGTCCCGCCCGCCGAGCTCGGCGTCCGGCTCGATGGTGATGTCGGCGATGACCGTCCAGCCGTCGTCGACGGTCACGCTCTCGATCAGGATGCCCTCGCCGAAGAAGAGCTCTGTGTCGCTGAAGTCGAAGACCGACCGGTCGGCTGTGATGACGACGGTGGAGGAGGTGCCCTGGGCGCCCTCCGGGGGGTGGATCTCGAAGAAGGAGTAGCCCTCTTCCTCCTCTGCGCTCGGCTCATCCGGCTGGCAACCGGTGAGCACGGCGAAGACGGGCAGTGCGAGCATCATCTTGGGTGCCTCCGAAAGGCAGAGAACAGCCTTGTTTCCCAAGGCCCGAGCGGAGCGCAGTATACGGGCTCGGAGCCGGCTTCGCCCGTCTACTCGCTCTCGAAGACACGGCGGAGGCTGGCCTCGAGCTCCTGGCAGCCCCGCTCGAAACCGTGGGCGGCTCGGAAGCGCGGAAAGACGAGCAACAGCCCCCCGAAGACCAGGGCGATGACAGCGATCGCCGGCTTGTCGCCGAACATGACCCCGGCGGCGGCCAACAGCACCAGCGCGGCGCCCGCGAAGATCGGCGAGTAGGTCCGGACCTGCTTGTGGGGTCTGAGGACGAGCTGGATGGTGCTGCCCTGCCCGGAGTCGCTCACGCTGCCTTCGGCGATCGGCTGGAAGGGACCCTGGTTCTGGGGGTCCGGGACGCGGGCGACCTTGAAGCCCTCTGCGGCGACCCGCCCGAACAGCGCCTTGTCGGTGTCAGGCGGATGCAGCACGCGGACGACGATGCCGGCCCCCGAGAGCTTGGACCGCAGGGGGAACTTCTCGCTCGGCTCGGTCACCTCCGAGAGCCGCTCGGTGGCAGCCTCTGGACTCAGGGGGCTCGAGAGCTCGAGCTCCTTGCGCGGGGAGAAGGCGAACACGCCGTGGGCCTAACGCGATGGGATGTGCGAGCCGGCGGCCGAGGGTCGCACAAGAGGACCGAGCATGGCGTGAATGCTATGAGCCGCCAGCGGCCCTCGAGGAGTCCTGACCCGGAGCAGAGCATGAAGCGTCACCACGGCCCCAGCGGCCGCGAGTTCAACCCCGAGACACTGGCTCTGGGCCTCGGCTACGAGCCCGAGCTCAGCCAGGGGGCGTTGAAGCCTCCCGTCTTCCTCACCTCTACCTTCCAGTTCACGGACGCTGCCTCGGGGGCGCGCTTCTTCGAGCTGGCCTACGGCCTGGACGAGGCCCGCAAGGGTGAGGTGCCGGGGCTCATCTACTCGCGACTCAACAACCCCAACCTCCAGATGTTCGAGGAGCGCATCGCCGCCTGGGACCGGACGGAGCTGGGCGCGGTCTTCGCCTCTGGCATGGCCGCGATCTCGACGACGCTGATGGCGCTGACGAGCTCTGGGGATCACATCATCTCCACCGCCCCGGTGTACGGGGGCACGCACTTCCTGCTGGAGAACGTGCTGCCACGCTTCGGCATCAAGGCCTCTCAGGTGCTCGGGGGCACGGGCGCGGCGCAGCGCCTGGAGCAGGAGGCAGAGCGCGTGGGGCCCGAGCGGGTCCGGATGCTCTTCGTCGAGACCCCGGCGAACCCCTCCAACGCCCTCACCGACATCGCCGAGGTCGCCGAGTTGGCCCAGCGGCTGTCGGCTAGAACCGGACGCCGAGTCCTGGTCGCGGTGGACAACACCTTCCTGGGCCCTGTCTTCCAGCGCCCGGCGCAATGCGGGGCCGACATCGTGCTCTACTCGGCGACCAAGTTCATCGGCGGCCACAGCGATCTCGTCGCCGGGGTGGCCACCGGGCCCCGGGACCTGATGGCCGAGGTGATGGTGCTCCGGACCATCCTCGGCACGATGGCCACTCCGTTTACGGGCTGGATGCTGCTGCGGTCCCTGGAGACCGTGTCGATCCGCATGCGCCGGCAGGCCAAGAACGCCCAGGCCCTCGCCGAGCTCCTCGACGCCCACCCCCAGGTCACGAAGGTCCACTACCCGGGCCTGCTCCAGCCAGAAGACCCCCAGCACGACATCTACTCACGCCAGTGCACCGGCCCCGGCTCGCTCATCGCCTTCGAGGTCAAGGGCGGCAAGGAGGCCGCCTGGCGCGTGCTGGACTCCTTCGAGGTCTTCCGGCTGGCCGTGTCCCTGGGAGGCACGGAGAGCCTGGTCGAGCACCCGATGAGCATGACGCACGCGGACGTGCCCCCGGAGCAGCTCGAGGACCTGGGTGTTCAGCCAGGACTGATCCGGATGTCGGCGGGAATCGAGCACCTCAGCGACCTGAAGCGGGACCTGCTCCACGCGCTGCAGGTCTGAAGTCAGTCCCCGACGATGCCGCGCCTGGCGTGGCATTCGCGACGCTTCTCGATCTCGCAGACGCAGTCGTCCGCGCCCCCTCCGCAGCTCCCGCGGAGCCGCCTGCCCGTCAGGATGACGCCGATGGCCATGGCGACCATGGCGACGGCGACGAAGCCGAAGGTGGCGAGGAAGGTGGTCATCTACTCCACCCTGTAATCGTCGAAGCCGCTGGTCGCAGTCTCCTCGAAGCGGTCCGGGCCGCGCACGATGAACAGGGCCTCTATGGGCATGCGCTCGGCGACCGCCTTGCCCTTGGACGCCCCCATGACCATGAGCGCCGTGGCCCAGGCGTCCGCCGCCGCGCAGCTGGGGGCGATCACCGAGACGCTGGCGAGATCGTGGTCCACCGGCCTCAGGGTCCTGGGGTCGATCGTGTGCTGGCGTCGCTCCCCATACGAGTCGACGAAGTTGCGGTAGTCGCCGCTGGTGGCCAGCGCCATGTCGCTCAGCGCCAGCGCCACCTGGACCTCGCGGCCCTCGTAGAGCGGCTTGTCGATGCCGACGACCCAGGGCCTGCCCTCGCCCTTTTCGCCCCTGGCCACGACCTCG
Organism: Myxococcota bacterium; assembly: GCA_036012755.1. GTDB lineage: Bacteria > Myxococcota_A > UBA796 > UBA796 > CAJQPC01 > JAAESX01. The sequence continues at coordinate 36,769 of DASCPX010000063.1, read as the reverse complement.
CCCCCCACCTCGACGAGGTGGTTCATATGTCCGGCGTCGAGCAGCGCGGCGCTGACCCGGTCCACCGCGTAGCCCTTGGCGATGGCCGAGAGATCGACGCGGACCCCCGGGTTGGCCTTCGTCGCCTCTGCAGCGCCCGGGTCCACCCGCAGCTTCTCGAAGCCAACCACCCTGGTCAGCGCCGCGAGCTCCTCGTCGGTGGGCGGGTCTTCGTGGGCACCCGCGCCGAAACCCCACGCGGCCACCGCCGGCCCGACGGTGACGTCGAAGGCCCCTCCGCTGCCAGCGTTCACGTCGGTCGCCAACGCGAGGACCTCTGCGCTCTCCTCGGACAAGGGGAAGGGCGTGGCCAGCTCGTGCGCGTTGAAGCGGCTGAGCTCCGAGTCGGGCTTCCAGGTGGACATCAAGCCGTCGATGGCGTCGAGCTCCGACTGCACGAGCAGCCCAAGGCCATCGACCTCTGCGTCCTCTACCCCCACGAGCCGGACGTTCCAGGTGGTGCCCATGCTCTCGCCGTGGAGGGTCTGGGGCTCCACGGCCGCCGGGCGCCGCCAGATCAAGGCGCCAAAGACCAGGGCGAGGAAGAGCGCCGGCAGGATCAGCTTCTTCACATCCAGCGGCTCGCCCGCGGACACTACCCGAAGTCGTCCAGGAGGATGTTCTCGGGCTCGACGCCGAGGTCCTCGAGCATCTCGATCACGCACTTGTTCATGATCGGCGGGCCGCAGAGGTAGTACTCGATGTCTTCCGGCGAGGGGTGGGTGCTCAGGTACTCGTCGAGCACGACCTGGTGGATGTAGCCGGTGAGCCCCTTCCAGTTGTCCTCTGGCGTGGCGTCGGAGAGCGCCACGAACCACTGGAAGTTGTCGTTCTCTTCCTGGATCTCGTTGAAGTCCTCGACGTAGAAGGCCTCTCGCCATGAGCGGGCGCCGTACCAGAAGGTGACCTTGCGCTTGGTCTTGAGGCGCTTGAACTGGTCGAAGATGTGAGACCGCATCGGGGCCATGCCAGCGCCGCCGCCGATGAAGAGCATCTCGTTTTGGGTCTCCTTCGCGAAGAACTCGCCGAAGGGGCCGCTGATGATGACCTTGTCTCCAGGCTTCTGGGCGAAGATGTAGCTGGACATCTTGCCGGGGGGCAGCTCCGGCATGCGAGGCGGCGGCGAGGCGATGCGGATGTTGAGCATGATGATGCCCTCTTCGCCCGGGTAGTTCGCCATCGAGTAGGCCCGGACGGTGTCCTCGCCGACCTTCGAGACGAACTGCCACATGTTGTACTTGTCCCAGTCCTCCCGGTACTCGTCCTCGATCTCGAAGTCCTTGTAGTCGGCGACGTGGGGAGGGCACTCGATCTGGATGTAGCCGCCGGCCCGGAAGGGCACCGACTCGCCCTCGGGCAGCTCGAGCAGGAACTCCTTGATGAAGGTCGCCACGTTCTTGTTGGAACGGACCGTCGCCTCCCACTTGCGCACGGAGAAGATCTCCGGTTCGACCTCGATCTCGAGGTCGCCCTTGAGCTTGACCTGGCAGGCCAGTCGCACACCCTCCCTGGCCTCGCCCCGGTTGATGAAGCCCTTCTCGGTCGGCAGCATGGCGCCGCCGCCTTCGTGGACGTGGACCTTGCAGACACCGCAGGAGCCCATGCCGCCGCAGGCGCTGGGGATGAAGATCTTCTGCTCGGCCAGGGTGTTCAGCAGCGTGCCGCCAGCCTTGGCGATGATGGCCTTGTCCTTGTCTTCGTTGACGATGATCTTCACGTCCGCGTCGGACACGAGCTTGGCCTTGGCGGCCATGAGGACGCCGACGAGGGCCAGGACGATGAGCGTGAACATCACCACGCCAAGGCCGATGAGCATGTAGTCCATGCCTGCCCCCTAGAGCTGGATGCCGGCGAAGGCCATGAAACCGATGGCCATCAACCCGGTGAGGATGAAGGTGATGCCGAGCCCGCGCAGGGCCGGGGGCACGTCCGAGTAGCGCATCTTCTCGCGGATGGCGGCCAGGGCGACGACCGCCAGCAGCCAGCCGATGCCGCTGCCGGCACCGTAGACGACGCTCTCGGCCAGATCGTAATTGCGCTCGACCATGAACAACGAGGCGCCCAGGATCGCGCAGTTCACCGCGATGAGCGGGAGGAAGACGCCCAGGGCGTTGTAGAGATCAGGGAAGTACTTGTCCAACACCATCTCGACGATCTGCACCATCGCCGCGATGGTCCCGATGAAGGAGAGGAAGGTCAGGAAGGACAGGTCGACGGTCGCCAGGGCCTCGACACCCGTCCAGGACAGGGCGCCCTCCGCGAGGAGGTACTCGTAGATGAGGTAGTTGGCCGGACAGGTGATGCCGAGGACGAAGATGACGGCGAAGCCGAGCCCGATGGCGGTCTCGACCTTCTTGCTGACCGCCAAGAACGAGCACATGCCCAGGAAGAAGGCCAGGGCCATGTTCTCGACGAAGGTGGCCTTCACGGCGAGGCTGAGTAGAGCTTCCATGGTCTATTCGTCCTCGCACTGCTCGGGCTTCCAGACTCGGATGCCCCAGATGAAGAAGCCGATGAGCAAGAAAGCGCTGGGAGCCAGCACCATCAGGCCGTTCGGGTTGTACCAGCCGCCGTCGGTGTACAGCGGCAGCACCTCGTAGCCGAGCAGCTTGCCGCTCCCGAACAGCTCGCGGAAGAAGGCGACGAAGATGAGCACGACGCTGTAGCCGAGGGAGTTGCCGAGGCCGTCGTAGGCAGACAGGACCGGCCCGTTCTGCATGGCGTATGCCTCTGCGCGACCCATCACGATGCAGTTCGTGATGATCAGCCCGACGAAGACCGAGAGCTGCTTGCTGACGTCGAAGAGGTAGGCCTTCAGGATCTGGTCCGCGATGATGACCAGCGACGCGATGATGGTCAGCTGGACGACGATCCGGATGCTGGAGGGGATGAGGTTCCGCATCACCGAGATGATGACGTTGCTGAAGACCAGGACTCCGGTGAGCGCAGCGCACATCACCAGAGAGGTCTCCATCTTGGTCGTCACCGCCAGGGCCGAGCAGATGCCGAGGACCTGGAGCGCGATGGGGTTGTTGTTGAACAGCGGGTCGACCAGCGCCTCGCGCTGTCTCTTGCCGAAGACACCTTGCCGAGCGCTCATGAGCCCCTCACGTTCTGTCGGAGGAAAGGACCGAAGGCGTCGTCGCCGAGCCAGAACTCCAGGGTCTTGTTGACGCCGATGGCGGTGAGCGTCGCCCCGGAGAGGCCGTCGACCTCGTAGGGAGCAGCATCCGGCTTGCCCGCCTTGCCCTTGATCACGTGGATGGCCACCTCGCCAGAGGCGTCGTAGACCTTGCGGCCCACCCAGTTCTCCTTCCACGAGGGGTTGTCGACCTCGCCACCGAGCCCTGGGGTCTCGGCGTGCTCGTAGAAGGTGATGCCCTCGATGGTGTTGCCGTCGGCGTCGACCGCGAGGAAGCCATAGAGCGTCGACCACAGGCCTGGGCCGTGGATCGGCAGGATGACCTTGTCGAGCTCACCGGAGCTGTCCACCACCTCGTAGATCACTGCGTGGTTGGGGACCCGGGCGATCTTGGCGGAGTTCTCTTCGACCTCGAAGGAGAGGCTGGGGTCCTTTGCGGCCCTGCGGGCGTCGTAGGTGGCGAGGTCGACGGCGTCGTCGGCGTACTCGCCCGTGTTCATGTCGACGACGCGGCTGGAGATGTTGTCGTCGAAGAGCTGCTGGACCTGCTCGTTGGTGGGCTTGGGCCTGGCGCTCTCGTCGAGGAAGCCGGCGACGACGAGGACCTTCTTCTGCTTGTCGGCGGCCTTGTTGGCCTCTTGCCTGTCCTTCAGCGCGACGGCGGAGCCGGACACGAAGAGGCTCGCGATCAGGCACACGACCGCGGCGAAGCCGACGGTGTAGACGACGGAATCACGCTGCATAGCGAGCCATCCTCCGCTTGATGTTCCGCTGCACGACGAAGTGATCGAGCAGCGGGCTGAAGAGGTTCATGAAGAGGATCGCGAGCATCATCCCCTCCGGGTAGGCCGGGTTGACCACGCGGATGAGCACGACGACGACACCGATGAGGAAGCCATAGGCGAGCTTCCCGGACCTCGTGTACGCGGCGCTCACCGGGTCCGTCGCCATGAAGGCGATGCCGAAGGCCCAGCCACCGAGCACGTAGTGCCACCAGAAAGGGATCTCGAACATCGGGTTGGTCTCGGACCCGACCATGTTCAGGAGCCACGCGCACAAGGCCGTGCCGAGGAAGCCTCCGAAGACGATGCGCCAGCTGCCGACCTTCGTGAGGATGAGCAGCGCCATGCCGATGAAGCAGGCCAGCGCGGAGACCTCGCCGATGCTGCCTGGAACGAAGCCGTAGAAGGCGTCGAGCCAGGTGGAGTCGATCGCGCCGAGGCCGCCCGCCGAGGCGTCCGCGAGCGGAGTGGCGCCGGAGTAGGCGTCCTCTGCTGGGATCCAGACCTTGTCGCCGGAGATCTGCGCCGGGTAGGCGAAGAAGAGGAAGGCGCGCCCTGTGAGCGCGGGGTTCAGCACGTTTCGACCGACCCCGCCGAAGAGCTCCTTTCCGACGACGACCCCGAAGGTGATGCCCAGAGCCACCTGCCAGAGCGGGATCGTGGGCGGGCAGATGAGTGGAAAGAGCGCGCCGGTGACGAGGAAGCCCTCGTTGATCTCGTGCTTGCGCACCGTGGCGAAGAGCACCTCCCAGATGCCCCCGACGATGTGCACCACGAGGAAGATGGGCACGAAGTAGCAGAGCCCGTAGACGACGCAGGCGAGGATGTCGGCGGGGTCCGTCGCCATGCCGAGCGCCTCGAAGACCGCGGTCTGCCAGTCGTCCCGCAGGCCGGCCCCAGCGGCGTTCGCGGTCAGCGCCTGCAGGCCGATGTTGTAGACACCGAAGGCCGCCGCCGGCATGACGGCCAGGGCCACCATGATCATCATCCGCTTCTGGTCGAGGTAGTCGCGGACGTGGGCCCCTGCCCTGGTGACGGTGCCGGGGGTGAAGAGGAAGGTATCCGCCATCTCGAACAGCGCGAAGGCCTTCTCGAGCGGGCCACCGGGTTGGAAGCGCGGCTCGAGCTTGTCGAGCTGGTCACGCAGGAGCTTCATCCTTCGGCCTCGATGGTGTTCAGCACGGTGCGCAGCACCGGTCCGAAGTCGTGCTTGTTCGGGCAGACGACCGTGCAGAGCGCCAGGTCCTCTTCGGCCAGCTCGAGCACGCCGAGGGCTTCGGCCCGCTCGAGGTCGCCAGAGAGGATGCTGCGCAAGAGGAAGGTCGGCAGGATGTCGAGGGGGAAGACCTCTTCGTAGCGGCCGATGGGCACCATGGCGCGCTTGCCGCCGTTCTCGGCGGTCGTGATGTCGTAGAGCCTGGAGCTGGGCAGGGCCCCGCTGAGGAAGGTGGGCATCGTGCTGAACACGTTCAGACCCGGGGTCAGCCAGCCGAGGAAGTTGCGGCTGCGGCCCTCGCGCAGGACGCTGACCTGGTTCGCGTAGCGGCCGAGGTAGCCGAAGATCTCTCCCATCGCGATGGTTCCGCTGAGGATCGACCCGCTGATGACGCGGTTCTCTCCGTCCTTCAGCTCCCCGGCGACGAGCTCGTCGACGCTGGCGCCGAGCCGAGTCGACAGGAGCCGGGGCTTGTCCACCTGGGGCCCGCCGAGGGCGACGACACGGGAGACCGCGACGACGCCTGTCGCGATCAGCTCTCCGATGGCTGCCACGTCCTGGTAGCCGAGGTGCCAGACGGTCTTCTCGCGCCAGACGGGGTCCAGGAGGTGGATGTGGGTGCCGACGTTGCCTGCCGGATGAGGCCCCGCGAAGGTGTGCTGGCTCACGTTGTCGCCAGCGACCGCCGCGGACTCGTGCTGGCAGAGGTGGACATCGGCCAGCTTGGCGATCGCGTCGAGGCCGCGCTGGAAGTCCTCTTGCCGGTCCTCCAGGACCACGTCGGGTCGAGCCGACAGCGGGTTCGTGTCGCTGGCGGTGACGAAGATCGACTTCGGCGTGTCCCCGGCGTTGGGCACCCGACCATAGGGCCGGGTCCGGAAAGCGGTCCAGGCGCCGCTCTCCAACAGCAGGTCCCGGACCTGCTCGGCGGAGACCTCGGAGACCGGAGCGCCCGTGTACGAGGCGAAGTCCTGGAGCTCATCGTCACCGGGCCGGCCGGCGCGCTCTGCCTCCGTCAGCTCGATGACGATGGACTGAAATGCCCTTCGCTTGCCCCGATTCACCGCGACGACGACCCCGGCTGCCGGCGCCGTGTGCACGACACCCTCGCGCTTGCGGTCGTCGAAGAGGGGCTGGCCGCGCTTGACCTGGTCGCCGACGTCCACCCTCAGCCGGGGCTTCATGCCCACGAAGTCGCTGGCGACCACGGCGACACGGGTGGGGGCGGCACCCTGATCGACGACCTGCTCCGGGGCGCCGGTAATGGGAATGTCGAGTCCCTTCTTGATCCGATGCACGGCCACTGGACGGGGTCCTCCGGACAGGCTGACTTTGCGCGCGGCCTATCGCGGCGAAGGCTCCGACGCACGCCCGCTCAGAGGGTGGCGTTCACTCCGAGGACCGTCTCGACGCCGACCATCAACGCGCCCGTGTAGACGATATCGGTCCGCGTACCGAGGAAGATCTCGGCGTGGTCGTTGACCACGAGCCCCAGATCGAGGCCGACATCGAAGAAACCGCCAGGCTCCATCAGCCCCGCCGCGGGCTCCTGGCCGCCCCACTCGCCCTGGAGGACCTCTGACTCGTAGAACTGCTGGTCCATGGGAGAGTTCCACACCGACGCCCCCAGCGCCACTCTAGGAGTCGCCATGAAGACCGGGCCGATGTGCATCGGCAGGGTGACCACCGCGCCGAGGCTGGTGATCCGCGCGTCCCCTGGCGCCACCGGGCGGCCGAGCTCCTCGAGCTGCGAGATGTAGTTCGTCACGTTGAGGTGGTTCATGCGCAGCTTGCCGCCAAGGCGGACCGGCCCCAGCTTGCCTCCGACCTCGAGCTGGACCGTGCTCTGGCTCTGCAGCCAGTCGCGGTTGAGCACGGCGGTATTCGGGCCCGCAGCGATCCCAGCCCAGGCGCCGGGATCCGCGAAGCGGAAGGAGGGCTGCTCCGCCGGCTCGACCGGCTCCTCGGCAGCGGCGAGGCCGGTCAAGAGGATCAGGGGAACCACGCCACCACCTCCATGCCCACGAAGCGGAGGGCCTTGCTCTCCAAGGTCGTGCCGTTCACGGTCTCGATGTAGCGAACGGACTCGCTCTTCACCCGGAGGCCGACCACGTAGTCCGTCTTGAGCTCGGCGTGCAGCCCCACCGTGGCGGCGGGGTGGACCTGGGTCTCGGTGGACAGTGCCACCGGATCGTTCTGAGCCTGGAGCGCCTCCAGATCGTCGCGGGTGTAGACCATTCCGACCCCCGCGTGGGCTCCGCTGCGGGCCTCGATGAACTTCCAGCGACGGGAGAGCGGGTCGATCCGGACCCCGAGATCACCCCGCGCGATCACCTTGGAGATGTCGGGGGAGACGTGGACCTCGTCTACCAGCTGTTTGGTCAGCGGTGTCCAGTCCAGAACGCCGAGGTCCGGGTAGAAGCCTCCCGAGAGCTCGAAGGACACGAGCTCACCCGGTGCGAAGCCGGCGCCGACGTGCAGGCCCCGACGCCGCAGGAAGGGGTCGTTGACGACGTGGTCGTAGCCCACCCAGACGGTGCCCTGGGGTGAGGCGGCGGCGAGTCCGATGAACAGGGCGATCACAGGCGCACCATGATGTCGGCGGTGGTGGTGGGGTTGAACTGGACCGAGCTGCCCGAGACAGGAATGTCCGGGTCGTAGCTGGGCTCCTCCTCCAGGTAGATCCTGGAGCTCCAGGCCACCCGCAGCCCCACGCGGTCCCGGAACCAGGCGTCCATGCCGATGCCACCGACGACTCCCCCCGGGCGGACCTTCAGGCCGAGCGCCTCCATCATGGGAAGGCCCGAGTCCGGGTCGTAGCGGAGGAAGTACTGCTGCTCGATGCGCGCCAGCTCGAGCCCGGCGAAGACGTGGGGGCCACCGTTGAAGTTGTCCGTCGTCAGCGGCACGACCGTGGCGTCGAGCAGCAGCTGGAAGGCGAAGATGTCGTTGAAGACCGGCTGCTGGAACTCGACGTCCGAGTCGCCCTGGTAGGCGATGGACACGAGCATAGCGTCGAGCCCATCGTAGCGGGCCGGCAGCGGATTCAGGAAGGCGTTGGCCTCGACGGCGGCGGGGCCGACATCGTAGCGGGCGCCCAGGCGCACCCCGTCGAGGGTGCCCGCGGTGGAGTCGGACGCGCGCCCGCCGAGGAAGAGGTGGACAGGCGTCGCCGAGGCCAGACAGAGCCAGAGGTGCAGCATGGGGCGGACTCTACGACATCACGCAGCCTCAGGGCCTCCAGCCACGCCTCCACGCCCAGAGATGGCGGAGGAACTCCGTGATGGTCTCTCCCCTCACCTTCGACGCCCCCCCGAAGCGGGGCCTCATCACGGCTTCGACCTCGGCCACACGGAGCCCGAGTTTCTTGGCCCCGAGCATGCACTCCGGGTCGAGGAACCAGTCCTTGCTGCGAAGCTGGAGGGCTTCGAACGCCTCACGGGTCATCAGCTTCGGGCAGCCGTTGACGTCGCTGGTGTCGAGGCCGAAGCCGAGCGCCATCACGGCGTTGTAGACCCTGGTGACAGCGCGGCGCTGGGCGCCGTCGAGGCGCACGGTCCGGCGGGCCTTCGCGAGATCACAGCCCTCGACCAGGAGGCGGTAGGCCTCGACGAGGACCTCTGGTGGGACCTGGCCGTCGCCCCAGCACCACCCGAGGATCGGCGTGTCCAGCTGCTGGAGCCCGGCGAGGATGCCGCCCCCGTAGCCGGCGTTGTCCTGGAGCCGGACGACGAGGACGTCCTGGTGCTCGATCGCGAGCCGCTCGATGATGGCCAGGGTGCCGTCGGTGCTGCCGTTGTCCACCAGCGCGAGGGTGTGAGGGATCCCCGCTGCGCCCAGCGCCGTGAGGATGTCGGCGACGACCTCCTCGCAACAGTCCTCCTCGTCGTAGAGGGGGACGCTCAGACCCAGCTTCAGAACAGTGACTGCTGCCTCAACGCGTCGATCGTGCCCCACCGTGTCCGCACAGAGGGAGGAAAGGGCTGCTTTCGCTCGATGAAGCCGAGGAGCCACCGGCGGGTGACAGGGTCGCTCGGGTAGCCGCTGCCGACCTCGCCGAGGGCCGCTATGCGCCGGTCCCTGTGCACCTTCGCGAAGATACTGGCCGCGCCGCAGGGCGCGTGGTTCGCGTCGGCCTTCGGCTCGACGATCAGCTCCGGCTGAAGGCTGAGGCGCCCCCGCAGTCGCTTCACGAACTTGGGGATCCCCTTGGGGTGGACCGGGGCGTCGATGATCACGCGCCCTGGTCGGTAGTGCTCGATGAGCGCCACGAAGGCGTCCTCTTCCAGGGCGTTGATGTTGCCCTTGTCGATCTCGACGGCCTCGACGTACCTGAGCGTCCACTCGCCCAGCTTCGACAGGGGCTCCAGGAGCGCCTCGCGGCGCTTGGCGCTCAGAGCCTTCGAGTCGTCCGCGCCGGCCTCTCGGAGGGCGTCGATGGCCTCGAGATCACAACAGAACCCACCTACGACCAGGGGCCCGAGCACGCAGCCACGTCCAGCCTCGTCGAGACCCAGCACCCTCATGCGCACACCTCGGTGCGCTGATAACGTCCGAGGCGTGCTGTTCGCCCTGCTCTGCTGCTCGGATCCGGAGCCGGCGGTGACCTGGACCGAACAGAGTCGAGGAGCAGCCGTCGAGGCCGGCGAGGCGGTGCTCACCCGACACGAGTGCCGGCGCTGCCACCTGGTCGACGATCTGCCCGAGCCCCCGCGCGAAGACAACTGCACGAGCTGCCACCTCTGGCTCGACGGGCTCGAGCCCGGCAGCGAGCACTACGTCTCGATCAGCGAGAAGTACGGCGAGGAGGTCCTGCTCCGCTACCAGGACAAGATCGAGCACCTGAAGGTCCTGCCGGATCTCTCGGGTATCGGCGGGCGGGTGCGGCCCGACTGGATCGAGGGCTTCCTCGCAGCCCCAGAGGACATCCGGCCCCACCTGGAGGAGTCCATGATCCGGACCAGGCTGTCCCCAGAGGAGCGCCGGATCCTGGGGGACTACTTCGCGGCCGTCGCCAACGTGGAGCGGGCCCCGACGGTCACCGCGCCGCCGGTCCCCGACATGGAGGCCGGCGCTGCGCTCTACGAGGCGAAGGGCTGCGGCGGCTGTCACTTCGTCGGCAACATCGGAGACCCGGGTCGCAGCCCGCTCAGCGCGATGGCGCCAAACCTGAGGTTCGTTCGACAGCGCATGACCCCCGAAGCCGCCGCGGCCTGGATCCAGGATCCCCAGGCCATGAGTCCGGGGGCGCTGATGCCTGGCCTGGGGCTGACCCGGGCGGAGGCGGAGCTCCTGCGGGACTGGCTCTGGCACGTCGATCCAGAGCTGGAGCCCACACCCCCCGAGCCCCTGACGGTCATGACCTCGGCGGTGGAACGCGAGGTCACCTGGGCCGAGGTCGACGAAGCGGTGTTCGGCCACATCTGCGTGCACTGCCACATGAACGACCACGAGAAGGACCCGGGCCCCGGGAATGAAGGGGGCCTGGGCTACGACGGCGTCGACCTCTCGATGCGCACCTACGACGAGCTGCGACGGGGCTATCTCGAGGACGGCGAGCGGGTTCCGCTGACCGAAGGCCTCGTCGACTCCATGATGCTGCGCCACGTGGAAGCCAGACGCGACCATCTCGCCCCGGGCGAGGACCGAGAGCGGCCGCCCTACTCAGCGGCCCTCGGCATGCCCCTGGGCCTCCCTGCGATCCCGCTCGCGGACATCATGCTGGTCCAGGCCTGGATCGACCAGGGCTGCCCGGGCCCCACGGAGACCAGCGGACTGGAGGGCGTGACCGATGGCTACCTCGTGCCCGACGGCCCCTCCGATCTCCCCGGCGGGTGCGGGCTGAGCGAGTGAGCCGGCTCTTCGGCATCCCAGCGGGCGAAGAGCGCCGAGCCGCCCGGCTCTGCGGCCTCGTCTTCGCCATCTCGGCCAGCTTCGCCCTGTTGAAGTCGGCCCAGATCGGGGTCTTCCTCGACGCCTACCCCGCCTCTGCGCTGCCCTGGGCCTTCGCGCTCTCGGCCCTGGTGCTGATGCTCATCTCCAGCGTCTCCGCCGCGCTGGGCGGGCGCCTCGGCCCCGCGCCGCTGCTCCGCTTCACCCTCGCGGGCAGCGGCGGCGTCTGCCTCGCCGTCTGGGGTCTCCTCCACACTGGCGTGCCCGGCACAGCCTTCGCCGCCTACGTCGTGGTGGAGGCCGTCACCGGGCTGCTCGTCATCCAGACCTGGAGCGTGGTCAGCGAGGCCTGCAACGCCCGCTCCGCCAAGCGGCTCCTACCCCTGGCCGGCGTCGGGGCGAGCGCGGCCTGGATCGTCGGTGGCGCGGCCGTCCCGCTCCTGGTGGGCCTCGTCGGGGAGTCCGGCCTCATCGCGCTGGCCCCGGCCCTGCTCAGCGTCGGGCTGTTGGTCCTGCGCCGGGTGGTGAAGCAGGACCTCGGTCGGGCGACGCGAGGCCACCGGCGCATCGACCTGCTGGAGAGCTGGAAGCGCGGGCTTCGGTTCGTCGTGGAGACGCCGCTGATGCGCATCGCGGCGGTGCTGTCCGTGCTCCTGCTGGTCCTCGAGCAGCTCATGGACCTCGGGCTCATGACCGCCGCCCGCGCCGAGCTCGGAGACGGCGAGGCCATCGCCGGCTTCTTCGGCCTCTACTACGCCCTCACCTCCACCCTGGGCCTCGTGCTGCTGCTGGTGGTCAGTGGGCGCCTCATCTCGAAGCTGGGCGCTCCCCGCACCCTGCTCGCGGCCCCAGGCTGGGCCTGCCTCGTCGCCGGGGCCCTGCTCTTCTTCCCGGGGCTGGTGGGCGCCGCCCTCCTCCGAGGGGGCTACCGGGTCCTGAAGCAAGCCCTGTGGTCGGCCTCGCTGGTCCAGACCCAGACACCGCTGCCGGTGGTCCGACGCAGCCAGGCCAGGGCGCTGGTGCGGGGTGTCATCGGCCCCGGCGGCTACGCGCTGTCGGCCCTGGCGCTGGCGTTGATACCCGCTGATCTCGACGCCCGCCTGCTGGTCGGCGGTGCCTGCGCGATCGGTGGCGCCATGGTCCTCGTCGTGGCCCTGACCGTCCGTCGCGCCTACGTCGCCGCCCTGCGCCAGAGCATCGATCCCTCCCGGCTACGCCTCGGAGAGAAGGGGCCGCTCGAGCTCGGCGCCGACGTGGTCCAGGCGCTCGAGCGCGAGCTGCGGGTCGGGGCGGCCCCCGGAGCCGAGATCGCGGTGGAGCTGCTCGGGCGGGATCCCGGTGCCTTTCCGACGATGCTCACGGCCTTGCGTCACTCCGCGGCTTCCGTGCGCGCGGTCAGCGCCACACAGCTCGCTCGCCTGGGGCCTCAGACCGCGATCGGGCCCCTCGGCCAGCTGCTCTTGACCGACCCCGCCGTCGAGGTCCGGAGGAGCTGTGTGCGTGCCCTTCGCTCCGTGGCGACGGCCCGATGCCGCGAGGTCTTCGCCCAGGGTCTGCTCGACGACGACCTGGAGGTCCGCACCTGGTGCAGGATCGGGCTCTCCGAGCTCGACGGCGACGTGGACTGGGCGCCGCAGCTGAGCAGCCCCATCGCCACCGTCCGGGAGGCCGCGCTGGGGGATCTCGCGAGGGCCGGACGCCTCGAGCTGCTCGCAGACGTCGACGGGCGAGCGGTGCGGAGCCTGATCCTGTCCCTGGGCCAGACCCGCGGAAGGCAGGCCCAAGAGCTGCTGCTCGAGCTCCTGGGCCACCACGACCCCGGCGTACGCACCGAAGCGACCCGCGCGGTCACCATGCTCGTGCGCATCCGGCGCCTGCGGCTTCCCAGTGACCGCCTCGCCCCGCTCTTGGAGGACGAGACGGCGCGGGCCTGGAACCTCGTCGCCATCCACGGCGGGCTCGCTCATGACGACTGGAGCGAGGACTGGTCCATCGACCCGCCCTTCGATCGCCTCGGTCGTGAGCTCGAGCTGGCCATCGACGCCAGCGGCAGGCGGCTGTTGTGCCTCCTGGCGCTCAGCGGCGAGCGGGAGCTGGTCTCCGCCCTGTCGCTGGGTCTGAAGCCGCGACGCGGCTGGAGCGTCAAGGTCGCCGAGCTCGTCGACACCGCGGTCGACGAGGATCTCCGGGACGAGCTCGTCCCCCTCTTCGCTCCCCTGTCGGTGCGGGAGCGCTTCGAGGCGGGGCGGGACGCCGAGCGGATCGCCGCGGCGCTGCTCGACCCCTTGCGAGAGCTACGCGAGCTGAACGATCGCCACCTGTTGCGCTGTGCGATGGTCGCCTACGGACCCCGCTTCTTCGAGCGCTACCCTCGGGACTACGAGGACGCCGTGATTCCCCTCTACCAGCGCCTCACGTTCCTTCGCAGCGTGCCGCTGTTCGCCCGTCTCGGCGGCGAGGACCTCCGGGCGGTCGCAGAGGTCGTCTCCTCGCGCAGCTACGCCGCCGACGAGAGCGTCCTCTGCAAGGGCGATCCAGGGGATGAGCTCTTCGTCATCGTGCAGGGGGCGGTCGCCATCCGGGACAAGCGGGTGGACCTGGCCCGCCTCGGGCCGAGAGAGGTCTTCGGCGAACTCGCAGTGCTGGACGAGGAACCTCGGAGCGCGGACTGCGTCGCCGCAGAGGACACGGTGGTGCTCGTGCTCAACGGCGCCGACCTCGCCGAGCTCATGGCGCACCGGCCATCGATCCAGGAGGAGATCCTGCTGGTCGTCGTGCGGCGCCTTCGCGAGGCCAACGCCGCGCTCAGCAGGCGTGGTCGCGGCTGATCAGTCGACGGTCTCCATCCTCGATCGTCCGACGGACCCGTCGCCGGCCCAGCCCTCGCTGCCATCGTTCGCTGGAGCGCCAGGACCCCCGTCCAACAACAGCGTGCTGACCGCCATCGTGTCGCCCTGGACGCGCACGCTGCCACCGGAGCCGCCGCCGCCGCTGCCAGCCTCGCTCGTCGAGCCGGTCCCGCAGTAGTCGTCCTCTGCGGCGCAGCCTCCCTCGCCGTCGGTGCCTCTCACGTCGAGGGTGCCCCCGACATCGACGACAGGTGCGCGCAGCCAGATGGCCCCGCCTCCTGCACCGCCGGCGCCGCCGATCCCGCCCTCGCTGGCCGTGTCACAGGCCCCGGCGCCGCCACCGGAGCCGAGGTGGAGGTGCTCCAGGTCGGTCTCCCCGTACTCGACCCCTCCCTGGCCGCCGTTGCCCTTCGTGGGGTGGGAGCGCTCCCCATCGACTCCGTCGTCACCGTAGCCACCGCCGCCTCCGCTGGACTCGCAGTCGGGGCATGAAGCGACGACGATTCCTCCTCCACCGCCCCCACCGGCGTTGGCCTTGTTGTTCTTTGCGCCGAGGCCGAGCCAGCTCTCGCCAGCGCGGCCGGAGGTGTCGGGCTCGATGTTCGTGGTCCCGCCGGCGAAGCCAGCTCCGGTCATCTCCACCACGCCGGTGACCTCGACGGACTCGCTGGCGAGCAGCACCAGCAGCCCACCGCAGCCCTCGTCCCAGCCGGGGGCCGTGAGCTGACCGTGGACCTCGACGCTGCTGAAGCTCGGGACCCTGTACAAGGCCAGCCTGTGCAAATCCGGGTCGACCTCGCCGAGATCCTCGAGCTCCGACAGGGGCGTGAGCAGGCCCTCCTCCACGGCGAGGACGTCCACCCACTCGACCTCGCCGATGTGCCTGGTGGAGGTGGTCGTGCCCTGTTGGTCGATGACGAGCGCCCGGTCGCCGTTTTCGAAGGATGAGCTGTCCTCGACCACGAACGAGCCAGCCTCGAAGCCGAGGACGGGTGTGCAGGCGAAGCCGTGGTCCGAGAGGTCCTCGCTCCCGTTGACCACGAGCGCCCCGTCGGCCCCGTCGCCGAAGACGAAGCCGTCATCAGCCACCCCATCGCAGTCGTTGTCGACGCCGTCGACGACCTCGAGGGCGTCCGGGTTCACCTCCGACTCGAGGTCGTCGCAGTCCCCGCCGAGCAGGACCCAGTCCTCGGGCAGCTCGCAGACCACCTCGAGGTCGTCGTCCACGCCGAAGCCGTCGAGGTCCTCGTCCGGGTAGGCGAGGATGGCGCCGTAGGAGTCCGCGCCGTCGACGACACCGTCGCAGTCGTTGTCGATGCCGTCGCACTCCTCGAGGCTGTCCGGGGAGACCAGCGCGTCGAGGTCGTCGCAGTCGAGGTCGTTGCGGACCAGGCCCGCGATGCCTGGGCAGGCCAGGACCGGGAGGGAGGGATCCCCGTAGCCATCCCGATCGCCGTCGACCCAGTGCGTGATGACGAGGCAGGCCTCCTCCAAGGGGTAGAGGACTACGTGCTCGACGGGGGTCTCGACGTCGGAAGGTGTCGGGTCGACCTTGCAGGCGAGGAGGAACCAGAGCACGTGCCCAATGTTGCATGACGAAGGAGGGTGCGGTGGCCTGGGTGCGCGCAAGGTTCAAAGGCAAGGACATCTGGGCGGAGATCGGCGCCGACGGCGTGCTGGTGGCGGCTGGCGGACGCACGCCGATCCGCTACTCGGACAAGGCGGGGGCGAAGATCTACAGGGCTGGGCTGTCACGGGTGGAGGTGACCGATCGCAGTCCACGGGAGCTGCCGCCGGGAGCCTCTGCCGACGCGCAGAAAAAAGCCACCGGGCGAGGCAGCGGCTTTGGCAGCGCCGGAACGCGCACGAAGTCCCAGGCGACGGCGGCGCTGAAGGACGCAAAGGACCGCATCGCGGCGCTGCCGGACAGCACGCACCTTGCCTTCACGGACGGAGCCTGCCAGGGCAACCCGGGGCCAGCCGGCGCCGGAGCGGTCGTGAAGCTGGCGGACGGGCGCGTGCTCGAGGCCTCGAGGGCCCTGGGCATGGCCACGAACAACGTCGGCGAGCTCACGGCCGTGGACATGGCGCTGGACCTGCTCGAGGAGGCCGAGGTCTCCAGCGACGCAGCGGTGGCGCTGTTCACCGACAGCAAGTACACCCTCGGGGTCCTGACCCAGGGCTGGAAGGCGAAGGCGAACCGAGAGCTGATCCTCGGGCTCCGCGAGCGGCTGGCGGGCTGGCCGAACTTCCGGATCGAGTGGGTCGCGGGGCACGTCGGAGTGGCAGAGAACGAGCGCGCCGACGAGCTGGCGGTGCGGGGGTGTCAGGAGTCTCGTCGGTAGTCGCCGCTCGATGCTCTGTGCAAGTCAGGAGGACGATGACGATGACGATGACGTCTTGAGCGCTGATCAGTCTCGGGGACCCTGCGCGTCAGCCTCGCCCAGATTGTGCTGTTTCACCGAGAGCGAGTTGCTGGTCCTCCGTCGACAACTGGGCCGATGACGATGACGATGACGATGACGCTCCTCATCGGAGAAGGAGCCAACCGCCGGACCCAGGCCCAGAGGAGGCAGCGCTACACGGAAGCAGCAGGCGAAGCCGGGGAGGTGGCGGTGGCCCTGGAGCTCATCGGTCGCCTGGACCTGGCCCACGTGACCGCGCTCAGGTGCTCTCCCGCCACGGCACCGAGCTCGACCTCCGGCTCCTCTCCGAGCGCCAGCACAGCCTGGTCGATCTGGTCGATGAACCCCATCGCTGCGGCTCTCAGGGAGCGGAGCTCGTCGCGATTGGTCGCGCTCGCCTTCACCCGCGCGTCGAAGATCCCGATGCAGGCCTTCAGCCCCGGAACCGAGCTCTTTCGCACCCTTGCGCCGCCTTCTTCGCCCTGCGCCTTGGTCAGGGCGTCCGGGATCTCGTCCCACGGGCGGTCCAGGATTGAAATCGGCAGTTTTCTGCCGATTTCATCAGCAGCGGAAATTCCGACCTCCATCGCGTTGGCGATACGCATCCAGCTCCGCAGGGTCCTGACCGCTCGGCCCAGCTCCGAGGCCACCGCCTCCAGCCACGCTGTGGCCTCGCCGTAGGCCAGTCCCACCCGCCGGTACTTCAGCGCCCTGCCGACCAGGAACCTCCGGCCGTTCGCCTGGATCTGCACCCTCGACACTTCAGCTCCCCACTCGAAGATCTGCGCGTCGGGCACCGACGAGGCCTCGAGCCCGGCCCCAGGCAGCTTCGACAGGTATTCCCAGAGCTCAGTCGCCATCTTCGTCCTCCAGTTGCTCGATGACCCCGGTCAACCGCTCCTGCATGCGCCGGGCGGTCACCAGCAGCTCCTGCCGCCGCTCCGCACTCAGCCGTTCGAGCTGTGTTGGGTCGAGGTCCTCGAACCCATCGCCCTCGAGCATCTTCGTCATCCGGTCCAGCGAAGCCGCGAACCGCGCCTTGGGCTGCCGACCCCGGCGCTTCCCCGCCTTCCTCCTCACCCCCGAGACCTCCGCAGCCAGCTGACGCACCGTCCAGCCGTTGTCCCGGGCCTTGTCCAGCAGCTTCGCCTGCACCGATCCCGGCAGACCGAGCACCATGAAGCCATGACTCGCCGTCAACTGTCCCAACGTTGAGACACCCAACCGATCCTCCAGCTCGACGAGCCCGCAGCAGCGATGAAGCGTCGAGCGGCTGACGCTGCCCTCGCCGTACTTCGCGAGCTCCTTGGCCAGCCGCCGGAACGACGAGTCCCGCGTCCCCCGCTGCCTCCATCCATCGAGGCCGTCCGAATACAGCTCGGTGATCACCAGCCGCCCCATCTTGCGAGCGACATCCAGGACCGCTGTCCGAGCCAGCTCCGCCAGCGCTGCGGCGGTCCGCTCGATTCGTTGTGGTGAGACTGGGGCCGGGAGGACTTCGGGGATGCAGAGCAACTTGTCCATATTCGTCCTGTTGGAAGGGGACGCGATCACACCCCCGGCCTGCCGCACACGCCTCCCTACGGCGGGAGGTCGCGGCTATGGCCCAGGTCAAAACAGCCCTTCCGGGCCCAACTCCCGGTACCGCTTCAGGAACTTGTACCCGGTCTTACGGCTGATCCCGAACTCCCGACACAGAGGGCTCGTTCTCGACGGCTACGTCGACAGCGCCCAGAGATGCCGACCCGAGACGATCTCGTCCTCGTGCAGGCCACCGGTGGCGATCTTCACCATCGCCTCAGCCACGACGCCGACCGGGATTCCCTTCCAGTCCTCTGCGAAGCCCTTCATGCCGGGAATGACCCCGAGAGCGCCGATGGCGGAGGCAGCAGCCGAGCCGCGGTCGTTGCCGTAGAGGAAGCTGGGGCGGGTGATGGTCCAGGTCAGCCCAGACTCCCGCACGATGCGCTCGGCCTCGCGCTTCGCGGAGTAGTAGGGCCCGGGGGTGATGTCCGCGCCGAAGCCGCTCATCAGGACGAAGTGCCCGACGCCGACCACACCCGCTGCGTCCACGAGCGCTTGGGTGGTGCCGATGTCGCTCTTTTCGTAGGTGTCCCCGCTCGAGAAGCGATGGGCCATCGTGCCGATCATCGAGACCACCGCCGTGCAGCCCCGCATGTGCTCGGTCAGCGTCTCGGCGTCGAAGAGATCGAAGAGCGCCGGCTCGGGGCCCTCTGGCTGCTGCGCCCGGTACTTGTCCTCCGAGCGCGGCCGCACGTGGACGACCATGTCCACCCCCAGCCGACACCCGTGGCGAACGAACTCCTGGCCCGTGGCACCCGTGGCTCCCCCGACGAAGACGCGCTGGCTCATCACTCATCGACCCGGAAGGACTCCCCCGTCGAGGTCGTGAACTCGTACAGGGAGTGGTTGAAGCAGCCCTCGCCGCAGCCGCGCTCGTACATGCCGACGCGGAAGCGCTGGACGCGCTCGCTGTGCCAGAGCTCGGACAGGGGCGTCTCGAAGACATTGCCGACGCAAAGGCCCTCGCTGCCCCAGACGCAGCAGGGCAGCAGGTCGCCGGAGTAGGTGACGCCGTACTGATCGACCAGTCCGAGGCAGCGCACGTCTCCGACCCGGCCGGCGTGGTAGGCGAGGCCCTCTGTGTCGAAGAGGCGCCGAGCCGCGACCCGCGGGTAGCGAGCCGCGATGTGGGCGACGGCCTCGCGGTAGGTGTGCTGGTCGGCCTCGCTCCTGAGGTAGAGCTCCCTCGCGTCGTTGACCGGCCAGAAGTCGAACTCGGCCCCCACGGCGCGGGCCTGCTCGAAGACCTCGACCAGCTCGCCGACGTTGTCCTTCGTCACGACGAAGTAGACCGACAGGCCGATCTGCGAGTCCGCGCGCAGCTTCTCGATGCCCCTCCAGGTGCGCCCGTGGCAGCCCGCCTGGCCACGCAGCCTGTCGTGGGTGGGGGCCAGCCCGTCGAGGCTGACGCTCAGCGAGTCCACACCGGACTCGACCAGCTCCTCCCAGCGCTTCTCGATGAGGGTCCCGTTGGTCGTGATGTTCACCCCCATGCCGAGCGCCTTCGCGGCCTGGACCAGCTCGAACAGCGGCTTGTACATGAAGGGCTCGCCGCCGGTGATCACGAGGGTCTCGGTGCCGATGGCCCGAGCCTCGCCCAGGAGCCCGAGCGCCTGCGACAGCGCCATCTCGTCCGGGTCCTCCCAGAGCTCGCAGAAGCCGCAGCGCAGGTTGCAGCCGCGGTTCACCAGGAGCAGGAGGGTCAGGGGCTTGCTGGCTTCCCTGGGTGGCAGGTGAGCCTCGATACTGGACCGCAGCGTGGGCAGGGGCAGGGCCGCTTCGGGCTCCTCCCCCGCTTCCCGACCGAGGCGGACCTCGTCGTTGTAGTCCCCTCCCCGACCGGAGCCCGTGTAGAGCTCGAGGTAACGCCGGGCGATGGGAGTCCAGTCGTACCAGGCCGAGAACTCCCTGGCGGCCTCGCCCATCTCGGCCCGCAGCGAGGCGTCCCCGAGGAGCTCCACCACCCGCTCGGTGAAGGCCTCGGCGCCGTCGGCGATGGCGATGTCGTGGCCGTCGGTGTAGCGAATGCCCTCCGCCCCCTTCGTGAAGGAGACGCAGGGCTTGCCGGCGGCGAAGTACTCCAGGAGCTTCATGCGCGTGCCGCCCCCGCTGGGCACCGGGCACAAGCAGACATCCGCCGCGGCGATGGTGCCCGAGAGGTCCTCGACCGGACCCGTGAAGATGATGTTCTCGTGGCTGTAGTAGGTGGGCGGGTTCAGCCCCGAAATGACGCACCGAGCCCCCGGGACGCGCTCGGCCAGTCGAGGCATGAGCTCCTCCGCGATGAAGCGCACCGCCTGGGTGTTCGGCCAGTAGTGCAGGGTGCCGTGGAAGAACAACAAGGGCACCTCGGCGCCAAGACCCAGCGTGGTCCTGAGCCGCGTGCGGGCGCCTCGGTAGGACAGGGTGTCCACGCCGTGGGGGAGCACCGTGATCCTCTGGTCCCGAATGCCCGCCGCGACCATGCGCGCCCGGTCGTCGTCGCTGACGGCGATGACCTCGTCGCAGCGCTTCAGGGCGAAGAGCTCCAGCTCGCGGACGTGGCGCACCTCCTCCGGGGCGAGACCGCTGACGTCCTGCAGCCGGTCCCACTCGACGTTGTGCTGCACGATGCTGCAGCGCGCGTCGAAGGCCCGGGCGGCGATCCAGCAAGGCAGGCCGTAGCCCGGGAACTCGGCCTGGAAGACATCGATCTGCTCACGGGCGCCGACGTAGAGGACCCGAGCCCACCAGGCAGGATCGAACTGGGCCCGGTAGAGGAAGAACTCCTCCGTCGGGTAGCCGACCCGACCACAGATGCGCTCGGCGAGCCTGCCCGCCCGGTCCACGCCGGGCCAGTGCTGGGCGGCGTGGAAGCGCTCCGAGTAGGACACCTCCCTGACCTCGCCAGCGGTGAAGGCGAGGTAGGCCCGCCGGTCGTCCGTGACGATGAAGACCTCTGCCCCGAGCAGCGAGAGGTACTCGGCGGTGCGGACGATCTTCACCGCCGCCCCGTGGTTGGTGGGGTAGAGGTCGCCGCGAGTGACGATGGCTATGCGCATCAGTCGCCGAGGATCGCCGCCTTCACGTCCTCATAGGACGAGTCCCCGTAGCCGATGCGCCCCATCACGACCTTCATCTCCGGGTCGACCAGCACCCAGGCGGGGAAGCCGTAGCTCTCGCCGGTCAGGTCCTCGAGGTCCCCGTCGAAAGTGGCGTAGGCGAAGCCGCGGTCCCGCAGGACAGGACCGTGCCAGCCGTAGTCGTCCACCCAGGAGTTCACGTCCGCCGAGGAGGGTGTCGTCCACCACTCCGACAGGGGACCGCCCATGAGCGTGACCATCTGGACGTCGACGCCCTCCGCCGCCAGCTCGGCCTGCAGGCCACCGAAGTCCTGGGCCATGGCGATGCAGGGGCCGCAGTTGAAGGCCGAGTGGTCGATGACGAGCCAGGTCCCGTGGAAGTCCCAGAGCTCGACGAGGTCGTCGCACTGGTCGTAGAGGCGCACGTTCGGGAAGGTCGAGCCGAGTTCGAGCACCTCGCTGGCGACGAGGTCACCCGGGTCGTCGCGAGGCCAGCCCCCGGCGTAGTCGGTCTGGCGCTCCGCCCAGTAGTCGGGCAAGAGCGTGCCCGAGTCCTCCCAGCTCATCGTGCCGGTGGCGGACAGCTCCACCACTCCTCCGTCGGTGAGGTCGTAGGTGTTCTCGAAGTCGAACTGCGCGCCGCCGTCGTAGGTCTCGCTGGAGGTCACGGGCAGCTCGCCGAGGGGGAGGTTCTCTCCAGCGGTCCGGTAGAAGCCCGCGTCCCCGAAGCCCCACCACTCGGCGCGGTCCGCGTCCGCCGAGCTGATCTGGGCGAAGCAGTCGGCCCCCTCCTCCATCGTGGCCTGCCCAGCGGCCATGTGGCTGCAGTCGGGGCAGAGGTAGGGCTGATCGACGAACTCGAGGCCCTCCCAGCTCCGCGTGTAGCTGCAGTCCCAGAGCCCCGCGGCCTCTGCGGTCTCGTCGAACTCCAGCGTCCAGGTGAAGCTCGACACCATCGACAGCGCCGGCAGGGTGGGCTCGACCTCTGGCTCGGTCACCTCTCCACAGGTGGGCTCCTCGTGTGCCTCCGAGTCGAGCACCGAGTCGACCGGCGCGGTGCTGTCGTCGATGGGCGCAGCGGTGTCCGGAGTCGGGCCGCCGCATGCCAACAGGAGAGTGATCATGCCTGCGAGGATAGCCGGGCAGGCTCATGCACCTCTTCCACGAGCTCCACATCGACGACGACCTGCTCGAGGCCCGCCGGGATCGACGGACCTTCGAGGCGGCGCGAGACCTGGTAGAGGCCATCGTCGGCGTGGCAGAGGGGCGAGGCCAGGAGATGGCCTTGCGCTTCCGCCATCACTTCGCGCGGGCGGCCCTCGAGCACGGTGACGGCTGCCTCGCCGCGTGGGAGGAGCGGGGCCACGAGATCGGCGCCCATGCCCACCGGCGCCACGTCCGGGCGACGGTCGAGGCCCTCCGTGCGGCTGGCGTTCGGCGTCTCGATGGGGTGGTCCCCGGGCTCATCTGCTGCAGTCGGGGGCGCTGCCGGCGCATCCTGAAGGCCTGCGAGGGCCTTGGCCTCTCCTACGTCAGCGACCAGGTGCAGTTCGGGGCCTTCCCCTACGCGGGCCTCGTCCCGTGGAGACCAGCGGCCGACCTCTCCGGCCCCGGGGATGGCCCCTGGATCTTCGTCGACGTCTCGGTGAACCCCTTCGACTGGGGCCTGCTTCGCCGGCAGGGCCAGGGCGTGGTCCAGACCTTCGGGCTGCGGGACGACCACTTCGATCGCCTGTTGGCGCTGCTCGACCACCAGCTGGAGCTCCCACGCCCCGGCGAGACGGTCTACTTCGGCTACCCGGTGCACGAGCACAACCACTGCGCGAGCCCAGAGACCCTGACCCCGGACCAGCGCTCCCTGGAGGCCTGGGACCGCTTCCTCGCCCGAGCGCTGGAGCGGCCGGTCGTCTCCTGCCTGCCTCGGGACCTCGCTGGCGGCGCCAGGGCCACCGAAGGCAGCCGGGGCGTGCTCGCCCGGGGACTGGACGTCCTGAGCTTCGCCGAGGATCACCTGCCAAGGCGGCCTCCGCGCCGAGTCCGTCATCGGGGAGAGGCCCGTGTCCTCCGGGTCGGACCCGAACAGCCCCGGCTCGAGGTGGTCGTCTCCCACGCCGGAACCCGGGGCGGGACCCGCGAGCGACTCGGCCCCTGGGGACTCCGGACCGAGCTGTTCGAAGACGTCGCCTTCTGGTTCTTCGACCGCGAGGGGGACCTCTCTCCGGGGAACCCTCGCCACGCCGAGCAGCTCGTCGAGGTCTTCCGCCAGACCACCGCGCGCGCGGGGCTCCTGAGCTGGTCAGCGGGGCTGATCCCGGCCCTTGTCGCCCTCGATCGCATCGATCCTGCCTTCCTGATCGACACGGAGGGTCCCTCCGATCGGCTCAGCCTCGTGCCGGCCAGCGACGAGGCGGACGAGGCCGGCCATCGCACCTGCCTGGGCCAACCCCGGTCATGGGAGCCCTTCCGACTCCTGCCCTCGCTGGAGGCCCCCTACCATCGGCTCCAGGGGCGCCGCGATCACATGCACGGGCGCTGCACGCTCCACGCCGAGGTGCTCGTCTCCGTGGCTGTAGATCCCCACCTCCACCTCGTCGAGGATCTCGGCTCTACCCTCGCCGAGCTGCTACGCGAGATATGAACGGCCGATGCTGATCCTAGCCATGTTGTCCTGCAAGACCACCCGCGACCCGGGCACCGGTGACGACTCCCCAGTCGCCGACTCGGACAGCGCCACCGACGACTCCACGCCTCCAGCCGGGGACCCGAGCGCCCTGCGCTTCTACGGGACCGGCAAGAGCAACGTCGATCGCGTCCGGGTGGACCTCGATCCGGGGGGCGAGAGCTCCACCGTGGATGTCGGAGCAGACGACTTCACCGTCGAGCTCTGGCTCACCGGCGCCGCCGCGAACAACCGCGCCCCGGCGATGGACTGCTCCGATGCCGTCTGGAACCGTGGCAACGTCCTGCTCGACAGCACTCGCATGGGAAGCGACGGCTGGGGCCTCAGTGCCGCCGGGGGCACCCTGATCTTCGCCGTCACAGTCGAAGGCGAGACCGGAGTCATCTGCGGTGGTCGAGACGTGCTCGACGAGGACTGGCACCACGTCGCCGTCGCCCGTCGCGCCAGCGATGGCCAGCTCTGGCTCTTTAGCGATGGCCTCGTCGAGGCCGTGGCCTACGGCCCCACGGGCGATCTGAGCTACCCCGACGGCGCGGACCCCTCGGCGGCCTGCGGACACGCCGCGGACGAGGTCTGCGAGAACGACCCCTACCTCGTCATCGGAGCAGAGGCGCACGACAGCGGACCGCCGTTCCCCAGCTTCAGCGGCACGCTCGACGAGCTCCGCGTCTCCTCCACGGTGCGCTACACGGGGGCCTTCGAGGTGCCAGGCCGCGCCCTGTCAGCCGACGACGACACCCTCGCCCTGTTCCACCTCGACGAGGCAGAGGGCGAAGCGGCCGAGGACGAGCTCGGAGGCGAACCCGGCGAGCTGCTCATCGGCGGGACCCCGCCCGGCCCCGAGTGGGTCGCGGAGAGCCCCTTCGAGTGAGCCCGAGGCCCAGCAGGGCCAAGAGCGCCAGGCAGATCAGGAGGTGCACCGACTCAGTCCATCGGTTCCTCTTCGAGGTGGACGAGGACGCAGCCAGCCTCGACGACCTCGCCGAGGCGGGCCCCGACGGAGGCCACGCGACCCGCACGCGGGGCCCTCAGGGACTGCTCCATCTTCATGGCCTCGAGCACGACGAGCACGTCGCCCTCGGCGACCTCGTCTCCGGGCTCGACCTCGACCCGCAGCACGGTCGCGGCCATCGGAGCCGCCAGTGAGCCAGCGTCCTGAACGGCCTCGTGGTCCGGGAAGATGGGGTCGCGCTCCAGGTGGACCTCGCCGCCGGGTGTGCGCACCCACCAGCCGCCGTCGACCTCGACCACGCGGAAGCTGCTCCGGACCCCCGCGCCCTCGACGGAGACCACGGGGCCGCGCGTGTCGAAGCGGTATGTCGTGTCGTCGTCCACGCAGAAGCCCGTCGCACTCGGCCGCCAGCGCACGATCCGGCCGCCTATCGACAGCTCGTTGTCGCGGAAGCGGGACAGCCGCCAGCCCAGCGGCACACCGGGCAAGAGCGAGCGACCCTTGGAGAGCTCGAAGGCGAGCACGGCGTGGTGAGCGCCGAGGGGAGTGGCCTCCTCGATCGCCGTCGCCTCCAGCCAGCCGGTGTGGACCCTGTTGTCGACGTAGTCCGGGTGCTGCAGCAGGGCCTCGAGGTGGCCCCGGTTGGTCTTCAGGCCGAGCACGCTCATCCGCCGCAGAGCGTGCACGAGCCGACGGCGCGCGATCTCGCGGGTCGGGCCGTGGGCGACGAGCTTGGCCAGCATCGGGTCGTACTGCACGCCGACGACGCTGCCTTTCTCGACCCCGGAGTCGACCCTGATGTCCCCTGGCACGAACCAGTCCAGCACCGGGCCGGACTGGGGCAGGTAGTCCTGGGCGGGGTCCTCTGCGTAGAGCCGCGCCTCGATGGCGTGGCCGTCGATCGGCGGGACCTCCGGCACGTGCCCGCCAACGGCGACCTCGAGCTGGAGTCGCACGAGGTCGCAGCCGGTGATGGCCTCTGTCACCGGGTGCTCGACCTGGATCCGCGTGTTCATCTCCAGGAAGAAGAACTCGCCGTCCTCGCCCAGCAGCATCTCGACGGTGCCCGCGCCGACGTAGTCGACGGCCTCGGCAGCGCGCACGGCCACGGCACAAATCGCCTGCCGCAGCTCGGGGGTGACCGCCGCGGAGGGCGCCTCCTCGATGACCTTCTGGTGGCGCCGCTGCACCGAGCACTCCCGCTCCCAGAGCGCCACGACGCGCCCGTGCGTGTCGCCCAGGACCTGGACCTCGACGTGACGCGCCCGCTCCACGAAGCGCTCCAGGAAGACCTCGTCGGAGCCGAAGGCGCTCAGGGCCTCGCGCCTGGCGCTGGCGACGGCCTCGTCGAAGTCCTCGCGCCGGCGTACGAGCCGCATGCCGCGGCCACCACCGCCGGCAGCGGCCTTGACCAGCAAGGGGAAGCCCACCTCGTCGGGGTCGCTGCCTCCAGGCACGACCGGGACACCAGCCTCCTGCATGCACCGCCGCGCCCTGACCTTGTCGCCCATCGCGGCGATGGCGTCCGGTCCCGGCCCGACCCAGGTGAGCCCGGCCCCCTGGACCTGGCGGGCGAACTCGGCGTTCTCCGAGAGGAAGCCGTAGCCGGGGTGGATGGCCGTGGCCCCGGTGCGGGCGGCGGCCTCGAGGATCGCCTCGGCGTCGAGGTAGGCCAGCTTCGCGCCGATGTGCACGGCCTCGTCACAGACCCGCACGTGGAGGGCGTCGCGATCCTCGTCGGTGAAGACCGCGACGGTCGGGACGCCGATGTCCCTGGCAGTGCGGGCGACGCGGACGGCGATCTCGCCGCGGTTTGCGATGAGGAGTCTCAATGGCGGAACACTCCCCACTCCATGGTCCCCTCGACCGGGGCGGAGTGACAGGCGGACAGCGCGATGCCGAGCACCGTGCGCGTGTCCCGTGGATCGATGAGCCCGTCGTCCCAGAGCCGCGCCGTGGCGAAGTAGGGGCTGGATTCCTTGTCGACCTGCTGGCGGATCATCTGCTGCATGAAGGCGAGCTTGGCCTCGTCGACCTCTGCGCCCTTGCGCCGGGCCGAGGCCCGCTTGATGATGCCGAGCACGCCGGCGAGCTGCTCGCCGCCCATCACGGCGATGCGATGGGTGGGCCACGTGAAGAGGAAGCGTGGGCCATAGGCGCGGCCGCACATGGCGTAGTTCCCGGCCCCGTACGAGTTGCCGATCATCACCGTCAGCGCCGGCACGGTGGAGTTGCTGACGGCGTTGATGAGCTTGGCCCCGTTCCGGATGATGCCCGCCTGCTCGACCTGGGTCCCGACCATGAAGCCCGTGATGTTCTGGAGGAACAACAGCGGGATGTCGCGCTGGTTGCAGAGGGCGATGAACTGCGCGCCCTTGTTGGCCGACTCGGAGAACAGCACGCCGTTGTTGGCGAGGACCCCGATGCGGTAGCCGTGGAGGTCGGCGAAGCCACAGACCAGCGTGTCGCCGTAGAGCGGCTTGAACTCCAGGAACCGGCTCCCGTCGACGATGCGGGCGATGACCTCGCGCACGTCGAAGGGGGTGCGCAGATCAGGCGGCACGATGCCGAGGAGCTCCTCCGGATCAAGGAGCGGCGCGTCCCCAGGTCCGGTGGGCTCGGGGCCCTGCTTCTTCCAGTTCAGCGCCGAGACGATCTCGCGCCCGATGCGGATGGCGTCGAGCTCGTCCTCTGCGAGGAAGTCCGCGAGCCCGCTGTCCCGCGCGTGCATCTCCGCGCCGCCGAGGCTCTCGTCGTCGGCGTCCTCGCCGGTGGCCATCTTCACCAGCGGAGGGCCGGCGAGGTAGACGCTGGCTGCCTCCTTGACGAAGACCGTGTAGTCGCTCATGCCAGGGATGTAGGCCCCCCCGGCGGTGGAGCTGCCGAAGACCAGGGAGATGCTCGGCACCCCCTGTTTCGAGCGCCTCGTGAGGTCGCGGAAGCCCTTGCCACCCGGCACGAAGATCTTGGCCTGGTTGGGCAGGTCCGCCCCGGCGGACTCGATGAGCGAGATGCTCGGCAGGCGGTTCTCGGCACAGATCTCGGACAGCCGCATCGTCTTGCGGACGCCCATCTCGTTGATGGCCCCGCCCTGCACGGTGGCCTCGCTGGCGGAGACGACGCACTCGACCCCGCAGACGAGGCCCACGCCAGCCACGATGCCGGCGCCCGGCTTGATCAGGTCGACCTTCCTCCCGGCGAGGGCGCCGATCTCGAGGAACCAGCCGTCCGGATCGAGCAGCTTCTCGATGCGCTCACGGGGGAGCAGCTTGCCGCGAGAGAGGTGGCGCTGGTTGTACTTGTCCCCTCCCCCGGCGAGGGTCTGTGCCAGCGCCGCCGAAAGCTCCGTCGCCGCCTCCAGGTTCGCGGCGTGGTTGGCCTGGTACTCGGTGGAGTTTCGGTCGATCCGGGTGCGCAGCGCCCTCACGTCGGGACTCCCAGGAGCGCCCGGGTCTCCGCCGGGGAGCAGACCTCGCGCCCGGCCTCCCTCGCGATGGTGACGAGGGCCTCGACCAGGGGGCCGTTGCCCGATGTCTTCTCGCCGCTGGGCAGGTAGAAGGTGTCCTCCACGCCGGTCCGCAGGTGCCCGCCGAGCTCCGCCGAGGCGCGGTGGACATCCCAGACATCTGCCCGGCCGATGACGATGGTCTGCCAGTGGGCGTCGCCAGGGAGCTCCTCGACGAGCAGCGGCAACCAGCTGGCCCGGGCGGGCATTCCGCTGGCGACCCCCATCACCAGCGAGACGTGGGGCTCGGCGCCGAGCATGCCCACCTGCTGGAGCATGCCCACGGACCGGACGATGCCAGTGTCGAAGCACTCGCACTCGGGCACGACGCCGTGCTCGTTCATCACGTCGAGGTAGCGCTGGATCTTCTCCACCGGGTTGTCGAACAACAGCGGCGGCCAGGCCCAGGTCCCGCTTCGGCGGACCTTCAGGTAGTTGAGCGAGCCCACGTTCAGCGCCGCCATCTCGGGCCGGCAGCGCTCGAGGCAAGCCAGGGGGCCGGAGATGTCGGGGCCCATCACCCCGGTCGAGAAGTTCAGGACCACGCCGGGGCAGGCTCCGCGGATGGCGTCCGCGATCTCCGCGACGATCTCCACGTCCCAGGTCGGCAGGTACCCGCAGCCAGGCCGCTGGTCCCGGAAGTGGCAGTGCATGATGGTCGCGCCAGCGTCGAAGGCGTCCTTCGCAGCGCGCGCCATCTCGGCGGGGGTCACGGGGACAGGGTGCTGCGCCGGGTTGGTGAGGACACCTGTGAGCGCGCAGGTGATGGTGACCCGATCGGACATTTCGCCGCCTCTTCGTGAGGATGTAGTCAGTGACTACAAGTTGACAGGCGCCCCGTCAAGTCGGCTGATCGCCGCGGAGCGCGGGCCCGAGGGAAGACGACAGGACCCGGGCGAAGACCCTCAGGCGCTGGTCTTCGTCGAGGGTGTCCAGGCCCGTGCCTCGGGCGACCAGGGGCTCGAAGAGCATCCAGCCCAGCACCGCGGCCTCCGCCACCGCGAGCTGGGCGGCCTGCTCGGGTGGAGGATCCAGGCCGAGGCGCCGCCGCACGACCGGCATCATCGAGGCCTCTGGGATGCCCTCCGGTCCGCCCTGGGACTGCAACAGGTGGGCGACCACCGAGGCGATCCAGCGCTCCTCCAGCAGCACGCGCAGGCCCTCGAGCACGGCCGCGTCGAGGTCCTCGTCCATGCCGGCCTCGATCACCCTGGCGGTGCTCCGGAAGATGTGGGCGAGCACCTCGCGCAGCAGGCCGTCCTTGCCGCCGAAGTAGCGATGGACGAGGCCGTGGTTGACCCCGGCGCCGGCGGCGATGTCGCGAACGGAGACCTCTGTCGGGGGGCGCTCGCGGAACAGCGCCGTGGCCGCTTCGACCAGTCGCTGCCTGGCTTCATCGGCGGTCAGACGGCTCTTCACCAGCGGACGGTATCAGGCGGTTAGGACCACGGCGTGACCGAGAAACGACGCCTCGAAGAGCTCTTGGACTACCCGTGTGACTTCACATTTCGTATCGTGGCGCGTCAATCGTCCGACCTGCGCGAGACGTGCAGGGACCTGGTCGAGGGGACGCTGGGACGCCGTGCGGACAAGGTCATCGAACAGCCCTCGAAGAACGGCGCCTACGCGAGCATCCGCGTGTCGATCACTGTCGAGACCGCCGACGAGATCCGATCCGTCTACCAGGCCCTTCGATCCATCGAGGGTCTGCAACTCCTGCTGTGATCGGTTCCAATGAATGTCTCCCGCCGAAGATGGCGCCGCTTCAACATCGTGCTCTGTGGCGACCTGACGACGCCGAGCCGGAAGGTCGCGACCGAGACGAGCGACGTCTGCCACGGTGGCGCGCTGATCCGGGTCGGGGCCGAGACGAAGCCAGGGACCGTGCTGCACCTCCGCCTCGACGTACCGGACGCCGGGCCTCTCGCCGCCACGGTCAGGGTCCGCCACGTCGAGGACGGCCTCGCCGGGGTCGAGTTCATCGTCGTCCCCGTCGCGCATCGGCGCGCCTTCGACGCATGGCTGGGGGCGTGGGCAGCCGAGAACGAGCCGGAGCGGCGGCAGGCTGCGCGAAAGCTGCGCGACCTCGTGGTCTGGGCGAGCAACGACGAGGGGCTCCAGGGCTTCGCCCTCCGCGACGTGAGCAGGACGGGCATGTTCCTCCACACCACCCGCGAGTTCCGCATCGGCCACCGCGTCACGACGATGCTGGTGGACCCGGCGACGGAGCGGACCCTGCGAGTCACCGCTCGCGTGGTTCGGATCACCTCGCGAGGCTCACTCGAGGAGCGCGGCGTCGGCGTGGCCTTCGAGGGGCTGACGCTCAGCGACGAGCGGGTCTTGTTGGACTTCCTGAGCTGAGGCGCGGCGCGGCGCTGCGACAATGCGCCTTGGCGGAGCGACGCCGACACCTCCCGCCCCGCCGGCGTCGCGCGAGCAGGGCCGCCAGTATCCCCGCGGCGAAGGACGGCGCGCCAGGGACCGACGAGCACCCTCCGTCGTCCCCGCCGAGCGGGCTTTCGTCGACCCCGTCGAGGATCCCGTCGCCGTCAGTGTCGGGATCGAGCGGGTCCGTTCCCAGCTTGACCTCATCGCCGTCGCACAAGCCGTCGCGGTCCGTGTCCTTGACCAGCGGGTCGGTGCCCGCCTGAAGCTCGTCGCCATCATCGAGCCCGTCGACGTCGCTGTCCGCGGAGTTGGGATCGGTCCCCAGCTCGAACTCCGTGCCGTCGTCCAGGCCATCGGAGTCGGTGTCCGGAGCGCAGGGGTCGGTGCCGAGCAGCGCCTCGACAAAGGGAAGCAAGCCATCTCCGTCCTCGTCATCGGTGACGGTGCCGGCCCCGTCGCAGTCGGAGTCGATCTCGTCGCCGCAGGTCTCCGGCGCTGTGGGGTGAATCGACGGGTCATCGTCGTCGCAGTCGCTGCCCGGGCTGACACCAGCGCTAGGGGTATCTTGCCCGAAACCATCGCCGTCTGAATCCTGCATGCAGGCTGTCGTGGAGTCGAAGCCGGCGGCACCCGGCCAGGTGTCCGGGTCGCCATCGTCGCAGTCCTCGGCCGCGCACGTGCCGTCCAGGTCGGCGTCGGTGCAGACCTCGGCCAACCAGACCGCCCCGACCACCGGGGCGGAGAAGATGTCTCCTGGGCCGCCGATGACGAATCCGGATCGCCCGGACTCGTCCGAGAGGCTGACGAGCGACTCGCCGAACTGCTGTCTGTAGAGCGACCCCGCCGGAACGATCGCGTCCTGGCCGATCAAACCGGAAGCCGTGCCGTGGTAGAGGAAAGCTGCACCCCCGTGATCGGTGACGTCGCTGGCCGCCGGCGCACCGACCAGAATGTCACCGACACCGTCGCCGTCGACGTCGGCGTGCATTGCCAAGCTGCTCCCAAATGCGGCGCCGGAGTAGCGCGGACCCGGCGTGACCGTCTGCCACTCCTCGACGCCGTCAGGGCCCCCACGGTAGAGCCAGACACCGCCGCCGTCGGCATGGGAGACAGCGCCGACGGCGAGGTCGTCGTAGCCGTCGTCGTCGAGATCGGTACCGCCGGCGACGGCATATCCAAACGAATCGCCGGAGCCGAGCCCAGCTGCGTCCAATGCCACGGGAACGGCTGTGGCTGAGGAGACGTGGAACGCCCCACCACCGGCCGCGTACCCTGGAGCCCCTACCAGGAACTCGTCCACGCCGTCACCGTCCGTGTCACCTGCAGACGAGACGGCGTACCCGAAGGTGTCTCCTGACCGGGCATCACTCAGGGTGAAGGACGCCAACTCGCCCCCGGTCTGGGAGTCCGGTGACCCGGGGACGAGGTAGACGGTCCCGCCGGACTGGGTACCGTAGGCGCCCACGAGCAAGTCGGGACAGCCATCCGAGTCCATGTCACCGCCATGGGCCAGGCGTCGGCCCGCCTTCGCGTCCCGTCGTGCCGGGAGCTGGATCTCGTCGAACCCTGAAGCCGAGACCACCCAGACCGCACCTTCGGCCGAAAACACTGTCGCCTGGTCGGGCGCACCGATGGCCAGCTCGTCACCTCCATCGCAGTCGATGTCGACCGGTGCGAGCGCCTCCCCGAAGGAGCTCTTCGTGACGCCTCCAGGATGACTGAGTGTCGATGCGTACTGCATGCCCCCCTCAGCCAGTTCGAACAGGTAGACGGCGCCCTCACTCTCCTCGGCCGAGGTGAAAGAGGGAGCGCCCACGGCGACGGTCGTAGCGTCCGGCTCGAAGGAAGCGCCGATCAACACCGCGACGGCTTGGCCACAGCGATCAGGGGAGTCACCCGTGCAGGTCGTCTCCTGTAGGTCCGGGCTATCGGCGGCCGCTGGTCCGCCTACGACCGCAAGTGCGGCGATGATCATTGGACTCGGCCCTCAACCGGGGCATGGGCTCGTGGACGGATCTGCGTCGCAGCTGCTCTCGGTCTCAGCGTCGCACTCATCGTAGTCGGACGCCGGACCGCCATGTGCGGTGTCAACGTCATCGTCGCCCCAAAGACGATCATCTCCTGCATCGCCATGCAGGGCGTCGTTGCCGTCGTCCCCGCATATGTCATCGTCGTCGTCGCCTCCTCTCAGCGTGTCGACACCGTCACCGCCGAAGATGTCGTCGTCTCCGTCGTTGCCAAAGATCGTGTCGTCATCGCCTTGGCCGTAGAGGGCGTCGTTCCCCGTACCGCCGTAGATGGTGTCGTCTCCGCTGCCCCCGTAGATCGTGTCTGCTTCCCCCGCGCCCCGGAGCGTGTCGTCGCCCGCGGATCCGTTCAGCGTGTCGATTCCGGCGCCCCCGTCCATCTCGGTATCGCTTGAGGCGGTGCCATCGTAGTTGGCGGTCAGCAGGTCGTCCCCGCCGTTGCCGTAGAGCTTCCATGTGAGGTCCACCGTGTGATCCGCCGGCGTCTCGATGAAGTCGTCCCCGCCACGTCCCCACACCTCGATGTCATAGGTGTCCTCCTTGTCACCATCAGCGGGCCTGAACGACTTCGCCCCGGTCCCATCGTGGATGGTCAGGTTGTCGACGTTGTTCGTCCCGTAGACGAGCATCCCGACCGTGCCGTCGGTCGTGTAGCAGCAGTAGTCAGACCCGTTCCCAGCCGTGCCGTAGACCGCCATCCACAGGACCCCGCCGGAGCTTCCGTGCTCCCACGTCGTATCGGCAACGTGTCTCCGGGGATCCTGAGATCGCCCGCCCACTTGTCGTCCCCGTCGACATCACAGATGTCGGTCGAGCCGCCTGCGTCGCAGTCGTCATCCGAGTTCTTCCCGTTCGCGCACTCGTATGCGTAGGAAGGTGAGGCGAAAGCAACCAGCAACCAGCAACCACAAGCAGCAGCAGAGGCCGATCATCCTCTCAACGCAACGCCAACCCGTCATGCTCCCTCCTGGGACTCTCGGACGACAGTCTGAACGACTCGCATTGGCCGTACAACATCGGTCCCGCCTTGCATCGAGAGGACCGCTCCAAGCCGGCGCCTCACTTGATGACGACCAGCTTGTCGTCCTCTCCCTCGACGAGGTCCTCCCACAGCACGATGTCGACCTCTGTGCCGACATGGTCGAGGCCATCGAGGGTGGCGGTGATGCTCGCCTCGCCGACGAGGCTCAGCTCGACGGGGGTCTCGAGCGCGACCTGCTCCCGGGCGAGGCGCTCGATCTCGATCTGACCGACCTCCGGCACGACCCGAAACTCGACGTCGTCGGCCCGGCCCTCGTCATCGGCGTGCCAGACCCACCACTCGCCGGCCCGCCAGGGGGCCACGATGGCCTCGTTCATCGCGCGGCCATCGACAGAGACACCCCAGCTGTAGCCTTCGCCGGCGACCAGCTCTCCCCTGGGCCCCTCCAGCACGGAGCCCCCGGTGAAGACGCCTTCGGTGATGGCCCAGGGCTCGCTGCCGTCCGGGTCCACCACGCCGTCTTCGGTGTGCAGGTCGGAGCAGGAAAACGACAGCTCCCATCCGGTCTGCGCGGCCTCGCAGGTGGCGTGGGCGTCCAGGATGTGCTGCTGGCCCTTGCGATAGCGGACCAGCGCCACGTCCGGGCCGTCCAGCACGATCAACAGCTCCGTCGAGCCGTCGTCGCTGCGCGCGGCCCAGGTGATCTCGTCCTCGCCGTCGAAGGCGACGATCGAGCCCGTACCGAGGCTGACCACTTCCGGCCCGATGCCACCTCGCTCCACGACGAAGTCGACCTCCGCGAGGAAGTCGTCCGGGCCGGGCGTGCTGGGGTCCCCGTTGCAGGCCAACAACCAGGTCATCGGGTCAGCTTCTTGTACTTGATGCGGGTGGGCCCCACGTCTCCGAGACGCCTCTTCCGGTCCCGCTCGTACTCCTGGTAGTTGCCCTCGAAGAACAAGACCTCGCTGTCGCCCTCGAAGGCGAGCATGTGGGTGGCGATGCGATCGAGGAAGAAGCGATCGTGGCTGATGACGACCGCGCAGCCGGGGAAGTCCAGCAGCGCCTCCTCCAGGTTGTTGAGCGTCTCGACGTCGAGGTCGTTGGTGGGCTCGTCCAGCAGCATGACGTTTCCGCCCCGCTTGAGCAGCTTGGCCAGGTGCACGCGGTTGCGCTCGCCGCCGGAGAGCGTGCCGACCTTCTGCTGCTGCTCGCTGCCGCGGAAGTTGAAGCAGGCGACGTAGGCGCGGCTGTTCATCTCGTGACCGCCGATGGTCACGATCTCGTGGCCCCCGGTGATCTCCTCCCAGACCGACTTGCCCGGGTCCAGCGCGTCGCGGCCCTGGTCCACGTAGGCGAGGTCGACCGTCTCCCCGAGGGTCAGGGAGCCCGAGTCGGGGCCCTCTTCGCCGACGATGTGGCGGAACAAGGTGGTCTTGCCGGCGCCGTTGGCCCCGATGACCCCGACGATGCCCCCTGGCGGCAGCTGGAAGGACAGGTCCTCGAACAAGAGCTTGTCGCCGTAGGCCTTCGTGATGCCCTCGGCGACCATCACCTTGGTGCCGAGCCGCCGGGTCAGCGGGATCGAGATACTCGCGCCGGTGCCCTTGCGCTTGTCGCCGGCGCTGGCGACGAGGTCCTCGTAGGCGGTGATGCGGGCCTTCGACTTCGTCTGCCGACCCTTCGGGGACTTGCGGATCCAGTCCAGCTCCCGAGCCAGCTTCTTGCCACGCTCGGTCTCGGACTTCTTCTCCTTGCGGAGGCGCTCCTGCTTCTGCTCCAACCAGCCCGAGTAGTTGCCCTGGAAGGGGTGGGCGTGGCCGTGGTCCAGCTCCAGGATCCACTGCGCGACGTTGTCGAGGAAGTAGCGATCGTGGGTGACCGCGACGACACAGCCCGGGTACTCGGCGAAGTGCCGCTCGAGCCAGGCGACGGACTCGGCGTCGAGGTGGTTGGTGGGCTCGTCGAGGAGCAGCAGCGAGGGCTTCTCGAGCAACAGCCGGCAGAGCGCCACCCGGCGCTTCTCGCCACCGGAGAGGTGGGCGACCGCGGCGTCACCAGGAGGCACACGCAAGGCGTCCATCGCGATCTCGATGGTGCGCTCCAGGTCCCAGGCCCCGGCGGCGTCGATCTGGTCCTGGAGCCGAGCCTGCTTGTCGATGAGGGCGTCGAAGTCGGCGTCGGCGTCTCCGAAGGCCTCTGAGACCGCCTCGTAGCGGGCGAGCAGGTCCCGCCAGCTCGCCAGCCCCAGCTCGATGTTGCCCTTCACGTCGAGGCTCTCGTCGAGGACCGGCTCCTGGGGCAGGTAGCCGACGGTGGCCCCGGGGCGCAGGATGGTCTGGCCGTCGAACTCCTCGTCTAGCCCGGCCATGATCCGCATGAGCGTGGACTTGCCGGAGCCGTTGTGACCGATGACGCCGATCTTGGCGTCGGGGAAGAACGAGAGCCACGTGGGCTCCAGGATCTTCCTCCCGGAGGGGAGGACCCTGGATGCCCCGATCATCTGGAAGACGAACTCAGCCATGCCGCGCGTCTAACGCCCGGCGGCGATCAGTCACTCTCCGAGAGTGCAGTTGCCGTCGATGGACAGGCCGCCGAGATCCTCTTCGGCCATCACAGTCGGCTCCTCGGCCTCGTCGGGCGGGATCGACAGGGCGGTCCAGCCGGTGCCGAAGCCGTAGGCGAGGGAGGACCAGGCGGTGAGCGGATCGTCGCTCTGTGGGATCCAGAGGAGCGCCGCGGTGTTGTCGCCGTCGCAGGCAAAGGCGAAACCGCCGTCACCCTCGCTCACGCCGCCGCTGTGATCGGTGTCCTCGTAGGCCAGGGGCACCTCGTAGGCCATGTAGCCGCCGCCACCCTCGCCCTCGCTGAGGTGATCCTCGGGCGGGCCGCCGTCCAGGGCGATCTCCCAGGTGGCGCCGAGCTCCTCGTCGTAGAGGAACTCCTCGACCTCGCCGCCTTCGAAGGCGATCGCGGGCAACAGGGTCAGCCGCCCACGGTAGCCCTCGTCCGCCGTGCCGCCGATCGTGATGCTGTCGTTGTGGGGGATGGCGTCCATCGGGATGGCGTTGGTGTCGATGACCTCTGGGAACTCGCCTTCGCCTTCGGACATGTCCAGGGCGTTCCAACCCGAGACGATGCCCATGACCGCGAAGTCGGTGGGGACCTCGCCCTCGAACCAGGTCAACAGCGCGGTCGTCGTGCCGACGTAGACCTCGCCCTCGTCCGGGACGCCGTCGCCGTTGGTGTCGTCGTGCTGGGTCGCCA